>CAWFGR010000001.1:0-670061 GCA_963815405.1 uncultured Actinomycetes bacterium
AGAAGATGCTGGAGGATTTCAAACTGCCCGTTGTTCTTGTGGTTGTTGATTTCGCGGGAAAGGCCGCCGGATACGCCAAGACTGGCGATGAGAACGACGCTGTCGTTGGCCGGCAGATAGTCGCCGCAATGGCGGAAGCCTCGCGAGCAACCGGCGCGCTGTTCCTTGGCGTCGACCATTTCGGCAAATCCGCAGAAACAGGAACGCGCGGCTCGTCTGCCAAGGAGGCCGACTGCGACGCCGTCCTGGCATTGCTCGCGGCAACGAGACGCTGGCAAGCGGCCGGTTGCCAACCCGCACCTCGCCATTCGCAAGCGCCGTAGCGGCGCGAACGGCATCCAATTCCGTTGACCAGAAGAAGTCGTCACGGCCGACGAGAGCGGCGATGGAGATGAAACCACGCTCGTCGTCGATTCGCTGCGCATCAGAACGAGGTCGCGCCCGCGCCCCAAAGCAGAACCTGGCCGGAGTCGGCTGCCTATCCTGCGGCAGGTGCTCCATGAATGTGCTGGCCGACCATGGAACCGACCAGAGGCCGTTCCTCGACGGGCCCGCCGTGCGCGCAGTCGACATCGAGAACATCGCAAGGAATACTATGCGAGCTATCCGGCCGAGGGGACCGATAAGCAGAAAGCTGCGGCTTGTCGGCAGGCGGCTTGAATCACTTGGTCAGGGGCGGATCGGAGACTCTGGTCCGAATTCCTCCTTCGAAATACGTAACGCATTGGATTTGCGGGCGTTATGGGGCTTTTTCCTGTAAAAATGTAGCCAATTAAAATGACCATTAATATTCCTCGCGTGGAAAATCATGGCACATTGATGCCATGTATATTGAATCAGACAACCGGAACTCGCCGCCGGCCATCCTGCTGCGGGAGAGCTATCGGGACGGCGGCAAGATCAAGAAGCGCACCATCGCCAACCTGTCCGTTGGCCGACCCAACATATCGAAGGCCTGCGCACGCTGCTCAGGGGAAGGTCGCGGCGGCCGATCAGGAGACCATCGTGGTGCGCCGCGCGTGCCCGCACGGGCATGTGGCGGCCGTGCTCGGCACGCTGCGCGACATCGGTCTGGATCGTTTGCTCGGGCCTGCCGGCAACCGCTGCCCGACCTCGTCATCGCGATGATGGTGGCGCCGCTGATCTCGCCGGCTTCCAAGCTCGCCACCGCCATGCTCGACCCGCTCACCGCCGCCTTCAGCCTCGGCGAGACGCCTGGTCTTGGAGCGGTGGACGAAGACGAGCTTTATGTTGCCCTCGACTGGCTGGGCGAGCGTAGGGGCGGTCGAGAAGGCGCTCGCTCGCGAGCACCTGCGCGCAGGCTCGGGTGCTCCAGCGTGTCTTCGAGCATGTGGAGGGGCGCTGCTGCGAGCTGGCGCAGCTCGGCTACAACCGCGACGGCAAGAAGGGCAAGCTGCAGATCGTCTACGGTTTGCTGTGCGCGCGCGACGGTTGTCCGGTGGCGATCGAGGTGTTCGAAGGCGACACCGCCGATCCGCGCACGCTCGCCACGCAGATCGACAAGGTCAAGAAGCGCTGCGCGCTCGATCACGTGGTGCTGGTCGGTGACCGTGGAATGATCACGCAGGCGCGTATCGACGGCGAGATCGCCCCGGCCGGGCTCGACTGGATCACGGCGTTAGGGCGCCGGCCATCCGGGAACTCGAAGCCGGAGCCTTGCAGATGCCGCTGTTCGACCGGCGCGACATGGCGGCCATCACGTCGCCCGATTATCCGGGCGAGCGGGTCATCGTTTGCCGCAATCGCGATCTCGCCCGCGAGCGCGCGGAAGCGAGAGGACCTATTGCCGCGACCGAAAAGGACTTCGCCATCGTCGAGCAGCGGTTCGGCGCGCCCGCAAGCCGCTGCGCGGCGAGGCCGCGATTGCGCTCAAGGTTGGCGCCGTCGTCAACCGGCACAAGATGGCCAAGCACTTCGACCTCGTGATCGGCGAGGCGAGCTTCGCGTTCCATCGCAAGGCGGCGGCGATCGCCGCCGAGGCGGCGCTCGACGGCATCTATGTCGTGCGCACCAGCTTGCCGAAGAGAACGCTCGGCGACGCGGCTGCCGTCGGCGCCTACAAAAGTCTCGCCCAGGTCGAGCGCGCGTTCCGCTCCTTGAAGACCGTCGACATCCATCTGCGTCCGATCTTCCACTGGACGACGCCGCGCGTGCGCGCCCACGTCTTCCTGTGCATGCTCGCCTATCACGTCGAGCATCACATGCGCGCCAGGCTCGCCCCCATGCTCTACGACGAGACCGATCACGAGGCCGCCGCCGCCATGCGCACGAGCATCGTCGCCAAGGCCGAGCGCTCCGACGCCGCCAGGCGCAAGCAAACGACCGGCCGCACCGACGACGGATTGCCGGTCCACAGCTTCCGCAGCCTGCTCGCCGAACTCGCCACCTATTGCCGAATCCAGGCGACAACCGCCCTCAATGAGAAATACGTCTTCACCTCCACACAGGCCAACCCCGATCCAGAGCCGCGCCTTCGAACTCCTCGCCATCAACCCGGATCGTACCCAGTAACCGACCCCTCGCTTTCGACAAATGAAAGCGAGATCAATGCTTTACAATTTTGAAAGAAGGAAGTTCGGACTAGTGGCGTCATGGGGATACGGAAGTCGGAGCAATCACGCTCGTTTGGCTGACGAAGTCCGAGGTTACAGCGTGACAAAATCGGCCGCGGAGGCATGACGTGACAGGCCCTTACCGGGCCTTTGTCACGCACGTCTCGCTCCCCGCTCCGCAACAAACGTGACAAACGGAGCAATGTCACGCCTGTCACGCTTGTCACGCTGAACAGCAACAGCTGCCGCGACCGGCAAGCCGAGGAGAACGAAATGAGGATGGTTTGCGCCCGGTCCGACGTCTATTGCCGCGAGGAACGGCGGACCGTTAACGAGGAAGCCATGATCGACGTGTCCTGGACAGTCTGCGCCTACTGCGGACGCAGCGAGCTGGTCTTCAAGGACGAGCCGGAGCCGGAGCAACCGGACCAGCCGAACGTGCGCTCCCTCGCCTCCCATCGGCGCAACAGGAGGAAGGCGGCGGCCGCGGCTCAGCCCGTGACGCCGCCGACCCGAGGCGGCCTGAGGCCGTATTCAACGAATGGATTCACGCCGAAGAGACTGACCATTACGGCGATGACGCAGCACAGGATAATTCGATGAGCAGAAAAATGCTCGACGCGGCGGCGAAGCCGACCAGACATCGCGGGAATCTGGCTGACATGACGACAGAAAATAATACATCAGCCGAGCCCCCGAATGTGTGCGACACCGCTAAAGGGCACGGAGCATTTGGCGGACGCTGCGCAACTCGTGAAGCGGTACGAGCCGACCCCGGGTGAACGGAGCGCGTTGGAGGCGCATTTCGAGCGGCGGCGAAGGCAGAAGCCGCTGCGACCGGCTGACCTGGCCGAAGTGCTCGTCGGACTCTGACGTCGGGGGTGCGCGCTCCACCTCTCATCGCTTCGGCTCTGCCATGCTGCCCGCGGTGATGTCGAGGACCGAGGCGCGACCCCCGAGCGAGAGCGCCGTGCGTCGCGCTGCAACGCCGGTGCTCGGGCGGCTCGCGACCGGTCTGGTAGTCACGATCGCGTTGCTCGCCCTGGAGATCGGGCTCGTCGGCTTCTTCGCAACCCATCTGCTGGACGATCCGGGCCACGTGGGTACCGCCGCGGCCACGCTGCTCGACAAGCCGGCCATCCGCAAGACGATCGTCGACCGACTCTTCGAGGAGATCGCACGTGCCGATCCCGGTGCCGGCGCCACGAGTCAGCACAAGATCGCGGCCGCGCTCGTCGACGCGCCAAGCTTCGGTCCCTTGCTGCAGCACGCCATCACGAGCATTGTCGACGGCATCGTCCACGGCCACGGCCACGGCCGCGACATCAGCATCGACACCGGCGCCGCGGTCGCCGAGGCCGATACGCAGTTTGCCGGAGTGTCACCGTCGCTCGCAGCGTCGGTGCGTGCGCAACCGCCTGCCATCACGATCCACGGTTCGGACATCCCCGACCTCTCCGGTCCCTACGAGGCCGTGCACCGGGCCACGTGGATCCTGCTGTTCGCCGCGGCCGGCCTGCTCGCGGTCGCCTTCCTCTTCGGCGTCCGATCGCTCGTCTGTCGGCGCCTCGGGGTGATGCTCGTCGTGACCGCGGGGATCCCCGCGTTGATCGCGGTGGGAGTACCGCTCGTGCTCGGCGGGTCGAGCATCGGCGCCGCGGTCGTGAGCACGCTCGTCGGTGACGTCGCCGGTCTGCTCATCGGTACCGCGATCGCGGGCGTCCTGCTCGTCCTGGCGAGCATCGTGCTGGCGCGGGCGCACGCCGCGAGCTGAGGTCGCCTCTCGGCGGGCTCGCTCAGGATCATCCCGCTCTTGGCGCCTACGGCGCCGGGCCGCTGGGCCCCGCTTCCGCCCGCCTCTCGGCGGGCTCGCTCAGGATCATCCCGCTCTTGGCGCCTACGGCGCCGGGCCGCTGGGCCCCGCTTCCGCCCGCCTCTCGGCGGGCTCGCTCACGTCTCGAGTGAGCTCGGGTCGAGGGGCACGTCGACCGCGTGCGCCTGCAGCGCGTCGAGCGGAACGATCTCGAGCGCACGCTCGTGGGTCGACGCGAGCACCACGGGCGCCGCGGCGCCGTCCCGATGGGCGCGCAGCCAGTTGACCGCGGTGACGCACCAACGGTCGCCGGCGACGAGTCCCGGAAAGTGGTACTGCGGCATCGGCGTCATGAGATCGTTGCCGATGCCGCGTTGATGCTCCAGGAACTCTGCGGTGACGACCGCGCAGATCGTGTGGCTCCCGAAGTCCTCCGGTCCGGTGTTGCAGCAGCCGTCGCGAAAGAAGCCCGTGACCGGGTCGTCGCCGCAAGGCTCCAGCGGCCCGCCGAGCACATTGCGCTCCGGCATCTCAGGTCCGTTGCGCCGCGGTGGTCAGGAGCAGACGGCCGACGCCTGGACCGTGACCCCGCCGACCGTGCCCGAGAACGTCACCGCGGGCGCCACCACCGTTGCGGTCACCGTGCCGCTGTAGGTCGTGCTCCCCACCTTCCACGTCAGCGTGAACACGCCGTTGCTCCAGGTGAGCTGGAAGGACCCGTCGGCGGACTTGATGCTCCCGCTGCTCGCGCTGAGCGTGCAGCTCGAGGCCTGCGCGGTCGCGGGCGATCCGTTGAGCGTGCCACCGATGATGCCGCCGGTGAAGCTTCCGGAGCTGCTCGACCCGGTCGTGCTCGTGGATCCCGAGGAGCCAGTGGTGGTCGACGAGCTGGTCGACCGGGTCGTCGTGGTCGTGGCCAAGGCGCACTGCTGGACGTAGTACGTCGAGAACGTCGCGGACGCCTTGCTGTAGTCCTTGGCGTACAGGCCCACCGCCTTCGCGTAATCAGCTGCGTTCTTCGCCTTTCCTGCGGCGCCGTAGAAGCTGCCGAGCGACTTCATCGCCTTGACGACCTTCTTCGGAGCGTCAGCCTTCTTTGCCGCCTTCTTGAAGAGCCGGCTGAGGCGCGCGGCCTCCGACGCGTTCCCCTGGTTCGCGCTGCTCGACAGCGAGGTGCTCAGGTCGGAGACGACGCTGCAGAACGGCTGCTTCGCCGCGGCGTGGGCCGGTGGCGCCGAGAACACCACGCTCGCAGCGAGGGCAGCCACGAGGGCGAACCGTCGACGGAACATCGCTGACCTCCGGAGGAACGTGGGCCACGGCTGTGCCGGGCTCGCGAGCGAGCAAGAGTAGTGGCTGCTCGGAGCGACCTCGTCGGCTCGCGCGGCTCCCGGACGCGCAGTGTGCACACGTCCGGGCCGAGATCTGGGCAGCGCCCTAGGCTCGGCGACGTGGTCGAGCAGCCATCGTTCTCGTTTGGCGCGCTCGAAGCCGCCGACGACACCGTCGCCGGCACACTCACCGTCACCCAGCTCGCGAGCTCGATCCGTGATGCGCTGCGCCACGGCTTCCCCGAAGAGGTCTGGGTGCGGGGCGAGGTCCAAGGTCTGACCCGCTCGCAACCGGGCCACACCTACTTCTCCCTCGTCGAGCGCGACGATCGGCGTCATCGCGCACGGGCGTCGATCGACGTCGTCCTGTTCCGCGACGACCGGCGGCGTGTCGAGCGGGCGTTGCGCGACGTCCCCGGTGCGGAACTGGCGAACGACGTCGAGGTGCGGATCCGGGGCCGGGTGGCGATCTATCCCGAGAGCGGGCGCCTCCAACTGGTGATGTCTGCGCTCGATCCGCTGTTCACGGTGGGCGGACTTGCCGCGAACCGGGAGCGAATCCTGCGCACGCTCGCGAACGACGGGCTGCTCGACCGGAACGGCAGTCTCCCGCTGGCCGACGTCCCGCTGCGGGTCGGGCTGGTGACGAGCCACGAGAGCGCCGCCTACCACGACTTCGTCGACGAGCTGGCGCGCAGCGGGTTCGCCTGGCGCGTCGCGCTCGCGAACGTGCGCGTTCAGGGCGCCTCGGCCTCTGCGCACCTCGTCCGAGCGTTGCACAGCCTGTCGGTCGCTCCCGTCGACGTGGTGGTCGTCGTCAGGGGCGGTGGGTCACGCGCCGATCTGGCCGCGTTCGACACCGACGCGGTCGCCCGCGCCGTGGCCACGATGCCGGTACCGGTGTTCACGGGCGTCGGCCACGAGATCGACCGGAGTGTGGTCGACGAGGTCGCGCACACGGCGTGCAAGACGCCGACCGCCTGCGCGCACGCCCTCGTCACCCACGTCCGGAGCTTTCTCGACCGCCTCGACGAGCGCGCCGGTCGCGTCGTCGGCGCGGCGCGGGCTCGGGGCGCGCTTGCCGACCGCGAGCTCGAGGAGGCGGTCCGTCGGCTGCAACGCTCCGCGCCCGCGGCGCTCGGTCGCGAGACGTCGCGCGTGGAGCGCGCCCACGGCCGGGCTCAGGAGCTCGGTCGGCTCCGCACGCGCGACGCGGCACGCCGACTCGATACCGCTGCCACGAGCGTGCGTCATCGGGCCGTCCACCGCGCGACGGTCGCGACGATGACTCTCGACGCGACCCGGGCAAGCATGCTGTCGGCCGCCGAGCGCGGGCTGGCGCGCACCGAGCTGGCGCTCGATTCGAGCAGCGCGCGCGTCGCCCTGCTCGATCCCCGTCGCGTGCTCCAGCGCGGCTACACCATCACGCGGGCCCGGAACGGCTCGGGTGAGGAGCGGGTGGTGAAGCGGGCGGCAGAGGTACGCGCCGGTGATCGCCTCGCCACCCAGTTCGCCGACGGTACCGCCGTCAGCACGGTCGAGCCAAGCGACGAGAGCGGGAACGCATGACGAGCGACGAGATCGGATACGCGGACGCGATGCGCGAGCTCGGCGACATCCTTGCCGAGCTGGAGCGCGACGATCTCGACGTCGATGTCCTCGCCGAGCGCGTGCGGCGCGCCAGCGAGCTGATCGCCGTGTGCCGGACCAAGATCACTCGCGCCCAGCACGACGTGGCACAGATCGTCGTCGATCTGGAAGCGTTCGCCCCGGACGACGCGGGGGCCCCGCAGGAACGGTGAGACAGGAGCACCTGTGAGCCGGCTCGAGACCGGATGGGACGCCGAGACTCCGAACGACGACACGCTGCTGCGCCAGTACGTCGCCGGATACTGCGAGTGGTTCGAGGCGGCGGGACGGGCGGCTGGGCACCGGGTGTGCGTCACCGAGGACTTCATCGCGGTCGACGAGGCGTCGCCCGAGTGGTTCATGAACGAGGCGTTCATGTTGCGCCCCGTGCTTCCGGATCGCGCCCACGGGGTCGCGGATCGGTTACGCGCCTTCTTCTCGGGCGCGGGGGCCGACTACGTCGTGTTCAGCCCCTGGCCGATGCCACCCAACCTGGAGGGACTGACGATCGAGGGCTACCCGCCGTGGATGCTGCGGTCGCCGGGAGGGTCCCCGCCGCCGTCGCCGCCGGAGCTGAGCATCGGT
Source organism: uncultured Actinomycetes bacterium (assembly GCA_963815405.1). Taxonomy (GTDB): domain Bacteria; phylum Actinomycetota; class Acidimicrobiia; order IMCC26256; family DASPTH01; genus CAWFGR01. The sequence continues at coordinate 7,932 of CAWFGR010000001.1, forward strand.
GAGGTCGACGGCACTGACGCGCTGCGTGACTACGAGCGGGTGCTGGTCGTTGGCTTCCCTCTGGAGGCGCTCCGACCGTGGCACCCGGGTCAGGCCCTCGACGACACCATGCTGGGGCTCGACGGCTGGCGCATGTGGGTCGGACGAGTCGAGGGCGAGCCGGTCACCGTGGCCGCGGCCGGGACCTCGCACGGACTGGTGCGCGTCGAATGGGTCGCGACCTTGCCTGAGGCGCGTGGTCGGGGGTACGGCGCCGCCGTCACGTGGCGCGCCACGACCGCGCACCCGACGTTCCCGGCGGCGTTGCTGGCGACCGACGCGGGCCGTCCGGTCTACCAGCGTCTCGGTTACGTCCCGATCACTCGGTTCGTGTTCCTCCGCGGGGTTCGCGGATGAGACCGCGCCTGGACTCCGGTTCAGTGCAGCCGGGTCGAGCCGTCGGGCCCGATCGTCCATCCCGGGTTGTGTGCGACCTCCCAGGGGTGACCGTCGGGATCGACGAAGACGCCGGTGTACCCGCCCCAGGGGGTTGGTCCCGGGTCGCGGCCGATCCGCGCGCCCGCCGCAGCGGCCTCCGCCATGATCTCGTCGACTGCGGCCGGCGACACGACGTTGTGCGCGAGGGTCACGCCTCCCCAGCCGCCCGTGTCGTGCACCGCACTGTCGGCGGCGAGGAGCTCCCGGCTCCACAGCCCGACGATCATCCCACCGGCCTGGAAGAAGACGACCTCACCGTCGGGCGATTCGCCGGACCAGCCCAATGCTTCGTAGAAGCGGCGAGCGCGATCGATGTCGGCGACGCCGAGGGTCACGAGCGAGACACGCGGTTCCATGCGGTCAGTATCGCCGCGGGACCGGCGCGGAGCGCCTCAGTGCTGGCCGGCGAGCTTGCGGTTCTTGAACTTGGCCTTGATGTAGTCGCGGTTGAGCAGCGCGATGAAGTCGATGCTGATCTCCTTCGGGCAAGCCGCCTCGCACTCACCATGGAGCGTGCAGGAGCCGAACATGTCCTCCATGGTGTCGACCATGGCCAGGACCCGCGTGTAGCGCTCCGGCTGGCCTTGCGGCAGCAACCCGAGGTGCGCCACCTTGGCTGCGGTGAACAGCTGTGCCGCGCCGTTCGGGCACGCAGCCACGCACGCGCCGCAGCCGATGCACGCGGCTGCGTCCATCGCGGCGTCCGACGCCTCCTTGGGCACGAGGATCAGGTTCCCATCGGGCGCGCTGCCCGTCGGAGCCGTGATGTAGCCGCCGGCCTCGATGATCCGATCGAACGCGCTGCGGTCGACGACGAGGTCGCGCACCACCGGGAAGGCCCTGGCCCGCCACGGCTCCACGGTGATGTGATCGCCGTCGGAGAACTTCCGCATGTGCAGCTGGCAGGTTGCGGTACCGCGCTCGGGTCCGTGCGGACGCCCGTTGATCATCATGGAGCACGAGCCGCAGATGCCTTCACGGCAGTCGTGGTCGAACACGATCGGCTCGCGCCCCTCGGTCAGGAGGCGCTCGTTGACCACGTCGATCATCTCGAGGAACGACATGTCGGGGCTGATGCCCGGCGTGTCGTAGTCCTCGAAGTGCCCGGGGTCGGCGGGTCCGGTCTGGCGCCAGATCCGGAGCTTCAGGTCCATGGTGTCGCGGGCTCCTACTTGTAGCTGCGCTCCGCGAGGTGCACACGCTCGAACGTCAACTGCTCCTTGTGGAGCTCGGGGACGCTTCCGACGCCGTGGAACTCCCACGCGCCGACGTACGCGAAGTTCTCGTCGTCGCGTTGGGCTTCGCCGTCTTCGGTCTGGTGCTCGACGCGGAAGTGCCCGCCGCAGCTCTCCTCGCGGTGGAGGGCGTCGCGACAGAGCAACTCACCGAACTCGAGGAAGTCGGCCACACGGCCGGCCTTCTCGAGCGACTGGTTGAGCGTCTCGTTTTCGCCGAGGACGCGGACGTCGGCGTGGAATTCCTCACGCAGGGCAGGGATCTCGGCGAGTGCCTTCTCCAGCGACTCGGTGCTCCGCGCCATGCCGCAGTTGTCCCACATGATCTTGCCGAGCGCCCGATGGAACCAGTCGACCGAACGGCTTCCGTTCGTCGCGAGCAGCTTCGCGACGCCGTCGCCGACTTCGGCTTCGGCCGTCCGGAAGACCTCGTGATCGGTCGGGACCGGCTTGTGGCCGAGCAGCGGCGCGAGGTAGTCGCTGATCGTGGCCGGGAGCACGAAGTAGCCGTCAGCGAGTCCTTGCATCAGCGCGCTCGCGCCGAGGCGGTTGGCGCCGTGATCGGAGAAGTTCGCCTCGCCGAGGACGTACAGCCCCGGCACGTTGCTCATGAGGTCGTAGTCGACCCAGAGCCCGCCCATCGTGTAGTGGACGGCGGGATAGATGCGCATCGGAACCTTGTACGGGTTGTCGTCGGTGATGCGCTCGTACATCTGGAACAGGTTCCCGTAGCGCTCCTCGATCACGTCATGACCGAGGCGGGCGATCGACGCGGCGAAGTCGAGGTAGGCGCCGTTCTTGAGCGGACCGACGCCGCGGCCCGCGTCGACCTCGTGCTTGATGGCCCGCGACGCCACGTCGCGCGGAACGAGGTTGCCGAACGCGGGATACCGGCGCTCGAGGAAGTAGTCGCGCTCCTCCTCGGGGATCGCGTCGGGGGAGCGGGCGTCGCCGAAGTCCTTCGGCACCCACACGCGCCCGTCGTTGCGCAGGGACTCCGACATGAGCGTCAGCTTCGACTGGAAGTCGTCGCTCGCGGGGATGCACGTCGGGTGGATCTGCGTGTAGCACGGGTTCGCGAAGTACGCGCCCCGCTTGTGGGCCCGCCACGCCGCGGTGACGTTGCTCGCCTTCGCGTTCGTCGACAGGAAGAACACGTTGCCGTACCCACCCGTGGCGAGCACGACGGCGTGCCCCGAGAGCGAACGGATCTCACCGGTGATCAGGTCGCGGGTGACGATCCCTGTGGCGCGACCCTCGTGCAACACGAGGTCGAGCATCTCGGTGCGGTGCAGGAGCTTCACCGTGCCGAGGTGCACCTGGTGCGCGAGTGCCTGGTAGGCACCGAGCAGCAGCTGCTGGCCGGTCTGTCCACGCGCGTAGAAGGTGCGCGAGACCTGCGCGCCGCCGAAGGAGCGGTTGTCGAGGAGCCCGCCGTACTCGCGCGCGAACGGCACACCTTGTGCGACGCACTGGTCGATGATGTTCACGCTCACCTGGGCGAGGCGATACACGTTTGCCTCTCGCGCCCGGTAGTCGCCACCCTTGACCGTGTCGTAGAAGAGGCGGAACACGCTGTCGCCGTCGTAGCGGTAGTTCTTCGCGGCGTTGATGCCGCCCTCCGCGGCGATGCTGTCCGCGCGGCGCGGCGTGTCGTGGAACGTGCAGAGCGTGACGTTGTAGCCGAGCTCACCCAGCGTCGCCGCGGCGGACACGCCAGCCAGACCGCTCCCGACGACGATGACCTCGTACCTGCGCTTGTTCGCGGGGTTGACCAGCTTCACGTCGAAGCGGTGGTTGTCCCACTTCTCTTCGAGCGGTCCGGGTGGGATCTTGGCGTCGAACACGGGCGGCACCTCGTCTCTCGGCGAGCTCAGCCGACCACGCCGGTGAGGATCAGGATCGGGAAGCTCACGTTGCCCACGGTGATGAGCGCGGCGAATCCGATGGCGAAATAGCGCCGCCACGCGTTGAACCTCGGGTTGGTGATCCCGAGGCTCTGGAACATCGCCCAGGCCCCGTGGAAGATGTGGATCCCGAGCGCAATGTTCGCAACGATGTATGCGAGCGCGACCGGCCAGCGCGACAGGCTCTCGACCATGTTGTGGTACACGCTGCCGCGGACGAAGTGCGGATTGACCGTGCCCCAGGTCAGGTCGAACAGGTGGAAGATGATGAAGAGGCCGACGATGATTCCGGTCCAGCGCATCGTCCGGGACGCGAAGTTGGCGGCGGCGTAGTCGCGTGGCGACTGGTACTTCACCGGGCGGGCCGCGTGGTTCATGCGGGTGAGGCCGTACGCCGCATGGATGTGCAGCGCGAACGCCGAGATCAGCGCGATGCGCAGGATCCAGAGGAAGACGGTGCGGGGGAGCGCCGGCTCACCGATCGTGCGGAGCCACTCGCCGTAGTGGTCGATCTGCTCCTGGCCGAGGTAGATCTTGAGGTTCCCGAGCATGTGGAACAGGACGAAGCCGAGGAGCATGATCCCGGTGATCGCCATGATCCACTTCTTGGCGATCGCGGACCCGTAGAACTCCACGAAGAAGGGCTTCGACCGCCGCCGCCCACGGGCGTCGATGGCGGGCGCCGCCCCCGCAGTTCCGACTGGGACATCTACCTTCGCCATGTTGCGAACGCTAGCTCCGGTGGTCGTTCTCTCCTCCAATCGATGAGCGCCCGGAATGCGTTCGCGGGCTCGCGGTAACCTCGCTCGCGAGCCTGGTCGACCCCCTGACCGCAGGAGAGCTGCCATGACGCGTCCCGGCATCCTCGGCGAGCTGCGGGCGAGCGGCTGGGTCTCCCGGCCCGTCAAGGACGAGCTCCGCGCCAATGCCATCGCGCGCATCGCCGCGGGCCGGCCGCTCGTCGAGGGCGTCATCGGCTACGAGGACACCGTGCTGCCTCAGCTCGAGAACGCCTTGCTCGCGGGACACGACGTGATCTTCCTCGGGGAGCGCGGGCAGGCGAAGACCCGCATGATCCGGGGTGTCACCGCGCTCCTCGACGAGTGGATGCCGATCGTGGCGGGAAGCGAGATCAACGACGATCCGTACCACCCGGTGTCGCAGCACGCGCGGGTCCTCGTGGCCGAGCGCGGCGACGAGACGCCGATCGAGTGGGTGCATCGTGAGCGCCGCTACGGCGAGAAGTTGGCGACGCCCGACACGTCGATCGCGGATCTCATCGGCGAGGTGGACCCGATCAAGGTCGCCGAGGGTCGCTATCTCTCCGACGAGCTCACGATCCACTACGGGCTGGTCCCACGGACGAACCGGGGGATCTTCTCGATCAACGAGCTCCCCGACCTCGCAGAGCGCATCCAGGTCGGACTGCTGAACGTCCTCGAAGAGCGTGACGTCCAGATCCGAGGCTACAAGATCCGGCTTCCGCTCGACGTCGTGCTGTTCGCGTCCGCCAACCCCGAGGACTACACGAACCGCGGCCGTATCATCACGCCACTGAAAGACCGCTTCGGCGCACAGATCCGCACGCACTATCCGCTCGACGCCGACCTCGAGGCCGAGGTCGTGGAGCTCGAGGCGCGCCCGTTCGTCGGTCCGGGAATCAGCGTCGACGTCCCGCCCTACATGGCCGAGCTCGTCGCCGAGATCAGCCAACAGGCCCGACGGTCACCCCACGTCAACCAGCGGTCCGGCGTCTCCGTCCGACTGACGATCGCGAATCACGAGACGCTCGTAGCGAACGCGGCGCGCCGGGCGTTGCGCCACGGCGAGACCCACGCGGTGCCGCGCGTCAGCGACCTCGATGCCCTCGTCGCGAGCACGGCGGGCAAGATCGAGTTCGAGACGGTCGACGAAGGGCGCGAAGCGCAGGTGCTCGAGCGGATCGTCCAGGCGGCGCTGCTCGAGGTCTTCCGGGCCCGGGTGCGCCCGGAGCACTTCGCGGCGGTGGTGCAGTCGTTCGAGGAGGGCGCCGTCGCACGCGTCGGCGACGACGTCGCCGCCGCCGAGTACGTGACGTTGCTGCGTACCGTCAGCGGTCTCGGGGAGCTCGTCGCCGATCTCGATCCCGGCGAGGCGCCGCCCGCGATCGCGGCCGCAGTCGAGTTCGTGCTCGAAGGTCTCCATCTCGCGAAGCGTCTCAACAAGGACCCCTTCGGCGACGGGGTGTCGTATCGCGCCCGTGGTTCCGGCCGGAGCTGACCACCACGCGGGTCGGCGTGACGGCGCGAGCGCAAGGAACGGAGTGGCAATGAGCGTCCCGTCCGCTTGGATGGAGTCATGACCCAGACGACGCACGACACCGCCGCGCGAGCGAATGACGGGCGAGGGTCGTCGCGGTCGGACCTGGTCGCCGAGGCCTGCCGCACGATCGAGCTCGCGCTCGACGAGCCGGACCTCGCCGCGCTCGCCGCGGCCGCAGGGCTCAGTCGATTCCACTTCCACCGCGTGTTCAAGGCCGAGACCGGCGTGACGCCCAAGCAGTATGCCCAGGCGGCGCGCTCGGCGCGGGTCCGTGCCGAGCTCGAGGCCGGCGCCAACGTCACCGATGTGATCTACGCCGCAGGGTTCCGCTCGAGCGGCCGGTTCTACGCGTCGTCCACCGAACGTCTCGGCATGAAGCCCACCGAATACCGCGACGGCGCGAAGGGTGTGGCCGTGCGGTTCGCAGTCGCTGCGTGCTCGCTCGGGACCGTGCTGGTGGCCGCGACGGCCAAGGGCGTCTCCGCGGTCGAGCTCGGTGACGATCCGGATGCGATGATCCGCGACTTCCAGGACCGCTTCGCCGCGGCCGAGCTCATCGGCGCCGACCGAGAGTTCGAGGATCTCGTGGCAGCCGTCGTCGGTCTGGTGGAGCACCCGGGCAGCAACCCCGAGCTCCCTCTCGACGTCCGCGGGACGGCGTTCCAGGAGCGCGTGTGGCGCGCCTTGCGCGAGGTCCACAGCGGTACGACCACCACCTATGCCGCGCTTGCCCGCGACATCGGCGCTCCGACCACGGTCCGCGCCGTTCGCGCGTGCGTGCACGTGCAATCCGGTCGCGCTCGTGGTCCCGTGCCATCGGGTGATTCGGACCGACGGCTCGCTGTCGGGCTATCGATGGGGAGTCGAGCGCAAGGCCGCGCTGCTCCGGCGCGAGGGGGCGTGGCCCACTCAGACGCCCGAGCCCGGGTCGCTCGCGTAGAAGCCGCAGGCGTTGGCCGCGTGCCGGTTGACCCTCGTGACCGCCGCCTCGACCGCGGGATCGCGCCACACCATCTCGTCTCCCTCCTGACGGCGCTCCAGCGCGTCGAGGAAGGTCGCGGCATCGTCGTGGAGGGCACGCGGCGCGTGCGCCGCCATTCGTTCGACGAGCACGACTTGGCACGCGAGGGAGAGCTTGCCCGTTCCGATGCGGTCGTCGTACTCCCGCGCTGCGGTGCAGAACGCGCTGCTCGGCGCGCCGCGCGAGGCCGAGCTGGAGTCGTGGACGATGACGACCAGCACGCCGATCGCAGCCATGGTCACGGCCAGCAGGACGCACGTGACCACGACGACGGTACGGCCGTTGCGCGGCTCCGGCATGCCCCGCATTGTCGTCGGTGAGCGCCCGGATCCCCAGTCGGCGCCGAGCCGACTGCAGCGCGACGGCCACGGGCGCAGCGGCGTAGCCTGGCGTCATGTCCCGTGCCCGCGGCGGTTTCCGCTACTCCCGCTGGGACGGCACCCAGACCGGCTTCGACGTCGATGCCGACTCCCTCCTCGAGGAGATGGGCGACGACCTCCTGTACCACGGCGACCTGCACGCCGCGCTGCGCAGACTGCTCCAGGACGGCCTCACCGACCGTAATGGCGAACAGCTCATGGGACTGCGCGAGATGCTCGAGCGGCTGCAGCAGCGCCGGCGCGAAGAGCTCGAGCGTCGCGACCTCGGCGGGATCGGCGACGACATCGCCGCGCAGCTGCACGAGATCGTCGACACCGAGCGCCGCGGCATCGACCGGGCACTCGACGAGGCCCGTCGCAGCGGCGACCCGACGCGGGCCGCGGCGATGGAGTCCCGTGCTGCGTCACGCCGCGAACAGCTTGATCTCATGCCTCCCGACCTCGCAGGTCTCGTGCGGGAGCTGTCCGCGTACGACTTCATCGACGACGGCGCCCGGCGCGACTTCGAGGCGCTGGTCGAGCAGCTCCGCAACCAGCTGCTGCAGAGCCATTTCAACCAGCTCGCGGCCGGCATGCAGAACCTCGATGAAGGCCAGTTGCGTCGGATCAAGGACATGTTCGCCGAGCTCAACCAGATGCTCGAGCAGCGGGAACAAGGCGTCGCGCCCGACTTCGAGGGCTTCATGCAGCGGCATGGCGACCTCGTGCCCGGCAACCCGCAGACGCTCGACGAGCTGCTCGAACAGCTCGCGCACTCCATGGCACAGATGTCGAGGCTGCTGAACTCCATGAGCCCGGAGCAACGCGCGGAGCTCCAGGCCCTGGCCGACCAGCTCCTCGGCGACTTGGACCTCAACTGGCAGCTCGACGCGCTGGGTCGCAACCTCCAACGCGCGTTTCCCACGCTTCCCTGGCAGGGCAGGCTCCCGTTCGACGGCGTCGACCCGCTCGGGCTCGGCCAGGTCGCCGGCATGCTCGAGACGCTGGGCGACCTCGACGACCTCGAGCACCTGCTGCACTCGGCGACGCAACCCGGGCCGCTCGCCGAGGTCGACCTCGAACGTGCGGGCGACCTGCTCGGTGACGACGCCGCCCGTTCCCTGGCGCGGCTGCGCGAGCTCGCACGGTTGCTCGAAGAGGCTGGGCTGATCGAGCAACGCGAGGGCCGCCTCGAGCTCACTCCGCGCGGCGATCCGCGCCATCGGCCGGCACGCGCTCGGCGACCTCTACCGGCGACTCCTCGCCGACCGCGTCGGGCGCCACACCGTGGTGAAGACCGGAGTCGGTCACGAGCGTTCCTACGAGCACAAGCCCTACGAGTTCGGCGATCCCTTCAACCTCGACGTCGAGGCGACGGTCAAGAACGCCATCTGGCGTTCGGGTACCGGGACGCCTGTCAAGCTCGAACCCGCCGACTTCGAGATCGACCAGACGGAGCTCGACACGCGGTCGGCCACCGTGTTGCTCCTCGACGTCTCGCTCTCGATGCCGATGCGCGACAACTTCCTTCCGGCCAAGAAGGTCGCGATGGCTCTCCACTCGCTCATCACGACCCAGTTCCCTCGCGACACCTTTGCGCTCGTGAGCTTTGGGCGCGTCGCCGCGCGTGGTGGAGCCGGAGCTCCTGCCGGAGATGAGCTGGGACTTCGAGTGGGGCACCAACATGCAGCACACGCTCATGCTCGCCCGGCAGCGACTCGAGCACGAGCGAGGCACCCGGCAGATCGTCATGGTCACCGACGGCGAGCCGACGGCCCACATCGAGGACGGCGAGGCCTACTTCCAGTACCCGCCATCCCCGATCACCATCGAGGAGACGCTCAAAGAGGTCGTGCGCTGCACCCACGCGGGGATCCGCATCAACACCTTCATGCTCGACGAGAGCTACGCGCTGCGCGCGTTCGTCGAGCGGATGACGAAGATGAACCGGGGCCGCGCCTTCTACACGACCGGCTCCACGCTCGGGGAGTACGTCCTCGTCGACTTCCTCGAGCAGCGCCGGGCGCGCCGGCGCGCCGGTTGAGGGTTTCCCCGGGACGCGCGAAGCGCGAGGCCCTCGCGCTTCGCGCTCGGCGTTGTCGTGGCTTCTCCCTCTGGCAGGTGCGGGATTGCCCTCAGGTCCGTACGCTGGGGGTGTGTTCGAGAGGTTCTCGAATGGGGCTCGGCGGAGCGTGGTGCTCGCGCAGGAGGAGGCGCGGGCGCTGGGTGCGCCGTCGATCGGGACGGAGCACCTGCTGTTGGGCATGCTCCGGGTCGACGACGAAGCCGCGGCGCGCGCGTTGCAGGACGCGGGGGTCTCGGCGGACGGGGTTCGTGCCGAGCTTCGCAGGCGAACCACGCCGGGTCGCACGCCCCATCCTGGCGACCACATCCCGTTCACGCCGGGCGCGAAGAAGATGTTGGAGCGCTCGCTCCGCGAGGCGATCCAGCTCGGGTCGAAGGAGATCGGGACCGAGCATCTGCTGCTGGGGCTCTTGGATGATGGCCAGGGCGTCGGCATCGAGGTGCTCAGCGCGCTGGGGGCCAAGGTCGCGCTCTTGCGCAAGGAGGTCCTCGACCTGGTCGACAGTCCCGAGGGTCCGGCGTATTCGGCTCGACTGATGCCGAATCGCGCGACTGCTCGCGCGGTCAGTTGTTCGTTCTGTGGAACGGACTCTCCCGAATGCGGCGCGCTGTTCCACGCCGAGGAGGGGCTCGTGGTGTGCGAGCGGTGCCTCGAGGGGCGCGAGACTCCCGACGACTGAACGTCGACGCGGGGGAGGATCGATGGCGGGCAAGCTCCTCGAGGGCAAGGTCGCGCTGGTGACCGGCGGATCGAGCGGGATCGGTCGAGCGATCTCGTTGCGGTACGCCGCCGAGGGCGCGCACGTGGTGGTGGCCGACCTCCAGCGCGATCCGCGTGACGGTGGTGAGCCGACCGATGCGCTTGTCGCGCGCCATGGTGTGGAAGGGCGCTTCGTGCGATGCGAGGTGACGTCGCGCGCCGATGTCGAAGCTGCGGTCGCGGCCACCGACCAGCTCGGCGGTCTCGACGTGCTGGTTGCGTGCGCGGGGATCTTCCGTCGGGGAAGTGTGTTCGACGTGACCGAAGCGGACTACGAGCTCATGATGGACATCAACGTGAAGGGGGTGTTCTTCTCCGCGCAGGCTGCCGCATCGCGGATCCGCGAGAGGGGCGGCGGGTGCATCATCACGCTCTCCAGCGTCGCGGGGATGCAGGGCTCGGCGGGCTCGGTCACGTATTGCGCCTCGAAGGGCGCGGTGCGGTTGATGACGTACGCGCTCGCACAGGAGCTGGGCGAGTACGGCATCCGCGTGAACGCGATCCATCCGGGACTCGTGCAGACGACCATGACGACGGTCGACGTGCCGGTGATCGGGACCGAACGTGAGGAAGCAGTGATTGCCTCGCTCCCACTCGGTCGTGTCGCGCAGCCGGACGACGTCGCGGGGATCGCCGTGTTCCTTGCGAGCGACCTCGGCGGCTACGTGTCCGGCGCGTCGGTGCGCGTCGACGGAGGGATGTTGCGCGTCTGAACGGCTACGAGAGCACGCGCTCGTAGCGCTCGTGCACCGCCGGGTCGAAGCACACGAACCGCACGACCTCGACGCCCGTGAGGGTGGAGCGCACGGTGTCGACCGCAATGTGAGTTGCCTCGGTCACCGGGTAGCCGAACGCGCCGGTGCTGATCGCGGGGAACGCAATGGACCGTGCACCGAGCTGGTCCGCCACTTCGAGGCAGCGTCGATAGCAGTTGGCAAGGAGCCGCGCCTCGCCGCTCTCGCCGTCGCGCCAGATGGGCCCCACCGTGTGGATCACCCACCGCGCGAGCAGCCGGAACGCCGGGGTGGCCTTCGCGTCCCCGAACGCGCAGCCGTGGAGCGCACGGCACGCTTCCCGGAGCTCGGGGCCAGCGGCGCGGTGGATCGCGCCGTCGACGCCACCGCCGCCGAGCAGCGTCGTGTTCGCCGCGTTGACGACCGCGTCCACGCTCTCCGAGGTGATGTCGCCCAGGGTGACTTCGAGGCGGGGGCCTACCGAGCGCAACCGCGTGATCTCGATTCGGGCGCTGCAGGGACCGATGGTGCGGACGCCCGACATCGCGCGCGCGCCCATGGCTGTCGATGCAAGGAAGAAACCCCTTGCGCCAGGGTCCACAACCCGGCATAGTAACACCATTGTAATTCCAGCCAGGTCATTTCAACTGTTGTCTTCCCTCGGGTCGTCGAGCGAGGGCCGTCGCTGTGGCGTGGCGGTTCCAGGGTCGGTCCGGGAGTCACTCCGACGAGGGAGCGATCATCGATGTCCGAGCCCACGAGCACGTCGTCATCCGGTCTGACCGCACTGATGGGCGCGCCGAGCTTCAGCGGCGGCGAGCATCGGAGGTGGCAGGAGCAGGCCAACTGCCTCGGCGTCGACCCGGACCTCTTCTTCCCTGAGCGTGGCGCGTCGACCCGCGAGGCGAAGTCGGTGTGCCGCGGGTGCGAGGTCCGAGCCGACTGCCTCGAGTACGCACTCGCCCACGGCGAGAAGTTCGGGATCTGGGGCGGCCTCTCGGAGCGTGAGCGGCGGCGCGTCCGCCGGCAGCGCGCGCTCGAGCGTCGCGGCCTCACCGCCTGACCGAGGCCGGCCCGCGCGCGGCAAGCCGCGCCTCGATCGTCTGCTCGTCGCCGATCCCGGTCGTGGCACGGAATTCGGCGCTGCATCGCTCGAGCACGTCGCGTGGCACCAAACCGACGAGCTCCACGCGCTCAACGTGCGCGCCCCGGCGCGCGCGCGAGCCCGTCCACCGCAACGCATGCTTGCTCCAGTCCCGTGCGGTGCAAGTCGACGAGGTTGAGCGACACTTGCACCCGACCGCGGTGCTCGAGGTGGAATCCGAGCGCGCGGACGCCGGGCAGGCCGCCGTCGCGCGCGCGCACGTGCCGGGCGATGTCGCGCGAGGTCGAGGTCGTCGCGGTCGAGCTCGCAGTTCACGGCGACGAGCGGTCGGCGCGCACCGACGGCCGTCGCACCCAAGGTGGGGTGAGGTTCCGGGGGCCCGAGATCCGGAGCCCACGTGCGAAACGCGTCCGCGACGCACGGTGGGGAGGTCGCGCGCCGAGGGGTCTGCCGCGTCGTAGAGGAACACCGGCACCGCGAGCTCCGCGGCCAGCCAGGTTGCGAACCCGCGGGCGGCGTCGACAGCCTGCGCCGGCGTCGAGCCGGGCAGGGCGACGAACGGCACGACGTCGAGTGCTCCGAGGCGAGGGTGGACGCCCGCGTGCACGCGGACGTCGAGCGCCCTCGACACCGCCACCGCGAGGTCTCGAACGGCCCGCGCGGCATCGAAGGACCCGGGGCCGGCGAGTGTGAACACCGACCGGTGATGGTCGGGATCCGCGTGCACGTCGAGGAGGGCGTCGCCACACGCGGTGGCGAGCGATGTGAGCAGCTCGCGGCTGCGTCCCTCGGAGACGTTGGGCACGCACTCGATCACGACACGAGCGTACGGTGGAGCGGAACCGGTGCCCACGTGGCGCGTGGCCGGTGGCCCGTAGTCTCGATCGGTGCAGATCGGCTTGGCGCTCGCGCAGTACGACTTCTCGGTTCCGGATGAGACGCCATTGCAATGGTCGACGCTTGGACGCCAGGCGCGCGCGGCCGACGACCTCGGATTCGAGTCGCTCTGGCTCTCGGACCACCTGTTCCTCGACCTCGCCAAGTACGGGGGGAGTCCTGATCGCGCGGGGGCCTTCGAGCCGATCACGACGCTTGGCGCGCTGTCCCGCGTGGTGCGGCGGTCGCGGCTCGGAACCCTGGTGCTGTGCGAAGCCTTGCGGCCTGCGGGCGTCATGGCCAAGGCCTTGGCAACGCTCGACCAGTTGACGGAAGGGCGACTCGAGATCGGGCTCGGCGCCGGCTGGTACGAACCCGAGTACAAGGCGATCGGCATGTCCGTGCCGCGCCCGGGTGTCCGACTCGACCGTCTGCGTGAGGCGATCGCCGTGTGTCGTGGACTCGTGGGCGGTGGACCGCTGACCTTCGACGGCCGCTACCATTCGGTGGTCGGGGCATCGAACCAACCCGGCGCGCGCCAGCAGCCGTCACCACCGATCGTCGTCGGCGGGAAGGGCGACCGGCTCGTTCGTCTCGCCGCGGAGCTCGCCGACGAGTGGAACACCTCGTGGGTGTGGACGACTCACGCGTACCGTGCGCGCCTCGAGGTGCTCGCCCGTGCCTGCGACGAGGTCGGTCGGGACCCGGCATCGTTGTCCCGCTCGGTCGGCCTGTGCCGCGCTCTGCGGCGAGGATGCGACGGATCTCGCGCGCCGCTTCGAACGCATGCGCGCGACGATGCCCGGCGTCTTGAAGTCTCAGACTCTCGAGGACTGGAAGGTGGGTCGCCTCGTCGGCACCGTCGAGGAGGTGCGCGCCCAGGTCGACGAGTGGAGCGACCTCGGTGTGAGCCGGATCATCCTGTCGCCGGGCGCGGTGCCCTTCCAGACTGCGGCGTTCGACGACGTCGATCTGCTCGCGCGCGACTCCTGACACGCCCGTAACCTTTGGCATCCACGCGCCGGGGTACCCTGCAAGAGCAGCCGTGCGAACGGCCGCGGAAGGGGAAGGTGCCATGGGTCTCGGAGTACCTGAGCTGTTGATCGTCCTGGCGGTGGTGCTGCTGCTCTTCGGCAGCACGCGTCTGCCGAAGTTGGCTCGTTCGTTGGGTCAGGCGACCAAGGAGTTCAAAGCCGGTGCGAACGAGGAGGCGCCGCGCGGCACTGACGAGACGGCCAGCTCCAGCTGACGTTCAGCGGATGGTGAGGCGCGGGCTGACGCGCCGCTGACGGAGGATCCGCCGGCGCTCCCGCTCTGAAGCACCGCCCCACACGCCGTGATCGATGCGATAGGTCAGGGCGTACTCGAGACACTCGTGTTGCACAGGGCACTGGCCGCAGATCTTGCGCGCAACCTCGACGCCGACACCGTCGGAGGGAAAGAACTCGCCCGGAGCCAGCGACCGGCACCGAGCACGCAGCATCCAGTCATGGTCGTGGTGATCGGGGAGAGGGGTCTCGTCCACGGGCATTCCTCGCCTTGCAGCCACCGGCGGTGGCTCGGTCAGTACAACCATCCGGCCTGCCGTTCCGTTCCCCTAGCTGGGGGCATCCTAGGACAACTCGAAGATTGAGGAAACCACCCTGCGGGGTCGGACGGCGCCGGTTCTGCGCCTCGTCCTGAGAGGCGGTCGGCGGTGGATTCCATGCTCTCCCCGATGGCTGGGAGACTCCTGTCCGCGCGGTGTCGCGGCCGTCACCCACCCGCGGCGCAGGGTTAGGCGGAAGCGGCGACCACTACATTGGGCCCATGGCGATGGAACAGCGTGATCTGGAGCAGGTGCCGCCGCAAGGCCACGTGAAGGTGGTGTACCGCGGCCCGGTGGCGCCCCACTGGGAGGTGCACGGCGTCTACGGCGACGGCAGGGTGATCGAGGAGTTCCGCCAGCGAGCCATCGCCCGACTCCAGCTGCTCCCGCCGCACGACCCCCAATTCCGCCGCAACCGCGAGCGCGTCGCTCGCGACGCCGAGCGCGAGCACCTCATCCTCGAATGGGACCTCGGCTACGACGAAGAGAGCTGAGCGTGTGCGGCTCGGGTGTCCCGAGCCGCAGCGAAGCGTGGCCTGAGCGGCCCGGCGCCTCGGACGCCGTGAGCGGGAATTTGGGAGAGCTGAGCGTGTGCGGCTCGGGTATCCCGAGCCGCAGCGAAGCGTGGCCTGAGCGGCCCGGCCGGAGATTCAGGCTTGGTGGGGGTCGGGCTCCGGGTAGGGGTGCTCGCCGGTGACCATGAAGCCCACCCGCTCGGCGACCGTGACCGCGTGGTCGGCGATCCGCTCGTAGTGGCGGCCGACCAACGCCATCTGCACCGCGAGCAGCACCGCGGCTTCGTCGGCGGCATCGCTCGAGAGGATGTGGCGGAACAGGCTCTTCGTGAGCTCGTCCATCGCGTCGTCCATGTCGGACAGCGCCGCGGCCCATGAGGGGTCGGAGTCGGCGAACGCGTCGATCGCGACCCGGGTCTGATTCGAAGCCTGTGTCCCCATCCGGTCGATGATTCCGCGGAGCTTCGGGTCGAGGTGGTGGGGATAGAGGCGGCGCGTCGTCTTGGCGACATTGACCATGAGATCGGCGCTGCGCTCGAGCTCGTGTGCGATGCGCATGACGGTCACGAGGAACCGGAGATCGGTCGCGATCGGCTGTTGGCGCGCGAGGAGCAGGAAGGTGCGGTCCTCGATCGAGTGCGTCAGCAGGTCGATGGCGTCATCCTGTTCCACGACGCGCTCGGCCGCCGACAGGTCGGCGTCGAGCAGCGCCTGGGTTCCTGCGGCGATCGCCTCGGTCGTGAGCGCGGCGAGACGGATGACGTCGACGCGCAGCTCGTCGAGGTGCTCGTGGAACGCCTTGCGGGTCTCGGTCACCGGCGTCTCAGCTTCGGGCGTGGTTGTCACGGGGTCTCCGATCGAGCGGACGTCGGCTGCGGGCCGACGGGAGGCCGGATCTCCATCATGCTCTCTGGCGTCAGGATCGTCGGCCAACGGCCGTGCCGACCGGATCAGTCTTCACCGCTCGTTCACCCGATCGCCATCTTGGGGCAACGGGCACGAAACGGAACATCTCTAGTCTGCACCCAAGCGGCGATCACGAACGAGAGGGCGTGGTGTCGTCGCCCGTCCGCGGTTGCGAGGGCTGGTCGTGCGAGGACGGTGACGCCGGAGCGAACGTGGGTCGGGGATCCCCCCCGTTCCCCGAGCCCACCCCTCCGGCGGGCTGTCCGTCGGTGAGGACGGCCTGACGGCCGCGCACGACGAAGCGCGCCCGCTCTCCGATGGTGACCGCGTGATCTCCGACGCGCTCGTAGTAGCGGGTCACGAGGGCGAGCTGCACCGCGAGGGCCATCCCTGCCTCGTCCCTGGCTCGGGTCCGCAGGACGTGGCTCAGCAACGCCTTGTCGAGGTCGTCGATGACCTGGTCCATCTCGTCGAGCGCGGCTCCGGCGGCCGTGTCGAGGTCGACGAAGGCGTTCACGGCCACTCTCGTCTGGAGACACGCCTGGCGGCTGATCCGATCGAGCAGGGCGCGGGCGGTGTCGTCGAGACGATTCGGGTAGAGGCGCCACGTCGCCTTCGCGACGTTGACCATCAGGTCGGCGCTGCGTTCGAGCTCGGCGGCGACGCGCATCGCGGTCACGAGGAACCGAACGACTTGGAGCTCGCCAGGCTCCCGGCCGAGCAGCTCGAAGCAATGGTCGGCGACGACATGCGCGAGGGCGTCGACCTGATCGTCGTTGTTGATCACCTCGGACGCGAGCCCGAGGTCGCTCTGGGCGAGCGCGTCGGTGGCCGTTGTGATGGCGGTGGTGGTCGCGGCCGCGAGATGGATGATCTCGTGGCGAAGATCGGCGTGGTCGGCCTGGAGGCGCGTGCAGTCGGCGGCTGACGCGATCATGCGCCGACCGCCGAGCGTGGCTGCCGCACCATCGCTGCATCCTGCCGTGGGGGCAGGGGAGGAGCTGGTCGGTCCACCCATTGTTCTCTCCGAGTTCACCTCCGCGCTACCGGCAGGACAACCCGCGGCCACAGGCGATCCTTACGCTCCGCGGGACACATCGACAGTTGTAGGAGGGAACCCCCATGCGACGACCCTTTGCCCGCGTGCTCGGGCTGGTGCTCGCGGTGGCCATGATCGTCGGCCTGATGAGCGCGCCCGCGGTCGCGAAGCACAAGAAGAAGAAGACCACAGCCGGGGCGCAGCTCTCCTCGGCGACCTTGAACGGCTCGGGTTCGACGTTCCAGCTCGCGTTCAACCAAGTGGCGATTGGAGCGTTCCGCCAGCAGCAGAAGAGCGTCACCGTCAACTACCAAGGCGTCGGCTCGGGCGCGGGGCGCCAAGCCTTCTCCGACCAGACGGTCGACTTCGCGGGCACGGACGGCCTCTTCAAGCCCGAGGACGCTGCGAAGACCAAGGGTGGGGCGTTCCTCTACTTCCCGACCGTTGCGGGCCCGATCACCGTCGCGTACAACCTCTCGGGCGTGAAGAGCCTGAAGCTCTCCGCGGAGACGATCGCGAAGATCTTCATGCGCGAGATCACGACGTGGGACGACGCGGCGATCAAGGCCGAGAACCCGGGTGTGAGCCTCCCGAGCGCCGCGATCACGGTGGCGCGGCGCTCAGACTCGTCGGGCACGACCGAGAACTTCACGAAGTTCCTGAAGGCGGCGGCCCCGACGACGTGGACGCTCGGCTCGGGCTCGACGGTCAACTGGCCGAGTGACACCCAGGGCGGCGCGGGCAACCCGGGCGTTTCGCAGATCGTCAAGAGCACCGGGGGTGCCATCGGGTACGTCGACTACTCCGACGCGTTGGCGGCGGGCCTGCCGTTCGCGTCCGTGAAGAACTCCGCGGGCAAGTACGTGGTTCCCTCGCTGGCCGGCGCGTCCGCTGCGCTCGCGGGCATCACCGTGAACGCCGACCTCACCTACGACCCGATCAATGCGGCGGGAGCAACGTCCTACCCGATCACGTCACCGACGTGGATCGTCGTGTACACCAACCAGACCAACGCGGCGAAGGGGCAGGCTCTGAAGGCGTTCCTCACGTTCATCTTCTCGAAGAAGGGGCAGAAGCTCGCGAAGACCGTCGACTTCGCCCCACTGCCCAAGGAGCTGCTCACGAAGGCCCAGGCCCAGCTCTCGCAGCTCGTGATCCCGTCCACCTGACCAGATGACCCGACACGTCGGGGTCGGGGCGATCCGAGATCGTCCCGACCCCTGGCGCGTTCCACCTCACCCGCATCAGAGTGAGTCATCCCATGGCTGTGATCGCACCTTCTCGACCCGAACCGGGACCGCTCCCCGCGGCGCCGAGCCTCGGCGTCGGCGCACCACCTCCCGGTCGCATCGCCGACCGGGTCTTCCGCTGCGCAGCACTCGCGAGCGGGCTGCTCGTGCTGGTGATCCTCGGGCTCATCGCCTACTCCACCACCAAGCAGGCGTGGCCGTGGTTCAAGCAGGAGGGCCTCGGGGTCCTCTTCAGCGACAACTGGGATCCCACGAACGGACATTTCGGCGGCGCTCCGCTCGTGTACGGAACGCTTCTTGTGAGCGTCATCGCATTGGTGCTCGCGGTCCCCGTGAGCGTGGGGATCGCGCTCTTCGTCAACGAGATCGCTCCCGGCTGGCTCCGCCGGCCGATCATCTACACCGTCGACCTCCTGGCGGCGATCCCGTCCGTCGTCTACGGGCTCTGGGCGATCTTCGTCCTCCTCGCGCCGCTCGCCGACATCGGGACCCAGCTCCAGTCCTGGACCTCGGGCGTCCCCATCCTCGAGGACCTCTTCGGCGGCGTGAGCGCGACCGGTCGGAGCTTCATCGCCGCCGGAATCGTCGTCGCCATCATGATCACCCCGATCATCACCTCGATCAGCCGAGAGGTGCTCGCCACCACCCCAACCTCGCTGAAAGAAGCCGCGATCGGCCTCGGCGCGACCCGTTGGGAGATGATCCGAGGCTCCGTGTTCCCGCACAGCCGCGGCGGCATCGTCTCTGCGGTCATGATCGGTTTCGGCCGCGCGGTCGGTGAGACCATCGCAGTGTTCCTCGTGGTCGGCTCGTCGCAACGGATCAGCGAGCACCTCTTCGGGCCCGGAGACACCATGGCCGGTGTCATCGCCGGTCAGTTCGGGGAGGCGGTCGGGACGCACCGCGCCGCGCTGATCGGGCTCGGCGTCGTCCTGTTCATGATGACCGTGGTGATCGGCATGCTCGCCCGGCTCGTCGTGACCAGGTTCGATCGTCGTGCTGGAGCGACCTTGTGAGCGCGATGACCGCGACGCACCGCTCGATCCTCGAGCCGCGGCCGGGCTCGAGCGCTCGGCGCGTCCGCAATGCCCTGGCGACGACGGTGATCACGGCGATGCTCCTGGTCGCCGTCGTTCCACTCGTTGCGATCATCGTCTACGTCTTCCAGCGCGGCGGAGCGCAGATGAGCTGGCGCTTCGTGGCGAGCGCGATCCCCATCTCGGATCGGCTGCCGGGGGGCGGCATGGGGCCCGCGATTGCCGGCACCTTGGTCATCACCGGAGTGGCGACGCTCTTGGCCGTGCCGCTCGGCATCCTCGGTGGGATCTACCTCAATGAGTACGGCGCTTCCACGCCCTTGGGGCATGTCGTGAGGTTCCTGGCCGACGTGATGACCGGCGTGCCCTCGATCGTCATGGGTCTGTTCATCTACACGATCTGGACGCTCGAGGTGAAGTCACTCACCGGCTTCGCGGGTTCGCTGGCGCTTGCTTGCCTGATGCTGCCGGTCGTGATCCGGGTCACCGAGGAGATGCTTCGCCTCGTGCCCCGCGAGCTGCGCGAGGGGAGCTATGCGCTCGGGAGCCGCAAGGCTCGCACGATCCGTACGGTGATCTTTCCGCATGCGCTGCCGGGGATCGTGAGCGGCGCGCTGCTCGCGGTGGCCCGGGCCGCGGGCGAGACCGCACCCTTGCTCTTCATCACCGGCATCACCACGGAGAGCAACTGGAACCCGTTCAAGGGTCCGAACACGGCGCTCTCGCCGAGATCTTCCGCAACGCCGCATCGCCGTTCGTCGGCGGCGCAGGACCGCGCGTGGGGGGCTGCCCTCACGCTGATCCTCCTCGTCTTCATCTTCAGCATCCTTGCCCGCGTCGTCTCGACGTTCTTCGGACGTCGGAACGCGGCCTGAGCCCGGAGTCGATCCATGCGCATTGCCGACGACCTGACCGCTAAGGTCGATCCCGTGGTCGCTCCATCGGACGACGGCACCGTGGCCGACCCGATCGTCATCGTCGACTCCGACACCCCTGATCTCATGACCACGCCCGAGGATCCTTTTCGCGCTGAGGCCGAGCAGCCCAGCCCCGCCCGCCAGATCGTCTTCGAGCTCCGCGACCTCGAAGTCCGCTACAGCGGGAGAACCGCGGTCCGCGAAGTGGCCCTCGACGTCGCGGCCCGAGAGATCACCGCGTTCATCGGCCCCTCCGGGTGCGGCAAGACGACAGTGCTGCGCAGCCTCAACCGCATGCACGACATCACGCCCGGCGCGCAGGTGATCGGTGAGGTCCTCTACCACGGGGAGAACCTCTATGGCGCGAAGGTCGACGCGGCCGAGGTGCGTCGGCGCATCGGCATGGTGTTCCAGAAGCCGAACCCGTTCCCCAAGACGATCTTCGACAACGTCGCGTACGGGCCCAAGATCAACGGTCGGAAGCGATCGGAGATGGCTGACATCGTGGAGCAGGCGCTCACGCGCGCCGCGCTGTGGGACGAGGTGAAGGACAAGCTCAAGCAGAGCGGCTTGGGTCTTTCGGGCGGTCAGCAGCAGCGTCTCTGCATCGCACGTGCGTTGGCCGTCGAGCCAGACGTGATCCTCATGGACGAGCCGTGCTCGGCGCTCGATCCGATCGCCACCGCGCGCATCGAGGATCTGATGGAGGAGCTCAAGAAGGAGTTCACCATCGTGATCGTGACTCACAACATGCAGCAGGCCGCACGCGTCTCGGACCGGACCGCGTTCTTCACTGCCGAAGTCGACGACGAAGGCAAGCGAGTGGGCCGTCTCGTGGAGTACGACGACACCGAACACATCTTCACGAAGCCCGCGGACGCTCGGACCGAGGGCTACATCAGCGGTCGTTTTGGTTGATGTCCTGGCGGCGCGCCCGGTCGGCCGCAGAGCGGGATGAGTCGATCGAGGTGTCGTTCGTCGATGACGAAACGGACGTCGACGAACTGACCGACCTCAGGAGTGAGCGCTTCGCGGCGGCGCTCGACACCCTGACCGATGCGGTCGTCATCGTCGACGAGGCTGGGACCGAGCTGTTTCGCAACCCGGCCGCCGACCGATTCAGAGGTGCTCGACACGCGGATGCCATCGCCGAAGAGCTGCTCGACACGATGTTGGGCCAGGCCCGACGAGGGATCGCGAGCGAGGAGGAGATCCGGCTCTTCGGCCCGCCACGCGAGGTCCTGAAGATTCGCGCCGTCCCCCTGGAGATCGCCGACGACGTGATCGGCGCAGTGGTCGTCGTCCGTGACGTCTCCAACGAACGGCGGGTCGAGAGCGTCCGGCGCGACTTCGTACAGAACGTGAGCCACGAGCTGAAGACTCCGATCGGGGCGTTGGCGCTGCTGGCCGAGACGCTCGCCTCGGACGACGACCCGGCGGTGTTCCGTCAGCTCGCCGAACGGATGGCGCGCGAGGCTGATCGGCTCGCCCGGCTCGTCGACGACCTCCTCGACCTCAGCGTGATCGAGGCGCAGGAGTCGCCGAACCGAGAGGTGGTGCCGGTCGACCGCCTGCTGACCGACGCGGCGGAGCGCATCCGGCCCGCGGCCGAGGCAGTCGGCATCTCGCTCGACGTCCGCGCGGTGAGCGGCGACATCGTCATCCCGTGCGATCGGAGCCAGGTTGTGAGCGCCATCACGAACCTGCTCGACAACGCGGTCAAGTACTCGGAGCAGGGCGGCAAGGTGACCGTCGAGGTCGAGTCGATGAACGGGCGCGTGACCATCGCCGTGCGCGACGAGGGCATTGGGATCCCGTCGCGAGATCTCGAGCGCATCTTCGAGCGCTTCTACCGAGTCGACCGAGCGCGGAGCCGCGCCACGGGTGGGACCGGGCTGGGGCTCGCGATCGTCCGCCACGTCGCGCACGCGCACGGAGGCGAAGTCGTGGTCAGCTCGGTCGAGGGCGAGGGTTCGGAGTTCCGCATCGAGCTGCCCGGAAAGGCGGACGCCGAGCGCGTCGTCGACGAGGAGCTGTCCCCCGAACGAGAGGTGGAGTGATGGCCGACGGCCCGCTCGTCCTGGTCGTCGACGACGAGCAGTCGTACCGCGAGGCGCTTGCGATCGCGCTCGAGCGCGAGGGCTTTCGGGTCGAGACCGCGGCCGACGGCGCGGAGGCGCTGAAGCGCTTCGACGCCTCACACCCGGCGCTCGTGTTGCTCGACGTGATGCTGCCGGAGATCTCCGGCGTCGACGTCTGCAGGAACATCCGGGCCCGGTCGCAGGTCCCGATCATCATGGTGACCGCGCGCAATGCTGAGATCGACGCGGTCGTGGGGCTCGAGGTCGGCGCCGACGACTACGTGGCCAAGCCGTTCCGTCTGCGTGAGCTCGTGGCACGCGTGCGGGCGCAGCTGCGGCGTGGCCCTGCCGACGAAGCCGGTGTCGAGGAGGGTGAGGTGCTCGAGGTCGGGCACGTGCGCCTCGACGCCGGGCGGCACGAGGTGTCGGTGCACGGGGAGCGCGTCCCGCTGCCGCTCAAGGAGTTCGAGCTCCTCGAGCTCCTGCTTGCGAACGCGGGCCGTGTGCTCACCCGCGACGTGCTCATTGACCGGGTGTGGGGTTCCAACTACTACGGCGACACCAAGACCCTCGACGTGCACGTCAAGCGTCTCCGCACCAAGATCGAAGACGACCCCGCGCATCCGATCAACATCGTGACCGTGCGCGGGGTCGGCTACCGCTACGAGAAGGTAGGAACCCGGAGAAGCTAGGAACCCGCCCGAAGAAGGGCTAGGAACCCGCCGAAGAAGGGCTAGGAACCCGCCCGAAGAAGGGCTCGAGAGGCAGAACCCGCCCGAAGAAGGGCTAGGAACCCAGCTTCCCGCTCTCGGCGACTTCGTCACCGGGCCGCACTGCGCCCCGACGGCGTTACGCCTCGCTGAGCCGCAGGATACCTGCGGCTCAGCGAGGCTCTTGCCCGTGCTAGAGGGCGGCGAGCGCCTTCTCGTACTCCTCGCGAGCTCGCGGCGTCCCGAGGTCGGGTGACGAGAACGTTCCTCGGATCACGCCGTCCTTGTCGATCACGAACGACGTACGGTTCGCACACCCGAGCGCGTCGTTGAACACGCCGTAGGCCTGCGCCACCGCGCCGTGGGGCCAGAAGTCGCTGAGGAGCGGGAAGTGGAAGCCCTGCTGCTCCGCCCACACGCGGTGCGCGTGCCGGGTGTCGCAGGTGACGACCACGACGTCCGCGTCGGCGCGGGCGAACGCGCTCGGGTCGTCGCGGATCTCACAGAGCTCGCCTTCGCACACGCCGGTGAAGGGGAACGGGATGAAGACGAGGACGACAGTGCGCCCGGCGTAGCCCGACAGCGACACGTCGTTGCCGGCTTGGTCCTTGAGCGTGAAGTCGGGGGCGGGCTGACCAACAGTGGCTGTCATGGGAGGACTCCTGGGGTCGTGGGCGCGGCGAGCGTAGTAGGCGGGCCCTCCGCGACGAATGTGCGCCGTGCGTCAGGCGAGCGCGGACATCACGCCGTCCGCCGCGCCCTCGAGCGGCGCGCGTTCCAGTGGGGCGAGCGGCGTGACCGTCGCGTAGCCCTCGCGCAGCAGTGCCAGGTCGGTGTCGGTGCCGGGGTCGCGGGTCGCTCCGTGGAAGTCGAGCTTGAGGTCGCCGGCTGCGGGATCGGCGGCGGCGACCCAGACCTCGCCGAGATCGGCGAGCCGCGCTTCACGAACGCCCCGGAGCTCGGCGATCGAGACGTTGGGCACGTTGAGGTTGAGGATGCGTGGTCCACCGTCGGGCTTCGTGACCCACTCGACGGCGGCGGCGGCCAGCGCGCCGGCGGTCGACCAGTGCAAGCCGTCGCGCGAGTCCTTCGGGCGCGCCGAGAGGCTGACCGCGAGGCCGGGCACGCCCGCTCCCGCGGCCGTGAGCGCGGCTCCGACCGTTCCGGAGTGGATGAGCAGATGTCCCGTGTTGGCGCCGGGATTGATGCCCGACGCGACGAGGTCGGGCACGGGGCCGAAGGCGCCGTGGCAGACGGCGAGCACCGCGGTCGCGGGGGGTGCGTCGATCGAGTACACCTCGACGCCCGACAGCTCGCGCCAGCGGTGGGCGACCAGGTCCATGGTGCCGTCGCGGTGCAGACCACCGAGGCTCGCGCCCGAGCCGCTGCGGTCGTCGGCGGGAGCCACGACGACGATCTCGTGCCCGTCCGATGCCAACGCGAGGGCGAGCGCACGGAGACCGCCGGACGCGATCCCGTCGTCGTTGGTGACCATGATGCGCATCGCGGCCACGCTACCGGGCCCGCCGCGGGCGCCGGCCGAAGTGGGCTGGTCAGCGCGAGGTGATCACCGGTGCCGGGACGTGCCGGGCGGACCGGATCATGTGCCCGTCCTCGACGGCGAGCACCCACTCCGAGGCCTTCTCGACCCGCGTGCCTTCGAGGGGCACCCCGGACGCCGCGAGCCGTTGGAGCAACGCCGGGAGGACGTCACCGTGGGTGCACAACACGGCTTCCTCACCCAGCACCTTCTCGAGGAGCCGCATCGCGCCGTCGACCGGCGCGCCTTCGGCGAGGCAGGAGTCGAGCTCGACGGGCAACCGCAGACGGTCGGCCAGCGGCTGGATGGTCTGACGGCAGCGCACCGAGGGACTCGAGATGATGCAGGTGATGCCGGCGGAGACCAGACGATCGGCGATCGCCTCGGCTTGCTGACGGCCCGGCTTCGAGAGCGGCCGGAGGTCGTCGGGCCCCTTCCACGCCTCCCGGTCGCCGGCCTTGGCGTGCCGGACGAGGTGCACGCTCATCCGCGGGCGCTGAACCGGGCGAGCAGGCCGCGATCGTGCTCGTACGTCAGCAGCGTCGCCGCGTCCGCCGGCGTGCACCAGCGGAGCTCGTCGACCTCACGGTTGGGCGCGAAGCCGTGGTCCACTTCGGGTTCCATGTGCCAATACCGTACGACCTTGGCGTTGCGGTCGCGGTCGCGATAGGTGACCTCGCCGATCGAGTCGAGCAACCGGCAGACGAGGCCGGTCTCCTCTTGCACCTCGCGGCGTGCGGCCTCCTCGTCGGTCTCGGCGCCGTCGACCTTCCCCTTCGGAAAGCTCCAGTCGTCGTAGCGCGGTCGATGCACGAGGAGGACGCGCACATCGTCGCCGTCGGCCGGTCGCGTGATGATCCCGCCCGACGCGCGGACGACGCGGGGGCTCACATCCAGTTGCGCAGCGCGGGGCGGCGCGCGGCGCGCCATCGTGACGCCCACTCTGACCGCGAGCGGGAGGCGATCTCCGCCTCGGCGGCGGCGAGCTCTCCCGCGACGAACACCGCTTCGGGGTCGTCGGAGAGCGCGCGGGCAGCGTCGCGGAACCAGGTCTGCGCGACCACGGCGTCCTGGTGGTCGCCGAGGACCTCCTGCACCGCGGCGACGGCCTTGGCGAAGCGACGGGCCGGCCGTCCGACGACCGGGGCGACTGCCTCCGCCGCATACCGGGCGCGCTTGGCGCGGATGCGCACTTCGTGCAGCGCCGGATCGGAGTCGTCGTCGTCGAGCGCGCGGACGGCGGTCCGCAACTTCTTCCAGGGGCCGCGCACGAGGGTCGCCGGCCGGGGGAGCTCGTCGTCGTAGCGGTCGTCGCTCGAAGCGTCGGAGGGTGGCGGCGGGGGAACCGATCGCGTCGCGTCGACGAGCCGGTCGAGCAGTGCGACGTAGCGGTCGGATTGCATGATCACCAGGAGCTCGGTGCGGGCGTGCGCGCGCCGAGCGGAGAGGCGAGCGAGGACCCGGTCTCCGGGAGTGTGGTCTTGTGCTGGGAGCTGCAGGAGGCGACCCTCGAGCCGCTCCCACATCACGTCGGCGTCGCGCAGCTCGCCGAGCGCGCCCCCGAGCCACGCGAGCTCGTCGCGCAGAGCTTCGGCCCAGGACGCGTCGACGAGCTCACGGAAGGTGCGGAGGTCGGAGCGCAGCCGGCGGGTCGCGACACGCGCCTGATGGACGTCTTCGGAGTCGCCCCCCAG
Organism: uncultured Actinomycetes bacterium; assembly: GCA_963815405.1. GTDB lineage: Bacteria > Actinomycetota > Acidimicrobiia > IMCC26256 > DASPTH01 > CAWFGR01. The sequence continues at coordinate 34,069 of CAWFGR010000001.1, forward strand.
GCGGACGCCGGGGTCGTGGGCGACGAGCCGTGCCACGGCGTCGGCGACCGAGCGCCGCACGAGATCGGCTTCGTGACCCTCGGGGTCGATCGAGAGCTCACCGCCCACGTCGGGCGGCTCCAGCGCCGGCGGCCCGAGCGCACGGACGATCTTCGGGACCGGTGTGGGCGCTCCGGCACCCGCGTGGCGTAGCGATGCAGCGATCGACTCCGCCAGCCCCTTCGGCGCGTCCTCTTCGAACTCGACTTCGAGCTCGCGGAAACGCGCGGCGAGCCGCATCCCGTCGAGGACCGAGACTTCGTCGTCGACGAGCTCGGCGACCCGGCGACCGCCGAACTCGTAGAGCACGACGCGTCGTCGCAAGGTCGTGAGTCGTGCCACCAGCCGGACCGGCGCGCGGCGGACCAATGCGCGCACCAGGTCGGTCGCCGCTTCGGGCGGGTCTCCGGGCTCGCCGTCGATGCGGATCTCGTCGCGGGTCAGCATCGATCCGCCCGAGACGGGGAGCTTGACCATCCATCCCTCGTCGCTGCGATACCGCATCGACGCGCCGGCCCGTGCGAGCCGGAGGTCCTCGGTGTCGAAGTAGAAGGCCTGGAGCCGGAACGCCTCTTGTGGTCCCGCGCGGCACGCCCAGCTCGAGATCGGTGAGTCCCGGGAGCTGGAACGAGGGAGCAGGGGTGAACTTGAGCTCGCGCTCGCGCGATCAGGGCACGAGCGTCCGCGCGACCGCCAGCGCTTGGAAGCGACGCTGCGCCGAGAGCCCGACGGTCTTCGGCACGCGGTGCCAGGCGCCGTCGCGGTCCAGCTCCCATGCGAGCAGGTCGTCGGCCAGGTTGATCTCGAGGATTTCGGCGAGGCGGCCGCGCAGCACCGGATCGGTCACCGGGACCAAGGTCTCGACCCGGGTGTCGAGGTTGCGCGGCATGAGGTCGGCGGACCCGATGAGGTAGTCGGCGGTCTCGTCGGCCGGGCCGAAACGGTAGATGCGGCTGTGCTCGAGGAAGCGCCCGACGATCGAACGGACCCGGATCGTCTCCGACATGCCCGGGACGCCGGGACGCAGGCAGCAGATGCCGCGGACGACGAGGTCGATCGGGGTGCCCTGACGTGAGGCCTCGTACAGCGCTTCGATGGACGCGGCGTCGACGAGGCTGTTCATCTTCAGGGTGATGCGGCCCTCGGGTCCCTTCGCGGCCTCGCGCTCGATCCGCTCCGTGAGTGCTCCGCGCAGCTGGGTCGGTGCGACCAGCAGCCGGCGGAACTCGTGTTGGTGGCTGTAGCCGGTGAGGTGGTTGAAGAGGTCCGTGAGGTCGGCGCCGAGGTCGGGATCAGCTGACAGCAGCCCGAGGTCCTCGTAGAGATGTGCGGTCTGTGGGTTGTAGTTGCCCGTCCCGACGTGGCAGTACCGACGGATGCCGTCGTGTTCCTCGCGCACGACGAGCATGACCTTGGCGTGCGTCTTCAGCCCGACGAGGCCGTAGACGACGTGGACCCCAGCTTCTTCCAGCACACGGGCACGCTCGATGTTGGCGCGCTCGTCGAAGCGGGCTTTGAGCTCCACGAGCGCGACGACCTGCTTGCCGCGCTCGGCCGCTCGGACGAGGGCGCGCACGATCGCGCTTTCAGGCCCGGCGGACCGGTAGATCGTCTGTTTGATCGCGAGCACGTCGGGATCGTCGGCTGCTTGCGTCACGAACTCCTCGACCGAGGTGGCGAACGAGTCGTAGGGGTGGTGCACGAGGATGTCGCCGGCGCGCAGCGCTCGGAACACGTCTTGCTCTCCGTCGCCGCTGAGCGCCGTGGGCGTCTGGGGCACCCACGGCTCGTCTTTCAGCTCCGGGCGGTCGAGTGCGAAGAGCGCCCAGAGCCCTGCGAGGTCGAGCGGGCCGTCGACGACCGTGATGTCGGATTCGGGCAGCTCGAGCTCACGACAGAGCAGTTGGAGCACCTCGTCGGTCATCGTGGTGTCGACCTCGAGGCGCACGACCCGGCCGAACTTGCTGCGGCGGCGGAGGACCGACTCGAGCGCCTCGAGCAGATCCTCGGCTTCGTCCTCGAGCTCGAAATCGGTGTCGCGCGTGACACGGAACACGTGGTGGCCGAGGATGGCCATCCCGGGAAAGAGGAGATCGAGGCGCGCCGCGATCACCTGCTCGAGGGGCAGGAATCGCGTGCCGTCGGGGAGCACGAAGAAGCGGGGGAGCAGCGGCGGGACCTTGACGCGGGCGAAACGCTCCTCGCCCGTCTCCGGGTCGCGGACCACGACCGCGAGGTTGAGCGAGAGGTTCGAGATGTAGGGAAAGGGGTGCGCGGGGTCGACGGCCAGGGGGGTGAGGACGGGGAACACCCGCTCGGCGAAGAGCTCGTCGATCCAGGCCCGGTCTTGGCCCGACAGGCTGTCCCAGTCGACGAAGCGGATGCCGGCGTCGTCGAGTGCCGGCGCGACCTCCTTGGTGAAGATCGCCGCCTGACGGGTCACCAGCTCGTCGGCGCGTGCCCGGATCGCGCGCAGCTGCTCGCCCGCGCTCATGCCGTCCGCGGTGATCGAGCCCACGCCCGCCTGGAGCTGCTCGACGAGCCCGGCGACGCGCACCTCGAAGAACTCATCGAGGTTCTGGCTGAAGATGGCCAGGAACTTGGCCCGCTCGAGCAACGGCTGCTCGGCATCGCCGGCCAGGGCGAGGACGCGCTCGTTGAAGTCGAGCCACGACAGCTCGCGGTTCAACAGCCGCGAGATCCTGTCATGAGCGAACGGCGTCGCATCGGACTCCTCCTGGAGCTGCGCGCCCACCACGCTCATCCTCAGATCGTACTGCGATCCGCCCGAGCGTCGGCCCGGGTCGGTGCCGCGCGAGACGAGGGCTAACGTCCGTGCGCCGCCATGAGCACGGACCCGCGCTTCGCCCCGCTGACCCCGTTCGCCCGTCTCGTGCGTGCTCATGCCGTTGCCGTCTGTGGCGACGCGTGCCTGACCGTCTCGCTCGCCGGCTCCTTGTTCTTCCAGAGCCCGACCGATGCGGCGCGGAGCAAGGTCCTGCTCTACCTCCTCCTGACCATGGCGCCGTTCGCCGTCGTCGCGCCGCTGCTCGGCTCCGCGCTGGACCGGATCACCGGTGGCCGCCGGCTGGTCCTCATCGCCGCGGCCGCGGGCCGCGGGTTGCTGGCTCTGCTCATGGCCGGGTTCATCAACTCGGATGCGCCGCGTGGCCTGCTGGTGTACCCGCTCGCCTTCGGGGTGCTCGTCCTGGCGAAGAGCCACTCGATCGCGCGCGCAGCTCCCTCGTGCCGTCCCTCGTGAGGGACGAGTCCGAGCTGGTCCAGGCGAACTCCCGCCTCGCGCTCGTGAGCGTGTTTGCCGCGACCGCCGGCGGTGTCCCCGCGGCGCTGGTGCAACAGGTGTTCGACGCGGCGTGGTCGTTGCGGCTCGGTGCCGTGGTGTTCGCGATCGCCGCCGTGATGGCCTCACGCGTGCCTTCGGGTCGCCCGATCACCCGGCCCGAAGGCGAGCTCGCGCAGATGGAACGCGAGGAGATGCATTCGCCGAGCATCGTGCTGGCAGGAAGCGCGATGGCGGTGCTGCGCGGCTCGGTGGGGTACCTGGCCTTCTTCGCCGCGTTCACGTTGAAGAAGGATCTCTTCGCGTTGGGCGCGGCGTTGACGGCGAGCGCGATCGGCGGGTTCGTCGGCAATGTGAGCGCGCCCGTGCTGCGGCGCCACGTGCGCGAGGAGATCATCCTCGCGTCCGCGCTCGCGGTACCGGCGGCGTTCGTGGCGTTCGGCGCGCTCGCCGGTGGTGCCACGGGGTTCGTGGTGGCTGCGCTCGCGATCGCGACCGGTGCGGCGGGGGGCCGGCTCGGCTTCGACAGCATCCTGCAGCGCGACGGACCCGATGCGGCGCGTGGCCGCGCCTTCGCGCGCTTCGAGACGCGGTTCCAGCTCGTGTGGGTCGTCGGCGGCGTGCTCGGGGTGATCCCGATCGCGGGCGAGATCGGGCTCGTGGCGCTCGCGGCGGTGCTGGGCTTCGTCGCGGTCTCGTACGCGGCGGCACTCCATGCCGCGCGCCGGCGTCAGGAGCTGCGGACGAAGCTGCTCCCGCGCGCCGTCGACGAGGCGCTCACGCGTTCGCGCGACCGCGCGATCGAGCGTTTCCGCGACCGCGTGCGCCGTCGTCGGTCGATCGACGACGGCGAGGGCACCGAGAGCCCCGGGTCCTGAGCGGCGGGATCTCGCGCGGGCTCAGATCGGAGTAGGAAGCTCGATGCGGGCGAGCCAGAGGCCGGGCGCTTCGAGCTCTGCGGGCGTTGGCAGCATCGACTCCGATTCCCAGAGGCGATTCAGGCCGTCGAGCTCGGCGCGCTCGATGACACCGCGGCAGAACAGCGTGCCGCGCTCGTAGTCGCCGCGGTCGAGCTTGAAACCGAGGAGGCCCTCGATGAAGCGCTCCGCTTCACCGCGTTCGACGCGGTGACGCTGCATCGCTTCGTGGATGCGATCGAAGGTGGGGATCAGTCGCCGGCCGACGCGTTCGAGCACGACGTCGGCGTATCCCTCCGTCACCGCGGTGAAGCGGCGGAGCTCGTCGCGCAGCACACGCTGGCGTGGTGACTGGAGGGCACCGAGCAGGCGCTCGGGATGGTCGGCCATCGCCTGCAGGGACGACGGATCGGTCGGATCGACGTCGCCGAACTCTTCGGCGAAGGTCTCCGCCTCGACCTCGTAGGCCGACACGTACTCCGTCGCGAGACGCACGAGACGGTCGCGCACCCAGGGGACGGATCGCTGCGCGGCGCGGACCACTTCGTGCAGCGCCACGTAGAAGCGGAGGTCTCGGCGGGGGAGCGACCACGCGCGCTCGAACTCGTCGACGTTGGGGACGACGAAGCAGAGTCGCGGTTGACCGCCACTCCCGGGGTCGCCGCCGGACCGTCCCGTGGGGAGCGGCCAGTCGTAGCCGCCCAACGCACGTTGCGCGAGATAGCCAATCATCGAACCGGACTGGACGCCGAGCAGCATCGGCGCGAGCGCGCCGATGAGCGCCGCGGGATCGAGCGACGGCTCGGCATCGCCGAACGAGGGATGCGCGAGGTTCGGCTCGTCGGATGCCTGCATCGCCGCGCCCAGGGTCGTCGCGAGCGCAACGAGCACCGGGCGGAGCTCGTCGAGGTGAATCTCGACCCAGCCGGCCCGGTTCACGGCCTGCACGCCGACGCGGAATGTCGCGGCGAGCCCGGTCTCCCCGACGACGAGCGTCTGCGCGGCGTGGGCGAGCTCCTCGAAGTCCTCGACGTCGGCGGCCGCGACATCGGGCTCGGCCGGTGGCACGCCGGTCAGCTCGAGGGGGCCGCGCTCGAGAGGACCGCTCGGCGCCTCCTGTGCCGACGCGACCCACAGCGCCATCTGGCGCGCGACCTGCCAGTTCACCGGGCCGGAGGCGCGCATCATCGCAAACGCGCGCTCGACGTCGGCGCCGGAGATTCCCAAGCTCGCGAGATCCAGGTTCGCGAGATCGAGGTTCGCGAGGTCGAGGTTCGACAGGTCGAGCTTGGAGAAGTCGAGGTTCGCGAGGTCGAACGGAAGGCCGAGCTCCGAGAGGTCGATGCCCGAGAGATCGAACTGCGACGGGTCGAACTCGAACGGCGGACGGTCGGCGTCGTTGCCGGAGCGGGCGTTGTCGGAGCGGTCGTCGTCTCGACGGTCGGGATCGCGGTCGTCCGGCTCACCGGGTTGAGGTTCCTCGACCACACGGTCAGTGTATGAACGTGCCCACGTACGCGGTCACCGGGGCTGCGGGCTGGCTGGGAGCCCGCCTGCTGGAGCGTCTCGGCGCCGAGCCGACGGCGGCGCGGATCGTCGCGCTCGACGTCCGGGTGCCGGAGCGGCGCCTCGCCGGACTGGAGGTGCACCGTGTCGACATCGCGGGCTCCGATCTGCGCCCGTACCTCGAAGGGGTCGACGTGCTCGTGCACCTCGCCGGCGTGGTCGACCCGATCGTCGACGAAGGGTTGATGGCGCGGGTCAACGTCGGAGGCACGCGACGCGTGCTCGATGCCGCGGCCGCGGTGGGCATCCGTCGCATCGTGCGTCTCTCGAGCGCCACGGTCTACGGAGCCTGGTCCGACAACGCGGTGCCGCTCCGGGAAGAGGCCATGCTGCGACCGAACCCCGGGTTCTCGCCCGCGCTCCAGGCCGCGGAAGTGGAGCGTCTCCTCGGGGAGTGGGCGGCCGAGCATCCTGCCGTCACGGTCACGACGTTGCGGGTGGCGCCCGTCTTCGGCCGTGGCGCGACGCGTCTCCCCACCCGCGTGCTCGTCGGGCGTCGCGCGTTGCGTGTGCGCGGCGCGACGCCACCCGTGCAGTTCCTGCACGTCGACGACCTCGCCGACGCACTCCTGCTGGTGGCGACACACGACCTCCCCGGCGTCTTGAACGTCGCGCCCGACGGCTGGATCGACGCGGCGCGTGTGTGGCGGGGTCGCCGACGCTCACGCCTTCCCGCAGTGCCGGCCGGGCTGTTGCGCGCCGTGCTTGCCGTGTTGTGGCGCACCGGTCTCGGTGACGTTCCGCCCGGAGTGGTGCCATACCTCCAGCACCCATGGGTGCTCGCCAACGACCGCCTCCGCGCGGCGGGGTGGTCGCCTCGCTATGCCAACGCGGATGTCGCCGACGCCGTCAACGAGCAGGTGGCAGCGCGCTGACGAGCCGCTCGAGCTCGTCGTCGGTGTTGTAGTAGTGCGCCGACGCGCGGAGAACCCGTTCCAGGCCGCGCGCCTCGAAGTCGAAGCGAGCGAAGTCGATCGTGGAGACCGAGACGTTGATGGCCTGTTCGCGCAGGGACGCGGCGACGTCGACCGGATCGTGGCCGTCGACGGTGAACGTCACGATCCCACAACGACGCACGCCCAGGTCTCGCACGGTGACACCGGCGACCCTGGCCAAGCGAGACCGTAGTTGCGCGCCGAGGGCGACGACGCGGGGTTCGATCTCCCGCAGCCCGATCTCGAGCGCGTACTCGACCGCGACGCCCAGCCCGAGGCGCGCCGCGTATCCCGATTCCCAGCTCTCGAAGCGGCGCGCGTCCGCCCGGACCTCGAAGCGGTCGGGCGCGATCCATCGGGCCGCGTGCACGTCGAGGAAGGGTGGCTCGAGTCGCTCGATCCATGGCCGCCGCACGTACAGGAACCCGGTGCCACGCGGCGCCCGCAGGTACTTGCGGCCGGTGGCGGAGAGGAAGTCGCAGCCGAGCGTGTCGACGTCCACGTCGAGCTGGCCGACGGCTTGGCACGCGTCGACCAGGAACGGGACCCCGGCGGTTCGCGCGACGCGTCCGATCTCGGCCGCCGGGTTCACCAGGCCGCCCTGCGTCGGGATCCAGGTGACGGCGACGAGGCGGACCCGCTCGTCGAGCATGGCTGCCAGCGCGTCGACCGAGAGTTGACCCGGCTCGTCGTCGGGAACGACTTCGACGACGGCGCCCGTCCGCGCCGCGACCTGCAGGTACGCGATCACGTTGCTCGCGTACTCGGCCTGCGACGTCAGGATGCGGTCGCCCGGCCGGAACTGGAGCGCGTAGAAGGCCATGTCCCACGCCCGCGTCGCGCTCTCGACCAGGGCGATCTCGTCCGGTGCCGCACCGATCAGGCGCGCGACCGAGCGGTAGACGCCGGCGAGCTCGTCGGCAGTGGCGTCGGCGGCTGCATACCCTCCGATCTGGCCTTCGAGCTCGAGATGGCGGATCACGCGATCGAGCACGGGTCGTGCCGGAAGCGCAGCGCCGGCGTTGTTGAGGTGCACGACCGTCGCGCAGCCGGGTGTGTCCGCGCGTGCCCGCGCGATGTCGAGCGTCAAGGGCGCGCTGCTCGTTGCCTCGGTCTACGCCGACGCCGAGGCCGCGCCGAGATGGACGGCGCGCCAGTCGTCCCAGTCGTCGGTGTAGTAGCGCACCCTCGTCTTCTTGTACTCCTTGACCGACCACAGCAGGGCGTACTCGTCGATGCCGGTCTCGGCGTGGATCGCCGCGACGGTCGACTCGCAGTCGGTGGCGTTCTTGCCGTGGACCATGGTGAAGATCGAGTACGGCCAGTCCTCGTACGTCGGCCTGCGGTAGCAGTGGCTGACGAGCGCGAAGCTCGCCATCGTCGGCCCGAGCTCCTCGAGGCGGTCGTCGGGCACCGCCCACACACCCATCGCGTTGGCCTTGAATCCCGCCGATCGATGGTTCATGACCGCGGCGAAACGGCGCATGAGCTTGCGCTCCTTGAAGCTCGTGAGCATCGCGAGCACGTCGTCCTCGGTACAGCCGATCTCAGCCGCCTGCGCGGCGAAGGGGCGCTCGACGAGCGGGAGGTCCTCTTGGATCACGCGGATGGTCGCGATCTCGAGGTCGGAGAGCTCGGGCGCGTCCATGTGCTCGCGCCGCTCGGGGCGTTCGTGCTCGAGGACCTCGGTGCGCGCGTCGGCTGCCGTGTGGCCGGTCATGTCGAGCTTCACGCCGATCTTGTAGAGCTTCAGCGTGGGGAGCCGGCGGGTGACGATCGCGCCCGACTCGCGATGCAGGGTGTCGACGTGCGTCTCCAGGGAGTCGCCCGGCGGGACGGCGATCGTGTACCAGAGGTTGTACGCGTGGTTGCGCTTGTAGTTGTGGCTCACCCCGGGATGCGCGCTGACGACCGCCGCGGCCTCGTCGACACGACTCGGCTCGATCTTGGCGGCGACCAGCGCCGAGCCGTATCCGAGGGCGCGGGTGTCGAAGATCGCCGAGAGCTGGCGCAGCACGCCGAGGCGTTTGACCTCGGCGACGTGGTCGCGCACCGCGGTCTCGGTGAGCCCGAGCCGTTGTCCGAGCACCGCATAGGGACGCGCGTCGAGCGGGAAGTCCCATTGCGCCGCGTTGAGGAGCTCGCGGTCGATCGCCGCCAGTTGTTGGTCGGCCTTGGTCGAGGTCACGGTGTCGTGGGAGGAGCTCATACGCCGGCTCAACCGTACTGCGGCGAGGCGGCGGGTCCGGTGGTCGGCTGGGCCTCGAGCTTCACGGTCACCTTGCGCGACTTCGCTCCGGTCCAGACCGTCAGATCGAGCGAGTCGCCGGGCTTGCGCAGCCGGACCTCGGCGATGAGGTCGCCGACCCCTCCGATGGTGTGTCCGGCAACCGCCGTGATGACGTCACCCGTCGCAATCGCCCCCGACGCGGCCGGCCCGGGCTGGGCCACGGCCGCGACGGTCACGCCGCCACTCGGCCGGTCGGCGGCGTCGACGGCCTCGGCGCCGAGCCAGCCGTGCAGCGCCTTCCCGATCGTGCGGAGCTGATCCATCGAGTCCTGCAACACGGTGACCGGGACCGAGAGACCGGTCTGGGGGTCGCCCGGCGCCGAGTCGAGCATGCCGACGACCATCCCGGACGTGTCGAGGAGCACGCCGCCGATGTGCTCGGCGGTCGTCTTGACGTCGGTCTCGAGCAGTCCCGCCATCGTCAACGACGACCCATTGCGCACGAGGGCGTTGCGGGCGGAGAGGACGCCGGCGCTGGCATAGAAGTCCTGGCCCCGGCCGGCGGCCACCCCGATCACGGCCTCGCCGATCCGCAGCGCGTCGCTCGACCCCAGGGCCGCCGGCCGCAGGTTGGCGCCGTCGAGCCGGAGCAGCGCGACGTCGTTGCTGGGGTCCGTCCCCACGATCGAGGCGGACCATGTGGCGCCGTCGGCGGTGAGGATGGTGAAGCTGGTGCCGACGAGGACGTGCGCCGCAGTCAGCACCTGCTCATGTGACACCGCGATTCCCGAGATGCTCGGGATGTCGGGCGATCCGGTGCGGATCGTCACGATGCTGGGCCGTACGGCCGTCGCCAGCCGGTTCGTGAGGAGCGGGTCCATGACGCCCGACGGGGTCGTGATCACCGAGTCGGGGAAGAAGGTCGTCGGGCTACGGCTCCCGAGCTCGCCGAACGCGACGAGGACGAGCATGGTCAGCACGACGCCCGCGGTGCCGGCGACCAGGCCGATCGTCCACTCGTGGCGAGACGAGCGACGCTTGTAGGCGGCGGGCGCGGCCACGTACGGGCTCAGCTCCGAGGGGTGGATCCACGGGCGGTCGAACGGGCTGGGACGCGCTCCACCTGGTCGTGGGTCCGACGCAGATGGGCCCTCGTCGTCGGCATCGTCCGCGGGCACGCGCGGAGTGTACCGACGGGCGCGCGCGCCGGATCGTCGCGGCGCGGGAGCAGAACCCCCGCTCCACGAGGTGCTGGCCAGGCCATTTCACTACCATGGCGGCGTGCTTGCGCCGGACAGCCTCGACTGGGTGGCCGTCACGGACGGCGCCCTCCCCGTCGAGCGCGCCACCGCGTGGGCGACCACCCCTGGTTCGGGCGCGGTCGTCGTGTTCCTCGGTGTGGTGCGGGACAGCTCGGACGGCCGCCCCGGCGTGACCGCGCTCACCTACGAGGCCTACGAGATCGAGGCCGTGCGCCGGCTGCACGAGATCGCGGCTGCGACCCGGGCTCGGTGGCCTGCAGTCGAGCGGCTCGCGTTGCTCCACCGCACGGGCGAGCTCCAGCTCTCCGAGGCGTCCGTCGCGGTCGTCGCGTCGGCGCCCCACCGGGCCGAGGCGTTCGAAGCAGCCCGCTTCTGCATCGACACGCTCAAGGAGACTGCGCCGATCTGGAAGCGCGAGCATTGGCACCACGGGTCCGACTGGGCACTGGGCGCCCACGAGGTCCGCCCGGTCGAGACCTCCGGCTGAGGGGGCCGACCCTGTCCCGCGATCTCGCGATCGACCTCGGCACCGCGAACACCCTCGTGTACGCGCGCGGCCAGGGGATCATCCTGAACGAGCCGACGGTCATCGCCTTGAACACGCGCAGTCACGAGGTGCTCGCGCTGGGTCACGAGGCCTGGCAGATGATCGGCCGGACTCCGGGCTACATCGTTGCCGTGCGCCCGTTGCGTGGCGGGGCGATCACCGACTTCGAGATCACCCAGCGGCTGATCCGCATGCTCTTCCAGCGGGCCGGGATCTCGCGACTCCAGCGCGCGCGGGTGCTCATCTGCGTGCCGTCGGCGATCACCCACGTCGAGCAGCGCGCGGTGCTCGAGGCCGCGCGGCGTGCTGGCGCGGCGCAGACGTTCCTGATCGAGCAGCCGATGGCGGCCGCGATCGGCGCGTCGCTCCCGATCCACGAGCCGCTCGGCAACATGGTTGTCGACATCGGTGGCGGCACGAGCGAAGTCGCCGTCATCTCGCTCGGAGGGATCGTCTCGTTGCAGGCCGTGCGCGTCGGGTCCTTCGACATCGATGCCGCGATCCAGGGCTACGTGCGGCGCGAGTACGGCCTCGCGATCGGTGAGCGCACCGCAGAAGAGGTGAAGCTCGCGATCGGCTCGGTGTACCCCACCGACGACGAGTACAAGGCGGAGGTCCGCGGCCGCGACCTGATGAGCGGCATGCCGAAGACCATCGTGCTCACCCCCGAGGAGATCCGCGAGGCGATCGACGAGCCGGTGCAAGCGGTCGTCGGCGCGGTGAAGCAGGCGCTCGCGAACACGCCTCCCGAGCTGTCGCAGGACCTCATCCAAGAGGGCATCCACCTCGTCGGTGGCGGCGCGATGCTCCGCGGCTTCGACCTGCGGATCGAACGCGAGACGGCCGTGCCTGCGAAGCTCGTCGACCTTCCCTTGGAGACGGTCGTCCTCGGGGCGGGCCGGTGCCTCGAGTCGTTCGACCGGCTCAAGGAGATGTTCATGTGAGCACGCTCCGCGAGCAGGTTGCGACCGTGGTGCAGTCACGCGGCATGCGCCACTTCGAGGAGCCCGTGCGGCTCGCGTCGGGGCAGATGAGCCGGGACTTCATCGACGGCAAGGCCGCGTTGGCGCGGGGGGCCGACCTCGCCACGGCCTGCCGTGCCCTGCTCGAGGCGGTCGAAGGGATCGAGTTCGACGTCGTCGGCGGGCTGACGATGGGCGCCGATCAGTTCGCCCATGTGGTGGCAGTGCTGGCGGATCGCGAATGGTTCGTGGTGCGCAAGGAGCCCAAACAGCGCGGCACCAACCAGCTCGTCGAGGGTGCGGTGGTCGGGAGCGGCACGCGCGTGCTGCTCGTCGACGACGTCGTCACGACGGGAGGCTCGATCCAGAAGGCCTACGCCGCGGTGACCGAGCTGGGTGCCACGGTCGCCGCCGCGGTCACGCTGGTCGACCGGGGCGACGTCGCACGCGAGTTCTTCGCCGCCGTGGGTGTGCCGTACTGCTCGGTCCTCACGTACCGCGATCTCGCCATCGAACCCGTCGCCTGAGAGCGTCCGCCGAGGCGGGCAGGCTCGGGGCCGAGCGGCCCGGCGCCGGAGGCGCCGAGAGCGGAGTGGCTGAGCGCGGGAGAGGCCGAGTCAGCGCGGCGCGTGAGGGTCGCCGAGCACATCCTGGGCGGCCTGACGGACCTGCCAATCACGGTCGTCGAGCGCTCGCGTCGAGCGCGGCCCGGACCTCGGGACCGTCGAAGGGTGCCAACGCGAGGACCGAACGACGTCGGATTGCGGGGCGGTCCGCGCACGCGGCGAGGATCGCCGCGAGTCCCTCCGGAGCTCCGAGCGCGCCCAGCGCCGCGACCGCCGCCTCGCGCACGAGGGGATCGGGGTGGTGTCGCCCGAGGGTCGCGAGCTGCGGCACCAGACCCGCGTCGACGGCCACCGCACCGAGCTCGCCGGCCGCCCACGCGGCCATCTCGGCGACGGCGGCATCGTCGTCGAGGGCACGGCGGAGCGCTCGCGCGACGGCGACCGCGTCGGTTCGGCCGGCGGTCTTCGGCGCGAGCTCGGCGGCGCGGCGTCGTACCGAGGCCGCATCGTCGGCGAGCCCGTCCGCCCACGCGTCGAGCACCACGTCGGATCGGCCGGCACGCACCACGGCTCCGAGCGCGGCGGCGCGGACGCGAGGGTCGGCGTCGTGCGCGGCAGCGTCGAGCGTGGCGGCTTCCTCGACGGGATCGAGCGGACCGCTCAGGCCCCGTGCCGCGTGCGCTGCTGCCCGGCGCACCGCGCCGGACGCGGTCACGGCAGCTTGCCGCCGACCGCGACGAGCAGGCCCGCGAACACGACGGCGATGATCCCCCCGGCCGCGGCCCCGCAGATCCCCACGAGCACGGTGAGGCGCACGACCGCCCAGGCCCGCCGCAGCATGGAGGGGCGATGGAAGACGACGCCATGGGTCCACGGCGCGCCGGCCGTCATGGCAGGCTGAGCGCTCCGTACCGGTTCCACCTTCGCAACTCCCAGGTCGTCTCCCGCGGCCACCAGTATCCCGCCGTCGAAGGCTCTCAGCCAATGCCGGACACCACGGAGCGCCAGGATCACGCCGCCGCCGCTGCGGCCGAGCCACCCGAGGGACCCTCGCGGGAGCTCCGGCCGTCGATCCTCGCCGGGATGCTGACCATCCTCGGGGTGCTCGTCTCGCTTGCCGTGCTTGCGGGGTTCGTGATCCGTCTGCCGTACGTCGTGATCTCGCCGGACGCCGCGACCCCGCTCGACGACCAGGTCGTCCACGTGAGCGGTGTGCCGACCTTCGCGCATCGCGGCGAGTTCCTCTATCTCACGGTCAAGGTCACGACACGCGACCCGTCGCTCTGGCAGGTGGTTCACGGGTGGCTCACGTCCTCGTACGACGTCGTGAAGCGCGAGGAGGTGGTCGATTGCCTCGCCCCCGCGGAGAACGAGTTCATCAACGCGCGGGACATGCGCCAGTCGCAGGACGACGCGAAGGAAGTCGCGCTCACGCGGCTCGGGTACACCGTGCCCGTCCAGCACATCGAGCCCACCGTCGTTCGCGCGTGTCCTGGCGTCCCCGCCTACGGCAAGCTGCACGTGGGTGACCAGGTCGTCGCCATCGATGACCGGCAGACCGCGCGGCTGACCGATATCAGCGCCGCGATCCGCCAACACCGACCGGGTGATGAGGTCCGCGTCACGGTCGAGCGTGACGGCCGCGACGAGCAGGTGGCGGTGACCGCGGGGCGTGTCTCCTCCGACGGGACGGCGTGCCGCGCCATCGGCGCGGGGAGCGCCTCCGACGGGACCGCCTGCCTCGGGATCTCCACCCAGGAGTTCGGGACGTACTCGTTCCCGGTGCAGATCAACATCAACACGACGGGCGTGGGCGGTCCGTCCGCCGGGCTCGCGTTCACCCTGGCGCTGATCGACGATCTCACGCCGGGCGAGCTGACCGGCGGGCACGAGGTGGCTGTCACCGGCGCAATCGGCGCCGATGGGACGGTGACGGAGGTTGGGGGCGTCCGGCAGAAGGCCACGACCGCGCGCCGCGCCGGCGCCCGGCTCATGATCGTCCCGCGCGCCGAGCTGCGCGAAGCGCGCAAGCACGCGGGGAGCACGCGCGTGGTCGGGGTCGAGACGGTCGATGATGCCCTCACCGCACTCCGCTCGATCGGCGGAGCACCCGCGCAGAGGGCGAGCGGCACGTGAAGTCCGAGGTGCTCGCGCGCGCGGCCAATACGATGGACGCCACATGACGGATCCCACGACCTCGCGGATCACGGCACGCGACGCGAACCTGACGCCGGAGAGCGTCGCCGAACGCGGCTTCACGTCGGCGAAGCGCGGGTTCGCCGAAGTCGAGGTGCGCGCGTTCCTCCGCCTCGTCGCCGACGAGCTCGGTGCGGCCGTGGCTCGCGAACGGGTGCTGGTCGAACGAGTGGAGGCACTCGAGGCGAAGCTCGCGGCGCCGGACACCCCGCTCTCCGAGCACGATCTGCTGCAGGCTCTGGGTGAGGAGACCGCCCGGGTGTTGCGGTCGGCACGGGAGTCGGCCGCGGAGCTCCGGTCGAAAGCCGAGGAGCACGCCCGCCGCGTCGTGCGCGAGTCCCAGGAGACGGCGCGGAACTTGCGCGAAACCGCGCAGCGCGTGCTCGAGGAGCGGACGCGCGACGCCGAGGAAGCCGCACGTGCACGCGCCAGGGAGATCGTGACCGAAGCGCGCACGGCGCGGGATCGCCTCGTGGGCGACATGACCGAACGGCGCGACGCGCTCGAGCGTCAGATCGCGGAGTTGCGCAGCGGGCGCGCACACTTGGTCGAGAGCTACCAGAACGTCGAGCGGGTCCTCGCGCAAGCGGCACGCGCGCGCTGGCCGAGGAGACGCGGTTGCCCTCGGTGGCGACTTCGCAGATCCGTCACGAGCCGGCACCCTTGGTCGACGCCGCGCCTGGCGAAGTCACGCCTGCCGAAGCGGCGGCACCGGTCGCGACACCAGAAGCCGAAGATGCGTCGCCGGAAGCCGCCGCCGAAGCGGCGGCTGAACCCCAGACGGAGATGTCGAGCGCGAGCGCGCACGACGCGGCCCCATCTGCCGACGTCGGTGCGCTGTTCGAGCGACTCCGCTCGGGTCAACCGGAGGCGACGGCGGAGGAAGCACCGGCACCGGCACCCGCGATGCCTGCCGCGGAGCCGGAAGCGCCCGAACCCGGAGCCGAACCTGGTGGCGAGGCGGCGCCGGAGGCGGCGGCGCCCGCACTCGACACCACCGACCTCGACGCGCTCGCGGCGGAGGATCAGCAACCCGCTCCCGACGCGGAGGTGGTGGCGCGCCGCGACGAGACGCTCGCCGACGCCGCCGACAAGCTGGCGCGCCGGGGTAAGCGCGCGCTGCAGGACGAGCAGAACGACCTCCTCGACGCCCTGCGGCGCCAGCGCGGCCGTATCGACGTCTCGAAGGTGCTCCCGAGTCGCGAGGACCAGCTCACGCGGTGGGCGCACGTGCTCCAACCCGCCGTCGACGTCTCGTACGTCGCGGGTGCGGCGACGATCGCGCCGAGCGCGACCCGCAAGGCTGCGCCGCGGGCGCTGCTCCAGGAGCTCGCGGCCGCCGTGGTGGATCCGCTGCGGGATCGGGTGTCGGCCTCCATCGCGTCGGTCGACATCTCGTCGCCTGCGGACACGGAGATCGCGCTCGCGCAGCGGATCGGGGCGCGTTACCGCGAGTGGCGCACGCAGGATCTCGAGACCGGTCTCGGCGACGCGTTGGCGGCGGCGTACTCGCGAGGTGTGTACGACGCAGCTCCCCCCGAGGCGCGCCTGCGCTGGGTTCCACCCGCCGCGGGGAAGTGCGCGGACTGCGACGACAACGCGCTCGAGCCGACCGTGAAAGGCGCCGACTTCCCGACCGGCCAGGCGTTCCCGCCGGCACATCCGGGCTGTCGTTGCGTGCTCGTCCTCGACGACGCCACACCCTGAGCCGCCGGTGAGCTCGCCGGGGTGCGCGCCGGCGCCGTTGGCACCCGCGTGCTCGCCGGACGCGTCCTCCCCCTAGGCTGCCGCTCGATGCGCGTCCCCGAAACCGAGCGCCGCCGAACGTTTCGCGGGCGGGTATGGGCGATTGCGGCGGTTGTCGTCCTCGTCGTGCTGCTGTTCAGCCTCCGCGGGCTCGCGGTCTTCTACACCGACTACCTGTGGTTCGACTCGATCGGCCAGGGAGGCACGTGGGGGAGCCTGCTCGCCGCGAAGGTGGCGCCGGCGCTGGTGTTCACCGTCGGGTTCTTCGCCATCATGTTCGTCAACCTGATCGTCGCCGATCGGGTGGCGCCGCGCTATCGCTCGATGGGCCCCGAGGACGAGCTGATCGCGCGTTACCAAGAGGTCGCAGGTCCGTACACAGGGCGGATTCGCGTCGCCGTCTCGTGCTTCTTCGCGCTGATCGCCGGCGTTGGCGTGTCGTCCCAGTGGCGCCAGTGGATCCTGTTCACGAATCACGTCGACTTCGGCGTCAAAGACCCGCAGTTCCACAAGGACATCGGCTTCTACGTCTTCCAGCTGCCATTCCTCCAGTTCATCGCGGAGTGGTTGTTCGCCGGGCTCGTCATCGTGCTCGTGGTCACCGCGATCGAGCACTACCTCAACGGCGGGATCCGATTCCAGACGCCGTTCCAGCGGGTGACGCCCCAGGTGAAGGCGCACCTCTCGGTGATCGTGGCGCTCATGGCGCTCGTCAAGACAGCCCAGTACTACCTCGGGCGCTTCGACCTTGCGCTTTCGACGCGCGGCGTCGTCGACGGCGCGGGCTACACCGACGTGCACGCGCGGCTCCCGGCAATCGAGCTGCTGCTCGTGATCTCGATCGTCGCGGCGGCCCTGTTCCTCTGGAACATCCGGCGACGAGGGTGGGTGTTACCGGTGATCGCGGTGGGACTGTGGGCGCTCGTTGCGCTCTTTGTCGGGACGATCTACCCGGCGGGCGTGCAGCGATTCACGGTCAGCCCCAACGAGTACCAGGCCGAGTCGAAGTACATCACCCGCAACATCGACGCCACTCGCGCGGCGTTCAGCCTGAAGGTGAACGAGAAGGACTTCAACTTCACGACGTTCGACGACGTGACCAAGCCGGCCGACGTCGTGAGCGCGAACCTCCCCGCGATCGACAACGCGCGTCTGTGGGATCCCGACGTGCTGCGGAGCACGTACCAGACGTTGCAGGGGCTCCAAACCTATTACCAGATCGGCGATGTCGACATCGACCGCTATACGGTGGACAACCAGACGCGCCAGGTGCTGATCGCAGCGCGCGGACTGAACAACGACGACCTTCCCAGCCAGTCGTTCGTGAACCGCCACATCGTCTACACGCACGGCTACGGGATCGTGGCCTCGCCGAGCAACGAGGCGACCGACGACGGATCGCCCAAGTTCCTGCTTCGGGACGTGCCGGAGCAGGTCGGGGACGAGAGCGGACTTTCCGTCGCGAGCCAGCGCGCCTACGAGCTGTACTTCGGCGAGAACATCAGCGACTACGTGCTGGTCGGTGCCAAGTCGCCCGAGTTCAACTACCAGCGCGCGGGCACGAACGACCAGTTCACGCGTTACCAGGGCAAGGACGGCGTCCAGCTGTCGAACGTCGTGCGTCGCGCCGCGTTCGCCCTGCGCTTCGGCGACATCAATCCGCTCATCTCCGGACAGGTCACCTCCAAGACCCGGGTCCTCATCGAACGCGACATCGTCGACCGCGTGCACAAGCTCGCACCATTCCTGCGCTACGACGCCGATCCGTATCCCGTGTCGATCGGCGATCACGTGCTGTGGGTGATGGATGCGTATACGACGACGAACCAGTACCCGTATTCGCAGGGAGCGCGAGGGTCCGGTGGCCTCTCGAACCGCTTCAACTACGTGCGCAACTCCGTGAAGGTGACCGTCGACGCGTACGACGGCACGGTGAAGTTCTACGTCGTCGATCCGTCGGATCCGATCATCACCGCGTACGAGAAGGCGTTCCCCGACCTCTTCACCGACGGCTCGAAGATGTCGGACGAGCTGCGGGCCCACCTCCGCTACCCCGAGGATCTCTTCAAGGTGCAAGCCGCGGTGTACGGCCGGTACCACGTGACGGAAGCGCGGCGCTTCTACAACCAGAACGGGCAGTGGCTCGTGTCTCCCGACCCGGGTTCCGGGGTGGTGAGCTCGACCGACGTGGCCGTGTCGTCGGGAACGAGCGGGACCGCGGCGCGCACGCCACAGGCCGCCTCGTCGACCGGCAAACGCATCCCTCCCTACTACCTGTACCTGCGCCTGCCCGGCGACACCGAGGCGAGCTTCGTCGAGCTCATCCCGTTCGTACCGATCTCGTCGGGCAACTCACAGACGCGCCTCGTCTCGTTTCTCACCGCGAGCTCGGATCCCAAGGTCTACGGGCAGTTGCGTTCGTTCGTCATGCCCCAGGGACAGACGGTGCTGGGACCCACGCAGGTCGACAACGAGATCAAGCGCACTGAGAACATCTCCGAGCAGATCACGCTGCTCAGTCGGGGCGGCTCGCAGGTGATCTTCGGCAGTCTCCAGCTGATCCCGGTGGGCGATTCGAACCTCGTGTACGTGCGGCCGGTATACGTGCAGGGCGCGGACGAGAACGGCTTCCCGAAATTCCAGTTCGTCGTGGTGTTCACGCAAGGCAAGCCGGCCGTGCGGGCCGCGACGGTGGCCGAAGGCCTCCAGCAGCTGTTCGGCGGTGACGTGGTCACCTCGCCGGGTGGCGGCACCACCACGCCGGGTCAGGGCACGACACCCACGACGACCGCACCGCCCACCAGCGGGACCTCCGTCGCCGACTTGTTGTCGCAGGCCCAGACCCTTTTCGACCAGGCCAATGCGGCGCTCAAGAACGGCGATCTCGGCCAGTACCAGCAGCTCGTGAACAAGGTCCAGCAGCTGGTGACCCAGGCGAGCCAGCTGGCGAAAGCGGGCAGCTGAGCGCACTTGCGGCCGTGGTTCCGAAAGGCCGGACGGATTACACTATGCACGTAGTGGAAATCCCCCCAACGCCACTTCGGGAGTCCCCATGGCGGTCCAAGGCATCGATCTCGGCAAGTACCAGCTGGGCTGGTCCGATGCCGAGCAGTACGTCTACAAGCCGAAGAAAGGCCTCAACGAGGAGGTCGTCCGTGACATCTCGGCGCACAAGAGCGAGCCCGAGTGGATGACCAAGTTCCGGCTCGCCTCGCTGAAGCGCTTCGAGCGCAAGCCGATGCTCGAGTGGTTTGCGCGCGAACATGCCGACGATCGATTTCAACGACATCTACTACTACATCAAGCCGACCGACAAGCAGGTCTCCGACTGGGACATGTTGCCGGATGACATGAAGCAGACGTACGAGCGTCTCGGCATCCCCGAAGCCGAGCGCAAGTACCTCGCCGGTGTGACGGCGCAGTACGAATCCGAAGTCGTGTACCACAAGAATCGCGAGGACCTCGAGGCGCTCGGGGTGCTCTTCGCAGACATGGACACTGCGCTGCGCGAGTGGCCCGACCTCGTGCGCGAGCACTTGGGCACCGTGATCCCGCCCGGTGACAACAAGTTCGCCGCGCTCAACTCCGCAGTCTGGAGCGGCGGGTCTTTCATTTACGTGCCGCCGGGCGTGCACGTCGACATGCCGTTGCAGGCATACTTCCGGATCAACGCGGAGAACGCGGGGCAGTTCGAGCGCACGTTGATCATCGCCGACGAGGGTTCGTCGGTGCACTACGTCGAGGGTTGCTCGGCGCCGGTGTATTCGACCGACTCGCTGCACTCCGCGGTCGTCGAGCTCATCGCGAAGCCGGGTGCGCGGATCCGCTACACGACGATCCAGAACTGGTCGCCGAACGTCTACAACCTGGTCACCAAGCGGGCGCGCGCGGAGGCCGAGGCCACGGTCGAGTGGATCGACGGCAACCTCGGCTCGAAGCTGACGATGAAGTACCCGGCTGTCGTCCTCGCCGGCCCGAAGGCGCACGGTGAGGTCCTGTCGGTGGCGTACGCAGGCGCGGGACAGCACCAGGACGCCGGCGCCAAGATGACGCACGTGGCGCCCGAGACGACCTCGATCATCGATTCGAAGTCGATCTCGAAGGATGGTGGGCGTACGACCTACCGGGGTCTGGTGAAGGTCGACGAAGGCGCGCACCACGTGAAGAGCCACGTGCGCTGCGACGCGCTGATCCTCGACGATCGCAGCCGTTCCGACACCTACCCGTACATGGAGATCGACGAGAAGGACGCGCGCATCGGTCACGAGGCGACCGTCTCGAAGGTCGGCGACGACCAGCTCTTCTACCTTCAGAGTCGCGGCCTGACCGAGCAGCAGGCGACCGCCATGATCGTCAACGGGTTCATCGAGCCGATCACCAAGACGTTGCCGATGGAGTACGCGGTCGAGCTGTCACGCCTCATCGAGCTCAACATGGAGGGCGCGGTCGGCTGACCGGCGCCAGGACACCGATCACTCGATGACTTCCACGTTCACCGCCGATGCAGCGCGCGCCCTGGGTGGCCCCGCATGGCTCGCGGCCCGGCGCGATCGCGCGGCCGAGCGCCTCGCGGAGGTCTCCTGGCCGACGGCCGCGGAGGAGATCTGGCGCTACAGCCGCATCGGGGAGCTCGATCTCGATCGGTTCCGGCCGGTCCCACCGGAGATGCTCGGGGAGGCCGGGGTCGAGGCGGCTCCGGGCGGTGGCCCGGTTGCCGCGGAGGCCGGCGAGCGCTCCGGGCTGATCGTGGCGCGGAACGGCCGGGTCGTGCACCACCACCTCGACGCCGAGGTCGAGGCGCGCGGAGTGACGGTCTGCTCGCTCGAGAGTTGTGATCCCGACCTGATCCGCGAGCACCTCGGCGTGTGCTCCGACGCGTCGCCCGATGCCTTCACCCGCCTGCACGACGCCTTCCTCGCGGGCGGCGCGGTCGTGCTCGTTCCCAAGGGTGTCGTCGTCGAGAAGCCCATCGTGGTGCTCCACTGGTCCGAAGGTGACGGTCTCGCGACGTTCCCCCACACCCTCGTCGTGGCGGGTGAGCAGAGTGAGGTCACGGTGTTCGACCGGTACGGCTCGCCCGACCCGGGTCGTGGCCGCGTCGGGCACTTCGTCGACGCGGTGGTCGAGTTGCAGGTCGGCGACGGCGCGCACGTCCGGTACCTCTCGGTGCAGGAGCACGGGCCGCACACCTGGCAGATCGCGCTGCAGCGCGCGCATGTGGGTCGCGACGCGTCGCTGTCGTCGTCGGCGGTCGCGCTCGGCGGAGAGTACGCGCGGCTGCGCAGCGAGTCGTTCATCACCGGGCAGGGCGGGGAGAGCGACCTCCTCGCCGTCTACTTCGGTGACGGCACGCAGATGCTCGACTTCCGCACGCTCCAGGATCACGACGCGCCGCGCACCCGCAGCGAGCTCCTGTTCAAGGGTGCGGTCGAGGACGAAGCGCGGTCGGTGTACTCGGGCCTGATCCGGATCCGGCCGGACGCGTCGAAGGCCAACGCCTTCCAGACCAACCGCAACCTCGTGCTCACCGAGGGTGCCGAGGCGCGCTCCGTGCCGAACCTCGAGATCGAGACCGACGACGTGCTCTGCTCCCACGCGAGCACGGTCGGACCGATCGAGGAGGACCAGCTGTACTACCTCGGCAGCCGTGGCGTGCCTCCCGAAGAGGCCGAGCGCCTCATCGTGCTCGGCTTCTTCGACGACGTGTTCGACCGCCTGCCGGTGCCCTCGCTCGTGGCTCCGTTGCGCCGCACGGTGGTCGAGAAGATCGAGCATCGCGACGCGATCGCGCGGGCGCATGCCTGAGGCGCGCGTCGGCTCGGCCGGGGATGTTCCCGACGGCGAAGCACGGTGTTTCGACGTCGACGGCCGTCGCGTCGCCGTCGTCCACATCGGCGAGGACTGGTACGCCATCGGCGACACGTGCTCGCACGCCGAGTTCTCGCTGTCACAAGGAGACGTGTGGCCAGACGATCTGACCATCGAGTGCCCGCAGCACGGCGCGACCTTCTCCCTCGAGACGGGCGAGCCGTGCACGCTGCCCGCGACGCAGCCGGTCCCGACATACTCCGTGCGGGTCGACGGCGATGCGCTCCTGGTGACGGTGCCGTGAAGGAGCCGCGATGAGCCAGCTGCGCGTCTCCGACCTGCACGCGTCGGTCGACGGTCACGAGATCCTGCGCGGCGTCGAGCTCGAGATCGCCTCGGGTGAGGTGCACGCGGTGATGGGTCCGAACGGCTCCGGCAAGTCGACGCTCTCGCACGTGCTGATGGGCCGTGCCGACTACACGGTTACGCAGGGCTCGGTGACGATCGACGGCACCGAGCTGCTCGGGCTCGAGCCCTACCAGCGCGCCGCGCGCGGGCTCTTCCTCGCGATGCAGTACCCCGTCGAGGTGCCCGGGGTCCGCGTCGGCGACCTGCTCGACGCCGCCCTCCGGGGTCAGTCGCGTGACGGCGCCGGCCTTCCGCAGCGCATCGAGGACGAAGCGGCACGGCTGGGAGTCGACGAACGGTTCCTGCGCCGTGGCGTCAACGTCGAGTTCTCGGGCGGCGAGCAGAAGACGCGCCGAGACGTTGCAGCTTGCCGTGTTGCGCCCACGGTTCGCGGTGCTCGACGAGATCGACAGCGGCCTCGACGTCGACGCGCTGCGCGACGTCGCCCGCCGCGTCGAGGCCATGACCACCGAGGACGGGCTCGGCGTGCTCGCGATCACGCACTACCGCGGTTGCTCACCGAGCTACGACCCGATCGGGTGCACGTGCTCATGTCGGGACGGATCGTGGCCAGCGGGGGACCGGAGCTCGCCGACCACCTCGAGCAGAGCGGCTATGAGGGTCTCGCTCGAGAGCTCGGCCTCGAAGCAGCAGTCAGCATCGAGGAGCAGCCCGACCCCTTCGCCGACCCGGGGTTCTGACGCCGGATTCTGCCGCCGCGCCGTCAGGGCGCAGTGGTCGTGGTGGTAGGTGATGTGGTGGTCGTCGTTGCCCCTCCGGACGTGGTGGGAGGGGCAGTCGCGGGTGGGGCGGTCGTGGTGGGCTCGGCCGGCACGAGCGACTCGACCGACACGATCTTCGCCGGGGTTCCGCCCAAGACGTAGACCGGGTCACCTTGGTGCACCAACGTGTGGAAGTACTCCGCGAGGTGCATGGGGATGCGCACGCACCCGTGCGACGCCGGGTACGAGGGCACGCTCTGCAGCCCGTGCACCGCGATCCCCTTGTTGAAGTAGAGGGGGTTGTACATCCCGCCGTTCACCCCGATGTCCCACCCCGATCGATAGAGGTAGTACTGGTAGCGACCGGAGGGGGTGTTCGCGATCTCGCAGATGTGCTCGGTGGGGTCGATGAGCGGGGTGTCGTAGCAGTACTGCTCGCCCGAGCCGGTCGACGTGGTGGTGAGGAGCTTTGGCTGGCCCTCCTCGTACAGGATCAGCACCTGCTTGGCGACGTCGACCTCGGTACGGTTGGGCTCGCCGTCGGGCTGGAGCGGCTCCGGATAGGTGAAGTGCTCGAGCGCGTCGACCTCCGCCGGCCCGATCACGCCGGTCACCGGAAGTCCTCGCAGCTTCTGCAGGCCCTCGACCGCGTATGCCGTTGCCTGGCCGTAGCGGCCGTCGACGGGGCCGGGATCGAAGCGAAGGTCGGTCAGGCGCTGCTGGTAGGCGAGCACCGCCGGACCCTCGGCATCGATGTCGATGCCCTCGGGTGGCGGTGCCGGGAGCCGCGCCTCGACGGGCTGCACGATGCCCGACGGGCTCGTGGGCGCTGCGGTGAGCGGCGGAGCGGTCGACGTCGTCGGGAGCGCGAGTGACGTCGTGGTCGCCGCCGCTCGCCGATGGGGGGACGCCGGCGCCGGATCGCCACTGAGCAGCGCGGCCGTGGTGACACCGCCCGCGGCGAGCACGACGACGACACCGACGGCGACGAGGACACGCTTCACGCTCTGCCCCGCGTGGTGACTGAGCGGACGCTCAGTTGTTCACGGGCGCCACCGCAACCTCGTCGAGCAGTTGCTCGAGCCCGTCGTCGGCGGCCAGGACCTTGAGGCGCAGATCCAACAGGAGATCGACGACTTCCGCTCCGGCGACCAGATCGCGGCTGCCGAAGCGCTCCAAAGCCTCGTCGATGAGGCCCGTCATGTCGTCGGTCGTGATCATCGTCACCTCCCGGTTGTCTCCACGCTAGCCAGTCCACCGACCCCGGCAGGTGCACCTTTCCCGGCGGCAACGGTGCTGTAACACGACTGTGACAGACGGCACCGGCGATTCGGAGACGTTGCCGGTGGGTGTCGCGCGCTCACTCGTCGTCGAGGCCCTGCTGCAACGTGTTCCACGCCAGCGTGGCGCACTTGATCCGGACCGGGAACTTCACGACACCCTGCAGCGCTTCGAGGTCGCCGAGCCGCACGCCCTCGAGCTCGCGGCGCAGGTCGTCGCCGTCGGCTTCTCCCTCGAGCTTCGACTCGTGGATCGACATGAGCGCCTTGAACGCGCGGATCAGACGGCGCGCCTCGTCGACGGTCTTTCCCTTGACGGCCGCGCTCATCATCGACGTCGACGCCTGGCTGATCGAGCAACCCTGGCCACCGATCTTGATGTCGCGCACGGTGTCACCGTCGACGTCGAGGTACAACACGACCTCGTCGCCGCACAGGGGATTGAAGCCCTCGGCCCGGCGCGCGGGCGGAACCGGGAGCTCGCCGCGGTTTCTCGGCGCGCGGTAGTGGTCGAGGATGATCTCGCGATAGAGGTCTTCGAGGCCCGGCATCTGCGTCTCCTCCGGCGAGCCTAGATGGCGAAGAACTGCTGGGCGCGTGCAGCGCGTCGCCGAGCGCGTCGGCGTCGGTCTCGTCGTTGTAGACGTAGAACGACGCCCGCGTGGTGGCAGGGACGCCGAGCACCTGCATCAGGGGCTTTGCGCAGTGGTGGCCCGCCCGCACGCACACGGCTTCCTCGTCGACCACCTGCGAGATGTCGTGCGCGTGGATGCCCTCGAAGAGGAACGAGATGGCGCCGCCGCGCACCTCCGGGTCACGCGGGCCGTAGATCGTCAGCTCGTGGCCGAAGCGATCGTCGAGCATGGCCAGCGTGTACACGGTCAGGGCCTTCTCGTGCTCGCGCACCGCGTCCATCCCGAGCGCCTCGAGATAGTCGACCGCGGCGCCGAAGCCGACCGCCTCGGCGATCGCGGGCGTGCCTGCTTCGAACTTCCACGGGATCTCGTTCGTGGTGAAGCCCTCGGTCGTGACGGTGTTGATCATCTCGCCGCCACCCATGAACGGCGGCATGGCCTCGAGCAGGGAGGCGCGGGCCCACAGCGCGCCGATGCCAGTCGGGCCGCACATCTTGTGGGCGGAGAAGGCGACGAAATCGGCGTCCCACCCGCGACGTCAACCGGCAGGTGGGGAACCGACTGGCACGCGTCGACGAGGACGTGCGCGCCCGCCTGGTGGCCGCGGCGGGCAAGGAGCTCGACGTCGTTGATGGTGCCGAGCACGTTCGACATCGCGCTGAAGGCGAACAGCTTGGCGGCGTCGAGTAGCCGGTCGAGGTCGCTGAGGTCGAGCTGGTAGTCGGCGGTCAGCGGCACCCACCGGAGCTCGACGCCGCGCTCGGCCGCGAGGATGTGCCACGGTACGACGTTCGCGTGGTGCTCGAGGTGGGTGAGCACGACGACGTCACCGCGTTGCAGATTGGCGCGAGCCCACGAGTACGCGACGAGGTTGATCGCCTCCGTCGCGTTGCGGGTGTAGACGATCTCGTGAGGCGCGGCAGCTCCGACGAAGCGCGCCACCTTGGCGCGCGCCGCTTCGAACGCCGCGGTGGCTTCCTCGGCGATCGTGTACACGCCGCGGTGCACGTTCGCGTTGTACTCGCGGTAGTAGCGGTCCATCGCGTCGAGGACGGCGGTCGGCTTCTGCGAGGTCGCCGCCGAGTCGAGGTAGACGAGGCGGCGTCCGTGCACCTGGCGCTTGAGGATCGGGAAGTCGGCCTTGATGCGAGCGACGTCGAGGCTCACGACGCCACCACCGGGTTCCGGAACGCGTCGAAGCCTTGGGCCTCGAGCCGTTGTGCGAGCTCGATGCCGCCCGACGCGACGATGCGGCCGTCGAGCAGGATGTGGACGACATCAGGCGTGAGGTGCTCCAGGATCCGCTGGTAGTGCGTGATGAGCAGGATGCCGAGCGCGGGCCGTGTCTCGCGCACGGTCCGGATGCCATCGGCGACGGTGCGCAGCGCGTCGATGTCGAGGCCGGAGTCGGTCTCGTCGAGCACGGCGAGGTCGGGCTCCATGAGTGCCATCTGGAGCAGCTCGTTTCGCTTGCGCTCGCCACCCGAGAAGCCCTCGTTGAGGTAGCGCTCGGTGAAGCGGTCGTCCATGCCGAGCCGCTTCATCCAGTCGATGAGCGCGAGGCGCACCTCGAGCACCGAGAGATCGGGCATGCCCTTGCGGGCCGCGAGCGCCTGGCGGAGGAAGTTGAGCACGCTGACGCCGGGGATCGCTTCGGGGTGCTGGAAGCCGAGGAACACCCCCCGGGCGGCTCGCTCGTGCGTCGGCAGGTGGGTGACGTCCTCTCCACGAAGGCGGATCGAGCCTTCGGTGACCTGGTACGCGGGGTTCGCCAGCAGGGTGTTCGCGAAGGTCGACTTGCCGGAGCCGTTGGGGCCCATCAGGGCGTGGATCTCACCCGTCCCGACCGAGAGCTCGAGGCCCCGAAGGATCTCGGTGCCGGCCACCGCCACGTGCAGGTTCTCGACGTCGAGCAGCGGCGCCATGTCCGAGAGTCTAATAACCCTACGCGCGCGTAGTGGAAATCCGGTGACCACCGGCACGTCAGGCCAGGAGGTGCTCGAAGAGGTGCTCGTAGCCCACGACCATCGAGTCCGCCGAGAAGCGACTCGCGACCCGTGCCCGGCAGTCCGCGGGCACCAGGGTGCCGACGAGCCCGACTGCTTCGGTGAGCTCGTCGATGGAGTCACGGAGGAAGCCGGTGACGCCTTCCTCGATGAGCTCGACCGCCGCTCCCGCGGGACAGGCGACGACGGGAGTGCCGCAGGCCATCGCCTCGACCATCACCAGACCGAACGGCTCCGGCCACTGAATGGGGAACACCATCGCGCGGGCCCGGCCGAGCAGGTCCGCCTTCTGCTCGTGCGAGACGTTCTGGAACACCTCGACCTCGTCGTTGAGCATCGGGGCGACGATCTCGTCCCAGTACGCCCGCTCGAACGGTTCGTTGCGTTTCACGATCATTGCAAGCGGGAGGCCGACGCGTCGGGCCACCTCGATCGCGAGCGTCGGACCCTTGTCGGGATTGGCGCGCCCGATGTAGACGAGGAAGTCGTCCTTCTCCTCGACGAGCGGATAGGCGCCGAGGTCGATGCCGTTGTGCACCACTCCGGCGTAGCGGATCTCCGGGTTGTCGGCTCGTTGCGCGTCGCTGATCGCGACCAGGTGCACCCGCTCGTGGAGGAGCCCGTACATCTTGCGCGCCGGCTCGGTCCACGGGCCGTGCAGCGTGTGCACGACCGCCGTGCGGCCCCGGTGGAGTGCGCCCATCGCCGGGCCGACGATCCCGCTGTGGTCGTGGACCACGTCGAACGCGTCGTCGATCGCAAAGTACGACGACACCGCATGGAACGTGTCGAACCACGAGTTGCCGAGCAGCGCGGGGTCGGGGGGGTTCGCCAGCGGCGAGACGAGCGTCGCCTTCGTCTCGGAGCCGCCGCTCGCGAACAGGGTGACGTCGTGACCCCGCGCGACGAAGCCGTCGGCGAGCAGCGACACAACCAGCTCGATCCCTCCGTAGCCCGTCGGGGGGACCGCGAACCACGGCGGCGCGATCTGGGCGATCTTCATGAACTCTGAGTGTACGGGTGAGGAATGCGTCGGTCGCGCGCCTAACGTCGTGCGTCATGGCCCAGCCGTGGACCACCTCGGCCAGCGTTCCGCTGGCCGACGGAGCCTCGGTCACGTTGGTCGAGGGTCCCGCGTTCTCGATCTCGGCGTCGAGCGGCGACATGCTCGCGAACGCGCCGCACGGAGTCTTCTACCGCGATACCCGGTACCTCTCCGAGCTGCGCCTGCGCATCAACGGCCAGTGGCCCGAGCCGCTCGCGGCAACGACGATCGATCCCTTCAGCGCCGCCTTCGCGCTCCGCGACACGCCCCGTGCCGGTGTTGCCGACTCGCATCTCATCGTGCTCCGCGACCGCTACGTCGGCCGCGGGATGCGCGAGGACATCTCGGTGCGCAACTTCGGCGTCGAGCCCGCGTTCTGCCTGCTCGAGGTGTTGTTCGAGGCCGACTTCGCCGACCTGTTCGAGGTGAAGGAAGGCCGGGTCGAGAAACGCGGCGAACGCACCGTCGAGGTCGGTACCGACTCGGTGTCGTGGACGTACCGACGAGCGACGTTCCTCCGCGGCGCGCGCATCTCGTTTACGGGCGAGCCGCTCCTCTTCTTCGATCATGCGCGCTACGAGGTGCTCATCCCCGCGGGGGGCGAGTGGAGGATCTGCGTGCAGCTCACGCCCATGATCGACGGCACCGAGGTCACCCCCCGGTATCTCTGCGGGCAACCGGTTGAGCGCGCGACGCCGGTCGAGCGTCTCGTCGCGTGGCGCAGGAACCTCCCGACGATCACCTCGGAGCACGACAGCTTCAGTCTGCTGCTCGACCGTTCGGCCGAGGACTTGGCCGCATTGCGCCTGTTCGATCCCGAGTTCCCCGAACGCACTGTCGTCGCTGCGGGCGCGCCGTGGTTCATGACCCTGTTCGGCCGCGACAGCCTCATCACGTCGTGGATGGCGATGCTCATCGACTCCGACCTCGCGCTGGGCACGCTGCAGACGCTCGCGCGCCACCAGGGGACCGACGTCAATCCCATCACCGAGGAGGAACCGGGTCGCATCCTCCACGAGATGCGCTTCGGCGAGTCGGCGGAGATGTCGCTCGGCGGCGGCAGCGTCTACTACGGAACGGTCGACGCCACACCGCTGTTTGTGATGCTGCTCGGAGAGCTCCAACGGTGGGGCAACCGCCGGCACGAGGTCGACGCGCTCCTGCCCGTCGCCGACCGCGCGCTCGAGTGGATCGAGCACTTCGGCGACAAGGACGGCGACGGCTACATCGAGTACCACCGCACGAGCGACCGCGGCTTGCGCAACCAGGGCTGGAAGGACTCGTTCGACGGCGTCCGCTTTGCCGACGGTCGTCTCGCGGAAGCGCCGATCGCGCTCTGCGAAGCCCAGGCGTATGTCTACGCCGCGCTGCTCCGCGGTCGCATTTCGCGCTCGAGGCGGGCGACCAGGAGCTGACCACGCGGCTGCGCGCGCGTGCCGCCGACCTCAAGGCCTGCTTCAATCGCGACTTCTGGCTCGAGCACCGCGGCTGGCTCGCCATGGGCCTCGACCGCGACAAGCGCCCGATCGATGCGATGGCCTCCAACATGGGCCACTGTCTCTGGACGGGGATCCTCGACGACGACAAGGCGGCGATCGTCGGGCGTCTGCTCCTCTCGCCCGAGATGTTCTCCGGCTGGGGGATCCGCACGCTCGGCTCGACCATGACGGGCTACAACCCGATCAGCTACCACTGCGGAAGCGTCTGGCCGCACGACAACACGCTCGCGGTTGCGGGGCTCATCCGATACGGGCTCATCGACGAGGCGCACCAGGTGATGGAAGGGATCGTTTCGTCGGCGGGCTACTTCGGCAACCGCCTCCCCGAGCTCTTCGCCGGCCTCGCGCGACTGACCTGCCGTTCCCGGTGAGCTACCCGACGTCGTGCTCACCGCAGGCCTGGGCTGCGGCGAGTCCGCTGCTCTTCTTGCGATCGATGTTGCGCTTCGATCCGCGTGTGCGCGAGTCGGTGCTGTACCTGGCGCCCGTGATCCCGAAGTGGATCGGGCGGCTGGAGCTCGACCGCATCCCGCTCATGGGCGGGTCGTTGTCGATCTCGGTCGAGGGCGACACGCTCGAGGTGATCGATGCCCCGGCGGGACTGCGGGTCGAAGCGCGCCCCTGCCCGATCACCGCCTGAAGCCTGGTCGCGCTCGCTGCTCACTCCGGCGAGAAGGCGAGCGAGAGCGCGAAGTCGCGGTCGGCGTCGGTCCACCAGGCGGCGAGCTCGAGCCCGACGGCACTGAGCTCGCGTTCCACGCCGGCCCGGGTGAACTTCGCGCTGATCTCAGTGAGCATCCGCTCGCCCGCGTCGAAGCGCACGTCGAGGCCGAGCGCCTCCACGCGCACGCGCTGGGCGACGTTCGAGCGCAGCCACATCTCGATCCATTCGGCGTCGGTATTCCACCGTGCCTCGTGTTCGAACGCGCCGGGCACGAAGTCGGCCGCGAGCTCGCGGTTGACGACCTGGAGCACGTTGCGGCTGAACTCGGCGGTCACGCCGGCCGCGTCGTCGTACGCGGCGACGAGGCGTCCGCGGTCCTTCACGAGATCGGTGCCGAGGAGGAACGCGTCGCCAGGCTGCATCGTCGCCGCGAGTCGCTCCAGGAACTGGCCTCGTGTCTCGGGCTCGAAATTGCCGATCGTGCTTCCGAGGAACGCGACGAGCGTGGGCCCGTCGTGCGGCGCGGCTCCCAGGTGGTGCTCGAAGTCGCCGACGACTGCGTGGACGCGAAGACGGTCGTACTCGCGGACGATCGCGCTCGCGGCCGCGCGCAAGGTCGACTCGCTCACGTCGAAGGGGACGAACTGCTCGAGGGTGCCGTGATCCGTGCAGGCGTCGAGTAGCAGCCGCGTCTTCTCCGACGTCCCCGACCCGAGCTCGAGGAGCGTCGTCGCGTCCGCAAGCTTCGCGATCTCGTCGGCGTGCTCGACGAGGATCGATCGCTCGGCGCGCGTCGGGTAGTACTCCGGGAGCCGGGTGATCTCGTCGAAGAGACGGCTTCCCTGTTCGTCGTAGAACCACTTGGGCGGGATCGACTTGGGCGTCGCGGTGAGGCCGGCGCGGACGTCGGCGGCGAGGGCGCGTGCCATGGCGCTGTCGTCGAGATGGACGTCGATCGTCACGCGGTCCATGGGTCAGAGCTCCGTCAGACGCACGAGAGGGGAACCGTTGTCGGAGCTCGATCGTGTGACGCTGACGACCGACCCGTCGGGAACGCGCTCCCATCCGCACTCGTCGTCGATCGGCTCGGACGCGACGACCACCGCGTCGGGGATGCGGCCGACGAACAGCGAGTTCCCGGACGCTGTCGCCGTCAGGCACTTCCCGTCGTGCAACAGGAGGTTCAGGCGGCCCTTCGTCACCGCCCGCACGGTTGCGACGACGTCCCGCAGCGCGTCGACCGGGTCGGCACCCTGCTCGAGGCGGTCGAGGGTCATGGCGAAGAGCACGCCGGTGTCGGCGCTGCCTTCGACGCGGGCGAGGCGCGGCGGGCTCACGCCGGAGCGCAACACGTCACCGCGCCCGTCGCGGAAGCCGGCGACGTCCCCGTTCAGCGAGAACAGCCGGCCCTCGGCGGCGAACGGCGCGCTCGATTCGAGCTCGACCGGCGATCCTGGTGAAGCCAGGCGCGCCGCCGCGACGAACGACGAGGTCTCGACCGAGGCGAGCTCGGCGCACGCCGGCGCGTCCTCCCACATCGGGGTCGTCGTTCGATACCGACGTGGCGCGTCACCATCAGAGGGATACCACCCGACGCCCCAGCCGTCGGGGTTCGACGTGCCCCACGCCTGATGGCGCGGGTCGCGGGCCTGCTCGCAGAGCGCGCGTGACGACTCGAACAGGAGCGTGGTGACGCGCGCAGGTGGTCCGAGGTACGCGAGATGCCGGCACATGGTGAGGTCAGGCGTCGCGCGCGCAGCGGAAGCCGGCGAAGATCTGGCGGCGGACGGGGAAGTCCCAGTTGCGGAACGTGCGGCGCATCGCGGCCGGGTCGGTCGCCCACGAGCCGCCACGAAGGACCTGGTACTCGCGACCGAAGAACACTTCGGAGTATTCGCGGTACGGGAACGCGCCGAAGCCCGGATAGCCGTTGAATGTGGACGACGTCCACTCCCACACGCCACCGAACAGGTCCAAGACCCCCCAGTGCGACGCGTTGTCCGGAGCCGTGGCCACCGGCCGCGGGCCCCAACGTCGACTCTCGTGCCACAGGTCCGGGCCGGCTTCGGGTGATGCCGCGTGCGGATCGGCGCCGATCGCGGCGACCTCCCATTCCGTCTCGGTCGGAAGCCTCCGTCCGGCCCAGCGCGCGTACGCGTGTGCCTCGTGAGCGCACACGTGTTGCACCGGCTCATCGTCGGGGAGCGCTTCGGAACGACCGAAGCGCAGACGCGACCACTCACGTGCGCCCTCGTCGTGCCAGAACTGTGGGGCGACGAGGCCGGCTTCCTGCTTCCACGCCCAACCCGCTGCGGTCCAGTGGCGCTTGTCGTCGTAGCCGCCGTCGGCGACGAAGCCGCGGTACGCCGCGTTCGTCACGGGCGTGGTGTCGATGCAGAAGGGTTCGACCTCGACGGTGTGGACCGGGCGCTCGTTGTCGTATGCCCATGCGTCGTGGTCGGTCCCGATGCGGTACTGGCCGCCCTCGACCCGCGCTTCGCTCGGGGGCGTCGTTGTCTTCCGCGACGTGGCTGGTATCGCTTCACCGTCGGCGTGCGGGTGCTCGAAGCAGTCCATGAGTTGGAGCGTGGCCAGCATCGTCTCGTCGTGCTGATGCTCGTGCTGCACGGCCATGCCGTAGACGAAACCCTGCTCCAGCAGACGCGCGGTCCGCGCGTCACGTGGCCCTTCGCCGGATGCGATCGTCTCCAGGACACGCGCGCGGCACGTCGGCGACATAAGTGCGCGCGTCGGGAGGATCGAGGATCGGGAGCTCGGGCCGCTCGCCCCGCGGGTGCTTGAACGCGTCGTAGATGTCGTCGTAGCGCGCGTCGGTCGGTGCGGTGCCACTGAGCTCGCGGAGGAGCCACAGCTCCTCGTAGTGCCCGACGTGCGCGAGGTCCCAGCACAGCGGCGACATCAACGGCGAGACCTGGCGGCGTTGATCGGCGTCGGAGACGGGCTCGAGCATCCCGAGCGTCCTCCCTCGGACGCGCGTGCAACGCGGCCCGAGATCCCCGCGCTGGTGTCGACCGCGGTCATGCCGGCACCGGTGGTCGTCGTGCCCATTCGCGGAGCTGGTCGTCGGCCGGGCAGCGTCCAGCGGCAACGTACCGATCGATGTACGCCCGCGACGCACGCACGATCTCCGGATCCACTCCGGTGGTCGTCATCCGCGAGACCGCGGTCTCGAAGCACAGCGATGCCGCGCGCTGCAGGATCGGTGCCGCGAGCCCGTCACGCGTGGCCTCGGTCCAGCAGGCCGCCGCCTGGTCGATGACTCCGTCCACGGCCGCGGCCGCGGGCGGGTCGTCCATGAGCGTCGCCGTCACCGCCGCCGCGACGGGCCACCAGTCGTCGGGAAGCGCGTCGATCATGCGGAGCTCGAAGTGACCGCGTGGGCGGACGGGCGGGAAGAGCGTCGTGAGGTGGTGCGCGAAGTCGTCGATCGTGGGCCAGCCCAGCTCGTGTCCCTCGGCGAGCCAGCGTCGGAACGGCAATCGGCCGGCCACCGGCGCGCTGTGCCGGTCGTCGAGGCGGATCATCATCACGGGCGCGTCGAGGGCATAGTGCAGCCACGCGTCGGGAGCGTCGAGGCCGGGTCGCTCGGCCCCCTGGGTCCGCAGCGGATCGATGGTGTACCAGGCGGCGAGTCGGGCGGACTTCCACCCGGTGGGGCGATCGTGCGCGAGCGGCGAGTTCGCGAATGAGGCCGCCAGGATCGGACCGAGCACGTGGGCGCGGCGCCAGCGGCGGTCGACCTCGCTCGGCGCACCGAGGTCGACGTTCACCTGGATCGCCGCGGTCCGGCGCATCATCGTGCGTCCTGCCGGCCAGCCGGCGTCGAAGTACTGCTCCATGGCGTCGTAGCGCGGCCCGCGCACGAGGCGGGGTCGTCCGAGCTCCGGGTCGAGGCCGATGCCGTGCAGCTCGATGCCGCGGCGCGCCAGCGTGGCGCGCACGAAGGCGACGTCCTTCGCCATCTCCCGACACGTCTCCGACACGCTCGCGCAGGCGGGACCACTGAGCTCGAGCTGGCCTCCCGGTTCGAACGACACGCCACTTCCTCCCGGCAACGACGGGGGCAGCGCGGATCGGATCTCGTCGGGCGCCGGCGCCCGCCCGGTGACCGACGAGGTGATCCATTCGAGCTCGAGCCCGAGACGGCCCGTGGAGCTGCTCGTGAAGACGGTGTCACGGACGTGCGCCGCCGCTTCGCCTTCGGTGAGCTGCGGACGCGTGGCGGGCATCAGCGCGATCCGGTCGTGACGCGGCGCGCGGCGCGCCGAGAGGCGGACGAGTGCTTCGACGAGCGCATGCAACCTCCTGCGTGTCTCCGTACCGTCGGGCAGGGGCCGGGAGTGTTTCGCTCGAACGTGCGTGACGCGGTGGGCGCCATCGCCGGGGGAGCGATGGACGGTGGTCGTCGCAGGCGGGACGCTAGCGCGTGCGAGTCCGACCGCCGCCGGCACCACCGGCGCGGGTTTCCGTGGCGGCGGCCTGCCGGTACACGTCGAGGTGACATTGGGCACAGCCTTCCCACGTGAAGCGCGCTGCATGCGCCGGACCCGCGCGCGGAGCCGCCCGCCGGTCTCCGGCTCGAGCGCGGCCTCCAGCGCCGCCGCCAGTGCTTCGACATCGCCGGGTCCGACGAGCAAGGCGGCGTCGCCCGTGACCTCCTCCAGTGCCGATCCCGTGGTGGTCACGAGCGGCGCACCGCAGGCGAGCGCCTCGAGCGCCGGCAGGCCGAAGCCCTCCTCGAGCGAGGGGTAGGCCACGACCGCTGCACCCCGCAGGAGTGGAGCGACGCAGGCATCGGCGACATAGCCCGTCACGATCACACGCGTCGCGACCCGGTGATCGACGATCGCGCGCCCGACCTGCGTCGCTCCCCAGCCGCGGCCCCCGGCGAGGACGAGCCGGAGATCGGGGTGTCCCTCGGCAAGGCGGGCGAACGCGGCGACGAGCGTCGGGACGTCCTTGCGCGGCTCGAGCGTCCCGACGAACGCGACGTACGGCGGGCTGACACCCAACGCCTCCAGCAGTTGGGAGTCGGCCCCGCGGCCGCCGTGTCGACCGTGCGGAATCGGCGGTGATCGACGCCGTGGGGGATGACGACGACGTCCTCGTGCCGCCCGGTGACGGCTGCGAGACGGCGGGCGGTGTGCGCGCTCACGCACACGCAGCGTGTGGCGCGCGCCGCGGCGGCCGCGATCATCCGCCGGAAGAACAGCACCTTCGAGCGCTCGTGCCACTCCGGATGGTCGAAGAAGGTCAGGTCGTGGAACGTCGCGACCGTCGGGATCGCGAGCCGATGAGGGAGCGTGTAGTGCGGTCCGTGCCAGACGTCGGCGCGGAGGCGCTCGGCGAGTCGTGGTGCCGCGGTCTGCTCCCAGAGGAGGCGCGCCGGGCGCAGCGCCGGCACCACCGCGTGGACCTCGGCACCCGGTGCGCGGTTCTCCCAGCGCGCGTGGTCGCCCCGGCGGGCGACCAGGACGAGCTCGACGCCGCCGGCGGCTCCGGGCAGGGCCCGTACGAGCGCTTCGACGAGGGCGAGCGTGTACACGCCGGCTCCGGCCGGGCGGGAGGGAACCGCAGAGACGTCGACGACCACACGCATCGTTTCACCGTAACGCCGCCGTGCGCCGACGACGTGCGAGCGCGCCGTGCGCCGTGTCAGGCTGCGCCGTGCGCGTCGCGTTGAACGTCGAGCAGCTCCTCCACGAGGCCCCGGGCGGCATCGGCCGCTACACCGGCGAGCTGTTGCGCCACCTCCCTGGTGCCGGCGTCGACGTCGTCCCGTTCATGGCGCGGCACCGGGCGTCGGAGGTTGCCGCCGCGCTCGCCCCGTGGACCGGGGACCGCTCCTCGGCGGTCGTGCTGGCGCTGCCACGGCCACTGCTCTACGACGCGTGGCACGTGCTCGGGCGCGCCGCGGGTGTGTTCGGACCGACCCGTCGCACGGGTCGCGTCGACGTGGTGCACGCCCCGTCGGTTGCCGTCCCGCCCGCGGGGCGGACCCCGCTCGTCGTCACAGCCCACGACGCCGCGTCGATCACGGTGCCCGAGAGCTCGACGAGCCGGGGTCGCTGGTTCCACGCGCGCGGCCTCGCCGCTACCGCTCGCCGCGCGGCGCTGGTCATCACGGTGTCGCAGTTCGCGGCCGACGAGCTGGCCGAGCACACGCGCATCCGGCCCGAGCGCATTCGTGTCGTGCCGAATGGCGTCGACGTCACACGCGCTTCGGCGGACGACGTCGTCCGGGTCCGCGACCAGCTCGGGCTGGGGAACCGGCCGTACCTGTTGTGGGTGGGCGTCGCGCAGCCGCGCAAGAACCTAGCGACGCTCTACGAGGCGTTCTCGCGGCTGGTCGCGACCTCGGACCTCCCGCACCAGCTGGTGGTGGCCGGGCCCAGCGGGTGGTCCGGAAACGACGGCGCCGCGACGCGGCGCCGGCTCGGGCCACGCGTGCGCGTGGTCGGCGCGGTGCCGGCGGGAGATGTCGCGGCGCTCCTCGCAGGGGCCGACCTCTTCGTGTTCCCGAGCCGTCACGAAGGCTTCGGACTGCCGGTGCTCGAGGCGATGGCCCAGGGCACCGCGGTCGCGTGTTCCGACATCCCCGCGCTGCGCGAGGTCGTGGGCGACGCGGCGCGGCTCGTCGATCCCGACGACATCGATGCCTGGGTCGTCGTGCTCGAACAGCTCCTCGAGCACGACGAGGCGCGCCATCGGCTGGCCGCGCTCGGGCCGGTGCGCGCCGCGGCGTTCAGCTGGGAGCGCTGCGCTGCCGCGACCGCGGCGGTGTACGCCGAAGCCCAGACATGACATGCCCGTAGGCTCGCGGTGATGGTGCTCTGCGGAACCTCGGTGCGCCTCCGTCTGGCCCTCGCCGATGACATCCCCGACCTCGTCCGCATCCGTGGGACGCCGGAAGTGGCGGCCCGTTGGCGCGGGGGCACCGACCTGCGCACGGCGGTCGAGTCCGACTTCGCGGAACCGGGCGTCGTCGCCTACGTGATCGAGCTCGAGCAGGAGATCGTCGGCTGGATCCAATGGCAGCCCGAAGACGAGCCCGACTACCGCCATGCGAGCATCGACATCTACGTCGACCCTGCAGTCCAAGGCCGGGGCGTCGGCAGCGACGCCGTGCGCACGCTCGCGCGCCATCTCGTGGTGCAGCACGGCTACCACCGGATCGTCATCGACCCCGCGGCCGACAACGACGCCGCGATCCGGGCCTACGCGAAGGTCGGGTTCCGGCCCGTGGGTGTCATGCGCCAGTACGAGCGCGGGCCCGACGGCGACTGGCACGACAACCTGCTCATGGACCTGCTCGCCGACGAATTCTTCGCCTGAGGTCAGGAGCGTCAGGGCTTCACGAACCGCTGCACGAACCCAAGCGCGGTGTCGGCGACCTCACGCCAACCGTGGTCGATGGTCGAGCGCGTGGCCGCGGCCCGGGATCTTCGCCACCTCGGTGACGCCCGGGTTGCGCTGCTGCAACTTGTACGACGCCTTCGCGACCGACCACGGCACGGTGTGGTCCTCCTCGCCGGAGATGATCAGGAGCGGCCCACGATCCGCGGTCTTGGTCTTGACCTTCACCTCGGTCCACGGGTTGAGGTTGGCCGTCGCCGCCTGGAACAGCGGTGCGCCGGCGGCAGGCACGGCATAGGTGTTGTAGAGCTCCTTGGCCTCCTCCTCGCTCACCGCGTTCGCGAAGGCGTAGCGGAACTGCTCGTAGGTGAGCGGCACGGCGCGGTTGCGGTTCGCTGGATTGCCGAGCACGGGCGACGCCGACTTGAGCGCCGAGATGGGCAGCGGCAGCACGCCGCGGAACGGCGCAGGATCGATCGCGACCGATGCCGCCGACGCGCTCCGGCCCGCGAGGATCTGGGCGAGCAGCCCTCCGAACGAGTGCCCGATGACGGCGGGTGTGCGGTCGAGCTCGCCGATGACCTCCTCGTAGTGCCGCGCGACCTCTCCTACGGTCTTGTGCGCGAACACCTCCGGATGCCGGTTCGCTTCGGCCACCGTGTTCGGGTCGTCGGGCCAGCCGGGTGCGAGCGTGGTGTACCCCGCGTCTTCGAAGACGGTCCGCCAACGGTCCCAACTGCTCGGCAGGAGCCACAAGCCGTGGATGAAGACCACGGGTGCGCGGCCCGACGCGTTGGCTGCCGTGAGCTCGCTGCGCTCGTGGTCGGTGATCTCCGCCATGCGATCCTCCCAGTTGGTTCACTCGCTCCTTGCGAGCCGGGAGACCCGGCTCGCGGTCAGTCGCTCGCTGGCGAGCGTCCTCCGCGGCGCTCCGCACGCCGCTGCTCGCCCTGTGTGCACTGCTCGCTGGTCACCAGCCGCGGTCGACCCACTCCTGGAGATGGGGACGTTCGTCGCCCACGGTCGTGTCGAGTCCGTGGCCGGGGAGCACGAGCAGGTCGGCGGGGAGCGTGAAGAGGCGCCGATCGATCGATGCGATGATCTGGCGGAAGTCGCCCCCGACCGACGCGGTCGCGCCCGGCCCGCCGGGAAACAGGGTGTCGCCGGTGAAGAGCAGGCGCGTGCCCTCGAGGCGGAACGACATGGACCCAGGGGTGTGCCCCGGCGTGTGGATCGTGCGGAGGCGCAGGGCGCCGACGGTGATCACGTCATCGTCGTCGATGACGAAGTCGTAGCCCGGCAACATCGACGCGTCGGCGGCGGCGATCCCCACGTCGATCCCGGCGTCGCGCATCGCCGTCACCGCCTGAATGTGGTCGAGGTGCCCGTGCGTCGTCAGGACGCGCCGCACGCCGGTTGCGCGGCTCACGTCGAGAAGAAGCCGGTGCTCGTTCGCCGCGTCGATGAGCAGCGCTTCACCGGTCTCGGTGCAGCGGACGACGAAGACGTTGTTCTCGTAGGGCCCGACGACGAGCTTGTCGACCCTGACGCCGCGGTCCACGAAGTGCGCGGGGCGCATGCGCGCAGGGTACCTGCGGGCCCGCTCCCGCGTCCTGCGGGTGCCGCTCGTCTGGCGGCTGCGTGGCCGGCACGTACGCTGCGGCCGTGGAGGTGGTCGCCGGCTTCCTGGTCGTCGCGCTGGTCGTCGCGATCGCCGCGTTCGTCGTCGGCCGTGAAGCGGGCCGCATCGCCCGCCGGCCCCCGCCGGCGCTCTTCGACCTCGACGAGGCGTACCGGTGGGTGGTGCAGCATCTGCCGGACCTCGTGGCGGCCACGTTGACGCCCGCCGACGTGCGACGGATCCTCGACTTCCAAGTCGAGTTCTTCAAGCGCAAGGGCGTGTCGGCGAACGGGTCCACGAGCCATCCGCCCGGAACGGTTGTCATCGGTGGCGCGGAGACCGTCGACTACATCCTCGAGCGGTGCGCGGCGACGGGGGAGGCCTACCTGCCCGAGCAGGTCTACGCGGTGGTCGACACGCAGCTGACGTTCTTGCGCGCGATCGGCGCCGTCGGGCCGCAGGCTCCTGCGCCCCCCGACGAACGGAAATCCTCCTCCTCGTGACCCACCTCGTGCTACAAGAAAGGCACCAGGGAAAGGAGGTGGTCCAACTGAACGATAAACCCGGGACCCTGGAGGTGCGCGGCCGCTAGGACGCGTCAGCTCAGTGTTGACGGACCGCCCGGCGGAATCCCACCGCCGCGCCGCCGCCGAGCAGGTGGGAGCTGGTCCCCCCCACGCGACTGCTCGTCGGTTCCCATCATCTCGACGTCGGGGAGGGTGCCCCAGGGCACTCTCCCCGACGCGTCCGGAGTACTCGATCGGTCCGCGTACTGTCATCGGCATGAGCCGACCGACGCGCTTCGAGCAGTTCCGCTATCTCGGTGACAAGCGGACGCAGGTCGTCTACGACCTCGACTCGCAGGACCCGGCGAGCATCGCCGCCGTCGGTGACATCCTGCGCGCCGAGACCTTCGCGACCTTTGGCCCCGACACCCTCGCCGAGGCGCGCAACCGCGGCTATCGGCCGGACTCCTCGATCACGCGCGGCTGAGTGCGCCGACGCGGTCAGCCGCGCTCAGGCGAAGCCGTGTTCCAGCATCCAGGAGACTGTGCGCTCGATCGCCGCGTCGAGCGGTGTCGGGTCGTAGCCCAGGCGCTCGACGGTGAACACGTTCGAGAAGGGCGGTTCCGGCTGCTCGAGGGTCGCGCGCACCACGGACGGTCCCCAACGGGCGAGCACCTCGTCGCTGCGCATCTCTTCTGGCGAGAGCGGCCGGACGTGGTGCGGACGACCGGCGACCGCGATCGCGCGGTTGAGGACCTCCGCGGCGTCGACGACGTCCTCGGGCCGCCCCGTCAGGAGATAGGTCTCACCGGCCACACCGCGATCGAGCGCCGCCACGCAGCCCACGGC
Source organism: uncultured Actinomycetes bacterium (assembly GCA_963815405.1). Lineage (GTDB taxonomy): Bacteria > Actinomycetota > Acidimicrobiia > IMCC26256 > DASPTH01 > CAWFGR01. The sequence continues at coordinate 74,757 of CAWFGR010000001.1, forward strand.
GACGTCCGACGCGAGCACGGGGGCCGATCGCATCGGCGGGAACGTGTCGAGCGCGCCCCCGAGCGCTCGGATGATCCGGTCGTTGAGGCCCGGAGGCTCGATCGCGCGTCGCAGCGTCGGCGCGGGCCCGTAGCCGCCGGGTAGCACGGTCACGGCGTCGAGCCCGGCCGCGACGCGCTGCACGACGTCCTCCCACGCGAGGAGCTTCGTGGCCGCGTATGGATCGTCGCGCCCACGATCGCGAAGTGGGACGACGTCCTCGGTCAGCGTGGTCGTGCGCTCGAAGGACGCGCTGGTGCTCAGGCACACCGTGCGATCGAAACCGTGGTGCTCGGCCGCGTCCAACACGTGGCGCGTTCCGTCGACGTTCACCGCGACGAAGTCGGACCATGGACGCGGCGGCCCGCCGACAACGAGCGCCGCGGTGTGGATGCAGGCATCGCAACCATCGCTCGCGCGGAGCACGTCGTCGGCGCTCGTGAGGTCACCCCAGCGGAGCTCGGCGCCGAGATCGGTGAGCGCGTCGGTCGTCTCGGGCGCCGATCCGCGGCGCACCAGCGCGTGTGCGCGATGGCCCGCCGCAACGACGGCCTCGCACACGTTCGAGCCGATCAGACCACTTGCGCCGGTGACGAAGACCGTTGCCACGGAGGCCGAGGATCTCGCGCTCAGCGGCTGACGGCCGGGCTCACGGCGGAATCGAGTCCGTCGGGAAGCGCGGCGGCGATGCCTCGGAGTCGAGCCGCGAACGCGACGTCGGAGAGCGCGGGCGCGGCTGCCAGCTCGGTGGGATCGTCGGGGAGCCCGTCGAGCTCGACCCACGAGGTGCAGCCCGCATACCGATCGCGCCAGGGGAGCGTGACCGCCTCGTCGAGCCGATACACGCGGAGCGCGAGGATCCACAGCGGGTCACGCCGCTTCCAGCGCAAGCGTGTCTCGGCGTAGTCCCGGGTCCAGACGAAGCGGCTGTCGAGGGCGTCGAGCGCTTCGGGCTCGGTCAGGCGCGCCGTACCCACCACCTCGGCCCAGCCCTCGATGTGGATGTCCTCGCCGACCGGAGCCGCCGACGCGAGGTCGATCCAATGCCGGTACGCGGGCTTCAGGAGCTCGGCGCGTTGATGCTCGGCGGTTGGGTACCACCAGAAGCGCCGGGCGAGGATCGCAAAGTGACGGCCGTCCTCGCGGAGGCCGCCCTTGCGCACGTCGACGATCTGCTCGCCCTCCAGCAGGCCGTGCACGATGGCGGCCCATTCCTTGAACGCAGGAGCCACGCGCCCACAATAGGCCTCGCATGGACGAGACGATCCGGTCCGACGGGTTGCGGTTGGCGACGCATCTCGCCGCGCCCCCGAATCCGGGGCGGGCGAACGGATTGGTGCTGTGCCACGGTCTCGCGAACGAGCCGCGTGGTGCGGCGACCGTGGGCACGACCTACCCGGCCCTGGCCGACCGCCTGGCGCTCGACGCCGGCTGGTACGTCCTGACGTTCAATTTCCGCGGCACGGGCACGTCCGACGGCGACTTCTCCGCCGGCGGATGGCTCGCCGACCTCCGGGCGGCGGTGCGTACCCTCGGCGGCCACGAGGACGTCCGCGGGGTCTGGACCGTCGGCTTCGGGCACGGCGGAACCTTCGCGGTGTGCGAGGCCGCCGACGATCCCGCGGTCCGCGGCGTCGCGGCCGTCGCGGCGCCGGTGTCGCTCGCGTCGTGGTCACGCGATCCGCGCGGGCTGCTCGGCCATGCGCGCGAGATGGGTATGGTGCGCTCGCCGGACTTCCCGAACAATCCGAGCGCGTGGGCCCGCGCGGCGGCCTCGATCGACGCCACCGGCGCGGCGCGACGCCTCGGGGAACGACCGCTGCTCGTGCTGCACGGCTCGGATGACGACGAGGTCCCGCTCGCCGACGCGCGCGCGATCGCGGACGCCGCGGGACCGTCGGCGGAGTTGCGCATCGTGCAAGGAGCCGGTCACCGGCTGCGCCACGACCCGCGTGCCATCGCCACGCTGCTGGGCTGGCTCGACCGCCAAGACGTCTGAGTGTTGGGACGTCTGAGGGTCGCGGTCAGGCGCGGCCCGCGCCGGCGACGGCGCGGTAGAGCTCGGCCATCGCGTCGCCGGTCGACGCCCAGGTGAAGTGCGCGACGCCGCGCGTGGCCGCGCGTGACGAGGGTGGCGCGCAGCTCGTCGTCGGAGAGCAACTGCTCGAGCGCGCCGGCGAGGGCATCGGTGTCGTCGCCCTCGACGAGGAGCGCCGCGTCGCCGAGCACCTCGGGAATTGCGCCGGCGCGTGACGCGACGACGGGCACCCCGGCCTGCATTGCCTCGAGCGGTGGACGCCCGAACCCTTCGTAACGCGACGGGTAGGCAAGCACACGCGCGCCCGCGAGGAGGTCGCGGCGCGCCGTGTCGTCGACGTACCCGAGCCGCCGGATCCGGCTGCCGTGCACGGCCGCGTCGACGGCGCCCGCGAGCTCGGCGTCTCCCCAGCCGGGGGGTCCGGCGATCACGAGGTGGAGCCCGGAGTCATCGGCGGCGACCGCGTCGAACGCGCGCACGAGCCGCGGCAGGTTCTTGCGGGGCTCGATCGTGCCGAGCGCGAGAACGTACCGACGGGCGCCCGCGACCTTGGCGCCGCGCGCCGCGTCGCCCGGCGTCACCTCGTCGACCCCCTGGTAGACGCGCGTGACCCGGGCACGGTCGACCCCGAAGACGTCGCACACCTCCTGGGCCACGGAATCGCTCACGGCATGCACGTCGCGCGCCGCGACGGATGGCGCGGCGTACGAGCTCGGGGATCTGCCGCGCGTCGGGGGTGCATAGCTCGGGGAAGCGCACCGGCGTCAGATCGTGCACCGTCACCAGCACGGGCGCGTGCGCGGGCGGTGCAACGAAGTTGGTGGCGTGCACGACGTCGACGGCGCCGGTCCACCGTTCGACGCGTGGGCGGTCCCAGCGCATCCACGCCGCGCGCACCATCCGCGCGGGAAGGGCGGCGGTCGCGGGTCTGATCCTGGACGGGAGCACACGCGCGAGGTCCTTGCGCCCGCGCCAGGTCAGCGCGTACCCGGTGAGCTCGAGGTCTCGGCGCCACGAGAGCGCACCGGCGAGCCCTTGGACCATCTGCCCGACGCCGGTCGGATGGCCAAGCAGTGGGGTGGCGTCGATCGCGACACGCGTGGTTGGCCGATCGCCCGCGGGAACGCGGTCGAGGGGGAAGCTAGAGCTCAAGGCGCTCGTGCTCGATCGCCTCCACGAAGGTCTCGAGGCTCTCGCTGCCGACGCCCTTGCTGATCTGCACCACGAGGAACGCGGTCATCGCCATGGAGCTCGCGACCGCGCCGGCGACGAAGCCGAGCTCGCCGCGGACGAACAGGCGAGCGTTGCTCGCCGCCGCGGCCACCCAGAACACCACGTTGCCGATGAGCCACGCCACGGTCGCGGCGCGCGTGGCCGAGCAGCGCGATCAACGCCTGCGCGAGGGTGAGCGACAGGATGAACAGGCCGCTGCCGGCGGCGAGCAGCGCCAGGTCGCCGTTCCCGAGCTTGAACTTGCCGCCGAACAGGTGCTCGCCGACGAACGACCCGACCGCGGCGCAGCCGATGACGCCGATGGCGGCGATCCCCACCACGACGAACACGAGCTTCATGAGCGCGCCGACGAACTCCTCACGCCGCCCCGAGCCGCTGAGCGCGGCGAGCTTCGGGAGCAGGGCCGCCTGCGCGGCCTGGAACATCAGGATCGGGACCCGCGCCAGGAAGAACCCGACGATGAAGTCGGCGGCCGACTCCCGCTCCGCGGTGTTCGTGGCGAACACGATGATGGCGAGGACGGGCGAGTAGCTGAGGGCCTGCGCGAGGACCGAGCCCCCGAAGAGCCAGCCGATGTTGACCGACAGCTCCGACCACGGTGCCTCGGGCCCGGGTGGCAGGAGCCCCTGCTGGCCGCGCAGCGCCGCGATGCTCGAGAGCAGGGGAGGCAGCGCGAACGCCAGACCGAACACGATCAGGTTGGTCACCCCGAACGCCCAGAGCACGATGCAGGGGAGCACCCGGATGATGCCTTCGGCCGCGAGCACCAACCCGTACGGGCCGAAGCGCCCACTTCCCGACAGCGTGCCGCACGTCAAGTGCTGCACCGCGTAGGTGCCGAGCGAGATCACCAGGCACACGAAGAGCGAGCCGTAGCCGTGGAACACGTTGTGGCGCAGCCCGCCGCCGAACAAGGCGTGCGCGCTGAGCTCGCCCACCACGACGAGCGACATGAGGATGACGGCGAGCAACGCGCCTGCGGCCGCGGCCCGGCGCACGACCGGACCACCACCCAGTCCTTGCGCCCGGCGATGCGCCAGCGCACGGGCCACCTCTTGCTCGAGGGGGAGGAAGAACCCCGGAGCCAGCACGAACGCCACGACCCACAGCCCGTTGAGTGCCGTGTACTGCGCCTTCGGGAGGGCCTGGTACACGATGATCTGGAACCCGTAGGTCGTGATGCCCGAGATCGCCAGCCCCAGGCCGACCGCGAAGGTGCCTTCGGGCACGGTGCGTCGTGCGGCTTCGATCACTCGCTCTCCGCGCTGCGCCATCGATGGCTCTCAGCCCAAGATTCTGGTCGGTTCGGGGCGCGGGCCCGACAGGCGCGGGCCCGAGAGAAGGGGAGAAGGGGAGAACGGGAGCAAAGGAGAAAGGCGCGCCGAGCATAACCAGCGTGCCGGCCGAGATCGGTCACCCGTCGCCTCGCTCGCGAGCGGCTCGCGGTGCGAGGATCGTCGCCGTGAGCACCCGCAAGCTCATCATCCTGGCCGCGCTGTCCGCGATCGCCATCCTCGCGGCCTCGGCCATCCAGATCCTCGAGGCCAGGTAACCGGCGCCGCGGTCCTGGGCGCGAGAATGGCGTGTCGCGCCGTGTGACCGAAGGGGAGCCAGTGGCTGAGCACTTCGACGTCGTCGTTCTCGGGGGTGGCCCCGGCGGCTACGCGGCGGCGCTGTACGGCGCCGCCGCAGGGCTGCGCATCGCGTTGGTGGAGGAGCAGCGCGTCGGTGGGACCTGTCTCCACCGCGGCTGCATCCCCGCGAAGGAGCTCCTCCAGACGGCCGAGGTGCTGCGCACGGTGCGCTCGGCGGCGGAGTTTGGCGTCGCGGCCACCGAGGCCGGTGTCGACCTCGCAGTCAGCCAGACGCGCAAGCAACAGGTGATCGACCGGCTCACCGCGGGCTCGAGTCGCTGCTGAAGGGTCGCAAGGTGACCGTCGTACCGGGCACTGGCTCGATCGTCGACGCGCGTGCACACCACGTCCGGGTCTCCGACGGATCCGAGGTCGTCGGCGACGCGTTGATCCTCGCGACAGGGTCCGTGCCCCGATCGCTCCCTGGCCTCGACTTCGACGGGAGCCGGGTGCTGTCGTCCGACCACGTGCTCGATCTGACGGAGGTTCCCGCGCGGGTCGCGATCGTCGGTGCCGGCGCGATCGGTTGTGAGTTCGCGTCGCTGCTGTCGGACCTCGGAGCGTCGGTGACGTTGCTCGAGGCGCTTCCGAGAGTCCTGCCCGGTGTCGATGCCGCCTGCTCGGAGGTCGTCGAGCCGCGCGCGTTCCGCAAGCGCGGGATCGCGGTGCACGCCGGCGCGCGCGTCACGAGCATCGAGGGCACTCGCGAGCTCGCGGTGACGTTCGACGACGCGGCAGGCACCCAGCAACAGGTCACGGTCGACCGGATCGTGATCAGCATCGGACGTGCGCCGCGTGTCGACGGCATCGGGATCGAGGGTTCGGGCATCGAGCTCGACGAGCACGGAGCGATCCGTGTCGACGAGCAGCAGCGCACGACTGTTCCCGGCGTCTACGCGGTGGGTGACGTTGCGGGCGGTCCGCAGCTCGCGCACGTCGGGTTCGCGGAGGCGATCGTCGCGATCAAGACCGTCCTCGGCGAGCCGACGCCGCCGGTCGACGATGCCAAGGTCCCGTGGGGGATCTATTGCCATCCGGAAGTGGCCTCTGCGGGCCTGACCGAGGAGGCGGCGCTCGAGCACGGCTTCGACGTGGTGACGTCGGTGCATCGGTTCGCCGGCAACAGCCGTGCAGTGATCATGGGCGAGACCGACGGGCTGGTGAAGATCGTCGCGGAGCACGACGGCGTGATCCTCGGAGTCCACATCGTGGGGCCCTGGGCGACCGAGCTCCTCGGCGAGGGGTATCTCGCCGTGAACTGGGAAGCAACGGTCGCGGACGTCGGCAACCTGATCCATCCGCATCCGACGCTCGGCGAGCTCTTCGGCGAATCCGCGCTCGCGCTCACCGGCCGGGCGCTGCACGGCTGACGCCCGACCAGACCAGACGACTCGACCACACGAGGAGACGCGGGTGGACGTCACGATGCCCCAGCTGGGGGAGACCGTCACCGAAGGAACGATCACCCGATGGCTCAAGCGGGTCGGTGAGCAGGTCCAGGCCGACGAGGCGCTGTTCGAGGTCTCGACCGACAAGGTGGACTCGGAGGTGCCGGCGCCGACGGCGGGCACCGTCGTCGAGATCCGTGTCCCCGAGGGCGACACGGCCGCCGTCGGGACCGTGCTCGCGGTGATCTCCGACGTTCCCGCCGGCACGGTCGCGACGCCGCCTGCCCCCGAGCCTGCGGCGCCGGAACCGCAGCCCGCGGCGCTGGAGCCCGTACCCCAAGCCCCGGTGGCGCACGCGGCGACCCCGGCCGCGCCGGAGGCGTCGGCACCGACCCCGGCCGCCGAGGCGCCCGCCCCGCCGGCGGGAGTGGTGGGCGGATCGCTCAGCTCCCCGATGGTGCGCCGGCTGGTCGCCGACTACGGGCTCGACGTCGCCGCGATCGTCGGCACCGGCGAGGGAGGCCGGATCACCCGCAAGGACGTGCTGGACGCCGCGGTCCGCGGCGCGAGCGCGCCGTCCTCCGAGGCCGCCGCTCCCACGCACGACGCTCCACCCGCGTCCCAGGAACCGGTGCCGCCCGCGCCCGCGGGACCCGCTCCCGAGGAAGCTGCGCCGGCGCCGCTCGCCAGCCCTGCTGACGAGGTACCGCGTGCCGCCTCCGACGAGGTCGTGCCCTTCTCGAACTTGCGGCACCGGATCGCGGAGCACATGGTGCGATCCCAGTGCGACGAGCGCGCACGTCGTACCTCCATCGAGGTCGACTACGAACACGTCGCACAGGTGCGGGCCGCGCACCGCGACGCGTGGAAGCGAGCGCGAGGGGTTTTCGCTCACCTACCTGCCGTTCGTGGTCCGTGCGGTATGTGACGTCATCGACGACTTCCCCGACGTGAACGCGAGCGTCGAGGGTGACAACCTCGTCGCACCACCACGACGTGCACCTCGCCATCGCCGTCGATCTCGACTACCAGGGACTGGTCGCACCGGTGATCCGCAACGCCGACGGCAAGCGTCTTCCGGCGATCGCACGGGAGATCCACGACCTCGCGTCGCACGGCACGGAGCAAGCAGCTCAAGCCCGACGAGGTGCTCGGCGGAACGTTCACGATCACCAATCCCGGTGCCGCCGGCACCTTCCTCACACTGGCGATCATCAACCAGCCCCAAGTCGCCATCTTGTCGACCGACGGCGTCGCGAAGCGCCCCGTCGTGATCGAGGTGCCTGGTGCCGGAGACGTCATCGCGATCCACCACACCGGGATGCTCGCGTTGACCTGGGATCACCGGGCGTTCGACGGCGCCTACGCGGCCGCGTTTCTCGCTGCAGTGAAGCACGGCATCGAGACGCACGACTGGGCGGCCGAGCTCGATTGACGGCACGCGCCTGCACGTCCGGTGGCTCGGTCGGGTCGGCGTACTCCGACGGCGATGCGCTCCAGCGCGCGCTCGCACGCATCGCTCGCCGAGCACTACCTGCTGCTGCTGGAGCACCCGCACGTCTACACGTCGGCATGCAGGCCGATCCGGCGCACGTCCTCGCGCCCCCGGCGGCGGTCGGGGCGGAGCTGTTCGCCGTCGATCGCGGCGGCGACGTGACGTATCACGGGCCCGGGCAGCTCGTCGGCTACCCGATCGTCGACGCTGCCGGAGTGGCGCGACGGTCTGCGCGACGTCGTCGCGTACGTCCGCGCTGCTCGAGGCCGTGTTGATCGACGCACTGGCCGATCTCGGCGTGGTCGCGCGCGCCGCGAGCCGGGTTGACCGGGGTGTGGGTCGGCGACGAGAAGATCGCCGCGATCGGCGTCAAGGTGGCACGGGGGCGGACCCGGCACGGCTTTGCCCTCAACGTCGATCCGGACCTCGCGATGTTCGACCACATCGTGCCGTGCGGCATCGAGCGACTAAGGGCGTGACGTCGATCCGGCAGGTGCTCGGGCGCGGCGCCGCCGATGCGCGGGTCGTCGACGTCGTCACCACGCGGTTCGCGCGAGCACTTCGGCCTGGCGACGGCGACGTGCAGACGTGGCGTGGCGGCGTCGCGTCGGCGGACCTGTCGGCGTTCAGTCGTGGGAGCGACCCGACGGCGCGAGCACCCGTACGGCTGCTCGGCCGGCTCGCCGAGGCCGGTGTCGATCGCGCTCGAGGACACGACGCGCGCCGCCGGAGTGGATGCGCGTGAAGGCCGAGCTCGGCTAGGGGTATCGCGAGACGAAGCGATTGATGCGCTCGCTGGAACTGCACACCGTCTGCGAAGAGGCGGGGTGCCCGAACATCTACGAGTGCTGGGCCGACGGCACCGCGACGTTCATGATCCTCGGCGACCGATGCACCCGAGCATGCGGGTTCTGCCTCGTCGACACGCGCCATCCGTTGCCCGTCGACGACGACGAGCCGGCCCGTGTCGCCGACGCGGTCGCCACGCTCGGCCTCGAGCACGCCGTCGTCACCAGCGTGGCGCGTGACGACCTCGCCGACGGCGGCGCGGCGATCTTCGCGGCGACGATCCAGGCGATCCGCGCGCGACGCCCCGACACGCGGGTCGAGGTGCTCATCCCCGACTGCAAGGGCGACTCGGCGGCGCTCGGCGTGATCTTCGACGCCCGACCCGACGTCCTCAACCACAACCTCGAGACCGTGGCGCGCCTCCAGCGCGCGGCGCGTCCGTCGGCCGGGTACGCGCGATCGCTGGCCGTGCTCGGCGCGGGCCAAGGCGGCGGGCCTCATCACCAAGTCGGGGCTCATCGTCGGGATGGGTGAGACAGCACGAGGAGATCCTCGAGCGCGGTCGGCGACCTGCGCGGCGTCGGGGTCGACATCCTCACCGTCGGCCAGTACCTCCGGCCGAGCCGTCTGCACCTGCCCGTCGCCCGTTGGTGCACGCCGGACGAGTTCGCCGCGATCGGCGCGTACGCCGAGCGGCTCGGCTTCCGCCACGTCGAGGCGGGCCATTGGTTCGCTCGAGCTACCACGCGAAGCGTGCGGTGACGCCCGTCGCCGCTGCTCGCGTGTGAGTGCACCCTTCGCTACGTTGACGCCGTGACGCTACCCCGAGCGGATGGCACGCGCGCGCGGGCGGATGGCCGAGCTCGGCGTCGACGCGCTGTTGTGCTCGGTCGGGCCCGACCTGCCGTACCTCACGGGCTACGAGGCGATGCCGCTGGAGCGGCTCACCATGCTCGTCGTCCGGGCGGGGGAGCACGCGACGCTCGTGGTTCCCGAGTTGGAACGTCCTCGGGTCGAGGAGCGGCCCGACACCTTCACGGTGCTGGCGTGGCGCGAGACCGACGATCCGATCGCCTTGGTGGCGGGACTCGTGTCCGGCGCCCGATGTGTCGCGATCGGCGATCAGACCTGGGCCCGCTTCGTGCTCGCGCTGCAGGACGCGCTGGCGGGTGTCACGTTCCGGCCCGCCCGGGACGTCGTCGGGCCGCTCCGTGCCGTCAAGGACACGGCGGAGATCGAGGCCCTCGCGGCGGCGGGGGCAGCAGTCGACGGGGTTGCCGCCGCGATGCGCCACGCGTCCGTTCGCCGGGCGACGCGAGATCGACGTGCACCGCGAGCTCGTCGAGCGCATGCTCGACGCCGGGCACCGAACGCGCGAACTTCGCCATCGTCGCCTCCGGTCCGAACGCCGCGAGCCCACACCACGAGCCCGGCGACCGCGTGATCGCGCCGGGCGAGCTCGTTCTCTGCGACTTCGGCGGGACGATGCACGGGTACTGCTCCGACATCACCCGGATGTTCGCCGTGGGCGAGCCCGACGCCGAGGTCCGCGACGCGTACGCGGTGCTCGTGGAGGCGCAGCAAGCCGGGGTCGCCGCCGCGCGCGTCGGCGTACCGGCCACCGAGGTCGACGCCGCCTCGCGGTCCGTCATCGCGGCCGCGGGGCTCGGCGAGCGATTCATCCATCGCACGGGTCACGGCATCGGTCTCGAGGCTCATGAAGATCCCTACGTCGTGGCGGGGAACGACGCGCCACTCGTCGCCGGGAACGCGTTCAGCGTGGAGCCGGGCATCTACGTGCCGGGACGGTTCGGCATGCGACTCGAGGACATCGTCGTGGCGACCGAGGTTGGACCACGCCGGCTGAACCACGCGCCCGTGTCGAGCTCGTCTCCGTCGACTGATGAGCCTCGATCTCGCGACCGTCCTCGTCCAGTGGGCGGCGGGCGGGATGCTCTCGTGCTGGGTGACGACGCGCCATCGGGTCGTCGGGCTCGGCTTCGGTTGGCTCCTCCGCGCCGTGTACGCAACGCTCGCGGTCGGCGGACTCGTCGCCGGACTGGGGGCCTCGGGCACGGGCGCGACGGTGCGCGAGATCCTCGCCGCCGGGATGACCGTGACGATCCTCGGCGCGCTCGCGCGGTCGATCGCCCGGCGCGCCGCGGGGACGACCGGGCCGGGCTCACCACCGCCGCTACTCGACCTGCTTGCGGGCGTCGTGGGGTTGGTCGCGATGACCGGCGCGGCGGCCGACGTGGGTGGGCCCTACGCGCTGTCGCTTACCCGCCTGCTCGTCGGCGCAGTGTTCCTCGGCGCGGTGACCGACGCGATGCTCCTGGGTCACTGGTACCTCGTGCAGCCCGGCCTCGGGCGCCAGCCGATCCGCGAACTCACGCGCCTCGTGGGCTGGGTCTGGCCGTTCGAAGTCCTCGTCTTCCTGCTCCCGACCGGGATGATCAGCGTCCTCGACGGTTCGATCAACGACGGCTACGGCGGGATCTTCGGATGGATGTGGGTGGTGGCTGCGGTGACCACGATCGGCCTCGTCGTGATGACCTGGTTCGCGCTCCGGGAGCGCTCCTACGCGGCGGTGATGGCCGCCACGGGGCTCTTGTATCTCGCGATCCTCACCGGCGCGGGGACCGACCTGCTCGCCCACCGCGGTGCTCGCGTGACGGCGTCGCGGCCCGGGTTCGTCACCGGCTGAGGGCCCGGATCGCGGCGGACCCTGCGCTAGCGTGCGGCAGCGATGGGGCGTCTCGCCGAGTATGTCGAGTCGCGCGAGCTCACGCTCAACCTGACCCTTCGGGAGCTCCGGGGCAAGTACAAGCGCTCCGTGCTCGGGTGGACGTGGTCGCTCCTGAACCCGCTCGCCACGATGGCGATCTTCTCGGTGATCTTCGGCGTGTTCCTGAAGGTGACACCGCCGGTCGGGAATCCGAGCGGACTCCATTCCTTCGCGATGTTCCTCCTCTGCGGGCTCCTCCCGTGGAACTTCTTCTCGGCCGGCCTCACGGGGTCGATGGGTGCCCTGCTCGGCAACAGCAACCTGGTCAAGAAGGTCTATTTCCCCCGCGAGCTGCTCGTGGCATCGAACCTGCTCGCGCTGTTCGTCTCGTTCCTCGTCGAGATGGGCGTGCTCGCCGTTGTGCTGCTGCTCTTCGGCAACATGGTCCTGCCGTGGCTGCCGGTGGCCTTCGCGATCATGGTGATCGAGGGGGTCTTCGTGCTCGGCATCGGCTTGATGCTCAGCGTCGTCAACGTGTACTTCCGCGACGTGCAGCACTTCATCGGGATCGCGCTCCAGGCGATCTTCTATTCGGCGCCGATCGTGTACACGCTGGACTACGTCCCGAAGACGGCGCACCTGCTGGGAGGGACGTTCCCGCTCGGGACGGTCTACCGCCTCAACCCGCTCGTGGTGTTCGTGGAGTGCTACCGGGACGCGCTCTACGACCTCCGCTTCCCCCCGCTCGACAAGATCGGCTATCTCGTCGCGTGGTCGGGCGCGCTGCTCGCCTTCGGCCTCTGGGTTTTCTCGCGGTTCCAGGGGCGCCTCGCGGAGGAGCTGTGAGCGACTCGGCGGTTGTCGTCGACAACGTCTCCAAGAAGTTCCGGCTCTACCGCGACCGGAACGATTCGCTGAAGATCGCGCTGCTCCGTGGGCGGCGCGCCCAGTACGAAGAGTTCTGGGCGCTGCGCGACGTGTCCTTCGAGATCCCGCGCGGCTCGACGTTTGCGCTCATCGGCGAGAACGGCTCGGGCAAGAGCACGTTGCTGAAGTGCCTGGCGCGCATCTTGACGCCGGACCAAGGATCGATCCGGGTGCAGGGCAAGGTCTCCGCCCTGCTGGAGCTCGGTGCCGGCTTCCACGCCGAGCTCTCGGGCCGAGAGAACGTGTACCTGAACGGCTCCATCCTCGGACTCTCGAAGCGCCAGATCGATCCGCGGTTCGATGACATCGTCGGATTCGCGGGTCTGGAGCAGTTCATCGACGTGCCGGTGAAGAACTACTCGTCGGGGATGTACGTACGGCTCGGCTTCTCGGTTGCCATCAACGTCGATCCGGACGTGTTGCTCGTCGACGAGGTGCTGGCGGTGGGTGACGCGGAGTTCCAACGGCGGTGCATCGAGAAGGTGTCCGACCTGAGCGAGCGGGGCAAGACGATCGTGATCGTCACGCACGCGCTCGACTCGGTCCGCAACCTCGCGCACCAGGCCGCGTTGCTGGAGCACGGACGACTTCGCGACGTCGGGCCCGCCGGCGACGTCATCGACGGCTACCTCAGTGAGTTGTTCGCCGAGCGTCAATCCGACGGGGAGCACGGCCAGCGCTGGGGCTCCGGCGAGGCGCTCATCACCACGATGCAGATCCGCGGTGACGGCAGCCGGCCGGGGGCGTTGTTGCACACCGGCGATCCCGCGGTGTTGCGCTTTCACATCGAAGCGAGCGAGCCTGTCGACGACGTGGTCGTCGGGTTCGCGCTGTACCGGATCGACGGCAGCGAGGCGGCAGGTTCGAACACGCGCGATGCGCAGATCCGCCTCGACCTCACCCGCGGCGCGCGCGACGTCGACTTCTGCATCCCTCGGCTGCCGCTGGTGCCCGGCGTCTACGACCTGAGTGGTTCCGTGTACGACTCGTCGTTGAGTCATGCGTACGACCATCGCCACCGGTCGCTGCGTTTTGACATCGCACCGGGCACCCCGAAGACGGGGTTCGGTGTCTTCGCCCTCGAAGGTACGTGGGAGGTCGCTCCTCGTGGCTGAGACGGCGTCGCGACGCAGGGTGCTGGTCGCAACGGGTGACGTGCTCACGGAGCGGATGGCGGGACCCGCCATCCGTGCGTGGGAGATCGCCGCGACGCTGGCGCGCGAGCACGATGTGCGCTTGGTGACCACCCAGACATGCGCGGTCTCGCACGACGCCTTCGACGCGCGGGGCGTCTCGCGCGCGGAGTTCGACGATGCGGTGCGGTGGGCGGAGATCGTCGTCTTCCAGGGAATCCTGATGGCGGCGCATCCGGTGCTCCAGAAGCCAGATCGGATCGTGATCGCCGACATCTACGACCCGTTCCACCTGGAAGTGCTCGAGCAGACGCGTGACCTCGCGCCGCTCGAGCGCAACGAGACGTCGATCGCCACGAACGGCGTCCTGAACCAGCAGCTCGCCCGCGGGGACTTCTTCCTGTGCGCGAGCCCGAAGCAGCGCGACTTCTGGCTGGGCCAGCTCGCGGGCGTCGGCCGAGTGAACCCGGCGACGTACGACGAGTCGGCCAACCTCGGCTCTCTCATCGCTGTCGTTCCGTTCGGTGTCGGCGACGACCCGCCCGAGCGCGTGACGCCGCGCCTGAAGGGCGTCGTCCCCGGTATCGGCCTTCACGACCGCGTGATCCTGTGGGGTGGAGGCATCTACAACTGGTTCGACCCGCTGACGCTCCTGCGCGCCGTCGACCAGCTTCGGCACGACACGCCCGAGGTACGGCTCTTCTTCCTCGGGCTCGCGCATCCCAACCCGCACGTAGGGGAGATGCGCATGGCCGTCGAAACCCGGGAGCTCGCCGCCGAGCTCAGCTTGGTCGGCACGCACGTCTTCTTCAACGAGGACTGGGTGCCCTACGAGCAACGGCAGGACTACCTGCTCGATGCCGATCTCGGAGTGAGCACGCACTTCGACCACATCGAGACCGAGTTCTCGTTCCGCACCCGTCTGCTCGACTACTTGTGGGCGGGCCTCCCGATCGTCGCGACGGGCGGCGACTCGCTCGCCGAACGCATCGAGGCCGCCGGCGCGGGCGTCACCGTTCCCCCCGAGGACGTGGGAGCGCTCACCGAAGCGCTCCACGCGGTGCTGGCCGACCGTGACGCGCATGCCCGCCGCGCCGCCGCGAGCCGAGCCCTCGCCGAGGAGCTCCGGTGGTCGAAGGTGCTCGAGCCGCTGGTCGAATTCTGCCGCGCACCCCGACACGCACCCGACCTCCTCGATCCGGTGCTCTGGTCGGCGATCGGCGATCCCCGCCACAAGGGTCCGTCGCGCGGATGGTGGCGCCACAACACTCGCGCGGCGCTGGCGCGGCTGCGCCGTGGCGACGTCCTCGGGCTCGCCCTCGCGGCACGCCGTCGCGTCGAGCGCACGCGCGACCCGAACCCCTTGACCTGACTCGTCGGGTTGACCCGGGGCCGGACCCGCTGACTGCGCTCAGCGTGGCAGGACGCGCCGGACCAGGGCCCAGTAGAGCGCCAGCACCTGGTCGAGCGGTGCGAGCGCGGCCGGAAGCTCGAAGTTCCCCGCCCTGAGGCGATCCGAGAGGAGGGGGGCGAGCTCCCGATCGCTCACCGTTCGGGCCGCCTGCACCCGTCGACGACGGTCGCCGAGCCAGCGCCGATGGCGCCACAGCCAGGACCAGCCGTCGAGCTTCTGGCGCAGCCACCCTTGGCGCGCGGCCGCCACGAGCGTCGCGAGCTCCATCGCCGCGAGCGCGGGTGCGAGCAGGAGGAGCGTCGCCCGCTCCCAGCAGCTCACGACGAAGATGAGCCGGTTGCGCTCGGCGAGATACATCTTCCGGCCGACCCGCCCGAACTCGTAGCGATGAACGCCGACGGCCTGTGGTGCGTAGACCACCCGCAGACCGAGTTGGTGGGCCCGCCAGCACAGGTCGGCGTCCTCGTGGAACGCGAAGTACTCGGGCTCGAAGCCTCCAAGCCGGTCCCACGTGTCCCGACGCAGCATCAGCGCCGCGCCCATCACGGTTGCGAGCTCGGGCGCGACGACGGCGTCCTCGGCGCGCTCGCCGAAGTGCCCGCACCAGCTGAACCCGAGGAAATGGATCTCGTTCCCGGCCGAGTTGAGGCGCTCGGGGTCGTCCGCGAGCCGCACGCTGGCGCCGACGACCCCCACCTCCGGACGCGTTGCAACCTCTGCGAGCCGCGCCAGCATGTCGGGAGCGGCAACGAGGTCGCCGTTGACCAGCGCGACGAGATCTCCGGACGACGCCGCGACGCCGAGGTTGTTGCCGGCCGAGAAGCCGAGGTTGCTGCCGTCACCCACGAGGGTGAGGCCTGCCAACCCGCGGAGCTCGTCGACCGCGCCGTCGGTGCAGCCGTTGTCGACCAGGACGACCTCGACGTCGACGTCGCGCGAATCGAGGAGCGTGTGGACCGAACGGCGCAACCAGGGCTCGGATCCGTACGCCAGCACGATCGCGCTGACGGTCATCGCCGCGCGAGACCCAGCACGCTCAGGAAGAAGCTCGCGAGGATGGTCTCGAAGCCGACGACGATCGCGGTCGCTGCGGGAACGACGATGCGGATCGACGTCGACGTGTCGAGCGCGCCGAAGTCCTTCGATCCCCAGTAGACGAGGGCACCGACGCCGACGCCGAGCCCGATGAGCAGCATGGCGAGGCCGAGCAGGATGCCGCGTTCCAGCGTGACGACGCGGAAGGCCCGATCGATCGTCGGCGACGACGGCAGGAGGCCTTCGTTCATCGCGAACGCGGCGCGAACACCGCGAAGACGATCGAATGGAAGCCGACGAGCACCGCGACCATGGCGAACACGAGCGCGCCGACGTCGAGGCCGAGCCCGAAGATCGAGACCGGGCCGGCGACGAGCGCGGTCCCGAGCGCGAGGCCGGCGATCGCCAGGACGAGGCCGGGGTAGAGGAACAGCCAGCGGGGGCTGAAGAGCAGGAGGAACCGGAGGTGGCGCCAGCCGTCGCGCCACGTGCGCAGGTGCGGCGCGCGGCTGCGCCCGTCGGGCGAGAGCGTCGTGGGGACCTCGGTGATCCGCAGCTCCGCCAGCGTCGCCTTCACGACCATCTCGCTGGCGAACTCCATGCCCGTGGTGCGCAGGTCGAGGTCGAGGACCGCGTCGCGGCGAAAGCCCCGGATGCCGCAGTGGAAGTCCTTGCAGGGGCTCCGGAACAGCAGCCGACCGACCGCCGTCAAGATCGGGTTTCCGAGGTACCGGTGCAACGGCGGCATCGCGCCCGGCGCGATCCCGCCCCGGAACCGATTCCCCATCACGAGCTCCGCGCCGCCGCGGAGCTCGGTGACGAATGCGCCCAGGTTCGACAGGTCGTAGCTGTCGTCGGCGTCCGCCATGATGACGAAGCGCCCGCGCGCGGCCGTCGTGCCACCTGCGATCGCCGCGCCGTACCCGCGTTCCGTGACGCGGACGACCCGCGCGCCTTCGGCGACGGCGATCTCCTGCGAGCCGTCCGTGCTGCCGTTGTCGGCCACGATGACCTCACCAGTGATGCCGAGCTCCCGGATCGAGGCGAGCGCCTTTCGGATGCACACCGCGAGCGTCTCGGCTTCGTTGAGGCAGGGGAGTACGACGCTGAGCTCGACATCGGACGGCGCGCGGTCCGCGCCCGGCGAGGTCTCGGCGTGGGACGAGGTCGCAGAGGACATGTCGGAACAACCTTGCGTGGTGCAGCTGTTGCGCGAGACAGCGTGGCGCTGCGGATGCCCTGCCTCAGGACGTCGGGAGCGTAGCCGAGAACGCCGCGCCGGCCCTGGTGGGCGGCCGTGCCGGCACGTAGTCCGCGCTGCGCACGAAATGACGGCTGTAGAACGGGTCGACGCGGATGTCGTCGCCCCACCGCGCGGTGCAGCTCGGCGAGCTCCTCCGCGGCGACGGGCTTCGCGCCCCGGCTCGACGACTCGTAGTGGTAGAGGCGGGCCTCGGGCGTCCACGCGATCCGGTAGCCGCGGCGACGGAGCTTCAGGCAGTAGTCGACGTCGTTGTAGTTGGAGGGGAACGCGAGCGAGAACCCGCCCACTTCGAGGAACGGGCCGCGTTTGGTGAGCAGGCAGGCCGCGGTGACGGCGAGCGCGTTGCCGGGCACGCGGAGGTTGCCGAAGTAGCCGGGGTGGTCTCCGGGGAAGCCATAGAACCCGTGCCCGGGGCTCCCGTCGACGCTCACGACGCCGGCGTGCTGGAGGCGGCCGTCGCCGAAGAGCAGGAGCCCGCCGACCGCCCCGACCTCGGGGTCGACCGCGTGGATCATCAGGTGCTCGATCCACTCCGGGGTGATCACCTCGGTGTCATCGTTGAGGATCAGGAGGTGCTCGGCCTCCGCCACGTGGACGCCCAGGTTCACCTTGCGCGAGAAGTGGAACGGCTGGTTGAAGACGACCGTCCGCACGCGGGTCCCGAAGTCGGCGAGGTCGTCCGTGACGTCGGCGGCCGCCGGTTCGTCGACGACGCAGACCACCTCGAAGTCGGGGTACGTCGACCGGGTCACGATGCTCTCGACACACTGACGTACCAGGCGAACGTTGCGGGTGTGGACCCGTCGATGCGTGCCCGCGGTCGGGATGACGATGCTCACCGGCGGGGCCGTGACGAGCGCCGGACGCAACCGAAAGGCCGACCAGGCACCGTCCCACGCGACGCTCGCCGGAAAGCCGGTGCGCGTGAGGTGCTCGGTGATCGCGGCGGCGCCTGAGCGCAGGCCCTGCTCGCCCGGTGCAAGGCCCGAAGCAACCGCACCCCGTCGGCGCCGCACGAGCGGCTCGTCGACGTACACGACCGCGTGGGTGTGCTCACCCATGCGGAGCGCGAGGTCGAACTCGTGGGCGCCCTCGAGCTCCGGCCGGTAGCCGCCGAGCGCGACGACGCTCGCGCGGCGGTACGCGGAGAGTCGCCCGGTGTACATCTGGCAACGAAGCCGATCGGGTGACCATGCGGGCTTGAGCACGGGTGAGACGCGACCACTGGTGTCGGCGAGACCGTCCTCTGCGGTGTAGACGAAGTCGCTCTCCGGCGTGCTCCCGAGCGCCGCTTCGACGACGTCGAGCGCGTCGTGACGGAGCAAATCGCCCGCTTCGAGCACGGCAACCCACTCGCCGTGCGCCCGAGCGAGCGCACGATTCAGCGCATGCACGATGCTGTCACCGTCGTCCGCCACGTCGAGCACCTCGGCGACGACGCGCCGTTGCGCGGCAACCGATGTGCGCGTGGCCTCCGCGTCGGCATCGGTCGCGCCGGGCGGTCGGATGAGGAGCAGCGACCAGCGAGCGGTCACCGAAGCCGCGCGAGGACCGCGCGGCACACGTGTGCCCAGCGACTCGCGCAGGCGGGCGTACGGCGTGTAGACCCGGACAACCGGCGAGCTGCGCATGCGCTCGTAGTCGGTCAGCGTGTGGCGGGTTCCTTCGATCTGCGCCTCGGCGTCACACAGCTGGCCGCGCACCTCGCCGAGCTGACGCTCGAACGTGAGCGCCTGGTCACGTGCCGCGAGCAGCTCTTCGAACTCGGGAAAGTGGCGCCCGTCGGATTGGTCCCGCATCTCCATCTCGGCGTGCAGCTGCAGCACGCGGGCGCGCAGCTCCGTCGCCTCCTGCCGCAGGCGCCACTGCGCACGCTCGGCATCGCGGACGACGTCGACGATCGAGGGCGATCCCTTCCGGTACAGCACCGCCCACGGCGTGATGAACGACGCGTCGACGTCGTACGCGCGGTAGAAGCCCCGCCGCGCGAGCTCTGCCGCCCAGTCCTCGGGTGGCCGGATCCCCAGGTGTGTCGGCTCGCCGAAGTCGACGGGTGACGACGAGATCAAGAGCTGGTCGGTCACGGAGCAGAGGTTGTCGAGCACACGGCCGATCGTCGTCGGCGGCACGTGCTCGAGCACTTCGATGCTGGTCACGAGGTCGAAGCGGCCCTCGATCGGATCGACGAGGTCGGCCACGCGTACGAACGGTCGCACCGACTCGTGCACCTGCCCGATCGCGTAGTCCGACACGTCCAGGCCGAAGGCATGGACGCCACGCGCCCGGAGTGCCTCGACCAGGAAGCCGTACGCGCAGCCGGCGTCCAGGACGCGGCGCGGCGCGAGGGCTGCCTGGATCCCATCGGCCACGTGGCCGAAGAACTCGAGCCAATGGTCGTTGCGCTCGTAGGGCAGGCCGAGGTCGTGGGCGAAGTAGTGCCGCCCGTACAGCGCCGACAGGGGAAGAGCGTCCTGCGCGGGGATCACGCGGCAAGTCTACTCGGGGTGCTTCGGACAACCTTCGACGGCAACGGTCACGTGCGCGACCGCTTGTACACCGTGGAGCGCGTTCCGTGCCATCGGATGTCGGTCACCGCCGAGAGGCACGACGACGTGCCGAGCGACACCGACGACACGACGAGGCGGAGGTGAAGGCGCGTCAGCGCGTCGTCGCACGGGTCGACGTGCACATGCACCATGTCGGCCACCGGCGCCTCGATGACGGGAGCGGGGAGGCCGGGTTCCCAGTGGAAGATGATGTAGCCGAAGCGGTTCCAGCTGCTCTCGTACCGGTCCTGAGGGTCGAGCACGCGGCCAGCCGTGCTTGCTCACTGGATCGTTGTACGAGGAGAGGGAGCGCACGCCTTCGGCGTTGAGCAGCGCGTTGGTCGCGAGCTGGTCGCTCGCCCAGTTGCCGTGTGATGGCGCGGCGAGCTGGCGGTCGAGCCGGCGCACCGTACGCGCGGCCGGCGCGTCGGACAGCGCGCCGAGGCCTTGCATGAGCGGGTTCACGATGATGCCGCTGGTGACACACGCGGCGGTCACGACGCCGAGCATCAGCTTCCACCACTTCGTGGCCATCGCCATGATCACCACGCCGACCGCGAGCGTGAGCACGACGATGCGGAGATCAGCGGTCGAAGGGAGATACACGTTGCGCGTGTCGGTCGCGCCCCATGCGACGACGAGCATCGTGCCGATTGCGATCAGCACGACCGCTTCCCGGTCGAGCTCGGCGCGGAGGCGCGCGCGTCGTTCGGCTCGGCCGAAGAGCAGCGCGAGCATCACCACTCCGAAGAACCCCACGAACGGTGCCATGCGGTTCGGCTGGACGAAGGTGAGCAGCGTCACCTTCGCCAGCACTGACGGCCAGCGCACCAGACACCACGAGCTGAGGAGCGCGGTCAGCGCGAGGCCACCGAGCACGAGCACGCGCTCCGGATCGGCGCGGAGGGCCCGGCGCGCGAGCACACCGACGCCGGCCGCGATGGGCGCGGCAACCGTCCAGCCCATCGCGATCTCGGAGAGGTTCTCCGCCGCGAGCGTGTCGCCGCGCCGGCTTGCGAGGTCGAACGCGAACATGCTGGAGAGCAGCTTGCCGACGCCGACGCCGCCCCCGCTCTCGCGGCGCTTGCCCGGATAGACCGTGTTGCCGAGGGCCTCGTAGTACGCGCGCTCGTGCAGGAGATAGACCGCCTGCTCCACCACGAGCACCCCGGCGGCGACGGCGGCGAGGACGAACAGTGCCTTGCGGAGCTCGGGCTGCGACCACGCCCACAGCACGGTCAGGCCTCCGGCGAAGAGCGCGGCCGGGATGTTCCACGGTTGGTAGAACCACGGGGCGCTCGCCGCCGCGAGTGCGGCCAGCGCGGCGACCGCGATCGCGCCACGCCGGCTCCGCGACCAGAGATGCAGCGCCGTGAGCAGCACCGCGCACGGGACGACCGCCTGTGCCGTGGCCTGGCAGACCCATCCCGACCACCAGACCGCGGCCGGCGCGGTGGTCACGAGGACGGCGGCCGTGGCGGCGAACCACGCGTCGACCCGCATGAGCCGGAGCCAGGCGTACACGCCCAGGAAGCAGGCGAGGAACGGGAGCCACCACCACAACGCGAATCCCGGCCCGAGTGGGAGCAGCGCCAGCGGGAGGTTGAACGGGGCGAAGATCGCGCCGCCGAGCGTCCGTGAGGGGAACTGGGGCCGCCAGGTGTCGGACAGGTGGACGGTGCCCATGCCGAACGTCTCGTTGGCGGGGAACCCCGCGCGCACGCGGCCCGTCTTGATCGGCGTCGTCGCCTGGTACTCGTCGGAGCGGATGAAGCGCACCTTGCCGGCCAGGACGTCGCTCGAGTCCGGCGCGCTGCCCGTCGCCCAGACGCCGACGCTCGACCCGGAGATGGAGAAGGCGCTGAGCGTTCCGACCGCGAGGAGCACGAGGAGGGGCAGCCAGAAGTCGAGCCCAGCCGAGCGAGCGCGTTGCGCGACGGAACGAGCGGGAATGGCGGTCCTCCGGGGCCACGGACCCGCCGGCGCGGGCACTCCACAGTCGGCGAGCGCGGGCACTCTACCGTCGGCGGTCACGGAGGATCCCAGGCGCGAGGCAGGCGAAGCCGCCGAGGGCACGGCAACGCACCCGCACGGTCGCGAAGGTGGGCCGGTGACCGTGGAGCACGGGAGAGAGGATGTCGCGCCGGCCGTACGAGCCGGTGGCGAGGACGTACCGCGTGATCGCGCGCCGAAGGTCGCTCCATGGCGCGTGGCGGAGCGCGACGAGGAGGTGGTTGCGCCCGTCGTAGTATGCCTTCAGGGCCGAGCCGTCGACGCTCGACGCCGTGTGCACGTGACGGACCACGGAGTCGGGGACGTACCGGTAGCGCCACCCGTGCCGGCGCCCTCGCCACGCGAGCTCGACGTCCTCGTAGTACAAGAAGAGCCGCTCGTCGAAGACTCCGACGTCGCGTAGGTACTCCATCGGCATCACGACGCCGCCGCCGCACCACGCGAAGACGTCCTGGGCGACGTCGAAGGCCGGACCGTCGGGCTCGTACAAGCCGCGATCGGCGCCGAGGCACCCGTCGACGAGGACCGTGCCTGCATTGTTCACGACGTCGATGGCCGGTGCCAGGACCGCAACGTCGAACCACCTCGGCGTGCGATCCACCCGCAGGGTGGTCGACGCCGACCCCGACGTCACGCCGACGGTGACGGCGCGGTCGGCCGCGAGCCGTATCCGCACCGCGGGTGGGTCGTCGTGGTCCTCGGGCTGCGGGATGCGCAGCAGCGATCGCTGCCCGAGCCACCGGAAGACGGTCTCGTCGCCCCGACCGGTCTCCTGTTCCCACGCGCCGCGCACGAATTCGCGCGCGGCGCCACATGTCCTGTCCGTCGACCGTGAGGCCACTGATGCGCACACCGAGCTCACGCCGGTCGCCTCGGCCCCGCCGTCTGGTCGGCGCCGTGATCTCCAGGTCGCAGTAACGGGAACGAAAGAGGATGCGCGGGCACGCCGCGCCGAGCCCCGCATCGGCGCGGAGCGTCTCGACGAGTGGGGCGAGCCACCCGGGGTCGACGACCGCGTCGTTGTTGACCAGCGCGAGATATCCGTCGGCGTCCTGCGCGAGCGCTTCACGGATCGCGACGTTGCATCCCCCGGCGAAGCCGAGGTTCCGCGGGCTCGCGACGACGTGGACTCGCGGCAGCTCGACGGTGACCCGTTCGGCGACCCCGTCACCCGGCGAATTGTCCACCAGGACGACGTCGAGCGGTTCCCCCCAGTGGGTCGCAGCGAGACTGTGGAGGCACTCGAGGGTGAGGTCGCCGCCCCGGAAGTTGACCACGACGACCCGAACCCGGGCCGACCGAGGGGACATGGGTCGGCATCGTGCCACAGCCGGCACCGAAGGCACGGAACCCCTGCCGAATAGCATGCGACCGCCATGAAAGGTCTCATCCTCGCGGGCGGCGCGGGCACGCGGCTCCGGCCGATCACGCACACCAGCGCGAAGCAGCTGGTGCCCGTGGCGAACAAGCCCATCCTCTTCTACGGGATCGAGGACATGGTCGCGGCGGGGATCCGTGAGATCGGCATCATCACGGGCGACACCGGTCCGGAGATCGTCGCCGCGGTCGGAGACGGCTCTCGCTGGGGTGTGCACGTCACCTACATCCCGCAGGACGCGCCACTCGGCCTGGCGCACTGCGTGCTCATCGCCCGGGAGTTCCTCGGAGACGACGAGTTCGTGATGTACCTCGGCGACAACATGCTCCAGCAGGGGCTCACCGAATTTGTCGAGCAGTTCGAGAAGCTGCGTGCCGACGGCTCGAGCCGCGCGCCAGTGGCGCAGATCCTCTTGGCGCACGTCGACGACCCACGCCAGTTCGGCGTCGCCGAGGTCACTCCCGAGGGGGAGGTCGTGCGACTCGTCGAGAAGCCGGAGCAGCCGCCGTCCGACCTCGCACTCGTCGGCGTCTACCTGTTCGACCGCCACATCCACGAAGCGGTGCGGGCCATCCGGCCGTCGGCCCGCGGTGAGCTCGAGATCACCGACGCGATCCAGTGGCTGCTGTCCCAGGGCAACTCGGTGCGTCACGAGGTGCTCGCCGGCTGGTGGATCGATACCGGCAAGAAGGACCCGCTCCTCGAGAGCAACCGCCTGATCCTGGAGACGCTCGAGCGCCGGATCGGAGGATCAGTCGACGACGCGTCGATACTCGAAGGCCGCGTGGTCCTCGAGGCTGGTGCCGAGGTCGTGCGGTCGCGGATCCGGGGGCCGGTGATCATCGGGGCCGAGACGCGCATCGTCGACAGCTACGTGGGGCCCTTCACCTCCATCGTGGACCACTGCGAGCTGCGCGACGCGGAGCTCGACCATTCGGTGGTGCTCGCACACAGCCAGATCATCGGGATCCGGGGAATCGCCGACTCGCTGATCGGACGCGAGGTCGTTCTCACGCGCTCGGGGCAACGGCCGCGCGCCTTGCGGCTGATGCTGGGTGACCATTCCCACGTCGATCTGGAGTAGACGTTCGTGCCCGACATCCAGCACTCCGAGACGATCACGGGCGTGGTCGTTGTCGAGCCCGCCGTCTTCGGTGACGAGCGTGGCGTCTTCATCGAGACGTACCGCCGCGAGTGGTTTCCGCAGGGTCGCGAGATGATCCAGGGAAACCGTGCCGACCGTCAGCGCGGCTGCGTCGTCGGCCTGCACTACCACCTGCACCAGGCGGACTACTGGTACGTCCCCTACGGGCGGGCGCGGGTCGTGCTCCACGACCTGCGTGTCGACTCACCCACCGACGGGGCGACGCTCACACTCGACCTCGGCGCGCGCGAGGATGGGACGCACGATCACCGCGGGGTCTTCATCCCACCCGGCGTCGCCCATGGGTTCGGGTCGCTCACCGACATGACGATCACGTATTTGGTCGATGGGTACTACAACCCCGCCGACGAGCTCGGTGTCGCGTGGGACGACCCGGAGATCGCAGCGGACTGGGGCATCGCGGACGCGGTCCTCTCGAAGCGGGATTCGAGCAACCCTCGTCGCGCCGAGCTGACGCCGGGCATGCGTCCGTACTTCGGCCTGAGAGTTTGAGATGCGACTCTTCGTGACCGGCGGCGCCGGGTTCATCGGGTCGAACTACGTCCGCCATGTGCTCGCCACGACCGACGACTCGGTGACCGTCTTCGACGCCCTCACGTACGCCGGAAACCTCGACAACCTGCGCGGCCTCGACGACGATCCGCGGTTCGCGTTCGTGAAAGGTGACGTCACTGATCGCGAGTCGGTCGCGGCCGCGCTTCCCGGCCACGACGCGGTCGTGCACTTCGCGGCGGAGAGTCATGTCGACCGCTCGATCGTCAGTCCCGACGAGTTCGTGCACACGAACTGCGACGGGACGAACGTCATGTGCGACGTGGCCCGCAATGTCGGGGTGCACCGGTTCCTGCACATCTCCACCGACGAGGTCTACGGGTCGATCGAGGCGGGCTCCTTCCGCGAGACCGATCGTCTCGGGCCGAGGTCGCCCTACTCCGCGTCGAAGGCCGGATCGGATCTCATCGCGCTCTCGTACCACGAGACCTACGGGCTGCCCGTAGTGATCACGCGCTCCTCGAACAACTTCGGTCCGTACCAGTTCCCCGAGAAGGTGATCCCGCTCTTCGTCACCAACCTGCTCGACGGGGCGCGCGTGCCGCTCTACGGCGACGGCCTCAACGTGCGTGACTGGTGCCACGTCGAGGACAACTGCGCCGGCGTCGACCTGGTGCTGCGTACCGGCGAGCTGGGCGAGATCTACAACATCGGGGCCGGGAACGAGGTGACGAACCGCTTCCTCACCGAGCGGATCCTCGCCATCCTCGAAGCCGGCGAGGCGATGATCGAGTACGTGACCGACCGGCTCGGCCACGACCGCCGATACTCGATCGACACGTCGAAGGCGCGAGCCCTCGGGTGGGCCCCGGCGCGCAGCTTCGACGAGGCGCTCGAGGCCACCGTCGCCTGGTACCGGGACAACCGGTGGTGGTGGGAGCCGCTCCGGCGCCACCAGAGCTGACGATGCGGGTCCTCATCACCGGGGCAGGAGGGCAGGTCGGTCACGAGCTCGTGGACTCCTTTGGGGCCCACGAGGTGGTGGCGTGCACTGCGGCACGCCTGGACGTGACCGACCGCGACGCGGTGCTGGCGGCGGTCGGTTCGATACGACCCGAGGTCGTCATCCATGCCGCGGCGTGGACGGCGGTCGACGCGTGCGAGGGCGACCCCGACCGCGCGTTCACCGTCAACGCCCTCGGCACGCGCCACGTCGCGGAGGCGGCACGACGGTTCGGAGCCCGCGTCGTCTACTTCTCCACCGACTACGTGTTCGACGGTGAGTCGGCGCGGCCCTACGTCGAATGGGACCAGCCCAACCCGCGCTCCGTCTACGGGCGGTCGAAGCTCGCGGGGAGCTCGAGGTTGCCGCGGAGCCGTCGGCGACCGTGGTGCGGATCTCGTGGGTGTGCGGCGCGCACGGCAACAACATGGTGAAGACGATCCTGCGGCTCGCCGCCGAGCACGACACACTGTCGTTCGTCGACGACCAAGTGGGTCATCCGACGTTCGCCGCCGACGCGGCCGCGATGACGCGGCACCTCGTTGACGAACGACGTCCGGGCGTCTTCCACGTGACCAACCAGGGTGCCGTGAGCTGGTACGAGTTCGCGCGCGGTGCTCGAGGCCGCGGGTGCCGATCCCGACCGCGTGGAGCCGATCTCGACGGCCGAGCTCGTTCCCCCGCGCCCCGCCCCCCGCCCGGCGAACTCGGTGCTCGACAACGCGGCGCTGCGCGCGAGCGGCATCCCGCTCCTCCCGGATTTTCGCGAGCCGCTGGGCAGGCTGGTGACCCAGCTCCGTCGCGCGTGAACCTCGCTCCACGCCTCGCTCGCGCCGTCGGACAGACGTCGTGCCGGCGCTGGTGGACGAGCTTCCTCCTCCTCTCCGGCGCGGTGATCGTCTGGTCGCTGGCGACTCCGATCTTCGCGGCACCCGACGAGCCGTCGCATGCCGTGCGGGCCGCGGCCGTCGGCCGCGGTCAGCTCACGGGCGACTCGTTCACGCGTCACGACGGACCCGTGAATCCCTTGGGCTCGGGGATGATCCCGAAGGTCTGGCAGTCGGGGCTCGCGGTGCGCGTGCCGAGCGGATACGAGTCGTGGGGCGGCATCGAGTGCCTCCCGGCCCAGCCCGATCACACCGCCGACTGTCTCCACATTCCCGCGTCGCGCGGGTGACGCGCGGGTGCTCACCACCGCGGGCCACTACCCGCCGTGGGAGTACGCGGTCCTGGGCGTGCTCACCCGCCCGATCAACGGCGTCGCGCGCCAGGTCTTCGGTATGCGAGTCGTGGGTGCGTTCCTGGCCGGCGCGCTCCTCGCGTCCGCGCTCGCGACGCTCCGGGCGGCGCGTGCTCCGTGTGCGGGGGTCGGGCTTGCGCTTGGGCTCACGCCGATGGCCCTGTTCCTGGCCGGCGTCGTCAACCCGAGTGGTCTCGAGATCGCGGCCGGGGCCGCGGTGTGGACGCATGGCGCGGCGCTCGCGCTCGAGCGGGTGTCCGGCGAGGAACGCCGTGTCGCGCTCCGTCTCGGGCTTGCCGCCGCGGTGCTCGTGCTCATCCGACCGCTCTCGCCGGTGTGGCTCGGCCTGGCGGGTGTCGTGCTCCTCGTCGCCACGGGCCGGCGCCTGGTGCCCGTCATCTTGTCCCTCTGGCCGCGGTTGCGACGGCCGGCGATCGCCGTGGCCGTGGCGCTGGTATTCCAGGCGGCATGGTGGGTTGCCGAGGATCCGCTGAACCACCGCTACCTGATCCCAAGAGACGCGGGTTTCGTGCCGCTCGTCGACCAGTACCGCGTCAGCATCGGCAAGGGGTTCCTGCTCCTGCGAGAGATGATCGGCGTGTTCGGTTGGCTCGACACGCCTGCACCCGTCGCGACCCTGGTGATCTGGCTCGTCGTGCTCGGAGCCCTGCTCGGGCTCGCGGTGCTCGCCTCGCGTGCGTCGATCGTCTCCGCGATCGTCGCCGCGATCGCGGTGACGATCGCGGTGCCCGTGCTGCTCGAAGTGATGAACGCGCGTGACGTCGGGTTCATCTGGCAGGGCCGCTACACACTGCCGTTCGCGGTCGGCATCCCGATCCTCGCCGGCTTCGCCGTCAATGTGCAGACGCTCGAGTCGCGTGGCCTCCGGAGGTTCGTGGTCGGGGTGTGGGGCCTGCTCGCGTTCGCGCACGTCCTCGCGTACTGGCAAGCGCTCCGTCGCTACACCGTGGGCTCGAACGGCTCCTTGCTGCTGTCAGGTGCTCGCTGGCAGCCACCGCTTCCGGCGCGCCTGCTCGTGGTGGTCGCCGCGGTCGTGTTGACGGCCGCGGTCGGTTGGGTGATCAGCGCCGCGCAGCCCTGGCTCGGGTCGACCGCGTCGCCGCGGACCGGCAGTGCCCCGCCGGTGCCCGATCAGGCGGCAGTCGAGGACGCGGCGTCGATCGGTTCGAGCACGACGACCGTTTGATCGCCGTCGCCCGCCGCGTTGAGCTCAGCGCTCCGCCGGCGGTAGTCGGTGATCTCGCGACGGCTGAAGGTCGACTGCTTCGTGCTGACGTACTCCGATCTCGGATCCATGAGCGCGATGCCGCGCCGTGCCTGCTCGCTGCCCCAGAACTGGAACTCGTTGGCGTCGTCGTGTCGGTGCACCACGGCGAGGCCCGCGCGGGCCGCGAGCGCGTCGAGGCCGCGACGGCTTGGGAGCCACAGGTGGCGGGGTGGATCGAGCTGGATCCACTGGGTGCCGTAGGTGCGCCACGCGTACGACGCGGCCGTCGGAACGCGCACGAGGATCGACCCTCCCGGTGCGAGGACGCGCTGGGCCTGCCGCAACGCGCGCAGCGGGTCGGCCACGTGTTCCAACGAGTGATGGAACATCACCACGGAGAACTGCCCGTCGACCTCCTCCAAGGTGATGGTCCGCAGCGATGCGCGCGCGCCGAGCGGCTGGCTGCGCGGAGCGTGCGGGTCGATCCCGACGACGTCGGCGCGCACGCCGAGCGACACGACGTAAGGGATGATCCCCGACCCGCACCCCACATCGAGGACACGGTCGACGGTGTGTCCGCGGAGGGCGCCGGCGACGCCGCCGAGGATGTCCACGAGCGCACGGACCTGACGGTTCCGCGTCACGCGACTGAAGCCCGCGGCGATGCGCCCCGATCCCATCAGACTCGAACGCGCGAGTGCGGTGAGCGCGAGCCGGCCGGCGAGTCCGATGGCGACGGGGTCCACGCCCATGCTCAGGTACTCGGGCGGGTATGCGGTGGCCAGGTCGGCGGGCGGATCCTGGATCGTGAGCGTGCCGCAGTCCGCACACTCCGCATACGTGAACGTTTCGCCCGTTCCGAACATGAGCTCGCGCGCTTCGTACGACGCCGCGACGCGGGACGAACCGCATGCGCTGCACGCAGATGTCTCGGACACGAAGGCCTTTCATGAGGGTGGGACAGCGCGCCGACACTAGGACGAACGCGTGCGCGCTGCGGGACATGTGCCCATTGTGGCGAGGTGCGAACTAGCCTGACGGGCCTTACCCGGGCGGGCGCTGTCCGATGTCGCAGTCCGACCATGAGCGGGGTACATGAAGGCCCTCCACAAGATCGTCCTCCTCGTTGCCCTCGTCGTTCCGGTGTGGTTCGCAGTTCCCGGCAGCGTCGCCCACGCGCAGACCGGTGTCACCATCTCGCCCCAGGGTGAGTACACCCCGGTCACCCCGAGCAGGATCCTCGACACGCGCGACGGCAACGGCCGCGGCGCGCCCAACTCGCCGCTGCGTGCGGGCGAGAGCTACGACGTCCAGGTGCTGGGCCGCGGTGGGGTTCCCGCCAGCGGCGTGTCGGCCGTGGTGCTCAACCTCACCGGAACCGAGCCCACCAGCGTGACGTTCGTGTCGCTCTGGCCTGCGGGGACGTCACGGCCGACCGTGTCGAACCTCAACCTCGGACCGGGCGAGACCATCGCCAACCTCGTGACCGTGAAGATCGGGACGCAGGGTGCGGTGTCCTTGTTCAACAACGCCGGCACGACGCACGTGATCCTCGACGTCGAGGGCTACTACGCGGATGCCGCGGGTACGTCCGGCACCCGGTTCCACTCGATCTCACCGCACCGGGTCCTCGACACGCGTATCGGTGCCGGTGGGATCCAAGGACCCCTCGGTCCGGGCGCCACCATCGGTGTGCTCACGCTTCCGGGAACGCCCTCGAACCTCCCGGCCGGGGCTCGCGCCGTCGCGTTCAACGTCACGGTGACGGAGCCAACCTCGTTCGGCTATGTCACGGTCTATCCGTCCGACGTGTCGAGGCCCGTGGCGTCGAACGTGAACTTCTCGCCGGGCCAGAGCGTCCCCAACCTCGTCATCGTGCGCGTCGGTACGAACGGGTTCGTCAACTTCTTCAACTCGGGCGGTCAGACGCAGGTCGTCATCGACATCGTCGGGTACTACGACACCCAGCGGCTGGGCGATGGCGGGCGCTACGTGCCGCTCGCACCGAACCGCATCATGGACACCCGCACGACCGGCACCCCAGTGCTTCCGGGGGAGGTCCGCGGTCTCGCCGTCGCGGGAGCTGGGGGCCTGCCCTCGGTGGGGCTCGGCGCGGTCGTGATGAACGTGACCGTCACCGGCCCGACCGCCCCCGCATACCTCGCGGTGTACCCGGCGGGCGGACCTCCACCAGGGACCTCGACGTTGAACTATCTCGCTGGCCAGACGATCGCGAATCTTGCGATCGTCGGCCCCGTCGACGTCTGGGTCGCGTTCCAGAATTCCGCGGGCGTGGTCCACGTGATCGCCGACGTCGCCGGGTACTTCCGAAGTCCTGCGACACTTGCCTTCGACACCTGCGAAGCGCCAACGGTGGCACAGATGGCCGCGTGGCGATCGGCGTCGCCGTATTCCGCGATCGGCATCTACATCGGTGCCGACAGCAACCGCCCGCCGTACTTCGGCAACCGGGCGTGTCGCAATCTCGCGCTCGACAATCCGACGTGGCTCAACGCCGTGGTGGGCCAGGGCTGGAAGGTGATCCCCACCTACGTCGGGTTGCAGGCCCCCTGTACCGGCTTCAACATGCGGATGGCGCCCGATCAGGCTGCCGCGCAGGGCGCGGCATCGGCGGAGCACGCGATCAGCGTGGCGCAGGCCGCGGGGATCGGTCCCGGCGCGCCGATCTACTTCGATCTCGAGGCGTATGCGAACACCGACGCGAGCTGCGTCCACGCGGTGCAGGAGTTCATCGGCGCGTGGACCACGCGCCTCCATCAGCTCGGCTACAAGTCCGGCCTCTACGGGAGCCTGCTGTCGGGGATCATGGACGAGTACCGCGCGTACCAGCTCGGCTACCCGCCGGTCGATGCGCTGTGGATCGCCGCGTGGAACGACACCCAGAACATCTACGGATTCCCCGGCCTGCCCGACACGGTGTGGTCGGGTCACCAGCGCATGCACCAGTACAGCGGTGGGCACAACGAGACGTACGGCGGCGTCACCCTCAACATCGATGCCAACGTCGTCGACGGCCCGCTCTACCCCGGTTAGCTCAGGCGACGAAGTACTTCGCCTCGGGGTGGGGCACGATGATCGCAGACGTGCTCTGCTCCGGATCCAGCTGGAATTCCTCCGACAGCCGGACGCCGATGCTCGAGAGGTCGAGGAGCTCGTCGAGCTTGACCTGCTCCTCGAGATCCGGGCACGCGGGGTAGCCCCAGGAGTACCGCGACCCGCGGTACTGCTGGCGGAAGAGCCCCGCGAGTGACGGACCGTCCTCGCCGGCGAAGCCCCAATCCTCTCGGATCCGGCGGTGCCACAGCTCCGCGAGCGCTTCGGTCATCTCGACGGACAGCCCATGACACAACAGGTACTCCCGGTAGCGGTTGGCCGCGAAGAGCTCGCGCTCGCGCTCGCTGGCGAGCGCGCCGACGGTCACACAATGGAACGCCGCGTAGTCGATCTCGCCCGTCTCGACCGGACGGAAGAAGTCGGCGATGCAAAGCCGGCGGTCGCCCCGCTGGCGCGGGAATCGGAAGCGAAGGCGCTCCTTCCGTGCGTCCGCGTCGGTCCAGACGACCAGCTCGTTGGCCTCGGCGTTGACCGGGAAGTAGCCCCAGACCACCGCGGGCACGAGGGTCCCCTCTCCCTGGGCTCGTGCAAGCTCGTCGCGGAGTGTGGGTCGGATCCGGGCCTTGAAGTCGTCGTCGCTCTCGGGTGTTCCGAGTCGCTTCTCGGGGCGGAACTGCCACTGGTTGCGAAACAGCGCGGTCTCGTTCACGTACGCGGCGATGTCGTCGAGCGCGATGCCCTTCGCCACCCGCGCGCCGAGGAACGGTGGCGTGAAGATCGGGACGTCCACCGCGACGTCGGAGCGCCGGTCGACATCGCCGTCGGGTCGCTCGTCGACCTGCTCCGACTTGCGAGGCGGGAGCGCGCGGCCTCCGGCCTCGCGGCCCCACTCGGGTTCGAGGGTGCCGGTGCGCTTGCCCTCCATCAGACGGTCCATCGTGCGCAGACCCTCGAACGCGTCCTTGCCGTAGAAGAGACGGCCTTCGTACACCGCGCGCAGATCACGTTCGACGTAGTTGCGCGTCAATGCCGCGCCACCCAACATCACCGGAATGTCGGCGAGCCCGAGCGAATTGAGCTCCTCGAGGTTCTCGCGCATGATCAGCGTGCTCTTCACCAAGAGGCCGCTCATGCCGATGGCGTCGGCTTCGACCTCTTTCGCGGTCTCGACGAACGACTGCAACGGTGCCTTGATCCCGATGTTGTGGACCTCGTATCCGTTGTTCGTGAGGATGATGTCGACGAGGTTCTTGCCGATGTCGTGCACGTCGCCCTTCACGGTGCCGAGCACGACGCGGCCCTTGCCGCCGGCGGCCGACCGCTCCATGAGCGGCTCGAGGTGGGCGACGGCCGCCTTCATCGTCTCCGCGCTCTGCAACACGAACGGCAGCTGCATCTCGCCGCTCGCGAACAGCTCGCCGACGACCTTCATGCCCTCGAGGAGGACCTCGTTGACGATCGCCAGTGCCGGCAGGGTTGCGAGCTGTTCGTCGAGGTCGGCTTCGAGGCCGTCGCGATCGCCGTCGATGATCCGTGCCTTGAGCCGCTCGCCGACCGGCCATCCCGACCGGTCCTCGCGCTCGACCGCCGAGCTCTCGACGTCCTCGAAGAGCCCGAGCAGCTCGGTCAGCGGGTCGTAGCCGTCACGCCGGCGGTCGTAGACGAGGTCGAGCGTGACGTCGCGGACGTGGTCGTCGATCTTGTGCATCGGCATGATCCGCGCCGCGTGCACGATCGCCGCGTCGAGCCCCGCCTGCGTGCACTCGTGCAGGAAGACCGAGTTGATGACGTGTCGCAGCGCCGGTTTCAGGCCGAAGCTCACGTTCGAGACGCCGAGGATCGTGGAGACCCCCGGCAGCTCCGCCTTCACACGACGGATCGCTTCGATCGTCTCGATGCCGTCGCGCCGAAGGTCCTCTTGGCCTGCCCCGAGCGGGAAGGTCAGGCAGTCGAAGACGAGGTCGGTGGGGTCGAGGCCGTACTGACCAACCGCGATGTCGTGGATGCGCCTGCAGACGCGCATCTTCCAGTCGGCGGTCCGTGCCTGGCCTTCCTCGTCGATCGCGAGGCACACCACCGCGGCGCCGTACTCCCGCGCGAGCGAGAGCACCCGGTCGAGGCGCGAGCCGGGGCCCTCGCCGTCCTCGAGGTTCGCCGAGTTGACGAGCGCCTTGCCGCCCGAGTGCTGGAGCCCGGCCTCCATCACCTGCGGCTCGGTCGAGTCGAAGACGAGCGGCAGGGGAGCCTGCGTCGCGAAGCGGCCGGCGATCTCGTCCATGTCGCCGACGCCGTCGCGCCCGACGTAGTCGACACAGACGTCGAGCACGTGCGCACCTTCGCGCACCTGCTCGCGCGCCATCTGCACGCAGGTGTCCCAATCGGCCTCGAGCAAGGCGTCCCGGAACTTCCGCGAGCCGTTCGCGTTCGTGCGCTCGCCGACGACCAGGAACGACGTGTCCTGATGGAACGGGACGTGCGAGTACACCGACGAGCAACCGGGCTCGTAGTCGGGGGTGCGGGGCGTGGGTGCGCGGCCGCCGACGCGCTCGACGAGCACACGGAGGTGCTCGGGCGTCGTGCCGCAACAGCCGCCGACGACGTTCACGCCGAGCTCGGCGACGAAGCGCTCCTGCGCGTCGGCGAGCGCGGCCGGCGTGAGGTCGTAACAGGTGCGACCGTCGACGATGCTCGGCAGCCCCGCGTTCGGGAGGCACGAGAGGAAGGTGCGGGCGTGCTGCGAGAGGTACCTCAGGTGCTCGGTCATCTCGCCCGGGCCGGTGGCGCAGTTCAGGCCGATGACGTCAGGGCGCAGCGCGTCGAGCGCGGTGAGCGCGGCGCCGATCTCGGAGCCGATGAGGAGACGGCCGGTGGTCTCGACGGTGACCTGCACCATGACCGGCAGGACGGCGCCCGCTCGTGCCATCGCGCGCCGGCACACGACGATCGCGGCCTTCGCCTGGAGGAGGTCCTGCACCGTCTCGACCAACAGCGCGTCGACACCGCCGGCAATGAGGCCGTCGACCATGACCTCGTAGGCGTCGCGCAGCTCCCCGAAGCGGATCGCACCCAGCGACGGCAGCTTGGTGCCCGGCCCGATCGAGCCGATCGCCCAGCGCGGTCGGTCGGGGGTCGAGTAGCCCGACGCCACCTCCTTCGCGATGGTCGCACCGGCGCGCGCGAGCTCGTACGCCTGGTCGTCGATGGCATACTCGGCGAGCACGACCGAGAACGCGCCGAACGTGTTGGTCTCGACGCCGTCGCATCCGACGGCGAGGAAGGAGTCGTGCAGCGCGGCGATCACGTCCGGGCGGCTGACGTTGAGATGCTCGTTGCAGCCCTCGAGGTCGGGCCCGCCGAAGTCGTCCGCCGTCAGGTCCCGCAGCTGCAGGTTGGTGCCCGTCGCGCCGTCGAGCACCAGGACGCGTTCACCCAACGCGGCGAGGAAATCGGCCATTCGGCGCCAGGGTAGCGGCGGTTCTGTACGAGACCCTCCCCATTACAATCAGCCGTCGATGGAGCCGGAGGAGTGGAACGAGCGTTGCCTCGCCGTCGTCGTGCCCTGCTTCGACGAGGAGGCGACGATCGTGGAGCTCCTCCGCAGGGTCCTCCAGTCGCCGCTCGTCGCGGAGGTCGTCGTCGTCGACGACCACTCGACTGACGGAACCGCGGCACAACTCGCAACGGTGCACGACCCACGCGTCCGCGTGCTTCGCCAACCGGTGAACCTCGGCAAGGGCGCGGCGTTGCGGCGAGGGTTCCGCGAGGTGAGCGCGCCCTACACGATCGTCCAGGACGCCGACCTCGAGTACGACCCGGCCGAGTATGCCCAGGTCATCGAGCCGCTCGTCAACGGTCAGGCCGACGTGGTGTTCGGATCACGGTTTCTCGGCTGCCGGCCTCATCGGGTCCTCTATTACTGGCACTCGGTGGGCAACCGATTCCTGACCGCGGCGTCCAACATGTTCACCAACCTCAACCTCACCGACATGGAGACCTGTTACAAGGCGTTTCGCCGCGAGGTCCTCGAGTCGATCGAGATCGAGGAGGACCGTTTCGGGTTCGAGCCCGAGATCACCGCAAAGGTCGCCAAGGGCGGCTGGCGCGTGTACGAGGTCGGGATCTCCTACGCCGGTCGCACCTACGCCGAGGGTAAGAAGATCGGCTGGCGCGATGGGATGCGGGCGATGTACGGCGTGTTGCGCTACTCGCGCGCGGCCGACGCGATCGACCGTCACGTCGTGGATCGCCCGGCACCCGACGCGCCCTTCGACGACGCCGACGCGGAGCTCGCCGAGGCACTTGATTCGCTCGGCCGGGCCCCGAACTACGCCGAGTGGATCGTGTCGTTGTGCGAGCCGCATTTGGGTCGCGACGTCCTCGAAATCGGCGGCGGGCACGGCGAGGTCACCGAACGGGTGCTGGCCGGCCGGACGATCACCGTGACGGACGTGTCGAAGCGGTGCGTCGAGCGTTTGCAGGCTCGCTTCGAAGGCGAGCCCGGCGTCACCGTCCTGCACGGCGACCTCGACGTCGTCGAAGACCGTGATCGCTTCGACTCGGTCCTGGTGGTGAACGTGCTCGAGCACATCGCTGACGACGTCGAGGTGCTGCGCGAGCTGCGCGATCGACTTCGGCCCGGTGGGCGTCTCCTCGTGTTCGCACCTGCCTTCGAGGGCTTGTACTCGGAGTTCGATCGGCGCATCGGGCACCGTCGCCGGTATCGGATCGGACAACTCGTCGAGCGCGTCGACCGCGCCGGGTTGCATGTCGTCGATGCGCACTACGTCGGCGCCGTGGGAGCGATGCTGTGGTGGGGTTATGCCCGCCAGCTCCGGCGTCTTCCCACGCAGCCCACGATGGTCGATCTGTACGACCGCATGCTCGTGCCCGCTCAGCGCAAGGCCGAGAGCCTCCGGCGGCCGCGCTTCGGGCAATCCGTGTTCCTCGTCGCCGAGCGCCCCGCTCGCTGAGGCGCTCGCGGCGTCACCGCCGCAGCCCGCGAGGAACCTCTCGAGGTCAGCGTCGAACCCGCCGAGGCTAGCTCCGGCGGGCGTCGAGGAGGGCGGGGACCGGCCAGCGGGCGTCGCGCGCCCAGTGCAGCCGCTCGAAGAGGCGGATCATCGCGGCCGAGGTGTCGATCTGTCGCGGTTCCACGCCATGACGGGCGAGCGTGGGGAACGCGTGGTGCGCGTTGTGGAACGACTCGCCCGCGGTGAGCAGCGCGAGAGCGGCGACGTTCGTGCTGCGGTCCTTGGTGCGGAACGGGCGCTTGCCGAAGTGATGGCACACCGAGTTGATCGACCAGGTGAAGTGGTGCCCGAAGCCCACGCGGAGCACGCCGGCCCAGAGCAGCGTGCCGAGCGCGCCGGCAAGCGTGCCCGTCACCGCGTACCCGATGCCGAACGGCACGAGCAGCGACAGCGCGGACCACAGTGGGAACAGTCGATCGACGCGGACGATGTCGGGATCGGCGAGGAGGTCCTCCGCGTACGCCTCCCGCGAGGTGGGGTCGTTGGTGAAGAACCAGCCGGCGTGCGCGTGCCAGAGCCCGCGCCAGCCGTCGAGCGCGCCGGAACGTCCCCAGACGGGGGAGTGCGGATCGCCGGGCAGGTCGCTGTAGCGGTGGTGGCGTCGATGGTCGGCGACCCAGTTGATCAGCGAGCCCTGGAACGACAACGACCCCGCGATCCCCAGCGCGATCTTCAACGGCCGATTGGCGGTGAAGCTCCGGTGCGCAAAGAGCCGATGGAACCCGATCGTCACGCCGTGCCCCACGATCACGTACAGCACCGCGGCGAGCGCGAGGTTGAACAGCGGGAAGCGGTCTCCCAGCGTGCCCGACGCGACCACGACCGCCATCACCAACGGTCCGAGCACGAGCACCGACGCGAGCAGCATCCGGACCCACGAGGTCGTCGGTATCGCAGGTGCCGCAGACGCGTCGCCGCCTTCCACGCGCTCGATCGTCGGCGAGTCGATGGAGCTGCTCGGCATGGCACCTCGCCGGGTCGTGTCGCGCACCGCCATCGGAGCGGGCCGTGGACGCGGTGGATCCGCCACGAGCGTGGCGTCGGCGAATCCTAACGTCCGCGCGCGGGCCCGTCGTGCTTGGCGCACGGCCAGCACCCGGGCGCGGGTCCGGCTGCGCGGGCAGATTCGGTTGTCAAGGATCGGGCTCGACTCAGGCCACCTTCGGCCCGGCGCGTGCCCGGTCGGCGTGTTGGTCGAGTCGTTCGAGCCTGAGCCCGTCGAGTTGGGTCGGGTTGCCGGTCAGGGTCCAGGGGCCGTGGGGGACGAGCCGGGCGTGATGGTCGGTTCCGCCGCCCGTGCACACCGCGGCGAGGTTGGCGATGTCGTCGCCTCCACCCCAACTGCGCGGGATGAGGTGATGGACTTGCAGTCCGGTGCGACGATCACAGCCGGGAAACGGCAATACCCGTCCCGCAGCAGCACCGCTCGCGTGATCTTCGGCGAAAGCGCCACGGACCGGGCACCCTGCGCGACTGGCACCCCGTCCTTCATGAGCACGGGCTCGATCGCGGCGTTCGCGCGGAGCTTCTCGACCATCACGTCGGGCAACGGGATCCCGGCCACCAACGCAGGACCGCGCAACGGCACCTCGACCATCAGCAACGGCTTCGACCGTGTCACCGGCGATTCGACGTCCGCGAACCGTTCACACAGTTCCACCAACGCGTCCGCGGCGCGGTGCTCGCGGCTATCCCAGGGTTGGCCTTTCTTGGGGCGCATCCGGTCGATCATCCGACTGAACGTCGCCTCGACGAGCGCACCATCCAGATCGGGGAGCTCCCCCCGGAACCCGAGCATCCCCCGATCCTGTTGCCACCAGAACCGCACGCACCGGGCTTCGCGCCGCTGCTGCGCCTCCTCGACCGTCGGCTTCTGTCGTGACCGAGCCAACCGCGCGAGATCCGCGGCCGGCACCTTCGGCGCCCGGTGCGCCCACTCCGCATCCGTCGACGGATCGGCGAGCTGCGTCACCGCTCGCAACTGCTCGTCACTCAAGCGTCCCGCATGCGCGACCGCCGCGATCTCGGGCAGCGACTCCAACGCCCGCCGCGCACTCGACCGTCTCCCGGACCGTGCGCACCGACAGGCCGTCGCGCCCCGCGGTGTTCTCGTCGAGGGTTCCCCACTCGTCCATGACCCGCGCGGCTGCCAATTCCCGGAACCGCAGCTGGCGTTGCCCCACGATCGCCTTCTCGCGCTCCGCCGCCACCCACTCCCGCGGATGAAACCGGAACTCGTCGACGAGCACGTCGAACTCGGACATGACCCCATCCAACCCCACCGGTGTGACAGTCATCGCCCGGAATCGACCATCACGCGAAGAGATATTGGGTCAGGAAAGAAATCCTGCCGCGGGAACCTCCATCGGGCCGAACCCGGGCGCCGCGCAGGCCGGACGGATTACCTTCCATCGGAGCCGACCGAAGGGGGACCTGATGGGACGATTCAGCCGGGTGGAGATCGAGGCGGCGCTCGAGCACTATCGGGACACGATGCACCGCGCACCCGCCGACGGCGATTGGTCGGCGTGGCTCGACGAGGTGATGACCGACGACGCGACCTTCGTGGGCCGGCGCTTCCCGCGGTACGTGCTGGAAGGCCGCGAGACCATGCGCCGTGAGCTCGACCCGATGATGGCGCGGCCCGGGCTGCGGGACTACGGCTCGTTCCACATCACCTGGTGGGTGATCGACGAGGAGACAGGGATGGTCGTCCTCGAGATCTGGAACCGGGCGGTCGACGTGGGTGACGGCCTCGTCCGCGAGAACTCGGTGTGGAGCCGCCTGCGCTATGTCGGCGACGGCAGGTTCGACTACGAGGAGGACTTCGCCAACCGACCCGAGTGGGATGCCTACCTCGAGTCGGTTGAGGCGGCCCGCGCGGCCGCGGGCGATGCGTGGCCCGAATCCATGTGGAAGGCCGCCCGCGGGGGCTGAAGGCTCACCGGGCGCGCCCGACGCGTGTCGGGTGGTCAGCTCGCGCGAGCAGCGCGTCGTCACCGCGACTGTCGCCGTAGGCGTGCACGAGCGCGTGCGCTCCCGCCAACCAGGCGTCGAGCCGGCGGGCCTTCTCGTCGGCGCGCACGTTCGCGCATGCGAGCCGACCCGTGAGCACACCGGTGTCGTCCACCTCCATCGCTGTCGCCAGCACGTGCGGGATCCGCAGCTCGCAAGCCACCGCGTCGAGGTACAGCGTCAGCGACGCCGATACCAGGACGAGCTCGTGCCCCGCCTCGCGGTGGCGCTCGAGCGCGGCGCGCGTCTCGGGGCGGAGCTGACGCGCGACGAGCATCCGGGCGTAGCGCTCGCCGATGTCGCGGAGCGGTCGTTCCCGACGGCCGGCGAGCAGCGTGTCGAGCACCATCGCTTTCGCGCGATCACGGGCGACGTCGTCGGTGCGGCCCCGGACGAGCTCCGGCCCGGCGACCGCGATCGCGCGCAGGCACTCCCGCGTCCCGGCAACCAGCCGGAGGTACGGCACGAGCGTGTCGCGCGTCGTGAGCGTTCCGTCGAAGTCGAACGCCGCGACGGTGCGGGTCGGAGGCGATGTGGTCGCGGGCGTCGATGCCATGGTCTGTGTCCGCGCGCCTCAGATGGGCAGTCGACGGAAGATCGGTCGGGGTACGTGGCGCAGCGCCGACATCACGTAGCGCAACGTCGACGGGACCCAGATGGTGGTGCTGCCGCGCGTGAGCCCCGCCGCGATTGCCGCGGCGACGGCCTGCGGCGTCGTGGCGAGCGGCGCGTCGGCGAGGCCCGCAGTCATCTTGGTGCGCACGAAGCCGGGCCGGACGACGAGCACGTTGACGCCACTGCCGGCCAGGCTGTCGGTGAGCCCCTGGAAGAACGCGTCGAGCCCCGCCTTCGATGACCCGTACACGAAGTTCGACCGCCGGGCGCGCTCACCGGCCACGGATGACAGCACGACGATGGCGCCGTGGCCCTGGGCGCGTAGACGGTTCGAGACGGCAACCCCGAGCGACATCGCGCCGACGTAGTTGATCGTCGCGATCTCCGTCGCCGCAGCTCCGTCGCGCTCGGCATGCTCCTGGTCGCCGAGGACGCCGAACGTGAGGAGCACGACGTCGACCTCGCCGGCGCGCTGGAACACCTCGTCGACGAGCGCCTCGTGGCCGCGTGTGTCTGTGGCATCGAACGCGACGGTCTCGACGCGTCGCACGCCGCGGCCCTCGAGCCGGGCCACCGTCGGCCCGAGGTCTTCGGGCCGACGTGACGCCAGCACGACCGACTCGAGGCGACCACCCTCCGCGAGGCGATCGATCGTCGCCTGCGCGATCTCCGAGGTGGCGCCGAAGATCACGACGGACTGCACGCGGCCGAGCGCGTCCTGCACGAGGGCTCCTTGGGTGGTCGGGTGGATGTCAGTCGAGCCGCAGCCGGCGCGCGAGGTCCGACTGCAGGACGTTCGACGGGTCGAGGCGCGCGGCGCAGCTCGCGGAAGCGGCCGAGATCCGGGTACATGGTGGACAGCAGCTCGGGGCGGGCGCGCGAGTCCTTTGCGAGGTAGATGCGGCCGCCGGCGTCGGCGATCATGCCGTCGAGCTCGTCGAGCAACGACGCCAACCCCCGCGCGCCGGTGGGGATGTCGAGCGCGAGCGTCCACCCCTGCATCGGGAACGACAGGGGACCGGGATTCCCCGGGCCGAAGCGCTTCAACACGGCAAGGAACGACGCGCACCCCGCCGCACTGAGGCGCTCGATCGTCCGGCGCACGGTCTCCGTCTCGGCATCCGGAACCACGTACTGATACTGGAGAAAGCCGTGACTGCCGTACAGACGGTTCCAGCCGGTAATGCCATCGAGCGGGTGGAAGAACGTGCCGATCGACTCGAGATGCCCGACGCGATGGCGCGGCGCCTTGCGGTACCACAGCTCGTTGAACGCGCGCACCGTCGCCTGGTTGAGCAGCCCGTTGGGCACCCAGGCCGGCGCAGCAAGGCGTTCGGACGGCGCGAACGCGCGCGCGTGCGCGCGGCGTGCCGCGGGCACGAGGTCGAGCGGCGCGTGGTCGCCGCGCGTGAGCACCGACCGTCCGAGCGACTTGCCCGTGGCGAGGCAGTCGATCCACGCGACCGTGTAGCGGTAGCAGTGGTCGTGCGCGACCATTCGGGCCATCACGTCGTCGAGGTCGGTGGCGCGCTCGATGTCCACTGACATCAGCGCGGTCTCGATCGGGACGAGCCGGAGCGTCAGCTCGGTCACGACGCCCGTGAGTCCCATGCCGCCGGCGCTGCCCCAGAACAACTCGGCATCGCTGTCGGGGGTGACGACGAATCGGCCCTTGGGCGCGTGCAGCACGAAGGAGACGACGTGGTTCGCGAAGCTGCCGTCGACGTGGTGGTTCTTGCCGTGGATGTCGGCAGCGAGCGCACCGCCGACGGTGACCTGACGCGTTCCGGGTGTCACGGGGACGAAGTAGCCGAGCGGCGCGAAGTGACGCAGCAACGCGTCGATGCTGACGCCGGCCTGGACGGTCACGGTTCCCGTCGTCAGGTCGACGTCGAGGACGCCGTCGAGTGCGGTGGTGTCGACGACGGTGCCGCCCGCGTTCTGCGCGGCGTCGCCGTAGCTCCGGCCGAGGCCGCGCGCGATCAATCCGCGCCGGCCCGCGTGGTCGAGGAGTGGAGCGACCGCGGCTGCTGATTCGGGGCGGGTGAGCGTCGCGGCGCTCGGCGCGGTCCGCCCCCAACCAGTCAGGATCGTGCTCGCCATCCGTCAGCTCGCGTACACGCCGAGCGCGAACAGCAGCGCCCACGCGACACCCAGGAGCTGGAGCTCGCGGTCGGCGAGGATGACCTCCTCCGGCGCGCCGCCCCGACCCTGTTCCACCACGAGCGCGTACCGGAGGATCGCGAGGACGAACGGGATGATCGAGAAGCGGAACAAGGTGACGTTGCCGATCGCGTTCGCGCTCTCGAACGCCCACAGGCAGTACGCCAGGATGGTGACGCTCGCCGCAATGGTGCGCACCTGCCCGAGGAACGCGTAGGAGTATTCGCCGAGCGTCCGGCGGTGGTGACGCGATTCGGTGCCGAGCTCGACCTGCTCGGCGTGGCGTTTGCCGGTCACGATGAACAACGACGCGCCACCCGCGACGATGAGGAACCAGTCGGAGATCTTGACGTCGGCGGCGACGCCGCCGGCGATCGCACGGAGCACGAACCCCGACGCCACTGCAGCGAGGTCGAGCACCGGCTCGTGCTTGAGCCAGAGGTTGTATGCGAGTTGGATCACCGCGTAGCTGCCGACGACGAGCAGCAGCTTGCCGTGGTTGACGGGCGCGGCGACGGCCAAGCCGCCGAGCACGAGGAGGGCAGCGATGATCTTGGCCGGGGTCTCGCCGACGTGCCCTGCCGCGATCGGGCGGAAGCGCTTGGTGGGGTGGCTCCGGTCCGCGTGCACGTCGAGCGCGTCGTTGAAGAAGTAGGTGCCGCTCGCGGCCAGGCAGAAGGAGACGATCGCCAGCGCGACGCGCCAGATCTGATGGCCTTCGTCGAGGACGCCCGCCGCGGCCGGCGCGCTCAGGATGAGGACGTTCTTCGTCCATTGCTTCGGGCGTGCGGTGCGCAGCAGCGAGCGCAGCAGTCCCGGTCCGGCGGCGTCGGCCGAGGGACGCTCGATGGGCGCGCCGGCCGCGGCGCGCTCCGTCTTGGCCATGAACGAAGGGTAGCGTCGTCCACGAGGCCCGACGGCGAACGCGACGACGGCCGGTACACTCCGTCGCTGATGACCGACGCCCGCAAGGTGTACACGCGCGGCGGCGACGACGGTTCGACGGGCCTGCTGTTCGGTGGCCGCGTGACGAAGGA
Organism: uncultured Actinomycetes bacterium; assembly: GCA_963815405.1. Classification (GTDB taxonomy): domain Bacteria; phylum Actinomycetota; class Acidimicrobiia; order IMCC26256; family DASPTH01; genus CAWFGR01. Next base: position 117,874 of record CAWFGR010000001.1, read on the forward strand.
CGATCCGGGCCCCGCTGCGTACGGAGCGATCGACGAGGCGGTTTCGGCGTTGGGTCTGGCCCACGCGGAGGCCGAGCGAGGGTCCGAGCTCGATGTGCTCCTCCAGCGACTGCAGCGCGAGCTGTTCGTCGTCGGCGCGGAGCTCGCGACCGCACCCGCGAACCGCCACAAGCTCGAGCCCGAGGTGTCGCGCGTGACCGCCACGATGGTCTCGGCGCTGGAGCCGGTCATCGACGACATCACGACGCGCTTCGAGGCGCCACGGGAGTTCGTGCTCCCCGGCGAGAACCGGATCGCCGCGGCGCTGGACCTCGCCCGCACGGTCGTGCGCCGCGCCGAGCGCGAGGCCGTCGCGGCAGCACGGCAGGGCTGGTTGCCGGAGAGTGACGTCGTGCCCTACCTCAACCGCCTCGCCGACCTCGTCTACACCCTGGCTCGCTGGCAGGAGGGAGCCTTCCGCCCGGTGCGTTCGGCACCGTCGTCGACCGCCACGGCCCCGTAGTCCCATCGCGCGCCGCCGCGCCGTCCCCCTCGCCCGTCGAAGCTCAGGAGCTCTCGTGCCGATCACCTTCTCGACCACCGCCCGACCCGCCGAGCGCGTCGCCGCCGACGTGCTGGCCGTTCCGGTCTTCACCGACGGTCAGCTCGGTCCTGGCGCCGACGTGGTCGATGCCACGGTCGGCGGGCTCGCCGCGTTCATGGAGCAGGCGGGCTTCTCGGGCAAGGCGGGCGAGACGCTCGCGGTTCCCGGCGCAGCTGGACTCGCGGCCAAGGCCGTCGTGGTGGTCGGCCTCGGCGCCGCGTCGGATCTGAACGCGGAGTCGCTGCGTCGCGCGGGTGCGGCGATCGCGAAGCGCGCGACGAAGGTGTCCGCGGTGGTCACGACGCTCGCGACCGCCGCGCCGGCGTCGATCACGCCGGAGCAGGCCGGCCAGGCGATCGCCGAGGGCCTGCTGCTCGGCGCGTACCAGTTCCTCGAGTACAAGTCGTCGGGCGAGCCGACCAAGTTGCGCCGCGTGACCGTCGTCGGGAACGCGGCGGTCGGCCGCGGCCTGGAGCGCGGGAGCGTCGTTGCGCACGCGGCGATCTGGGCTCGCGACATGGTGAACGAGCCGGCGGGAGCCCTCGCTCCCGCGGAGTTCGCGGCGCGCGCGCGTCGCTTGCTCGCCGGCAAGGGCGTGACGGTCACGGTGCTGACCGACGCGCAGATGCGCGCGCAGCGCCTCGGCGGTGTGCTCGGCGTCGGGCAGGGTTCGACGCGGCCGCCCCGCTTCGTGAAGGTGGCCTACAACCCGCCTCGGGCGATCGGTCACGTGGCGCTCGTCGGCAAGGGCGTCGTGTTCGACTCCGGCGGCCTGTCGCTGAAGACGCCGAGCGGTATGGAGACCATGAAGACCGATATGTCGGGCGCGGCCGCGGTGCTCGCGACGATGTCGGTGCTGCGGCAACTCGGGGTGCAGCACCGCGTCACCGCGTACGCACCACTGGTCGAGAACATGCCGAGCGGCACCGCGATCCGTCCCGGCGATGTGTTGAAGATCCGCAACGGCAAGACGGTCGAGGTCCTCAACACCGACGCCGAGGGACGCCTGATCCTCGCCGACGCGCTGTCGCTGGCGTCCGAGGATCAGGTCGATGCGATCGTCGACGTCGCGACGCTCACCGGCGCGTGCATGGTGGCACTCGGCGACAAGGTCGCGGGACTCATGGGCAACGACGACACGTGGATCGCGCAGATCCGTGCCGCAGCCGACCGCGCGGGCGAGCCCGTGTGGCCGTTGCCGCTGCCCCCTGACTACCGCAAGCAGCTCGATTCCGAAGTCGCCGACCTGAAGAACATCGGTGGCTCGTACGGAGGCGCGCTCACTGCGGGCATCTTCCTGCAGGAGTTCGTCGACGGCCCCAAGTGGGCGCACCTCGACATCGCGGGGCCCGCGCGCGAGCGCCGACGACGGCTATCTCGTCAAGGGCGGCACCGGCTTCGCCGTCCGCACGCTGGTCGAGCTGGTCGAGCAGTTCGAGCCGCCGACGAACGGCGCGAGGGCCAAGACACCCGTCAAGAGCACGAGGCGCGCTCGTTCCTGAGGAGCCTCACGAGGTCTTCGTCGCCGTCCAGGTGCCGCTCGTCCCGCCGGCCTGCCAGCTGCCCGACATCGAGCTGCCGGACACCGTGCCCATGTACGTGACCACGGTCCCACCAACGGTGCCGAAGTTGATCGCCGTGCCCGACACGGTGCCGTTGATGTTGACGGGAACACCACCGAAGCCCGAGATCGTGATCGTGCCGGTGAGAATCGATTGCGACTGCTGCCAGGTGAGCGAGAAGGTGCCCTGACTGTCGCCGGTGTACTGACCCGACCAGGTCCCGGAGAGCCCGCCCGCGCTGGCGGCAATCGTCGACGACGTGCTCGACACGCAGCTCGCCGCGGCGCTGGTCAGCTTTGCCACTGCCGCCTCGAACTTCGAGGCGTCCTTGGCCGAGAAGCTGTCGAGCTTCTTGCCCTTGGCGAGGCGGCCGAAGTACTTCGAGAGCGTCTTGAGCGAGGACTTCAGGTGCTTCGATGTCGCCGTCTTGCTGAGCTTGCGCAGCGAGCTCGTCAGGCCACGTGCGCCCGTTCCCGAGGTGGCGACCTGCGCGAACGAGCTCGCGCCTCCTGCTCCCGTCAGCTCCGTGCAGAACTTCTGCTGACTGCTCGGGACCGCCGACGACACGGCTCCGGTGAGCCCGACTGCGAGTCCCACGGTCGTGACGAATGCCAACACCAACACGATCGAGCGTCGTGACATCGGACCTCCTGCCTCGGGCTGCCTCGGGGGCGACGGGCATCTTGCAGAACACATCGCGCTTGAACGCTGAAACGTGCCTGAACGGTGCGACTCTGTGCGCTCAGCCCGCGCGGCGGATCGCATCCCAGACGCGCTGTGCGGTCAGCGGCATGGGCACGTCGCGCACGCCGAGATGCGAGAGCGCGTCGACGACGGCGTTGTGGACCGCGGGAGTGGCCCCGAGCGTGCCCGACTCCCCGACGCCCTTCGCCCCGAGGGGGTTCAGCGGAGTCGGCGTGACGGTGCTCGCGACCTCGAAGCTCGGGAATTCCGCGGCACTCGGCATCGCGTAGTCCATGAGGTTCGCGGTGAGCGGGTTGCCGTCGACGTCGTACTCGACGCCCTCGAACAACGCGAGACCGGCGCCGTTCGCGATGCCTCCGTGGAGCTGGCCGTGGACGAGGAGGGGGTTGATCATGTTCCCGCAGTCGTCGACGGCCACGAAGCGGACCAACTCGACCTTGCCGGTCTCGGAGTCGACTTCGACCACGGCGACATGCGCGCCGAACGGGAACGTGCCCGCGTGCTGGTCGAAGTCGAGTGCCGCAGCAAGACCGAACTCCCAGTTCATGGAGCGACGCTCAGGATCGTCGCCTGCCGCCGCGAGCTGTGCCCACGACACGGCAGACGCCGGCGCACCGGCGACCCCGACGCCGGTGCCCTCGAAGACGACGATGTCGTCGGCACTCGCCTCGAGAAGCTGCGATGCGAGCTGCTTTCCGCGCGCGAGGACCTCCTGGCTCGCCTGGTGGATCGCCGAACCACCGAGCTGCAGGCTGCGTGACCCACCGGTGCCGGCGCCCCTCTGCACGAGATCGGTGTCCGAGTGCACGATGTGGATGTGGGCGGGTGAGATACCGAGCACGTCGTGAACGATCTGCGAGAACGACGTCTCGTGTCCCTGCCCGTGCGCGGAGGTCCCCACCTTGGCCACCACCGATCCGTCACGCTGAATGGCGACCTCGGCGAACTCGCTCGGCGTGGTGCGCCCGGTGACCTCGACGTAGGTGGAGACGCCGATGCCCAGCAGCTTCACGTCACCACGCGCACGCCGTCGGCGCTGCTCGATTCGCAGCCCCTCGTAGCCGGCGAGCCGGAGTGCCTCGTCGAGCGCCCGGCCGTAGTCGCCGGTGTCGTACTCCGCCCCCGTGGCCGTCACGAGGGGGAACTCGTCCTTCGTCAGCAGGTTCTTGCGGCGCAGCTCCACCGGATCGGTACCCAGCTCGTCGGCGGCGATGTCGACGATGCGCTCCAGCAGCTCCGTCGCCTCCGGTCGGCCGGCGCCGCGGAACGCTCCGATCGGAGTGGTGTTGGTGGCGACGGCGCGGAGGTTGAACTCGATCTTCGGGATGCGGTACACGCCTTGAGCCATCAGCCGGGTCAACATCGGGAGCAGGGCGCCAACCGAGGGATAGGCGCCCGCATCCTGGACCAGCTGCACCCGCATCCCCGTGATGACACCGTCGCGGGTGAGGCCGAGCTCGACGTCGTGGACCTGTCCGCCGCGAATGCCCCATCGTCAGGAGGTTCTCCGAGCGCGTCTCGGTCCACTTCACCGGACGGCCGATCTGTTGCACGATGCGCGCGACGATCGGGTACTCCACGTGCATCCCGACCTTCGCGCCGAAGCCGCCACCCATGGTCGGTACGACCACGTGGACGGCGGAGGGCTCGATGCCGAGCACTCGGGCGAGTCCGTCACGCAACACGTGCGGCATCTGCGCCGGGACCGACACCTCGAGCCTGCCGTGCTCGCCCGGGACCACGACCATCCCGTCGGTCTCCATGGGAATCGGAGCCATGCGTGGGTTCGTGAGCCGCGCCCGTACCACGACCTCCGCGTGCTCGAGCGGGTCGGTTTCGCCGCCGAAGGGCACCTCCACCGCGATGTTGCTCCCATGATCGGGGAAGAGCAGCGGGGCATCGGGTGCGAGTGCGGCCATCGGATCAACGACCGGGCGCAACGGGTCGTAGTCGACGACGACCATCTCCGCCGCGTCGACTGCTTGGGCCCGAGTCTCGGCGACGACGACCGCCACAGCCTCGCCGACGAAACGCACCCGCTCCTTCGCGAGGAACTCGCGGCTGAAGGCCGCCGGCACCATGGGAACACCCAGGAACGGAGCCAGGCCCAGATCGACGTTGGTGTACACGCCCACGACCCCCGGGAACGCCGACGCCTCCGTCGTGTCGATGCGTTCGACCCGCGCGTCGCGCGATCGGAGACCGGACGAACACGGCGTGGAGCAGACCGGGGATCGCGAGATCGTCGAAGTACCGAGCGCGACCGGTGAGGATCCGTGGGTCCTCGACCCGACGAAGCGGACTCCCGACGAGAGGCCCAGGGGCAGTCATGGGTCGGGTCCGACCTCAGATCGTGCTGGGGCGCACCGCGTGGGGCAGGCAGTACTGGTCGTACTCGGCGATCACGATCGGCGGCGCGCCGTCGGAGCACGTCGGGCAGCTCGGGTCGCGGCGGACCTTGAACGTGCGGAACGACTCTTCGAGCGCGTCGTACGCGAGCAGCCGTCCGCGCAGCGGATCACCGAGGTCCAGCAGCAGCTTGATGGTCTCGAGCGCCTGGATCGAGCCGACGATGCCGGGCAGCACGCCCAAGACGCCTGCTTCCGCGCAACTCGGCGCGAGCTCCGGCGGCGGCGGCTCGGGGAGCATGCAGCGGTAGCACGGGCCGTTGTAGGGGTCGAAGACGGTGACTTGACCTTCGAAGCGGAAGATCGAGCCGTGGACGACCGGGATCCGCTTCAGCAGCGACGCGTCGTTCAACAGGTACCGGGTGGGGAAGTTGTCGGTGCCGTCGACGATCACGTCGTAGCCGTCGATGATCTCGAGGACGTTGTCGGCGCCGAAACGCACGTCGTAGGTCACGACGTCGACGTCGGGGTTGAGCTGCGTGAGCGTCTTCTTCGCGGAGTCTACCTTGCGATCCCCGATGCGATCCATGTTGTGCAGGATCTGCCGTTGCAGGTTCGAGGCGTCGACGACGTCCATGTCGACGATGCCGAGCGTCCCCACCCCTGCCGCGGCGAGGTACAGCGCCGCCGGTGATCCGAGCCCACCCGCGCCGAGGAGCAGGACCTTGCTCTCGAGGAGCTTCTGCTGGCCGGCCTCACCGACCTCGGGAAGGAGGATGTGACGCTGGTAGCGGTGGCGTTGCTCGGTGTCGAGCGTCGCGGGGGTGATCCAGGGCCGGCCCTCGTTCTTCCAGCGGCCGAAGCCGCCGGTCATCGAGGCGACGTCCTGGTACCCCAGTTGCTGGAGCGTGTCGGCGGCGAACACGGAGCGGACGCCGCTCGCGCAGTAGATGATGACCGGTCGGTCCTTTGCCGGCAGCTTGCTCTCCGCCCGGCTCTCGAGGTGGCCGCGGGGCAGGAAGACGGCACCCGGGACGGCGCCCTGGTCGAATTCTTCGAGCTCCCGGACATCGAGGAAGGTGGCGTCCGCCAGGCGCGCCTCGGCGTCGGCGGGCTGGATCTCCTTGGTCCGCTGCCTCGCAGCGTTGAGCAACTCGCGGAATGTCGCCATCGGTCCTTCTCCGGCGGTGGTCTCTCGATCTCGCCAGCTCAAATGCTACTGCATTGGTCGGTTATTCCACCGGCCGCCTGAAGCGCCGATCACACCAGCGCGACGAGGGCGGGGAGCGACGTCCCGAGCGGCTCGCGCACGACTGCGTCGGCGTAGCCGTCGAAGGGGGTCTCCTCGGCGTTCATGATGACGAGCCCGGCGCCCGCACCAAGCGCGAGCTCGGGCAGCCCGGCGGCGGGATACACGGCGAGCGACGTGCCGATCGCGAGGAAGAGATCGGCGTCCGACGCCGCGGCTTGCGAGCGTGCGAGGTCTGCGGGGACGAGGCTCTCGCCGAACGAGATCGTCGCCGACTTCAGGATGGCTCCGCAACGCTCGCAGGCGGGGTCCGGGTCCCCGGCGCGCACTCGCTCGAGCGTCTCCGTCATGGGGGTGCGTGCCCCGCACCCCAGACACTTGGTTTCGTGCGCGTTGCCATGGATCTCCACCACACGCTCGGGAGAGGTGCCCGCCCGCTGGTGCAGCCCGTCGATGTTCTGCGTCACGAGGAGCGTGAGATCGGCCCTGCGCTCCAGTTCCGCCAAGGCGCGGTGCCCGGCGTTGGGCTGCGCCTCCCACATCGTGCTCGCGAGCCGGTTGCGCCATGCCTGCTTGCGCACCTCGGGGTCGCTGACGTAGCAGCGGATGTCGGAGGTCTTCTCGGCGCCCGGGTTCCTCGTCCAGACGCCGTCGGGACCGCGGAAGTCGGGGATGCCCGACTCGGTCGAGATGCCTGCGCCCGTGAGCACGACGATGCTGGAGGCCGCCCGCACCCAGGACGCGATCGTCGGCGGCGAGGGCACGAGCGAAGGCTACGACGGGCACGACCGGAGATCGGACGGCGCGCTGGGGGCTGCGCGCGCCGCCCGAGACCGTGTGGCGCTCAGCTCGCCGGCGTGAGCGCGGTGACGTGCTCGAGTGCCTCGCGGTGGCGGCCGTAGGCCCACCGCGCGCTCTCGTGGCAGATCGCGGGATGGAAGCCGATCGACTGGAGGACGCGCTCGACGCGGTCGGGATCGTCGCCCTGCTCGAGCAGCGTGAAGGCGATCCGCCGTGAACGACGGCGGGTCTCGGCGAGCGGCGACTCCGCGGCGCGGGCTTCCGTCCAACGCGTGTGCTCCGTCTGCAGCTCCGTCGGGAGTCGGCGCAGGTGCCGCGGGTTCACCGGAGGGAGGAGGGTGCGCACCGCGACCGTGCCCCGACCGTCGTCGCAGGCGAGGTCGAACTGGTTGAGTCGGTTCAGCGACCGCACGAGGGGCGAGCTCGTGCCGTCGCGCTGACCGAGGCCGAGCGCCTTCGACGTGTCGGCAACGGTCAGCTCGATCCCCTTCGGGTTCGTGTCGAAGCGGTCGGCGAGGTGTCGCAGCAGCAAGACCGCGGTCGGTCCGAGCGTCGGGAGCCAGAACGTCTCGACGTAGCGCGACCGCGGGTCGTACCCGATCGCGTCGAGGACGGGGTCGGACCAGGGCTGGATGGTGAGCGTGGCGGGCATGGCGAGCACTCCTCCGCGGGTCGTGGCGGGGAAGTGGGCGGCGCGCACGTCAGGCTGCCGCCGGTCCTGTAGAATATGGACGAATGCCGCGAAAGTGTCAAGGCCTGGCGAGGGCGTGGAGAATCCCGGCGAGCTCCTTCGGACGGCTGATCATGGCGTCGTGACCCGCGTCGAGGTCGACGACTTCGGCGCCCCCCAACCACTCGATCGACTGCGCGGCCCGTTCCGGAGTGACGGCGTCGTCACTGAGCAGCCGGACCCACGTTCGGGGGATGTGCCGTGGCATGTCGCGGCGGGACACCTTCTCGAGCAGGATCGGCGCGGCGACGGGCTTGAGATGATCGAGGACGAAGCGTGTCTGCTCGTCGTCCATGTCGTTGCAGAAGTACGCGCGCGCCGCGGCCTCGGGGATCACGTTGCCGCCGTCGCCGTCACGGATCGCCGCCTCGAGCGCGGCGCGCAGTTGCGGTTGGACGTCGTGCGGTTGCGCGTCGGTGTGCGACATGCCCTCGGGCGGAATGCCGCACGAGATGAACACGAGACGCGTCACGGTGTCGGCGATGCGCGCCGCCACCGCCGGGATGACGAGACCCGCCATCGAGGGCCCGACGAGGATGACGTCGTCGATGCCGGAGGCGCGGATCTGTGCAACGACGTCGTCCGCGTACCTGCCGCTCGAATGGCCGAGGAACCCGCCACCACGGGCACCGTGACCGGGCAGGTCGACGGCGAGCGCCGGAAGCTCGAGGTGCGGGAGCATGCGCTCCCAACACCACGCGCCGTGACCACCGCCATGGACGAGCACGAACCCGCGCACCGCTACCCCGTCTTCTCGGATCGCTCGAGCCTGACGACGATCGACTTCGACGTCGGCGTGTTGCTGGTCTCCGCGGTGGAGCCGAGGGGCACCAGGACGTTCGTCTCGGGGAAGTAGGCCGCCGCGCAGCCTCGGGCCGTCGGGTACGAGACGACGCGGAAGGCCGGTGCGCGGCGCTCCTCCACGACGCCGTCGTTGCGACGCCATTCGCCCACGAGATCCACGGTGGCGCCGTCCGAGAGATCGAGCTCCATGAGGTCGTCGGGATGCACGAAGATCACCCGCCGGCCGCCGCGCACGCCGCGGTAGCGGTCGTCGAGGCCATAGATCGTCGTGTTGAACTGGTCGTGCGACCGGATCGTCTGCAGCAGGAGGCGACCCGGAGGCACTTCGAGCACCTCGAGCGGGTTGACGGTGAAGTTCGCCTTGCCGGTCGCCGTGGGGAACGAGCGTGTGTCGCGCGGGGCGTGCGGGAGTTGGAAGCCGCCGCGCTCGCGAAGGCGCCGGTTGAAGTCGTCGAATCCCGGCACCACGCGCGAGATGTGGTCACGAATGTTGTCGTAGTCCGCCGCGAGGCCGGGCCAGTCGATCCCTTCGCGGCGCCGACGACACGTTCGGCGAGCGCGCGCAGACGATCGCGACCTCCGAACGCAGGCCGGGTGCCGCGGGTTCGAGCCGGCCCCGCGACGCGTGGACCATGCTCATCGAGTCCTCGACCGAGACGACCTGCTCGAGGCCCTCCTGGACGTCGCGCTCCGTGCGTCCGAGCGTCGGGAGGATCAGCGCGAGCTCGCCCGCCGTCGCATGTGACGAGTTCAGCTTCGTCGACACGTGCACCGTCAGGCGACAGCGTCGCATCGCCCGCTCGGTGACGTCGGTGTCGGGGGCGGCGCGGACGAAGTTGCCGCCGAGGCCGATGAACACCCGCGCGTTCCCGGCGCGCATGGCGTCGATCGCGCCGACGACGTCGTAGCCGTGCGCGCCTGGCGGCGCGAAGTCGAACTCGCGGCGCAACGCGTCGAGGAACGCGGTGCTCGGGCGCTCCCAGATCCCCATGGTCCGGTCGCCTTGCACGTTACTGTGCCCGCGCACGGGGCACACGCCTGCTCCGGGCCGTCCGATGTTGCCGCGCAAGAGGAGGAAGTTCACGACCTCCCGGATCGTCGCGACTGCGCTGCGATGTTGGGTGAGACCCATCGCCCAGCAGACGACGACGCGCTCGGACGCCAGGACTATCTTGTGGACCCGTTCGATCTGTGCGCGCGTCAGGCCGGTTGCTCGCTCGACGTCGTCCCAGCGCAGATCGCGCACGTGCGCGGCGTACGCATCGAATCCGGCCGTGTGCTCCGCGACGAACGAGCGGTCGAGCACATCGGCGCCGGTGTCGGCGTCGCGCACGAGCAGGTGCCCGAGCGCTTGGAAGAACGCGAGGTCGCCGTTGATGCGGATCTGGCAGAAGTCGTCGGCGAGCGCGGTGCCGTGTCCCACGATGCCCGAGAGTCGTTGCGGGTTGCGGAAGCGGATCATGCCCGCCTCGGGCAGCGGGTTGACCGTCACGAGGCGTGCCCCGGCGGTCTTCGCGGCCTCGAGCGTGGACAGCATGCGCGGGTGGTTGGTGCCCGGGTTCTGCCCCACGACGAAGATGAGGTCGGCGGTCACGAGATCGTCGAGCGTCACGCTGCCCTTGCCGACGCCCAGAGTTTCGGTGAGCGCGTAGCCGCTCGACTCGTGACAGAGGTTCGAGCAGTCGGGCAGGTTGTTGGTGCCGAAGCGGCGCGCGAAGAGCTGGTACACGAACGCGGCCTCGTTCGACGTTCGGCCCGACGTGTAGAAGACGGCCTCGTCGGGGGAGGCGAGCGCGCGCAGCTCGTGCGCGACGAGGTCGAGCGCGTCGTCCCACGAGATCGGTTCGTAGTGGTCCGACCCTGCGCGCTTCACCATCGGCTCGGTGAGCCGACCCTGTTGCCCGAGCCAGTAGTCGGTGCGCGTCGCGAGCTCGCTCACCGGGTGGCGGGCGAAGAGCTCGCGGTCGACGCGCCGCCGCGTGGCTTCCTCGGCGACGGCCTTCGCGCCGTTCTCGCAGAACTCCGCGATGTGGGTCGCCGAGCCCTCGGGCCACGCGCAGCCGGGACAGTCGAAGCCCGTGGGCTGGTTCACGCGGAGCAGCGTGCGCGCGGTGCGCACGACACCCATCTGGTCGACCCCGTGGCGCAGCGTCGAGCGAACCGCGGCGAGACCGGCGGCCTCCTGCTCCGGTGCGTGGATCGTCACGGCGCCCTCGTCCGGGTCTCGCGCGGGCGCTCGCTTGACCATGGGCGGACCATAGCTGCGCCGCCTAGCGTGCGTCGCGTGGTCGACGCAGAGCAGCCTTCGATCGCGCCGGCCCGGGGCCCGGTGACACGCATCCGGGTGCGGCTGGTCGAGCAGGGCCATGCGATCGACCGCCCCGACACCGTGGTGACCGAAGAGCCGCTCGAGATCCGCGTGCACGGCCCGGGTCAGGAGCCGGAGCCGCTCACGGTCACGATGCGCACGCCCGGTCACGACTTCGAGCTCGCAGTCGGGTTGTGCTTCTCCGAAGGCATCCTCGCCGGTGCCGACGACCTCCACACGGTTGCGTACTGCCTCGCCGGTGAAGGTCCGCAGCAGTACAACGTCGTGACCGTCACGCTGCGCTCGCGCGTCGACCTCGCGCGACACGAGCGCCGGTTCGCCTCCACGGCGAGCTGTGGGCTCTGCGGCAAGGTTGCGCTGCACCAGCTGGAGACGGAGTGCGCGCCCCTCCCCGACGGACCGGTGGTGCCGGCCACGACGCTCGCCGTACTACCGGCGCGTCTCCGTGCCGCGCAAGCCGTCTTCCAAGCGACCGGCGGACTGCACGCGGCAGCCGTGTTCGACGTCGAGGGTGGGTTGCTGGCGCTGCGCGAGGACGTCGGCCGGCACAACGCGCTCGACAAGCTGATCGGGCACGCGGTGCTCGAGCGCGCCGTGCCGCTCTCGGAGCGGATCGTGCTGGTGTCAGGGCGTGTGAGCTTCGAGCTCGTCCAGAAGGCCGCTCGCGCGGGAGTGCCCATCCTGAGCGCAGTGTCGGCGCCGTCGAGCCTCGCCGTGCAGGCCGCCGACCGCGCCGGCCAGACGATCGTGGGCTTCCTGCGCGACGACCGGTGCAATGTGTACACGCACCCCGAACGGGTCTCGGTCGAACCGACCGGAAGCGGTCACTGAGGCCGTCTCCGGGTCTGGACGTGCCCCGCGCCGAGGCGCACAGTGGAGGTGGGACCGAACCTGGGTCTCATCGGGAGGTGCGCCATGACTCGCTATCTCGTCGTTGCCAACCAATCCTTGACGAGTGAGCACCTGCTCGACTTCATCGCCGACCACACCTCGGCGGAGTCGTGCTCCTTCATGCTGGTGGTGCCGGCGACGCCGCCACCCGATCAGGCCTTCTGGACCGAAGGCGCGGCGCGTGCGCTCGCTCGCGGACGCCTCGACGCCGCGCTCGATCGCATGAGGTCAATGGGCGCGCACGTCACCGGCTCGGTGGGTGACCAGAGCCCGGTGCAAGCGGTCGCCGACGCGTTGTTGCGAGACGAGTACGACGAGCTCGTCGTCTCGACCTTGCCGCCGGGGATCTCGCGTTGGCTGCTCCAAGACCTGCCCCATCGCCTCTCCCGATCGACGGGCCTCCCCGTGACCCACGTGGCGGCGGGACGCGACGGGGGAGTCGTCCGTCGTTACGAGGCGCGCCATCCGGAGACGGCGGGCCGCTGAATCAGGCTGGCTGCGGCTGTCGCATCAGGCAGGAGGCCCGATCACGAGCTGCACCGTGGCGCTGTGGCGTTGACCGTTGCCGTCGATCCAACCCACTTTGACGTTGTCGCCGGGGTGGCCGTGCAACAGCGCCGCGCTCAGGTCGTCGGTCGAGGTGATGGCGGCCGAGTCGACCGTGACGATGGTGTCGCCCACACTGAGCCCGGCCGACGCGGCCGGTGAGCTCGACTGCACCGTGACGACCTGCGCACCCGAGGTGTCCGTGGTGTCCTGGACACCGACCCCGAGGATGCCGCGGTCACCGATGTGGACGTTGCCACTCTCCTGACCCGAGCGGATCTGGTTGACGACGCTCATCGCGGTGTCGATGGGCACTGCGAACGCGTCGTTCGATGCCTGGTTGAAGCGACCCGTGCTCGCGGCCGTGTCCATGCCGATGACCACGCCGCTGCTGTTCACGACGGGCCCACCCGAGTCACCGGGTTGGATCGGCGCGTTGAGCTCGAGCAGCCCGTGCAGCGTGTGCGATCCGCCGTGTTCGTCCTGCACGGTGATGGTCTGGTTCAGTGCCGTGATCGAGCCGGTCGTGGCGACGGGCGTGCCCCCACGCCCGAGCGCGTTCCCGATCGCGACGATCGGTTGTCCCACGGCCACCGATGACGACTTCCCGATGCTGATCGCACGGAGCGTGCTCGGCGGGTGCTCGATCTGCACGAGCGCGACATCGTCGGCGATGTCGTAGCCGACGACATGGGCCGAGTAGGACGGACCGGTTCCGCTGATCTGCACGCTGATCGACGTCGCGTCCTGGATCACGTGGTTGTTGGTCAGGACCAGGCCCGAGGTCGTGATGATCATGCCCGTCCCTGCTGCCGCGCCGCCGGCGAGGGTCGTGTTGATGTCCACGATCGACGGGTTCACCGCCGCCGCGATGGCCGACGGGTCGAAGGAGCTCGACGGGTTGGTCTGGGTGTTGGACCCACTCGACGGCAGGGTGCTCGGCGCGGACGGCGTGGTCGCGAGCGTGTTGCTCGCCGAGGTCGACGTCGGTGCGGTGAGTCGTCCTGCCGCGCCTGCCGCCAGGATCAGCGCGACGACGAGCGCCGCGATCCCCGCCTTGGTGCCGGTGCCGTGGCGGGGGCGCTCCGGGGATCCGGGGGGTTCGGGGGTGGCGGCGAACGGCGGGGTCGGCGGCGCGGTCGGGGGCTGGGCAGGCGGCGCGGGCGGTGCCCCGACCGGCGTGACCGTGAGGTCAGCCGGGTAGGGGGGCGAGAGCGGCATGCCTTCGGGGAGCTCGTTCATGATCCACACCCACACGCTCGGGGGGCTGGCGTCGCTGCGGCAGCGCCAGATCGACCGGGCCAGTCTGGCGGCTCTCCCTGTGAGCTCCCTGCGAGCTTCCTGAACCCGCCGGTGGGGTTGTGCTAGCGGACGGCTGCGCTGGCCGGGCTCGCCGGCGACCACGCGAGCGCCCCGCCCTCAGCCGGTTCGGCCACGGGCGACGCTGCCGGAGCCGACGCGGCCGAGGCAAGCTCGGGGTCCGACCGAGGGTCACCCCGCTCGTCGGGTCGGTGCCGTACACCTGGACGGGCTGCGGCTTCCCGAACAGGTAGCCCTGTCCGTAGTCGCAGCCCGTTGCGCGGATGCGCGCGAGCTGATCCGTGGTCTCGATCCCTTCCGCGATCGCGCGCATGCCCAAGCGCGTGCGCGAGGGTGACGATTGCGCTCGTGATCGCGTTGTGGTCGTTGCGCACGCCGGGGCCCGACACGAACGAGCGGTCGATCTTGAGCGCCTCGACCGGGAAGCGCTCGAGGTACGCGAGCGACGAGTACCCGGTGCCGAAGTCGTCGACCGCGAGGTGCACGCCGAGCGCGCGCAGCGCGCCGAGCGCGTCGATCGCGGCTCGGCATCGCGCATGACGGCGCTCTCGGTGATCTCCAGCCAGACGGTGTCCGGGTCGATCCCGGTGCCGTGCGAGGATCCGTCCGACGTCGTCGGGCAGGGCGGGCTCGGCGAGCTGGCGCGGGCGAGAGGTTGACGCTCACCGAGACGACGCCGCCCGGTCGTGGCGCGGCGTGCCACGCCGCGGCCTGGCGGCACGCCTCCTCGAGCACCCAGGCGCCGATCGGGACGATGAGCCCGGTCTCCTCTGCGAGCGGGATGAAGTCCGCCGGCGAGCACCAGCCCGCGCTCGGGATGCTCCCAGCGCAGCAGCGCCTCGAACCCGGTCGAGCGCGGCCGGCGGCGAGCTCGACGATCGGCTGGTAGTGCAGCGCGCAGCTCGCCGCGCTTCGAGCGCGCGGTGCAGCGCGTTCCCGATCCGCAGATCGTCGACCGCGCGGTGGTGCGAGCGCGTCGTCGAAGAGCTCGACCGCGCCGCGGCCTTGCTCCTTGGCGCGGTACATCGCGGCGTCGGCGTTGCGCAGGAGCGTCTCGGGCGTGTCGCCTCGCGCTCGGCACAGCGCGATGCCGATGCTGGCGGTCACGAACATCTCGCCCTCGACGAGGGCGACCGGGCGTGCGATCGCGGCCGCGAGCCGCTCGGCCATCGCGTGCGACGGTGTCGTCGGTGGACCCTTCGCAGAGGACGGCGAACTCGTCACCGCCGAAGCGCGCGACCAGGTCCTCGGGCCGGATCGCGCCGCGCAGGCGGTCGGCGATCGCGACGAGGAGCTGGTCGCCCGCCGAGTGGCCCAGGCTGTCGTTGACAGCTTGAAGCGGTCGAGGTCGAGGAAGAGCACCGCGCAGCCGCCGGTCTGCTCGACGCGCGTGCGAGCGCGCGCGCGAGTCGGTCGCACGAAGAGCAGCCGGTTCGGAAGACCCGTCAGCGGGTCGTGGATCGCCTGGTGCGCGAGACGCTCGCCGCTCGCCTTGCGGTCGGTGATGTCCTCGATCTGGCTGACCGCGTGCAGCGGCGCCCCGCGGCCGTCGCGCACGAGCGACGCGCTCGAACGCGATCCACACCGGATGACCGTCGTGATGCACGAGGCGCTGCTCGAGCCGGAAGCTCGGCATCTCGCCCGAAAGGAGCTGCCGCAGGGCCTCCGCCGCCGGCTCGCGATCCGCGGGGTGCACCAACTCGATGAGCGGATGGTGCAGGAGCTCGCCTTCGACACGGCCCACGATCTCGACGAGCGCGCGATTCACGCGGAACACCCGACCGTCGAGCGCCGTGAGCGCCATGCCGATCGGCGCGTGCTCGAACGCGCTGCGGAACCGCGCTTCGGCCTCCTGCAGATCGGCCTCGGTGCGACGGCGTTCGCTGAGATCGCGCGCCGTGAGGACCATGCCGTCGGCCGCGCCCTCGGCGACCAGCTTCGTCGCGCTGAGCTCGAGCGTCCGCCAGGCGCCCTGGGGGTCACGCACCCTGCAGTCGGTCGACTCCGAGTGACCGGATGCCCGCACGACCTTGGTCATCGCCATCACGGCATCGACGTCGTCGAAGTGGATGCGCGCGAACAGCTGTGATTCGGAGGTCAGGTCCCCGAAGAGCTCGGACGCGGCGGTGCTCGCCTGGACGACCGCACCGTCGGCGTCGAGGACGACTGTCGCCTCGGGAGCGTCGCGGACGACGGCCCGGAGCTGGGCTTCGTTGCGTTCGATCTGCTCACCCGCGCGGTGTGCGTCGCCGGGCGCACGCTCGGCTCGCAGCTTGTGGAGGGCGACCAGCAGCGCAGCGACCGCGCCCGCGGCAAAGCTCGCGAGCGCGAGCCCCGTCGTACTCATGTGAGTGTTTCGGTCCGCGGGGCCGTGGACCTAAGCTCGTTCGCGGCTTTTACCGGCCCGGCGAAGCCCCGTTTCCGAAGGCCTCGAGGAGCCTCCGGGCCGCCACGCCCGGGCCGGTGCGCCCCGCAGCGACGTCGTCCTCCAGCGTGCGGGTCAGCGTTGCCAGCGCCGGATCTTCGCGCAGTGCCTCGCCCAGGGCGCCGTGGACCTCGGCCCACAGCCAGGCGCGGCAATTGCCGCGCGGCGCCGATCGGAGCGTTCGGAGGCCGTCGCGGCGTCGAACGCCCGGATCGTGTCCCATACCTCAGGGATGCCTTCTCCCGACAAGGCCGAGCAGCGCAGCACCTTCGGTGACCACGCCGGCGTCTTGGGGCGGACCAGGTGGAGGGCGCTGGCGTAGTCCGCCGCGGTCGCGGTTGCCGCGGCGCCGAGCGTGCCGTCGGTCTTGTTCACGACGACGAGGTCGGCGAGCTCCATGATCCCGCGCTTCAGGCCCTGGAGCTCGTCGCCGGCTCCCGGCGCGACGAGCACGACGAAGCAGTCGACCATGCCCTCGACCGCGGTCTCGGATTGACCCACGCCGACGGTCTCCACGAGCACCACGCCGAAGCCAGCGGCTTCGCACAGCAGCATCGCCTCTCGGGTGCGTCGGGCGACACCACCGAGCGTGCCGCCCGTCGGCGACGGGCGCACGAACGCGTCGGGGGATCGAGCCAAGCGCTCCATGCGGGTCTTGTCGCCGAGGATCGAGCCTCCGCTCCTGGTGCTCGTGGGGTCGACCGCGAGCACCGCGACGTCGTGCTCCTGCTCGAGCACGTGGAGCCCGAGCGCCTCGATGAAGGTGGACTTGCCCGCGCCGGGCGCGCCCGAGACGCCGACGCGGAGGGCACCGCCCGTGTGGGGCAGCACGTCGTCGAGCAGCGCGTCGGCCTCCCGGCGGTGGTCGGGCCGCGTCGACTCCACCAGGGTGATGGCGCGGGCGAGCGCACGCCGGTCGCCGGTGAGCACCTGCGTGACGAGGTCGGTCACCCGCGAGTCAGTTCTGAGCGTGGCGCGCGCGGCAGGATCATGAGGATCTCCGCGGCTGCCGCGGGGATGTTGGTGCCCGGCCCGAAGATCGCGGCAACCCCAGCGGCGCGGAGCTCGTCGTAGTCCTGCGCTGGGATGACGCCGCCCACGACCACGACGACATCGCCCGCGCCGCGAGCGCGGAGCTCCTGGATCAGCTCCGGCACCAACGTCTTGTGCCCCGCGGCCTGGCTCGAGACGCCGACGACGTGGACGTCGTTCTCGACCGCATCGCGTGCGGCCTCCTCGGGCGTCTGGAAGAGAGGTCCGATGTCGACGTCGAAGCCGAGATCCGCGAACGCGGTGGCGATGACCTTGGCGCCGCGGTCGTGGCCGTCCTGGCCGAGCTTCACGACGAGCAGCCGCGGACGACGGCCCTCCTCGGTGCCGAACCGGTCGACGTCGGCCCGCACCGCCTCGAATTCCTCGTCGCCTTCGTACGCGGCGCCGTACACGCCGTGAATGCTACGGATCGTCGCGCGATGGCGAGAGAACACCTGCTCGAGCGTGCCGGAGATCTCGCCGACCGTCGCTCGTGCGCGGGTCGCGTCGATCGTCAAGGCGAGGAGGTTCTCGCCGGACTCCGCACCATGCCGGAGCGCGTCGAGCGCGGCTCGCCAGCGGGCCTCGTCGCGCGCCGCGCGCACCTCGGCCAGTCGCTTGATCTGCTGCTCGCGGACACTCGTGTTGTCGACGTCGCGGACGTCGATGTCGGGCTGCTCGTCGATGCGGAACCGGTTGACGCCGACGATGACCTCTTCGCCGCGGTCGACACGAGCCTGGCGTCGCGCTGCGGCCTCTTCGATGCGGAGCTTGGGCATCCCGGACTCGACGGCCTTGGTCATGCCCCCGAGCGCCTCGACCTCCTCGATGAATTCCCACGCGGCCGCGGCGAGACTCGCCGTGAGCGACTCCACGTAGTAGCTGCCGCCGAGCGGGTCGACGACGTGCGTGATGCCCGTCTCCTCGGCGATGACGAGCTGGGTGTTGCGGGCGACGCGCGCCGCGAACTCGCTCGGCAGCGCCATCGCCTCGTCGAAAGAGTTGGTGTGGAGACTCTGCGTACCGCCGAGCACCGCCGCGAGCGCCTCGATGGTGGTGCGCACGACGTTGTTGTAGGGGTCCTGCTCGGTGAGTGACACACCCGAGGTCTGGCAGTGCGTCCGCAACATCGAGGACGACGCCTGCTTCGGATCGAATCGGCCGATCACGCGGGCCCAGAGCAGACGAGCCGCGCGGAGCTTGGCGACCTCCATGAAGAAGTTCATGCCGATCGCGAAGAAGAAGGACAACCGCCCGGCGAACGCGTCGATGTCGAGGCCGCGGGCGAGGGCGGCCCGCACGTACTCCAACCCGTCGGCGATGGTGAACGCGAGCTCCTGGACCGCCGTCGCCCCCGCCTCCTGCATGTGGTAGCCGGAGATCGAGATCGAGTTGAAGCGGGGCATGTGCTGCGCCGTGTACTGGATGATGTCGGCCACGATCCGCATGCTGGGCTCGGGCGGGTAGATGTAGGTGTTGCGAACCATGAACTCCTTGAGGACGTCGTTCTGGATCGTCCCCGAGAGCTGGTCCGGCGCGACGCCTTGCTCCTCGGCCGCCACGATGAAGCCCGCGAGCACGGGAAGCACGGCGCCGTTCATGGTCATCGACACCGACATGCGGTCGAGCGGGATGCTGTCGAACAGCACCTTCATGTCCTCGACCGAGTCGACTGCGACGCCTGCCTTCCCGACGTCGCCGACCACCCGCGGGTGGTCGCTGTCGTAGCCCCGGTGCGTCGCGAGGTCGAAGGCGACCGACAGGCCCATCTGGCCCGCCGCGAGGTTCGCCCGGTAGAAGGCGTTCGACTCCTCGGCGGTCGAGAAACCGGCGTACTGACGGATCGTCCACGGCCGGTTCGCGTACATCGTGGCGCGGACGCCCCGCACGAACGGGGGGAGGCCGGGCAGGCTCCCGACCGCCTCGAGGCCTTCGAGGTCCGCGGCAGTGTAGAGCGGCTTCACCGTGATCCCCTCGGGTGTCTCCCAGCCGAGCGACGACGGCTCGCCCTTCACCTCACGCGCGGCGAGGGACTCCCATGCGGCGAGCGCCGGCTGCACCTCGGGGTCGCCCATGGCGGCTCAGCGTAGAGCGACCGTCCCCGGCGCCCGCAGCTGGACCGGGACGTCCTCGGCCGTCTCAGCTCGCCCGGCGGTAGTCCTGGGCGGTACGCCCGCGCTCGAGCTGCACACGCGCCGCGGCGACGCCGGCCCTGCCGACACGGCGGGCGCGCGTGTCGAGACGCCACTCGCTGCCCCAGTCGACCTGGCGGCGGACCCGGCCGGAGCGGGCCCGCCCACGACCCGATCGATCCCTCGGGCCTGATTCGACGAGTCGGAGTTGTGTGCTCACACCAGGAGTATCGACCGGACCTGTGACAGTTATTCCTCCCCCAGGCCCGAACCGCTGGCTCCCTACACTCGGCGGGTGGGTCAGCCCGTCGTCTATCTCGATTTCGCGGCCACCACACCGCTGCGCCCGGAGGCCCGGGTTGCGATGGAGCCCTTTCTCGGCGCCGAGTTCGGCAATCCGTCGGGTGGCCACGCGACCGCGCGGGTGGCGAAGACGGCGCTCGAGACCTCCCGCGAGACGATCGCCGGCCTGCTGGGCGCGGAGCCCGGCGAGGTCGTGTTCACGGGCAGCGGCACCGAAGCCGACAACCTCGCGGTGAAGGGCGCGGCGCGCGCCGCCCACGATGCCGGACGGGGCGACGGCGTGGTCGTCTCCACGTTCGAGCACAAGGGCGTCCTCGCTCCCGCCGAGCGGCTCGCCCGGGAGGGTTTCCGGGTCGTTCGCACCCCGGTCACGACCGAAGGTGTGGTCGATCTCGAGGCGCTCGCGGTCGGCCTCGACCACGCGACGGTGCTCGTGTCGGTCATGACCGTGAACAACGAGGTGGGGACCATCCAGCCGCTCGACACCGTCGCCGGCGTCGTGTCGGAGCGGGCGCCTCACGCGATCCTGCACACCGATGCCGTGCAGGCGGTGCCATGGATCGACGTCGCGTCCGCGACACGCCGTGCCTCGCTCGTCTCCGTCTCGGCGCACAAGTTCGGCGGGCCCAAGGGTGTGGGCGCCCTCGTCGTGCGCCGGGGCGTGCCGCTCGAGCCAATGATCGAGGGCGGCGGCCAGGAGCAGGGCCTGCGCTCGGGCACCACCAACGTCGCGGGCGTCGTCGGCATGGCCGCCGCCCTGACCGCGGCGACCGCGGCCCGCGCCACGGACGTCGAGCGCATCGCGGCGCTTCGGAGCCGCCTGATCACGGGACTGACGGCGGCAATTCCCGACGTTCGAGTGAACGGCGCGCCCGGTCGCACGGTCGCGGGAAGCTGCCACCTCACCCTCGAAGGTGTCGATGCCGAGACGCTGCTCGTGATGCTCGATCGTGCGGGCGTGTGCGCGGCGGCCGGTTCGTCGTGCGCGTCGGGAGCGACCGAGCCTTCGCACGTGTTGCTCGCGATGGGTCGCTCGCGCGCGGAGGCCGCGAGCTCGATCCGGCTCAGTCTCGGGTATCCGTCGACGGCCGCCGACGTCGACCGCGCCCTCGCCGTCGTCCCTCACGCGGTCGCCCATCTCCGCACGGCCGGAGCTGCCGCGTGAGTCGCGTGCCCGTGCTCGTCGCGATGAGCGGCGGGGTCGACTCGTCGGTTGCCGCGGCCCGGCTCGTCGACGGCGGGTACGACGTCACGGGTGTGACGTTGAAGCTGTGGGGGGGCGACAGCGATACGGGGTGTTGCAGCGTTGCCGACGTCGAGGACGCGCGCCGCGTCGCCGCGCAGCTCGGGATCCCGCACTACGTCTTCAACCTGAGCGACGAGTTCGAGACCGCGATCGTCGACCCTTTCGTCACCGAGACGAGTCTCGGCCGCACACCCAACCCCTGCGTGGCGTGCAACCGCACGATGAAGTTCGGCCACCTCCTGACGCGCGCGCGCCACCTCGGGTTCGAGCACGTCGCGACTGGTCATCATGCGCGGGTCGACGACCGCGGCGACGGCAACGTCTGGCTGCGGCGTGGCACCGACCGCGGCAAGGACCAGTCGTACGTGCTCTCGCGTGTGGGGGCGGCTGAGCTGGCGCTGAGCATGTTCCCGGTGGGGTCGAGCACGAAGGTCGAGGTGCGGGCGCAAGCGGCCCGACTCGGTCTGCGTACCGCGACCAAGGCGGAGAGCATGGACCTCTGCTTCGTCGGTCGCGGCGAGCGCGCCGCCTTCGTCGGCGCGCGCACGTCGGCACGCCGGAAGCCGGCCCGGTGCTCGACACCTCGGGACGCGTGGTCGGACACCACTCCGGCGTGACCGGCGTGACGGTGGGTCAGCGGCGGGGGATCGCCGTTGCGGCGGGCGAGCGTCGATACGTGGTCGACGTCGATGCCGGCGCGGGCGACCGTCACGATTGGATCGCGCCACGAGCTCTTGCGGGATCACGTCGTGGTCCGCGACCTGCAATGCCTCGCGCCCGCGCTCCTCGATCGACCCTTGCAGGCGCAGACACGCGCCCACGGCGCGACGGTCGGGGCGACGCTCGACGGCGCCCGCGTGTCGTTCGACTGTGCCGTGCCCCGCGTGGCTCCCGGGCAGGTGGTCGTGCTCTACGCCGACGACGTCGTGGTGGCCTCCGGCTTCGCGGGGTAGCGGAGAGCCGAGCGCCCGCGGCCCGGGTGTCCCGGCCCGCAGTGAGACGTGACCTGGGGCGACCCGCCGCCGGAGGCGCCGAGAGCGGGAAGGTAGGTTTCACCGCACACGGCCAGGGGAATTCGCTTGCCGCGGATTCCCGCCTCGCCGTACGTTGCCTCGACCCCATCGGTTCGCCGTACCGATGCGTGTCCCTTCGGAGATCGCATGCCCCCCGTCATCGAAGTCGAAGGCCTGCGCCGCACGTTCAAGGAAACCGTCGCGCTCGCCGGGGTCGACTGCACGGTCGCGGAAGGCCAGCTCATCGGCCTCCTCGGTCCGAACGGCGCCGGGAAGACGACGCTCGTGCGCATCCTCGCCACGTTGCTGGCTCCCGACGGGGGCCGCGCGAGCGTGTGCGGGTTCGACGTCGTGCGCCAACCGATGGCGGTCCGGCGTTCGATCGGCCTCGCGGGTCAGTTCGCCGCGGTCGACGAGACGCTCACCGGGCGCGAGAACCTCGAGATGGTCGGGCTCCTCTACCGGTTGGGTCGCGCCGAGCGCGCCGACGGGCTGCCGACGTCCTCGAACGCCTCGCGCTGGTCGATGCGGGTGACCGCATGGTGAAGACGTACTCGGGTGGGATGCGGCGGCGTCTCGACCTCGGTGCGAGCCTCGTCGGCCGGCCCCGCGTCCTGCTGCTCGACGAGCCGACGACCGGTCTCGATCCCCGCAACCGGCTGTCGTTGTGGTCGTACCTCCGCGACCTGGTGAACGACGGCACGAGCGTGCTGCTCACCACCCAGTACCTGGAGGAGGCCGACCAGCTCGCCGACGACATCGTCGTCATCGACCATGGCCGCGTGATCGCGACGGGGACACCGGCCGAGCTCAAGCAGCGCCTCGGCGGCGCCGTGCTCGACCTCACCCTGGTCGACCGTGACCGCCTCGACGACGCGGCGGGGGTGATGGCCAAGGTGACGGGGGAGCAGGCGACGGTCGACCGCACCGCGAAGCTGCTCACGGTGGGCGCGGCCGAGGGAGCCGACACGCTCGTCGAGGTCGTCCGGGGCCTCGACGACCTGGGCATCCGTGTCGATGACATCGCGCTGCGGCGACCCTCGCTCGACGAGGTGTTCCTCGCGATCACCGGCCACGCGGCCGTCGAGCTCGAGGACGACGACCGAACAGGAGATGGGCGATGACGACCGCGATCGCAGAGCCGCGTCAATCGGAGCGCGTGTCGCCGACGGGCTGGTTTTCCGACACGGTCGTGCTCGCGCGGCGCACGACCCTGCACCTCATCCGTACGCCACAGCTCATCGTGTTCAGCATCGTGCAGACGCTGCTGTTCCTGCTGCTGTTCCGGTACGTGTTCGGCGGCTCGATCCGCATCGGCACGATGTCGTACGCCGACTACATCATCCCCGGCTTCATGACCCAGATCGCGATCTTCGACGGCTTCGGGATCGCGGTGAGCTTCGCGGAGGACGCGAAGGGCGGCATCATCGACCGGTTCCGCTCCCTGCCGATGGCGCGGTCCGCGGTGCTGACGGGACGGCTCGCCGGCGACCTCCTGCGCCAGCTCGTGCTTCTGGCGCTCGTGGTCGGCGTCGGCTACCTGATCGGCTTCAGCGTGCACACCAACGTCGTGTCGTTGCTCGCCGCGTTGGGTGTTGCGCTCGTGTTCGGCGGTGCGTTGTTCTGGGTGTTCGCGGCGATCGGTCTCGCCGTGCGCGATGCCGAGTCGGCGCAGGCGGCGGCGACACCCTTTATGCTCCTGGCCTTCGTGTCGAGCGGCTTCATCATCGTCGACACGCTGCCCGGGTGGCTCCAACCGTTCGCGCGCAACCAGCCGGTCAGCATGGCGACGAACGCGATCCGGGCGCTCGTGCAAGGAGACCGTGCGACCACGCTCGTCTCGCACGGGACGGGCCACTACGTGCTGCTCACGCTGCTCTGGTCGGTCGTGATCACCGCCGTGTTCGCTCCGGCTTCGGTCCGAGCCTTCCGCAAGCCCTGAGGCTCGCCCGTCCGGCGCGCCTCAGGAGACGATCACGCGTAGCCGGCGCTCCGCCGCCTCACGGAACAGCTCCTCGCGACGCACCACCGCCACCCACAACTCACGCGTGCGCGTCATGGCGCCACCCCTGCGTCCTCGCGCGGCGCGCATGAGGTCCGCGTCCTCGTCCAGCGTCAGTGACATCCCACCCGCGGTGGCGCCGAGGCGAAGGTCGAGCACGTCGCGGGGAGCGCGCGCGGTGGGGAGCGCTCGTATGCCGCGCACGTGCTCGCGCGTGAACAGGACCGGGTCGGCGAGCGTCAGGCGATCGAGCACCACGATTCCCGCGGGGACCAGCACGACGAAGCGGGCCGTCAAGCCGTGCAGGGCGCGGGCGGCGATCGTCGCGGCCGGAAGCCCCACGACGGTGACGGCGACGCCGAGGACCCACCGCCCGTCGGCGAGCAGCAGTGGTCCGCCCGAGAGGCCGCCGGCGAGCGCGGCGCGCGCGCGAGGGGGAGCGGTCCCGCGAAGAGCGCAGGCGGCACCCGGAGCGGGAAGCGTCGCTCGTCGCCGTACGCGGCGGCGTTCACGGCCGCGACCCCGCTCGGTGGCGCCGCCACCCCGATCGCAGCAGCGGCCGTCGCCGCGATCGCGAGCACCGCGTCTCCGCTGGATGCCCCGCCGGTGACCGCGACGACGATCGCGAGCACGGCGAAGACGGGGCTCACCGCGCGGAGCGCGGTGACCGTCTGTGTCCGCGGGACGACGGTACCGACCAGCCCGGCAGTCCACGCCGCCCAGAGCAACACTGCGGCGACCACGCGGGGGGCGGACGACCAGTCCACGATCGCAGCGGACGCCGCCGGACCCGCGGTCAGCGGCAGAGTTGCCCAGGCGGCGCGGAGGGCCCAAAGGATGGCGCGATCGCTCGGCATGGTGCTCCGGTGATGGGCGCGCTGCACACTTCGGAGGCGCGGTCGGGACCTTTGTAGAGTACGGCGGCATGACGGTGTCGCATCGGGCCCCGCTGTTGGCCGCGGGCTTCGGCACCGGGATCGGCAGCTTGCCGCACACGGACGCGGCCGCCGCGGTGCGGCTCGTGCTCGACGCGACACCGGAGCTGCCCGCCGTGCCGCAGCTCCCGCAGCGCGATCCGCGCGAGGGGATGATCGCCCAGTGGGCGACGGCGCTGCCCGAGGTCACGGTGCGGGCGGACGGGTCGATCGCCGTGGCCCCGGGCGGTGCCTCGCGCGAGACGCCCCGCTGCGTGATCGACGACGCCGCGCACGGAGGGCTCGCCGCGTTCGCCGAGCATGCCGGCACGCTCGACACGCCGCCGGCACGAGTGAAGGCCCAGATCACGGGGCCGCTGACGTTGGGCCACGCGCTGGTGCGCGCGGGGATGCCGAGTGAGCATGCCTACCGGCGGGCCCTCGAAGCTGCGCACGGATGGGCCCTCGCGGTTGAGCGGTATCTCGCCGAGCGCCTTCCCGGGGCGGGTGTCCTGTTGTTCTTCGACGAGCCCGCGCTCGTGTCGTTTCGCGGTGACGACGCTCCGCTGGAACGTGAAGCCGCGGTGGACCTCCTGTCCGCCGCGCTGGCGTCGCCGCATTGCACGACCGGCGTGCACGTCTGCGGAGACGGCGAGATCGCGGTCGCGCTCGAAGCCGGTCCCGACGTCTTGGGTCTGGAGGTGCGCGCCGACCTCGTCGACCGTGCCGTGGCGCTGTCGCGCTTCCTCGACGGCGAAGGATGGATCGCGTGGGGCGCGGTCCCGACCCACGGTCCGATCGGCGAGTCGGCCGACCCTCACTGGCGCTCGCTCGCCATCCTGTGGTGCGAGCTCACCCGCCGCGGGTGCGACCCGCTGCGCCTGCGCAGCCGTGGGATCGTGACTCCGGCATGCGGCCTCGCCGGCCACGGCACGAGCCAGGCTGAGCGCGCGTTGCGACTGGCCCGGGAGCTCGGCGAGCGCGTGCACGACCAGGCCGTGGCCACCCGGCTGTCGCTCGGCGCCTGACGTGGACGACACGGCGCCCCTCCGCTACTGCGGTGTGTGCGGGGAGCCGCTGACTCCAGGGGTTGCGGTCTGCCCGAGCTGTGGCACGGCGGTGGAAGGAGGGATCGCCGCGGCGTTCGGGGAACCGGTCGGCCCGACTTACGACCGGGAGCCGATCGCCGAACGCACCGACCCCGCGCTCAGGACGCAACCCGGACCCAACCGCGGTGCGGACGCGACGGTCGCGATGGCTGCAGCCGGGGCCGCGGGCGGCGGCGCGGGGCGTGGCACATCCGTCGGCGGCGGGGTCGGCGGCGGGGCCGGAGGCATGGGCCCGCGGCAGTGGGGCATCGTGGCGGCGGCCGGGCTCGCGTTGGTGATCGTGATCGCCGCCGTCGCCATCGCGGCGAGCGGCGGCGATGGCGATCACCCGTCGCGCAACACGACCTCGACGGGCATCGTGACGTCGTCGTCCACCTCGACGACGGCCGTCGCCACCACGACGGCCCCGACGACGTCGAGCTCGACCAGCACGACCACGACCACCACGCGGCCGCCCACGTCGGTGGTCACCATCCCGAGCACGACCCTGGGGACGACGACCACGTCGTCGACCACGACGACCACGTCGGGAACCACGACCACCTGACACCCGTAGGACGTGTGCGTCACAGCCGTCGGTAGATTGCGACGGTGCCCTCGTCCGCCGAGCCCGCCGGGCCTGACGACGTACCGTCCGATGTCGCGGCTCGCGCCGAGGAGCTCGCGCGCCTGATCCGGTATCACCGCGAGCGCTACTACCGCGACGACGATCCCGAGATCGCCGACGCCGAGTTCGACCAGCTGGTCCGCGAGCGCGAGCAGCTCGAGGAGCGGTTCCCGTCGCTGCGGTCCGGATCGCCGCTCGCCGAAGTCGGCGCGGCGCCGTCGCCGACCTTTGCCGCGGTGACCCACGTCGTCCCCATGCTCTCGCTCGACAACGCCTTCGGTCGTGAGGACCTCGCCGCGTGGAACGCCCGTCTCGAGCGACTCGTGCCGGGCCCGATCACGTTCGTGGGCGAGCCGAAGCTCGACGGCCTTGCGATCTCCCTGCTCTACGAGCGCGGCCGGCTCGTCGCGCGCCGCGACGCGTGGCGACGGGCAAGTCGGAGAGGACGTGACGCCCAACGTCGCGACGATCGGGGTGGTGCCGCACACGCTGCGGGGCGCGGATCGGCCCGACCGGCTGGAAGTGCGCGGTGAGGTCTTCATGCCGCTGAGGTCGTTCGAGCAGCTGAACCGCCGTCAGGGCGAGGCGGGCGAGCGCCTGTTTGCGAACCCGCGCAACGCCGCGGCGGGATCACTCCGCCAGAAGGACCCCGGCGTCACCGCATCGCGCGACCTCTCGTTCTTCGCGTACCAGCTCGGCGTGCTCGACGGCGGTCCGCGGTTGCGGTCACATCACGAGACCCTCGACTGGATGCGCTCGCTCGCGCTCCCGGTGAACGATCACATCGAGCAACTCGACGGACTCGATGCGATCGTGGACTTCTGCGCCCGCATGCAGGAGCAGCGGCATTCGTTCGGATACGACATCGACGGGGCCGTGCTCAAGGTCGACGACCTCGCACAGCGCGCCGAGATGGGGTTCACGAGTCGCTCCCCGCGGTGGGCGATCGCGTGCAAGTTCCCACCCGAGGAGAAGACCACCAAGCTCGTCCACATCATGGTGAGCATCGGCCGGACCGGCCGCGCGACGCCGTTCGCGCAGCTCGAGCCGGTCTTCGTCGGTGGCTCCACCGTCAGCCTCGCCACGCTGCACAACCAGGACGAAGTCGCACGGCGAGATGTCCGTGAGGGCGACACCGTCATCGTGCGCAAGGCAGGTGACGTGATTCCCGAGGTCGTGGGGCCGGTGCTCGCGCTCCGCCCGAAGCGGTCGAGGCGATGGGTGTTCCCAGCCCGCTGTCCTGTCTGCGACGAACCGCTGGTACGTCTCGAGGGCGAAGCCGACCAACGGTGTGTCAATGTCGATTGTCCGGCACAACGCGTGCAGCGCATCGTCTTCTTCGCAGGTCGCTCGGCCATGGACATCGAAGGGCTCGGCGAAGAGCGAGTCGCGGCAATTCGTCGAAGCCGGTCTCGTCGCCGACAGCGGCGACCTCTATGGGCTGACGGTCGATGCGTTGGTGCCGCTCGAGCGCATCGGGCACAAGTCCGCATCGCTGCTCGTCGATGCCATCGGGCAGTCGAAGCAGCGGCCGCTCGCGAAGTTGCTCGTCGGCCTGGGGATCCGTCACGTCGGCCCGTCGGTCTCCGTGGCGCTCGCCGGCGAGCTCGGCGACCTCGACGCCATCGCGGGCGCACCGGTCGAGACCCTCGCCGCGGTGGAAGGGGTCGGTCCGGTCATCGCCGAGAGCATCCGGCGTTTCTTCGACGTCGAGCGCAACCAGGCCCTCGTCGAGCGGCTCCGCGCGGCCGGTGTCAACTTCTCCGGCCCGGTGCGTGAGCCCGTCCCGGAAGGAGGCCCGCTCGCCGGCCTGACCTTCGTGCTGACGGGCACGCTCGAGAGGTTCACGCGTGAGCGCGCCCAAGCGGTGATCGAACAGCTTGGTGGGAAGGTCATCGGCAGCGTCTCGAAGAAGACGGACTTCGTGGTCGCGGGGTCGAGCCCGGGGTCGAAGCTCGCCAAGGCCGAGCAGCTCGGGGTGCGCGTCCTCGACGAGACCGCCTTCCAGGAGCTGTTGGACCACGGCCCCGCGTAGCGTCCGCCACCGCGGCACCACGCCGGGGAACCAGAGAGAGGAAGCAACGCATGGTCGAGCAATCTGTCGTCGGGCGGGTGGCGCCCTCGTTCGACATCGTCGTGGAGCGAGGGAAGATCCGCGAGTTCGCCAGGGCAACCGGCTCGACCAACGCCGAGTACCTCGACGCCACGATCCCCGTCGCGCCGCCCACGTTCCTCATGACGGTCGACCACTGGGCGGGACGAGACTCGAGCCCGCTCTTCATGCTGGGAATCGACCTCGCCCGGCTGTTGCACGGCGGCCAGGAGTTCACGTTCAACGGATCGCCACCCGCGGCAGGAACCGCGTTGCACTGCACGCCCCGCGTCGACAAGGTCACCACGAAGGAGGGCCGCGCGGGGACGATGACGTTCGTGGAGATCGTCACCGACTTCGTCGAAGGTGATGGTCGGCTTGCCGCTCAGTCCCGCACGATCGTCATCGAGATGCCCGAGAAGGCGGCCGAGACGGGCGCCGGAAGCGAAGACGGAGGACGAGCGTGAGCACCCCGACCTGGGACGACCTCGCGATCGGCACCGAGTGCGCGCCGCGCGAGCTCGGGCCGCTGACCCGTACCGACTTCGTGCGCTACCAGGGAGCGTCCGGCGACTTCAACCCCATTCACCACGACGAGGAGTTCGCGTGGGCGTCGGGCTTCCCGAGGGTGTTCGCTCCCGGGATGCTCAATGCCGGGCTGCTCGCGACGTACGTCACCGACTGGCTCGGTCCCGCGAACGTGCGCGGCTTCTCCGTGCAGTTCCGCGAGCAGGTCTGGCCCGATGATCGCCTCGTGTGCACCGCGGTGGTCAAGGACCGCCTGGAGGCCGAGAGCGAGCGACGTGTGGTCGTCGAGCTCGCCTGCACGCGCGTCGAGAGTGGTGGCGTAGCGATCAAGGGCGAGGCGACGTTCGTGGTTCCGTGACTTGCGCTCAGGGGTGCTGCCTCGCGCCGCACCCGCTCACCACCGCCTGAGCCCCACCCGCTTGGGTGACGGTGCCGCGTCGTCCGTTATCGTCCGGATCGCAGCTCCGCTCGTACGAAGGGGAAGACGTCCATGGGCTCACTCGACGGCAAGGTCGCGATCGTGACGGGGGCCGGGCGCGGGATCGGGCGCGGTCACGCGATGCTGCTCGCGGCCGAGGGCGCCGCGGTGATCGTCAACGACATCGGCGCTGCCTTGTCGGGCGAGGGCCACGACGACACGCCCGCCAAGGGAGTCGTCGACGAGATCGTCACCGCCGGCGGTCGCGCCGCTGCGAACTCCGACGACGTGTCGACCTGGCAGGGCGCCGAGCGCCTCGTCGCGCAGGCCGTCGACACCTTCGGTCAGCTCAACGTCCTGGTGAACAACGCGGGCATCCTGCGCGACCAGATGTCGTTCAACATGGACGAGTCGTCGTGGGACGCGTCGATCCAGGTGAACCTCAAGGGGCATCTCGCGCCGACGCGCTTCGCCGGTGCGTACTGGCGCGAGCAGTCGAAGGCCGGCAACGTGGTGACCGGGCGTGTCATCAACACCACGAGCGAGATCGGGCTCTTCGGCGGTCCCGGTCAGGTGAACTACGGCGCGGCCAAGGGTGCGATCGCGGCGATGACCCTGATCCTGGCGCGGGAGCTCGAGCGCTACGGCGTCACCGTGAACGCGGTGGCGCCCCGCGCGCGCACGCGCCTCACGGAGCACATCATCGAGGCAGCTGCGGAAGGCACGTTCGACGCGTTCGACCCCGACAACGTTGCCCCGACGGTCGCGTGGTTGGCGTCCGACGCCGCGGCCGACGTGAACGGTCAGGTGTTCATCGCCGGTGGCGGCGACCTGTTCCGGGTGGAGGGTTGGCACGTGACGGGCGTGATCCGTCAGGACCACCGGTGGACTCCCGCCGAGATCGAGGCCCGGCGCGCCGAGCTCTTCGGTGACCGGCCCACCCACATGGGTCCGTTCGCCTTCCCCGACTGATCGGCCCCGCCTGAGCGCTCAGGCCGCGGTGCGGAACGTCCATGCGAAGCTCGAGGGCTTCGCGGGGCGGGGCTCGCCGCGGGGCCAGTAGTAGACGACCACCTGATGCTCGCCGGACGCCAGGGCGCTGAGATCACGGTCGGGTCCCGGGCGGAAGCTCACGAGCCCGAGGCCTTCGACCCGGTCGAGTTGGTCCTCGGGGATCTCTGTGCGGTCAAGCACCAGTACGCCGTAGAGGTCGTCGCGCAGGTCGGCCGAGATCGTGGCGCGGGGCGATGCCAGGCTGTCCCGATCGGGTGAGACGGATTCGATGCCTTCGGGGAGGCTCGCCGCTCCCGGCGCCGTCGTGTCGGCGGTTGTGAGCAGCAAGACGCCGAGATTCACGCACGCCACGATGACGATCACGACGATCGCGACCCGGCCGGGATGACGCACGACGCGGCGAACCGGAAACGATCGCGGCCCGGTGAGCGTCTTGGCCATGCTGACTCGAGGGTAACGCCGCGCGAGGGTTGCTCGGGCATCGCGTGGGCGGTGTGCCCAGGCCACGCCAGCCGGGTTCGGTAGCGTGGTCCGATGGCGATCTCCGGTGTCGCCGAGCTCACCGGCCGCGTCCTCTCCGGCCGGTACCGCCTGCTGGCTCCGATCGGCGCCGGCGCGAGCGGCCGCGTCTACGTCGCCGACGACGTGCGGCTGCGCCGCCGGGTGGCGGTGAAGGTGCTGCACCCCGCGCTGGCCGACGATTCGGGGTTCCTGCGCCGCTTCCGTGTCGAAGCGCAGGTCGCGGCGTCGCTCAACCACCCGAACGTCATGGCGGTCTACGACTGGGGCGAGGACGCCGGGCTCCCGTTCATGGTCACCGAGCTGCTCACCGGCGGGAGCGTCCGCAGCCTGCTCGACTCCGGCGCCCACCTCACACCGTCGCAAGCCGTTCACCTCGGCGGTCAGGTGTCCGCCGCCCTCGAGTACGCGCACGGCCGCGGGCTCGTGCACCGCGACGTCAAGCCCGCGAACCTCCTGTTCGACGAGCACGGCATCGTGCGCGTCGCCGACTTCGGCCTCGCCGCGCGCTCGCCGAGGCGAGCTGGACCGAGCCCGTCGGCGCAGTCATCGGCACCGCGCGCTACGCGGCGCCGGAGCAGGCGACCGGGTCGCCGCTCGATGGCCGCGCCGATCTGTACGCGCTCGCCGTGGTCCTGGTCGAATGCGTCACCGGCACCGTGGCCGACGTCGGCGAGACGATGATCGGCACGCTCGCGGCTCGTGCTCGCACACCGCTCGTCGCGCCGGTCGAGCTCGGCCGGCTGGGGCCCGTCGTCGAGCATGCCGGCCGCGTCGATCCCGCGGAGCGCTACCCGGACGCCGCCACGATGCGCGCCGCGTTGATCGACGCGGCGCGGGCATTGCCGCCGCCGACCCCATTGCAACTGGTGGGCTTCGGCGAGCTTCCCGCGCCGAGCGGCGAGCCCACACAACTCGGGCGGGTCGCACGGCTCTTCGACCAGGACCACACCGGCGACGGGCACGACGCCTCCGCACCTAAGCCGGTGATCGTCCAGCCGTCGCGCCGGGGTCGCCGGCCATTGGTCCCGTTGGTCGTGGCGGTGGCGCTGGTGGTCGCGCTCGCAGGCGCCGGCGCTGCGATCGTCACCGCGACGAGCAGCTCGGCGACCGTGGCTGTCCCACAGCTCGCCGGACTCACGCGCAACGATGCGATCAGCCGGGCCGCGAAGGCCGGCCTGAGCGTGTCGGTGGTGCTGCAGAAGGCCGACGATCCCGCCGGCACGGTCGTCGGTCAGGACCCGAGCGCGGGTGCGTTCGTCGGCGACGGAGGTCGTGTCCGCGTGTTCGTCTCGCGCGGACCACCCCCGATCACCGTCCCCGACATCTCGCGCCGATCCGTCGACGACGCGAAGCAGGTGCTCACGGACGCTGGTCTCGTGGTGACCGTGACCCCGAAGAGTGACGAGAACACCCCCAACGGCAGCCTCATCGGCACCGATCCCCCCGCGGGGACGACCACGCACCGCGACGCCGCGATCGCGCTGCTCGTGAGCAGCGGACCCGCGCCGGTGGTCGTGCCCGACGTCTCGACCGCCGCGTCGTACGACGAGGCGGTGGCCGCGCTCGCGAAGTACCGGCTGAAGGCGGCGTCGCGGGAGGACTTCGAGCGCGACCGTCGACAAGGGCAAGATCATCGGGACCGACCCACCCGCGAAGACCTCCGTGGCACGCGACTCCACTGTGACCGTCATCATCAGCAAGGGCCCGGAGATGGTCACCGTTCCCGGGCCTCTGAAGGGCCTGACGTACGACGAGGCCTCGACGAAGTTGGGAACCGTCGGCCTCAGCGCAGTGGGTCAGGGGTATGCGCCCGGGAAGAAGGTGCAGGCGAGCAACCCCTCACCCGGCGACAGCGTTGCAAAAGGGACGGTCGTGACGCTCTTCTTCTGATCCGCGGCCGATGGCGTAGCCTCGTCCGAGGGGTCCCTCATTCGCCCCCGGTGGAGCCGGCCTCTAGAGTCTCGGCCGGTTTGCCACCGGGACTGCGGGGCCCGGCAGCCGGACGCAGCCGGACAAGGGAGTTCGAACATGGGTGCACTGGACGGTCGCGTCGCCATCATCACGGGCGCAGGCCGCGGACTGGGTCGGGAGCACGCGCTGCTGTTCGCCCGCGAAGGCGCCAAGGTCGTGGTGAACGACCTCGGTGGCGACTCGCACGGGGCCGGATCCGACGCCACACCCGCGCAGCAAACCGTTGCGGACATCGTCGCCCTCGGCGGCGAAGCCGTGGTGAACGGCGACAACGTCGCTTCCTGGGACGGCGCCGCCCGGTTGGTGCAGCAGGCGATCGATACCTTCGGCGACCTCAACGTGCTCGTCAACAACGCCGGAATCCTGCGTGACCGCGTGATCGTGAACATGACCGAAGACGAGTGGGACTCGGTCATCAACGTGCACCTCAAGGGACATTTCGCCATGGCCCACCACGCGGCGGTCTACTGGCGTGAGCAGTCGAAGGCGGGCAAGGACGTGCGCGCGGCGATGGTGCACACGACCTCGACGTCCGGATTGTTCTCCAACCCCGGTCAGGTCAACTACGGGGCCGCCAAGACGGGCATCGCCACGCTCTCGCAGATCTGCGCCAAGGAGCTCAGCCGCTACGGGGTGCGCTCGAACGCCATCGCCCCCGCGGCGCGTACGCGCATGACACTCGGCACGCCCGGGCTCGAGGAGGTCGTACGGGCGCCCGAGGACCCCAACGAGTTCGACCCGTGGGACCCGGCGAACATCTCGCCGTTCGTCGCCTACCTGGCCACGGAGGACTGCCTGTTCACGGGGGAGACCTTCTATGTGACCGGCGGGCTCGTGCAGCGCGTCCAGTCGTGGGCGGTCATGGAGCGGATCGAACGCGACTCCCGCTGGACCGTTGCCGACCTGCAACGGGAGGCGAAGCGTCTCGAGGCGGTGGATCCGTCGGTGACCCTGAGCCCGCTGTGAGCCGCGCGCACTCCGCGCGATGACGGTCACCACCGAGGAGCTCGCGGAGTTCGGCTCCGCGGTGCGGGGAGCGCTGGCCCGCGTGTGGCCGGGAGCCACCGCCGCGCCCACGGCGTCGCTGGCCCAGGTCTGGGACCTCGCGGTCGCGCAAGGGTGGACCGAGCTCCGCGACGACCGCGAGCTCGGCGCGGTGCTGGCGGCGCTGGAGGAGCTCGGACGAGTGGCATGCCCGCTCCCGCTCATGGACATCTTCGTCGCTCATCGGATCCTCCACGACGCCTCCGGCAGCGATGCCTTCGCCGACGGCTCGATGCGTCCGGTGGTCGCGGCGGCGCCGGGTGGGGACTCCGAGCTCGCGTTCGTCGACGGCGCCGCCGCGGCCACGCATGTCGTGCACCTCGGGCTGGACCGCGCCCTGCTCGCGCCGATCGACTCACGCCGTGAGACACCCGGGCTGGCGAAGCCCGACTGGATGATCGTGACTCCGGCCGCTCCGACGCTAGAAGTCACTTGCTCCGCCACCGCGCGCGACGAGGCGTTGGTGCTGCTGCGTCTCGGCTTGGTGGCGCGCGCGTGGTGGGTGCCGCGCGCCGCGCGCACGAGCTCGCGCTCGACCACGCCTGCACGCGCCACCAGTTCGGTCGGCCGATCGGCAGCTTCCAGGCCGTCTCGCAACGCGTCGCCGCAGCCCACATCGATGTCACCGCGGCCGAGATGCTGCTCGCGCGTGCAGCCGACGCATGGGACGCGGGGGAGCCCAACCGCGTTCTCCCCGCGGAGCTCGCAGTCGCGTTCGGTCGCGCGGCCGCGTCACGCGTGCAGTTCGCCGCGCACCACACGCTCGCCGCGATCGGTTACTTCGAGGAGCACGAGGCGCCGTGGCTCTTCCGTCGCGTGCACGCCGACGTGGCGCACCTCGACGCGTTCGTTCCCTCGGCGGGTGATGCCGCCGACCAGCTGGTCGAGAGGGACGGCAGCCTCCCGCGGTTCCGCCTGAGCGAGGAGGCGGAGGCGTTCCGCGCGGAGCTCCGAGCGCTGATCGCCGAGCACGTGCCCGCATCGCGGCCGATGCCCACGTCGCAACCCGACGAAGGTCTGATCAGCGAGCTCGCCGCGCGCGGGCTCTTGGGCATGGCCTGGCCGGTGAAGTACGGCGGCCGGGACGCCAGCATCGAAGAGAGCCTCGTGCTGGTCGAGGAGCTGGGCTACGGCCGCGCCGGCATGTCGATGGTGACGGCAGCGGTCGATCTTGTGGGCCATGCCATTGCGCGCCATGGCACCCACGCGCAGCGTGAGCGATTCCTCCCGCTCATTCGATCGGGCATCCTGCGCGCCTGTCTCGGGTACTCCGAGCCGGAGGCCGGGTCCGACCTCGCGTCGTTGCGCACCCGTGCCGAGCGCGACGGCGACGAGTGGGTCGTCAACGGCCAGAAGCTCTGGACGACCGGCGGCCATCTCGCGACGCACGTGTGGTTGGCGACACGGACCGATCCCGACGCGCCGAAGCCGCACGCGGGCATCACCGTCTTCCTCGTGCCGATGGACACGCCGGGGATCACCGTGCAGCAGCACCGCTCGCTGGCGGGAGAGATCAGCTGCACCGTCTTCTATGACGACGTGCGCGTTCCCGACGACGCCCGTGTCGGCGAGGTGAACGGCGGCTGGAAGGTCATCACCGACGCGCTCGCCGTCGAGCGAGTCGCGATGGGAGCGGTCGTCGCCCGAGGAGCTCGGCTCTTCGACGAGATGCTCGCGGCCGCGCGCAGGGACGTCGACGGCACGGTTGGCCCGCGCGGGTCGGCCGCTCGGTGTCGCATCCGTGACCTCGCGGCGAAGTTGCACGCGACGCGCGCGCTCGTCGTCACGGCGGCCCGAGCTACGGCTGCCGGTGCGGGGGTCCGGCTGGAAGCACCGATGGCCAAGGTGCTCGGCGGCGAGGTGGCCGAGGAGTTCGGCGTCGCGATGTTGGAGATCTTCGGACCCACCGCGGCGTTGAGCGAGGGCACCGAGGGCGCGATCGCGGCGTTCGAGCAAGGGCTGCGCGGATCGATCGTGCTCGTCGTGGGCGGTGGCACGAACGACATCCAGCGGTCGCTCATCGCGCGGGGTCTCGGCCTCCCTCGATAACGGTGGGTGGATCCGCCAGAATCAGCGTGACTCCACGCCGGTTCGATCGTCTGTGTCCCGGCAGCGCGACGACCCCGGGGCGGTCGTGGACACGGAGGCGGGCATGCGTCGACACCCACACGGAGGCACGTCCCGACCTGGGCTGTGCCGGCCCGGCAACGGATACGGCCGCTCGGTCGCGCGGCCGGGGCCGCGGCCGGGCGCTCGGCTCGGGGTGAGCGCCCAGGGGACCGAGCCGGACCCTGCCCGGTCCAACAGCTAGGCGGTCATCTCTCGGAGCGACCTGGCGAGACCCGGCGCGAGCGGGCCCACGCCCGCCGCCTGCGCGGCCATCAGCTTGGCCAGGTCACCCTGGATCTTCATGCGCCCGGCGAGTAGCGCTTCGGTCACGACCTGCTGGTCGCCGGCCACGAAGATCACCTTCGCCGTCTCGTAGTCGGTGGTGAGGGTGACGTCGGGCGCCTCGTGATGACCGCTGCCCCACACGCTTCGACCGTCGACCATGCCCACGTGCAGGAGGCGGTCGCTGTCGAACGGGGTGTTCGTCACGACGACGTTCACGATGAGGCTCGAGGTCGCGTCGACGTCGGCAGGGCCGTGCTCTTCGACGATCTGGTGCGCGGCCGCCAGCCATTCGTCCGACAGGAACACGTGCTGGGTCAACCGAAGCTCCTCGATCGTTGCATGCGACGCCGTTCGCCGGGATCGTAGATGCCGAGGAGGCCACGCCGACCATGGACGGCGGCACTGAATTCGGTCCCTCCTAGACTCCGACGCATGTCTCGCATCACCCGTGCCGACGTCGAGCACGTCGCTCGGCTTGCTCGCCTGGAGCTCGACGCCGAAGCGCTCGACCGTCTCACGGGCGAATTGGAGGTCATCCTCGAGCACGCGGCTCAGGTAGGGGCGCTCGACACTCACGGCGTCCCGCCCACGGCCCACCCAATTCCGGTGGTCAACGTCCTGCGGGCCGACGAGGTCCGCCCCGGCGTACGCGCGCGACGAGGTGCTCGCGATGGCCCCGGCGTCGGAGGACGGCCGGTTCCGCGTGCCGAGGATCCTCGACGCCCCATGACACCGACGGCGCTCGCTCTCGCGGCCGACGTCCGGTCCGGCCGGCGCTCCGCGCGTGATGTCCTCGAGGAGCACCTCGCCGTCGTCGAGCAGCGCGAGCCCGAGCTGCACGCATGCAACCTCGTCACTGCCGAGTGGGGGAGGGCCGTCGCCGACGCGGTCGACGCGACTGTCGCGCGCGGCGAGGACCCCGGACCGCTCGCGGGCGTTCCGATCGCGTTGAAGGACAATCTCTGCACCCGTGGGATCCCGACGACGTGTTCGTCGCGCATCCTCGAGGGTTGGCGACCGCCCTATACGGCCACGGTCGTCGAACGGGTCCTCGCGGCGGGCGCGGTCCCGATCGCGAAGACGAACCTCGACGAGTTCGCGATGGGCTCGTCGACCGAGAACTCCGCCTTCGGCCCGACGCGCAACCCGCGCGATCCGACGCGTGTGCCGGGGGGTTCCAGCGGTGGTTCGGCCGCGGCGGTCGCCGCGGGATACGCGCCGCTCTCGCTCGGTTCCGACACCGGCGGCTCGATCCGTCAGCCTGCGGCGCTGTGTGGCGTCGTCGGCGTGAAGCCGACCTACGGCCTCGTGTCGCGGTACGGCCTGGTGGCGTTCGCGAGCTCGCTCGATCAGATCGGTCCGTTCGCCACGAACGTCGCCGATGCCGCGCTCCTGCTCGACGTCATCGCCGGGCACGATCCCACCGACTCGACGTCGCTTCGTGGGCCGTACCCGCCGGTCGCGAGCGCGCTCGGCGGCGGCGTCGACCGCCTGCGTGTCGGTCTCATCGAGGAGCTCGTCGACGCCGAGGGGATCCAACCCGAGGTGCTCGCCGCGACGGAGCAGGCGACGACGGTCCTCGAGAAGGCCGGGGCGCACGTGGAACGCGTCTCGGTCCCCACGGTGATCCACGGCCTCTCGGCGTACTACCTCATCGCACCCGCGGAGGCGTCGTCGAACCTCGCGCGATACGACGGCGTGCGCTACGGCTTGCGCGTCGACGGCGAGGACGTCGCGCAGATGAACGCCCGCACACGCGCCGCGGGCTTCGGGCCGGAGGTTCAGCGCCGGATCATGCTCGGGACGTACGCGCTGTCGGCGGGATACTACGAGGCCTACTACGGCCAGGCGCAACGCGTGCGCACGTTGATCATCCGCGACTTCGCGCGGGCCTACGAGCGCTTCGACGTGCTGCTGTCGCCGACCGCTCCGACCGTCGCGTTCGAGCTGGGCGCCAAGACGGCGGAGCCGCTCGCCATGTATCTCTCGGACGTGTGCACGATCCCCACGAACCTCGCCGGCCATCCCGCGATGAGCGTGCCCTTCGGCCTCGGAGAGGCGGGCCTGCCGGTCGGCGTGCAGGTGCTCGCGCCCGCGCTGGGCGAATCCGTGATGTTTCGCGTGGCTGCGGCGCTGGAGGAGGCGGCATCGTGAGCCAGGTGACGAGCACGACCTACGAGCCGGTCATCGGGCTCGAGGTCCACTGCGAGCTCGCGACCACGACCAAGCTCTTTTGCGGTTGCCCCAACGAGTTCGGCGCAGAGCCGAACACCAACGTGTGCCCGGTCTGCCTGGGACTGCCCGGCTCGCTGCCGGTGCTCAACGAGCGTGCGGTCGAATTCGCGCTCCGCTTCGCCGACGCGGTCGAGCTGCGGGTGCCCGACCGGTCGACCTTCGCCCGCAAGAACTACTTCTATCCCGACATGCCGAAGGACTACCAGATCAGCCAGTACGAAGAGCCGATCACCGTCGACGGCCATCTCGACGTCGGCGGGGCGTGCATCGGGATCGAGCGGGCACATCTCGAGGAGGACACGGGCAAGACGCAGCACGTCGGCGGTGGCGGTCGCATCCACGAAGCCGCGTACTCGCTCGTCGACTACAACCGCGCCGGCGTCCCCCTCATGGAGATCGTGAGTCGCCCCGACATCCGCAGTGCCGAGCAGGCGCGCGCGTACGTGGCGGAGTTGCGGAGCGTGCTCGAGTCGATCGGCGTGTCGGAC
Organism: uncultured Actinomycetes bacterium; assembly: GCA_963815405.1. Classification (GTDB taxonomy): domain Bacteria; phylum Actinomycetota; class Acidimicrobiia; order IMCC26256; family DASPTH01; genus CAWFGR01. The sequence goes on from CAWFGR010000001.1 coordinate 157,231, forward strand.
GTCAAGATGGAAGAGGGGTCGATGCGAGTCGACGCCAACGTCTCGGTGCGCCCCGTGGGCTCCGACCAGTTCGGCGTCAAGGTCGAGGTCAAGAACATGAACTCGCTCCGCTCGCTCGGCCGGGCGGTCGAATACGAGATCGAGCGCCAGATTGCGGCGATCGAAGGCGACGAACGCATCGTGCAGGAGACCCGCCACTGGGACGAGGCGGACGGGCGCACGCATTCGATGCGTTCCAAGGAAGGCTCGTCGGACTATCGCTACTTCCCCGAGCCGGACCTCGTCCCGGTGCAACCCACCCTGGAGCAACGCGCACGTGTGCGCGCGTCGATGCCCGAGTTGCCGGCGGCGCGCCGAGCCCGGCTGGCCGCGACGTGGAACGTGAGTGACGACGACGCGCGCGTGCTCGTCGGTGCCCCGGCACTGGCCGACTACGCGGAGTCGGCAGTCGCGGCGTTGCAGCGGGGCGCGGCGAAGGACGTCGTCAACTGGTGCATCGGCGATGTGCTTGCGCACCTCAACGCCACCGGGCTGTCCCTGGCGGAGCTCCCGCTCGCACCCGGTGGACTGGCTGAGCTGGTGGAGCTCGTCGCCGACGGCACGCTGTCACGCAACCTCGCGAAGGACGTGCTCGCGGAGTGCCTCCGCGAGCCACGGAGCCCGCGTGACGTCGTCGCGGCACGTGGTCTCGCCCAGGTCAGTGACGAGCGCGAGCTGGCATCGGTGATCGACGCGATCCTTGCGTCGCGCGCGGTCGATGTCGACGAGTACCGCAACGGCGACGACAAGGTGCGCAAGAAGAAGCGCGGGTTCCTCATGGGTGAGGCCATGAAGGCGACCAAGGGCGCGGCGAACCCACAACTGCTGAACCGTCTGCTCGACGAACGTCTGTCCTGACGGAGCGCGCGGCGCGGCCCCGAGGCGGAACCCCGGGGCCGCGCGGTCGCGAGCGGTGTCGCGGTCAGCTCGTCTCTGGAACTGCCTTGTACATGAGGATGCTCAACACGAGCAGCCAGAGCGACCACACCAGGTAGGACACGAAGCCGACGGCGAGGAACGTGTTCTTGTCGGAGGTGATCCCGAAGGTCGCCACCAGCCACGCCACGGCCAGCACCGCGCTCACGAGTCCGAGCCAGCGTGGGAAGACACCCGACCGCAGGATGACGGCGCCGACGGCGCCGACGAGGACCGCGATCCCCACGCCGCCCGCCATCGTGAAGAACTGGCTCAGGAGGTAGACGAAGCGGATCTCGGCGCCGGTCATGCCGGTGATGCGCAACGACAACGCAGCCCACAAGACGGTCGAGATCGTGACCATCGCGCCGCCGAACAGGAGACCGAGCGCGGCGCCGACGGCCAGCCGTGGCTGTCCGCCTTCGGCGCGGCGCAGCGCGCGCCACAGGCTTCCCAGCCACCAGAGCGCAGGGACGATGGCGAGCGTCCCGATGTAGGCCGAGACCCGGATGTCCGAGCCGTGGTCGTTGATCCACTTCGTGATCTCTTTGGCGGAGGCGTCGAGGTCCGGCGGGCTTCCCGTCATGAGGCCGGAGACGAGTATGAGGATCACGAAGAGCACTCCGCCGAGGGCGCCGTAGCGCTCCCACTTGGAGTCGTTCATGGAGCATCCCCCCTTTTGGGATCGGCTCGCCGCGCGAGCCGACGAGTGGGACCGCCTCCCTGAACGAATGGTTACCAACCTGGCGAAGGCGACAACCAGGGCGTGGAAGGCCGGACGAGCCTCGGTCCGGCCCTGTCCGCCCTCAGTCCATGGGCACCTTGCGGACGATGCGGCCGTCGATGCGTTCGAAGATCTCGTCGAGGCTGTGGCCGGTGATGGTGAGCCCGTGATTGCGCTGGCCGACGATCGCGCGTGACGGATCGGGCGCCTCCCGGACGAGCTGCGCGACCGACTCTGCCAGCTCGACGGTCCCGCACGGGTAGTTGATCTCCGTCGAGGGAGTGCCTTCGATCCAGGCGTGGACGTGCAGGATCGCGGCGACGTCGAGGTGCTCGCGATAGATCATCCAGTGCTCGATCGCGTCGACCGAGACGCGACGCGGGGCGATGTGCGGGGGGACGCTCAGGATCATGGTGTCGCGGCTGTCGTCGTAGCCCGTCACCAGGAGCACGTCGCGACCGACGTTGTGAAGTGCCGACTTGTCGACCCCGCTGGCGCTCATCCAGAACTCGGGGTCGGCGCCTCCGCGCGCGACGCCACGGCGCGTGCTCGACGTTGCCGTAGCTGAGTCCACCGATCCCGTAGAGCAGCTTCACGTGGCGGAGATCACGCGGCTCGAGGATCTCCTCGATCGGGAAGGCCGCAGGAAGCAGATCGAGGGCCGCGAGCCGCTCGCCGGCGTGCGCGATCTGCAGCGTGTGCTCGTCGCCGTCCCACAGCTCGGTGGCCAGGTCGTCGCGGTATTCGTTCGCGATCACTAGGCGTGACGTGGCGAGCGGCTCGAGACGCGAGAAGACGGTCTTGAAGAACAGGTCGTCCTCGCCGGGCGGGGCGTCGATCGAGTAGGTGCCCTGCTCGAGCGTCACGAAATTGGCGACGGCCCCGTCGGCGGTCGGGCTCACCATCACGCAGAGGTTCGCGAGCCCGCGGACGAGCAGCGGGTATCCGCTGCGCAGGAGGTCGTCGGGCGTGTCGGGCAGCTCGGTGAGTGCGACCACGAAGGTCGGCGCCGACTTGCGCCGGTAGGGGCGGGCGGCCTCGGGATCGACGAAGTGGAGCACGACCTGGACCTCGGGCCCCGGGGCTGCGAGCTCCCGGTAGCCCTGGTCGAGCATCGCGGCGCGCAGCCCGTCGGCGAGCCACCGGGCCCGAGGGCCGTTGGCCGCGCCGCTCCAGGCAAACGTCCGCGGCTCGACCGCCGTGCCCTCGGCCAACGCGGTCGCGGTCTGCGGCTGCGTCATGAGTTCTCCACGCCGGGGATCAAGGGACCAATGCTAGCGATGAGGGCACCTTTCACCTGGATACGCTTCCGCTCATGCCTTCCCCACTCAAGCCCTACAGCTCCGAGGTCACTGATGGCATGGAGCGCGCCCCGGCGCGGGCGATGCTGCGGGCCATCGGCATGACCGACGCCGACTGGGACAAGCCGCAGGTCGGCGTCGCGTCGAGCTGGAACGAGGTCACACCGTGCAACCTCCCGCTCGACCGCCTCGCCAAGCGCGCCAAGGAGGGAGTGCGCGCCGCGGGAGGCTTCCCGATCGAATTCGTCACCATCGCGGTGAGTGACGGGATCTCCATGGGCCATGAGGGGATGCGCGCATCGCTCGTGAGTCGCGAGGTCATCGCGGACTCCGTCGAGACCGTGATGCACGCGGAGCGCTTCGACGCCATGGTGACGTTCGCCGGGTGCGACAAGAGCCTGCCCGGCATGCTGATGGCGGCCGCCCGGCTGAACGTCCCGTCGGTGTTCCTCTACGGAGGCTCGATCCTGCCCGGGCACTATCGCGACCAGACGCTCGACATCGTGAGCGTGTTCGAAGCCGTGGGCTCGTGCGCGGCCGGAAGGCTGTCGGAGAACGAGCTCGGCGAGATCGAACGACGTGCCTGTCCCACCGAGGGCTCGTGCGCCGGCATGTTCACCGCGAACACGATGGCCTCGGTCGCCGAAGCGCTCGGGATGGCGCTCCCCGGGAGCTCGTCGCCGCCGGCGGTCGATCGTCGCCGCGACGACTTTGCCTTCCAGAGCGGCGAAGCCGTCATCGGCCTCCTGGAGGCGGGAGTCCGGCCGCGCCAGATCATGACGAAGCAGGCGTTCGAGAACGCGATCGCGGTGGTCATGGCGCTCGGTGGTTCCACGAACGCCGTGCTGCACCTGCTCGCCATCGCGTTCGAGGCGCGTGTCGAGCTCGAGCTCGACGACTTCAACCGCATCGGCGCGCGGGTGCCGCACATCGCCGATACGAAGCCGCACGGGAAGTACCACATGACCGACATCGACCGCATCGGCGGCGTTCCCGTCGTGATGCGCGAGTTGCTCGAAGCCGGGTTGCTCCACGGTGACTGCATGTCGGTCACCGGTCGCACCGTCGCCGACAACCTCGCCGCGCTCGATCCACCGGCGCCCGACGGCGACGTCGTGCACGCGTTGACGCAGCCGATCCACGCGGAGGGTGGGATCGCGGTGTTGCGCGGATCGCTCGCGCCGAATGGATCCGTCGTCAAGGTGGCGGGGATCGACCAGCTCCGTTTCGACGGGATCGCGCGTGTCTTCGACGGCGAGGAGCACGCGATGGACGCGATCCTCGCGGGGCGCATCAATCCCGGTGACGTCGTGGTGATCCGCTACGAGGGTCCGAAGGGAGGGCCCGGCATGCGCGAGATGCTCGCGGTCACGGGCGCGATGAAGGGTGCCGGTCGCGGTGCCGATGCGGCGCTGATCACCGATGGCCGTTTCTCCGGTGGCACGCACGGATACTGCGTCGGGCACGTCGCGCCGGAGGCCGTCGACGGTGGGCCGATCGCGCTGGTGGAGGAGGGCGATCGGATCGTGATCGACGCGGAGGCGCACACCATCGATCTGCTCGTCGACGACGCCGAGCTCGCGCGCCGCCGCCAGGTGTGGAAGCCGATGGAGCCTCGGTACACCTCTGGTGTGCTCGCGAAGTACGTGCGCCTCGCGGAAGGGGCGGAACGGGGTGCGATCACCAACTTCTAGGTTGGTCGCGACGCGTGCCTGAGATCCTCGAAGTCGAGATGGCGCGAGCGTTGCTCGCGGCCAAGGTGCTCGGCCGTCGCATCGCCGCGGTGGATGCACCCGACGCGTGGTTTCTGAAGCGTGGGGTGACGCCTCGCGGGATCGCCGACGCATTGTGCAATCGTGCCCTGGTCGTGGCGCGTCGCCGAGGAAAGCTGATCCTGGTCGACGTCGACTCGGGCGCGGTGCTGGGCCTGCACCTCGGGATGAGCGGGCGGGTGCTCGTCGACGGCGAGGCGGCGGGCGATCCATTGCGGTACGCAAGCAATCGTGAGGACACCGTGTGGCACCGCTTCGGGCTGCGCTTTGCCGACGGCGGCTCGATGGTTCTCCGAGATCCGCGCCGCCTCGGTGCGGTGGAGCTCGACCCGGACGAGGAGCGGCTGGGGGTCGACGCGTTCGAGCTCACGCTCGGTCAGCTCCGGTCGATCGCGGCGTCGAGCCGCGCGCCGGTGAAGGCGGTACTCATGGATCAAGCGCGCATCGTGGGGCTGGGGAACCTCCTCGCCGACGAGGTCCTGTGGCGCGGCGGGGATCGATCCCACGCGTCCGCGCGCGCACCCTGGACACCCAGGAGACGCGGCGCCTGCACCGAGCGGTGCGCGACGCCCTGCGGGTCCTCGGTCGGCGCGGGGGATCGCACACCGGCGACTTCACCGCTGAGCGCGGTCCCGGGCTCGCGTGCCCGCGCGATGGCGTGCCGCTGCAGCGCCGGACGGTCGGTGGCCGAACGACCTACTCGTGCCCGGAGCACCAGCGCTGACGCCGGGTCACGCGACCGGCACGCCCAGCTCGCCGAGCAGGACGCGGACGCGGCGTTCGATCTCGTCGCGGATCGGTCGCACGGCCTCGACGTCCTGGCCGGCCGGGATCCTCGAGCTCCCAGTCCTCGTAGCGCTTGCCCGGGAAGAGCGGGCACGCGTCGCCGCAGCCCATCGTGACGACGACGTCGGCGGCGCGGACGATCTCGTCGGTCCACGGCTTGGGGAACTCGTCGGTGATGTCGATGCCGACCTCGCGCCATGGCCGCGACGGCGGCGGGGTTGACCTCGATGCCCGGCTCGGAGCCGCCCGACCACGCGACCGCCCGGTCGCCGGCAAGGTGGTTGAACCAGCCGAGCGCCATCTGCGACCGGCCCGCGTTGTGCACGCAGAGGAAGAGCACCGTCGGGAAGACCGTCGGTGGCCTTGCCCTCGACCCGCGCCAGCGCCTTGAGCCGCTGGCGGCGCGAATCGCTCGGCGAGCACGGGCAGGAAGTTCACGAGCGTGGCTCGGCCGGCGAACTGCTCGTAGCTCGAGGTCAGGAACCGCTCGATCGTCTCAGTGCCGAAGATGCCCTCGAACTCGCGTGCCAGACGCTCGAGCCGCGGAGTGCAACGCGAGCCGCTGCTCGATGGATGGTCGACTGCGTCATGACTGGTGCTCCTCATGCGTGATGACGATGTCTTCTGCAGGGAGGGTCGGGCGCCAATACCGCGCGAGCCCGACGGCGACGAGCGCGCCGACGACCTGCGGCGACGACGAACGCAGGCACGCTCGCCGGGCGCGATGCCGGCAAAGGTGTTCGTCAGCGAGCGGGCGATGGTGACGGCCGGGTTGGCGAAGCTCGTCGACGACGTGAACCAGTACGCGGCGGCGATGTACCCGCCCACCGCGAAGGCGGCGACCTGCGATCGACCGGATCGCACGACACCCAGGATCACCAGAGCAGCCCGAACGTTGCGACGACCTCCGCGAGCCAGAGCGGCGCCGGACGGACCGGTGATGCGTCGACCAGCTCGACCGCGGCAGGTCGAACATCAGGTTGGCGACGATCGCCCCGATGCAACCACCCGCGATCTGGGCTCCCATGTACGCGCACGCGTCGCGGGTTGATGTGCCCGCCAGGATTCGATCCGCGAGCGTCACGACGGGGTTGAAGTGCGCGCCCGAGATCGGGCCGAACGCGAGGATCAGCGCGACCAGACCGGCACCGGTCGCGGTCGAGTTCTCGAGCAGTTGGAGGCCGATGTTGCCCGGGGAGAGACGCTGCGCGGCGATCCCGGATCCGACGACGATCGCGACGAGGAAGCCGGTGCCGACTGCCTCGGCGCTGGCGCGCCGTACGAGGTCGCGGTCCCATCGCGTCAGCAGCAGCGCTCGGCGGATGCAGGAGCGCCGGCGCAGCACAGTGCATCGTCGGGCTCGGCGACGCGCAACGTGCCGCTTGGATGCTCGGAGTCGGCGAGGACCGTGTAGATCTCCCAGGGCTCGCGGTCCGGACCGTCGACCCACACCTTGTCCTGGACGGCGTAGCAGCAGGCCACGCCGTCCTCGACCGCGGTGGCCAACCCGTGCTCCGACGAGCCGCCGTTGTGCGGCGGCCACGTCGGCCGCCGTCCCGACCTCGACGCCGAGGTGGTTGAGACTGCCGGGCGCCGCCGCGCTCTCGATCAACACGAGCTTGAGCGGAGGATCGATGACGGCGAAGTTCGCATACCCGGGTCGGACCTTCGCCGGTGCCGTGTCGAAGAGCTTCGAGTAGAACTCGACGGCTTGCTCGAGATTCGAGACGTTCAGGGCGAGCTGCACGCGCGACATCGCGTCCTCCTAGTACATTCACTGGTGTCGATGTGTCGATGTTGGCAGATGTATCGACAGCTGTCAATACGTTGTCGTGGCCACGGAGGTGCCCATGCCGCAGACGCGCCGGGCAGGTCCCACGGTTGCCGAGGAGTGCTGCGCGTCGGTGCTGCGTGAGCCGTTGACCGATCGCGACGCAGTCCAGCTGGCACGGTCGTTCGCGGTACTCGCCGATCCGGTGCGCCTGCGCCTGCTCTCTCTCGTCGCCGGATCGGACGAGGTCTGCTCCTGCGATCTCGAAGGTCCGCTCGAGCGCTCGCAGCCGACCGTGAGCCACCACACCAAGGCGCTCGCCGAGGCAGGCCTCATCGTCGGAGAACGCCGCGGCAGATGGGTGTACTGGCGTGTCGTGCCCGACGCGCTCGAGGAGCTGCGCGAGCCCTCGCGCCCGGCTAGGCACGATCTCGGGCTCGCCTGTCCCTCGTTCACGCTCGCGTCGACGTCCGTTGGCGCGCCTGGCGCGAGCCGCCCGGCGGGCGCCGCGTTACCGTGCTCGAGATGACGGACGAGCGTCGCGGAAGCGTCGAGCAGTTCCGGATGGCGGTCGAGCTGGTGCGCCTGGAGGCAGAGCGCCTCTTCCAGATCTTCGGAGCGTTCCTGCTCGCGGAGACGGTGCTGACGGGATTCCTGCTGAACGCGGCCTCGACGCGTGAGCGCGGGCCCTACGTCGCGCTCGGTGGAGCGGTCGGGATCGCGATGACCGCGATCTGGTGGACTGCGCTCCAGCGCCACACCGCCTCGCACCGCTTCCGGATGGCGCAGGCCAACGAGTGCGAGCCTGCCGGCTGGCGGCTGCTCCGTGAGCGCGGCGAGGGGTTCGCGGCCGGTGAGCCGGTCGAAGTGGGTGGCGAGCAGCATCGTTTCAGAGGTTGGGGTGAACGACTGACCACGCGGCGCTTCGTCGAGCTCCTCATGATGCTGTTCGTACTCGCGCACGCGGCGCTCCTGGTCGTGGGGGTCGTGCACACCTTCGACCACGGCGGGGGGTCGCACGCCTCGCAGCTGCCCCACTTCATCTCGTAGGCGCGCGCCCGCTACCCGGGTCGGAACGGGTTGTCGTTCGGCAGTCCGATCGCGCGCGTGCACGCGGTGCAGCGCTGCAGGCCTGGGCTCTCCTCCCAGTCCAGCTCCGGGAACTCCTGGAGGCCGGTGGTCGAGACACCGCACGCGGCGGCGCCGTCGTCCACGCCGATCGCATGCGCCCAACCAGTTGGTTTGCGGCTGGTGGCCCAGGCGCCGTCCTCGGCCTCTGCTCGCGCCCAGACGATTCCCACGCATGCGACCCAGTAGCGCACCGAGCGAAGGTACGCCCCACCAACCCGGGATGCCACTGAACTTGGGGCGAATTCGTGCGGTGTGTCCCGCGCCACGATACCCACTACCGCTGCCGGGATTGGCTTGCGTTGGGGGGCGAAATGCGCCAAGATGATCGCCTGATGCAGCGCTTCCGCAGCCTCCTCGTAGTTCCGTAGCGCACGGCGCGTCCTCGCGCCCGTGCGCTTCCACCCCTCGCCCCGGCGAGGGGTTTTTCATGTCCGCGACCCCGACGACCCGATCCCCGGCGAGAACACGGAGACCCACGATGAAGACTCACCGGAGCCCAGGCCCTGATCAAGAGCCTCGAGATGGAAGGCACCGAGGTCATGTTCGGCCTTCCGGGCGGCGCGATCCTTCCCGTCTACGACCCGCTGATCGACTCGTCGATCCGCCACATCCTCGTGCGCCACGAGCAGGGCGCCGGCCACATGGCCGAGGGCTACGCGCACGCGACCGGCCGGCCGGGCGTGGCGATGGTCACGAGCGGCCCGGCGGCCACGAACATCGTCACGCCGCTGTGCGACGCCTACATGGACTGGATCCCGCTCGTCGTGATCACCGGGCAGGTGCCGTACTCGGTGATCGGCACCGACGCGTTCCAGGAGTGCGACACCGTCGGCATCACGATGCCGGTCACCAAGCACAACTGGCTGATCACCGATGCCAACGACATCCCGCGCGTGATCCGGGAGGCGTTCCACGTCGCGACCACGGGCCGCCCCGGGCCGGTGCTCGTCGACATGCCGAAGGACGTCGTCGAACCAGATGATGAGCTGGTACTGGCCCGACGCCGTCGACCTGCCCGGCTACAAGCCCAACACCAAGGGCCACCCGAAGCAGATCAAGGACGCGGCGCGGCTGATGGGTGAGGCGCATCGCCCGGTGATCTACGCGGGCGGCGGCATCCTGAAGGCGCGCGCCGCGGAGGCGCTGCGCGAGCTCGCCGAGCTCACCAGGGATCCCGGTGGTGACCACGCTCATGGCGCGCGGCTCCTTCCCCGACGACCACGAGCTGTGCCTCGGCATGCCGGGAATGCACGGCAACTACACCGCGGTGACCTCGATGCAGAGGCCGGACCTGCTCATCGCGCTGGGCTCGCGCTTCGACGACCGCGTAACCGGCAAGGTCGGCGCGTTCGCGCCCGAGGCGAAGATCATCCACGTCGACATCGACCCCGCGGAGCTCGGCAAGGTGCGACGCCCGGACGTGCCGATCGTGGGTGACTGCCGCCTCGTGATCGAGGAGCTCATCAAGGCGGTGAAGGCGGATCAGCGCCAAGCGTGAGTGGCCGGACCTCCAGCCCTGGCGCACACAGCTGCACGAATGGCAGGAGCGCTACCCGCTCGTCTACGACCAGCACGACGACGGTCCGCTGAAGCCGCAGTTCTGCATCGACATGCTCCGCGACCACACCCCCGACGACACGATCGTCGCGTCGGGTGTGGGGCAGCACCAGATGTGGACGAGTCAGCGATGGAAGTTCAACCACCCCTACACGTTCGTGAATTCGGGCGGCCTCGGCACCATGGGCTTCGCGGTGCCCGCGGCGATCGGCGCCAAGGTCGGCAAGCCCGAGCGCATGGTCTGGGCCATCGACGGGGACGGCTGCTTCCAGATGACGGCGCAGGAGCTGGTCACCGCGAGCGCCGAGCGGATCCCGGTGAAGATCGCGATCCTCAACAACGCGTACCTCGGCATGGTGCGCCAGTGGCAGGAGATGTTCTACGAGGAGCGTTACAGCGAGGTCTATCTCTCGCCCGACCTGCCCGACTACGTGAAGTGGGCCGAGGCGATGGGGTGCGTGGCCTTCCGCGTCGACACCCCCGAGGACGTCGTGCCCACCATCGAGAAGGCCAACGAGGTCGACGACCGTCCGGTGGTCATCGACTTCCGGACGGACTACCGCGAGAAGGTGTACCCGATGGTTGCCTCTGGCACGAGCAACGACGACATCATCCTCGACCCCGCGCACGACCGTCCGGGAGGGCGGTGAGCATGAACGCGACCCAACCGCAGCATCACATCCTCAGCGTGCTCGTCGAGAACAAGTTCGGTGTGCTCACCGCGTCGCGGGTCTGTTCGCGCGCCGCGGCTTCAACATCTTCTCGCTCGCGGTGAGCCCCACCGAGGACGAGCGGCTCAGCCGCATGACGATCGTCGTCGACGCTGAATCGTCGCCGCTCGAGCAGATCACCAAGCAGCTGAACAAGCTCATCCCGGTGATCAAGATCGTGGAGCTGTCACCCGACGACGCTGTCGAACGCGAGCTGATGCTCGCGACGGTCAAGGCACCGGCCGACGCGCGCACGCACGTGAGCGAGCTCGCCTCGATCTTCGAAGCCAAGATCGTCGACGTCGGCTACGAGGCCCTCACGCTCATGGCCGCGGGAACGCCCGCCAAGCTCGATGCCATGTCGGATCTGCTCGCGCCGTTCGGCATCGTCGAGCTGCAGCGCACCGGACGGGTTGCGCTGCCGAAGCTCGCCCGCCAACCGGCGCGGCTGCGGGCCGTCCGAACGCGGACCGGCTCCGGTGCTGCGAGCTAGTCGGGCGCACGAGACCCTGAGGAGCAACGGATGAGCGGAGTCGCCGATCGTCGCAGCGCGAAGGTACGAACCTTCGTGGAACCTCAGCTCGAGCCGGGCGAGCAGGTCGTCGCGCTGCTGCCGACCGGCCAGACCGGCCCGTCGCCCTGGTTCATGCTGCTCACCTATCTCATCTCCTTCTGGATCCGCTACTACGCGATCGCGGTCACCGAGCGCAGAGTGCTGTTCGTGAGGTGCTCGACTTGGACCGGGCGACCGAAGACGCTGGAACGGGCCGAGTCGCGCGGCGCGGTGACACTGGTCGACTACCGGCCAGGGTCGCTGTGGGGGAAGCTGCTCCTGCAGACGGCGGCAGGCCCGATGAAGCTCAACGTCCACCGCCTGTTCCGCAACGACGCCGCAGACGTTGCCGCGGCGCTCACCGCGGCGTCCGCACCTGGATCGATGACACCGCCCCCGCCCCCGACCGCGGCCCCGCCGCCGGCCGCTAGCTAGCCTGACCGCCGCCCGAATTCCCCCGGAGGAACGATGCCCGCCACCATCTATTACGACGCCGACGCCGACCTCGCGCTGCTGGAGGGCCGCAAGGTCGCGGTGCTCGGGTACGGCTCGCAAGGCCACGCGCACGCGCTGAACCTGCACGAGTCCGGGATCGACGTCCGGGTGGGTCTCCGGGAGGGCTCGTCGTCGTGGGCCAAGGCCGAAGAAGCCGGGCTGCGGGTCGTCACGACCGCGCAGGCGTGCCAAGAGGCGAGCATCATCATGGTGCTGCTGCCCGACACCGAGCAGGCCCGCGTCTACCGCGAGGACATCGAGCCCAACCTCGACGATCGCGACTCGCTGGCGTTCGCGCACGGCTTCAACATCCACTTCGGCCAGATCCGGCCACCGCGGGGCGTCGACGTCTGGATGATCGCCCCGAAGGGTCCGGGTCACCTCGTGCGCCGCACGTTCGAAGAGGGCGGGGGCGTGCCCGCGCTCGTTGCGGTGCACGCAGACGAGAGCGGCAAGGCCCAGGCGACCGCGCTCGCATACGCGCGTGCCATCGGCGCGACCCGCGCCGGCGTGCTCGACACCACCTTCGAGGAGGAGACCGAGACCGACCTCTTCGGCGAGCAGGTCGTCCTCTGCGGCGGCCTGGTCGAGCTGATCAAGAGCAGCTTCGAGACCCTCGTGAACGCGGGGTACCAACCTGAGTCCGCCTACTTCGAGACGCTGCACGAGGTGAAGCTGATCGTCGACCTCATCTACGAGGGCGGGATCTCGAACATGCGCTACTCGATCTCCGACACCGCCGAGTACGGCGACATGACGCGGGGCCCGCGCATCATCACCGACGACACGCGTGCCGAGATGCGCAAGATCCTCGGTGAGATCCAGAGCGGTCGCTTCGCTCAGGAGTGGATCCTCGAGAACCAGGCCGGCCGGCCCGTGTTCAACGCGCTGCGCCGCCAGGGCGCGTCCCACCAGATCGAAGAGGTGGGTGAGCGGCTTCGGGCCATGATGCCGTGGATCGGCGCCGGGCGGGCCCGCCCCCGGGACGTCTCCGGCGGCTGACCTCCCAACACGCGCCCGCGCCCTCCGGGGGCCACAGCCGAAATGGCTAGCATTGCTGGATATTTCGGCCATGGGTCCCGGGCCGGTGATGCAGGGGGTGGGCGATGCCTACGTTCGACCTCGTCGTCAAGGGTGGAGAGCTCGTCGACGGCACGGGTGCCGCGCGGCGGCGCGCCGACATCGGCGTCCGTGACGGTCGCATCGTGGCTGTCGGTGACGTCGACGGCACCGCGACGAAGACCATCGATGCCGACGGACTCGTCGTCGCGCCCGGCATCGTCGACATCCACACGCACTTCGACGCCCAGGTCCTGTGGGATCCCGCGTGCACGCCGTCGCCGCTACACGGTGTCACCACGGTGTTCAGCGGGAACTGCGGTTTCACGATCGCCCCGGTCGAGGAGTCCGAGATCGACTACCTCGTGCGGATGCTCTCGCACGTCGAAGGCATCCCGCTCGACTCGCTGTATGCGGGAGTCGACTTCGCGTGGAAGAGCTTCGGTGAGTATCTCGACCGCCTCGACGGCAACGTCGGCGTCAACATCGGCCTCCTGACCGGTCACTCGGCCCTGCGGCGCGTGGTGATGGGAGCCGATGCGGTCGGCAACGAGGCGAGCGAGGCGCAGATCGACGCGATGACCCGTTTGCTCCACGAGTCGCTCACCTCGGGTGCGATGGGATTCTCGTCCTCGCAGTCCGTGACGCACAACGACGGTGAGGGCGATCCCGTGCCGTCACGATGGGCGAGCCGCGGCGAGCTCGTCGCACTCGCCGGCGCGCTGCGCGACCACGCGGGGACGACGATCGAGTTCATCCCCGGCATCGTCCCGTTCACCGACGAGATGCTCGACCGCATGGCCGACATGTCGCTGGCGGCCGACCGTCCCGTGAACTGGAACGTGCTGACGGGGAACTCCGACGCGGAGCCGCAGGTGCGCGCAACGCTCAAGGCTCACGAGCGGATCTGGGCCCGCGGCGCGAAGGTCGTGCCGCTGACGTTCCCCGCGGTGTCGACCGTGCACCTCAACCTGCGCGGCGGCTTCGGCTACGACGCGCTTCCCGGATGGGCGAAGATCTTCCGGCTGCCCGTCCCCGAGCGCACGCAGCAGTTGGCGGACCCGGCCGTGCGGCGCCGTCTCGCCGAGGGGTCACGCTCCGAGGAAGCCGGGCTCATGCGGCAGTCGATCGCGGCGTGGGAGCGCCAGACCGTGCTCGAGACCTTCGCCCCGGAGAACAAGGTGTACGAGGGTCGGGTCGTCGGCGACATCGCAGCCGAGCTCGGCCAGGACGCGTTCGACGTGATGCTCGACATCGCGGTGCGCGACGACCTGCGCACGATCTTCAAGGCGCCCCAGCGGGGCAACGACGATGCGAGCTGGAAGCTCAAGCGCGAGCTGTGGCGCAGCGGCAAGACCGTCATCGGCGCGTCGGATGCCGGTGCGCACGTGGACACGATCGTGACCTTCAACTACGCGACGAACATGCTCGCCGCGTGCCGCGACCGCAACCTCGTCCCGCTCGAGGAGGCCATCCACCTGATCACCGAGGTTCCGGCCCGCTTCTACGGCCTCAAGGACCGCGGCCGGGTCGAGGAGGGGTGCTTCGCCGACCTCATGATCTTCGACGCCGACACCGTCGGCTCCGGCCCGGTGCACTGGCGCGACGACCTGCCCGCCGGTGCCGGACGTCTCTACGCCGAAGCCGAGGGCATCGCGCACGTGGTGGTCAACGGCACCGAGATCGTGACCGGCAAGGAGCTCACCGGGGCGGTGCCGGGCACGGTCCTGCGGAGCGGCCGCGACACCGAAACGGTCACGGCTTCGAGCTGACGGCAGGTTTCGCGCTCCACGCGAACCGGCTGACGACGATCGCGGCCCCGGCCGCGGCGAACATGAAGGTCGCCGCGCCGGCGTCAGGACCCCACGCGTTCGCCCAGCCGGTGATCCACCAGAGCGCGGCCGCGCCCACCAGCGTGACCGCGGCGGCCGCTGCTGCATGCCGGGCACGCCGCGTGCCGACGAGCGCGAGCGCGCCGGCCAGCAGCGCCGCGGGCACGGCCGCGGGAACGATCGTGAGCGCACCGCCCGCGTAGGTCGCCACGCCCTTTCCTCCCCTGCCCCGCGTCCAGACCGGGACGACATGCCCGACGACCGCGGCCGTCGCGCCGGCGGCCGCAGCGGTGCCTGATCCCAGCGCGGCACCCACCGCGGCGGCTCCCGCTCCCTTCGCAATGTCGGCGAGCATCACCGCGACGCCCCAGCCCCGTCCGAGGACGTGCATCGTGTTGAGGGCTCCGGGATTGCCGCTGCCGGCGGCACGGACCGCGGGCCGATCCGGATCGCGACGGCGGGAGAGCGCGCTGGCGACGTCGGCCGAAGGCGCAGTGCCGAGGAGATAGCCGATCGCCGCGGCGGCAACCGTCGCGGCCGCGGTCCCCACGCTGAGCGCCGTCAGGTCGCGCTGGGCGCGTCGCTCTCGAGCTCGGCGTACGCCGCGGCGATCTGCTCCACGAGCCCGCTGATCAACGCTTCGGAGTCACCGGACCCGGCGCCGGAGCGCTGCGCGTACACCGCGCCGCCGAGCTCCTCCTTGAGCTCCTTGATCTTTCGCTCGATCTTGACGTCCCCGAGCTTCTCCTGCCCGGCCTTCACGCCTTCCTTGGCCTTCTCCGCCGTCTTGGCCGCCGTGTCCTTGACCTTGTCGAGCAGTCCCATCGTGGGCTCCTTCGGTCGTGGCTGGTGGTGCGCCAGGTTACTGACCTCGTTACGTCGGCTGCCGGGCCATCCGCGTCGTAGCCCTCGGGCACAATGGGCAGATGACCGCAGCCACGTCGTCGGTGCTCCCGTCGCGCCGCGACGCGCGTGACCCGCTCGGCGGGTTCCATCCCGCGGTCGCCGAGTGGTTCCGTCGGCGCTTTCCCGAGGGGCCGACGCCTCCGCAGCGCGACGGGTGGCCATCGATCGCCACGGGTTCCGACACGCTGATCGCCGCGCCGACGGGCTCGGGCAAGACGCTGGCGGGGTTCCTCGTGTGCATCGATCGCCTCTACCGCGCGCACGAGGCGGGCCACTCGATCGCCGGGCGAGCGCAGGTCGTGTACGTGTCGCCGCTGAAGGCGCTGGCGGTCGACATCGCGGAGAATCTCCAGCGACCGCTGCGGGAGATCGCGGCGATCGCGGGCGAGCTCGGCCTCGAGTCGCCGGACCTGACCGTCGCCGTGCGCACCGGCGACACCACCGCGTCGCAGCGCGCGTCGATGGCCCGCACGCCGCCCAACTTCGTAGTCACGACGCCCGAGTCGCTCTACCTGCTCGTCACCAGCGCGAGCGGTCGTGCCGCGTTGCGCACGGTCGAGACCGTCATCGTCGACGAGATCCACGCCGTGGCGCGCGACAAACGCGGCGCCCACCTCGCGCTCACGCTCGAGCGGCTGGAGGCGTTGTGCGACCGCCGGCCCGCGCGCGTCGGCCTGTCGGCCACGCAGCGCCCGATCGAGACGATCGCCCGGCTGCTCGTCGGTGACCGGCCCCTGCCGCGCGATCGTCGACTCCGGCCACGTGCGCGAGCTCGACCTCACTGTCGAGCTGCCCGACGGCGAGCTCGAAGCGGTGACGAGCCTCGAGCAGATGGACGACGTGCTCGACCGCATCGCCGGTCATGTGCGCGCGCATCGGACGACGCTCGTGTTCGTCAACACCCGGCGCCTCGCCGAACGGCTCGCACACCAGCTCGGCGAACGGCTCGGCGACGACGCGGTCGCCGCGCACCACGGGTCGCTCTCGAAGGAGCGGCGGGCCCGAGTCGAGTCCCGTCTGCGCGCGGGGGAGCTGAAGGCCCTGGTCGCCACGGCGTCCCTCGAGCTGGGGATCGACATCGGACCGGTGGAGCTCGTCTGCCAGATCGGCTCCCCGCGCAGCATCGCGACGTTCCTGCAGCGCGTGGGGCGGTCCAACCACACCCGCAGCGGCGTGCCGAAGGGCATCGTGTACCCGCTCACGCGTGACGAGCTCATCGAGTGCGCCGCGCTCGTGACCGCTGTGCGCGCCGGGCGGCTCGACGCGGTTCATCCGCCCGTCCTCCCGCTCGACGTTGCCGTCCAACAGGTCGTTGCCGAGGTCGCCGCGCAGGACTGGCGCACCGACGACCTCTACGCGCTCGTGCGCCGGGCCGCGCCCTACACGGGGCTCTCGCGTGCCCGCTTCGACGAGGTCATCGAGCTCGCCGCGGGTGGGATCGAGACGGCACGTGGCCCGCGCGGCCGCTACCTGTTCCACGACCCGGTCAACGGCGAGCTCCGCGCTCGCAAGGGCGCGCGCATCGCGGCGTCGACCTCGGGTGGGGCGATCCCCGAGACCGGCGACTATCGCGTCGTCGCCGATCCCGACGACACGTTCATCGGCACCGTCAACGAGGACTGGGCGGTGGAGTCCATGGCGGGCGACATCTTCCTCCTCGGCACCCACTCGTGGCAGATCCGTCGTGTCGAGGCGGGGATCGTGCGGGTGCGTGACGCCGGCGACGCCGCCCCCACCGTGCCGTTCTGGCTCGGCGAGGCGCCGGCACGCACCGACGAGCTGTCAGAGGAGGTGTCGCGCCTGCGCGAGGAGGTCGACCGTCGCCTGTCGGCGGGGGATCCCGACGGCGCGAGGGCCTGGCTCACGACGACCGCCGGGATCTCCGCGGAGGCCGCGGCCACCATCGTCGACTACCTCGCGGTGGGTCGTGCCATGCTCGGACGCACCCCGACGCTGGAGCAGCTCGTGCTCGAGCGGTTCTTCGACGAGACCGGCGGGATGCAGCTCGTGCTGCACTCGCCGTATGGCGGCCGGGTGAACCGGGCGCTCGGGATCGCGCTGCGCAAGAAGCTCTGCCGCACCTTCAACTTCGAGCTCCAGGCCGCCGCGACCGACAACGCGATCGTGCTCTCGCTCGGTCCGCACCACTCGTTCCCCCTGGAGGAGGTCCCGCGCTACGTGCGCAGCGACACGGTCGTCGAGACCCTCGAGCACGCCATCCTCGACTCGCCGATGTTCATCGCCCGGTGGCGCTGGAACCTCAACCGGGCGCTGCTGGTCCTGCGGTTCCGAGGCGGCCGGCGCAACCCAGCGCCAATCCAGCGCATGGAGTCCGACGACCTGATGGCCGCGGTCTTTCCGGCCGCGGCGGCCTGCCAGGACAACCAGGTCGGCCCGATCGAGATCCCCGACCACTTGATCGTCCGCCAGACCGTCGACGACACGATGCACGAGGCGCTCGACAGCGACGGCGTGCGTGCCCTGCTCGAGCGCATCGAGCAGGGCAAGGTCTCCGTGCACTGCGTCGAGACGACCGAGCCGTCGGTGCTCGCGGACGAGGTGCTGACCGCCCGCCCGTACGTGTTCCTCGACGACGAGGAGTTCCAGAACCGCCGCGTCAACGCGGTCCACCTCCGGCGCGGGCTGGCGGTCGACCTCAGCTCGATCGGCAGTCTCGATCCGGCCGCGATCGACCGGGTGCACGAGGAGATCGTGGCGGATCCCACCATGCCCGACGATCTCCACGACCTCCTGTCGTCGACGGGTGATCCTGCCGGCACGCTCGGAATGGGCGGAGCTGTTCGAGTCGCTCGTGGCGCGGGGCCGCGCGGAGGTGATCACGCACGACGGTGCCGAGCTGTGGTGCGCGACCGAGTTGCAGGGCTCGGCCGATGCCGCCTTGGGGGGTGACGACGCCGCCGTCACCATGGTGGTGCGCGGGCACCTCGAGCTGAGCGGCGTGGTCACCGCGGAGGTGCTCACCGAGATCACGAGCCTGCCACCCGGTCGGGTGGCGTACGGGCTCACCGCGCTCGAGCGCGAGGGGTTCGCGCTGCGCGGCCACTACCGCGACCCGGACGGCATCGTCGAGGAGTGGGTCGCCCGGCGCCTGCTCGCGCGGATGCACTCCTACTCACGCCGAGCGCGGCGAGACCAGGTCGAGACGGCCACCGCGCAGGACTACCTCCGCTTCCTGCTCCGTTGGCAGCACCTCGCGCCCGGCACGCAGCTCGTCGGCGACGACGGACTGCGGCGCATCGTCGAGCAGCTCCAGGGCTGGGAGGCGCCCGCGGCCGCCTGGGAGCCGGAGCTGCTCGCGCGCCGGTTGCGTCAGTACGAACCGGGGCTGCTCGACCGCCTCTGCCACGAGGGAGAGGTGGGTTGGCTGCGGCTCGCGCCCCCCCCGCGCGATCCCGACGCGCCGGCCGGTGCGCCCAACCGCGCGACGCCAGTGTCCGTGGTGCTGCGCGACGACCTGGCCTGGCTCCTCGCCGCGGCTCGCCCGGCCGCCCCCGCTGAGCCGGTCGTGGGTGCCACCGCCGAGGTCCTGGACGCCCTGCGCACCCGCGGCGCCTCGTTCGCCAACGAGCTGGGCCACGAGCTCCGGCGCCTGCCCGAGGACCTGGACCGCGCGCTGTGGGACGGCGTGGCGCGGGGCCTGCTCACCGCCGACGGCTTCAGCGCGATCCGCGCCCGCGTCGATCGCGCCGCTCGGGGTAACGGCGGGCCCGGCCGCGTCGCGGCCTGCGCCGTGCGCGTGGCGATCGTCCGGCGCCGGGCCGTTGGTCGGTGGTCGAAGCGGTGGCGGGCGACCTCGATGCCGACGAGCTGGCCGAGGCCGTCGCCGAGCTCCTCTTGCATCGCTGGGGCGTTGTGTTCCGCGACGTGGTGCGACGCGAGTCGTGGTCGTTGCTCTGGCGTGATGTCCAACGCGCGCTGCGCCGGCTCGAAGATCGTGGTCTGGTGCGTGGCGGGAGGTTCGTGAGCGGGTTCAGCGGCGAGCAGTACGCGCTGCCCGCGGCCGTCGAGCAACTCGCGGTCGTGCGCAAGCTCCCGACGACGGGAGAGCGAGTGACCGTCAACGCCACCGATCCGGTGAACCTCGTCGGCGTCGTCGTCACCGGCGACACGATTCCTTCGGTGCGTACCCGGAAGGTCGTCTACGTCGACGGCATCGCGGACGTCGGTGTGTCGTCACCCGTCGCGGTGTGACGGGTTCCCGCGATCACGCAGGGACGAAGCGGTAGCCCATCCCGGTCTCGGTGATGAAGTACCTGGGGCGGCTCGGCTCCGGCTCGAGCTTGCGGCGCACGTTGGCGAGGTGGACCCGCAGGTACCCGCTCTCGTCGTGGTACCCGGGTCCCCACACGTCCTGGAGCAGCTGCGCCCGTGAGACCAGCTTCCCCGGGTGGCGCACCAGCACCTCCACCAGTTGCCACTCCGTGGGCGTCAGCTTGATCTCGGCGCCGTCGCGGTAGGCGCGCTTGGCGCCGAGATCGATCGAGAAGTCCGGCGTCTCGATCACCGGCGCCTCCTCGGCCGGCGTCGCGCGTCGCAGCGCCGCGCGCAGCCGTGCGAGCAGCTCGTCCATGCCGAAGGGCTTCGTGACGTAGTCGTCGGCGCCGGCGTCGAGTGCGGCGACCTTCGACGCCTCGGAGTCGCGTACCGACAGCACCACGATCGGCACGCGTGACCAGCCACGAAGCCCGCGGATCACCTCGACGCCGTCGAGTCCCGGGAGACCGAGGTCGAGCACCACGACGTCCGGATGGGTGCGCGCCGCGAGCTCGAGCGCGCGTTCACCGGTGCCGGCGACCTCGACGTCGTAGCCCCGCGCGTGGAGGTTGATCGCGAGCGCGCGGAAGGATCTGCGGCTCGTCGTCGACGACGAGGACGCGGCTCATCGTGGCGCTGCCTCGAGGCTGATGATCATCGTCGTGCCGCCGCCGGGCGTGTCCTCGATCGTCAAGCTGCCGTCCATCGCGTCGACGAATCCTCGCGCCACCGCCAACCCCAGGCCGACACCCGTGCCGTTCGACCGGTCGTCCAGACGCTGGAACGGCTGGAACACCGACTCCCGCTCGAGCACCGGGATCCCGGGTCCCTGGTCGCTGATGCGCAGCTCCACGCGGTCGTGCACCTCGCACGCCTCGATTCGCACGGGGCGGTCCAGTGGCGACCACTTCAACGCGTTCTCGACGACGTTGGCGACCGTGCGCTCGAGCAGCGCGGCATCGGCGCGCACCGGGCGCAACGTCTCGGGGACCTCGACCTGCACGCGCCCCGCAGCGTTGAGCCCCGCGAGCGCGGTCGGCACCACCTCGTCATAGCCGACGTCGCGGATGGTGAGGTGGAGCGCGCCCGTCTGCAGCCGGCTCATGTCGAGCAGGTTCCCGATGAGGTGGTTGAGCCGGTCCGCGCCCTCGTCGATCGTCTCGAGGAGCTCGTGACGTGCGCTGTCGGTGAACGCGACGTCGGCTTGGAGCAGGCTCGACACCGACGCCTTGATCGACGACAGCGGTGTGCGGAGGTCGTGTGAGACTGCTGCGAGCAGCGCGGTCCGCAGCTCGTTGGCTTCTTCGAGTCCAACGGCTCGGGCGGCGTGCGCACGGAGCTCTCGTTGCTCGAGCGCCAGCGCAAGCTGGCTCGCGAAGGAGCGCAGCACGTCGACGTCGTCCTCGGTGACCTTGGCCTCGCGGACCACGAGCACACCCGGGCCCAGCACCGGCACCGTCACGTCGTCCTCACGGGGGGAGTCGGGGATCTCGTCCCCGGCACCAGCCTCGAGCTTCCAGCCGTCACCGTTCGGCGACAGGACTGCCACGCCACGCGCGCCGAACGCGCCGCGGAACTGGTTCACGAGCAGTGGAAGGGGATCGTCGGCTGCGGCCATGGTTCCGCTGAGCGCGGCGAGGGTCTCGGCTTCGGCCCGGGCGCGCGCAGCCTCGGCCGCGCGACGTGCCGCCTTCGACACGAGCGTGCTCACAACGCCGGCGACCACGAGGAAGATGACGAGCGCGAGCACGTTCTCGGTGTCTTGGATGTGCAGCCGGTGGAACGGTCGGG
Organism: uncultured Actinomycetes bacterium; assembly: GCA_963815405.1. GTDB lineage: Bacteria > Actinomycetota > Acidimicrobiia > IMCC26256 > DASPTH01 > CAWFGR01. The sequence continues at coordinate 178,848 of CAWFGR010000001.1, forward strand.
TGAAGTACCAGTTCGCGAGCAGGAAGCTCAGCGCGGCGCAGACGATCGCAGGAACGGGGCCACCGGCTGCAGCAGCGACGACCACGAGCAGGAGGAAGACGAGCAGGTCGCTCGAGAGGCTGAGGCTGCCGCGCAGGTTCGAGAGCACCAGCGTGACGCATGCTGGCGCGAGCACGGCGAGAGCCCAGGCGAGCGCGCGCCGTCGGGGGCCGAGCTGTGGCGCGGGAGACCGCGGTGGGTTTGAGCAGCCGACTCCTGGCTCGCCTCGGACGAGATCACATGCACATCGATGGTGCCGGACGCGCGGAGGACGTTGTTGATGACGGATCCCCGCAGGAGATGCGTCCAGCGCGACTGCCGGCTCGCGCCGAGCACGACCTGCGTCGCGTTCTCGCGCTGCGCGAACTGCACGAGTGTGGTCGCGACGTCGGCGCTGGCGAGCTCGTGGTACTCGCCACCGAGCTCGAGGAGCAACGTACGTTGCGACCCGAGCGTCTCGTTCGCCGGCCCCGCGAGTCCGTCGGATCGCCGCACGTAGACCCCGACCAGGCGACCGCGCGTGCGCGCGGCCATGCGCGCGGCGTGCCGGATGACGTTGTCGCCGCCGGGGGCCCCGGTGATCGCGACGACGACGCGCTCGCGTGTCTCCCAGGGCCGCCCGATCCCGTGGGCCTCGCGGTAGGCGGCCAAGGCCTCGTCGACCTGGTCGGCCACCCACATCAGCGCGAGCTCGCGGAGCGCTCCGAGGTTGCCCTCGCGGAAGTAGTTCGCGAGCGACGCGTCGACCTTCTCGGGTGGGTAGATGTTGCCGTGCGCCATGCGACGCCGCAGTGCCTGCGGCGTCATGTCGACAATCTCCACCTGGTCGGCGGCGCGCACGACGGCGTCGGGCACCGTCTCGCGCTGTTTGACGCCCGTGATCTGCTCGACGACGTCGTTCATCGACTCGAGGTGCTGCACGTTCACCGTTGAGATCACGTCGATGCCCGCGTTCAGGAGGTCCTCGACGTCCTCCCAACGCTTCTCGTGCCGGGAGCCCGGGACGTTGGTGTGTGCGAGCTCGTCGACGAGGGCAACCGCCGGCGCGCGGGTGAGGATGGCGTCGACGTCCATCTCCTCGAACGTGGCGCCGCGGTACTCGAAGTGCCGTCGCGCCATGATCTCGAGGTCGCGCAGCTGCGCCGCGGTGTTGGCCCGCCCGTGCGTCTCCACGTATCCGACGACGACGTCGGTGCCGCGTTCGTGCCGCCGCCAGCCCTCGTTGAGCATGGCAAAGGTCTTGCCGACGCCCGGTGCGGCACCCAGATAGATGCGCAACTTCCCGCGAGCCACGGTGTCAGCCTACGGAGTCTTCATCTGGCGGAGTCTGGATACGGCGGAGTCACGATCGGGTGTCGAGCGCCAGGTTCAACTCGAGCACGTTGACGGTCTTCTCGCCCATGAACCCGAGTGTCCGGCCCGTCGTGTGGTCGTCGATGAGGTGCAGCACCTGCGACTTGCTCATGCCGCGCTCGTCGGCGACGCGGCCGGCTTGCAGGCGCGCGTTGGCGATCGAGATGTCCGGGTCGAGACCGGAGCCGGACGCCGTCACCGCGTCGACCGGCACCTCGACCCGAGCGTCGAGGCCGTTGAAGTCGCGGTAGTCGGCGACGCGCTGCCCCACGGTCTCGAGGAGCGCCGGGTTCGTGGGGCCGAGGTTGGAGCCGCTGCTGTAGGTCGGGTCGTAGCCCGGACTCTTCCCGCTCGCGCCCACCGCGGCGGACGGCCGCGGCTGGAAGTACTCGGACAGTGGGTTGCCGTCGGCATCGATGAAGTTCTGGCCGATGAGCTCCGAGCCGACCGCGTTCCCGTCGACCTCGACCAGCGACCCTTCGGCATTGCCGTGGAACAGGGCCTGGCCGACACCCGTGACGACGAGCGGGTAACCAATCCCGAGCATCAGGGTGAACAACACCATCGAGATGATCGAAGGCACGAGTTGGCGCCGCATCACTTCACCCCCAGCGCGGTCACGAGCATGTCGATGACCTTGATTCCGATGAACGGGACGACGACACCGCCGGCTCCGTAGATCAGGAGATTCCTCCGGAGCAGGTGCGCTGCGCTGGTGGGCACGAACTTCACTCCTCGCAGCGCGAGCGGAATGAGCCCGACGATGATCAGCGCGTTGAAGATGACCGCGGAGAGGATCGCCGATCGCGGTGTCTGCAGGTCCATCACGTTGAGCTTGTGGAGCACGCTCAGGCTCGCGAACCCGGCGAACATTGCCGGGATGATCGCGAAGTACTTCGCGACGTCGTTGGCGATCGAGAAGGTGGTCAGGGACCCCCGCGTGATGAGCAGTTGCTTGCCGATCTCGACGATGTCGATGAGCTTGGTGGGGTCGGAGTCGAGGTCGACCATGTTCCCGGCCTCCTTCGCGGCCTGGGTGCCGGTGTTCATGGCCACGCCGACGTCGGCCTGGGCGAGGGCCGGGGCGTCGTTCGTGCCGTCGCCCGTCATCGCTACGAGCCGCCCGCCGCGCTGCTCCTCCTTGATGAGCTGCATCTTGTCTTCCGGTGTCGCCTCGGCGAGGAAGTCGTCGACACCGGCTTCCTCGGCGATGACGGCCGCGGTGCGCGGGTTGTCGCCCGTGATCATCACGGTGCGAATGCCCATCCGGCGAAGATCCGCGAACCGCTCCGCGATGCCGGGCTTCACGATGTCTTTGAGGTAGATGACGCCGAGCGCCCGCGGAGGGCGGGAGTCTCCCTCCGCGGCACTCGCCTCGGCCACGACGAGCGGCGTGCCGCCCTGGGCCGAGATGGCGTCGACCGTGTCGCCGAGCTCGGGCGGCACCGTGCCGCCCTGCTCGGTGACCCAGCGCCGGACCGCGTCGGCGGCGCCCTTGCGGATCGACCGCTCGCCGAGGTCGACGCCGCTCATCCGAGTCTGGGCCGTGAACGCCACCAGGGTCGCACCCACCAGCTCGCGCTCGCGGATGTCGAAGCGCTCCTTGGCGAGCACGACGATGGAGCGCCCTTCCGGGGTCTCGTCGGCCAGGCTCGAGAGCTGTGCCGCGTCCGCGAGCTCCTGCTCGGTGATGCCGTTGACGGGCACGAACGCGTCCGCCTGCCGGTTTCCGAACGTGATCGTCCCCGTCTTGTCGAGCAGGAGCGTCGCGCAGTCGCCGGCCGCCTCGACCGCGCGGCCGCTCATCGCCAGGACGTTCCGGCGCACGAGGCGGTCCATGCCCGCGATGCCGATGGCCGACAGCAGCGCACCGATCGTGGTCGGGATGAGGCAGACGAGCAACGCGACGAGGATCACGACGGGCTGTTCTGCGTGCGAGTAGATCGCGAACGGCTGCAACGTCACGGTCGCGAGCATGAAGATGATGGTGAGGCCCGCGAGGAGGATGTTGAGCGCGATCTCGTTCGGTGTCTTCTGACGAGACGAGCCCTCCACCAGCGAGATCATGCGGTCGAGGAACGTCTCGCCCGGTCGTGCGGTGATCCGCACCACGATCTGGTCCGAGAGGACGCGTGTGCCTCCGGTGACCGCGGAGCGGTCGCCACCTGATTCACGGATCACCGGTGCCGACTCGCCGGTGATCGCCGACTCGTCCATGCTCGCGATTCCTTCGATGACGTCGCCGTCGGACGGGATCATCTCGCCCGCGTTCACGACGCACTCGTCGCCGACCTCGAGCTGCGTGCTCACCCGGTCCTCGACGGTGCTGTCGGCGCGCCGGACGTGCGCGAGCGTCTCGGCCCTCGTCTTGCGCAGCGTGTCGGCCTGGGCCTTGCCGCGCCCTTCGGCGATGGCCTCGGCGAAGTTCGCGAAGAGCACCGTGAACCACAGGAACAGCGTCACGAGCCCCGCGAAGACGTTCTCGTTCGACGTCGACGACCCGAAGTCCTTGAAGAACAGGATCGTGGTGAGCACCGAGCCGACACCCACGACGAGCATCACCGGGTTCCGCATCAAATTCCGCGGGTTGAGCTTGACGAAGCTGTCGATGACCGCCCGCTGGACGATCTTGGGATCGACGAGCTTGGTGTCACGAGCCATGACGCGAGCTCCTGTTCTCGATCGCGGCCTGCGAGCGCGGGGACGGCAGCGCCATCACAACCCGAGCCATTCCACGACGGGGCCGAGCGCCAGCACGGGGAGGAACGTCAGGGCGCCGACGATCACGATGATCCCGATGACGAGGACGACGAACAGTGGCGTGTGCGTCGGGAACGTCCCGGCCGACTCCGGGACGCGCCGTTTGCGCAACAGCGATCCTGCGATGGCGAGCGTCGGGATGATGAGGAAGAAGCGCCCGACGAGCATCGCCAAGCCCAGCATCGTGTTCATGAAGCCGGTGTTGCCGGTCAGGCCGGCGAAGGCCGAGCCGTTGTTGTTGGCTGCCGACGTGAACGCGTACACGAGCTCGGTGAACCCGTGGGCGCCGGGGTTGTAGATCGAAGTGTGTTTCACGGAGTTCACGAACACGGAGACGGCGACGAAGGCGAGGAGGATGCTGGGCATCATGAGGATGTACAGCGCGACGAGCTTCACCTCGCTCGCCTGGATCTTCTTGCCGAGGTATTCCGGTGTTCGTCCCACCATCAGTCCCGCGATGAACACCGACAGGATGGCGAACACGAGGAGTCCGTTGATGCCGACCCCCACACCGCCCGGGCTCACCTCACCGAGCTTCATGTGCGACAGCGCGACCAAGCCGCCGCCCGGCGTGTAGCTGTCGTGCATGGAGTTGACGGACCCGTTCGACGTGCCCGTCGTCGACGCGGCCCACAGCCCCGACGCAGTCGGGCCGAAGCGCATCTCCTTGCCCTCGAGGTTGCCGCCGGGCGATGTGGCAGTCACCGCCTGGGTCACGCCACGCGAGTCCAGGTTCGAGTTGCCGCCCGCTTCGAGGAACATCGCCGACAGGCTGAAGATCAGCCAGATGGTGCCCATGACGGCGACGACCGCGTAGCCCTGCCGCTTGTCCTTGATCATGCGGCCGAACGTGAAGGCGAGCGCAAAAGGGATGAGCAGAATTGCGTAGAGCTCGAGGAAATCGCTCAGCTGGCTCGGGTTCTCGAACGGATGCGCGGAGTTCACGTTGAAGAACCCGCCGCCGTTGGTGCCCAGCTGCTTGATGGCGATCTGGCTCGCGACCGGCCCTCCGGGAATGTGCTGCGTGGCGCCGCTCACGGTGTGCACGTCGGTGAACCCGTGCAGGTTCTGGATCGAACCGCACGCGATCAAGAGGACCGCGAACACGAGCGAGATGGGGAGGAGAATGCGGAACGTCGTGCGGACGAGGTCGACCCAGAAGTTGCCGAGCGTGCGCTTGCCCGCACACGACAGGCCACGGAACACCGCGACCATCACGGCCATGCCGGCCGCCGCGGAGACGAAGTTCTGCACGGTGAGCCCGACCATCTGGGTCAGATGGCTGAGCGTCGTCTCGCCCGCGTAGTTCTGCCAGTTCGTGTTCGTCATGAAGCTGACCGCGGTGTTGAACGAGAGTGCGGGCGCGACGTTCGCCATGTCCGTCGGGTTGAACGGCAGCGACGATTGGAGGCGCTGCATCACGTAGAGCAGGAAGAACCCGATCACGCTGAACGCCAGGAGAGAGGTGGTGTAGACGTTCCACCGTTGCTCCTGCTCGGGGTCGATGCGGCACGTGCGGTACACGAAGCGCTCGACGGGGCCGAACACGCGGTCGAGCCGCGAGGCCTCTCCCTCGGAGACGTCCGCGATGAAGTGGCCGAGCGGCGGGGCTGTCGCTGCGAGCAGCGCGATCAGCGCCAGGAGCTGCACCCACGCGGGAAGACCCATCAGAATCGCTCCGGGAACAGCAGCGCCGCCACGAGATAGCAGCTCAGGAGGACCGCCAGCACGAGACCGGCGACGTTCTCGGTGGTCACCCGGTGCTCGTTCCGGCGGCGCTCAGCGACTCGTCCGGCGCGTCGAGCAGCTCCTCGGCCTCGTCCGGGCCGATGATCCGGTCGCAGCCGCGGACGAGCCCGACGCACAAGCCGAAGAACGCGAGGATCGTGAGGGTGACGAGCAGATCGGCCACTGCGCCTCCTGGAGGTGGGTTCGCCCGGTTGTACGCCCCACGACGTGTCGGCGGCGCTGCCTTGACACGTTCTTGACGCCTCGGGCCGGAGAATTCGCGCGTTCTGAGCGGACAGCGCGCTGCGATCGGGGTACATGTAGAGGCATGACACGCGCACGAGAAGGTGACGGCGCTCGCTCCGACGCATCGGTCGGGGGCGTGCTCATCGGGGGCTTGCTCCCCGTGCTCGTCGCGGCGACGCTCGTGCCGCTGCGCGACCACCTTGCCGGCGCGAACGAGGCGCTGGTGTTCGTCGTGGTCGTCGTGCTCGCTGCCGCGGCCGGAGGCCGCGTCTGGGGGGCCGTCGCCGCGGTGATGTCGTCGGCGTCGTACGACTTCTTTCTGACTCGGCCCTACCGGTCGTTGACGATCGCGGGAGCTGACGACATCGAGACCACCGTGCTGCTCCTTGTCACCGGCCTGATCGTGGCCGAGATCGTCGCCTACGCACGGAGGAGCCATGCCGCGTCGGTGAAGACCCGCGACGAGATCGGCCGGATGCGCCGGATCGCCGAACTCGTCGCCAACGGCGCTCCGTCCGACCAGGTGCTCGACGCCTCGTGCCAGGAGCTGCAGGACATGCTCTCGCTCGAGACGTGCCGCTTCGAGACCCCTCCCTTCGGGCTCGAGCTGCCGCGGGTCGAGCGCAACGGCGCGGTCGGGGGGAGGAAGCGGCACTTCATCGGCCACGAGCTGTCCTTGCCGATGGGCGGTGCCGAGATCATCGTCTTGGGTCGCGGGCGAGCCCTCGGCCGCTTGGTGCTCGTGCCCGACGGCACCGCGGGCGCCTCGATCGAGGCGCGAGCCGTCGCCGTCGCGATCGCCGACCAGATCGGCGCGGCGCTGGCGTCGCAGCCCGAATGGGGCCGGCCGGCCGACGCCGATTCTGCCTGACCCAACACCCGACGCCGACCGTGCGCCAACCGCCGCCCGCCGGTTCCTGGCGCGACGCACGCCGGGCGAGCTGGGTCCTCGCCGCGGCGAGCCCGCTCGCCGTGTCGGGTGCTCGTTGCCCTCCGCGACGACCTGCATGCGCCCGACGCCGCGCTCGTCCTCGTGCTAGTGGTGCTCGGTGCCGCGATCGTCGGCGGCCGGGGTCTTGAGGTGCTGGCGGCGATCGTGTCCGCCGCCTCCTTCGACTTCTTCTGCACGCGTCCCTACTCCTCGTTCACGATCGCGCACCGTTGGAACTACGGCCTCGTCGTCAACGGCATTGGTGCAGTGCTCTCGCTTGTCGTCGACATCATCATCGCCATCACCAAGTTCACCCACGGCGCGTGGTTCATCATCGTGGCGGTGCCAGTGATGGTGGCAGCGCTCGTGCGCCCGAACCGGCAGTACGAGGCGGAGGTCGAGGGGCTCGAGCACGACGCGCCGTGCGCGGCCGAGGCTCCGATCCTGCGGCGCCACGCGGTCATCGTGCTCGTCGATCGGCTCGACGCGGCGTCTGCCCCCGCGATGCAGTACGTCCGGACGCTCAATGCCGACGAGCTGCGGGCGGTCCACTTCGACCTCGATCCGATCAAGACCGAGGATCTGTCGACCGCGTGGCGCAAGCTCGGCCTGTCACGCCTCCCACTCGACATCGTCGAGTGCCGTGACCGCCGGATCTCCCGCGCGGCCGCCGAGGTCGTCTCCGTCGCCCTGCTTGATGGCGAGACCGAGGTGAGCGTGCTCATCCCGCAACGGGAGTACGCGCACTTCTGGCACCGGTTCCTCCACGACCGGACCGCGGACAGCGATCTCGGCGGCGTGCGTCGATGCTCCCGCACGCCAACGTGATGGTTGTGCCCTACCACCTCGGGGCGCGGATCCACGAAGACTTCCAAGCAGCGGTTGCGGCCGCGCCGACTGCGTGCCGGTCGCGTTCGTGACGTTCCGTCAGCGGGCCCGCGTGGCCGGACGCGTCTCGTCGCTCCGGGTCCAACCGCATGGCGGGGCGATGGCGCTCGAGTGCACGATCGTCGACGAGTCGGGCGGGCTGACGCTCGTCTTCCTCGGCCGTCGTGCGATCCCCGGCATGAAGGTCGGCGCACGCCTCGTCGCCGAGGGCGCGGTGGGGAGAGCCGCGGTCACCTCGCGATCCTGAACCCGAACCACGAATTCCTCGGCGGCAACGCGCACTGACCGGGGCAGTCAGCCCTGCATGAACGCAGGGAGTCCTGCTCCGATCGGCTCGACGGGGAATAGGCGCTCGATGCGCGACGTCGCGATCCGCCACGCGCCGTCCTCGAAGCGATACGTCTGGATGTAGTGACCGAACCCCTCGAAGCCGCGCCGCTCGGACTCGTCGCCGGCTCCGTCGAGGTACCAGTCGTACATCGCCCAGATGCCCGACGCCTTCGCTTCGTCGATCACCCGGATCTCGGGCATGTGACTGTGGTGCACGTTCGCGCTGGTCGCCGCGGCGGCCTTGATGCGGTTCGCGGCCGCCTCGCGCCCGTGGGTCGCTCCCTCGCCGACTCCGAGGACGACGTCAGACGCGAAGACGACGGCGAAATCGTCCCATTGCTTCGTGTCGATGAGGCGGCAGTAGCGCGCCTGCAGCTGCTGGATCGCCTCGATCGCGCGCAGGCGGCCAGCGGTGTCCACGGCGCGGCAGCGTACGTCGCGGCGCCGGGTTGCCCACGGTGGCGCCGACGCGATAGCCCATGGTGCATGACTGACGACCATGCTGCCATCGAGCGCCTCATCTACGCGTACTCCGACCTCATCGACGCCGCCGACTTCGTGGGACTCGGTGAGCTCTTCGGCCGAGGCACCTACCGGGTCGCCCGTCCCGACGGCTCGACGAGCGTGCTCACGGGCGCCGAGCAGGTGACCCGCAACTTCGTCGACGGCATGCTCCTCGTCGACGGCAGCCCGCGCACCTTGCACTGCGCGATGAACGTCGTCATCGACGTGAGCGACGACCGCTCCACCGCCGCAGCCCGCTGCTACCAGCTGGTGGTCCACTCCGTGCCCGGCGAGACGATGCGACTGGTCAGCGGTGGTCGGATGCGGGACGAGTTCGCGAGGACAGACGGCGTCTGGCACTTCACCGACCGGCACTTGACCCTCGACATGTTCGGCGACACCACCGGGATGATGCGACCACGCCCCGCGGGTTGAGCGGACCGAAGTAGCCTGACCCCCATGGCTCTTCCCAAGGGAACGCTCGAACGCCTCAGCGAGGTGCCGCTGTTCGCGCTGTGCACGCAGAAGGACCTCCGACTCGTCGCGAAGCGCCTCGAGCGTGTTCACACGAAGGCCGGTGAGACCGTCGTCGCGCAAGGCGAACGCGGCGACCAGTTCTTCATCATCGCGGAGGGCGCGGCGCGGGTCGTCCGGAACGGGCGCAAGATCGCCGATCTCGGGCCGGGATCGTTCTTCGGCGAGCTCGCGCTGCTCGATCCGTCACTGCGGAATGCGAGCGTGGTCGCGGCGACGGATCTCGAGCTCCTCGCGCTCACGCAGCCGTATTTCACCGAGGTCGTCCACAGCTCGCCGGGCTTCGCGTCGAAGCTGCTCGCCGCGCTGGCACGGCGCCTGCGAGACACCGACGCCAAGAGCTTCGGCTGAGAGCGCCCGCCGAACGGCGGGCTGGCTCGGGGCCCAACGGCCCAACGGTCCAACGGCCCGGCGCCGGAGGCGCCGAGAGCGGAGTGGAGGCGCCGCCACCGGTCCGGTGGGATTGCCCGCCGGCGGAGGCGCTAGCGTCTCATTCGTGGGAGTGATCGCTCCCAGAGTGGAGACACCCATGAACGACTCCGCACACGTGATCGCGCCGGGAGCCGCGTGGACGGTCGTCGACGGCGGCTACGGCGACATCCGGTACGAGACCGCCGACGGGATCGCGAAGATCACGATCTGCCGGCCCGAGGTCCGCAACGCCTTCCGCCCGAAGACGCTGTTCGAGCTCCAGGATGCGTTCGAGCGCGCCCGCGATGCACGAGACATCGGGGTCGTCGTCCTCACTGGAGAGGGCCCGCTCGCATTCTGCTCGGGTGGCGATCAGCGGGTGCGCGGCGACGACGGGTACGTCGGCGACGACGGCATCGGCCGCCTGAACGTCCTCGACCTCCAGATCCAGATCCGCCGGTTGCCCAAGCCGGTCGTGGCCATGGTCGCGGGCTACGCGATCGGTGGTGGCCACGTGCTCCACGTCGTGTGCGACTTGACCATCGCTGCCGACAACGCGCGGTTCGGTCAGACCGGCCCGCGGGTCGGTTCCTTCGATGGTGGGTTCGGGTCCGGTCTGCTCGCGCGCTCGGTCGGGCAGAAGAAGGCGCGCGAGATTTGGTTCCTCTGCAATCAGTACGACGCGCAGGAGGCACTCGACATGGGGTTGGTGAACGCGGTCGTGCCGCTCGAGCAGCTCGAGGTCGAGACCGTGGCGTGGTGTCGCCGGATGCTCGAGCACAGCCCCCTCGCGATTCGCATGATCAAGGCGTCGTGCAACGCGGCCGACGACGGCCTCGCCGGCATCCAGCAGCTTGCGGGAGACGCGACGCTGCTCTTCTACATGAGCGAGGAAGCGCAGGAAGGCAAGCGCGCGTATCTCGAGAAGCGACGACCCGAGTTCGAGCGGTTCCCGAAGCGGCCGTGACCACAACGCCGGCGCGGGTCGGTTGGCGGCTGTGGCTCGCCGGAGCACGGCCGCGCACCCTCGGCGCCGCGGTCGCGCCGGTCCTCGTCGGCACGTCCGCGGCCGTCGGTGAAGCCGATCGCATCGTGGTCTGGCACGCGGGCGCCGCGCTCACGGTCGCGATCGCGCTGCAAGTCGGTGTCAACTACGCGAACGACTACTCCGACGGCGTGCGCGGCACCGACCACGATCGCGTGGGCCCCCTGCGGCTCACCGCCTCGGGCCTGGCGCGACCGGCGGCCGTGCGGCGCGGGGCTGTCGTCGCGTTCGCGATCGCGGGCCTCGTCGGTGCGGGGCTCGCGATCGTCGTCGACCCATGGCTCTTCGTCGTTGGTGCCGCCGCGATCGCGGCCGGTGCGCTCTACACCGGGGGACCCCGGCCGTACGGCTATCTCGGTCTCGGCGAGGTCGTGGTCCTCGTGTTCTTCGGGTTCGTTCGCGACGGCGGGATCTGCGTACGTCCAGCTCGAGCGGGTCCCCGGCGCCGCGTGGTGGGGAGGCCTCGCCGTCGGTCTCCTCGCGTGTGCGATTCTGCTCGCGAACAACGTCCACGACGTTCCGACCGACGCGCAGGCGGGCAAGCGCACCCTCGCGGTGCGGGTCGGGGAGCGGACGGCGCGCCGGTTGTTCGCGGCCTGCTTCGGAGGTTCGTTGGCCTCCGTCGTTGTCATCGGGACCGCGCATCCGTGGGCGTTGCTCGGTGCCGCGGCCTTCCTCCTTGCGGCACGACCGGTGCGGCTCGTGCTGACGCGCTCGGATCCGCCGAGTCTGGTCACCGCGCTGGTCGGCGCTGCGCGCGTCGAGCTCGTGCTCGCGGTGCTGCTGGGGGTGGGCCTGTGTCTGTCGTGACCGAGCACCGCCTGCGGATCGCCGGCCGGGCGGTCACGCTGCTGGAGGGTCCGGCCGGATGGGGCGAGATCTCCCTGCTCGACGGCTACCCGTGTGATCTCGCCGCGGCGCGGCGGGCGGCGGAGGAGGCGGCGCAGACCGGTTGGCCCGCGCCACGGCACGTCGAGATCCCGGTCAATGCCTTGGTCGGCAGGCGCGCCGACATCGCGCGGACCCGGGGCTTCTCCACCGTGAAGGTGAAGGTGGGTGAGCCCGGCGACCTCGACCTCGTCGCAGAGGTGCGCGAGCGCGTCGGTCCCCGGGTGGCACTCCGCGTCGATGCCAACGGCCGCTGGGACGTCGACACCGCCGTGGCGATGATCGAGCGGCTGGAACGCTTCGACCTCGAGCTGGTCGAGCAGCCGGTGGCGACGATCGACGACCTGGCGCGTGTCCGCCGCCGCGTCCGCACGCGCGTCGCCGCCGACGAGTGTGTCCGCACGCTTGCCGACGCCCGGTTGCTCGCCGAGCACGAAGCCGCCGACGTCGTCGTCGTGAAGGTGCAGCCCCTCGGCGGCGTCCGCGCCGCGCTCGACATCGTCGACGCGTCGGGGCTGCCCACGATCGTCACGTCGATGATGGAGACGTCGGTCGGCGTCGCGGCAGGCCTCGCGCTGGCCGCCGCATTGCCCGAGTTGCCGTTCGCGTGCGGGCTCGGCACCGTCGACCCGGTGCGGGACGTGGTGGCCGAGCCGCTCGTGCCCGAGGCGGGCCGGCTCTGCGTACGGCGCGTGGCGCCCGAGCTGTCGCTCCTCGCCGCGCTACCAGGAGGTGAGCAGGTGAGCCACTACGCCCGGCTCTTCGAGGTGGCACGCGTGGCCCACGCCCATCACGACCTCGACGCGCACGTCGGGGATGGACTGTGCCATGCGGCTCGCGATCTCGTGGTACCGATCGTCGCGCTCACCGACGACGAGGAGCACCGGGATCGTCAGCTCGCCGAGCCGCTCCCAGTTCGACGGTTGCGTGCCCTGTCCCAGCACCCGCAGTTGGTGCGCGAGCCGCGCCGCGGAGCTCGCCGCGACGCGTCGTGCGAGTCCGGCGCGCTCGTCGCCGAGCGTCGCGAACATCGGTTGTGCGAGCCAACGTTCGAGGAAGGTGGCGACACCGTCGCGCTCCACTTCGCCCGCGAGCTCCTCGTCGCCGCGCCCGCCGTTCGTCCCACGCGTCGGCGTCTGCGATCCCGGGCGACGCGCTCACGAGCGCGAGGCGCGTCACGTGGCCGGGGAGATCGACCGCGAGCTGGAGACACAAGCGGCCGCCCATCGAGTAGCCGACGTAGGTGGCGCGTCCGCCGAGCTCCCCGAGGGTGCGGGCCGTTACGGCGAACGGCAGTCCGTCGGGCACGTCGACGAGCTGATCGACGACGTCGCCAGTGAGGTGCGCCCAGACCGGCATCCACGACTCGGCGGTCTGGCTGAATCCGGGGACGAACACGCGGCGCACCCAGGAATCCTCGCATGACACGCGACGCGACGACCGCCTTCGCGCGGGCGCTGGTCGATGAGTGGGTGCGCGCCGGCATGACCGACGCGTGCCTCGCTCCGGGCTCTCGATCCGCCCCGCTCGCGCTCGCGTTCGCCCAGGACGGGCGGGTCCGCGTCCACGTGCACCTCGACGAGCGGTCGGCCTCGTTCTTCGCGCTCGGCATTGCGCTGGCGAGCCGACGACCGGTTGCGCTCCTGTGCACGTCGGGGACGGCCGCCGCCAACTTCCATCCCGCCGTGCTCGAAGCCGCGCATGCCCGGGTGCCGCTCGTGGTGTGTACCGCCGACCGGCCGTCGGAGCTCCGCGACGCGGGGGCCGGCCAGACCATCGACCAGGCGAAGCTCTACGGCGATGCGGTGCGCTGGTATCACGATCCGGGCGTGCCGGACGACCGGCCCGGCGTGGGTACGGTGTGGCGGCAGGCGTTGCGTCGCGCACGTGACGCGACCGCGTCGGGACCGCCGGCAGGGCCCGTGCACCTCAATCTTCCGTTTCGAGAGCCCCTCGTTCCCACGGGCGCCGAGCTCGTCGAGGCGCCGGGGCGTGCCGACGGCCGGCCGTGGACGGAGAGTGTCGCAGTGGTGGCGCAGCCGACCGACGAAATGGTCGCGCGGCTCTGTGGAGTCGTACGCCGAGCGCTACGCGGCGTCCTCGTCGCCGGATGGAACGCGCGCGTGCCGCGCGGCAACCGTGGACCGCTTCGCGCGCGCTGCAGGGTGGCCCGTCCTCGCGGACGCCGTGTCGGGTGCGCGTGTCGGCGCACAGGCAGTGAGCTGCTTCGAGGCGTTGCTGCGAACGGACCGGTTCGCGTACGAGGCACGCCCGGACCTCGTCCTTCGGATCGGCGCGGCACCCACGTCCAAGACGCTTGCGACCTGGCTCGACGCGGACGCCGAACAGCTGCTCGTCGATGCAGACGCCGCGTGGCTCGACCCGCGCCACCACGCGACGGAGCGATTCGCGGTCGATGCGGACGCATTGCTCGAGGCGGCGGCCGCGGAGCTCGAAGACGATGAGCAGCGCGGCCGACGAGCGGCACGCGTGGCTCGAGCTCTGGCTACACGCCGAGGCGACGGCACGGCGCGTGCATCGACCGCACGCTCGACAGCTATCCGGACTGCTTCGAGGGTCGGGTTCCGCGCGACGTGGCGGTCGCGACCCCGAGCAACGCGGTGCTCGTTGTCGCATCGAGCATGCCGGTGCGAGACCTCGACTTCTTCGCGCCGGTGTCCGAGCTCGCTGGGCCGGGTCCGGAGGTGCTGTCCAACCGCGGCGTCAACGGGATCGATGGCGTGATCTCGACTGCGCTCGGTGTCGCCGCCGGCCGGCGGCGACCGGTCGTCGCGTTGCTCGGCGACCTCTGTTTCCTCCACGACGCGGGCGGGCTGCTCGGCGCGACCGCTCGCGAGATCGACGTCACCTTCGTCGTCGTGGACAACGACGGGGGAGGGATCTTCTCGTTCTTGGCGCAAGCGGGAATTCCCGAGCATTTCGAGGCGCTCTTCGGCACACCCCACGGCATCGACATCGCAGCGCTCGCTGCGGTCCATGGCGTTCCTGTCGACCGCGTCCGCCGGCCGACAGGCGTCGGCCCCGCCGTCGTCCGATGCGTCGCGGCCGGGGGCGTTCGTGTCGTGCTCGTGTCGACGGACCGGATCGTCAATGTCGAGCGCCATCGTGAGGTCTGGGACGCCGCCGCACGCGAGATCAACTCCAGATGAACTGAGCCCGGTTCATGCTCGCGGTGCGCGAGCATGCCGTGGTGCAGGAGACCGTCAATTCCCGTCTGGCGGCGACTCGAACGCCGTCGGCGCGCGCGCTCGGGACCCGTCGACGCCCGCGGCGTGCCGAGTCCCGTGACGAGGAGCCGCGTCACGAGGAGGCACACGGGCCGGGATTGCGATACCTGCCGGCACTCGACGGCCTTCGCGCACTCGCGGTCATCGCGGTGCTGCTCTATCACGGCGGGGTGTCGTTCCTACCCGGCGGGTTCCTCGGCGTCGACGTCTTCTTCGTCCTCAGCGGATACCTCATCACGTGCCTGCTGCTCGAGGATTGGCGCCGCTACGGCACCATCCGGCTCCGGCACTTCTGGCTGCGCCGTGCGCGCCGGCTGCTCCCCGCCCTCTTCGTGCTGCTCGCCGTGGTGGGCGTCGTCGCGGTGTTGTTCCTCCCCGACGACGTGGCGTCCTTTCGCGGTCAGTTCCTCGCTGCGATCGGATACGTCGAGAACTGGTACCTGATTCTCCACCACGATTCGTACTTCGTCGCGCTCGGGCGCGCGCCGCTGTTACGGCACGTGTGGTCGCTGGCAGTCGAGGAACAGTTCTATCTCGTCTGGCCGTTGGTGCTCGGCGCCGTGCTGCGGCGCTGGGGCACGAAGCACCATCGCGTGCTGATGGGGATCGTGTGTGCGGTGCTCGCCTCGACCGTGCTCATGGCGGTGATGTACCAACCTTTCACGGACCCGTCGCGCGAGTACTTCGGTACCGACACGCGCGCGGCGCCGCTACTGGTCGGAGCCGCGCTCGCCTTCGTCTGGGCACCGTGGCGGCTGAGCCGGCAGGTCGGGCGTTTCGCAACCGTCTTCCTCGATCTCGGCGCTGCGCTCGCGGTGCTCGGGCTGTTCGTGTGCTGCGCGAGCTTCGGCCAGTACGACCCCGGTCTCTACCGCGGGGGGTTCCTGCTCGTCGCCGCGCTCACCGCGGTTGCGCTCGCCGCGACCGTGCATCCGGCGGCGCGTCTCTCGACGTGGGCGCTCTCACGACGCTGGCTGGTCTGGATCGGCGTCCGCTCCTACGGGATCTATCTGTGGCACTGGCCACTCTTCATGGTCACCCGTCCGCATGCCGACCTGCCGTTCGACGGGCTCCCGCTCCTCCTGGTGCGGCTCGGGTTGACCGGGTTGGTCGCGGCGGCCTCGTACCACTACGTCGAGCTGCCGGTGCGCAACGGTGCGCTCGGGCGATGGTGGGGCCGTTTCGGCATCTCCGAAGGCGAGGAGCGGATCCGCCTCGCGCGTCGGGCGACGGCGTTCGGGACGACCGGCGCCCTCGTCGCGCTCGTCCTCGTCGTCGGCTTCGCGGCGGCGAAGCCCCCGCCGCTTCCGGCGTTCGCGGCCGAGGGGCCGGCGAAGATCGCGATCACCACCACGACCGTGGGCGTCACTCCGACGAGCGCGCCGCAGGGGAAGGTCACCGCGGTGGGCGCGTCCGTGATGCTGAGCGCGCGGTACGCGCTCGGTGATCTGCTCGGTGCTCGCCTCGAGCTCGACGCGGCGGTGAGCCGGCAGGCGTCGGGCGGGATCGCCGTGCTGCGCCAGCTCCACGACGCGGGCCAGCTCGGATCGACCGTGGTCGTACAGCTCGGTGACAACGGCACATACTCGGACGAGCAGTTCGACGAGACGATGCAACTGCTCGCGGGTGTCCCGCACGTGTTGATGCTCACCGTCAAGGTCGACCGACCATGGGAAGACCAAGTGAACGAGCTGTTGGCGACCCGGACCCACGCGTATCCCAATGTGCAGGTCGTCGACTGGCACGCCTCCTCGATCGACCATCCCGACTGGTTCGTCGCCGACGGGATTCACCTGACCGACGAAGGCGCGCGCCAGTACGCCGCGCTCATCAACAGCTACCTGACGGGGTAGCGCAGGCCGAGGAGGCCGGGATGGATCAGGGCCGGACGAGCGCGCGGAGCATGGGCTCGAGCTTGGCCTGCGTCTCGGCCCATTCCGCTTCGGGGTCGGAGCCCGCGACGATCCCCACGCCGACCACGAGGCGCGCACGCCGACCGTCGATCTCGGCGCCCCGCAGAGCCACCGCCCATTCGCCGTCGCCGCGCGCGTCGACCCAGCCCACCGGGCCCGCGTACCTGCCGCGCGTGAACCCTTCGAGGGCTGCGATCGTCGCCAAGGCCTCGGCACGCGGCGTCCCGCCGACCGCAGGTGTCGGGTGGAGCCGGCGCGCCAGCGAGAGCGCGTCGGCAGGCGGTAGGTCCAGCCGTCCCCGCACCGGGGTCGCGAGGTGCGCGACGGTGCCGAACACCGCGACCTCCGGCTCGCCCACCGCGAGCTCAGTGCAGACGGTGGCGAGCTCACGCGTGATGGCGTCGACAACGAGGCGGTGCTCGTGTCCGTCTTTCACCGACGCGGCCAGTGCCGCGAGCGCGCCCGCGCCGCCGTTGGTGACCGTCGTGCCGGCCATCGGCCGCGACTCGAGTCGATCGCCGCGGCGGCGTACCAGCAGCTCGGGACTCGCACCCACGAATCCCTGCGCGGCGTAGACGAAGCATCCCGGCTGCTGGACCACGAGACGACGGATCAGCGCGGGGATGTCGAAGTCCGAGTCGGATTCGACGATCACCTCGCGGGCAAGCACGGCCTTCTCGAGCTCACCGGCTTCGATTGCCGTCAGGACGCCTGCCACCTTGGTGACCCAGTGCTCCCGGGACTGGCGGCTGGCGACGGAGAACCGCGTCGCGGTCCGTGTGTCGACGCGTTGCGGTGCGTGTGGTGGTCCGATCTCGGTCACCCACGCGCGACCGGCTTCCTGGCCCCAGACGCGGGCGGGCACCGCCAGCGTGGCGGCACCCTGGGCTTCGAAGGGCAGGGCGCCGACCGCGACCGCTCCCGTTCCGGGGAGGCGGACCGCGTCGTCGACCTCGATCGCGCGCAGCGCGTCGAGTGCATCGCCGGGCGCGATCGCCAGCGCGGTTCCCTCCGTCACGAGGTGCAAGCCGTCGTGGAGCCACGCGAAGCAGTCCGGCCCGAGGGCCGCCATCACGTCGATCGTCGGGTCGAGCTCCCGGGTCACGGCGCGCAGCTCGGTCGCGAGGGTCATGCGCGGGTGCCCCGCAGGATCTGCACGGACCCGCCGGTCAGGGTGCGCCGGGCGACGTCGACGAAGCCGGCGGCTCGCAGCGACCCCATCAGCTGCTCGGGCGGTGGGAGATACGCCGTGGACTTCGGGAGGTAGCGGTAGGCGTCGGCGTCGTCGCGCGAGCAGGCGTCCGAGCACGGGCACGGCACCGCGGAACCACATCGCGTTCCCCGCGTGGAGGACGGCGCGTTCGGGCACCGCAACGTCGAGCGCGGCGAGCCGGCCGCCGGGGCGCAGCACCCGTGCGCATTCGCGAAAGACGGTCGCAAGGTCGACGAAGTTCCGGAGCGCGAAGCCGCACACGAGACCGTCGAACGTCGCGTTGCGCGAAGGGAAGTGCCGCGGCGTCGCCCCGGGTCAGCGGCGCGGCCGTCCGTGAGGCCGCGAGCATCCCGGCGGAGAGGTCGACCCCGATCGCGTCGGCATCCGGCGCCGAGCAGGTCGTTGCAGAGATCGCCGGTGCCGCACGCGAGGTCGAGGACGCGCGCGCCCGGATCCACGCCCAGCGCGGCGACGGTCTGCAACCGCCACCGCCGGTCGAGTCCCAGAGAGATGATGCGGTTCATCCGGTCGTAGCGCGGCGCGAGTCGATCGAACATCGACTCGACGGCTACGCGTTTCGACCAGCCTTGGGGGAGGTCGTCGCGGTCGTGCCGTACCACGCGGATCATGGTGCGGCGACGTCCCATTCGGGTTCGGTGGCCGCCGCGGCGAGCTCGCTCGGGTCGCCCACCGCCTCCAGGTGCTCTTGGGCCACCTCCAGGAGGATGCTCCGGAAGTGATGGGCGACCAGGATGGTCACCGTCGGCAGCAGGGTTCGGAACGCCTCGACCAACCGCTCCGCGTGCTCTTCGTCGGTCAGGGCCTGTGCGCGCAGCGGGAGCCGGACGTGCTGGTCGAACATCTCGACCGCGTCGCCCGCGATCGCGCGGGTGGCGTCGTGGTGGCGTCGAGCGAGCGCGAGCAGCTCGGGCAGCGGGAAGCCGAGCTCGAGCAGCGCGAGGCCGCCGCGCACGACCTCGGCGTCGGACTCCGTGTAGCCGGTCTCGCCGTCGCGCCGCTGCGCGACGAGGAGGCCTTCGCGCACGATCGCTTCGAGGAGGGGTCGCGGGACGCCGACGCGCTCGCGCGAGCTCGTCGAGCGACAGCAGGGTCGCGTCACCGTTCTGTGCACCTGCGACCGCGGCCGCGAGCGGCGCGTCCGCCGGGTCGAGCTCGCCATGGATGAGCCGCCGGATCAACGCGAGGGAGAAGCCCTGGCGTTGCAGCTCGCGGATGCGGGCGAGACCTTCGACGTGCTTGCCGCCGTACCACGCGACGCGGCCGACCCGGTGCGGCGGCGGGAGCAGGCGGCGCTTCTGGTAGAAGCGGATCGTGTCGACGGAGACGTCGGCCCGACGAGCCAGCTCCTCGACCCGCAGGCGACCGTCCACGAGCCGGCATTCTAGGAGCGGATGCTCCCAGGGTCGACCTCAGCGGGATCGCCCGGCGGCGGAGCAGCCTCTCGGGCACTCCGTCGGGCGCCGGCGTCGGTGCCGGTGGGCACGTCGTCGAGCACGTGCAGCAGCGTCGGGCGGAGCACCCGCGCCCCGACGACGATCGTGAACATGGCGACCGCGGCAACGGCGATGGTGGTCCGGACGCCCGAGGCCCCGCCGAGCGCGTCGGCGACGGTGCCCTGGACGATGGCGCCGACCGGATAGACGAGCCCGAGCATCATCATGAACACGCTGACCACCCGGCCGCGGAGCTCGGGCGGCGCCCAGAGCTGCGCGACGGTGGTGAAGCTCGCGAGCGTCCCGAGATAGCAGAACCCCACCAGCAGCAGTGCGGCCGTCGCGATCCCCAGCGTCGGCGAGAGCGCGTACCCGACGAGCGTGAGCGGAAGGACGGTGAGCGCGGCGAAGAGCACGCGACCGGTGCCGAGCTTCTGATGGAGTGTTCCGAGCAGGAGGCCCATCGTCACTGCCCCGATGCCCTGTGCGGTGACCAGGAGCGAGGTGCCCAGGTCCTTCTCGTGGAACACCTTGATCGCGACCGCGGGCACCAGCGCGATGAACGGCGCGCAGAGGAACAGGTTGCAGGCGAAGAAGGCCACGGCGACCCGCAGCGGCCGCGTTCGCGACGACGTACCGCGCGCCGTCGCCGAGCGCATCGCGCACCCTCGTGCCGGACGATCCCTTGGGCGGCGGAAGTTCGATGACGAGCAGCACCGCGAGCACCGCGAAGAAGCTGATCGTGTTCATCGCGAAGGCGAGCGAGTAGCCGCCGAGGCCGATGACGATGCCGGCGAGCGCGGGTCCGATGACGCGACCCAGGTTGAACTGCGACATCGCGACGCGGTCGCCCCGGCGATCTCCTCGCGGGACGAGATCGGGCAACATCGACGTGAAGCTCGGGAACCCGATGCCACCCGCGCAGCCGCTGCCGAACACGATGAGGGTGACGACGCCCGGGCTGGTCGCGCCCGCCGCGGCCAGCCCGGCGAGCGAGCCCGCGAACAGGGTCTGCACGATCGTCGTGCCCATGAGGATCTTCCGGCGCGAGATCCGGTCGGCGAGGACGCCGCCGAGTGGCGCAAGCAGGCCTGCGGGAACGAACCCGGCGGCAGCCACCAGGCCCGTCCACCCCGCGCGCCCGGTGCGCTCGGTGACGAGGATGCCGACGCCGATCGTCTCCATCCAGGTGCCGATATTCGAGACGAACGCGCCGCTCCAGAGGAGCGCGAACCGACGATGGCGCAACGGTGCAAGAGCCGCGGCACGCATCGCGGCGACGCTACCCGCAGCGCGAACGAGCCCCGGCCGGCGGATCACGACCGGGGCTCGTCGGGCGGCTCGTCGTCGGCGGCGCTCGAGGGGGGAGAGCACCGGCGACGGCCGAGCCGCGAGCGGACGCAAGGTTGACCGCTCCCAACCATTGGACCGCGTGGACCTTGGAGCCGGCTTGAGGTCACCTGTGAACCTCACCACAGGGGTCACACAGATATCCCACAGCATTCCGTGTGACACTGCCCATGTCCGATGCAGGGTGGCGCGTCCGACGCGGGTCGCCAGGCCCACGAGCGGAGAGGACGGGGACATGAACGCAGTGACGCAGCGGGTGCTCGTGGTCGACGACGAGCCCTCGATCGTCGAC
The DNA here is from genome assembly GCA_963815405.1 of uncultured Actinomycetes bacterium. Taxonomy (GTDB): domain Bacteria; phylum Actinomycetota; class Acidimicrobiia; order IMCC26256; family DASPTH01; genus CAWFGR01. The sequence continues at coordinate 199,975 of CAWFGR010000001.1, forward strand.
GCCGTCGCCACCGCCCTGCGCTACGAGGGCTTCGACGTCACTGAGGTCGGCCGACCGGGCGCGCGGCGCTCGACGCGGCCGATGACGGCGCGCCCCGACCTGCTCGTGCTCGACGTCATGCTCCCCGACCTCGACGGCTTCGAGGTCACGCGTCGCCTCCGGGCCGCAGGGCATCCGCGTGCCCGTGCTCTTCCTCACCGCGCGCGACGCGACCGAGGACAAGGTGGCCGGGCTCACCGTCGGCGGCGACGACTACGTGACCAAGCCGTTCAGCCTCGACGAGATCGTCGCCCGGGTCCACGCGATCCTGCGCCGCACGGGCGGCGGGCGAGAGCGGAGGCGGGCCGCTGCGCTTCGCCGACCTGGTGCTCGACGAGGACACGCACGAGGTGTGGCGCGGCGGACGTGCCCGTGCGGCTCACCGCCACCGAGTTCAACCTCCTCCGCTATCTTCATGCTCAACCCGCGCCGCGTGCTCTCCAAGATCCAGATCCTCGACCACGTCTGGCAGTACGACTTCGACGGCGACGCGAACGTGGTCGAGACCTACGTGAGCTACCTGCGCAAGAAGGTCGACTCGACTCGGGCCGCCGCTCATCCACACCATCCGCGGCATCGGCTACGCGCTGCGGCTCCCGCCGACCTGAGGCACCCGGTCGTGTCGCTGCGGACGCGGCTGCTCGCGGCTCCTGGTCGTGCTGGTCGCGCTGGGTTTCGCGGGCGCGGGGGTGGCGACCTACGAGCTGCTCCGGTCGCGGCTGCTGACGACCGCGTCGACGCGCAGTACCGGCAGATCTACGAGTCGTCGTGTCTCGCTCGGCGTCGCCGCAGACGCCCGCGCTTCCTGGACGAAGACCGTTCCTCTCGGACGCCGCGTACTTCGAGCTCGTGTTCGTGCAGCTCCTTCCGCAGGGCGCGGGGTTCGAGCTGCGTCAAGGCGGGGAGAGGGTGCTGCGACAGCTGCAGCAGGTGGGGGAAGACACGCACCCACCCGCGCCGGTGGTTCCCGAGTCGCTGTCACGCGTCGGGACGTTCGGCCGACCGGTCCCGGTCGGATTCGGTGCAGTCGCCAAGACCGGGCAACGATTCCGCGCGTACGCAGTCCGTGACGGTCTCGGCGCCACGTTGATCGTTTGGCTCCCACTCACCGACGTCGACGCGACTCTGTCCAACCTGGTGAGCATCGAGCTGATCATCGGTGCCATCGCGGTCGTGGCGGCGGTCGGGCTGGGCTGGTGGCTGGTCCGCATCGGGCTGCATCCCCTCACCGAGGTGACGAGCACCGCCGACGCGATCGCCGGCGGCGACCTCGCCCGCCGCGTCGACGTTGCGGGCGAGCGCACGGAAGTGGGTCGCTTCGGGCCTCGCGTTCAACGAGATGCTGACCCGGATCGAAGCCGCGTTCGAGGATCAGCGCGCGCGTCGGAGGCGCGGCTGCGACAGTTCGTCGCCGATGCGTCGCACGAGCTGCGGACGCCACTCACCTCGGTGCGGGGCTATGCCGAGCTGTTCCGCAGTGGCGCGGCGACCCGGCCGGACGACCTGGCCAAAGCCATGGATCGCGTCGAGGCGGAAGCGAAGCGCATGAGCGTGCTGGTCGACGACCTGCTCCTCCTCGCCGGCTCGATCAGGGTCGCCCGCTGGCGACGGAATCGGATCGACCTCACCGACGTCGTCGCGGAAGCGGTGGAGCGCGCGGAGGCGCTCGACGCGACGCATCCTCTGGCCCTGGAGTCCGACGGCCCGGTCGAGGTCGTCGGTGACGCAGACCGCCTGCGCCAGGTCGTCGACAACCTGCTCGCCAACGTGCAGCGCCACACGCCGGTCGGCACGTCTGCCAAGGCCCGTGTGCGCGGCTCCGAGGGCGGGCCGTCGTCCAGGTCGCCGACCACGGCCCGGGCATCGCCGACGACGACCTCGCGCACGTGTTCGAGCGCTTCTATCGCGCTGACGCGTCGCGCGCGCGGGATGGCGGCGGATCGGGCCTGGGTCTGTCCATCGTGGCCGCGATCGCCGCGGCCCACGGCGGGTCGGTGGAGGTGACCTCGGCGCCGGGCGAGGGCGCTACCTTCGTGCTGAGCCTGCCCCTCGCCGTCGCGGACAGTCCGATGGCGGGAACGCCGGCCGCCGCGGCAACGTCGGGCGAGCCAGGAGGGGCGAGGGCGCCGCGGTGAGCGGCGCCTAGCCTGGCCGGATGGCCGAACCAGGGGGCGCGGGGCCGATCGGGCCGTACCCGCCCGGCGTCGAGACCGAGGAGCAGCGCACGGCCTACGACCGGCTCCGACGCCGGCTGCTCTGGAAGATGCCGTCGGGTCTCTACGTGATCGGTGCAACCGACGGCGCCGGCCGGCGCAACGGCATGACCGCGAACTGGATCACGCAGCTCTCGTTCTCACCCAAGCTGGTCGGGATCGCCATCGAGGTCGAGGCCCTCACCCACGAGCTCATCGAGGCCGGCCGCGTCTTCAGCGTCAACTTCGTCGATCGCGAAGACCGCGCGGTGGTCCGGAAGTTCACGAAGCCGGTGGAGGTCGACGCCGCGACGCTCAACGGCATCCCGTACCACGACGGCGTTACCGGCACGCCGATCCTCGACCAGGCCGTCGCGTATCTCGACTGCGAGGTGCGGGAGTCGCTCGTGCTCGGCGGCCACACGCTCTTCGTCGGCGAGATCGTCGACTGCGGGTTCTTGAAGGACGAGGAGACACCGGTCCTCCGGATGGAGGACACGCGGATGAACTACGGCGGATGAGCGGAGGCCCGGCCCGGGCCCGCGAGCAACGACCCCGGATACGCTCCCCGCGTGAGTCTCGTGGCCACCACCGTGATCGACCGGCTCGGCGGCGATCTGTGGGACGTCGTGCCTGCGCTACCCGTGACGATCCTGGTCGGAGCGCTCGTGGGTCGCCTGCTCGGCGTGCGTCGTGCGGCGGCGTCGACGGTCGCCGCCGGGCTCATGGGCTGGTTCCTCGGGGTTGCGGCGGCCCTGGTCGTCGCATCCGAACGTTCCGACGCGCCGCGGGACTTCCCGCGCGACCTCGCGATCTTCTGCCTGCTGGGTGTGATGGCCGCCTCGGTGTGGACGGAGTTCGTCACCCGCCCTGGCCTCCTCGCCCGTGCGCGGCATGGGCTTGCGTCGCTCCCGCACCCCGCGCGCGCATTCCGCCGCCGCGCCCGTCGGGTGCGCAGGTACGCCGAGATCACGCGCATTGCGATCAAGCACGGGCTGGGCCCGTCGCTCGGGCTGTCGCGCGGCGACGACCCTCCTGGCGGCCGCGCGTCGACGATGCGCCGGCTCCGCCGCGCGCTCGAGGAAGCGGGCGGGATGTTCGTCAAGGTCGGCCAGCTCCTCTCCACCCGTAGCGACCTCCTGTCGCCCGACGCCTGTGCCGAGCTCGCGCAGCTGCAGGATCAAGCGCGGCCGGCGCGTCGAGCAGGACGTGGAGCGTCTCCTCGAGCGCGAGCTCGGTGCACCCCTCGACGCGGTGTTCGGATCGTTCGACTGGCGGCCGCTCGCGTCCGCGTCGATCGGGCAGGTGTACCAAGCCACGCTTCCCGACGGGACGCCCGTCGTGGTCAAGGCGCAACGGCCCGGTGTCGACGAGGTCGTCGACGTCGATCTCTCGGTGCTCGAGGATCTCAGCGCGCAGGTCGAACGGCGCACGTCGTGGGGCGTCCAGCACCACGCGCGCGAGGTCGTGCACGACTTTGCCGGCCGCCTGCGTGAGGAGCTCGACTTCCGCATCGAGGCGCGCAACGCCGAGACGATCGCCGCGAACCTCGGGGTCGACTCCGCGGTGCGGGTGCCGTTCGTCCACCACGATCTGAGCACGGCGCGCGTGCTCGTCACCGAGCAGTTCCACGGTGTGAGCGTGCGCGACACCGCCGCGCTCGAGCGTGCCGGCTTCGACCGGGTGAAGCTGGCGGACGCATTGCTCCGCAGCTTCGTGGAGCAGATGTTGCAGGACGGCGTATTCCATGCGGATCCGCATCCCGGGAACGTCCTCGTCTTGCACGACGGGTCGTTGGCGCTGGTCGACTTCGGGCTCACCGGCCGGCTCGACCCGGTCCAGCAGGGCGCCCTGCGTGACCTGCTCGTCGCGGTGCGTCGCCGTGACGCCGACGCCGTCGTCCAGTCGGTGCTCCAGGTCGCGGAGCTTCGCAGCGGCATGGACGTCGTCGACTTCGAGCGGGGGATCGAGCGGTTCATGGCCCGCCATCTCGCACCCGGCGCGCCGGCCACGATCGCGATGCTGAACGCGCTGATGCGGCTGTTCTTCGACTTCGGTGTCGTGCTTCCCGGCGAGTGGACGACCTTCTTCCGCACGCTCGTGACGTTGGACGGCACGCTGACCACCCTCGCGCCGGATTTCTCCGCGCTCGAGGCGGCCGAGGACATCGCCGCCGAATGGACTCGCAACAGCTTCACGGTCGGCTCGGCCCAGCAGGCTGCTCGTGACGAGCTGATGCGCATGGTCCCGATCCTGCGCCGGCTCCCGCGCCACCTCGACCGCACGTTCACCACCATCGGTCGCGACGGTCTGCGCGTCCGGATCACACATTTCGGCGACGACCGCGACGTGCGCGTGGTGACCCGCCTCGTGAACCGCCTCGCGCTCTCGCTCCTCGCGGGGGCGGTCGGTCTGTTGTCGGTCGGCCTGCTCGCGATCGAGGGCGGCCCCGTCCTTGCCGGCCATACGACGCTCTTCCGGGTCCTCGGTGGCATCGGGCTGTTCGGCGCGACCGCGCTCGCGCTCCGCGTCGTCGTCGCCGTCATGCGCGACGGCATCGACTGACAGCGAGCCGGTCCGGTGTCGGCCTCGTCGGTTGTCAAGGATCGGGGCTCGACTCACGCCACCTTTGGGCCGGCGCGCGCCTCTTTGCCGGCCCGGTCGGTGTGTTGGTCGAGTCGAACGAGGCGGAGCCCGTCGGGTTGGTTCGGGTTGCCGGTGAGCACCCAGTGCCCGTGGGGGATGAGTCGGGCGTGATGGTCGGTGCCGCCACCCGTGCACACTGCAGCCAGGTTGGCGAGGTCGTCACCACCACGCCAACTTCGGGGCACGAGGTGATGGACCTGCAACCCGGTCCGCCGGTCGCAGCCGGGGAAGCGGCAATGCCCGTCCCGGAGCAGCACCGCTCTCGTGATCTTGGGTGGCAGGGCTGTGGTCTTGGTTCCGCGCGTGACCGGCACCCCGCCCGACACCAACACCGGCTCGATCGCGGCGTTGGCGCGGAGCTTCTCGACCATCGCGTCGGGCAGCGGGATCCCAGCGACCTCGGCGGGTCCGTGCAGCGGGACCTCGACGACCAGCAACGACTTCGACCGTCTCCCTGCGGATTCGACGTCTGCGAACCGTTCGCACAGCTCCACGAGCGCATCCGCACCCGCGGTGGTCGCGTGTGTCCCAGGGTTGGCCCTTCGCCGGATGCATCTCGTCGATCATCCGATTGAGCGTCGCTTCGACCAGCGCGCCATCCAGATCGGGGAGCTCACCGCGGACCGACAACATGCCGCGATCCTTCTGCCACCAGAACCGTACGCACCGTGCCTCGCGTCGCTGCCGTGCGTCCTCGACGGTTGGCTTCCGCTGCGACCGTGCGAGACGCGCGAGGTCCGCCGGGGGTACGTCCGGCGCCCGCCGAGCCCACTCTGCATCCGTCGACGGGTCCGCGAGCTGCGTCACCGCCCGCAACTGCTCATCACTCAATCCACCGGCCTGCGCGACAGCCGCGATCTCTGGCAGCGATTCCAACGCCCGCGCGCACTCGACCGTCTCCCGCACCGTTCGCACCGACACCCCGTCGCGCGCCGCGACACCTTCGTCGAGGATTCCCCACTCGCCCATGAGCCGCGTCGCTACCAGCTCCCGGACCCGCAACTCGCGTTCCTCCGTGATCGCCTTCTCGCGCTCGGATGCCACCCACTCCCGCGAATGGCACCGGAACTCCTCGAGCAGCTCACCGAACTCGGACATGCCCCCAATCAAACACGGGGGGTACGACACTCATTGCCCGGGGATCGGTCATCACGAAGAGAAATATCAGATCAGTGTGCCAGGGAGCGAGCGACGGACCCGCGGCCGAGGAATGCTCGCGTCGCATGCCGCACCCGGTAGCGTGCGCGCGATGCGACGGTCCATCGACGATGCCATCGACGACCATCCCGAGGACGACGACGAGCGACCACCGGTGTCGTGGGCGGTCGCGCTGTCGGACGACTGCGATGGGTGCGGGTTCGGCGAGCTGCGGGTGGTGTTGACGCTCGAGGAGACGGGCCGTGCGGGTCTCGGCCAGGTGGCGCATCTCGCGCCGGCGACCGCCCGCCGGCTCCGCGCCGCGATCGCGGCAGCGTTGCGAGAGGCCGGCGAAGACCCCGGCCCGTAAACGGCCCGAGCCGCTGCGACGGTTAGAGGAGCAGCGGCGTGGGGATGTCGGCGCCGAGCACCATCCGGGCTTCGACGACCTGGTCGACCGACACCATCGCGACCCGGTGCTGCGCCGCGAACGCGGCGAGGTGCGTCAGCCGCGCGGGGGATCCGTCGTCGTGCAGCACCTCGCAGATGACCGCGACCGGCGGGAGCCCCGCGAGTCGTGCGAGGTCGACCGCTGCCTCGGTGTGCCCGCGCCGTTCGAGCACCCCACCGGGACGCGCGCGCAGCGGGAACACGTGACCGGGCCGGGTGAAGTCACTCGGCCGTGAGGTCGGGTCGAGCACGCGACGGATCGTTGTCGCGCGATGAGCCGCGCCGATCCCGCTCCCGGCAGTGACGTGATCGATCGACACCGTGAAGGCCGTGTCGCAGCCGGCTTCTCCCGGGGGCACCATCGGCCCGATCGCGAGCTCGTCGAGCCGCCGCGTGTCACATGGCATGCACACGAGCCCCCGTCCCCAGCGGATCATGAAGTTGACGGCTTCGGGTGTGACCCAGCTCGCCGCCATCGTGAGGTCGCCTTCGTTCTCACGGTCTTCGTCGTCGACGACCAGGACCATTTCCCCGCGCCGGATCCGGCGGATCGCTTCGTCGAGAGTGGCGAGAGTCATGCGTGCTCCTTGGCCGGTGGAAGGGTGACGACCATGCGACAGCCGTGCGGTTCTCGGCGCTCTGGGCGGATGTCTCCGCCGTGCAGGTCCACGATCCAGCGGGCGATCGCGAGGCCGAGGCCCGCGCCGCCGTCTTGTGCTGCCCGCGCCGAGTCGGCGCGATAGAAGCGCTCGAACACACGCGGTCGCGCTTCCTCGGGGATGCCCGGCCCCTCGTCGAGCACCTCGATCACGACACCGACACTCGTCCGGCGCGCCCGCACCTCGACCGTTCCGCCGTGCGGGCTGTGGCGCACCGCGTTCTCGAGGAGGTTGGCGACGACCTGGTGCACACGTTCGGGGTCGCCGTCGGCGCGCAGCGTCGGATCCGACACCGACACCGACACCGCGACCTCGGGCGCGTGGAGGCGCTGTTCGCGGACGGCGTGCTCGAGCAGCGGTTCCACGTCGAAGGTCGTGCGCTCGAGCGGCACCGCCCCCGACTCCAGGCGGGAGAGGTCGAGGAGTTGGCGGACCAGCCGACCGAGCCGCTCCACCTGGGCGAGCATCGTCCGAAAGGTCTCCGGGTCCGGCGTGGCGACGCCGTCGACGAGGTTCTCGAGCGCAGCCTGGAGCGCGGTGATGGGCGTGCGCAGCTCGTGCGACACGTTGGCGACGAGGTCTCGACGCACCCGGTCGGTCTCCGCGAGCTCGGCCGCCATCTGGTTGAACGCGCGCGCGAGCTCACCCACTTCGTCGCGCGAGGTGGACCGCACGCGCCGGTCGTAGTTGCCCTTCGCCATCTCGGTCGCGGCTTGTGACATCTCGCGCAGCGGCGACGTCATCCCGCGAGAGAGGAAGAACACCATCGTCATCGCGACCGCGGCTGCGAGCACACCGCTCACCGATGGCCACAGCCCGAGGTGCAGGCCAACCCAGAACACGAACACTGTCATCGCGACGGCAGCGGCGATGACGAAGCCCAGCTTGAGCTTGATCGACGGGACGTCGTCGAGTGGCCGCGCGAGGCGGTCCCTCCGGATGTGTCTCGACGCGGCGGTCCCGCCGGCCGCGTACCCGACGCCGTGCACGGTCCGGACGACGTCGTTGCCCAACTTCCGTCGCAGCGCCCGCACGTGCGAGTCGACCGTGCGCGCGCCGGAGCCGTCCTCGTACCCCCAGACCGCGGCGAGCAGCTGGTCGCGCGTGAACACCCGCGCCGGCCGCGAGGCCAGGTGCGCGAGCAGGTCGAACTCGGTGGGGGTGAGGTGCACGAGTCGTGCGCCGGAACGCACCCGCCGTGAGGGGACGTCGAGGGTGACATCACCGATCCGGCGAACCTCCGCGCGCTCGACCCGTCCGCGTTCGGCTCGGCGGACCAGCGCGTGGACGCGCGCCACGAGCTCGCGCGTGCTGAACGGCTTGGTCAGGTAGTCGTCGGCACCGACGGCCAGGCCGACGACGAGGTCGGTCTCCGAGTCGCGGGCCGTCAGCATCAGCACGGGGACGGCCCGGTCGCGCTGGATCCTGCGGCAGACCTCGAGCCCGTCGAAGCCGGGGAGCATGAGGTCGAGCACGACCACGTCGGGTTGCAGCGCGGCGCAGAGCTCGACGCCCGTCGGACCGTCGGCCGCGATCTCGACCCGGAAGCCTTCGCTGCGGAGGCGGGTCGCGACCGCCTCGGCGATCGGCGCCTCGTCCTCGACGACGACGACGGTGCGGGACAGCGCGGGCGCCGGAGCAGCCATTGCGGATCAGGATAAGGACCGACTTCGGAGGAGTCTCGTCCGAGGTGTGGAGATTCGGTGCAGATCTCCGGTCAGTCGGCCAGCGCGACCAGCGCGCCGGGTCGGGCGGTGACACCGACGCGCTCGTCGAGCTGAGGGAGCGGCGCGCCGGCCGCCATCGCCACGTCGAGGTGGCCACCGTCGGGCAGGCGCAGCCCGACGACGAACCGGTCGCGGCGAAAGGTCGTCCGCTCCACCACCGCGACGACTTCGCCGGAGGGGGAGGAGAGCTCGAGCTGCTCGGGCCGGATCGCGCCGCGCCCCCCGAACGCGTCGGTGACATTCCAGCCGAGGAAGCTCGCAACGAACGCGTTCGCCGGCGCCTGCCATACGAGGTGCGCGGGGCCGGACTGCTCGATCCGACCGGCCTGCATCACGATGACTCGGTCTGCGAGCGCGAACGCCTCGTCGTGATCGTGCGTGACGACCAGGGCCGTGACGCCGAGCTGCACGAACAGCGCCCGCAATTCGCCGACGAGCGCGTCGCGGAGCGCACGGTCGAGTGAGCCGAGGGGCTCGTCGAGCATGAGCAGGCGAGGCTCGGGCGCGAGCGAGCGCGCGCGAGCGCGACTCGCTGGCGTTCACCGCCCGAGAGCTCGGTCACGCGCCGATGCTCGAATCCCGCGAGGTCGACACGTGCGAGCGCGGCGCGTGCCCTCGCGTCGACGTCGGCACGCGGGAGGCGCAGCATCCGGAGCCCGAACGCGACGTTGGCGAGCACGTCGCGGTGGGGGAACAGCGCGTGGTCCTGGAACATGAGACCGAAGCGCCGGTGATGGGGAGGGACGGACGCGAGGTCGGTGCCGTCCCACGCGATCCGACCGGCGCTGGGCGCCTGGAGACCGGCGACGGCGCGCAAGAGGGTGGTCTTGCCGCAACCGCTCGGGCCCAGCACGCACGCGACGCTGCCGTCGGGAACCGTGAAGCTCACGGCGTCGAGCGCGCGGGTGGCCTCCAGCTCGACCGTGAGCTGCTTGACGTCGAGCATCAGAACTCCGCCGAGGCCGCGCCGCGGAGGCCTTCGACGGCGACGATCGCCGCGGCGGTGAGCGCCATCAGGACGACGCTCGCGGCCATGGCCGCGCCGAAGTTGCTCGCGCCGGGTTGGCTCAGCAGGCGGTAGATGACGATCGGCACCGTCGGGCGGTCGGGGCGGGCGATGAACGCAGTTGCCCCGAACTCGCCGAGCGAGATTGCGAACGCGAAGCCGGCGCCGACACCCGCGGCCCGTGCGACGATCGGGAGGTCCACCTCGCGACGGACGCGCGTCGGTGATGCGCCGAGCATGACGGCTGCCTCGCGCAGGTGCGGATCGATGCCGCGCAGCGTCGGCGTCATCGAGCGCACGACGAACGGCATCGCGACGAGCGCGTGGGACAGCGGGATCAGGAGCCACGAGGCCCGCAGGTCCAGCACGCCGTGGTCGAGCGCGATCAGGAACCCGAACCCAACGGTGACGGCCGAGACTCCCAGGGGGAGGGTGACGATGGCTTCCAGCGAGCGATGTCGCGATGACACGACGAAGAGCGCGGTGATGCCCCCGACGACCAGCGCGATCGCCGTGGCGATCGTCGCAAACAGCAGCGAGTTGCCGATCGCGTCGATCGGGGGGACGAAGAGCGCGCTCCGCTCCGGCAGCGTCGTGAGCGCGTGGAAGTTCGCGAAGCCGAAGCCGTTGCCGGTGTCGAACGCTCGAACCACGAGCACCGACACCGGGGCGCCGAGCAGGACCGCAGGTACGGCGCACGCCGCCACGATTCGCGACCACGCTCGCAGTCCGTGCGGGCGCTGCGTTACCGCCGCGCTCGCCCGCAGGTCGAGCGGTTCTGCGCGCCGCTGCAGCCGCGCGACCGCGAGCAGGAGAACGACGACCGCGACCAGCTGGATCACCGCGAGCGCGGCCGCCGCCCGGAGATTCAGGAGCTGGGCCGTGTTCCGGTAGATCTCGGTCTCGATCGTGGCGAACCGCGGTCCACCGAGGATGAGGATCACGCCGAACGACGTGAAGCAGAACAGGAAGACGATGGCCGCCGCGCTCAGCACTGCTGGCCGGAGCGCCGGGAACGTCACCTCCCACCACGCGCGCAACCGGCTCGCGCCGAGCACCCGCGCCGCGTCCTCTTGGCGCGAGTTGAGCCGCGACCACACCGTGCCCACCGTCCGCACGACGATCGCAACGTTGAAGAAGACGTGCGCGAGCAAGATCGCGCCCAAGGACTGGTCGATCCCGAGCCCCCCGAGCGGACCACCCGGGCCGAGCAGGCTCCGGAACGCGGTCCCCACGACGACGGTCGGCAGCACGAAGGGCACTGTGATCGCAGCCCAGACGAGGGTCCGGCCGGGCACACGGACGCGGGCGAGCACGCCCGCGAGAGGCAGCCCGATCAGCAGCGTCAGGACCGTCGAGGCCGTGGCCTGCGCGACCGTGAACCACACCACGTGGCGCGTGCCGGCGCTGGTCGCGACGTCAGCGAATGCTCCCGAGCGCGGGGTGCCCGTCGAAAAAGAGACCCCGCGCCAGGATGCTCCCGACGGGGTAGGCGAAGAAGATGCCGAGAAACCCCACGGGGACAGCGACGATCGCCGCCTGCCCGAGGAGCCGGCGAGCCTTCTTTCTCTCCCGCGCTCGGCCCTTTGGGCCGGGCCGCTCGGGCCGCGAGCCTCCGCGCCTCTCGCGCGCGCCCTCAGCGCAGCACGGTTTGAGTCCACTGGTCGATCCACGAGTCACGGTTCGCGTCGATGCGATCAGGGGCGAGCGTCGCGGGTGTCTTCGGAACCTCGGCGAACTGCTCGAAGACCTTGGGGAGCGGCGTGCTCGCCCGGGCCGGGAACACGAACATCTGGAGCGGCATGTCGGCTTGGAAGCGCTCCGAGAGCATGAAGGCGACGAGCTTCCCCGCGAGCGCCGGGTGCGCGGCGCCGCGCAGCACCCCGGCGAACTCGATCTGGCGGAAGCACGAGTCGAGCATCGTTCCCACCGGGGAGGTCGAGGGGTGCGGCTTGCTGAAGTACACCGCGGCCGGTGGGCTCGACGCGTACGAGACGACGAGTGGTCGCGTGCCGCCCTTCCCTTCGCCGGCCGTGAACGAGCCGTTGTACGCCTGGTCCCAGCCGTCGACCACCTCGACGTCGTCGGCGCGCAGCTGTGTCCAGTAGCGCCGCCAGTTGTCGCCGTACGCGCGCCACGGTCGCGAGCAGGAACGCCAGACCGGGCGACGAGGTCGCGGGGTTCTCGACCACGAGCAGGCTGCGGTACTCGGGACGGGTCAGATCGTCGAGGGTTGCCGGCACCGCGAGGGAGTGCTTCGTGAAGTACTGCTTGTCGTAGTTGATGCAGACGTCGCCGAAGTCGATCGGGGTCACGCGGTGCTGCGCGTCGAGTTGGAGCTCGGCCGGTACCTGGTCGAGTCGGGCCGCTCGGTAGGGAGCGAAGATCCCCGCGTCGAGCGCACGCCCGAGGAAGGTGTTGTCGACCCCGAAGAGCGCGTCGGCCAGGGGATGGCTCTTCGTGAGGATCGCCTGGTTCACCATCGCGCCGGCGTCCCCGGCGCGGACGACCTTCACCTTGGCCCTGGTGCGCTTCGTGAAGTCGGCGAGCACGGATTTCGACGCGGCGAACGAGTCGTGCGTGAGCAGCGTCACCGTCTTGGCGGAGCCGGCACGGGAGGTCGCGTGTGCAGTCGCGGGCGCGAGGAGCGCGGCCCCCGCACCGGCCAGCGCGATCGCGACTGCGAGTGAGGTCAGTCGGCGCATCAGTGTTCCTTTCGTGCATCGGGGAGGATGGCGAGCAGCGCCCCGCTGGTGAGCGTCACGCGGGCAGGCGCGGCGACGAACTCGTTGCTCACGCCTCGGGTCGAGCCCGCGTGCAGGATCTCGCCGCGGAGTGGGAACTTGAGGTTGGTGGTCCGGACGCCGGCCGCGTCGCCGTGCATCGGGAGCAACGAGACCCGGTCGCCCGGCTCCCCGTGCAGGGTCGCCTCGTCCCGCACCACGTGGAGCTCGGCCGTCCCGACGTGCGCTTCGACGGCGACCCGGGCAAATCTCGTGTCCGCGAGCACCAGCAGGTTCGCGAGGAAGTGGTCGAGCCTGCCGCCGCCCCCTCCCAGCACGACGACGCGCTCGACGCCCCGCGCGGCGACGGCCGCGAGCGCGAGCTCGAGGTCGGTGGCGTCCTTGTCGACGGGATGCTGTTCCACCTCTGCACCGTCCGCGACCGCGCGCCGCAGCGCGTCGGCCGGCACGGAGTCGAGGTCGCCCACGACGACGTCGACGTGGAGGCCGAGTTGGTGGGCATGGACCAGCCCGGAGTCTGCGGCGACCACGAGGGCAGCCGCGGCGTCCAACGCCGACGTCGTTCGGGGGTCCGGTGGGTCGCCGCCGGTGACGATCACCGCGTGACGCCGCGCCTCGCGCGCGGGTGTCGTGTCCATGTGTCCCTCCGCCGGCATTACCCGGATCAGGTTCGAGGGGTCGGCGACGCGTTCCGGTCGCCCTCTCAGCCCGGCTGACCCGAGCTCCCCGCTAGATGGCTCGCGGCCCAGCGTAGTGCCGGCGGCTCTCTAGCATCCCCCCGTGGCAACGACTCCGACGGCGATCCTGTTGCTCTCCTGCCCCGACCGGCGGGGCCTCGTCGCCCGGGTGGCAGAGTTCGTGTTCGAGCACGGTGGCAACATCGTCCACGCCGAGCAGCACACCGACCACGATCACGGTGTCTTCTTCCAGCGGGTCGAGTTCACCGTCGACGCGTTCGATCTTCCCCGCAGCGAGATCGTGGACGCGTTCGCGCCGCTGGTCGCCGAGTTCGGCATGCAATTCCGGCTGAGGTTCTCCGACGACATCGCGCGGGTGGCGGTGTTCATGTCGAAGGAGCCGCACTGCACCTACGACCTGCTCGCGCGCTGGCGCAGCAACGAGCTCCGCGCCGACATCCGCCTCGTCGTGAGCAACCATCCCGACCATGCCGACCTCGCCGAGCACTTCGGCATCGCGTACCACTACCTGCCGATCGCGCCGGAGACCAAACAGGAGCAGGAGCGCGCCGCGCTCGACCGGCTGCGCGACGCCGACGTCGACCTGGTGGTGCTCGCGCGCTACATGCAAGTCCTGAGCTCCGAGTTCGTCGCGCACTATCCCGAGTCGATCATCAACATCCATCACTCGTTCCTGCCCGCGTTCGCCGGACCACGGCCGTACCACCAAGCACACGAGCACGGCGTGAAGGTGATCGGTGTCACCGCGCACTACGTGACCGCGGAGCTCGATCGCGGTCCGATCATCGACCAGGACGTCGTGCGCGTCAGCCATCGCGACTCGGTGCCGGATCTGATCCACAAGGGTCGTGATCTCGAGAAGATCGTGTTGGCGCGTGCGGTCCGTGCGCACCTCGAGAGCCGCACGCTCGTGTATGACAACAAGACCGTCGTGTTCGAGTGAACCCGACGTGCTCCGCGTGTCAGCGCATGTTCCCCGTGTGCCCGAGCGAGTAGCGCCCTGGCTGCGGCCACACGGTCAGGCCGTGGGGCTCCTTGCCGACGGGGATCTTGGTGACGGCGCCCGTCGTCGTGTCGATCGCGTAGACGACGTCGTCGTAGCGGCCGCTGAGCCACAGCACCTTGCCGTCGGCGCTGACGTTGCCCATGTCGGGGCTTCCGCCGCCGGGGATGTTCCACGTCGTGTCGACGCGGCCCGTTGCGAAGTCGATCACCGACACGCTGCCTGGACCGCCGGGCGGCCCGCCGACCTTGCTGCTGCCGCGGTTCGCGACGTAGAGCTTCGTGCCGTCGCGGCTCGGGTACAGGCCATGCGCTCCGATGCCGGTGGGGGTGAACCCGGTCTCGCGGAACGCGTCCGGATCGATCGTGTAGACGCCGCCCCGCGTCATCTCGGCGACGTAGAAGACCGTGCCGTCGGGGGAGACGCGGATGTCCTGGGGCATACCGCCCCCGCTGAGCTGCAGGTATCCGAGTACCTTGCGCTCGACGAGGTCGATCTTCACCAAGCTGCCTTGGAACTCACACGTGAAGATGGCGTAGCGGCCGTCGATCGAGAAGTCCGCGTGGTTGATGCCGCCGCAGCTCGGCGTGCTCAGGTGGCTCTGGAGCTCCATCGTGTGCGGGTCGCGGAAGTCGAGGCGCTTCAAAGCCTCGGCGACGACGATCGCGGACGTGCCGTCCGGCGTGAAGTACATGTTGTAAGGGTCCTCGACCGGGATCGCGGTGCCGGGCTTGCCCGTCACCGGATCGATCGGCGTCAGGCTCCCGTCGGTGCGACCCTCAGCGTTGTTGGTAACCCACAGCGTCTTGAGATCCCACGACGGCACGACATGCTGGGGGTTGATGCCGACCGCGAACCGATCGACGACCTGCATCGTCGCGGGATCGATCACGCTGACGTCGTTGCTCGAACGGTTCGGGACGTACACGCGGGTGGGCTGACCGGCGACCGCAGGCGACATCTTGTTGGACGCGATCTCGCTGTAGAGGTTGTTGGCGTCGACGACCGGCGGCATCCCGGGAAGCGGTTTGATGGACGTGCCCGGGGTCGTGGTGACGGTCGACGCCCTGCTCGTCGTCGACCGCTTGCCCGCGCCCTGGGTGTCGCCGCCACCGCCACTGCAGGCGACGGCCACCATCCCGAGCACCGTCGCGACCAGCACGATCCGCCTCGTCCACGCGAGGTTCGTCGAGCGCAACCAGCGCGGCGCCAGCCCGCGACGGTGTTGGTCAGGAACGGTCACAGCACACGGAACCTCGCGCCTGGGCTGCCCGACGGCGTGGTCGCCCCCGAGGTTATGCGGGGGTCTCTGTCTGCTCGCTGATCGTGGCGCGCGCCGGCGTGCGCTCGAAGACCCAGGCGGCGCCGCGGTGCAGTGTGAGGCGATGGCGAGGGCCGGCGCGGGATGCGTCACCGTCGTCGAAGCCGGCATCGCCGTCGAAGAGCGCGACGCGCTCGCCGTCGAGCTCGCTCGGGCGGGTCCGGTACCAGCGTGGGACCACCGCGTGAGCCGCGGCGAGCGCGGAGGCGACCGTCGTGTGCTCGACCAGGTCGTGGAGGGTCACCCAGGTCGGCGGCATCAAGCGAAAGTCGCCGGCATCGCGGCGCACGCAGCGCGTCGGCCGGACGGATCCAGCAGTGCTCCGTGGTCTCGGATCCGTCGACGACGACCTCACCGTCGGGCGCGATCCCGAGGAAGAACCACGTTGCGTAGCGCTTGGACGCACCGGCCGGCGTCAGCCAGTGCGCGAACCAGACGAGGGCGCCAGGATCGAGCGTGAGGCCTGCCTCTTCGGCGGCCTCGCGGCGACGCGGCGTGCCGGGCGGCCTGCTCGAGCTGCTCACCACCGGACGGCACACCGGCGAAGTCGATGTCGTCGACCCGCCCGCCGGGAAAGACCCACGTGCCGGGCCCGAACGCGAGGTTGGTGCTCCGACGCACCATGAGGACCTCGAGCCTGTCGTCGCGGTCGCGCACCAAGACGACCGTCGCTGCCGGGGGAACCTCGCCCTGAGAAGGCTCTGCTCCCGTCATGAAGCGATGCTACCGACGGTCTCGAGGAGCCCCGCCGCGC
This sequence comes from uncultured Actinomycetes bacterium, assembly GCA_963815405.1. Lineage (GTDB taxonomy): Bacteria > Actinomycetota > Acidimicrobiia > IMCC26256 > DASPTH01 > CAWFGR01. Next base: position 216,351 of record CAWFGR010000001.1, read on the forward strand.
TTGCCCGGCTTGTCCGACGTTCCGGGGGCAGGGCAGACTCGCCCGGTACCGTCGCCGGTCGGCCACGTAGTGTGGTGAGCGGCGGCGGGTCGACGAGCCACGGGGAGGGTCGGTCGATGCGGGTCCCGGTGAGACGGCGGGCGGACGCCGGTGACTGCACCGCGATTCCGCCGCAGCGCGAGGCTCGGGACGCCGCGGCCGGCCCGCTGGCCCAAGGCACCGTGTGGCGCTGGGTGGGCTGGGCGTCGTGGCGGGTGTCGCCGCTTGCACTCGTCCTCGCCGCGGCGGCGCTCGTGGTCGACCTCACCACGGCATGGCTGGGTGTTCCCCATGTCGTGCTCGGCGTCGCAGTGCTGTCGCCCGCGGTCCCGCTCGGCCTGCTCCTCGTCGTCGCCGTCGGTCCGCGCTCGGTCGGCTTGTCAGCGCGACCGCCGCGCACCTGCGTGAGTTCCTCGCGACGGGAACCCTCGTCGTCGCGCTGGCCGTGCGCCGCGTACATCGCACACGTCGGACCTTGGTCGCATCCCGCCGGGCTGCTCGTCGCCGGGCTCGGCGAGGAGCTCGTCTACCGCATCGCGGCGATCCTCCTGTTCGGCGCGGCCACGGCGGCGCTGCTCGGTCGTGACTGGCGGGACACCGGACGATGGGGCACGGCCCCCGTGCTCGTGTCGCTCCTCGTCTCGGCCGTCGTCTTCAGCGTGCTTCCCGGTCACGTGGAGCAGATGGCGGGCCCCGCCCAGTACGTGCCGTTCGCGAGCCTGGCGCTCATCCTCGGATACACGATGATGCGGACGGGCTCGGTGCTGCCCGGTGTGCTCGTGCACGTGCTCCTCGACGTCGTCGCACTCGCGCACCTTCACGGGGCGATCAGCGACGCGAGCCGGCTCGCGCTGTCGTCGGTCCTGCTCGTTGCCCTCGTCGTCGCCACGATGGTCGCCGGTCGTCGGTCCGGTCTCCGCCGTGCCGCGCCCCGGGTGATCGACCTCCGACGCCTCGAGCATGGCGTCCTCGCGCCCCCCGTACCATGACCGCGTGCGCGACCGCACCGTCCCAGACGCCGACGGGCTTCTCGACGCGCTGACCGAGGTCTCGCGGGCGTTGCTCGACGGCGCCGAGCCATTGTCGGTGCTCTCGCTGATCGCGCGCCGGGCCGCCGAGCTGGTGGGCGCCGAGTCGGCGGCGATCATGGTCCCTGACGTCGACCGGCAGATGCTCCAGATCGTCGCGGCACACGGTCCGCTCGCCGACGAGGTGATGTCGCTGACCTATCTGGTCGCCGGCTCCGTCAGTGGTCTGGCGTTCACCTCGGGCACGGTGCAGGTGATGGAGGAGGCACGAGCGGACGCGCGTGTCGCGCACCATTGGGCCGGCCAGTTCGAGACGGGTCCCGCGGCCATCGCCCCGCTCGTGGGCGGAGCCGAACCGCTCGGGGTGATCTCGGTCGTGAACGGCCATGGCGAGGCGCCCTTCACCCCGGCCGACGTGCTCCTGATCGAGAGCTTCGCGGGGCAGGCGGCACTGACGCTCGAGCTCGCACACACGCGCGACGAGCTCGAGCGTCTCCGCGTGCTCGAGGACCGCGAGCGGATCGCGCGCGACCTCCACGACAGCGTGATCCAGCGTCTCTACGCGGCCGGGATGATGATCGAGAGCGTGGCCGGGGAGCCGGGCAGTGCCGAGATCGAGCATCGGTTGCGCGGCGCCGTCGACGAGATCGACACGACGATCAAGGAGATTCGCAGCACGATCTTCGACCTCGGCGCGGGCGGCGACGGGCACCCGAGCCTCCGGGCCGAGGTGCTCGCGCTCGTGCACGACGCCGCCGCGCGCGGCGGCTGGGAACCGCGGGTGATGTTCATCGGCCCCGTCGACGACCCGCCGCGGGCCGCATGGGTCGGCGATCTGGTCGCGTCGGTGCGCGAGCTGCTGTCGAATGCGGTGCGTCATTCCGGTGCCGAGAAGGTGGTGCTCGAGATCGCCGCGTCGCCTTCCTCGCTCACGCTCCGCGTGAAAGACGACGGTTCCGGGATCGCGGAGTCCGCGACCCGTCACAGCGGCCTCGACAATGTGACCCGGCGGGCGGAGCTGCTCGGTGGCCGGTGCGTCGTGACGACGGCGGCGGGTATGGGGACGACGGTGGAGTGGACGATCCCGACGATGATCAGGAGCGGCTCGGAGTCGTCTCGTCGCGCTGGAGGCGGTCGGCGAAGACCGCAGCTTGCGTGCGGCGCTCCATACCGAGCTTCGCGAGCACGTTCGACACGTAGTTCTTGACGGTCTTCTCGGCGAGATGGATCTCGGCCGCGATCTGGCGGTTGGAGAGGCCGGCCGCGATCAGGTCGAGGATGCGGCGCTCCTGCTCGTTCAGCGACTCGAGCCGTTCGTCGCGTTCGCTGCCGCGCTGGGTTGGTCGGAGCACGCGGTCGACATCGGCAGGCTGGAGCAGGGACTCACCCCGCGAGACGCGGCGGATCGCGTCGACGATGTCGGTACCGCGCAGCTGCTTGAGCAGGTAGCCGGCCGCACCCGCCATGACCGCGGCCCGGAGGGCGGCGTCGTCCGCGAACGACGTGAGCATGAGGCAGCGCACCTCGGGATGTCGCGAGCGGATCTCGCGACATACCTCGACGCCGTCGCCATCCGGCAGGCGCACGTCGAGCACGGCGACGTCGGGACGGGTCGGCGGGATCCGCGCCAGTGCCTGCTCGGCGTTGTCGGCGTCGCCGACGACTTCGAGGTCGGCTTCGCGATCGACGAGCTCGCGCAGTCCACGACGGACGATCTCGTGATCGTCGAGCAGGAAGACCCGGATGGGACGATCGACCACGCGCCGAGCCTACGACCACGCGGCCGAGCCGGTCGTCAGCGCAGTCCTTCGGCGGACCGCGCGCGATCGAAGCGTGCGCTCACGTCGTCCCAGTTCACGATGTTCCAGATCGCGGCGACGTAGTCCGGCCGGCGGTTCTGGTACTGGAGGTAGTACGCGTGCTCCCACGCGTCGATGACCAGCAAAGGGCCGGAGCTCTGCCCGATGTTGTCCTGGTGGTCGTAGATCTGCGCGACGTACAGGCGTTCGCCGAGCGGCTCCCATGCGAGCGTGCCCCATCCGGAACCCTGCACCGACACGGCCGCTTCCGACAGCTGGCGCGAGAAGCGGTCGAAGGAGCCGAAGAACTTCGTCGATCGCGGCGGCGAGCTCTCCTTCGGGCTTCCCGCCCCCGTCGGGTCCGAGGTTCTTCCACAACAACGTGTGCAGCACGTGGCCGGAGAGGTTGAACGCAAGCTTCTTCTCGAGCCCGGTGATCGTGCTGAAGTCGTCGCCCACACGCGCGTCGTGCAGCTCCGCGAGGGTGGCGTTCAAACCCTTCACGTAGGCCGCATGGTGCTTCGAGTGGTGCAACGTGAGCATCTCCGCCGAGTAGTGCGGCTCGAGTGCCGAGTAGTCGTAGTCCAGCTCTGGGAGCGAATACGCCATGAAGTGCCCTCCTTGGGTTTGGTGACTCACGACCGTGTCGAGCGCTCCTCGGGCCGGATTCCCCGGAGTCCGGACCACGCCAGTTCGGCGCCCCACTGCGCGAGCTGATCGGGGTCCAGCATCGCGCCGGGCGGGCCGAGCGCGTAGCGACTCATCGACTCCGCCATACCCACGATGGCGTGCGCCAACACGCGCCGGTGTTCCTTGGTTCCTCGAATCTCGATCAGGGTGAGCACGGAACGCGCGACCGCGTCGAGGACGGTGTCGACCACGCGGGTGGACTCGGGGTCGTTGCGGGCCGAGGTGCCGAAGAGGATCCGAAAGGCATCGCGGTTGCGGGCGACGAAATGGAAGTAGGCCGCGAAACCGGCCTGGACACGGGCGCGGCCGGTCGTGGCCTGGCTCGTCGCTTCTCGGAGCGCGTCGATGATGCGCCGACCGACGTCCTCGAGCACTTCGGTGAAGAGCGCGCGCTTGGATTCGAAGTGCTGGTAGATGACGGGCTTCGTGATCCCGGCGGCGCGCGCGATGCCGTCCATCGACGTGTTGTGAAACCCGTGCTCCGCAAACTCCCGGGTCGCGATCTCGAGCAGCTGGCGCCTCCGTGCGTCGGGAGGGAGGCGTGCTGCCGACGAGGGCGGCCCTCCGCTCACCCTCCGGTGCTCGACTTCAGCGGCATCTCGTAGCGGTTCTTCACGCCGAAATTCGCCTGCCAGCCTTCGTCGAGGCGCGCCTTTTCCTCGGCAGTCAGGGGGAGGTCGGACGCCGCCGCGTACTCGCGCACCTCGTCGACGGACACGCAGGTGGGGAGCACGGTCGTGAACGTGGGATTTGCGAGGATGCCGGCGACGGCCGCTTGACCCATCGTGCGCCCGGTGCCGGTCCACAGGTACGCGAGCGTGTCGGCCTTGTCGAAGTTGTCGAGCATGTTGTCGCGGTTGCGGTACCCACGGTGGTCGCCGGCCGCGAACACGGTGTCGCGTGTGACCTTGCCCGAGAGGGTGTCGGACGCATGCGGAACCCGGGCGATGAGGCTGACGTCGCCGTGGGTGACGCGTGGCTCTGCTGCGAAGGTGAGGCCCGGCTCCTGTTCGAGCACGTTGAAGACGGTCTGGAGCGACACGATCGGTCGGCTCCGGAGCGTCTCGAGCCCTTCGTCCACCCATCCGATCGCGGGCCCGAGGGCGACGCCGAGCTCGCGGATCTTCCCTTCGGCACGCAGTGCGTCGAGCTCGGCCCACAACGGGTCGTCGACGATCGGCTCGATCGTCGTGTTGTGCAGCTGGTACAGGTCGATGAAGTCGGTGCCCAAACGGCGCAGCGACGCCTCGAGCTGGGCGCGGACCGCCTCCGGTCGCCAGTCGTGCGGCCGTTCCGATTGGCCCGGGAACTGGCGGGGCGCGTCGATGTCGTAGCCGCACTTCGTCGTCAGGACGATCGTGTCGCGCTCCGTCTTGAGTACGTCCGCCAGCAGCGTCTCGCCGAGGCCGTCGGTGCCGTAGACGGGCGCGGTGTCGATGAAGGTGACGCCGGCGTCGAGTGCGGCGTGCAGCAGGCCCGGCTTGTCGTCGACGCGCCCCACCAGTCGCTCGCGATGGTCCACGTCCCGAAGCCGACCTCGGACACCTCGAGCTCGCTTCGGCCGAATCGGCGATAGCGCACAGCACGCTCCTTGTCTCGCCCTGCCCGAACCCTACGCGCGGGACGGCCGGTCCCGAACCTCGGCGGCTTGGGCGCGGCGCTCGTCGCGCTCCGCGGCGCGGATGCCGTAACCGATGACGATGGGTACGGGCAGGACCACGCAGGCGACGACCAGCGCGGTGATGGTCGTCGTCACCCATAGGCCGCCGAAGTCCGTCGCCGCGGCGACGGCGAAGGCGACGATGGCCAGCAGGAGCGCGGTGTACCCGAGGCGCTTCGCGATCCCCACGCCACGTGCGATGCGAGCGCGTCGCTGCCGGACCGGGTCGTCGCTGGGGCTCACCATCGTGTCCATCCTCGGCGTTCGAAGGCACTGGCGATGCGGTCGGGCAGGCCGGCCAGCGACAGGTGCGGGCGCAGACGCGCGACGTTGCGTTCCAGCATCGCGGCATCAGGGGCGCGGAGCCAGTCGAGCGCACGCTGAGGCTCCCCGATCGGGAGCGTCTCGAGACCGAGCTCGATCAGCTCGTCGAGGGCCGGGTAGCCGGCGACGACGAGTGGTCTGCGGTGCACGACCGATTCCACGACGGGGTTGCCGAAGCCCTCCCACGCCGAGGGGAACACGACGAGGTCCGCGGCGGCGTAGGCGTCGGCGGCGCGGGGCGCCCGGCCCGTCGTCACCGGCACGGGCGAGCCGACCACGAGCCCGGCGAAGGTCTCGTCGTAGCCGTCCTCCGCGGGCCCGGTGATCCAGAGGTGCACGGGTCGCCCGCCTCCCTCGCGCCCGGTCGCCTCCTGGACCGCCCGCGCGAACTCGACGGCCGCGGGAACGTTCTTGCGTGGGATCGCCCGGGTGGGCTGGAGCAGCACGATCGATTCGGCGGCGAAGCCGAAGGAGCGCCGCGTCCCTTCGCGGTCGCCGGGCGGTTCGTCGAAGTCGAACGTGTTGGGGATGGCGGTTGCCGGGAATCCCCGCTCGACGAGCGTCGCTTCGGCGTGCCGGCTGATGGCCACGTGCAACGCGTGCGGAGGGTTGGGCGGGATCCCCGCGACCGGAGGGAGCGATGGGCGTTCCCAGGGGAGGTCGTGATGGTGGTACACGACCCGCGCGGTGGCGGCGCTCGTCAGCTGGGCCGTGATCGTCGCCGCGCGGGTTGAGTGGCAGCGAGCAGATGTTCTCGACCACCACGAGATCGGCGCCGGCGAGGGAGGCCGCAAGCGCGTCGGGCGTGGGTTGTGCGTTGCGCGCGGGATCGATCGCCAGAAACGGGAGCCACGCGTCGTTGGTCCGGAGGCCGTCCTCGAGCTCACCGGCAACGCGCCGCACCACGAAGCCAAGCTCGCGGAACGCCCATTCCCACTTCTTCGCCTCGACGCTGACGCCGTCGGATCCGCCGAGCCGGTACGAGACCTGGACCGCCGTGGGGCGCTGGGTGACGGCGAGCTCGTCGCGACTCAGCGACGAGCTTTCGGATTCGTCGGCCGGGCCAACCGCCGGTTGGCGGCGTCGAGCAGCGCACGGGCCACCGCCTCGTCGCGGTCCTGGCGCACGACGGCCGAGCCCGAGACGAACAGCTCGAGTGGCGGCTCGACGTAGACGAGCGTGACGACGGCGACCTTGGCCGAGGCCATGCGGGCGATCTGCGCCGAGTCGACGTGGAGCCCGTCGGCGCGGGGCTCGACCTGGCGGAGCGCGTCGAGCGTGCCGGTGGCAACGAGGTGCCCCCGCGCGACCGAAGCGCCCGAGCCCTCGGCGTAGCCGGAGTACTCCTGCTCCCCGTCGCTGAGGACGACCCGGACCTCGGCGCGCACGCCGAGCACGTCCACCGAGACGCTCACGAGCCGAAGGCGGGAGTCCGGCCCGGCGGCCTGCGGGGCGCCGGCGACGTCGCTGTCGTCGAGCTGGGCGACCGAGACGATCCGGTGGTCGAGCTCCAATCCGAAGACGGTCTGAGCCAGGGCGCGGACGTCACGCACCGTCTGCTTGGCGGGTTTGGTCTGGTCGGAGAGGACGTGGATCTCGGTTGGACGCCCTGCGTGGTCGCCGACGACCCGGACCGCGACCACTCCGGTCAGGCGGCAGAGCTCGTCCTCCAGCTGCCGCAAGGCCGCGTCGGTCTCGACGGGCACGTCGGACCAGTCGTTCGGCATTCACGCTCCGTGGTGGTGTGGGGCCTCCGCCCGGGTTCCGGAAGCTTACGACGGTCCGGACCCCCGAGTGTGGGACGTCCCCGCTTGCGAATTTCCTCGGCTTCGGTGAGACTATTGGTTCTGTAGGTGGCTGTGTTGTTGTTGTCAAGAAACGCGGAGAGGAGGCGCGCTCCCGAACCTGGGACGGAGAAGGCAAGGCCTCGGCCTCAGCGAGTACCCAGAGAACACCTGAAGCGAAGCGATTTTCGCCGTGGGCACATAGCGACGCCCGTCGGTAGAGCGAAGTTTCAGGGGGTTCAAAATCATGAAGAAGACCATGATCCGCGTCGCTGCCGGTGCGTCGGCGCTTGTCTCGGTGCTGCTTGCCGGCGGCGCGTTCAAGCTTCGCTAGACGAAATGATTGATGCACGGGGCCGCAACGGCGGGGCCTTGCCTTCTAGCCCCAGGAGACCGAAAAAGTAGGTATGGAAGAGTCGTTCGTACCCGCGGGCGCAAAGAGATTGCGCATCGTTGCCGGCGTGCTGTGTGGGCTCGCCAGCGCTGTCGCGCTCTTCGATCGGAATTGTGGTTCTCGCCCGACTCGAGCGTCATTCTCCCCGTCTTGACGCTTGGAACCCTCCTCCTCGTTTCCGAGCATCTCGAACTGGTTGTTCGTCAGGGCCTCGATGTCAGCGGCGGTGTGATGATCCTCATCGCATCGATGGTCGTCTTCTATGGCCACGGCCAACCACTCGGACCGTTGCTCGTCGGCGCGTTCATCGCCGGCTGGCTTCCGCACATTCGCCAACACGCCTGGGTCAAGATCGGTGTGAATTCCGGTGCATTCGTGCTCGCTACAGCGGTCGCTACTGGCGTGATGTGGGTGATCCCAGGGCCTGGTACAAGCTCCGTGCCGTTCATGATCGTGCGCGTGTCGCTAGGCGCGACCGCGTATCTCGTCACGAACACTCTGCTCATTTGTTACGCGGCTCTCGGTCGCGGCCGGTGAGAAGTACCGAGCGGTCCTGCGCGAGACAGCCGGTTTTAATGTCGGCGCGTATCCGTTTGCGTTGTTGGGCTTGGGGCTGGGCTGGGTGTACTTGGAGTTCGGCGCGTTCGTCGTGCCGTTGCTGGTCGTACCGATCTTGATCGCCCGGGGCACCTTCGCCGGCTACCTGCAGGTGCAAGCCGCGCAAGACCAGACGATCGAGACGCTCATCCTCGCTCTCGAGGCCAAGGATCGTTACACCGCAGGTCACGCGCAACGCGTCGCCACGTTCGCGGGGTACGTGGGTGAGGAGCTCAAGCTCGGCTTCAAGCAGCAGGAGCGGCTCCGCTACGCGGCGCTGATGCACGACATCGGCAAGCTCGTGGTTCCCAACCAGTTGCTGAACAAGCCGGGTCGACTCACCGAAGAAGAGTTTGCGCGCGTGCGCCGTCACGAAGAGGTCTCGGTCGAACTGCTCGGGCGCATCGACTTCCTCGCGCCGGTGGCCCCCAACACCACTTCCGAGGCGGCCTCGCGTTCGGTGGAGAACGCCGGGCCGATCGAGCCCGGGATCATCATGGTTGCGGACGCGTTCGACGCCATGACGTCGACGCGCTCGTATCGCAAGGCGCTCACGCAAGAGGTTGCGTTCGACGAGCTGCGCAAGAACGCGGGGCGGCAGTTCCGAGCTGACTGCGTCGAGGCGCTCATCGCCGGCATCGAGCGGCGCGGCGAGCGCTACGGCCACGGCTTCGAATCGGACGACCACGAGTGGGAGGTCGCCCCGCCCGTTGTGGGGGTCGGCTCGGCCGGCCTCGGTGATCTGTTGCCGGAGGAACGGACCAGACAGTGAGCCGCCCCGTGCGGGTCTGCGCCCTCCTCGGGGTCGGCGGTCTCGTGGCGCTCGTTGTGGAGGTGGCCGGGCTTCCGCCGCGCTGGCCCGGCTACGCGCTCGTCGGAACCGCGATCGCCGTGGGCGAATTGGTCGAGCTGCGACCACCGTGGCGCGCCGCGCTGCCACTGTCGTTCGCGTACACGGTCGTGCTCGCCCGCCGCGCCGACGTGGTCGAGGCGCTCGTCGTCGCGGCGATCGCGATCGTCTTCGCCGCAGCCGTCCGCACGGAACCGAAGTCGGTGGTCGAGCGCGGCGTGCTGCTCGTGCAGCGTCTGCTGGCCGCAGCTGCGTGTGTGCTCACCTTCGATGTGGTGAACCGCGCGGTGGGACCGAGCCCAAGTCGGGTGGACGTCCTCGTGACGCTCGCCGTCGCGGCCGCGGCGCCGATTCTCGTCGCCGAGCTCGTCGACATGGCGTGGGCGCGACGGCTCACCCTCTCGTGGCGCGGCCGTTCGGCCGACCTCGCGCTCGCGGCCAGCGCGGTGCTGATGGCGATCGCCGACCGCGGGATCGGTCGCGCCGGTCGCGAGTCCGGCATGGGCCTCTGGGGTCCCGCGGTCTTCACCATCCCGCTGCTCGCGGCCTGGTACGCCTACGAGCGGTTGGCCGAGATCCGTCGGACCTACGAGCAGACGATCCGCGCCCTGGGCGCCGCGCCGGAGCTCGGAGGGCTGGTGCGGTCAGGTCATGCGGAGCGCGTCGCCGCGCTGTGCATCGAGATCGGACGCCAGCTCGGTCTCACGCGTCGCCGACATCGAGCATCTCGAGACGGCGGCGTTGCTGCACCACCTCGGCCAGGTCTGCGTCGACGAACCAGAAGACGGTCGTCCTGCGGAAGCAGCAGCCGTTGCCGAGGCCGGCGCGGCGATCCTGCGGAGCACCTCGCTGCTCGCCCCTGCGGGCGACGTGGTCGCGGCGGAGACGATGCCATCGCTGCGCTCGAGCACCGCCGACGGCGACGTCTTGCTCTCGGGTCAGATCTTGAAGGTCGCGAGCGCCTTCGACGAGCTCGCCGGCGGCGAGGCGTCACAGCATGCGGTCGCCCTCGAGACCCTGTACTCGGGACCCGCGTACCTGTACGACGCCCGGGTCCTCGAGGCGCTCGAGGTGGTGCTCGACGGCCGCGAGCTGCTGTCCACCGAGCGCTGAGTCAGGATCCGGAAACGGCGGCCGTCCGGGTGGGACTGAGGTAGACGCCCCGTCGGCGAGGACGTCGGCTGCCCTCGTAGCAGATGTCGATGAGGCCGATCCCGATCACGATGTCGCCGATGGAGAACGGTTGACTCCCGTTGCCGGGGAGCACCAGGCGATCGCCCAGGAAGGGCAGCAGGTCATCGGGTTGCTCGGGCCGGTGCTTCACCCGCCACTCGATGGGCTCGCGGACGGTCCGCCCGTGCCGGACCGCCGTGACGTCGATCGTCGGCATGCCCTGGTTCAAGCCGATGACCAGCACGTTGAGCAGGATCCCGACTCCGACGACGAATACCCCCTGCACGCGCCGGTTCCGAAGCACGAAGACGAGGATCATCACGTAGGACGACATGAGGATCCCGAATCCGAGGTCGACGATGCGGCTCCTCGGGAACGGGACGAACTCGAGCGCGATCTGGATTCCGAGCGCGAGGTAGAGCAACCACCACCAGGTGAAGTGGACGTGCGCGAGCCGTTCGAAGCTGCCGCGCGTGACGATCACGATGGCGAAGGCCAGCACGATGATCGCCACGAAGAAGATCACGCGACGAGGCTACCGAGCAGCCCCCCGCGGATCGTGACGCACGCAGGCCGTCGCGAGCGGGTCGCTACCCTCGCCGCGCTTCGAAGGTCGCTGAGCGCCGCTCAGTAGTTCGCGGGCAGCAGGCGCTCGAGGTAGGTGTACGCGAAGAAGAGCCCGACGAGGAACGGCACCGCGCCGAGGAGCCAGGTCCACCAGCCCGGATGGCGGTGAAACCACAGCCACCAGGCCAGGCCGACGAGGAGCGTCGCGAAGCCCCAGAGGATGGTCGGGGTGCGGGAGCTCGACTCCCCGGAGAGGTCGAGGCCGAGCGAGCGTGGCGACGCGGTGCTGGCCCGTGTCGGCGGCAATGCCTCGGTGCGATCCACGACCAACTCGGCGCGCACGATGAGCCGCTGCGACGCCGAGTATTTCGGGTTGCACGTGGTCAACGTCAGCAGCGCGCGCGATTGTCCCGGGTGGTTCGGATCCGGCTCGTCGTCGAGCACGTCGAGCGCGGTCGGCTTCACCACGAACACGCCGTCGCGGATGACGCGGTAGTGGAACGAACCTTGCGCGGTGCGGACGTAGATGTCGTCGCCGGGGGCCAGTTGGTCGAGGTCGCCGAACGGCGCGCCGTAGGTGGTGCGGTGGCCAGCGATCGCCGCGTTCCCGGCTTGGCCGGGAAGGGCGGTGGTGGGGTAGTGCCCCGGGCCCCGGCGGAGATCGGGCACGCCCACCCCCTCAATGACGAATTGCTCGAGCCCGATCTTCGGGACCCGCAGGCTCGCAACGGCGTCGCCGGCGCTCGGCGCGGGGAGCGGCGTGGTGGTCGTGGACGCTCCGGCGGGGCTCGTCGTGCTCGGGCCGCTGCTCGGTGCCGTCTGCAGCGAGTGCTGGAACTGCCGTTCGAGGTCGTGCTGCGCCTGGTCCTGGTAGACGCCCGTCCCCCAGAGCTGGTACGCCACGAAGAGGAGTAGGAGCAGCCCGCCGGTCAGCAGCACCCGCCCGAGTGCTGCGAGGAAGCTCCGCACGGCAAGGAGGCTAACGGCCTCTCAGGGGCGCTTGGACCACCTCCGGGTTCGACCCTTCTCGCGGGGCGTTCCTACACTCATCGCCATCTGTCGCCCGGAGGCGAGTGTGCCCATCGTCGTCCGTCTCCGCTCCGCCGTGTGCCTCCTCGGCCGGTTCCCCGCGCTCGCCGGCGTCGATCTCGACGTCGGCGCGGGTGAGACGGTGTTGCTCTCGGGCCCGAACGGCGCCGGCAAGACCACGCTGTTGCGTGTCCTCGCCGGCCTCGTCCCCCTGTACTCCGGCACGGCCGAGGTGCTCGGGCACGATCTGCGGCGCGAGCGCCGTGGGGTGCGCCGCCACCTCGCGCTCGTGGGCCACGAGACCTTCTGCTACGACGAGCTCACGGTGCGCGAGAACGTCGCGTTCGCGGCGGGCGCGCTCGGCCGCCCCGCCTCGACCGTCGATCATGCGCTCGAGCGGCTGGACCTGACGGAGATCGCCGGTGTCGCCCACGGACGTCTCTCACAGGGGCAGCGGCGCCGGCTGTCGTTCGCGGTGGCGCTCGTGCGTGACCCCGAGCTGCTGCTTCTCGACGAGCCGCACGCCGGACTCGATGCCGCTGGCCGCGAGGTCATCGACGCCGTCCTGCGCGACGCGCCCGGCGAAGGCCGAGCGGCGCTGATCGTCTCTCACGAGCTGGAACGTGCCCGTGCACTCGTTCAGCGTGAGGTCGTGCTCGCGGCGGGGCAAGCGCACGGGGTGCTGGATCCCGGTCCGGGCTCGGTGCCCGCCTTGCCGGCGGCGGTGGTGTCGCCATGACGCTCTGGCGCGAGGTGGCCTTGGTCGCGGGCAAGGACCTGCGGATCGAAGCGCGCTCACGCGTGACCGCGCAGCAGATTCTCCCGTTCGGTGTCATCGTGCTCCTCTTGTTCGCCTTCGCGCTCGATCCCGACCGCGGTGTGCTCGCTCGCGTCGCACCGGGACTCTTCTGGATCACCGTGTTGCTCGCCGCGCTGCTGGCCGTGTCACGCTCGTTCGCGATCGAAGCCGACAACGGCGCGCGTGACGGCCTGCGTCTCTCGGGTCTCGACGGACCTGCGCTCTTCCTCGGCAAGGCCGCCGCGGTCGCGGTGGAGCTGCTCGCGCTCGAGGTGGTGCTCGCGGCATGCGTGGTGGTGCTCTACGGCATCCACCTGAATTCGGTCGTGCCGCTGGTGCTCGCGACGCTGGCCGCGACCGCGGGCGTCGCGAGCACCGGTACCCTCTACGGCGTTCTCGCCGCGGGATTGCGGGTGCGTGAGACCCTCGTGCCGGTGCTGCTGCTGCCGGTCGTGGCCCCGGTACTGCTCGGCGCCACCCGGGCATGGGAGGCTGCGATCGACGGGGTGCCCTCCGACGCGTGGCCCTGGGTCGCGCTGCTCGCGATCTTCGCGGTGCTGTACGTCGCTATCGGGATGCTGGCCTTCGGGCCGCTCCTGGAGGAAGCATGAGACTGCTCAAGCCCGGCTGGAGCCTGGTGATCGGCTGGGCCGCGGCGGCATCGCTCGTGACGCTCGGGATCTTCGGGCTGTGGGTCGCGCCACCCGACCGGATCCAGAGCGACGCGCAACGTCTCATGTACCTCCACGTGCCTGCTGCGTGGATCGCATACCTCGCCTTCGGTGTCACCTCGCTCGCGTCGGCGCTGTGGTTGTGGCCCCGGACCCGTGCGCAGGTGTGGGACCGCCTCGCCGGGGCCTCCGCCGAGCTCGGCGTGATGTTCACGGGGCTCACGCTGTTGTTGGGATCTCTGTGGGGACGGCCGGTGTGGGGCGTGTGGTGGGCATGGGACGCGCGGCTCGTCACGACGGCGGTGCTGTTCTTGCTCTATCTCGGGTATCTCGCGTTGCGCCGCGTTCCGGCAGCACCGGAGGCGCGAGCCAAGCGCTGCGCGATCGCGGCGCTCGTCGCGTTCGTCGACGTGCCGATCGTGCACTTCTCGGTCAACTGGTGGCGCACGCTGCACCAGCAGGCGACCGTGTTCAACCCGGAGCTGTCGGCGCGCATCCACGGGGTGATGGCGTTCACGCTCTGGTTCGGCGTGGTCGCGTTCACGCTGCTCTACGTCCACCTCCTCGATCGGCGCTACCGGCTCCTCGCTCTGGACGAGGACCGCGAGGAGCGCGAGGTGGCGCGCGCCATCGCCGCGCGGACCGGCGACGTGCCGAGCAGCGGCGTCGGCGCGGCGGTACCCGGATGAGATTCGCCGGCTACGTCATCACCGGTTACGCCGTCACCGGGACGCTGTTCGCGACCTATTGGGTCTTGCTCCAGCGTCGCCTCCGTCGCGGCGAACGATCGTTGCCCCCCGAGGGCGGCGATCGGTGACGACGCTCACGACGACTCGCAGAGCTGATGAGGGCGCACCGTCCTCGTCGCGCCGCCGGTACGTGTTCGCGGTCGGGGCGTGCGTCGCCGCCATCGTCGCGATCGTGGTGCTCGCCGTCGTGCTCTCCGAGAACGTCGTCTACTTCCGCACCGTGTCCGAAGCCGTCCACCAGCGGCGCGCCGAAGGCACGTCGCGACTACGGGTCGCGGGCGCGGTCGTGCCCGACACGATTCAGGACACGCGCGACGGCGTGCGGTTCGAGATCACCGACGGCAAGCGGACGATCCGGGTCGTGCACACCGGCGGTCAGCCCAGCCTCTTCAAGGAACGTGCGCCCGTGGTCGTCGAGGGCCGGTTCGGCGCCCCGCTCACCTCTGTGTTCCACTCCGATCGGATCCTGATCCGTCACGGCGCCGACTACGAGCCGCCGCGTGTCGACGTGAGCAAGGCGAAGTCGACGTCGTGACGGAGACGCCATGCTGAAGGCCGCGCTCGGGTACGGCGCGCTGGCGGTCGCCACGGGCGCCTGTGTCGTCGGCATCTCGTGCCTCATCGCCGGGATGCGAGCCCGTGACGCCCTGCTCCTGAAGATGGGTCGCGGTTGCGTGTGGGTCCTGGTCGCTGGTGCGGTCGTCGCGGTGGGGGCCATGGAGTGGGCGCTCGTGACGCACGACTTCTCGTTGCGCTATGTCGCCGAGAACAATGCGCGGGGGACACCGCTGCTCTTCACGATCACGGGGTTGTGGGCGGCGCTCGAAGGCTCGATCCTGCTGTGGGGGCTCGTGCTCGCGGGATACCTCGCCTTCGCGGCCCACCGCTTCCGGCATCGCCGTGACGACCCGCTGGTCGTCGTCGCCACCATCACCGGTTTGGCCGTCGCGCTCTTCTTCTTCCTGCTCATGCTCGGCCCCGCGAATCCGTTCCGCACGCTGTCGACCGTGCCTCTCGACGGCCGTGGACCGAACCCGCTCCTCCAGAACCATCCCCTGATGGCGTTCCACCCGCCGATGCTCTACCTCGGCTATGTCGGGTTCACGGTGCCCTTCATGTTCGCGATCGGCGCACTGGTCACGGGTCGCTTCGGCGAGGGCTGGTTGGTGGACACGCGCCGGGCCACGCTCATCGCCTGGGGCTTCCTCACGATCGGGATCATCCTCGGCGCATGGTGGAGCTACGAGGTCCTCGGGTGGGGCGGCTTCTGGGCCTGGGACCCCGTGGAGAACGCGTCGCTCCTCCCGTGGCTCACGGCGACCGCGTTCATCCACTCGGTCATCGTGCAGGAACGCCGGGCCATGCTGCGCGTCTGGAACCTGTCCTTGATCGTCGCGACCTTCAGTCTCACGATCCTCGGGACCTTCCTCACCCGCTCGGGCGTCATCGACTCGGTCCACACGTTCACGCAGTCCCAGATCGGACCGTGGCTCCTGACGTTCCTCGCGATCGTCGCCGCGACCGGCGTCGGACTCATCGGGTGGCGAGGCGATCGTCTGCGAGCGCCCGGCCACATCGACTCGGCGGTCTCACGCGAGAGCGCCTTCCTCGCGAACAATCTCGTGTTCGCGGGGCTCGCGTTCGTCGTGCTCCTCGGGACGGTGTTCCCGCTGCTCGCGGAGGCGCTGCAAGGCAGGCGCCTGTCGGTGGGCGAGCCGTACTTCGACCGGATGGCCACGCCCCTCGGGTTGGCGCTGCTGTTCCTCATGGCAGTCGCGCCGGCGCTGCCCTGGCGAGCGACCAGCGGGGACGTACTCCGCCACCGTCTCCTCGTGCCGGCCTGGGCAGGCGCCCTGACGATGGTGATCGCGCTCCTCGCGGGCGCCCGAGGATTGTCCGAGGTCCTCGCCTACGGTCTCGGCGCGGTCGCGGTCGTTGGGATCGTGCGCCAGTTCGTGCTGGGCGCGCAGGGACGCCGTCGCGCGCTCGGTGAATCGGGTCCGCGGGCGCTGGGTCGGGTGACGCGCTCCAACCCGCGGCTGTACGGCGGCCTGGTGGTGCACCTCGGCGTCGTGATGATCGCGGTCGCGCTCGCCGCGTCCTCGGCGCACACCGGCCATCGCGATGTCCGGCTGGGTCAAGGAGAGTCGGCCACGGTCTCCGGGTACACGGTCACCTATCTGGGGACGCACAGCGAGCGCAGCGCGCAGAAGCACACGGTGACTGCGCGTGTGCGCATCGCGCGCGGCAGTCACGTGGTCGGGGTCTACGCCCCGGCGATCTCGACGTATCCGAACAGCTCTGAGGGGATCGGCACCCCCTCCGTGCACACGGGACTCACCGCGACGTGTACCTCACCCTGGTGTCGTCCCCCAACGAGCAAGGACGGGTCACGCTCGGTGTGCGGGTGAATCCGATGATCGTGTGGCTCTGGATGGGCGGCGCCGTGATCGCGATCGGGACGCTGCTCGCGCTGCTCCCGTCGCTGCGGCGACGTCGGCCGTTCGTCTCGCCGGCGCCCGTGCTCGAACCCGTCGACGCCGAAGCGCTCGAAGGGGCACCGGCGTGAAGCACGGCACGCGCGGACGATCGCGCTCGTGGTCGGAGCCGTGGTGCTCGCGTTCGCGGTGCTCCTCGCGGTCAACGTCGGACGTGACCCGGAAGCAGACGCGCGCAACAGCAAGCTCTTCGGAAAGCTCGCACCCGACTTCGACCTTCCCACGCTCGCCGACGGCAGGGTCTCGCTCGATTCGCTGTCCGGCAAGGTCGTCGTCGTGAACTTCTGGAACTCTTGGTGCATCCCGTGCATCCAGGAGCATGACGCCCTTGCCGCGTTCTACTCGCGTCATGCATCGGATCCCGACTTCGCGATGGTCGGGATCGTGCGCGACGACACTCATGGTGCGGTGGCGCGTTGGGTGCAGGCGAAAGGCGATGCGTGGACCATCGCCTTCGACCCCAACTCCCTCACCGCGCTCAACTTCGGGACACGCGGCCAGCCCGAGACGTACGTCATCGATCCCGAGGGTCAGATCGTCGCGACGCAGTTCGGGCCGGTGACCGTGGGCAACCTCGAGACGATGCTCCGCCGAGCCCGGGAGCAGTGACGCTGCGGCGCTGGGCCCCGTGGATCGCGCTCGCGGCGGTCGTGCTCGCGGTCATCGCCGTCGCGGCATGGCCCGGCGACGCGCGCACACCCCGCGGCGCGGGCCGCGGCGCTCGAGCGCCAGCTCAAATGCCCCGAGTGCCAGGGACTGTCGGTGGCCGACAGCCAAGCGCCGACGTCTCGGGCCATTCGTGTTGACCTCCGCGACCGCATCGCCCGTGGGCAGAGCGACGCCCAGATCCGGCAGGCGTACGTCGACCGCTACGGCGAATCGATCCTGCTGACGCCCGCGAGCAGCGGGCTCGGGGTCGTGGTCTGGGCCCTTCCCGTGGTCGCCCTCGCGCTCGGCGTCACGGGCATCGTGTTCGCGATGCCGGCGCGCACGCCGCGAGCCGCGGCTGCATGCCAGCGAGGCTGACGAAGCGCTCGTCGCACGCGAGCGGGTTGCAGGGGGGGAGCCGCCGCTCACGTCGGACGATCCGGAGCGCGACGCATGAGCTCGCTCCCGCTCGATCGCGAGGAGCTCGAGGCCGAGCGCGACCACCTCATGCGTTCCCTCGACGACCTCGAGCTGGAGCGGTCATCAGGCGGGATCGACGAGGAGTCGTACCGGGAGCTCCACGACGACTACACCGCGCGTGCCGCGATCGTGCTTCGCGCGCTTCGGGACGGCGTCGACGCGCGCCCAGTGCCCGCAGAGACCTCGTCCCGTCGGCGCACCATCGTTGTCGCGGCAGTGGCGTTGTTCGCGCTGTTGGCGGGCGTGTCGCTCGCGTCGGCGCTCGGGGCACGGCTGCCCGGTCAGACGGGATCAGGGAACTCGCAGCAGACGGCCACCACCGCGGACGTCTCGACCGGGGCGAAGTCGAAGGTCGAGCAGCTGCAAGCCCAGGTCGCGGCGAAGCCGCAGGACTACGAGCTCCGTGCCGAGCTCGCGGACGCGCTCGAGCCGCGAACGACGTCACCGGTGCGATCGCGCAGTGGGACGCCGCGATCGCGATCGACGGGAATCGGCCCGAAGGGCACGCGAACCTGGCGCGCCTCCTGTACGTCGCGTCGAGCTCGGTGTCTGACGCGACGGCGCCGCGCAGCTGATCGCACGCGCGAGTGCAGGCTTTGACAAGGCGATCGCCGTCGATCCCGACGGAACGTATCCCGACTCGCGATATTTCCGCGCCGTGCTCCTGTCGAACAGTGGCGTGCTCGCCCAGGCGCAGGCCGATCTGCAGCGCTACCTGGTGCTCGCGCCGAACGGGCAGTGGGCCGACAGCCGCGCGCACCTTGTTGGCGCAGGTCACGAATGCCCTGGCGAACGGGTCGACTACGGTGCCGCCGACCACGACCCGGTGAACTGACGTCAGGAGACCCCCGTGGCTCAACCCCCCGCATTCGAGATCGATCCCGACCAGCGCTACCGCGCGACGATCACTACGGATCGCGGCGCGATCGTCATGGATCTCGAGCCCGTGCTCGCCCCGAACACGGTCAACAACTTCGTCGGCCTCGCACGTCAGGGCTACTACGACGGTTTGACCTTCCACCGGGTCGTTCCCGACTTCGTGGTCCAAGGCGGCTGTCCGGAAGGAACCGGTCGTGGGGGACCGGGGTACCGCTTCGCTGACGAGCCGGTGAGCGCCGAGTACACGCTGGGCGCGGTTGCGATGGCGAACGCCGGCCCGAACACGAACGGCTCGCAGTTCTTCATCTGCATCGACGACTGCACGCGCAAGCTGACCAAGGACTACAACCTGTTCGGCTACGTCACCGAAGGCATCGAAGTCGCGCTCGCGACCCAGGTGGGCGACGTCATGCCGCGCGGTGACGATCGAAGAGATCGTCGCCTGAGGTTCAGGCGCTCGGGCCGCCGGCCCAGCCGTCCCACCCGACGACACGGTCGAGCGCCAAGCGCGGGCCGGGAATGAAGTCGGTGCCGATCGTGTACGCCACCGGCACGAGCGCGACCTGGGTCACGTCGTCGGGAATGCCCAGCAGCGTCGCCATCTCGTGTTCGAGCGCGAGATGCGCGGTCGTGAGCGCGGAGCCGAGCCCGCGGCTGCGCAACGCGAGCATGAAACTCCAGATCGCGGGATAGATCGACCCGTAGTGGGTCGACAGCCCGAACGGGGTCGTGGCGGTCGACGGTCGACCCACGAGGCAGGGGACGACGTGCACCGGTACCTCGTCCAGGTGGTCGCGCAGGTGGACGACCGATGCCCCCATGCGCTGCTGTTCCCCGGCACGGTCGGCGCCCGGCGCGGTCTGCTCGACACCAGGCATCTCGAGAAAGGCGCGCGCCTGTCCGGTGTCCGCGTCGCGGCTGCCGAGCAGCGCGCTCGACCGCCGGTAGATGTCGGCGATCGCGGCGCGACGGTCGGGATCGGTGACGACGATCCACCGCCAGCCCTGACGGTTCGATCCGGTGGGGGCCTGCATCGCGAGGGCCAGGCACTCTTCGATCACCTGGCGCGCGACGGGTCGCGTCGAGGTCGAGTCGACGGCGCACCGTGCGCGTCGTCGTGAGCAATCGATCGACCGCCGCCGTCTGTGCGGCGTCGAACGGTCCGGCCGCCTCGGTCATCGACGCAGGCTAGCGAGGACCTGCTGGCCGTGTCTCTGCCTCGGCATCTCGACGAAGCAAGACGACGGCGAGCCGTGCAACCGCCGCACCGACGCTGATCGCACCCACGGTGAACAGCACGGTGTCGCCGACGCCGAGCAGGCGCAGCGACGTCAGCAGGAGCACGACGACGAGCACCGGCCGGATGAGCCCGTCCGGGGCACACGACGAGATGTGGGCGCCGACGACGACGCCGGGGATCGCGCCGACCAGCAACGACCCGGCGAGATCGAGCTGGAGGTTGCCCCACAGCAGATGGCCGAGCGCGGCCGCGGCGACGAGTGGGATCGCCTGGACCAGATCGGTGCCCACGAGCTCGCGCGACGACAAGGTCGGGTAGAGCATCATGAGCGCCACGATCATGAGCGAACCGGACCCGACCGACGTCATGCCCACGATCAGCCCACCGAGGAGGCCGATCACGACGGTGGGGAGAACCCGAACGGGAACGTTCACCGCCGCGGCTCCCTCGACGGTGCCGGTGCGACGGCGAGCGAGCACACCCCGCAGCACCATCGTGACCGCGGCGATCAGGAGCACGATGCCGAGCATGATCTTGATCGTGGACGACACGTTGTCGCCGAGGTGGGAGATGAAGTAGGCGCCGCCGAACGCGCCGGGGATGGACCCGAGCGCGAGGCAGCGGACCAACTCGCGGTGGACCGTTCCTCGACGGATGTGGATGCCACCGCCGATGGGCTTCATCACCACGGAGGCGACGAGGTCGCTCGAAACTGCCGCGAGGGGCTGCACGCCGAACCCGATGACGAGGATCGGTGTCATCAGCGCGCCGCCGCCCATCCCGGTGAGGCCGACGACGATGCCGACCGCGAGGCCGGCGAGCGTGATTCCGAAGTCGATGTGCATCGTCGCTGGTGTGCGCCTTTGGTTGCCAAGCCGATCAGATGAATCAACAATGTAGTGTCCGCGCGGCTCGAGGCGTGGGGGTGCAGTGACGTGCCGGAGATGACGTGAGGCTCACCGCCAAGGCCGATTACGCGGTGCGGGCCGCGGTCGAGCTCGCCGCATCGGAAGGCCAGCTGGTGAAGGCCGACGACCTTGCGCGCCGCCAGGACATCCCGCGGCAGTTCCTGGATAACATCCTCCTCGACCTCCGGCGGGCGGGGATCGTCACGACCCAGCGCGGCTCCGAGGGCGGGTCTCGGCTCGCGCGGCCCGCGTCGAGCGTGAACGTCGCCGATGTCATGCGCGCGATCGAGGGGCCGCTCGCCGCAGTCCGCGACTTGCGTCCGGAGCAACTGGAGTACGAAGGCGCTGCCGCCGACTTGCCGAAGGTGTGGATCGCGGTGCGGGCGAGCTTGCGTGCGGTGCTCGAGCACGTCACGCTGGCCGACGTCGCGCAAGGTCGGCTGCCGCAGCGGTCGAACAGCTGCTCGCCGACCCAGATGCCTGGGAATCACATTGAGTGCCCGTGCCGCGTTCGTGTCACGCTTGTCGACACTTCTGGGGGAATCATGACCATCGATGTGCAGACCCTCGCCGACCGCCTCGAGATCCACGACGTCTTGATCCGCTACAGCACGGCGCTCGACACCCGAGACTGGAAGCTCCTCTGGAGCGTGTTCAGCGACGACGCGGTGCTGGACTACGACGAGGCGCCGCCGGCGTCGGTCGCGGAGTTCGCCGAGCGCGCCCAGAAGGGCATCGGTGACCTGCCCGCGACCCAGCACACGGTCACCAACATCTCAGTGGAGCTGGACGGCGACCGCGCCCGCAGCCGCTGTTACGCGAGCGCCATGCACGTGCGGGGCGAGGAACGAGCGACCTATCTGCTCGGTGGCGTCTACCTCGATGAGCTCGTGCGCACCCCCGATGGATGGCGGATCTCGCATCGCAACTTCACCTCCACGTGGGCGACGCTCGACGTGAACAGGCGGAGCGGCGACCACGCGCACTGGCGGGCGACGGCTTGAGCCTGCGATCGGGGACCCACGTTTGCTCCTGAGTACCCTTCGAGTGGTCAGCACGAAGGAGCAGCAGATGGCGAACACTGTCGGTCCTACCACTCCCGTCGAGCTCGTCGAGGCCGCGTATGCCCGGTTTCCGGCGGCGCTCGACGCAGCGAGGAACCGGCTCGGTCGGTCCCTGACGTTCGCCGAGAAGGTGCTCTTCGCGCACGCCGACAACGCCGCGACGATCGGGCTCGAGCGGGCCGAGGACTACGCCGACTACCGTCCCGACCGCGTCGCCATGCAGGACGCGACGGCTCAGATGGCGTTGCTGCAGTTCACGACCGCGGGGTTGCCGCAGGTCGCGGTGCCCACCACGGTGCACTGCGACCACTTGATCCAGGCGCGCGTCGGTGCCGACGTCGACCTCAAGGCCGCGGTCGACGTGAACTCCGAGGTCTACGAATTCCTGCGCAGCGTGTCGGCGAAGTACGGCATCGGCTTCTGGAAGCCGGGCTCGGGGATCATCCACCAGGTCGTCTTCGAGCAGTACGCGTTCCCCGCCGGGATGATGATCGGCACCGACAGCCACACGCCGAACGCCGGCGGCATGGGGATGGTCGCGGTGGGGGTCGGCGGCGCCGACGCGGTCGACGTCATGGCCGGCTGGCCGTTCAACACCAAGGTGCCGAAGCTCATCGGCGTGCACCTCACGGGCAGCCTGTCGGGCTGGGCGGCGCCGAAGGACATCATCCTGAAGGTCGCGGGGGTGCTGACCGTCAAGGGCGGCACGGGCGCGATCGTCGAGTACTTCGGGCCCGGTGCCGCGTCGATCTCCGCGACGGGCAAGGCCACCATCTGCAACATGGGCGCCGAGATCGGCGCGACGTGCTCACTGTTCCCGTACGACCACCACACGGCGATGTATCTCAAGGCGACGAGCCGCGAAGCGCTCGCCGACCTTGCCGACCGCAACGCCGAGCACCTCCAGGCCGACGCCGAGGTCCTCGCCGATCCTGAGCGCTTCTTCGACCGGGTCATCGAGATCGACCTCGACGAGCTCGGCCCGCACCTCGTGGGACCGCACACCCCGGACCTCGACCGGCCGATCGCCGAGGTCGGCGCGGCGGCGCACCGCGAGGGCTACCCGCTCGACATCAGCTACGCGCTGGTGGGTTCGTGCACGAACTCCTCGTATGAGGACATCGGTCGTGCCGCGAATGTCGCCCGGCAGGCGAGCGCGCACGGATTGCGCGTGAAGACGCCGCTGCTCATCACGCCGGGCTCCGAGCAGGTGCGCGCCACGATCGAGCGCGATGGCCTGCTCGCCGATCTCGAGGCGATCGGTGCGACGGTGTTGGCCAACGCATGCGGTCCGTGCATCGGGCAGTGGCAGCGCGACGACATCTCCAAGGGCGACGTCAACACGATCGTGTCGTCGTTCAATCGCAACTTTCCTGCCGCGCAACGACGGCAATGCAGCGACGCTGAGCTTCATCGGTTCCCCGGAGACGGTCGTCGGGATGGCGCTCACGGGGCGCCTCGACGTCGACTTCACGCGCGAGCCGCTCACGGCCCCCGACGGCACGGCCGTCGTGCTCGAGGCGCCGGTGGCCGACGAGCTGCCCGCGAAGGGTTTCGATCCGGGCGAATCGGGGTTCCTGGCGCCGGCCGCCGATCCCTCGACCGTCGAGGTGGTCGTCGATCCGCACTCCGAGCGCATCGAGCTGCTCGCGCCCTTCCCTGCCTGGGACGGTCGCGACTACCAGGGGCTGCGTGTGCTGCTGAAGGCCGCCGGGAAGTGCACGACCGACCACATCTCGCCCGCCGGTGCGTGGTTGAAGTACCGGGGGCATCTCACCAACATCTCCGGCAACCTGTTCATCGGCGCCAACAACGCGTTCACGCCCGCCGAGTCGGGCCTCGGGATCGACGTGCGCGACGGCGCGAAGGTGCCGCTCCCCGAGCTCGCGAAGCTCTACAAGCAGGACGGCATCGACTGGATCGTCGTGGGCGACGAGAACTACGGCGAAGGCTCGTCGCGCGAGCACGCAGCGATGGAGCCCCGGTTCATGGGCGCGAAGATGATCCTCGTCCGCTCGTTCGCGCGTATCCACGAGGCCAACCTGAAGAAGCAGGGCGTCCTCGCGCTCGCCTTCGCCGACCCGGCCGACTACGACAAGATCCGCGTCGACGACTCGGTCGACGTCGTCGGCCTCGCCGACCTCGCGCCCGGGAAGCCGGTGCGTGTCGTCGTGCACCATGCCGACGACACGAGCGACGAGATCCTCACCAGCCACACGATGTCGGATGAGCACATCGCGTGGTTCCGCGCCGGCTCGGCGCTGAACGTCCTGCGCCGGAGCTGAGTCGACCTCACCGCCCGGCGCGAGCCGGCGTCAGGTCTCGACCGGCGCCAAACCGAGTGGGCGCACGTGGTAGCTCGTGTCGCCGACGAACTCGCGGAGGAACCGCCGCTCGACGAAGCGCCAGCGGCCGTCGACGCGCCCGAAGCGGTCCTGGTAGCGGCCGGCGATGATCAGTTGCAGCGGGAAGTCGGGCGGCACCGCCTGGCAGGTCTGGTAGTAGCTCATCGCGGTCGCGTGGCTCGCGTCTTCGAAGTCGACCGTCACGTTGCCGACGAGGTGGTGCACGTGGGTGGCGCCGCCTTCGTACAGCACGACCGTGTTGTCGAACCACTGGCGAAGTGCCTCCTCGCCGAGGACCTCGCGACCGGAGCCGAACACGACACGTGCATCGGCGAACAGCCGTGCGACGCCTGCGAGGTCCCCCCGGTCGATGCACTTCGGGTAGGCGTAGATCAGGCGCCGGATCTCCTCGTATGCGTCCATGCCGAACTCCTCGCTCACGCTCGATGGCTCACCGAGTCTGCCTCGAATCGGATGCGGTGCGCGTGGCCGCCGCAGCGCGACCGGGCGCGGGAAGGACGGTCCGGAGGACGACAAGGACGGTTTCGGCGACGACGTCTGCTGCCGGCAAGGGCCGACCGATCAATGGAGCCAGTGGCTCGGGAACGATGGCCAGCGCGCCTTGATGGAGCGCGAAGTACGGGATGCGATACGAGGTCGAGAGCGGGGGATGGCCGAGGAACTCGATCGACTCGCGCAAGCCGGGGCTGTCGGCCACATCGGGGTGCTCGCAGAGCCATGCCCGCAGCGCCGGTGCCGATGCCGGGAGCTCGTCGCACCCGAGGAGCCGCCCGAGGCGGGTCATCTCCAGTACGTACCGGTCGGCCTCCTGGTTGGTGAGGCCGGGCCCGAAGCGTCGGTAGGCCGCGAGAAAGGAGTCGACGAAGGCGTTGTGCACCCAGGCCAAGAGCGCGGGCTCCGATGCTCGATACGGGCGTCCACGATGACTGACGCCCACCACCCGTTCGTGCAGGGCCGCGAGTCCGTCGATCGCGCGGTGAGCATCGGGAGTGGAGGCGAAGATCACCCTGGTCACCCAGCGGCTTGTGTTCTGCAAACGATGCAGTGCGTCGTCGCGGAACCCGGAGTGCTCGACGACTCCGGCCACGACCTCCGGGTGGAGGGCCTGGATCAGCAACGCTCGGATCGCGCCCACGAACACACTGACGTCGCCGTGCACGCGCCACACCACCGACTGTGGCCCGAACAACCCGTCGTCACCGAGTGTCCGCGTGATGGGCTCCGGCGCAAAGAGGTGCTCGAGGGATCGGCCGAGCGACGGACGGAGCAGCGCCAGCAGCGGTTCGCCGACCAACGGCGGGCGTGGTGCGCGGAGCGGCAGCCTCCGGCGCGCGTCGCCGCGGCGGAGGCAGAGGCGCGGCAGGTTGATTGGCATGTCGAGGAGCTGCCCTGCTCCTAGCCGGAGCGCTCGGGTCCGACGCGCTCGATGGAGATGCGGAGGATCACCCGGCGCTCCCGGTGCATCGCCGTGCGGTAGTCGTCCCAATCGGGGTGCTCACCCGAGATCGTTCGATACAGGGAGACGAGCGAGTCCATGGCTTCGGGGAGGTGGACGATCTCGGCGACCCCGTCCACCTGAATCCACGCGCCGAAGAAGTTGTCCGCGAGCACGCACATCGAGACCTTGTGATCGCGGCGAATGTTTGCAACCTTGACGGCAGTCTCGCGCGTGCTGATGAGGAGATGGTCGTGCGCGTCGAGCGCGGTCACGATGGGCGACAGCTGGGCGCGGCCGTCGGCTCGCGCGGTGGCAAGGACGGCGCGGTGGTTGCTGCGCAAGATGTCGCGTGCGTAGGCGAGGTCCATGGTGGCTCCTGTTCAGCGTCGGCCCGGGCGATGCGTCGGCTCCAACGCGGTGCCCGGCTCGAGCAGGCCGGCCTCGGTTCGCCGAACGTAGCCAGCCGTCGGCTCGGGGAAGTGAGTCCCGATGAGCAACGTGGCGGTTCCCTCGAGTGCGGCCAACAGCTGCTGCCGCGTCTTGTTGGCCAATGCAATGTCGACTTCATGGCGCAATGGCCAGGTCGGATCGACGATTTGGATCGGGTGGGCGAGCGCATCGCCGGTGATCAGGGCGTGCTCGCCGCCCGAGCTGATGGCAACGCTGACATGGCCGGGAGTGTGGCCCGGCGTGGGGAGCAGGCGCACTTCGTCAGTGATCTCGAAGCGCGCGTCGACGAGGCGATGGCGCCCAGCTTCGACGATCGGCAGGACGGTGTCGGCGAGGTCGACGTAGACGTGGTCGTGGGCGCGCCAGTACTCGAACTCATCGGCGGCGAACAGGTACCACGCTCGCGGGAATGTGGGCTCCCACCGGTTGTCGACCAGCATGGTGTTCCATCCGACGTGATCGATGTGCAGGTGCGTGCACAACACGACGTCGACCTCGTCGCGACCGAATCCGGCGTCGGCGAGACGGTCGAGGTAGTCCGTCTGTAGATTTGAGCGGATCGCGCTTTGTCGATCGTTGCCAAAGCAGGTGTCCACGACGATGCGAGTGTCGCGTGATTCGATCAGCATCGATTGGACGGCCACTCGCGTGCGTAGATCGTCGGTGAGAAACGCCGGTTGGAGCCAATGCAAGTGCGGAGCGAGCTCGTCAGGTGCGACCGAAGCGACGAAGGCCCGCGTGATCGGTGATTCGGCAACGAGCTCGACCACGCATTGAATCCGTACCTCGCCGATCTGCCAGCTGAGCACCCGCAGAGCCTCAGCTCGCCTCGGCGCGCCGGCAGTCGAGCTGCACGGCATTGCCGTCCGGATCGCGGACGATGGCGGTACGGATCGTGCCGCCGGGAGCCTCGCCATAGCCCACGGTGTCGGTGTCGCGTGGCTCGAGCATCACGAGTGCGCCCGCCGACCGGGCCCGCTCCACGATGGGATCGACGTCGTCGACCCAGAAACCGAAATGATGGACGCCGAGGTCTTCGAACGGCCGGCTCGCCTCACCCGACCGCGACACCGACAGCAGTTGGTCGAGCACAACGAACGGAGTGCGAGGATCGCGATCCCAGCGGAGATACACACCACGACGTTGCACGCCGCCGAAACTGGTGATCGTCTCGGTCTGGTCGAAGACCACCTCCAAACCGAGCACGTCGCGGTAGAAGGGCAGTGAGCGTTCCATGTCCCGGACGCCGACGGCCACGTGAGAGAACGTCTTCACCGTCATCGGTGGTCCTTCCTCGATCGGGCTGCAGCCATCGTGTCACATGCCCGAAACGAGTGACTCGAGCGCGGCGCGCATCACCGATGTCGTATCGCCGTGCCACTTACCGTGTCCGGGAAGCACCCATTCGAAGGAGTGCCCCGAGACCGCGAATCGGTGCAACGAGTCTCGCAGCGCGCTCCACGAATACCAGGTCGCGCCGCGAAACGCACCGAGACGAGCTTCTCGGTGGAACCACGCGAAGGAGTCGCCTGTGAACAGGTGTCGTTCGTCGCTCAGGTAGAGGACGCTGCCGCGGGTGTGACCCGGTACGGGAAAGACGATGAGCCCGGGCTCGATCTCGAGCGCATCCACTCCGGTCACGACATCCGTCGCGAAGGGTGCCGCGGCGCGGTCGTCCTCGTGGATCCAGACCCTCGCGTCGAAATGCCGGGCGTAGCGCTCAGCGTCGGCGATGTCGTCCTGGTGGCTGAGCAGGACGTGCGCAAGTCCACCCCGCTGCTCGAGTGCGGCCACGAGACCGTCGTCCCAGTGCGGCGAGTCGACGAGGAATCCGCCCGATGGTCGCGGCACAAACCACGAGTGGGCGCCGTAGGAGCGGCGATCGTTGTGGCCGCAGAGGAACACACCGGTGGTGAGCTCCCAGGGAAAGACTCCCGGGGGCTCGGCGCGCTGATCGACGGTACCGATCGATCGGGTGGGGCACGCGAGCGCGGCACGCCACATCGCCATCTCCTCCGCGGACGTCGCGGGCTGGCGGGCGACGACCGACTGCCCGTCGCGGAGTGCGACGACGAGGTCCGGGGCATGATGACGGGACGCGTCACAGGCGATGCAGCGCGTGTCGACGTACCAGGCGCCAGAGGCGTTCTGCGGATGCCGATCCCGTTCGCGGGCCACGCGGCCAACGTACCGGAGGTCCCATGAGCAGTGATCGCGGACGGGTTCGAGTCGAGCCCGGCTCGAAACGGGTGCGGTGTACCTCGGCGGTCGGCTGGTTGCCGACACCACGCGGCCCACGCTGGTGTGGGAGGGCCCGGGATATCCCAGCTGCTACTTGCCGGCCGAGCACGTGCTCGCCGAGCTCGACGCGGAGGACGAAGTCGCACACTCGCCGAGTCGGGGCGACGGGCGCATCTACACCGTGCGGGTACCTGGTCGCGAGGCTCCAAATGCGGCGCTGCGATACCACGAATCGCCGATCGAGGAGCTGCGCGGTCTCATGCGCTTGGAATGGCACATGATGGGCGCCTGGTTCGAAGAGGACGAGCAGGTCTACACGCACCCGCGGAGCCCCGACACACGCGTCGACATCCTGGCGAGCTCGAGGTTCGTGCGCGTGGAGCTCGGCGGAGAGGTCTTGGGCGAATCGTCGAGCCCGCATCTCCTGTTCGAGACGGGCCTGCCGGTGCGCTACTACCTCCCCCTCCCCTCCCGCACCTGCGCACCGGAGCTGCTCGAGCCGAGCTCGACGATCACGCACTGCCCCTACAAGGGCCCGGCCCGGTACTGGTCGGCGCGCGTCGGCGGCGAGATGCACGCCGACGTGGCCTGGTCCTACCCGACGCCCCTGCCGGAGAGTCTGAAGATCGCGGGCCTCTTCGCGTTCTCTGACGACCGCGTCGACCTCTTCGCCGACGGCGTTCCGGTCGGTCGCGCCGCCCACCCAGCGGGCCCGGAGGCCGAAGAATTACCCACTCTCGCGGTAGGAGAAATCCCGGGGAGGACATACCATGGAAGCCATGAGCGACGTCTTGAGCATCACCCCCATCGCGCTGGAGAAGGTCCTCGAGGTCCACGCGTCGGAAGCCGACGCGGAGGACCTCGTGCTGTGGGTCGAGATCTCCGGCGAGCACGGCGGCGCCTTCAGCTACCTGATGGAGTTCCGCCGGCGAGCAGAGATCGACGCCGGAACCCTCCTCGAGGACCATGGTGGTCTGCTGGTGGCCATTCCCTCCGAGAGCGCAGCCAGCCTCAAGGGGGCTGAGCTCGACTTCGCCGGCACCGGAATGGTCATGAGGAACCCCAACAAGCCGGAGATCCCCGACGTCTTTGCCGACGCCGACCTCAGCGGCGACCTCGCCCAGCAGGTGATCGCCCTCCTCGACGGCGAGATCAACCCTGCGCTCGCGAGCCACGGTGGGCACGCCGAGCTGAAGGCGATCCAGGGCAGCATCGCGTACCTGCAACTCTCCGGGGGTTGTCAGGGCTGTTCGTCGGCCACGGCGACGCTGAAGCAGGGGATCGAGGCCTCGCTCCTCGACGCGTTCTCGGAGCTCACGGAGGTCGTCGACGTCACCGACCACGCATCCGGCGCCAACCCCTACTACGCACACTCGCACTGACCTGGGGTCGCATGCGGCCACGGCCGAGGGCCACGAGCTGCGCTGGTGTTTCCACGCGACCGCGATGGTCCACGAGTACGAGGCGGCACACGACGTGCTCGCGCATCTCGTCGGTTGCCGGGTGCTCGAGGACACCGTGGAGCTGAACCCGCGAGTGGCCCGGCGTGGCGGAATGACCTGGATCGGGGACAACTCGCCCGAGATCGGCCAGCCGATCTCGGGCCACAGTCCGACGGCTCGATTCGTCAGCCGGCACGGTTCCGGCGTGAACTCCGTCGCGGTGCAGGTCTCGGACCTCGAAGCGACGGCCGCGCACCTAGAGACTCACGGGGTGCGTTTCACGTGGGCCGATCCGACGTTCGGCTTCTCGCATCCTCACGACGTCGCCGGGCTGCTGATCGAATGGTTCGAAGGCCCGGTCGAGTGCGATCCGCGCCGCGGCGGAGCGGCTTGCCCACTTGTTCGATCGGTCACGTTCTCGGATCCACATTCGGGCCGGGGTGAGCCGCGCGCCGGGGTCTCGCTTCGCGACATGACCTCGGCTTTGTTCGAGCGGTCCGCGCCCGAGCAGTCGGTCGACGTCTGGGGCGTGGAGCTCGACATCCCACGAGTTCACGCGTTCGCGGTCCTCGTCCCCGACCTCGACGTCGCTCGCGCCACACTCCAAGGCGAGGCGATCGAGGTGGCCTACGACACCGGAGAGCTGCTGGTCCTGCCACTGCAGGGTCGCGGCGATGTCTGCGTCGTCGTCACCGATCGCCTTCTGCCGGGCGATCCACGTTCCTCGTCCTGACCCGCAGCCGAGTGCGCTGCGTGTGAGGATGGCGTGATGCAGGTGAGCGTGTCGCTGCGTACGGCCTATGCGGCAGGTGCGACGGACTCGGGGCAATGGGTCGTCGACCGCGCGCGGGCGGCGCGCGACGCGGGAGTGGACGCGCTGTTCGTGGGTGACCATCACGCGACTGGGCCCTCCGAGGCTTACTTCCAGAACGTCGCAATGCTCGGTCGTCTGCTCGCCGAGTGGGACGACCGTCCGTTCGGAGGACTGTTCCTCCTGCCCTTGTGGCACCCGGTGATGTTGGCCGAGCAGATCGGGACGCTTGCCGCGCTCGGCCGAGGACCGTTCATCCTCCAGACTGCGATCGGACGCGGAGCCGAGCAGTTCGCGGCGATGGGCGTTCCGTCGGTCGGGCGAACCGTTCGCTTCGAGGTGGGTCTGGACCTGGTCCGACGGCTGCTCGCGGGCGAGACCGTCAGCGACCGAAGCGGGCTCTTCGACATCCAGCGCGCGGCCGTGGCTCCGGTGCCGCACGAACCAGTCGAGGTCTGGATCGGAGCGACCGCCACGCCTGCCATCGAGCGCGCCGCGCGCCTGGGCGACGGTTGGATCTGCAACGCGCACGTCACTCCCGACGAGGCGCGTGCGCAAGCCGCGACGTACCGCGAGCAGTGCGAAGCACTCGGCCGCACCCCTGGAGCCGTCGCGATCCGCCGCGACGTGCATGTTGGCGCGACCAGCGCCGATGCCGCGGCCGAGCACGAGCGCGCGGTCGCCGCTGGGTATCGCGGCTTCCGTCCTGAGGCCTTGACCTCCGGCGACGCGACTGCGGTGGCACAACGGCTCCTGGAGTACGGCGAGATGGGGTACACCGACGTCGTCCTGCGGCATTTCTGCGACGATCAACGGGCGGTGCTCGCGTCCATCGAGCGTCTCGCCGCGGTGCGGGCTCAGCTCGGGTGAACGGACCTCCGCGAGTCTCGGCTCAGGCGCGGTCGGGATCGACGAGGCCCAGTTGCTCTTGCATCGATCGGAGTCGCTGCTCGTCGTCGAGTGAGCGACGTTCGTGGACGAGTGTCGCGGCATGCGACCCGATCGGTGTGCGGAGTGGCGGGTGCGGCCGTTCGACGAGGTCGGCGATCTCCGTCGCAGCCGCTTCGCTGGTGATGCGGCCAGCCGCGTAGCTCGCGGAGAGCCGCCCGTTGCGCTCGACGAGGTCGACGTAGTCGGCGTCGGCGACCGGGACATGCTTGCGATTCGCCGCGAAGTTCGATTCGACGCCGCCCGGCTCGGCGAGCAGCACGTCGATGCCCAGGTGTCCGATCTCGAGCCGGAGCGACTCGCACAGACGCTCCAGCGCTGCCTTGCTGGATCCGTAGCACGAGATCAGCGGATCGCCGCGCAGCGCCGCGGGCGTCGAGACGCACACGATCCTCCCCTGACGCCGAGCGCGCATCTGGGGCAGGACTGCTTGCATCATGCGCAGCGCGCCCAGCACGTTCGTCTCGAACACGGCGGTGACGTCGTCGATGGGCAGCAGCTCGACCGGGCCCCACAGCGTGATGCCGGCGTTGTTCACCAGGACGTCGATAGGGCCCGCGAGCGCGACGGCGGCCACCACCGAGTCGGCGCTCGTGACGTCGAGCTGGAGCCGCTTGTGCGCAGGCGCGTCGCCGATCGTGTCGAGCCGACGCGCCGTCGCGATCACCTCATGCCCACGCCCGGCGAGCTCGTCGACGAGGGCGCGCCCGATCCCGCTGGAACAGCCGGTGACGAGCACGGTTGCCATACGGTCGGCCCCGCTCAGTCGAAGTGGAAGACCTCGCGCGCGTTCGTCTCGACGATCTTGAGGACCTCTTCGGTCGGGACGTCGGCGAACACCTTCTCCGCGTTTCGCCGGCTGTAGGGCCACACCGAGTCGGGGTGCGGGTAGTCGGACTCCCACAGCAGCCGGTCGACGCCGATGTAGTCGCGGTTCACCACACCGATGGGGTCGTCGATGAAGCAACCCCAGATGTGCTTGCGGATCAGCTCCGACGGCCGGACCTCGGTGTTGATCGGCGGGTTGAGCGGGTAGTGGCGGTACGTCTCCCACACCTGGTCGACCCGCTGGATCGCGAACGGGATCCACCCGATGCCACCCTCCGAGTACACGACCTTGAGGTTCGGGTGCCGGTGGAAGACGGGGGAGTACACGAGCTCGGACATCGAGTTGA
Organism: uncultured Actinomycetes bacterium; assembly: GCA_963815405.1. Lineage (GTDB taxonomy): Bacteria > Actinomycetota > Acidimicrobiia > IMCC26256 > DASPTH01 > CAWFGR01. The sequence goes on from CAWFGR010000001.1 coordinate 249,092, forward strand.
ACAGCGTCATCCCGAAGACTGACGTCACCGCGGCCTGCGCGGCGTCCTTCGACATCCACGGCACGATCTTCGACCCACCGAAGTGCATGTTCAGCGAGAGGTCGACCTCTTCGGCGGCGGAGAACACCGGGTCCCAGTGGCCGGAGCCGAACGAGGGCAGGTCGAGGCCCGCGGGGTTGTCCGGATACAGGAGGCCGCGAGCTCCCTTCGCCGCGCACCGCTGGATCTCGGTGACGCAGAGCGCGGTGTCCCACAACGGGAGGATGACGAGCGCGCCGTACCGGTCGGGTGCGACGGGGCACCACTCGTCGAGGAGGAAGTCGTTGTACGCCTGCACGCACAGGAGCGCGAGCTCCTTGTCGTTGGCCAGCGTGAACTTGTTGCCCACGAAGCCGGGGAAGCTCGGGAACGGGATCTGCGCCCAGACCCCGTCGGCGTCCATGTCGCCGAGGCGTGCCACGGGGTCGTAGGCGCCGGGCCGCATCTCGTCGAAGCGGACCGGGTCGAACGTGCGGTCCTTGAGCGGGTCGAAGTTGGGGTCGTCGATCTCGTTGCCCGGGATCACGACGAGCCCGATGTTCGGCTCCATGATGTCCTCGTAGCGCCAGACCTGCATGCCCTTCTTCAGGTGCAGGACGCTCGAGTAGTAGGGCTCGTCGCGGTCCTCCTCGATCTCGACGATGCGTGGCCCGACGTCGCGGTACTTCGCCGGGAGCCGGTCCTGCCACACGTGCGGGGGCTCGAACAGATGGTCGTCGACCGAGATCATCTTGATGTCGTCGGTGAGCGGCATGGTGACTCCCTGGTCACGGGTGGACCTTGAAAGTTTAGGTGTGGGGCTTCTAGCCTTCCGCTCTCGGCGCCTTCGGCGCCGGGCCGCTCGGGCCCCGCCTCGCTGCGGGCCGGGGTACCCGGTTCGCAGCGAGGCTCAGAACATGAAGGCCGAGCCGCCGTCGACGTTGATCGAGGCGCCGGCCACGTAGCTCGCCCGATCCGAGAGCAAGAACGCGATGACCTCGGCGTACTCGGCCGGCGCGCCCGTCCGTCCCGAGAACGTGGTGATGCCCTCGAGGATCTCGTCGTCGAGGATCCGGAAGGCCTCGTCGTGGTCGACGTCCCGGTCCGCCATGATCCCCTGGAGGATCCCTTCCACGTCTTCGGAGTGGATGAATCCGGGGAAGATGGCGTTCACGCGGATGCCGTCGGGCGCGGCCTCCTTCGCCAGGTTCTTGGTGAAGTGGGCGAGCGCGGCTCTTCATCGCCGAGTAGGGGGCCATCTGGGGGAGCCAGAGCTTCGCGGAGATCGCGCACGTGTTGACGATGGCGCCGTGGCCCTGGGCACGCATGACCGAGACGACCTCTCGGCACGGTCGCACCGCGCTCATCAGCACCTGCTGGAAGTGGTAGTCCCACTCGTCGTCGGTGGCGATGGCGGCGAAGTAGTCGCCGGTGGCTCGTTTCCACGATCCGCCACCGACGGGGCGGTTCGGGCCCACGGTGCACACGAGGCCCTCGATCGTGGCGAAGCGCTCCTTCGCCTCCTCCACGACGCGGCGGATCTGCGCGGTGTCGGAGCAGTCGGCGGACCAGGTCGCGATCGCGCCCGCTGCTCCGCGGAGCTCGTCGGCGACCGCCGCGAGGCGCTCCTCGTTGCGGGCGACGAGGCCCACGTTCGCGCCCTCGGCGGCCAGCTTCTGGCTGGTGGCGTGGCCGAGGCCGAGCGTGGCGCCCATGACGAGGATGGTCTTGCCTGCGAGGTCCATCCGAGCTCCCCCAAACTGTGTTCTTGGATTCCTGGATACAATAACGCGACGTCCGGTCGGCGCCCGATCCCGCGCCGTCGCAGACCGGGTCCGGGACTCCCGGCAGAATGGGTGGCATGGAAGCGCCGATCGATTTCTCGGGACAGGTCGCGATCGTCACCGGAGCCGGTCGAGGGCTCGGACGATCCCATGCGCTGCTGCTCGCGTCGCGTGGTGCGTCGGTGGTCGTGAACGACATCGGTGTCGAGCGCGACGGGAAGGCGGGCGACGCGAGCGTCGCGGCCGAGGTGGTGGCCGAGATCGAGGCTGCGGGCGGTCGCGCCGTGGCGTCGACCGACAGCGTCGCGACGCCGGAGGGAGGCGCGGCGATCGTGCAACGCGCGCTCGATGCATTCGGCAAGGTCGACGTGCTCATCCACAACGCCGGTGTCACGACCCGCGAACCCTTCGCCGAGGAGTCCGTCGAGCACCTCATGGGCAACCTGGCCGTGCACCTGCACGCGATCTGGTTCGTGGGCCAGCCGGCATGGCGCGACATGTTGTCGCGGGGCTACGGCCGGATCGTGCTGACCACTTCGATGGCCATGTTCGGCTTCCCGGGTCTGGGGACCTACGCCGCCGCGAAGCTCGGCGCCGTCGGTGTGATGCGCAGCCTGCACCTCGAGGCCGAGCAGCTCGGCGTCGACATCACGGTGAACGCGATCGCTCCGTTCGCCGCCACCCGCCTTGCACTCCCGGCCGAGAAGGAGCGCTGGGGGGAGCTCATGGATCCGGCCAACGTCTCCGCCGTCGTGGCGTACCTGGTGAGCCGCGAGTGCCGCGTGAGCGGCGAGATCGTCCACGGCGGGCTGAGCCACTTCTGCCGGGGATTGCTGGGTCAGACCGAGGGCTGGTCCTCGGGCAAGCCGGGCCTCACGCCCGAGGACGTCCGCGAGCATCTCGACGCCGCGATGGACCCTGCCCGGGCGCGGTTTCCCCGGACCTCGAGCGAGTCGACCGCGTGGATCACCGAGCTCGTCAGCGCGGCGTCGGCTGAGACGCTGCCGCGGCAGTAGCGCCCGCGCCGTTGGCCGGAGCTTGCTCTGCGTCGGTGAACCGCGCGAGCACTGCCGCGCGCATCGCCGCGTAGTCGCGGTCGAAGATGTCGAGCGCGGCGTCGATCGCGCCTCGCCGCAACGCCGACAACATCTTGCGGTAGTTGGTCGCCGCGGGCTGGAGCAGCCCCTCCGGGTAGCGCGTCTCGACGAGGCGCTGTACGCGCGGCCGCAGTGAGTCGAGGATCCGGAGGACCTCCGGGTTCATTGCGTGCGCGTAGACGACGGCCCAGGCCTGTTCGAGCATGTCGTGCGCGGCGATCCGATCGACCGGCGCGAGCACCGTGAACGCTTCGAGCCGGGCGTCGATCGCGTCGTGGTCGGCCGGCTCGAGGTGCTTCGCTCCGAGCTCGAACGCGTAGCGGGCGAGCACCTGGTACACGTCGTACACGGAGAGTGCGTCCTGCGCCGTGAGCACTTTCACGAACGCGGTGCGACCGCTGGGCGTCTCGATCAGGCCGTCCGCCTCGAGGCGGTGCAGGGCTTCGCGCACCGGCGTGCGGCTCAGCCGGAGCTGGGCAGCGATCTCCTCCTCGCGGAGGCGGGTGCCCTCGGCGAGCTCGCCGGACACGATGGCGTTGCGCAAGCGGCCGTACGCCTCGTCGGCGAGGCTCCGCGGCTGCAACGACTCCACGACTGAGCATACCTCAGGGGCGATCCTGTATCCTCGTATCCAATCCGCCCGGTGCCGTGAGGGCGCCGCCGTCCGTCGGGGGAGCACCGCATGCCACGCGTGGATCGCGATCTCATCAGGGACCAGTGCAGGTTCCAGCTCCGCGTCGTGGAGCCGGGGTTCTCGGCTCGCCAGCTCATCGAACCGGCGACGCACCTCTACGACCCGATGGTCGGCTGGACGGAGCCGGACGGCGCGATCGTCTTCACCGACCACGGGCCGCAAGCGGACCCCGACCACTGGGATCCCGAAGGCGGCTCGGGGGGGATCTATCGGCTACACCCCGATGACCGCGTCGACGTCCTCGTCGCGCCGGGCAGCTTTCGGGGCATGCCGTTCAACCCGCGGCCGGCACCGCGCTCGTTCGGCAACGGCCGTTGGACGGATCACATCTTCATGACGAGCCAGCGCGTCGCGGGCGCGCGTGGGGCGCGCTCGCAACACGTGATCATCCGTCTCGCGCCGGGTGAGACCCAGCCGGAGCTCTTCGCCGAGATCCCGCACGTGGGCACCATCGGCGGCGGGATCCCCGGGTGGTTGATGATCGGCGGCTTCGGCCCCGAAGGCACACCTTGGGAAGGCAAGTACTACTGCAATTCGATCATGAACTACGTCGTCTACGAGGTCGACGCCGACGGCAATGCCGAGCCCTACCTGATCCTCGACGAGCGCACCGCGCCCCGCCCGCTGTCGCCCTACTTCGTGTTCTGGGGTGGGCCGAGCTGGGGCGAGCACGAGGGCCACATGATCATGGCGGGACCGTCGGGCGGCCACCACGACGACGGTGTGGCCAAGTCCTGGGACGTGAGCTTCTTCGCCTACGACGGCAAGGAGTTCGACGTCATTCACGACACCGCGAACATGGGCCTCGCCATGAGCGAGGTCGCACCGCCCGAGTTCGGACCGTTCGGTGGGCAGACGTTCTACGTCGAGTTCGGCGAGTACAACCAGATCCATGGTGATGCCGGCGACCACATGGTGTTCGCCGACACCGACGGCAACCTCACCTCGTGGGGCGAGGCCACCTGTCCGTACGACGAGCGCATCGTGCGCATCGATCCGTCCGGAGCGACGCACGTGTTTGCCGAGGGCCTGCAGGCAGGATGGAACGAGATCCGCTTCAGCGGCGACCGGATGGTGATCTCCTCGATGCGCAAGAGCTTCTCGAGCGGCCAGTACCACGAGCCCGACGGCTCGCTCGACGAGATCCGGGTGGCCCGATGAGCGCGCGCTACCCCGAGCTCGCCGGGCGGAGCGCGCTGGTCATCGGGGCGACGCAGGGCCTCGGTCGCGCGACCGGTCTGCGCCTCGCCGAGGAGGGCATGCGCGTCGGTCTCGTCGCGCGCACGTCGTCGACCCTCCAGGAGGTGGCGACCGAGGCCGGCAAGCTCACCAACGAGGCCTACGCGTGGGTCGGTGACTTCACGAAGATGACCGATGTCGAGCGCGTCGTCGGTACCGCGGTCGACACCTTCGGCGAGATCGACGTGCTCGTGAACACCGTCGGCGTGTGCGACATGGCCGAAGGCGCGCTCGGTGCCGACGACGAGGTGTGGCAACGCGCCTTCGACTCCGTCGTGATGGCGGCGGTGCGCGCGTGCCGCGTCGTGGTGCCGCTGATGCTCGCCCGCGACTCGGGCACCGTGGTGAACGTCGCGGCGAACTCCGTTCGCCACTACATCCCGGCGATCGCGCACTACTCGGCGATGAAGAGCGCCATCGCCCACTACACGAAGAACCTGGCTCGCGAGTGCGCGACCACGCGGGTGCGGATCAACGCGGTGATGCCGGGCTTCATCGGCTCGGAGCAGGTGGAGGACATCCTCGCCGGGCTCATGGCCGAGCACGGGATCGACCGGCAGGCCGCGTTCGAGAAGCTCAACCACGAGATCCTCCATACGGCTAACTTCACCAACCGCATCGGCGATCCGTCCGAGTACGCGGCAGCCATCGCCTTCTTGGTCTCGGACCAGGCGAGCTACATCAACGGAGCGTGGCTCAACGTCGACGGTGGTTCACCGTTCTGAGCTCGAGGCCAGGAGCATGACATGGAACCGATCGAGGGCCTCGACTACGAGGTCCGTGGCGGCGTCGCCTATCTGACCATCAACCGGCCGGAGAAGCTCAACACGCTCACCCCGCCGATGTACGAGGGACTGCGCACCTGCGTGATCCGGGCCGACCTCGACGACGCCGTGCAGCTGATCGCGGTGCGGGCCACGGGCGACCGGGCGTTCTGCACCGGCGGCGACCTCGTCCAGGGGACGAGCGATTGGACCACGGGCGACCCGGAAGTGATGCTCGCCGGGCTCGAGGGGATCTTCCCGTTCCAGAGCTGGGAGCGTGCGTCCAAGCTCGTCGTGAGCGCGGTGAACGGGTTGGCCCAGGCGGCGGGGCTCATCGCGGTGTTGATGTCCGACCTGGTCATCGCGTCGGACCAGGCAGCGGTTCCGCGTGCCGGAGGCGTTGCGCGGGCTCACCGAGCCGTTCATCCCGGTGCGCCTCCCGGAGCTCGTCGGTCTGGCGAAAGCGCGCTGGATGATCTACACCGGGGAGGAGATCGACGCGGCCGAAGCGGAGCGCATCGGGCTCGTCGGGAAGGTCGTCGCCCACGCACAGCTCGACGACGCGCTCGAGCAGACGCTCGACGCGCTCAAGCGCACCGGTCCCGGCGCGCGGCGTCACTACAAGCGCATGATCAACGCGGCGCTCCCGCCTGTCGTGTTCGACGAGTTCCTGGCGAGCATGCGTTCCGACGAACCTCGCGAAGGGATGCGCTCGTTCGCGGAGAAGCGCCCGCCGTCGTGGGCGCAACCGAAGGAGAGCTCAGACGAGCTTCGTCGTGGGAAGTGACTCGAGCACGCTCCTACGCAGCTCGTCGACCGCAGGGACCGGGTCGGGATCGGCGAACACGTGCGGATCGGTGTAGTCCGCCGGACGTCCGGTGACGTCGGTGACCCACCACGACGCCTCCAGCGCGATGCCGTTCGGATCGGTGAAGTACACCGAGCGCATGATCCCGTGTTCGACGACCTCGGTGACTTCCGAGCCGGCCGCGAGCAAGCGCTTCCGCAGCATCTCGAGCGCATGCTCGTCAGGGACGTTGAACGAGAGGTGGTCGAGCTGGATCGGACCGCGCGCTCGGTTCGCCGGCCGGCTTCGCGAACGTCTCCATGCCCTTCGACTCGAAGAACGCGACGGTGTTGCCGCCGGCCATCTCGAAGAAGTAATGGCGCATCGGGCCAGCCATCAGCGTCGCGACGAGACGCATGCCGAGCACGCCGGCGTAGAACCGCACCGTCGCGTCCATGTCGGGCGTGACCAGCGCCAGGTGGTTGATGCCGCGCCAGGCGGGCGCTTCGGGAAGCTCTGCGCGTTGTGAGTGTGTCATGGCGTCACGCTCCTGTACCGAATCGGGCGAGCTCGCGCTCGAGGTCCAAGGGCAGCACGGGCGCATCGTGCTCGTACTCACCCCAGAAGGCTCGCGGCACCGCCCACATCAATTCGAACTCGATGCCGTCGGGATCGCGAGCGTAGAGCGACTTGCTCGTTCCGTGGTCGCTGGCGCCGACGAGCGCGCCGCGGCGCGAGAGCTCGTCGCGGAGCTGGGCGAGGTCCTCGATGCTCGCGACCTCCCACGCGAGGTGATACAGCCCGACCCGCCCGCGCTCGGGGGCGACGGCGTCGGCGCCGATCGAGAACAGGCCCAGGTCGTGGTGATGATCGGAGCCCGGCGCCCGGAGGAACACGGCGCGCCCGGCGCCCGGCTCGGCGACGGTGGTGAACCCGAGCACCTCGCGATAGAAGGCGGCGCTGCGCGACGCGTCGCGGACGTAGAGCACGGCGTGGTTGAGGCCTTGGATCGTCATACCGCGCGCAACCCCCTGAGTCGATCGACGATTCCCGGGAACACGGCGAGGAACGTGTCGACGTCGTCGCCGGTCGAGCTCCAGCCGACGCTCACGCGCAGCGAGTGTTCCGCGTCGACCCCCATGGCGGCCAGGACCGGCGACGGCTCGAGCGCCTCGCTCGAGCACGAGGAGCCGGAATGGACCGCCACTCCGTGCTGATCGAGCGCGAGCAGGATCGGCTCGGCCTCCACGCCGGTCACCCCGAAGCACGCGAGGTGAGGGAGGCGGTCGACCGGATCGCCGAAGCGCTCGACACCGGGGGTTTCGGTCATCACCCGGTGCATCATCCCGTCGACGAGGCTGCGGGCGGCCGCGGCCTCGTCGATGAGGGCGGCCCCGACCTCCGCCGCGGCGGCGCCGAACCCGACGATGGCCGCGACGTTCTCCATCCCGGCGCGTCGGGCCCGCTCTTGGGCGCCACCCACGATGAACTGCTCGAGGCGCAGACCTCGCCGTACGAGCAGCGCTGCCGCCCCCGCGGGCCCACCGAAGGTGTGGGCGGTCACCGAGCACAGGTCGGCTCCGAGGGCGGTGAAGCCGATGGGGATGTGTCCCGCCGCCGCGCACGCGTCGACGTGGACCAGGATTCCTCGCTCGCGAGCTGCGGCACAGACCTCGGCGGCCGGTTGCGTCGTCCCGACCTCGTGGTTTGCGAGCTGGACGGACACGAGCACTGTGTCGTCCCGCAGCGCGTCGATCACCTCGGCGGGGTCGAAGCGCCCCAGCCGGTCGACGCCCACGGCGGTCACCGACGAGCCGTCGCCGGTCGGCCGCCGGCAGGCGTCGAGGACCGACGAGTGCTCCACTGCGGTGGCGACGATGTGGTGGGCCGAGTGCGGCGAACGGGCGCGTGCACCGAAGACGGCCGTGTTCACCGCTTCTGTACCCGTCGCGGTGAAGACCACCTCGCGGTGTCGCGCGCCGAAGAGTGCCGCGACCTCCTCGCGCGCCCCTTCCACCGCCACCCTTGTCGTCCGTCCCTCGGTGTGCAGGCGGCCGGGATCGCCGACAGCACCCTCGAGAAAGGGAAGCATCGCGTCGCGCGCGCGAGCTCGCAGGGGCGAGGTCGACGCGTGGTCGAGGTACGCGCGGCGCACGGCTCCGTCCCCTCTGGGGTCAGAGCGTCGCGACGCAGCGATCGTCGCCTTCGGGGCGGCTCGCTTCGAACCGCACCGACGTCTCGCCGTAGAGCCCGGCAAGCATGCCGCGGATCATGCCGCGATCGAGCGCGCACACCACGTGTGGGTACTGCTCGGCGGTGCTTCCGAACGGGCAGCACTCCGACACGATGGCGATGCGACCGTCGCGCGCCTCGGTGTGCGCGGCGAACCCGTGTGCGGTCAGGGCATCGGCGACGGCCGCGAGCGCGGCGCGGACGGAGCGGTGGTGTTCGGTCGGGTCGATGCGCTGCGCCAACTGGCGCCCGTACTCGAAGCCCACGTCGTCGGCGAGCAACTCGGCCTGCGCGGGACCGAGCGTGTCGAGCGCGCGAGCGAGCAGCGTCGCCAACACGTCGTCGTGCTTGAGTGGCATCGTGATGCCGGTACTCGGGGTGTCGCAGCGGTATCGCTTCGACGGGCGCCCCGCGCCGCGTGCGGCCACGTCGCTCTCGGCGCGACCGACGTCGACCGACAGGTAGCCGCCCCCCGCGAGCTTCTCGAGGTGATGGCGAGCGACGTTCGAGTGCAGCGCGAAGTGCTCCGCGACCTCACCTGCGGTGACGCCGCGCGGGCCGGCGTTGCGCGCGAAGAGGTAGATCCCGCGGCGGGTCGGGTCGCCGAACGCGTTCGTCACGGCGCTGACCGCGGCGGTGAACTCGTCGGCGGTGAGCTCCGGCTGGAGCTGCTCGAGCGTCACGACGGTATTCTACCTATGTCCGTAGTGGAAATTCCCGTCCCGTCTCTCCGCCGATGGCGACCCGAGGTGGCCATGCCCCAGCCTGCCGAGCTCCGCGCCGCGGTCGAGACGGTCGAGGACCCCGAGCTGGAACGACCCATCGGGGAGCTCGGCATCCTGGCCGGCGTCGCGGTGGACGGATCGACCGCGGTGGTGTCGTTGGCGAGCCCGCTGCCCGGTGACGAGCCCCGCGCCGAGCTGGCGGCCCGGGTCCGTCGCGCGTGCCGAGGCGGTCGTCGGCATCAGCCGTGCCGATGTCGACGTGCGCGACATGACCTCCGCGGAGGTCCAGGCCGTTGCCGCGCGGCTCAAGGGGATCGAGCCGCCGAACCCGCTCGCGGTCGTCGACGCGTCGCAAGCGGCAGAGCCGGAGCGCACGAATCCCTTTACCAACGCGCGGACCCGGGTGCTCGCCATCTCGTCCGGCAAGGGCGGGGTCGGCAAGTCCTCGGTGAGCACGAACCTCTCGGTCGCGCTCGCACAGCGCGGCCACCGGGTGGCAGCCGTGGACGCCGACGTGTGGGGCTTCTCGATGCCGCGCATGCTCGGGATCACCGAGCCCCCGGGCCTCATCGACGACCTCATGATCCCGCCGCGCGCGCACGGTGTTCGTTTGATCTCGATGGGCTTCTTCGCCGCGAGGACCAAGCCGTGATCTGGCGCGGCCCGATGCTGCACAAGGCGCTCGAGCAGTTCCTCACCGACGTGTACTGGGGCGACCCCGACTACCTGGTCATCGACATGCCGCCGGGAACCGGCGACGTCGCGCTCTCGATGTCGCAGTACCTGCCCCGCGCGGAGGTGGTGATCGTCACGACGCCGCAACTGGCGGCGCAGAAGGTGGCGCAGCGCGCCGCAGCCATGGCCGAGAAGGTGAACCTCGACGTCGTCGGCGTCATCGAGAACATGTCGTGGTTCGTCGGCGACGACGGCACCCGCTACGAGCTGTTCGGGTCCGGCGGCGGCCAGGAGCTCGCCGACGACCTCGGGGTGCCGCTGCTGGGCCAAGTGCCCCTCGTCGCCGAGTTGCGCGTGGGCGGCGACGTGGGACGACCGATCGTCGTCGCCCATCCCGACGACGCCGCCGCGCGCGTTCACCCGCATCGCGGAGCGTCTCGACGTGGAGCTCGCGCCGACCAAGGTGTTCCATCCCGAGCTCAAGATCCGCTGATCGCCGCGAGCACCGAACGGGGGGCGGATGGCAACGGTCGAGGGAAGTCGCATCGTGGTGTTGGGCGGTAGCGCGGGCATCGGGCTCGCCACCGCCAAGCTCGCGGCGACCCGCGGTGGTGACGTCGTCATCGCCGGTCGGAGCCAAGCGCGGCTCGACGCCACGCGTGAGGAGATCGGACCGTGCGAGGCGTACCGCTGCGACGTCGCCGACGAAGCGTCGGTCGCCGCGCTCTTCGCGGCGGTGGGCTCCCTCGACCATCTCGTCGTCTGCGCAGCGGTACCGGGAACGGGACCCGTGGTGGGCACGCCGAAGACAACGTTCGCGCCGAACGTCGACACGAGGATCTGGGGCCAGTTCCACACCGTGCAGCACGCGGCACCGCGCACGAGGCCATCCGGTTCGATGACGTTCATGTCCGGTGTCTCCACCAGGAAGTGCTTTCCGGGCACGTCGCTGCTCGGCGCCGCGCAGGGTGCGGTCGAGGTCTTCGCCCGCCAGATGGCCGTCGAGCTCGCACCGATCCGGGTCAACACGCTGCGGTTGGGCGTGATCGATACGCCCGCGCTCGACGAGTTCCTCGGCGAGGACCGCGTCGCAGCCGTCGCCGAGATCGGCGCGTCGTTGCCCGTGGGGCGTATCGGCCGCGCGGAGGAAGCGGCCGAGTTGGCGCTGTTCGTCATGGGCTGTGGCTACATGACCGGGAGCGTGGTCTGCATGGACGGCGGCCAGCTCCTCGTCTGAGAGCGCTGGCGGAGAGCGGCGGCCACTAGATTCGATGGCATGGAACTTCGCATCGGTGTGGTCCACACTCCCAAGGAGCTGAGCCTCGAGGTCGAGGGCGTGGTCGACGACGTGGTCGCGCAGATCAACCAGACGCTCGCCGACGGGAGTCCGATCGTCTGGCTCACCGATGCGAAGGGTCGCCGAATCGGCGCGCCCGTCGACAAGATCGCGTATGTCGAGATCTCGGAGGACGGCACCAGCAAGCGCGTCGGCTTCGGTCGCTAGGCGCACGCCGTGGGCCTCGGGCCCGATTTGCTGCAGCGTCGCCTGCTGCTCTTCACCGGCAAGGGCGGTGTCGGCAAGAGCACGGTGACCGCGGCGACCGCGGTGTTGGCGGCGGAGCGTGGCGCCCGCGTCCTGCTCGTCGAAGTCGACGGCAAGGGCCTGCTGCGCGCGCTCTTCGAGACCGGTCCCGTGGGCTTCGAGCCGCGACAGGTCTATCCCGGCGTCCACGGGATGCAGATGGACACCGAAGCGTCGCTGCGGGAGTACCTGAAGCTCAATCTGCGCGTTCCGGTCATCGGACGGCTGGGACCCGTGGCGCACGCGTTCGACTTCGTCGCGACGGCAGCGCCGGGGGTCAAGGAGATCCTCACGATCGGCAAGATCTGCTGGGAGCTGCGCGAGGCTATCGCCGGTCGGGCGCGATGGGATCTCATCGTCGTCGATGCCGCCACGACCGGCCACGTGGTCGGTCAGCTCGATGCGCCGCGCGCGATCCAAGAGCTCGTGCGGATGGGTCCCGTGCGCACGCAGACCGACTGGATGGTCGAGTTGCTCTCGGACCCCGAGCTCACCGCGCTGAACGTCGTCACCGCGCCGGAGGAGATGCCGGTCAACGAGACCATCGAGCTCGTCGCGCGGGTACGCGCCGAGCTGACGGTCCCGCTCGGCGCCGTGATCGTCAACCGCGTGCTGCCCGAGCTGTTCACGCGCGCCGACCAGGAGGCCTTCGACGCGATGCGCGAGCCGGCCACGCTGGCGACGCTCGAAGGCGCGGCCGGGTCGGGCGCACGGGCGGTTCTCGACGCCGCGGCGCTCGCGGTGTCGCTGCGGCGCAACCGGGCCGCACATCTCGCCGAGCTCCGGGAGGCGGTCGCGCTCCCCGCCCTGTTCCTGCCCTACCTGTTCGTGCGCGACCACGGCCTCCGGGTCACCCGGATGATGGCTGCCGCGCTGGGGGACGAGCTCGGTGGCTAGCCCGGCGACGTCGCTCGACTCGCTGCTTGCGACGCGCGAGGTCGTGGTCGTGTGCGGCTCCGGAGGGGTGGGCAAGACGTCGATCGCTGCTGCCATGGGCGTCGCGGCGGCGACGCATCTCGGCGGGAAGGTCCTCGTGCTCACGATCGACCCGGCGCGCCGGCTCGCCAACGCCCTGGGACTCCAGGAGTTCGGCAACGTGGAGCGCAAGGTTGTGCTCGACCCGGCCATGGTGGGCGCCGATCCTCGGGGTGAGCTCTATGCCGCGATGCTCGACACGAAGGCGTCGTGGGACGACCTCGTGCTGCGTCACGCACCCGACGAGGAGACCGCGTACCGCATCCTCGAGAATCGGCTCTACGCGAACGTCACCGGGCGTTTCGCGCAGAGCCACGACTACATCGCGATGGAACGTCTCTACGAGATCCACACGACGGGGACCTACGACCTGATCGTCATCGACACGCCACCGTCGCGGCACACGATCGACTTTCTCGAGGCGCCGAGCCGGATGGCCGAGTTCTTCGGCGGCCGGCTCCTCCGCTGGCTCACGATGCCGTACCGGTTCGGCGGGCGAGGTGCCCGCATGATGAATGTCGCGAGCAAGCCCTTCTACCAGATGGCCGATCGCGTGCTCGGCGGGCAGTTCCTCCGGGACATCGCGGAGTTCTTCTTGAACTTCCAGGCGATGTATCCGGGTTTCGTCGAGCGGGCCAAGGAGGTCGAGGCGCTCGTGCACGATCGACGGACCGTGTTCACGGTCGTGACGACCCTGGAGGGCGCGCCCTTCGCGAGGCCGAGCGCTTCTGCGAGGAGCTCGTCGACCGCAAGCTGCATCTCGGCGCGCTCGTGCTGAACCGGACGCTGCCGCAGTACTTGGTGTCCGATGACGGTGACCGTGCCGCGGTCACGATGCAGAGCTCGTCGGGCGAGATCGCCGAGGCTCTGCGCGGGCTCGGCGTGGCTGCGCTCGACGACCCGGTCCGTACCGCGCGGGTTCTGCGGACCGTCGGCGAGTCGTTCCGCAACTTCGGCGTGGTGGCTCGCCGTGAAGCCGAGTTGCGAGGAGAGCTGGCGCGCATCCCCGAGGTGCTGGTCGCGGTCCCCGACTACGCGGCCGAGATCACCGACCTGACCAGCCTGGCGCGTGTCGGCCGCCGATTGCTCGGTCGGGCCGAGCCCGACACGTCGGTACCATCCGCGCCGTGATGCTCCGCGAGGCCGCCTCGTGACGCTCTTCGAAGTCGCGCGCGCGGCAAGGCGTCGCTCCAGCCCGGGCAGCTCGAGCACCTCGAACGCCTCGTGGCGTCCTGGCAGATCCTGGCCGACCTCTGCTTCTCCGACCTGCTACTGCTGGTTCCGGTCGACGGAGAGGACGGCGGCCGGTTCGTCGTCGTCGCGCAGGTCCGACCGACGACCGGCCAGACCGTCTATCCGATGGACCTGGTCGGGTCGATCGTCGACGAAATGGCACGGCCGCTCGTCGCCCGAGCCTGGCGGCGCGGGGAGATCGTCGAAGGAGACGCGCCGGTGCTGGGCTCGAAGCAGCGCGTCCGCGTGCAGTGTGTCCCGGTGCGCTGGGGCTCGGAGCTGCTGGCGGTCGCGACCCGGGACGCGCGCGACCCTCGGCCGGCAGCTCGGTGAGCTCGAGGACTACTACCTCGACGCGTTCAGCCGCTTCGCCGCGATGGTCGCGGAGGGAAGCTTCCCGTTCCCCGACGACGAGCCGGAGGCGGAGGCCACGCCACGCGTGGGTGACGGCGCCATCCTGCTCGAGGCCGACCAACGGGTCCGCTTCGCCAGTCCGAACGCGGTGAGTGCGATGCATCGCATGGGAATCCACGCCTACGCATCGGGGCTGCATCTCGCCGAGATGGGCTTCGAGCAGCGCGCGGTCGACGAGGCGTTGCGGCGCCGCGCGCCGGAGACCGAGGAGGTCGAGCGCGGCGACGTGTCGGTGCTCCTCCGCGTGATCCCGTTCCTCGAGCACGGCAAACCTGTCGGTGCGTTGATGCTCCTGCGCGACGTCACCGACCTTCGTCGACGCGATCGGATGCTTGTCTCGAAGGACGCGACCATCCGTGAGATCCACCACCGGGTGAAGAACAATCTCCAAACCATCGCCGCCCTGCTGCGATTGCAGGGCCGGCGAAGCAGCTCACCCGAGGCGCAGGCCGCGATCGAGGAGTCCGAGCGCAGGATCCGTTCGATCGCCATCGTGCACGAGACGTTGTCGCGCGATGCCGGCGACGCCGTCGCGTTCAACGAGGTGATTCGTCCCCTGGTCCGTGTGGTCGAGGAGTCGGTCGCGGCACCCGGTGGCGAGCTACGCTTCACGGTCGAGGGCGACGCCGGCATCCTCCCCGGTGACATCGCGACGCCGCTCGCCGTCGTGATCAACGAGCTGATGCAAAACGCCGTCGATCACGGGTTCCCCACGACGTCCGGCCTCGGAACCGGGACGGTGACCGTGCACCTCGAGCGGAAGGGGAGTGACCTCCTGGTCGACGTCGTCGATGACGGCGTCGGACTTCCGGTCGGCTTCGCGTTGGAGCGGTCGACCGGGCTGGGCCTCTCGATCGTCCACGCGCTCGTGACCGGCGAGCTCGCAGGGTCGATCACCGTCGAGAGCGCAGGTGGCACCCGCGTCCACCTGGTGATCCCGGTACCACCCGCGGAGCGTCCGGGGGCGCCTGAGTCCCGACCTTGGTCTCTCGAGGGCGAGGTCAGGTCGCGATCGTGGCGGGCGTGGCGAGCCAGGTCTTGCGGGTCTTGCGGCGCTCGTCCTCGGTCGCCCCACCCCAGATGCCCGACTCCTGGTTCGTCGCCAGCGCGAAATCGAGGCATTCGGTGCGCACGGGGCAGCTGGCGCAGATTCGGCGCGCGGTCTCGATCTGTTCGACCGCAACGCCCGTGCTGCCGACCGGGAAGAAGACGTCGGGGTCCGAGCGCGGCACGCGGACCGGTGACGCCACTGGTCCACGTCCCAGTCGTGTGTGCGGACCCAGGTCAGCGTCAACCCGTGCTCCCGTCGCTCCGGTCGAGTGCGTGGCTTCCGTCGTCGGGCGAGGACCTCGGCGCGTCGACGGCGCAGCGTATTGAAGGCGATGTCGGGGCGCAAGGGTTCGCGGCAGAAAACCCGCCTCCTTCAGGGCCGCACGATCGTCAGCGCGTCCGGCTCGTAGCGAACGTCGAGGCGTTGTGCCTCGCCGAGGTACTCGCCGTCGACCTGGTAGGGGAACCGGCGGTCTCCGGTCACCACAACGGTGAGCGCGTCACCGCGCTGGGTGACATCAGGGTCGTGCCGGAGCGCCTCGCCGCCGCGCAGGCTCGCCCAGAGGGTGCGCGCCAGGAGGCCCAGCCCGATGGAGTGCAACGCCGTCACGGCGAGGTCGCGGTCGAGTCCCGCCTGCGGTGCCAGGGTCAAGGGCATGCGGCCGAGGTACGTGTAGGGACGACTGTTCGACACCACGACGAACGGGCTCGCGACGGGAAGCGTGGCCCGACCGTCGCCGGTCGTCGTCTCGATCTGCAAGACGGTGCCACGGTCGTAGCCACGCGCCCACGTCACGATCGCTGCGGCGGCGAAGGCCGGGTGCGCGAGATGCCGCTTCATGCGTGGCCGACGCTCGACGGTCCGCACGACTGCGGCGTCGAAGCCGATCCCGAGGTGGAACAAGAACACACGATCGCCCACCCGACCCAAACCCACACGCTCGGTCGAGCCACGCGCGAGCGCGTCCAGCGTGTCGGTCGCCGCGCGGTTGAGGTCGTACGACGTGCCGATCGTCCGCACGAAGACGTTCGTCGAGCCGCCGGGCAGCGCGGCGAGCGCGACGTCGCTGCCGGCGAGACCCTGGGCTGCCTCGTTCAAGGTGCCGTCGCCGCCGAGGACCGCAACCACATCCACCCCGGCGCTCGCCGCGTCACGTGCCAGCTCGGTCGCGTGGCCGTGCCCGGCGGTGTCGGCGACGGTGAGGTCGGCTCCCCGCGGAGCGTGCACTCGACGTCGCCGCGCCGACGCGCGGTCACCGACGAAGCGCGCGGGTTCACGATGAGCAACAGCCGCACGCGTCCTCCGGGGCTCGGCTCGGCGCAGGGTACCCGTGCTACCGCGCGGAGATGTCCGGGCCGGCTTCCTACGATCCGTCCGCATGGCCCGTACCGACGAGCTCCGCACCCTCCGGGACGAGATCGTCACGTGCACCGCGTGCCCTCGCCTGGTCGAGTGGCGCGAGCGGGTCGCGCGCGAGCGACGCCGTGCGTTCCGCGACGAGACGTATTGGGGTCGCCCCGTCCCGGGCTTCGGTGATCCCCGTGCCGCGGGTCCTGGTCGTCGGTCTCGCTCCCGCCGCCCACGGTGGCAACCGCACGGGTCGCGTGTTCACCGGCGACCGATCCGGCGACTGGCTGTTCGCATCGATGTTCCGCAACGGGTTCGCGAACCAGCCCACGTCGGTGTCGCGCGACGACGCCTTGGAGCTCCGCGACGCGTACGTCGCGGCTGCCGTGCGATGCGCGCCCCCCGACAACCGTCCGACACCGGACGAGCGCGACCGCTGCCTGCCGTACCTCGGTCGCGAGCTCGCCGCGCTCGTGCGCGTGCGAGTCATCGTCGCGCTGGGTGCGTTCGCGTACGACGCGGTGGCTCGTGTTCTGGCCGCGTCCGGCGCGCCATTGCCGTCCCCGCGTCCGAAGTTCGGGCACGGCGTCGAGATCTCGACGAGCCAGCGCGACGATCGTCGGCTGCTTTCACCCGAGCCAACAGAACACGTTCACGGGTCGGCTCACCGCGCCCATGCTCGACGAGGTCTTCGCGCGGGTCGCAGTGCTCGCGGTTCAGAACAGCGCCGCGACTTCGAGCGCGCCGTAGAGGAGCGCGATCGCACCGAGCACCACACCGACGGTGATGCGGAGCGACCGGTCGGTCGCGCGGATCGCTAGCCCGGCGCCGAGTCGTGCGCCCGGGATGACGCCGATCGAGAGGGGGACTGCGAATCCCCAGTCGATGTGACCGAGCGCGG
The DNA here is from genome assembly GCA_963815405.1 of uncultured Actinomycetes bacterium. Classification (GTDB taxonomy): domain Bacteria; phylum Actinomycetota; class Acidimicrobiia; order IMCC26256; family DASPTH01; genus CAWFGR01. The sequence goes on from CAWFGR010000001.1 coordinate 266,610, forward strand.
CGTGCGTGATCGTGCCGGGGATCGCGAGCACGCCGACGCACGCGAGCGACGTCGCGACGGCGCGCTTGATGTCGAGATGCAGCCAGCTGCTGAATGCCGGAACCAGGAGGATGCCTCCGCCCACGCCGAGGAGCCCGCTGAGCAACCCCGCCCCGGTACCACTGACGGCGGCGCGCCAGCGCAGGTGATCGGCCGAGTCATGCGCCGAGTGGTCGAGCGGCGCGCTCCCTGCGGCGGCAACGGCAGGGATCGCCGACGGCACCGCCACGCGTCGTGGTTGCATTGCCGTCGCGCGCGGCCGTGATCGCGATCATCCCCGCCGTCGCGATCATCAGAGGATGGCCCCCGCCCGGGACCACGTCGGCGAGGAGGGATCCCGCGACCGCGGCGAACGCGCCCGGGATCGCGGCCCATGCCGCGACCGTGCCGACCACGAGGCCTTCGCGCCGGTAGCGCAGCGTGCCGCTCAACGCCGACGGGATGATCGACGGCAACGTGGAGCCCACACCCTCCAGCGGCGAGGCCCCGAGCGCGCGGATCGCGGGGGTGGAGACCACTGCGCCGCCGACACCGAACATTCCCGACAGCACGCCGGTTGCGATGCCGGCGAGCATCGTGAGCAGCGTGCTCCACGGCTCCGACATGCAAGGGGACGATAGCGGCGGGCCCCATTCGCAGCGGGCTCGGCGGGACGAGGGGGCTAGCCTTCGCGCGATGGTGGTCGAGAGGCTTCTGCACGGCGTCTACGTCCCGCTCGTCACTCCCTTCGCGGCCGACGGATCGGTCGCCGTCGACGTCGTGGAACGACTTGCCCACGAATACGTGGCCGCGGGCGCGCGCGGCATCGTCGCACTCGGGACGACGGGGGAGAGCGCTGCGCTCGAAGCGCGCGAGCAGCAGGCGGTGATCGCCGCGTGCCGCGCGCGTGCACCGCCACCGGCGCGCAGCTGATCGTCGGTGCCGGCACCAACAGCACCGCGAAGACCGTCGCCACCGTCGACTCCTTGCGTGAGCTACCCGGTCTCACCGCCGTGCTCGTCGTCGTGCCGTACTACGTGCGTCCGTCGGAGGCCGGCATCGTCGCCCACTTCGAGGCTGTCGCCGCGGCGAGCCCCGTGCCGGTCGTCGTCTACAACATCCCGATCCGGACGGGGCGCAACCTCGGCTCCGCGTCGCTGCTCCATCTCGCACGCGTGCCGAACATCATCGGGGTGAAGCAGGCCGTCAACGCGATCGACACCGACACGCTCGAGGTGCTGGCCGGAGCGCCCCCAGAATTCTCGGTGCTGGGCGGAGACGACCCCTTCCTGTTCCCGACGGTGCTGATGGGAGGCGTGGGCGCGATCTGCGCGTCGGCGCATCTGCTGACCGAGCGGTTCGTGTCGATGATCGACTGCGGCTTGGCGGGGAAGGTCGACGAAGGCCGTGCCCATGCGGAGGCGCTGCTGCCCGTCGTCCAGGCGTGCTTCGCGGAGCCGAACCCGTCGGTGTTCAAGGGCGTCCTGCACGCGCAGGGTCGGATCCCGACGCCCGACGTCCGGCTCCCGCTCCTGGCCGCGTCCAACGACGCGGTGGAGCGAGCGCTCGCCGCGGTCCGCACCGCCTCCTGAGCGTCGTCTCACGCCCAGGCCCCGGGCGGGCGTCCCGCGGTTCCGATACGATCCGGTAGCGATTCGGAACGCGACGAACGGAGCGGCCGGGTGAGCGGGAGTGGCCGCGCATTCCTCCGACGGACCCATGAGCAGGCGCAGGCCCGCGCGCACGAACGGCGGTGGTGGGTCCTCGGCGTCCTGTGCTTCAGCCTCGTCGTCATCATCGTCGACAACAGCATCCTGAACGTCGCCATCCCGACGATCGTGAAGGACCTCGGGGCCAGCAACAGTCAGTTGCAGTGGATCGTCGACGCGTACACGTTGGTGTTCGCGGGGTTGCTGCTCACCGCCGGGAGCCTCGGCGATCGGTTCGGCCGTCGAGGCGCGCTCCAGGTCGGCTTGTCGATCTTCGGTGTGGGCTCGCTGTTGGCAGGCCTGTCGGACAGCGCCTCGATGCTGATCGCGATGCGCGCGCTGATGGGCATCGGCGCGGCGGGGATCATGCCCTCGACGCTGTCGATCCTCACCAACGTCTTCACGGCCGAGGAACGCCCGAAGGCGATCGGCTTCTGGGCGGCGACCGCCGGCCTGGGCGCGCTCATCGGGCCGATCGCGGGCGGGTTCCTCATCGAGCGCTTCTCGTGGGGTTCGGTCTTCCTCGTCAACGTGCCGATCGTGGTGATCGGGCTCGTGGCCGGGGTGTTCATCGTGCCGAGCTCGCGCGATCCGGAGGTTCGCCGGCTCGACATCCCGGGGGCATTGCTCTCGATCGCCGGTCTGGCCGTGCTGCTGTACGCGATCATCGAGGCGCCGGTGAAGGGGTGGGGTTCCGCGGCCACCCTCGCGTGCTTCGCCCTTGGCGCGGTGCTGCTCATCGCGTTCGGCGTGCGGGAGCGGCACACCGACCATCCGATGCTCGACCTCACGTTCTTCTCCAACCCGCGGTTCAGCGCGGCGAGCACCGCGATGATGCTCGTCTTCTTCGCGATGTTCGGAGTCCTCTTCCTGCTCACGCAGTACTTCCAGTTCGTCCTCGGATACACGCCCCTGGAGACGGGGATCCGGTTCATCCCGTGGGCCGCGACGATGATGGTCGTCTCGATCGCGAGCGCGAGGTTCACGGGGAAGTTCGGCCATACGGTCGTGGTCGGCGCCGGCTTGCTCTGTCTGGCTGTCGCGCTCGCCGCCTTCGTGTTCGTGAGCGACACGAGCGACTATCTCGTGTCACTCATGCCGCGGATGGTGTGCATCTCGGTCGGTCTCGGTCTCGTGATGGGTCCGCTCACGGAGTCGATCATGGGGTCACTCCCGCGAGCGCGCGCCGGCGTCGGATCCGCGATGAACGACACCACTCGTCAGACCGGCGGTGCGCTGGGAGTCGCGGTCATCGGCAGCGCGCTGGCGTCGGTCTACGGAGCTCGGATGAGCTCGTTCCTCGCCGGGAAGGGCATCCCGAGCGGCGCGCGGACCACCATGGAGCGGTCGGTGGGCTTCGCGCTCGAATACGCGCGGGGCCCCGGTCGCCGTGTCTCTGGGCTCGCCGGCGCGGCGCGCCAAGCCTTCGTCCACGCGTTGCACTCCTCGATCACGATCTCCGCGGGCGCGGCGCTCGTTGCCACCACCGTCGTGTTCCTGTGGCTGCCCGCACGGGCTCGGGATCACGACGTGGCGGTCGCGGACCTGCACGAGGCCGGTCCCGCAGACGTCCTCGCGCCCGCAACCAACGGTCGCACACCGGCGACGGGCGTCCAGCGGGAGGAGGCATGACCGGCGCGCCGAGTCGCGGGACGTCGCTGCGCCGGCCCGGCCGTCCCCGGAGTGCCGCGGCCGACCAGGCCATCCTGAGCGCCACGATCGACGTGCTGGCCGAGGAGGGCTTCGAGGGGATGAGCGTGGAGGGCGTCGCCGCCCGCGCCCGTGTCGGCAAGGCGACGATCTATCGCCGGTATCCGAGCAAGGTCGAGCTCGTGATGGCGGCGGTCGCCCGGGTCGCCGCGGAGCACGCACCATGGCAGGACACCGGGACGACGCGGGGCGACCTCCAGGCACTCGCGCGCGGCTTCGTGGTTGCGCTCGACGGCACCGAGTTCGGGCGGCTCGTCCACGCGATGCTCGGGGCGACGTCGCGGAGCCCCGACCTCGCGTCCTCGTACCACGGGTTCGTGGCGCGGCGGCGGGCGATCACGTACGAGGTGATCGAGCGCGGCATCAGCCGGGGTGACCTCCGCGCCGACACGCCGCTCGACCTCGTGGCCGACCTCATCGTGTCCCCGATCTTCTTTCGCGTGCTCGTCACCGGCGGCGCCATCGACGCCGCGTTCGCCGATCAGCTCGTCGACGCGATCATGCGGGCGTTCGGAGTCGCAGGCTCGTCGCAGCCTGCGTGAGTCCCGCCGGGGCGCCTCAGGGTTGGGCGCACCTCAGGGCTGCAGGACCCTGACCAGCCGGCGCGCGGCGATCCGTACTCCGACGACACCCATCGTCACGAGGTAGGCGATGTGGACCAGAGCGGTCCACGTCAGACCGCCCAGCGTCAGCATGCGGATGAGCGCCACGCCCTGGTACAGCGGTGAGCAGCGCACGCCCCACGCCAGCACGTCGGGATAGCGCGAGAGCGGGAAGAACGTGCCGGAGAAGAGGAACATCGGCACGATCGACAGCGTGATCCGGTCGAAGTCGCGGAACGACCCCATGAAGGTCGTGAGCGCGAGGCCGGCGCCGGCGAAGGCGAACCCCGTGAGCGCGGCTGCGGGCACGACGAGCAGTCCCCACCACGAGTGCACGAGCCCGAACGCCAGCATCGTGACGAGAAACCCGGCGGAGTAACACGTCCCGCGGATCACGGCCCACGACACCTCGCCTTGCGAGACGTCGACGGTGTCGAGCGGTGTCGCCAAGATCGCGTCGTAGGTGCGCGCGTACTTCAGCTTCACGAAGAAGTTGAACGTCGTGTCCATGATCGAGCCGTTCATCGCGGACGCCGCGAGCAGGCCGGGTGCGACGAACGCGCGGTAGTCGACGAGCGCGCCGGCAGGTCCCGGGACCTTCCCGACGAGACGACCCACCCCGATGCCGATGGACAAGAGGTACAGGACCGGCTCGGCGAAGCCGGTGAGGAACACCGGCCACGTGCGCCGATAGGCGACCGTGTTGCGCTCGACGATGTGCCAGGGGCGATTGGCGAGCGTGCCCGGCGGCAGCATCCGTGACAGGTTCCCGATCCCACCCGGGCCGGCGTCGAGCACCGGGCCGTCGACGGGCCCTTCGACGCGGGTCACGGGTTCAGCCTCCGGCTGAACGTCCGGACCGCGCACAGCCACCCGACGACGAGCCAGCCGAGGAGCACGGCGACGTGCGCGAGGACACTGCCGGCTCCGATCGAGCCGGTGGTGGCACCACGGCAGAGCTCGACGACGTGCCACAGCGGGGAGAGCCAGGCCGCCGGTCGCAGCCACGACGGAAGCTGCTGGATGGGAAAGAACGTGCCCGACAGCAGGAACAGCGGCATGACGCCGAGCCGCAACATCACGGCGATGCCGACGTCGCGGTCCAGCGTGATGCTCCACGCGGCGAGCGGTGCCGAGACGGCGACGGAGCCGAGCATCGCGGCCGGCACCGCCAGCGGTGTCCACCAGGAGATGAGTCCCCCGAGGAGGCCGGCAGCGACGAGGAACACCGTCGCCTGCATCGCGGTGCGGATGGCGAGCCAGAGCAGGAATCCGCCGAGCACGTCGGTCGACTCGATCGGCGTGGTGACCGCGGCGTGATACACGCCCATCCACTTGTGATAGGCGAGGACCGCCCAGGTCGAGCCCATGGCCGCCGACTGCACGGCGAACCCCGCCAGCAGACCCGGCGCGATGAACTCGAGGTACGACACGCCGTGGACGTCGCCGGTGTGGTGCCGCACGAGACCGCCGACGCCGAGCCCCATCGCCGCGAGGAAGAGCAGCGGCGTCACGAAGTGCATGAACAGGGTGGTCCGCCAGAACCTCCGGAAGGTGATCAGCTCGCGTTCGAGCACGTAGCGCACGGGCGCCGCGCGGGGGATCGCACTCGTGCTCACGACTCGTCGAGCGTTCGTCCGGTGAGCAGCAGGAAGATGTCCTCCAGGGTGCTGCGGCGCACGAGGACCGAGGCGGCGCCCAGCATCTCGACCGATCCCACGGCGCTCGCCGCGACGTCGCCGTCGTCGGTGTAGAGCAGGATGCGATCGGCGAGCTCCTCGACACGTTCGACGGCGCCGTTGGCGTGCGCGGCGATGGCGGCCATCGCGCCGGTGCGGCGGTCGGGTTCGAGGAACCGGAGCTCGACGACGTCGCGTGTCGCGTGCCGTTGCACGAGCTCGCGCGGCGAACCTTCGGCGACGATGCGGCCACGGTCCATGATCACGAGCCGATCGCAGAGCTGCTCGGCCTCGTCCATGTAATGGGTGGTCAGCACCTGGGTGACGCCCTGTGCCTTGAGCCGGTACAGCCGTTCCCAGACGAGGTGCCGAGCCTGGGGGTCGAGGCCGGTTGTCGGTTCGTCGAGCAACACGAGCTGCGGGTCGTTGACGAGTGCACGCGCGATCACGAGCCGCCGCTTCATGCCACCCGACAGGGGCTCGACACGGCTGTCGCGGCGGTCCGAGAGCTGCACGAAGTCGAGGAGCTCGCTCGTCCGCGCGGCGATCGTTGCGCGCGGAAGACCGAAGTACCGGCCGTAGACCATGAGGTTGTCACGCACGGTGAGCTCGTTGTCGAGGTTGTCAAGCTGCGGCACGACGCCCAACCGGCCGCGGATCTCGGCGCCGGCAACCGCGGGGTCGAGGCCGAACACTCGCAGCGAGCCCGACGTCACCGGCGAGACACAGCCGATCATGCGCATGGTCGAGCTCTTGCCGGCGCCGTTCGGACCGAGGAAGCCGAACACCTCACCGGGTTGCACCTCGAAGTCGATGCCGTCGACCGCGACGAAGTCGCCGAAGCGTTTGGTGATCCGCTGAGCCTCGATCAGTCCTGCCATCGGCCGCACGATATCGAGCCTCGTCGACGCGGCGGGCGGCTTTCTCCGGTTCGCGCCGGGCGCTACCGCCGGAGCAGCTCGGCGACGTGGAACGCGAGGTCGAGCGACTGGCGGGCGTTCAGGCGCGGGTCACAGCGCGTCTCGTAGCGCAGCTCGAGGTGCTCGTCGAGCACCGCCTCTGTGCCACCGAGGCATTCGGTCACGTTGTCTCCGGTGAGCTCGACGTGGACGCCGCCGGGCCACACCCCCGCGGCGTCGCATGCGACGAAGAACTCGTGCAGCTCCCGCATGACGTCGTCGAAGTCGCGCGTCTTGTACCCGCTCGCGTGCTGGAAGGTGTTCCCGTGCATGGGATCGCAGATCCACACCACAGGGTGCCCGGCGTCACCGACGGCGCGCAGGATTGGTGGCAACGCCTCCGCGATCCGGTCCGCGCCCATGCGGCACACGAAGCTGAGACGTCCCGGCCGGCGCGTCGGGTTGAGGCGCTCGCAGAGCGCAACGGCTTCGTCGCCGGTCGCGGTCGGGCCGAGCTTCACGCCGAGCGGGTTGTGGACGCCGGACAGATACTCGACGTGCGCGCCGTCGAGCTGTCGGGTCCGCTCGCCGATCCAGAGCAGGTGCGCCGAGCAGTCGTACCAGTCGCCCGTGAGGCTGTCGCGTCGCGTCAGCGCCTCCTCGTAGCCGAGGAGCAGGGCTTCGTGTGACGTGTAGAAGTCGACCTGGTGCAGCTGCAACTCGGCGTCGAGGTCGATGCCGCACGCGGCCATGAACCGGAGCGCCCGCTCGATCTCGGCTGCGAGCGACTCGTACCGGCGGCCTTCGGCGCTCGAGTCGAGATATTCGAGGTTCCATGCGTGCACCCGTGACAAGTCGGCGAATCCGCCTTTCGCGAACGCGCGCAGCAGGTTGAGCGTCGACGCCGACTGGTGGTAGCTGCGCAGCAGTCGCTGCGGGTCGGGTCGTCGCGCGTCCTCGTCGAACGCGAAGTCGTTGACCATGTCGCCCCGGAACGACGGCAGCTCGACACTTTCGCGCGTCTCGGTGGGGGACGAGCGCGGCTTCGCGAATTGGCCGGCGATCCGTCCGAGCTTCACGACGGGCACGCCGCTGCCGTACGTGAGCACGACCGCCATCTGCAAGATCACCTTGAGCTTGTCGCGGATCGAGTCGGCGGAGAACGCGTCGAACGACTCGGCACAGTCCCCCGCTTGGAGGACGAAGCCGCGCCCATCGCTCACGGCGCCGAGCGCGTCGGTCAGCGCGCGCGACTCGCCCGCGAAGACCAGCGGGGGAAGCGTCCGCAGTTCGTCGAGGACGGTCCCGAGCGCTCCGCGGTCAGGCCAGTCGGGTTGCTGCGCGGCGGGTCGCCGCTGCCAGGTGTCGGGCGCCCAGTCACCCATGAGCGCTCCGCGCCGGCTCGACGCCCCGCGTGGTCGCCGGGGGCTGCGTGCTCATCGCGGTCTACAGGTAGCCGCTTGGCGGAACGGGCTGCCCCGGTGCTCCACCCGTCTCCAGCATGCGCCGACGCCGCATCTCGTCGAGCTGCGACTGGGCCTGTGCCTGCTGGGTGAACAGGGTCGCCTGGATGCCGTGGAACAGGCCCTCGAGCCAGCCGACGAGCTGCGCCTGCGCGAGGCGGAGCTCCGACTCGCTGGGCGCTTCCGCGCCGAAGGGGAGCACGACCTCGTTCAGCTCCTCGCGCAGATCCGGGGAGAGCACGCCTTCGAGCTCGCTCAGCGAGCGCTCGTGGATCTCGCGCAGGCGGCGCCGGCCGGCGTCGTCGAGCGGTGCGCGCCGTACCTCGTCGAGCATGGTGCGCACCATCGACGCGATGCGGATCAGCTTCGTGGGGCTCGAGATGTGCTCGGACAGCTCGTCGCCCTGGGCGCCGTCGGGCACGGCGTTGACGAGCTCGGCCGCGACGCGCTCGCGGTCGGGCACGGGGACGGAAGCATCGGACACGTCCACGAGGATATGCCCTCGGTTCCTCGGCGCCGGCACTCATCGACCGGCGGTGTCCTCCGCGGGGTTGCCCTCGCCCCGGGCGTCCGCTTGGGGCAGACTGCAGCGATCGCCCGGGTGCGGGCGCCGACCGTGGAGGGCGGATGGAAGACCACACCTTGAGCCTCGCCGAAGTCCCGCTCTTCCAGGGCTTGTCGAAGAAGCAGCTCGAGCAGATCAGCTCGCTGATGACGCGCATCCGCGAGGGTGCCGGCACCGTCCTCGCCAAGGAAGGCGAGCCGGGCTACGAGTTCATCATCGTGCTGTCGGGGACCATCGAGGTGCGCCGAGGGACGACGGTGGTCGCGACGTTGGGTGCCGGCAGCTACCTCGGCGAGATCGCGCTGCTCGGCGGCCGTCCTCGGACGGCGACGGTGGTTGCCACCACCGACGTCGAGATCGAGGTCCTCGATCGTCGGGAGTTCATGAGCTTGCTCGCCGACGTTCCCGAGCTGGCGCTCCCGATCATGGAGACCATGGCCGAACGGCTCGAAGAGCTCGAGGGCACCAAGTAGGGCCCTCAGCCGGCGAGACTCGACGGTGCCGCGGTGTCGTCGTCGGCCACGACGACGCGGGCGCCGCGTTCACCTCGTTTCTCGCCAGAGCGCGCGCGGGTCGGCACGTTCGAGCCTCGTGATGCTCGGCTCGCCAATGGCGGGGAGCGCGACACCGACTCAGGCCGCTGCCCGCCTCACGCAACGCGTGGGTGCGGAGCCGTCGCCGTCAGGCGAGCATCGCCCCGTCGACGGGGATCGCCACCCCGCTCACGAACTTCGAGTCGTCGCACGCGAGGAACAGCGCGACCGTCGCGACGTCGTCGGGCCGGCCTTCGCGTCCCATGGGGATGTTCGCGATGAGCTGGGTGACCATCTCTTCGAGCTTCTCGGGATCGGTCTCGCGCATGAAGCCCGGCGTCATCGCGGTCCGGGTGTGTCCGGGGCAGATGACGTTCGCCCGGACGCCGTTGCGCGCTTCCGACTTCGCGATCGCCTTCGCGAAGACGATGAGCCCGCCCTTGGCGTAGGAGTAGAGCGGACTGCGCGCCGAACCGGTGATGCCGGCCGCGGACGAGGTGAAGATGAGCGACGACTGCCCGGCCTTGCGCAGCAGGGGAAGCCCGAACGAGGTCGTGAAGTTCGACGACTTGGTGTTCACCGCGAGGAAGCGGTCGACCTCCTCTTCACCTGCGTCGATCGGGGGCCCCGGCGTCCCCGCGTGGCTGAACAGGACGTGGAGCTGGCCGTAGTCACGCTCGACCATCTCGAACATCGCGCGGCAGCGTGCCGACGTCGGAGACGTCGACCCAATAGGGCCGGGCCTTGCCCCCGGCCTTCTGGATGGCGGTGACGGTCTCCTCTGCGGCGCTCTCGTCGATGTCGGCCACGATGACCTCGGCGCCTTCCGCGGCGAAGAGCTCGCACGACGCGTGTCCGATTCCCGACCCGCCGGCAGTGACGAGGGCGATGCGGTTCTCGAGCTTCGACATGATCCTCCTTGCGCGGCGTCGCCGCCGCGGTCGAGACTGCGGGCCGATCGGGCCCGGGCGCGAGCTGCGCCGAGACTGGGCCAGACGCTAGAAGAGCGCCCAGCGGCCCGCCAACGCGGACCGGGGGTCGGATGAGCCGAGGAGCACGATGAGCCGAGGAGCACGATGAGCCGAGGAGCACGATGAGCCGAGGAGCACGATGAGCCGAGGAGCACGATGAGCCGAGGAGCACGATGAGCAAGGTCAACACGTTCGCGAAGGTCACGGTCCGAGCGGGGACGGGCGACGAGTTCGCCGCGCTCTTCCCGACGCTCGTGGAGCAGGCCGGGAAGGAGCCGGACACGCTCCTCTACGTGCTGAATCGCTCGGCGGAGGAGCCCGACGTGTTCTGGTTCTTCGAGGTCTACACCGACGAGGACGCGCGCACCGCGCACGGCAGCAGCGAGTTCATGGCAGGGATGCTGCCCAAGCTCAAGCCGTTCTTCGAGTCGCTCGAGGTGCTCCGCGGGATCCCGGTCGCAGCGAAGGGAGTCGACATCTGAGCTCGCGACCCGGCTCGTCCGGCGGGGACGACGACGTCGTCCTCGTGGATGTCTCCGAAGGCATCGCGGTCGTCACCCTCAACCGACCCGCCGCCCGCAACGCGTTGAACCGCGAGATGTGCGTGCGCCTGCCGGCGGCGCTGCTGGACGTCGAGGCGCGCCACGACGTCGACGTCATCGTCCTGACCGGCGCCGACCCGGCGTTCTGCGCGGGGATGGATCTCGTCGAGGCCGAACGAGGCGAGACCGCGGCCACGCCGCCCGACGTGCTCGACATGAGCCGGCGCGACGCGGGCGGCCGGTTCCCGTTTCGCGGGCCCTTCCCGCCGCTGACCAAGCCGCTGATCGGCGCGATCAACGGCGTGGCGGTCACGGGTGGCTTCGAGCTCGCGCTCGCATGCGACTACCTCGTCGCGTCGGAACGCGCCCGTTTCGTCGACACGCACGCCCGCTTCGGGGTCATGCCGGGCTGGGGTCTCACCGTGATGCTGTCGCAAGCCGTCGGCGTCCGTCGTGCGCGCGAGCTGAGCACGACGTGCCGCTTCCTCGGTGCCGAGGAAGGGCTCGCGTGGGGCCTCGTCAACCACGTGGTGGCCCACGACGAGCTCCTGCCGTTCACGCGTTCTCTCGCCGCGTCGATCGTGACGAACGAGGCCGCCTCGGTCCGACGCATGCTGGTGACCTACCGCGAGATCTCGGGAACGACGATCGACGACGCGTGGGAGATCGAAGGCGAGGTCGCCCGCGGCTGGCGCGGGGGTGGCTTCGACCCGGCCGTCGTCGCAGGAGAGCGTGCCGCGACCGACGCCGTGCCGTCGAGCCGGGTCCGCACCGGACGTCGAGCGGTGAAGGTCGACGGCGGGCTCGGGTCGGCCGCATCGGGCGCGGTCGAGACCCTGCGCGATCGCGCCCGGGCGCTCGAAGCCGCGGGCTACGCCGGCCTGTGGTCGTCCGAGACGAACCACGATCCGTTCATCCCGCTCGCGGTCGCCGCGGAGCACACGCAGCACATCGAGATCGGCACGTCGATCGTCGTGGCCTTCGCACGCAACCCGATGACCGTCGTGTACGCGGCGCACGACCTGCAGACGCTCTCACGGGGCCGCTTCGTGCTCGGTCTCGGATCGCAGGTGAAGGCGCACATCCAGCGTCGTTTCTCGATGCCGTGGTCGCATCCCGCGGCGCGGATGCGCGAGTTCGTCGCCGCCGTGCGCGCGATCTGGTGCTCCTGGGACGACGGCACGCCGCTCGACTTCTCGGGCGACTTCTACTCGCACTCGTTGATGCCGCCGGTCTTCGTCCCCGGCCCCGGCGTCTACGGCGCGCCGCGGATCGTCCTCGCCGCGGTGGGCGAGCGCATGACCGAGGTCGCCGGCGAGGTCGCCGACGGCGTGCTCCTGCACTCGTTCACCTCGCCCTCGTACCTCCGGGACCACACGTGGCCCGCGCTCCGTCGGGGCATGGACCAGGCCGCGCCGGGGAAGGAGGACACCTTCGAGGCGACGGTGCCCGTCTTCATCGCCACCGCTACGACGGAGGAGCAGATGGACCGAGCCGTCCGCGCGGTGCGGGGCCACGTCGCGTTCTACGGGTCGACACCCGCCTACGCCGGGGTGCTCGAGCATCACGGGTGGGGCGCCCTGCAAGCCGACCTCCAGGTGCTGGCCAAGCAAGGGCGATGGGACGACATGGCCGGCCTCGTCGACGACGAGGTGCTCCACACCTTCGCCGTCGTCGCCGAGCCCTCTCGCGTCGCCGACGTCCTCCTCGAGCGTTACGGCACCCTCGTGCAACGGGTCGCCGTGCACCCGAGCTACGACGCATCACCCGAGTTGTGGGACGGCATCGCGAGCGACCTCGCGTTCGCGACCCCCTGTTTGACTCGACCTGGTCCCGAACCTAGCTTGACCGTCCCGCGGCCGCCGGACGGGGTGCGCGCGACCGACTCGGAGGATGGGAGCCATGAACAACGCCGAGTTCATTGCCATGATCGACGAATTCATGCCGGCGCCGGCGTTCGAGGACGCGACACGTGTTCCGGCGCGCACGATCGGCGTGATCGACGGCTGCACCAATCCTGAGAGCGCAGAGATGCTCGACGATGGTGAGACGCTCGTCTGGGGCAACTGCCGGCTCGTCGTGGGAGCGGAGTGGTATCGCGCGGGGACGGGCCTCCTCTACCTCGAGGGTCAGGCGTTCGTCTCGCGTGGCCGGCTCTCCGCGAGTGGAGAGCTCAGTGTGACCGAGCGGCATGCGATCACCGGACTCACTGCGACGCTCGGGTGTGATGTCCTCCGCGCGCCGGCACGAGCCGGTTCCCCACGGGGACCGTCTTCCACGTGGCCGGCGGCAAGCCCGTCGGCGACGCCGACTGGAACGGGCCGCTGGAGACGAAGCCGCACGTGCTCGCCTACGACCCTCTCACCGGCGAGGTCCGCGGCAAGATCCCGCTCTGGGACGGCTCCGAGATCGGGCGCAAGTTCAACGGGCTCGACCAGCCGAACGGTCTCGGCGTCGACTCGCGCGGCAACCTCTACGTGGGTGACATCCCGAACTCGAACCCCGATCCCGACCCGACCGCGCCACCCCCGGTCCCGCCCGCCGTGTACCGCATTCCCGTCGACACGCTCGACGCGCTTGCAGCCGAGGAATCGGGTGCTGCCGACGCGGTGCAGCGGATCGTGATGCCGGGCTACGTGAACGGCGTGACCATCTCTCCAGTCGACGACACGTGCTGGGCCGTGAGCTGCAACCCGATCACCGACCCGGTGAAGGGCGGCATCTACCACCTCACGCCGGCCGACTTCGACAGTGGCGTGCAGCCCGAACCCACGTGGCGCGACCTCGGCGCGATGGATGGCCTCGGTGTCACGCGCCGCGGAACGGTGATCGCCGACAACCCGCTGTGGGGGATCATCCACGCGTTCACCGCCGACGGCCGTCACCTGATCCTCGAGGGCGACGGCTGGCCGGTGCGGATGCCCGCCGACTGCAACGTCTGCTACCCGAAGTTCCTTGGCGGCGACGAGCCTGCCTTGCTCGTGCCCGACATCCACGTCGCCGGTGAGCCGGGTCAGGGCATCATCGGCGTCCTCGACCTCACGGGTCTGTAGCCGCGGCGCATCGGCGTCAGTCGTGGCGCATCGCGTCCTTGACCTTGTCGGTGACGCGGTCGATGCCGTCCTCGACCGAATCCTTCAGGTCGCCGACCTTCTCCTTGAGCTTGCCAGCCGCCTGATCGGCTCGGCCCGAGCGCTTGAGCTGGTCGTCGTCCGCGAGGTCGCCGGCGGCCTCCTCGGCGCGGCCCTTCACCTGGTCGAGCTCTCCGTGGTCGGTCATGGCGTCCTCCGCGTGTCGACGGTCGAATGCATCGCCACACCGTTCCCCCGGTGGTGCCGGAGCAAACGGCCGTTGCGATGCGCGGGAACGTGACGTTCGTCGTACGCTGACCCCCGATACAGACCGACCGGAGACGACATGGCCGACCTGGAGCTGGAGCCGAGCATCGACGCCAACGAGGGGCGCGTCGCGATCCGTGGCGAGATCGACGTCGCCACCGCGCCGCAGCTCCGGGACGTGCTCTACGGGCTGGTCGACCAGGGTGTCGGACGGATCGTCTTGGATTGCCGGGAGCTCGGCTTCCTCGATTCGTCGGGCATCGGTCTGCTCGTCGCGACGCGCAAGCGACTGGGCGACGACGGCGAGCTCGCCATCGAGGGGCTCCCCGAGCACATCCGCAAGGTGCTCGAGATCACCGGTGTCGCGGGCGAGCTGTCGCTGCGCCCTTGACCCGCGTGTCGCGTGTCCTCAGCGACCGACGGCACGCTCCAGCTCCGCCTTCGTCATCTTCGACCGGCCCTCGATGCCGCGCTGGCGGGCTTCGCGGTAGAGCTGGTCGCGCGTGCGGCCACCGGCTCCGCGATGCGAGCGAAGGCCGCCGCGGCGGCCCGACGAGATGTCGTCGACCGAGGAGCGGCTGACTTCTTTCGCCTCGCCATGGCGGGCCCGTTCCTTGTTGACGGTCCGCGAAGCGATCTCCGCGGCCGTGTCCGTGCTCTCCCCGCGGTCGAGCAGGCCTTCCTTGATGTGCTCGTACTGGCGCTCGCGCTTGGTGCTCCACCGGGCCTGTGGCATGGCGATGCCTCCTCGCGAAGCGTGTGTTGTCGTGCTGCGACTACCCGACGGGCCCGGTTGCCACACCCTGATCTCCGGGTTGGTTTCCGGGTGGGTCGCGTCGGGAAATTCCACGCCATGACCGCTGCACCCAAACACCCCGTCGAGCCAGATCCTGGTGAGGAGCGAGTGGAAGCGCGCGCCGAGCTGCTGGCGGAAGAAGCTGCTGCTGGAAGTGATGACCCGATCGAGCAGGCTCGTGCGATTCTCACCGAGTCCGACGCACGGTCGAATCAGCGCATCCGCGATCTCGACGGCGCAGAACGACGGCAGTCGGAGGAGACCGTCGAGCCGCCCGAGGACGACGAGGGCTCATCCGAACCATCTTGATCGAAGCGGACCGCGATGTGCTCGTCGGTCCGTCGCATGACGATCTGCGCCGCGAGGTACAGCCACCACAGCAGGCCGAGGACGAGGGCGAAGGAGCCGTAGACATCGCTCATCCGGCCGATCTGGTGTCCGACGAGGTAGGTGCCGGCGAGCAGGAGGACCGTCCAGGCTCCCGCGCCGAACGCAGCACCCGGCGCGACATCGCGTGCCGACAGCTGCAGCGGTGTGAGCAACCGGAAGGCCACGTCGTAGAGCGCGAAGTGCACCAGCAGCGTGAAGCACAGCGCGCCGACGGTCACGGGCAGGCCACGACCCAGCGCCGCGAATCCTGAAGCGGCCGCGGTCGCCGCGGCCCCGGCGCCAGGAGCGCCAACAGCCCGATCGACCGCAGCGTCCGCGACCGCCGCCGTGGCCGCCGGACCTCGGGGACGTTCCAGAGGTCCGCCATCGAGTGTTGCGCGGCGTTCGCCACACCCAGGCCGCCCCGGAGCACCATCGTCGCCGTACTTGCGGAGCACCGCGGCGGGAAGCGCGACGAACCTGCGACGTCGTTGCGCCTCGTCGATGCGTTGGAGCAGCGAGCGCCACATTTCACGCGAGGTGCTCAGGTGCCTTGCAGCGGTGGTGGGACGATCGGCCCGGGAGCGGGCTCGGGATCAGGGTCCGGCTTGGGGTTCGGGTCGATCGGTGGCTGAGGGTGTGGCGGCAGGGGATCCGGAAGCGGCGGGGTCGGTGGCGGCGCCGGCATGGGTGTCGGTGTGGGCGTCATGACCTGCGGATACCCGCGGGCACTGCGACCCAATCGCACGCGGATCAGCTCACGTGGTGTTTGCCCGCGCATCACTGCGGGCACTGCGTGATCCGTGGCATGCGCCACGGCATCAGTCACGCCGTGGCGCGGCGACGATGGAAAGGGGGACCCATGTACATCGGAATCGGAACGCTGATCCTCATCATCTTGCTCGTGCTCTTGCTGACGTAGCGGTCGGCCCGGACGGGGGGACCCGGTCATGATGAATCCGAAGGTCGAATTCTTCTTCTACGTCGCCGCGGTGGCGTGTTTCCTGCTCGCGGCGTTGGGCGAGGGCTGGAAATACGGGCGGCGCACCCGCGCCGGTCTCGCGCCTCGCTTGGTGCTGCTGCCGCTCGGTCTGGCGTTGTGGCTCTTCCCGTTGATGTGGAACACGGGCCACGTCGCCTTCTGAGGTCAGCCGCTCGCTCGGACGCGCGCCGCGCCGTCGCCTGCGTCGAAACGCAGTCGGGGGATGGAGGGCTCGTCCGGGCGGGCGAGGAAGGCGGCGAGCCCTTCGCGGATCTCGCACCGCAGGTCCCACAGGGTCGGGGCGTCCGTGGCGCTCACGAGTGCGCGGGCAAGCAGAGCCTGCGGCGTGGCGCCGGTGACTTGCAGGATCGCGACACGGCCGTCCCAACGGTCGGAGGATCGGGCCAGGTCTTCCAGACAACTGCGGAGCGAATCGATGTCGGTCGTGTAGTCGACCCAGAGCTCGACGGTCCCGAGCAGCTCGGCGGTGCGGCGCGTCCAGTTCTGGAACGACTCGTCGACGAAGAAGCTCGTAGGGAGGACGAGACGGCGCTGGTCCCATAGCCGCACGATCACGTACGTGAGTGTGATCTCCTCGATGTTGCCCCACTCGCCTTCGACGACCACCACATCGTCGAGGCGGATCGGTTCGGTGATCGCGATCTGGATCCCGGCGATCATGTTGCCGAGGGTGGATCGGCCCGAGATGCCGAACACCAGGCCGACGATGCCGCCGGTCGCGAGCAAGCTCGTTGCCAGGTTGCGTCCCCACGAGAAGGACTGCAGCGCCACGATCGTGGCGATGACCACAACGATCGCGGACGCGACGCGCCGGAGCAGGTCCACCTGGGTTCGACGCGAGCGAGCGACGCGATTGTCCCGGACGCCGGTGTCGAACCGTCCGCTGAGCGCCTGTTCGAGCACGAGCAGCGCACGGAGTCCGGCCCATGCGACGAGTGTGATGACGCCGAGCTCGAGTCCGTGGTTCAGTACATGGCGCGTCGTGCCGTGGATCGGTGCGTTCCCCGAGTTGGCGCGCAGAGCGATCGTCACGGCAGACGCGGCCAGCGGCCACCGTTCGCGCGCGATCCATGCGTGCAACGCAGGACGGCGGCGCGTGACGCGCCCCGCGATCATCGCGACGATCACGACGACAGCGATCGTCGCGAACGCGCTCGCGGCGGTCCGAAGCACCCACGCCATCTGCGACACCCTATGAAAGTGCGCGGTGGGCGCCGGCGCGCCGTATGACGTACGTCACATCCGCGTGTGCTGGATACCTCTCCTGCGCGGTGGCGTGCTCAAACGAATCGTGTGAGGACCCTCCCGCTCCATCCCTGCCGAGCCCACGGCAGGGCGCGTAGTCAAGTGCGCGGCGCGACGTTCTGGAGTCGCACCTGGCCGACCGCGACGAGTCGATCCTGGTCGTCGGTGATGCGCACTTCCCAGAGCTGCTGAGTGCGACCTTGTGTCAGCGGCTCGGCGCACACCTGCACGCGGCCTTCGGTGACCGGCCGGACGAAGTTCGTGTTGTTGTTGACGCCGACGGCGATGAGGCCGAGCTCCTGGGCAGCCTCAGATGCACCGACGCTGGCCGCACTCTCGATGGCGGTCGCGTACACCCCTCCGTGGACCAAGCCCCAGGGCTGGTGATGCTCGGGACCGAGATCGATCCAGCCGGTCACGCGCGAGGCTCCGACGTCGTCGAGGTGCAGACCCGCGGCCCGCATGAACGCGCTCTCAGGTCCGGGTCGGTTCGAAGCAACCATGGAGCCGACGCTAACCCAGGCGCGAAGCTGTCGGTCGTGGGAAGTACGCGTGTGACGCGACATCTTCGAGCTCCACGGTCCCGCGTGTACGAAGCCTTGCTCGATCCCGCGTTGGTGCAGCGGTGGATGGTGCCCGAATGCGTGACGTGTAGGTCGTCGAGTTCGAGACCGACGACCCGACGACGCACGGCGAGATGACGGTGTCGTACGTGCTGACGGACGTCGATTTGGGGAGCCAGCTCGTCGGTGTGCACGAAGGCCTGCCGCCCGGCGTCTCGCCGGCTGACAGCGAGCTCGGCTGGAGTCAGTCACTCGAAAGGCTCGTGCGGCTCGTGGAACGAGAAGACTGAGCGCGGGCTCGTGACAGCGACATGGAGGGCCTGTAGACGCGGACGGGCTGCTCGCCAGCATTGCCGCGAGCTCTTGTCCGCGCAGTGCAGGGAGATCGTGCGCGCGTGAACTCCTCGACCTTGCCCTCGTGGAAGGTGAATCGAGCGATGCCGTGCAGTTCACTCATGGTTTGGCCCCAGATCTCTGCGCTGCGGGATGAGGTGCCGGAGACGAAGGGACCCTCTCGGCCGGTTCTTGAGGAAGCCACGGCTCCAACGTCCCTCCGGGATCGAACGGCCCCACGGCTAGGCTTCTTGCCGATGAAGGCGCGATTCGGGATTGGTACGCGCCCGACTCTCGTCGCAACGCTCGAGCCGGCGTGACGTCAGCGCCAGCGTCGTCGACGGCCGCAGACGTTCGGGCGTGGCACGTCTGCACCATTGCTGCCCGCAACTACGTGCCCTCCGTGGAGCTGCTCGCTCGCTCCTTCCGGGAGCGTCATCGCACGACCCGCTTGAGCGCGCTGATCCTGGATGCTTCCGAGGACGACGTGTTCGCCGGTCTCTCGTTCGACGTGATCAAGCCAACGGATCTCGTCATCGGTTCGGACGAGTTCGCGCGCATGGCGACGTACTACGACGTCACGGAGCTCTCGACCGCGTTGAAGCCGTTCCTGCTCGCCCAGCTCCTCGCCGAGGGTGCCGAGGTCGCGATGTATCTCGATCCAGACATCGAGGTGTTCGCTCCGCTTGACGATCTCTTCGAGCTCGCGCTCGAGCACCAGATTGCGCTCACCCCCCACGTGACCCGACCCGTCCCCAGGGACGGCTTGGACGTCTCCGAGGAAGCCTTCCTCCTCTCGGGTCAGTTCAACCTCGGCTTCATCGCGGTGAGCCACGAGGCCGGTCCGTTCCTCGACTACTGGAAGGAACGGACGCGAATGTTCGCGATCAGCGACACCGCGTCCGGGTACTTCACCGATCAACGGTGGATCGATGCGGTTCCGGCGCTCTTCGAGCACATCGTCGTCCGGGACCCGGGGTGCAACGTCGCGTACTGGAATCTCCACGAGCGCCAGGTGGACCACTGCGCCGACGGATGGACCGTGAACGGTGTACTACTCAGGTTCTTTCACTTCAGCGGTCACGACCCACGGACGCCCGAGCAACTTTCTCGCCACATCACCGGGCCGCCGCGCGTGCGAGTCGAGGACGAGCCGCATCTGCGCGAGCTCCTCCGAGCTCGAGCGGTCCGCCTGGTCGCGGCAGGGTGGTCCGCGACCCCGGCTCCCTACCGCTGGGAACGGACCGGCATGGGGATGTCCCTCGACCACTTCGTCCGGCGGTGCTATTGGCGCGGGGTGCGTGGCGCCGAGGATGCCGGCGTGCCGACACCGCCACACGCGTTCGGCGATGACCGCGGTCACGCCTTCGCGAACTGGCTCCGCGAGCCGATCGTCGCCGAGAGCGCGGTCTCACGGCATCTCTTCTTCTACTGGGAGCATCGCGCCGATCTGAGAACACTGTTTCCTGATCCCTTGGGCGCTGATGGCGAGCGCTTCATGAGCTGGGCACGCTCGGATGCAGACTTCACGTCCCTCGTCCCGCCCGCGCTCCGTCCTCCCGTCAGTCATCCCACTCCCGGCGTCAACCTCGTCGGGTACCTGACGGGCGAGTTCGGCGTCGCCAGTGCCGGCAGGATGGTTGCGCGCGCGTGATCCGCGCCGCCGGCTTGCCGATCGCGACGACGCCGATCGTGGCCTCGCAACATCGCAATGAGCATGCATTCGCAGCATCGAGTCACGGCGCGCCCTATGACGCGAGCGTCTTTGCGTTGAATGCCGACGGCCTCCTGGTCTTCTCGACGACGCGCGACTTTGCCGCGCACAGCCATCGTCCGCGAGTCGGTGTCTGGTATTGGGAGGTCGGTGTCCTCCCTGAGGCCATGCGCCCTGCCGCTGCCCTGGTGGACGAGGTGTGGTGTGCATCGGAGCATGTGCGCGCCGCCCTCGCTGAGTGGATCGACAAGCCCGTGCGCAAGCATCCACTGGTCTTCGAGACGGTCGGTCGGCCGACGACGCTGCTGCGCAGTGATCTCGGCCTGCCCGCTGACCGCTACCTGTTCGGACTTGCCTTCGACTACGCGAGCGTCCCTCAGCGCAAGAATCCGCTCGGTCTGATCGATGCCTACTGCCGGGGGTTTGATCCCGACGACGGCGCGGTGCTCGTGGTGAAGTCGATCAATGCTGTCTACGCGCCTCTGGCTGCACAGGAAGCACGCGCGGCGGCGCAGGGACGCCGCGACATCGTCTTCATCGACCGTCACTTCGACGGCATCGAGATGCGCGCGTTCTATCAACTTGTCGACTGTTACGTCTCCCTCCATCGCAGCGAAGGCCTCGGGCTCACGTTGGCATCGGCCATGGCGGCCGGGACACCCGTCATCGCCACCGCGTGGTCTGGCAATCTCGAGTTCATGGACGAGACGAATTCGATGCTCGTTCCGTACTCACTCACCGAGGTCGGCCCCGGGTGTGAGCCGTATCCAGCCGACGCTCGATGGGCGGAGCCCGACCTCGACGTGGCGGCACGGCTGATGCGACAGGCCTTCGAAGCGCCGGAAGCAGCGCGACTCCTCGGCCAGAAGGGACGTCGATCGATCGCCGAGGACCACCCGGTCGAGATCGCTGCAGCATGGTTCGAGGAACGTCTCGCGAACCTGACTGGTCGGGAAGTGCTCGTGTGAACTCGGAGCCATTCGTCTCACATGCGACCAATCACGAGGATGTCGTGCTGGCACGGGCGTTGCGCCCGGACGAGCGCATCGGCTTCTGGGTCGACGTGGGCGCCGGCGATCCAGTGGTCGACTCCGTCACGGCCGCCTTCTCCCAGCGAGGTTGGTGCGGTATCAACGTCGAGCCGCTCCGTCCGGAGTTCGAGCGCCTCACTGGGGCGCGTCCACACGACGTCAACCTCAACGTGGCCCTCGGGGAGACCAGCGGCCGCGCCGAACTCTTCGCAGGGCCGAGCGAGAATCGTGGCAGCTCGACGCTGGTGCCGGAGCTTGCCGCGCGCTACCGCTCCCTGGGTCAGTCGTTCACGCCGGTCGAGGTGGAGGTCTCGACACTGAAGGAAATTGTGTCGGAGCACGTCTCGGGCGACGTCGACTTCCTCAAGGTCGACGTCGAAGGCTTCGAGCGTGAAGTTCTCGCCGGCGCCGAGTGGTCGACCTTTCGACCACGCGTCGTCCTCGTGGAGGCGACGGTGCCGAACACGGCGGAGCCGTCGCACGAGGCGTGGGAGCCGATCCTGTTGAGTGCCGGCTACGAGCTCACACTCTTCGACGGCCTGAACCGCTTCTATGTCTGCAAGGGCGATCGGGAGCTCACCGCGAGCCTCTCCGCGCCCGCGAACGTGCTGGATTGCTTTGTGAACTCTCAGTCGCAACGCGAGCTCGCGGAGGCCAACGCGAGGTCGGCGAGCCTCGAGGCATCCCTCGACGAAGCCACCGCTTCCTTGCAGTCGCTCAAGGCGGCCCTCGACGAACTTGAACGAGTCCACCACGCGCTTCGCGACGTCGAGCACCCTCGGGCGATCACCGAAGCGGAGACGGCATGGTCCGCAACGCGCAGGTTGCAGGACCACTGCGCGATCCTCGAGGAGGAGGTCGCGCGGATGAACGACGACCTCGCACGCGCGGAGCTTCGGCAAGCTGACGTCCACGAGATGCTCGCCCAAACGACCGAAGCGGCGCGGCGGCTGAGTCGTGAGCTCGCCGCGCTCAGGGCCACCCGAATGTACCGCTATGCCAACCCGCTCCGGAATGTCTATGGCGCGCTGCGCCATCTGCGGGATTGACGCGGCGATGGCGCGAGCGCTGGTCACAGGAATCACCGGACAGGATGGCCTGTACCTGGGGGAGCTCCTGCTGTCGAAGGGCTACGAGGTGTTCGGGCTCGTCCGCGGCCAGTCGAACCCCAAGATCTCGGTGGTCGAGAAGACGCTTCCTGGAGTCGAGCTCCTTCATGGAGACCTCACGGACCTCCCGAGCCTGATCGGCGCGGTGGAGATCGCACAGCCGGACGAGGTGTACAACCTCGGAGCGATGAGCTTCGTCGGCGTCTCGTGGAACCAGGCCGAGCTCACCGGTGAGACGACCGGGCTCGGAGTGCTCAGGATCCTGGAAGCGATCAGGATTGTCACGAGCGGACAGATGGACCGGATCCGCTTCTACCAGGCGTCGAGCAGCGAGATGTTTGGGCTTGCGCGCGAGGTACCACAGACCGAGCGCACGCCGTTTCATCCTCGTTCGCCCTACGGCGTGGCGAAGACATTCGGGCACTACATCACGCTGAACTACCGCGAGTCATACGGCGCGTTCGCCTGTTCGGGCATGCTGTTCAATCATGAGAGCCCGCGCCGAGGGTACGAGTTCGTCACGCGAAAGATCACGCGCGCTGCGGCACGAATCAAGCTGGGACTCCAGGACACGTTGGCGCTCGGAAATCTGGAGGCTCGGCGAGATTGGGGATTCGCCGGCGACTACGTCGATGCGATGTGGCTGATGCTCCAACAGGACGCGCCGGATGACTACGTCATCGCGACCGGCGAATCTCATTCGATCAGAGACCTCTTGGACGTTGCATTCGCGTACATCGGAATCGATCACTGGTCGAACTACGTCGAGGAGGACCCGCGGTTCCTCCGTCCCGCCGAGATCGATTTCCTGGTCGGGGATGCCTCCAAGGCGCGCGAGAAGCTGGGATGGAAGCCGACCGTGGGTTTCGAGACGCTGATCAGGATGATGGTCGACCACGACCTCGGGGTCGAGCAGCCGTAACCGCGGCGACCTGAGCGCGGGTTACTCGAGGTGTGAGGGACTGCCGCCCACCGATCCCCGCACGATGCCGACCGCTTGACCAGCAGCGTTGGCCGCAGCCATCAGCGTGTAGAGCACGCGGCACGCCAGCGTCTCCTCGACGCCGACGCGGGCGAGCCCCTGGCTGGTCTGTTGGACCAACATACGTGGAAGCGCCGCGGCGCGGCAGAGACGTTTGGCGCGCGACGCGCGCGAAACGGAGAGGCTGTTCAGGCCCGCGTACGCGACACCTGCATGGAATTGCAGCGAGAAGCCGCGGAGACCCACGTACTGGATGTGGGTCGCCTCGACGCGAGGAGCCGCGATCAGTCGCTCACGGTCGCGGAGCAGGCACGGGAGCTCGTACTCGAGGAAACCCGGGTCGTAGTCGCCTGTCGGGATCGCCTCTGATCGGAAACTGATGGCACCAGGCGGTGGAGAGCGATCGAGGGGAACGTCATCGAGTGGGGCGAGGAACGGCCCCCAGGTGAGCAGGAAGCTCGCTCGGTCGAGGCAGCGGTGCGCGCCGTTGCTCATGCCTCCGACGATTCCGTCGGCATCCGGATGCTCCGCGAAGGCCTCGAGGACCCTCGAACACCAGTCGTCGCCCACTGCGACGTGGTCCTCGAGCAGTGCGATGTGCCGACCGCGCGCGGCGCGGAGGCCGAGCGTCCGCAGCTCGAAGACGTCTGAAGCACCGTTTCCGACGATGGTGACCGCGTCGCCCAGATCGTCGCCGCGGTACGGGCGGGATGTCGCCAAGACGATCTCTGCGTCGACCTGGAGCGCCTGACGGTTCAATCGTTGGATCGACGAACGCCATCGCTCGGGTCCCATGACCGTCGGCACGATGATCGAAAGCGTCGGGATGTTCGCCACTGCGCCCTCGGCAGGATTCGAACCTGCGCACACGGCTCCGGAGGCCGATGCTCTATCCCCTGAGCTACGAGGGCGGGGGTTGGAGAATACCTGGGAGAACACCGAATGGCCGGGGCCAGGTCCGCAGCGGTTCGGCATCCCGTCGTCCGGGCGCGCAGCTCGGGTGGGGCTGAGTTGCTTTCCGCGTGTCATCTGCCCGCGTGGGGGCACCGGCTGGCAGGTGAGCGGACACCGGGTTGCAGGTCCATCACCTCGTGCCCCGAAGTTGGGGTGGTGGCGACGAGATCGCCAACCTCGCCGCGGTCTGCACCGGCGGCGGGAGCGACCACCACGCCAGACTCATCCCCCACGGACCGTGGGTGCTGACGGGGAATCCGAATCAACCGGACGGACTCCGACTCGAACACCTCGACCCAACACGACGCCCGCGCCGGGCCGAACGCGGCATGACGCGAGGGGTGTGGGGCGGCCGCGCTCAGTCAGTCGTTGGGATCCGGTCCGCGGTTCAAGGCCGCGAGGGTTGCCCGCGCGGCACCTTCGATCGGAGTGACACCTTCCGCGACGCCGCGACGGTGATCGCGCGCGACCGGGTCGGTGATCGACGCGACCACAAGGAAGTTGCGGGTCGGTGTCGTCTCGATCGTGCGGGCCCAGCCGGGGAGATGGGTGAGCTCAGGCATCACCCCGCGTACGGCGCGCGATCGTCGCTTCGACGGCGCCGAGCAGGCCGTGCTTCGACGACGCGCGGCCGATCGACTCCTGCTCTTCGAGGGCCACGCTGACCACGAGCTCCTCGGCGGCGGTGTCGCTCACCGCGCTCGACGAGCCGCACGCGGCGGCGGCGTGACGACCGGCGCACCGTCACCCCAGCGGACGATCTCGACCGCGACCGGTCCGTCGATGTTGCGCACCGCGAGCGCGGCGACCTGGCGGGGCAGTGTCTCCGCCGCGTTCGGGTCGGCCTGCACTTCCACGAGGAACGCCGGACCGCCCTCGGCGAAGCCGACCGCGAGGACGCCGGGAATCCGGCGCAGCTGGAGCTCGAGCTCGTCGAGGTTCATTGCGAAGCGGGCGTCCTCACCGCGGAGCCGGCAGTGTCGTGCCGGCGTCGAGCCGCACGCCGAGCGACGCGACCGCGACCATCACCTCGTCGAGCACGGGGTCCTTCAGCGGCGGGTCGAGGTACAGCCCGGTCGGCGCATCACGCAGCTGATGCATGTCGGTGTGCAGCGGCCGGCGGCCCGCGTGGAACACCTGGTGACCGAGGTCGGGAAGGTCGACCACGACCGCGGCGTCCTGGAGCCCGTAGAGCGCGACGAGCCGGTCGAGCGCCGCGTAGATGGTGCCCAGACCCGAGCCCGCGGCGCGGCATCCGCGACCGCGTCGGGTCGGAACGCCTCAGGCCGGACCGCGTCAGCAGCGGGCGCGGACGCTCGCTCGGACTCGCCGTGATTCGCGCCGATCTGGCCTCCCATCGCCGTGGGACGATAGCTGAGTTCGCGCCGCCGATCGCGCGGACGGTGGCAGCTCGGGCGCGCGAACCTCTCACGGACGGCGCGGGGCGCGCCACTACGATGCGCCGCACGGCAAGCGGTGACCAGCACCGACTTCGCCGCCGCTCCCTTGGTCCGCGAACAGCTGCTCACCGCGCTGCACGACGCGCTCGGCGCGGCCGGCTTCCCCGAGCCGGCCGGAGGTCTCGCGCTCGTGCCACCGAAGGACCCTGGTCACGGCGACTTCACCGCGAACGTGGCGCTGCAGCTCGCCAAGCAGGTCGGGCTCCCGCCGCGCGAGGTCGCCGCCAAGCTCGTCGCTGCGCTCGAGGCGGAGCGACCGCCGCACCTCGACCACCTCGAGATCGCCGGGCCCGGCTTCATCAACGTCCACCTCGCCCCGTCGTGGCTCCACGACGTCCTCCGCCAGGTGGTCACCGATGGCGAGCGGTACGGCCAGGGCACCTCGCTGGCCGGCAGCCGGGTGAACCTCGAGTTCGTCTCGGCCAACCCGACCGGCCCCCTTCATGCCGGTGGCGGACGGTGGGTCGCGGTCGGCGACGCCCTCGCGAACGTGTTGGCCGCCCAGGGCGCCGAGGTGCACCGGGAGTACTACCTGAACGACGCGGGCAACCAGCTCGACATCTTCGGCACGTCACTCGTCGCCCGCGTCCGCGGGGTCGAGCCTCCCGAGGACGGCTACCACGGCGAGTACCTCGTCGAGCTGGCCGCGCGCCTCCGTGCGGAGCGCGGCCCCGACGTCTCCGAGGGCGAAGCCCGTGAATGGGGCTACCACGAGATCGTCCGCCAGCTGCGCGACGACCTCGAGCGCATCGGCGTCCACTTCGACACCTGGTTCTCGGAGCGGACCCTGCACGAGCGTGGCGACGTGGCCGAAGTGCTCGAGCTGCTCGCGGCGCGCGGCGTCACCTACGAGGAGGACGGCGCACGGTGGCTGCGCGCCACCGACTTCGGCGACCAGCGGGATCGCGTGCTGGTGAAGTCGAACGGTGCGACCACCTATCTGTGCAACGACCTCGCGTACCACCGCAGCAAGTTCTCGCGCGGCTGGACGCACCTCATCGACATCTGGGGCGCCGACCATCACGGCCAGGTCAAGTCGCTGCAGGCCGGGCTCGAGGCGCTCGGCTACCCGGCCGGCGAGCCGGAGGTGCTGCTCGGCCAGCTCGTGAAGCTCGAGCGGGGCGGGCAGCCCGTGCGGATCTCGAAGCGAGCCGGCACGATCATCACGCTCGAGGACATCCTCGACGAGGTCGATCCCGACGTCGCGCGGCTCACGTTCCTGCTGCAAGGCATCGAGACGACACTCACGTTCGACCTCGACGTCGTGACCGCGCAGTCGATGGAGAACCCCGTCTACTACGTGCAGTACGCGCACGCCCGGGCAGTGTCGATCGCGCGCCGCGCCGCGGCCGTGGGAGTTGGACGGCACCCACTCGTCGACGTCGACCTCTCGCGCCTCGCCCACGAGCGTGAGCTCGCGCTGCTCCGAGCGCTGGCCGCGTATCCGGACGCGGTCGCTGACGCCGCCCAGTTCCGCGCGCCGCATCGGGTGACCACCTGGGTCCGCGACTTCGCCGGCCGGTTCCACGGCTTCTACCGCGACTGCCGCGTGCTTGGCGACGACGCCGCGCTGACCCAGGCGCGACTCTGGCTCGCGGAAGCGTGCCGGCTGGGCCTCGCCCACGCGCTCGCGATCCTCGGCGTAGGCGCGCCCGACGAGATGACGCGCCTCGACGCCGAGACCGAAGCAGAAGCGGACGCGGCGAACGACGTCGGCCACGCCGAGCGCGCGGTGAACGACTGATGACCGCGGCCGGCGCGCCCATGGCCCTCGACCTGTTGCCCCGCACCGCGACGGTCGAGCACGGCCGGCTCGTCGTCGGTGGCTGCGACGTCGCCGGGCTCGCCGAGACCTACGGAACCCCGTTGTACGTGTACGACGAGGCCGACCTCCGCGCGCGATGCCGCGAGTATCGCGACGCGTTCGGTGACGGTGCTGCATACGCGGCGAAGGCGTTCCTGTGCCTTGCCATGGCGCGGCTCGTCGCCGAGGAAGGTCTGGCCCTCGACGTCGCGACCGGCGGTGAGCTCCACGTCGCGCTCGCCGCGGGCTTCCCGCCCGAGCGCATCGTCTTCCACGGCAACAACAAGACGACCGACGAGCTGCGGACCGCGCTGCGCGCCGGCGTCGGTCGCATCGTTGCCGACTCGTCGGACGAGCTCGATCGCATCGAGGCGCTCGTTGCCGAGGGCGCGAGCGCTCCCCGTGTGCTCGTGCGTGTCACGCCCGGAGTGGAGGCGCACACGCACGACCACATCGCGACCGGTGCCGACGACTCGAAGTTCGGCTTCAGCCTCGCAACCGGCGCGGCCGACGAAGCGGCCCTCCGCGTCGCCAAGAGCGACGCGATGCAGCTCGCCGGGCTGCACTGCCACATCGGCTCGCAGATCTTCGTGCTCGAGTCGTATGCGACCGCGCTCGGAGTCGTCGTCGCGCTGGCCGTGCGCGTCACCGAGGCGACCGGCACGGTGGTGCCGGAGATCAACGTCGGCGGAGGCCTGGGAGTCGCGTACACCGCCGACGACGGGCCGTCGCCGAGCATCGGGGCGCACGCGACCGCGCTGCACGCCGCGCTCGACCGACGCGTGCGCACGGTACGGGCTCTCGCGGGTTCCGCAGCTGGCGGTCGAGCCGGGCCGCTCGATCGCCGGGCCCGCCGGCCTCACCCTCTACACGGTGGGCACCATCAAGGAGATCGCGGGCCTGCACACGTACGTCGCGGTCGACGGCGGGATGAGTGACAACCCTCGACCGGCGATGTACGGCGCGCGCTACGAGGCGTTCGTGCCGGACCGCGTCACCGCGCCGCGGCCGATGCGTGGCCACGATCGCCGGCCGTCACTGCGAGCAGGGTGACCTGCTCGTCCGTGACGCGCAGCTCCCCGAGGTTGCCATCGGGGACGTGATCGCCACACCCGTGACCGGGGCGTACAGCGCGTCGATGGCCTCCAACTACAACCTCGCGCCGCGGCCCGCGGTGGTGTTCGTCTGCGACGGCGACGCGCGGGTCGTCGTACGGCGGGAGACCCTGGAAGACCTCGTGCGCCGCGACGCCGATCGGCCAGACTGACGTCATGGCCGATCGTGTGCGAGTCGGGATCCTGGGGTGCGGCAACGTCGGCGCAGCGTGGTGCGCTTGCTCGGCGACCACGCCGACGTCGTGCAAGCACGAGCCGGGGTGCCGGTGGAGGTCGCTCGCGTCGCGGTGCGCGACCTTGCACGTCGTCGCGATGTCACCCTTCCCGGCGATCGATTCACGACGGATGCAGCGAGCGTGGTCACCGACCCCGACATCGACGTGGTCGTCGAGGTGATGGGCTCGGTCGAGCCGGCACGAACGCTGATCCTCGACGCGCTGCGGCGGGGAAGGCAGTCGTCACGGCGAACAAGGAGCTCATCGCTTCCGCAGGCGCCGAGCTCTTCGGCGCGGCGGAGCTTGCCGGCGTCGACCTCCTCTTCGAGGCGTCGGTGGGGGGCGGGATCCCCCTGATCCGGCCCCTGCGCGAATCGCTTGCCGGTGATCGCATCACCCGGGTCATGGGCATTGTGAACGGCACCACCAACTACATCCTCACGCGGATGACCGAATCGGGTGCGTCGTTCGCTGATGCGCTCGGCGAGGCGCAGCAGCTCGGCTTCGCCGAGGCCGACCCGACCGCCGACATCGAGGGCTACGACGCGGCGGCGAAGATCGCGATCCTCGCGTCGATCGTGTTCGGGGCGCGGGTGCAGCCGTCGAACGTCCACCGCGAGGGCATCAGCCATGTCACCGCCGACGACATCGCCGCGGCGCGCGGCCTCGGCTACGTCGTGAAGCTCCTCGCGATCGGCGAGATGCTCGACGGCGCCGTGTCGGCACGCGTGCATCCGACGATGGTGCCGGCGCAGCACCCGCTCGCCGCCGTGCGCGAGTCGTTCAACGCGGTGTTCATCGAAGGTGAAGCGGTGGGCGAGTTGATGCTCTACGGTCGCGGCGCCGGTGGTTCGCCGACCGCGTCCGCGGTGCTCGGCGACCTCGTCGACGCCGCGAAGAACGTCGTGGAGGGACGCAAGGGCGCGACGATCGGCGTGTTCGCGGCCCTGGCCGACCTGCCCGATCGGCGATGTCGTGTCGCAGTTCTACCTCGACGTGCAGGTCGCCGACCGGCCCGGTGTGCTGGCAGCGATCGCGACCGAATTCGGCCGTCACGAGGTGTCGATCCGCTCGATGCGCCAGCACGGCATCGGTGCCGACGCGCGGCTCACCTTCGTCACCCACCGGGCGCGTGAAGCGAGCATGTGGGCGACGGTCGACGCACTGCGCGGGGTGAGCGCGGTCCACCGTGTGGGTTCGGTGCTGCGCGTGATCGGAGACGAGGAATGAGCACGGCCCGTCGCTGGCCCGGCATCATCGAGGCGTATCGCGACCGACTCCCGGTCACCGATGCCACGCCGGTCGTCACCCTGCTCGAAGGCAACACGCCGCTGCTCGACGCGCCGAGCATCGCGCGGCGCGCTGGAGTGGATCGCGTGCTCCTCAAGGTCGAAGGGCTCAACCCGACCGGGTCGTTCAAGGACCGCGGCATGACGATGGCGATCTCGAGCGCACTCGAGCACGGCGCCAAGGTCGTGATCTGCGCGTCGACGGGCAACACCTCGGCGTCGGCCGCGGCGTACGCGGCGCGCGCCGGGCTCACGTGCGCGGTCGTCATCCCCGCCGGTCAGATCGCGCTCGGCAAGCTTGCACAAGCGCTCGTGCACGGCGCGCGGTCGTCCCCGTCGAGGGGACGTTCGACCGCGCGCTCGAGATCGTCCGCGAGCTCGGCGACCGTCCGGGCGTGGAGGTCGTGAACTCGGTCAACCCCGTCCGCATCGAAGGCCAGAAGACCGCGGCGTTCGAGATCGTCGACGTCCTGGGCGACGCGCCACACGTGCACTGCATCCCGGTGGGCAACGCGGGCAACATCACCGCCTACTGGCGGGGATACGGCGAGTACGCCGCCGACGGCTACGCGACCCAGCTGCCCCGGATGCTGGGCTGGCAGGCGCTCGGCGCCGCGCCGCTCGTGCTCGGCGCACCGGTCGAGCACCCGGAGACCATCGCCACCGCGATCCAGATCGGGAACCCGGCTTCGTGGCAGGGGGCGATCAAGGCGCGGGACGAGTCGGGCGGTCACATCGGCGCGGTGTCCGACGCGCAGATCCTCGACGCCTACCGGCTGCTCGCGTCGGAAGAAGGGTGCTTCGTGGAGCCGGCGTCGGCGGCGTCGGTCGCCGGGCTGCTGCAGGCCGCGGCCGACGGGCTCGTGCGTGGCGGCGAGACCGTCGTGTGCACGGTCACCGGTCACGGCCTGAAGGACCCGCAGCGCGTGATCAACGAGGTGCGCGTCGCGGATCCGGTTGCCGCGGTCGCCGCCGCGGTCGCCGCCGCGATCGACCTCTAGGCGCGGAGCTCACATGACGGCGTCGCCGACCGCGCTCGTCACCGGCGCGTCGGCAGGCATCGGCGCCGAGTTCGCGCGTACAGCTCGCCGCGCGTGGCTCGGGGCTCGTGCTCGTCGCGCGGAATGGGCGCGGCTCGAGGAGGCGGCACAGAGCCTGACCGCGACCCACGGT
Organism: uncultured Actinomycetes bacterium; assembly: GCA_963815405.1. GTDB lineage: Bacteria > Actinomycetota > Acidimicrobiia > IMCC26256 > DASPTH01 > CAWFGR01. The sequence goes on from CAWFGR010000001.1 coordinate 297,794, forward strand.
GTGCACACCGAGGTGCTGCCCGCCGATCTGGCCACCGACGCCGGAGTCGCGGCGATCGCCGCGCGTCTCGCCGACCGTGATCGCCCCGTCGACTTGCTCGTGAACAATGCGGGCGTCGGGGTCGGTGGCGACTTCGCCCGGGCCGACATCGATGTCATCACCCGTCAGGTGCGACTGAACGTGCTCGCGGTTGTCGAGCTCACCCACGCGGCCCTTGGCCCCATGCTCGACCGGCAGGCCGGTGCGATCGTGAACGTCTCGTCGATCGCGGGGTACCAGCCCCTCCCACAGCACGCGACCTATGCGGCGAGCAAGGCGTACCTCACGAGCTTCACCGAGGCCGTGCGCGAGGAGACGCGGGGGAGCGGCGTCCAGGTGATGGCGCTGTGCCCGGGCTTCACGCACACGGAGTTCCACGACCGCGCGGGAATCGAAGACGCGAGCAAGCTCCCCGAGCTCCTCTGGCAGACGGCCGACGTCGTGGTGCGCGGCGGCGCTGCGTGATCTCGACCGCGGTCGTGGCGTCAGCATCCCCGGGATCGGCAACCGACTTGCGGCCGCCGCGGGCCACGCGTCACCGGGTCCGTTGGCGTCGCGCGTCGTCCGGCTGGTCATGCGTCGCTCGTGCTGAGCGGCAGGCGGCCGCGCCGCGGTCCCCAGCTCAGGAACGGGCGCGCTGGATGCGGAAGAGCCCGTCGGATTGGGAGAGCACGTAGAGCTCGCCGTCCTCGTCCTGCCCGAAGCTGGAGGTGTTGCGCGCCGAGATCCCGAGGTCGCGCTCGCCGTACGGTGTCGACTTGCCCCTCCGCAGCACGTGGATGTCGCCCCTGCAGTAGTCGGAGAACAGGTACATCCCGCGCAACGCGGTGATCGCCCTGCCGCGGTACACGTAGCCGCCAGTGATCGAGCACGCACCCGTGTCGTGTGAGACCTCGAACACCGGCTCCACCGCCTTGGCGGGTGCGTCGCCGCGGAACCCGTGGCTTCCTTCGAGGCGGTTCCATCCGTAGTTCACGCCCTTCCCGGCGTCGCGGCCGTTCACCGCGCGTGCGTGGTCGATCTCCTCCCACTCGTCCTGGCCGACGTCGCCGATCCAGAGGTCGCCGTTCTTCGAGTCGAACGAGAAGCGCCACGGGTTGCGCAGCCCGTAGGCCCAGATCTCGGCCTTCGCCCCCTCGCGTCCGGCGAACGGATTGTCGGTCGGCACCAGAGAGGGTGCACCAGTCGTCGGGCGCGGGTCGAAGCGCAGGATCTTGCCGAGCAGCGTGCCGAGCGACTGCCCGTTGCCGCCGCTCGCGTGGCCAGGCCCTTCGTCGTTCGCGTTCCCGCCGTCGCCGAGACCGAGGTACAGCATCCCGTCGGGCCCGAATGCCAGCTGCCCGCCGTTGTGGTTGCCCTGGGGCTGGTGCACGCTGAGGATCGCGCGGCGAGTCGACGGGACGGCGACGCCCGCGTTCATCGTGTAGGCGTCGACCTGGGTGTCGCCGCGCACGTCGCTGTAGTGCACGTACATGGTGGCGCCATCGGGGGAGAACACGAGGCCGAGGAGCCCCTGCTCGCCACCGGACTCGACCATGGAGGTGATGTCGAGGACCGTCGGGGGGTTGCTCGAACCGTCACGGATCGCCACGACCTCGCCCCCCTGCAACGCGACGTAGAGCAGTGGATCGCCCGGCCGGACGGCCATCGCCGTCGCGTTCTGCACGTCGGCGACCTGGTGCAGCCGCAGCTTCGGGACCTTGGCCCGCTTCGCTTCGGCGGAGTCCGTCGGGATGGTGATGCACATGGCGACGACGGCCACAGCCCCGAGCAGGACACCGACCCGACGCATCGGGTCACGGTATTCGGGCCGGAGCCCTCCGAGTGCCGCGGGCGCCTGCCCCTAGCATTGCGCCCATGAAGTACGTGGTGCTGGTGCCCGACGGCTGCGCCGACGAGCCGCTCGAGGAGCTCGGCGGTCGCACGCCGCTCGAAGCCGCGCACATGCCCAACGTCGCCGCGCTCGCGGCCCGTGCGCAGGTCGGTCGGGCCGCGGTGATCCCAGCGGGGATGGCGGCCGGCAGCGACGTCGGCAACCTCGCGATCCTCGGGTACGACCCAGCTGAGTACCACACGGGTCGCGCGCCGATCGAGGCTGCCGCGATGGGCATCGAGCTCGCTGACGACGAGGTCGCGTACCGCTGCAACCTGGTGACGATCGACCACGCGGGAACGATGGTCGACTACGCCGCCGGCCACATCACGAGTGAGCAGAGCCATCCGATCATCGCGGCGGTCGACGCCGCGCTCGGCGACGGGCGCGACGGCATTCGCTTCTTTCCCGGCGTGGAGTACCGCCACATCTGCGTGATGCCGAGCGCGTACGCGGACGCCGACTGCGTCCCCCCGCACGACCTCACCGGCAAGGCGTCGGTGCTCCCGACCGGGGCCGCGGCCGCGAAGCTCATCGCGCTGATGGACGCGTCGAAGCCGGTGGTTGGCGAAGCGGCAGCTCGCGTCGGCTCGATGGCGAGCCAGGTGTGGCTGTGGGGTCAAGGCGCACGGCCGCGCCTGCCCGCCTTCGTCGACTGTCACGGCATCCACGGCCGGCTCACGTCGGCGGTCGATCTCGTGCGCGGGCTCGGCGCGCTGAGCGGGATCGAGGTCGTCGATGTCCCGGGCGCGACGGCGGGGTTCGACAACGACTACGTCGCGCAGCGCGACGCCGCGCTTGCGTCGCTCGCCGACCGCGACTTCTTCCTCCTGCACGTCGAGGCCACCGACGAAGCGGGGCACCAGGGTCGTATCGACGAGAAGGTCGCGTCGCTCGAGCGATGGGACGCGCAGATCGTCGGGCCGCTCGTCGACGCGCTCTCGACGCGCGAGGCGTTCCGCATCCTGATGCTGCCCGACCACGCGACCCGTGCGCGCTGCGCACGCACACGCCCGACCCGGTCCCGTACCTCTTGTTCGACTCCGCGGTCGACGCGGCGGGAGGGCGGTACACGGAGCGGTTCGTCGCGGACCTGCCGGCGATTCCTGCCCACGAGCTGATGGCGCAGCTCCTCGCCTGACGCGATCCCCCGTGGGGTGTTTGCCGCAGGCCTTCCGGGCGGGTACAGTAGGCGGCGAGCTGCTGGTCGACTCGAGGCCCCGTTCATCACGGCGCCGAGTCCGATCACCTTCCAGGCCGAGTCTCGCCTGAACCTCTTGCGAGCACTCGCTGGCGGCTCAGCGTCCGTCGTTCCTTCAGGAGACCCTCCGGTCCTGCCGAAGGCTGACAACAGTTCCCACCCGCGTCTCGCCGAGCAATGGCCCGCGGGTGGACAGGGGAGAGAGATCCATGAGTCCGGAGCAGCAGATCGAGCGGTCCATGCTCGATGGCAAGGACCGCGAGCAGCTGCACGCAATCGCTGGCGCCGTCGGCGTGAAAGCTGCCACCCGCATGCGCAAGGCCGACCTGATCGAGGCGATCCTCGCCACGGTCGGAGCCGGCGGAGGCGGAGCGGCCAACGGCGGCAACGGCGACCACGCAGCCGCCGACACCGAGACGCCCGCGCCGCGCCGCGTGCGCTCGGTGCGCGCCTCGCAGCTCGCCGAGGACGACCCGATCGCCGCGCTGGCCGCGGAGGAAGAGGCGCTCGGAGCGTCGAGCGGCGACGACGACCCGGCACCCGTGCGACGCGGTCGTCCGACGGCCGCAGAGGCGTCGACGGCAGCCTCGACGAACGGTGGTTCTGGAGCGGCGCGCGCCGAGTCGCCCGTCGCGACGTCGACCGAGAGCGCGCCCTCAGGTGCGCCTGCACCGAAGACGCGTTACGAGCCCGACGACGAGCGACAGCCCTTCGGCGAGGGGAACCGCCGGAACCGTCGTCGCCGCCGTGGTCGTGGCCAAGGTGACGACAGCGCCCCTCGTGGGGGTGGTGACCCGCGCCAGCCCGAGAACCAGGGTGAGCCGATCGACGTGGAGGGTCTTCTCGACCTACGCGACGAGGGCTATGGCTTCTTGCGCTCGAGCGGCTACCTGCCCGGCTCGCGCGACGTCTACGTGTCGGCCTCGCAGGTGCGGAGGTTCTCGCTGCGCAAGGGCGACTTCGTGAAGGGTGCGACGCGCCCGGCGGCGAGCAACGAGAAGTATCCGGCACTGTTGCGGGTCGACGAGATCAACGGCTTGTCCCCCGACGATGCGAGGAATCGCCCGCGCTTCGAGGACCTGACGCCGCTGTTCCCCGACTCGAAGCTGCGGCTCGAGATGAAGGACGACCCGCAGGAGTTCACGGGTCGCATCATCGACCTGATCTCACCCATCGGGAAGGGCCAGCGCGGCCTGATCGTGTCGCCGCCGAAGGCCGGCAAGACCACCATCCTCAAGCAGCTCGTCTATGCGATCGAGCGCAACAACCCCGAGGTGCACCTCATGGTGCTGCTCGTCGACGAGCGGCCCGAAGAGGTCACCGACATGCGGCGCCACGTGCTGCGCGGTGAAGTGGTCGCGAGCACCTTCGACCGACCGGCGGATGAGCACACGCACGTTGCCGAGCTCACGATCGAGCGCGCGAAGCGTCTGGTCGAGCTGGGCACCCACGTCGTGATCGTGCTCGACGGCATCACGCGGCTCGCGCGTGCGTACAACCTCGCGGCACCGGCGTCGGGTCGCATCCTTTCCGGCGGTGTCGACTCGACGGCGTTGTACCCGCCGAAGAAGTTCTTCGGCGCGGCCCGCAACATCGAAGAGGGCGGCTCGCTCACGATCATCGCGACCGCGCTGATCGAGACGGGCAGCCGTATGGACGAAGTGATCTTCGAGGAGTTCAAGGGCACCGGCAACATGGAGCTGCGCCTCGACCGTCGCCTCGCCGAACGGCGCATCTACCCGGCGATCGACGTGGAGTCGTCGAGCACGCGGCACGAGGAGCTGCTCTTCGACCGCCAGCAGCTGCAGCTGGTCTGGAAGCTGCGGCGCGTGCTCAACGCCCTCGAGGAGGGCAAGGGCCTCGAGCTGCTCATCGACAAGATCCGCACGACGAAGAGCAACGACGAGTTCCTCGCCGAGATCGCGAAGGCGCCGACACCGGGGTCCTAGGTACACGTGTCGCCGCAGCTGAGTCGTTGTGACGAGGGTCGTAGGCTCCGCGCCCATGAGCATGCCGTCGGGCCCCTCTGACACCGGCGATCCCGAACCGGCGCCGCTCAGTTGGCGGTCGCCCGACGCACCTCCACTCGAGCCGCCGGTGCTCGAGACCCCCCTGAACGACGTGCAGGTCTCCGAGCCCCCGTGCCCCGAATACGGCGTCGAGGGGGCGCGAGCTCCGACCGCGCCAGAGCCCGAGCGAGGCGCCGTCGTCCATCGGTGGCGCAGCCTGCGGGGCCAGCGAGCAGCGCTGAGTGTGCTGCTCGCATTGGTCGCGGCCGGCTTGGTGGTGCTCGGCGTCGCGTTCGCCAGCCGGTACGCGATCGCGCACGCCATCGACCATCGAGGCCTCACCACCACCCGGCTCGTTCGCCTCAACGATGCCGACGACTTCGTCGGCATCGCGTACGTCGCCGTCTACGCCCTGACCCTGGTGGCAGGGTTGGTGTTCATCGTGTGGATGTGGCGGGCGGCGAGGAACAACGAGGCGTTGGCGCGTACTCATCCCCGTCTCGGGCCCGCGTGGGCGATCGCCGGATGGTTCCTGCCGTTCGTGAACCTCGTGCTGCCGGTCATGCTTGCGCAGGACCTCTGGCGCGGCGCCGACTCGTCGGTTGCCCGCGGCCAGCGCGGGTGGCGACGGTCCCGCGGGTCGTACCTCATCGGCGCGTGGTGGACGTGCTTCGTCGTGTCGTGGATCCAATGGTTCGGGATCGCGACGCGCGGCGAGCGCCGTCACGCGCTCCGGTTTGTGGACCACGTGCAACAACGCGATCCCATCGCGATCGTCGGCGCAGGGGCCGGTGCAGCCGCAGCGGTGCTGGCCATCCTCGTGGTGCGGGCCCTCACGACGCGCCAGGAAGAGTGCCTGTTCGCCCAACGCGAAGTCTGGGACGCCGCCCACCGCTCGGCGTGACGCCGCTGGCGCGACGGGTCGAGAGTCCTCGATGGACTGGTCGACGCGAGATACCGAGACGAGTGTCGGCGTCGAGATCGAGGCGCCCGGCCGATAGACTGCAGGCATGAAGACCGGAGTTCATCCCAACTACGTCACCTGCGAGGTGCACTGCTCCTGCGGGAACACGTTCACCACCCGCTCGACGGTCCCCGAGCTGCGCGTCGAGCTGTGCTCGGAGTGCCACCCCTTCTATACGGGCAAGCAGAAGCTGGTCGACACCGGTGGCCGGGTGGAGCGGTTCCAGCGCCGCTACGCCCAGGCATCCAAGGCCGGCGCGAAGCCCAAGAAGTAGCGCGCACGCCATGAGCCGCGCCACGCCCCAGCCCCGCTACATGGGGGGCCAGGCCGTCGTCGAGGGCGTGATGATGCGCGGCACGCGCACCTGGGCAATCGCCGTGCGCACCCCGGAGGGCGGCATCGAGGTCGAGGTGCACGACGCCCCGACCTGGGCGGAGCGCTGGTCGAAGATCCCACTGATGCGCGGGATCATGGGGCTCGCCGAGTCGATGTCACTCGGGTTCCGTGCGCTCACCTCGTCGGCGAACCGCCAGATCCCCGAAGAGGAGCAGATCTCCTCGAAGGCCATGAGCTGGACGGTCGGCGTCGCGGTCGTCCTGTTCTCGGGCGTGTTCATCGTGCTGCCGGCGCTTGCGGCATCCGGCTTCGGGAGCATCACCGGGCTCGAGGGCTTCTGGTACCACATCGCCGAGGGCGGCATCCGCCTCGCGATCTTCCTCGCCTACATCCTGGGCATCGGCCTGATGCGAGACATCAAACGGGTGTTCCAGTACCACGGTGCCGAGCACAAGGCGATCGCCGCCTACGAGAACGGGGCGGAGCTCACGCCCACCTCCGCGCAGACCTTCGGCACCGAGCACGTGCGCTGCGGCACCAACTTCCTGCTCACGGTGATGGCGATGACGATCGTGGTGTATTCGTTCGTCGGCCGGCCCGCGCTGGTGTGGCTCATCGCCTCGCGCATCATCCTGATCCCCCTGGTCGCCGGTCTGAGCTACGAGGTCATCCGCTTCTCGGCGCGGCACATGCAGTGGCGCTGGGTGCGGATCGTCATGCGCCCCGGCCTCCTGCTGCAGAAGCTGACCACCAGGCAGCCGACGCTCGACCAGGTCGAAATCGCCGTCGCGTCGCTGCGTGCCGTGCTCACCGCGGAGCAGCTCGCCGAGGTCGAGGCCCGGGTCCGACCAGTGCTCACGGCCCCAGGGATGACGCCCGCGTTTGGCGCCGCCTGAGCCGAGCGCCTGTGCTCGCCGGCCGCCGCGCTTCCCGAGGCCCTCCTCCCGAAGACCTCCTCATTCCTTCACAATCCCCTCATGGACGGGCTTCACGCTCGTGAGGTGAGCTTCCCCACGCGGCCCGGGCATCGGTTCCCATGAGCGTCTCCGACCGCGAACGCGTCGCCCACGTGGTGCGGCGTCTGTCGATAGGCCCGCACCCCACGCTGGTCGCCGGTCTGCACGACACCGACCACGCCATTGCCACCGCGCTCGACCGCTCGAAGCCCGCCGCGGCGCCGCTCGCGTTCGCGGCCCCCGCCGACGAGGACTCCGCCCGAAACATCCAGGCGATCACGCCGGCGATCTCGTGGTGGGTCGAGCGCATGCGTTCTGGAGACCGGCTCGTCGAAGAGCGCCTCGTGTGGTTCTGGCACGACCATTTCGCCACCAGCCTCGCCAAGGTGCGCATCCCGTACCTCATGTGGCGACAGCACGTCACCATCCGCGCCAACGCCACTGGCAACTTCCGCACCCTGCTCCATGCGATCGCGCGTGACCCCGCGATGCTCATCTACCTCGATGGCATCACGAACGCGGTGCAGCAGCGCAATGAGAACTTCGGTCGCGAATCGCTCGAGCTCTTCACTCTGGGCCGCGGCGGTGGCTACACCGAGGCCGACGTCGTCTCGGCGTCGCGTGCATTCACCGGCTGGACGGTGAACATCCCCGGTCGGCGCACCGCGGTGGGTGGGTCGACAACCGCGAGCTGGGCCGCCGCGTTCGTGCCCCGCCGTCACGACGCCGGTGTGAAGACGTTGCTCGGCTCGACGGGTGCGTACGACCTCGACGGCGCGCTCGACGTCGTGCTCGGCCACCCGTCGACGGCCGCCTTCGTTGCCACGAAGCTCTACCGCGAGCTCGTCGGACTCACGCCCAAGCGCGCGACCGTCGACCGCCTCGCCAAGACGTTCCGCCAGGACTACGAGATCCTCCCGCTCGTGAAGGCGATCGTCGCCCGACCCGAGTTCACGTCCGACGCGGCGGTCGCGCGAAGTACCGCTCGCCGATCGAGAAGCTGATCACCGTGATCCAGGCGTCGCCGCCGCGGACGCTCGACGTCGGCCGGGTCGGCCAGCGCGTGACCGGCGCGCGTGCCGCCGGCGCGGGGGAGGCGCTGCGCGCGATGAGCTACCTGCCGTTCCTGCCCCCGAACGTCGCCGGGTTCCCGAAGGGTGACCGGCTCGGTGGCCCGCACAACTTCGTGCACGGCCTCGACCTCCTCCAAGCCGCCGGCCCTCCTCCGACGACGAAGCGCAGCGTCAGCGATCTCTTTGCGAGCTTTGGTGTCTTCGACGTCAGTGATTCGACGCGCGATGTCGTCAGTGCCGAACGTGACCATGCCCGGCGCTTCAGCCTGGCCGCGGCGTCCCCGGAGCTGATGCTGGTATGACCGGCGAGCCGCGCGGCAACGACAAAGTGCGTCGCCCGCTCACGCGGCGGCGGTTCCTCAGTGGTATCGGTATGGGCGCCGGCGCCGCAGTCGCGGCCGGCTACGGCATCAGCGTCTGGACCCGCAGCTCCGACGAGCCGACCGCGACCGGACATGCCAAGCCGCCGATCCTCGGTGGCCGGAGCGACCGCACGCTCGTCGTGGTGGAGCTCGCGGGCGGCAACGACGGGCTCAGCACCGTCGTGCCGCTCACCGACCCGGCGTACCACACGCTCCGGCCGACGCTCGCGGTCGCGAACCCCATCGCGCTCGACGCCGACATCGGTCTCGAGCCCCACCTCGAGACGCTGGCGTCGCGCTACAGCGCGGGCCACGTGGCCATGGTCGAAGGGGTGGGCTATCCCGACCCGAACCTGTCGCACTTCGCGTCGCTTGCGTACTGGTGGGCGGGCACGCCCGGGCAGAGCGACTCGACCGGGTGGCTCGGTCGCTACCTCGACGGCACGGTCGGGTTCGCGGATCCCCTCGCCGCCGTGAGCATCGGCCCGACGCCGTCGCCCGCGTTGATCGGTGCCCAGTCGTTCAGCACCGCCATCGCCGACGCGACCGGGCTCGAGCCCAAGGTGCCGGCCTGGGCCGACGGCCCCGACGAGCTCTTCGCGGCCTGGCGACGGTTCGCGCGCGCCGACACCGATCACCACCAGGTGCTCGACGAGGTGCGCGACGCGTTGAAGCGGACGGCGAAGGCGCGTCGCCAGCTGGACCGCGCCCTCTCGCCTGAGTCGAGGAGGACTGGGCTCGGACCGTCCGACGACCTTGTCGATCCGACGACCATCCCGCCGACGACACCGGCGGCGCGCCGCGCGACCCCGGTGACGGCGTCGCTCGAGCTCGCCGCGCAGCTCGTCGCCTCGACGCGACCGCCGCGCATCGTCTACGTGAGCGGGCTGGGCGACTACGACACGCACCAAGGTCAGGCGCAGCGCCACCCGGCGCTGATGGCCGACCTCGACGCGGGCCTCTCGACGTTCCTCTCGACCGTCGAGGCCGCGTGCGTCGCGGATCGCGCGCTCGTGATGACGACGTCGGAGTTCGGCCGGCGCGCGGCGGAGAACGGCAGCGGCACCGACCACGGCACCGCCGCGCCGCACTTCTTCATCGGTTCGCAGGTGAAGGGCGGCCGCTACGGCGCGCCGCCGTCGCTCACGAAGCTCGACGCGCGTGGCAACCTCGTCTATGGCGTCGACTTCCGCGCGCTCTACGCCACTGCGCTGCAGAGCTGGCTCGGCGTCGACGCCGAGGCCATCGTGGGCAAGAGGTTCGCGCCGCTGCCGGTGCTCGCCTGAGCCACGCTGAACGCGCGCTGACGCCGCGCGGGGCGGAGGTCGGTAGCCTGACCTCGTGGCAGACGTGCTTCCCTCCGTCGATCCCGCGACGCGCCGCGACGTCCACGTGGCCGGCGAGGTCATCCGCACGGAGCAGCTGACCAAGGTCTACCCGGGCGACATTCGCGCCGTGGACGAGCTCACCCTCTCGGTGTGTCGCGGTGAGATCTTCGGATTGCTCGGCCCGAACGGCGCGGGGAAGACCACGACCGCCGGGATGCTCACCACGCGGGTGATCCCGACGAGTGGTCGTGCCTTCGTGAGCGGCATCGACGTCGTCGCGCATCCCACGCGGGCCAAGCTCGTGATCGGGGTCGTACCTCAGACGAACACGCTCGACCGTTCGCTCTCGGTCGGGGAGAACCTCTACTTCCACGGCCGCATGTTCGGGATGTCGGCCCGTGGCGCGCTCGGCGAGACCGACCGCCTGCTCGAGCAGTTCCGCCTCGCCGACCGCAAGCGCGTCTCGGTCGCCGCGCTCTCAGGCGGAATGGCCCAGCGGCTCATGGTCGCCCGGGCGATCATGCACCGGCCCGCGATCCTCTTCCTCGACGAGCCGACCGCGGGCCTCGACCCGCAAAGTCGCATCGCGCTGTGGGACATCCTCGGTGAGCTGCACACCGACGGGCAGACGATCCTGCTCACCACTCACTACATGGAGGAAGCCGACCAGCTCTGCGACCGGCTCGCGATCATCGACCACGGCCGGCTCCTCGCGCTCGGCACGCCGGCGGAGCTCAAGCGCTCGACCGGTGGCGACACCATCGTGACGGTCGCGGCTCCGGGCGACCTCGACCGGTTGGCCGAGGCGCTGCGCGCCGATGTCCCGGGTGTGCAGCGAGTCGACCGCGTGGACCAGACCGTGCAGCTCGCGGTGCATGGCGCGCCAGGTCTCGTGCCCGCGGTGTTCACGGCCGCCGAACGGCACGGGTTCGAGCTGAGTGACATGAGCGTGCGCGAACCCACGCTCGAGACCGTGTTCATCACGCTCACCGGGAAGGACCTGCGCGAATGACCGTCGCCGCCCCTGCAGCCGTCCCGACGCGCGCGGCGCTCGTTCCCGAGCGCAGCCCGCGCGGCGCGGCCGTCACCGCGTTCCGCGCGCTGCTGCTCAGGGAAGCCGTGGTGCTCCGCAAGAACCTGAAGGAGTTCATCCCGCGCACCTTGCTCCAACCGCTGCTCCTCGTCTTCGTGTTCACCTACGTGTTTCCGAAGATCGGGCAAGGTGTCGGCGGCGCGGGCGCAGCCGCGGGTGCGTTCTCGACGCGGCTCGTCGCCGGTGTGATCGGGCTCGCGATCCTGATCCAGGGCATCCAGGCGGTCGCCCTCCCGATGGTGCAGGAGTTCGGGTACACGCGCGAGATCGAGGACCGGGTGCTCGCGCCGCTGCCGACCGAGCTCGTCGCCGTCGAGAAGGCGATCTGGGGAGCGATCAGCGGCCTCATCTCGGCGCTGATGGTGTTCCCGATCGCGGCGATCGTGCCCGCGACGCCCGTGCACCTCTCGATCCACTGGGCGGTGTTGCTGACGTTGGTGCCGCTCGCGTGCGTGATGTGCGGTGCTCTGGGCCTCATGTTCGGCACGCGCATCAACCCGCGTGCCGTGCCGGCGCTGTTCGGGATCGTGATCCTGCCGCTCACATTCCTCGGCGCGATCTACTACTCGTGGGAGACGCTGCGCCCCGTGCGCTGGCTGCAGATCTTCGTGCTGTTCAACCCGCTCGTGTACATGTGCGAGGGTTTTCGCGCCGCGCTCACGGAGGACGCGCACATGAGCCTGCTCGTCGTGTATCCGGTGATGATCGGGTTCACCGCGCTGTTCTTCTGGTTGGGCATCACCGGCTTCCGGCGCCGCGTGCTGAGCTGACCCGGCGCGTCCCGGTCGACCGAAGCACCCGGCTCGCGGTGGAGGCCCCGGTAGCCTGAGGCCGTGTTCGAGCAGTTGGCGGAGCTGGAGACCGAGCTGGAGAAGCTCGAGACCGCGCTCCCCGAGATCTACGCATCGGGCGACCAGGCCAAGGCGCGCGACGCGGGGCGGCGCCACGCCGAGCTCAAGCCGATCGTCGACGCGTATCGCCGCTACCGCAGCACGGAGTCCGAGCTCGCGGACGCGCGGGAGCTCCTCAACGCCGAGGCCGAAGCCGAGATGCGGGGGTACCTCCGCGACGAGATCGAGCTCAAGGACCAGCAGCTCTCCGAGCTCGACGCCGAGCTGCGCGAGTTGCTCACGCCCCGTGATCCCGACGACGGCAAGAACGTCATCGTCGAGGTGCGCGGCGCCGAGGGCGGTGAGGAGGCGAACCTCTGGGCCGCCGACCTCTTCCACATGTACGAGCGGTACGCCGACCTGCACAAGTGGAAGGTCGAGGTGCTCGAGACGCAACCGTCCGACATGGGTGGCGTGCGTGAAGTCATCTTCGTCGTGAAGGGCCCGGACGCGTGGGCCCGCCTCAAGCACGAAGCCGGTCCACACCGTGTGCAGCGCGTCCCGGCCACCGAGAGCCAAGGACGGATCCACACCAGCGCGGCCACCGTCGCCGTGCTCCCCGAGGCCGAAGAGGTCGACGTCGCCATCGACCCCAACGACCTCGAGATCGACGTCTTCCGCTCCAGCGGGCCCGGGGGCCAGTCGGTGAACACCACCGACTCCGCGGTGCGGATCACGCACAAGCCGTCGGGCCTCGTCGTGAGCTGCCAGGACGAGAAGAGCCAGCTCCAGAACAAGGACAAGGCGCTGCGCATCCTCCGCAGCCGCCTCCTCGAGCTCGAGCGCGAACGCGAGGAAGCGCGGCTGTCGTCCGCGCGGCGCAACCAGGTGAAGGGCGGCGGGCGCTCCGAGAAGATCCGCACCTACAACTTCAAGGAGAACCGCGTCACCGACCATCGGATCGGGCTCACCGTGCACTCGCTCGACCAGGTGCTCGCCGGTCAGCTCGACCCCATCGTCGAAGCGCTGGTCGTGGCGTTGCGCGACGGTCCCGACGCATGACCGCGACGACGACCTGGCGCGACCTGCGGGAGCGGGCCAGCACGTCGCTCGCGGCCGCCGGGTTCGGCAACGCCGACCGCGAAGCCCACTGGATGGTGGAGCTGCTCTCCGGGTACGACGGCGCCGAGCTCCTGCTCGGCGAAGACGAGGAGGCGCCCGCCGTCACGCTCGCGAAGCTCGACTCGATGATCGAGCGCCGCTGCACGGGTGAGCCGTTGCAACATGTGCTCGGGCGGTGGTCGTTCCTCGGGCTCGAGCTCATCGTCGACCGCCGGGTCCTGGTTCCCCGCCCCGAGACCGAGGTGGTCGCGCAGATCGCCATCGAAGAGACCGCCCGGCTCGGCGCGCGCCGCGGCCACAAGAACCCGTGGTCGGCGTCGATCACGACCTCTCCCGTGGCCGATCTGGGGACCGGATCCGGCGCCATCGCGCTTGCGCTGGCGGTGGAGTTGCCCGACGTCGAGGTGTGGGCCACCGATGTGAGCGCCGATGCGCTTGCGGTCGCCCGTGCCAACCTCGCGGGTGTGGGGTCGGCTGCGACCCGGATACGCCTCGCCGAGGGCTCGTGGTTCGCGGCGCTGCCCGAGTCGCTGCGCGGGGCGTTGCGCCTCGTCGTCTCGAATCCGCCGTACCTCGCGGAGCAAGAGCTGGGGCTCATCGACCCGGTGGTCTCCCAGTGGGAGCCGCGGGAGGCGCTGGTGAGTGGACCGACTGGTCTCGAGGCGCTCGGCGCGATCATCGCCGAGGCGCCCCGGTGGCTCGCACCCGACGGCAGCGTCCTCGTGTGCGAGCTTGCACCGCACCAGGCGCCCCAGATGTTGGAGCGGGCGCGCGATGCCGGCTTCGCCAAGGTGGAGATCCGCAAGGACCTCGTCGGCCGCGACCGGGCCCTGGTGGCGCGGTGGCGCCACGCGGCAGAGTGAAGGAGGAGCGACCGTGGCCGAGCTCGACGTCGACGCGATGTTGCAACGCTTCCGTGACCGTGCCGCGGCCGTGGGTGCCCGACCGCTGCCGCCGGTGGCCGGACCGGAGCGTCAGCGCTTCGTCGAGCAGGCGCAGCGCGACTTCCAGGACTACTCCATCGTGGGCGACGCGGAATGGTCGTTCGACGATGGGCTGCTCACGCTCACGATCGACCTGCGACCACCGGCGGCCTGAGCCGCTGGTGACGCCGCTTCAGCGGCGCGCCTGCTCGTCGACCCGCGTGCTCGGGTCGAGCTGCTGGAGGAACGCTCGGTCGATCGCGACCCAGACCGTCTTCGAGAACGGGTAGTACACGACGGGACCGAGTGCGGCGATCGGCACCGTGACGGCGAGGATCGGGATGACCGGCACGTCCGGCACCGTCAGCACCAGCGCCACGACGAAGACGATCGTGAACAGCCCACCGGTCGCGATCATGTTGATGGCGAGGGCGCCCGCCCAATAGCCCGACTCGCGCTCGAAGTGCAGGCCGCAGTTCGGGCAATCGGGCACCATCGTGACCCAGCCCCGGAAGAGCTTGCCGCTCCCGCACCGCGCGCACCGGCGGGTGAAGCCTCGAGCCAGCATCTGGCCACGCGTCGAGGGAGGGACGTCGCGCACGGGCTGCACGCTACTCATCGGTGCTCTCGCCGTCGGGGTCCAGGCCGGGCCAGATCGGAACCGACGGCGCCGCGGAGTCGGGACAGATCGACCGGTAGCGGCACGTCGTGCACACGGCGACGTCGGCGACGCCGGCGAAGTCCGTCGCGTTGCGCATCTCCGCCGCGACCTGCGTGAGCTCGTCCTCGATGCTCGCGAGGTCGTCGGCATCGGGCTCGAACGGCTCGGGGTCCTCGTCGACCTCGGTCGCCAAGTGCTCGAACTGCACGCGTACCTGGAGCCCGAGCTGGACGGCGAGCGGCGCGAGCACCCATGCCTGGAGGCGCGCCTCCAGGTCGTGCGCGAGCCGCGATACGAACGACTGGCCCGTCTTGTAGTCACGCGCGTCGAGGAGGCCGTCATGCTCCCAGAGGGCGTCGATGCGCGCGGTCGCCATGAAGAGCGGCAGCGGGAGCCGATGGAACCGGGCGACCGTGTGCTCGTGCCCGACGGACCGGGCACCCGCGGGCAACGACGCACGTGGCGGGCGAGCGCATCGCGCACCCGCTCGTCACCGGTGAGGCCATGACCGTCGAGGACGTCGTCGACGTGCGCGTCGTCCGCGCAACTGCCGTAGGCGTGCACGAATCGGAGCAGCGCGTGCATGCGCGTGCCGTGGTTCGACGGGCCGGTGCCGTCGTCGTCGCTCGCCGGGATCCCGAGCAGGGTGCGATCGCGCCATTCGCGCGGGCATCGACGCCACGCGTCGATTGCGCTCGGCGTGATCGTGAGGATGCCCGGGCGCAGGTCGCCGCGGCGGGTCGACCCGTTCGCGCCCGTGGGGTGCGCGGGGCAGCCGGACACGTGACGGCACGTGCCGCAGTCGGCGCCGGGCTCGGGCTCCGCGTCGTCGGTGCGGGATCGCACCGCGCTGAGCGCGTCGTCGAGCCATCGTGCGACCGGCGCGAGGTCGTGGGAGGGATCGACCATCCGTTCACGCAGGAGGCCGCGGACGAGGTCGGCCCACACCACGCGCAACGGTTCGGTCCCCAGCTCCTGCGCGATGCGCAGGACCGCGACCCGCACCGACTCGAGCTCGAGCGGGTCGTCGACGGGCACCCGGCCCTGCCAGAGGTCGAGCTGGCGGAGCTCCCGCCCGCCGTCGGCTTCGACGAGGACGAGATCGACCCATCCGCCGAGCCGTACGCCGCGGCGGGGGAGCACGGTCGGTTGGTCGACCCCGTGCTCGTCGAGCGCGGCGGGACGGTCGCCGAACATCCGGAGGTACCAGCCCACGGCGTGGGAGAGGACCGCGGCTTCCTCCGGCTCGAGGCCGTCGGCGACCCGGGCGAATTGCTCCCGGATCGGGACCCGCAGCTCGGCGTGCGCGTCGCGGGCGCTCCGCAGGAACGCGTCGCGCATCCGGGCCCGGTGGACCGGATCGTCGGATCCACGCGTGCCCTCCACCTCGAGCGCCAGCCGCCGCGGGCACATCTCGCCCGCCCGGCGCAGGAGGAACGGAGTGACCTTCGCCAGCACGTCCGCGTCGGTCACGAGCCGAGGTTAGGAGGGGCCGAGCCGGCGACGGGCGACTTCGTAGAATGACCCCCGTCGCCGTCGGGAGTTCGTCCGGGAGTTCAGGTGCGCATCGCGATCGGTTCGGATCACGCCGGGTTCCGGCTCAAGGAGCACCTCCAGCAGCTCCTCGAGTCGTGGGGTCACGACGTGACCGACCTCGGCACCGAGTCGGAGGAGCCCGTCGACTACCCGCCGATCTGTGCCGCGGTCGGACGCGAGGTCGTCGCCGGGCGCGCGGAACGGGGCATTGTGCTCGGCGGGAGCGGTCAAGGCGAGCAGATCGCCGCGAACAAGGTGCGCGGCGTGCGTGCCGCGCTCTGCAACGACCTCTATACCGCCGAGTACTCGCGACGTCACAACGACGCGAACGTGCTGTCGATCGGAGCACGCGTCGTCGGGGAGGGACTCGCCGATGCGATCCTGGGGGTCTGGCTCGAGGCCCCGTTCGAGGGGGGACGACACCAACGGCGCGTCGAGCTCATCGTCGCCATCGAGGAGGAAGCGTGACCTACCCGTCCCCGGCACTCCAGGCGACCGACCCCGAGATCGCCGACGTCATCCGTCGTGAGACGGAGCGCCAGAACACCACGCTGCAGCTCATCGCGTCGGAGAACTTCACGTCCACCGCGGTGATCGCAGCCCTCGGCTCCGTCCTCACCAACAAGTACTCCGAGGGATATCCCGGCAAGCGCTACTACGGGGGCAACCTCGTGGTCGACGACGCCGAGGAGCTTGCGCGCCGCCGGCTGTGCGAGCTGTTCGGCGCCGACCACGCCAACGTGCAGCCGCACTCGGGCGCCAACGCGAACATGGCGGCATACCTCGCGCTGCTCGAGCCCGGCGACAAGGTCATGGGGATGCGCCTCGACCAGGGTGGCCACCTCACCCACGGGTCGCCGGTCAACTTCAGTGGCCGCCTCTACGACTTCGTGGCCTACGGCGTCGACGACGAGACCGAGGTGCTCGACTACGACGCGATCCGCGCCGTCGCGCTGGCCGAGCGCCCGCGGATGATCATCGCCGGGGCGACGGCCTACCCGCGGATCATCGACTTCGCCGCGTTCCGCAGTATCGCCGACGAGTGCGGCGCGCTGCTGCTCGTCGACGCCGCGCACATCGCCGGCT
This sequence comes from uncultured Actinomycetes bacterium, assembly GCA_963815405.1. Taxonomy (GTDB): domain Bacteria; phylum Actinomycetota; class Acidimicrobiia; order IMCC26256; family DASPTH01; genus CAWFGR01. The sequence goes on from CAWFGR010000001.1 coordinate 315,186, forward strand.
TGATCGCCGGTGGCGCGCACCCGTCACCCGTGCCGTGTGCCGACGTGGTCACGCTCACGACGCACAAGACGCTGCGCGGCCCGCGCGCCGGGGCGATCCTGTGCCGGTCCGACTACGCGACGGCGATCGACAAGGCGGTGTTCCCCGGTCTCCAGGGTGGGCCACTCATGCACGCCGATCGCCGCGAAGGCTGTCGCGTTCCGTGAAGCGCTCCAGCCGACGTTTCGCGACTACGCCGCGGGCATCGTGCGCAACGCTGCCGCGCTGGCGGAAGGGCTCGCCGTCGAAGGCTTTCGCATCGTGTCCGGCGGGACCGACAACCACCTCATGCTCGTGGACCTGCGCCCCTTCGGCGTGACCGGCAAGGTGGCCCAGGAGGCACTCGACCTGGCGGGGATCACCTGCAACAAGAACGCGATCCCCAACGACCCGGAGAAGCCGTTCGTGACCAGCGGCCTCCGTCTCGGCACCGCCGCGGTCACCACCGCGGGCATGGCCGAGCCCGAGATGGGCGAGATCGCCGCGCTCATCGCCCGCGTCCTGCGTGCTGTCGACGACGACACGGTCGCCGTCGAAGTCCGCGACCAGGTCGCCCGCCTCTGCTCCAAGTTCACGCCCTACCCCGACCTGGTCTGAACGCGTTGCCAACGGCGGGTGCGATCTCCGGCTCGCGGCGAGTGAGGGCGAATTTGAAGGGCTACGTGCTGGTCGGCGGGACGGCGGCGGTCGTCACGTTCGTGTTGACGTATGTGATGCGGTGGCTTGCGCCGCGGGTGGGGGCCATGGCGATGCCGGGGCCGCGCAGCGTGCACACGGAACCGATGCCCTCGCTCGGTGGCGCCGCGATGTTCGTGGGCTTCGTGGTCGCGATGGCGGTCGCGTCGATGACGAACCAATTCCACGACATGTTCGCCGACAGCTCTGAGCCGCTCGGGGTGATGCTCGCGGCGGGCGTGATGTTCGTCGTGGGCGCGATCGACGACGTGCACGAGGTGTCGCCCCCCGCCAAGATCGCCGGTCAGGTGCTGAGCGGCAGCGTCCTCTCCTTGCTCGGCGTCACCATGCTGTACTTCCGGGTTCCGTTCGCCAGCTACGAGTACGTGGTGTTGTCACCCGATCTCGCGCCGCTCTTGACCGTGTTGACGGTTGTGGTGTTGGCCAACGCGATCAATCTCATCGACGGCCTCGATGGTCTGGCCGCGGGCATCGTGATGATCGCCGGCGCGGCTCTGTTCGCGTACGCGGATCGCTTGTTCGGCGCGGGGTTGCTCGAGGGTTCGAACATCGCGCCGTTGATCGCGGCGATCACGGTGGGAATCTGCGCGGGGTTCCTCCCGCACAACTTCAACCCCGCCCGCATCTTCATGGGCGACGCGGGGGCAATGCTCCTCGGCCTCATGCTGGCAACGACGACGATCACCATGGGCGGTCGTACCGCCGATCCGTTCAGCGGCCAGACCTACTTCTACTTCGCGCCCCTGCTCATCCCGGTGGTCATCCTCGGGGTACCCATCGTCGACACCGTGTTCTCGTTCCTGCGCCGCGTCGCGAAGCGCCAGTCGTTCACCCAAGCCGACCACGACCACCTGCATCACCGGTTGATGCGGCTCGGGCACGGGCCTCGGCGCGCGGTATTGATCCTCTGGCTCTGGACCGCGCTGCTCTCGGGAGTGGTGCTGGCGCCCACGTTCACGCATCGCGGGAACGCGCTGGTCCCGCTCGGAGTGGGAGGGCTGGGGTTGCTGCTGTACATCTACTTCCACCCCGGGGTGCGGACGTCGAGGTTGCGAACGCCCGAGACGAGCGCTGATCCACCCGAGGAGCGACCGACGATTGTCGAGCTGGAGACCCGCCGAGCGGCCGGGAGACGGCACCGCTCGGGTTGAGCTTCCGCAGATGCGCTCTGCTACCTTGTGCGTCCGTTCACAAGCGATGGACAGCCGGCGCCCCGGCGTGCAGCAGCAGTGCGCCGAAGCAGAAGGAGCGGGACCTCGGTGAAATTGATGAGCCAGCCCGCCACGTGGCAGCGCGGCCTGGGGGATGGATTCACCATCGCGGTAGAGTTCGTTGTGACGTCGGTGATCTTCGCCTTGGGGGGCTACGCGCTGGACTCGTGGCTGGGGACGAAGCCGGTGCTGCTGCTCACCCTCGGCATCATCGGGCTCGTCGGCTGCGCCGTACGCACGTACTACGCCTATCTCGCGCAGTCCGCCCGAGAGGAAGAAGGCAAACCGTGGACCCGATCCCGGCGGTAGAGCGCGCCGTCGGCGTCGACCTCGTCAAGCACGCTGCTCTCGTCGCGCCTGGCGTTCTCCTGGCCGCGGGTGTTCTGCGCGGGCTCGACGGTATCGCTGGCGCGGGCGTGGGCCTCGGTCTCGTGACACTCAACTTCCTCGCTGGCGCGCTCAGCCTCGGTTGGGCCACGCGTCGTGGCGAGTCAGTGCTGATGGGTGTGGCGCTGGGTGGCTTTCTCGTGCGCATGATCGCCATTGCGGGCGTCGTCGCGCTCGTCAAGGACCGCGTCGACTTCGCGAGCCTGGCGGTCACGCTGCTCGCCACGCACCTGGGTCTGCTCGTATGGGAGACGCAACGAGTGAGCATCTCGCTTGCGGCACCGGGGCTCAAGCCGAGTGCTGCGCCGAAGGGGAGGAACCTGCTGTGACTGTGATCGGGATCGAGTTCCCACCCATCACGCATCTCACCAGGTGGCCCCAGCTGCTGTTCCAGGGCACCCCCTTCGCGATCAACAAGACGACGCTCATCTACGTCGCTGCCACCCTGCTGACGCTCGCGTTCTTCATCGTTGCCGGTAGACGCGCGCAGCTGGTACCCCATGGCGTCCAGAACCTGGCGGAGATGAGTATCGACTTCATCCGCGAGAGCGTGATCCTCCAGACGATGGGGCACGAGGGCCTGGTGTTCCTGCCGTTCCTCCTCTCGATGTTCTTCTTCGTCTTCCTCGTGAACATCTTCGAGATCATCCCGTTTGTGCAGTTTCCCGGGAACGCCCGCATGGCGGTCCCGGCGTTGCTCGCCGGGGTCGTCTGGGTCATCTACAACGCGGTCGGCATCAAGAAGCAGGGTCTCGGGGGATACCTGAAGCACTCACTGTTCCCACCGGGCGTTCCCAAGTTTCTGCTGCCGCTCGTGGCACTCATCGAGTTCTTCTCGACGTTCTTCGTCCGGCCGCTCTCGTTGGCGGTCCGACTCTTCGCCAACATGCTGGCCGGGCACTTCATCCTGGTGACGTTCGTGTTGCTCTCCGCAGACCTGTTCCGCTCGACCAAGGTCGGTGCGGTCCTCCCGTTCGCGTTGCTGGTCGCGCTCACCGGTTTCGAGATCCTCGTCAGCGTCCTCCAAGCTTTCATCTTTTCGATCCTCACCGCGGTCTATATCGGCGGTGCCATGCATTCCGAGCACTAACTGAACACGAGGGAGGAATTCCTTGCTCCGCACACTCGCAGCCCAAGACCCCGGTGAGCTTCTCAACGGACTCAAGACGGTGGGACGAGGCATCGTCTACGGCGGCGCGGCCATCGGTCCGGGTATCGGCATCGGCCTCGTCGTCAGCAGTGCGATCAACTCCATGGCGCGTCAACCTGAGTCAGCCGGGATGGTCCGCACGACGATGTTTCTGGGGATCGCCTTCACCGAAGCACTCGCCCTCTTCGGGTTCGTGCTCGCGTTCATCCTCTAGCCGATGAGGTGCTTCCGAGCATCACTCGTCGGCGTCGGTCTCGTCGCGCTCGTCGTCTTCGGCGCGGCCTCGACCGCGCACGCAGCCGAGTCGAAGAAGATCTCCCACGCCAACGAAGAATGCATCAACCTTCTCGAGCAGCCCGGCAAGACGATCGACGACTGCCAGAAGGCTCCGAACCCGATCCTCCCCGAGGGCAACGAGATGGTGTGGGGCGGGATTGCGTTCCTCGTGCTGGTCGTGCTGCTCACCAAGGTCGGCCTGCCCCCGATCAAGAAGGCGCTGCAATTACGTGAAGACCGCATTCGCCAGGACCTCGAGCGCGCCGAGCAGGCTCGCACAGAAGCCGAGCAGGAGCTAGCGAGCTATCAGGCCCGGCTGGCAGAGGCGCGGGCCGAGGGCAACCGGATCGTCGAGGAAGCCCGCGTGCAGGCCGAGCAGGTGCGCAAGGAGGTGCTCGCGCGTGCCGAGGCTGAGGCGGTTGCGGTGAAGGCCCGTGCCGACGACGACATCAACCTCGCCACGGATCGCGCGCGAGCGCGAGCTCCAGGACCGGATCAAGGACTTGTCGATCGAGCTGGCGGAGAAGGTCGTGGAGCGGAACCTCGACCGTGAGACCCAACGTGCGTTGATCGACAGCTACATCAGCCGGGTGGGGAGCAACTGACGGTGAGCAGCGCGAGGGTCGACGCATACGCGAAGGCGCTGCTCGAGGTCGCGCGGGCAGAGGGCCTACTGGAGGAGGTCGAAGACGAGCTCTTCCGCTTCGCGCGCACCTACGAGGCGTCCGACGACCTGCGCCTCGCGCTGATTGACCCCCAACTCCCCGCGCAACGCAAGGTCGCGGTGATCGAGGATCTCCTGGGGCCCAAGGCGCTCGCGGTGACCATCGCGTCGACCCTTCTTGTTGTCGTCGCGGGCCGGGCGGGCGATCTCGAGGCGGTCATCGACGGCTTCGTGGAGCTCGCGGCCGCAGAGCGCGCGCACGAAGTAGCCGAGGTCCGCAGCGCCGTGGCGCTGAGCGACGAGGACGTCGAGCGGCTCCGCAGCGCGCTCTCGAAGGCGACCAAGAAGAACATCGAGGTGAAGGTGATCGTCGACCCGAGTGTGCTCGGGGGCATCGCGACCCAGGTGGGCGATCTTGTCATCGACGGCACCGTCCGTCATCGCCTGGACCAGCTCCGTGAGCAGATCTGATGACCGCAGAGAGCGAGTGAAACGACATGTCTGAACTTTCGATCAACGCGCAGGAGATCGCCGCGGTGCTGACGAAGCACGTCGCGACGTTCCAGCCGTCGCTCGAGCAGGCCCACGTCGGCCGCGTCCTCGAGGTCGGTGACGGGATCGCGCGCGTCTCCGGACTGCCCGAGACCTCGGTGAACGAGCTGCTCGAGTTCGACGGCGGCGTGTTCGGCCTTGCGCTGAACCTCGACGAGGACTCGATCGGCGCCGTCGTGCTCGGCGGGGCCGAGCAGGTCGAGGAAGGTCACGCTGTCAAGGCGACCGGCCGCATCCTCTCGGTGCCGGTGGGCGATGCGCTGATCGGACGCGTCGTCGACGCGCTCGGACAGCCGATCGACGGCAAGGGCGCCATCTCGGGCGACGTCGCTCCGGCGTCTCGAGGTGCAGGCCCCCGGCATCGTGGGCCGCAAGCCCGTGCACGAGCCGCTCCAGACCGGCATCAAGGCGATCGACGCGATGACGCCCGTCGGCCGTGGCCAGCGCGAGCTGATCATCGGCGACCGCAAGACCGGCAAGACCACCGTCGCAATCGACACGATCCTCAACCAACGCGGCCAGGGCGTGAAGTGCATCTACGTCGCCATCGGCCAGAAGGGCTCATCGGTCGCGCAGACCGTGGCGACGCTCGAAGAGCACGGCGCGATGGAGTACACGGTCGTTGTGCAGCGCGCCCGCGGCCGACGGCGCGGTGTTCAAGTACCTCGCGCCGTATGCCGGCTGCGCGATGGGCCAACATTGGATGGAGCATGGCGAGCACGCGCTCGTCGTGTACGACGACCTGTCGAAGCAGGCGGAGGCGTATCGCCAGCTGTCGTTGCTGCTGCGTCGCCCGCCGGGCCGCGAGGCATACCCAGGTGACGTGTTCTACCTCCACAGCCGCCTGCTCGAGCGCGCCGCGAAGCTCAACGACCAGCTCGGGGCCGGCTCGCTCACCGCGCTGCCGATCATCGAGACCAAGGCGGGTGACGTCTCTGCGTACATACCGACCAACGTGATCTCGATCACCGATGGCCAGATCTACCTGCAGGACGACCTGTTCAAGTCGGGTGTGCGCCCTGCGGTCGACGTGGGCATCTCGGTGTCTCGGGTCGGTGGCGCCGCGCAGATCAAGGCCATGAAGTCGGTTGCCGGGACCCTGAAGCTCGACCTCGCGCAGTTCCGTGAGCTCGAGGCGTTCGCGACGTTCGGTTCCGAGCTCGACGCAGTGTCCCGCGCGCAGCTCGATCGTGGCCAGCGTCTCGTCGAGCTGTTGAAGCAGCCACTCAACTCGCCGATGGCGGTGGAGGAGCAGGTCGTCTCCATCTCGGCGGGCACGACTGGTGCCATCGACGACATCCCCGTCGACGAGGTGCGCCGGTTCGAGCGCGAGCTGCTCGAGTGGGTCCGCACCCGCCACTCGAGCCTCCTCGCCGGCATTCGTGACACCGGCAACCTCCCGGCCGACGAGCTGAAGGCGGCGATCTCCGACTTCAAGGCCCAGTTCCTCGCCACCCTCGCCACCGACGCCGCCAAGTCGGCAACCGAGTGACCGAGATGGCCCTGTTCGGCGCCACTGCCGCGGAGCGGCGAGCGGAGCGAGGGACGAGCGCAGCGAGCTCGCCAGCGAGCGAGCGCCCGCAGTGCACCGCGGCGCCCGAAGCGGAGCGGAGGGCGCTCGCCCGCAAGCGAGTGGCCGCGAGCCGGGTATCCCGGCTCGCAAGGAGCGAGTGAGAAGAGATGGCTGGAGGCCAGGAGCGGATCCTGCGTCGGCGGATCCGCAGTGTGCAGTCGACGAAGAAGATCACGCGCGCGATGGAGCTCATCGCCGCGAGCCGGATCGTCAAGGCACAGGCGCGGGTCGCTGCCGCGGTTCCCTACAGCGAGAAGATCACCGAGGTGGTAGGCGACCTGGCCGCGGCGGGAGCCGCGACGATGAGCCCGCTGCTCGTGCCGCGTCCTGAGATCCACACCGTCGCCTCCGTCGCGATCGCAGCCGACCGTGGATTGTGCGGTGGGTACAACTCCATGGTCATTCGCGCGCCGCGGAGCAGGCGATGCGCGCCGACCGGGCCCAGGGCCGCGACTCGTCGCTGATCACCGTCGGACGCAAGGTGGAGTCGTACTTCCGCTACCGCGACCAAGAGATCGCGGCTGCGTTCTCGGGCTTCTCCGACCAGCCTTCGTACGAGGACGCGCGGGCGATCGCGGCAGCCGTCGAGGGGCCGTTCGTCGCCGGTGAGGTCGATCTCGTGCAGCTCGTCTACACGCGCTTCGTCTCTGCCGGCAGGCAAGAGGTCGTGATCCGCACGCTCATGCCGCTCGACCGAGAGGCGCTCGGCGGCAAGGAGGACGAGCACGCCGCGGACGTCTCGGCGGCATACGAGTTCGAGCCTGCACCCGAGACCATCCTCGAGCGGCTGTTGCCGCGCTACGCCGAGTCGCGCATCTACGCGGCATTGCTCAACGCCGCGGCATCCGAGCACGCCGCGCGCCAGCGCGCGATGAAGGCCGCGACCGACAACGCCGACGACTTCATCACCAGCTTGAGCCGCGTGATGAACCGCGCCCGTCAGGACGCGATCACGACCGAGATCATGGAGATCGTGGGTGGCGCCGAGGCCCTTCGCCAGTCGAAGGCGTCGCGCACCGCCGCCGCGGGTCGTCGACTACGTCGCGACCACGTCTCCGAACGACTGACCCGAGCCCAGGAGCAACTTCGATGACCACCACCGCCGAGCCCACCACCGGCACCGCCGAGTCCGGCCTGAAGGAGGGCCGGGTCGTCACGATCGCGGGTCCCGTGGTCGACGTAGAGTTCCCGCCCGACTCGCTTCCGGAGATCAACCACGCGCTCGAGATGGACGTCGAGCTCGAGGGCACGAAGATCACCATCGTGTCGGAGGTCGCGCAGCAGATCGGCGACAACCGCGTCCGGGCGATCTGCATGAAACCGACCGACGGTCTGAAGCGGGGCACGCTGGTGCGCAACACCGGCCGTGGCCTCACGATGCCGGTGGGTGACGGTGTGCTCGGCCACGTGTTCAACGTCATCGGCGAGCCGCTCGACGTCACGCAGGACCAGCTCAGTGGCATCGAGGACCGTTGGGAGATCCACCGCAACGCGCCGGACTTCGACCAGCTCGAGCCACGAGCGCTCATGTTCGAGACCGGTATCAAGGTCATCGACTTGCTCGAGCCGTACGTGCAGGGCGGCAAGATCGGCCTCTTCGGCGGCGCCGGTGTGGGCAAGACGGTGCTCATCCAGGAGATGATCCAGCGGGTCGCCACCCAGCACGGCGGTGTGTCGGTCTTCGCGGGCGTGGGGGAGCGCACCCGTGAAGGCACCGACCTCTGGCTGGAGATGACCGAGTCGGGCGTCATCGAGAAGACCGCCCTCGTCTACGGCCAGATGGACGAGCCGCCGGGCGTGCGCCTGCGCGTCGCGCTGTCGGCGCTCACCGTCGCCGAGTACTTCCGTGACGTCAAGAACCAGGACGTGCTGCTCTTCGTCGACAACATCTTCCGCTTCGTGCAGGCGGGTTCGGAGGTGTCGACGCTGCTCGGGCGTATGCCTTCCGCGGTCGGATATCAGCCGACGCTCGCCGACGAGATGGGCGAGCTCCAGGAGCGGATCACGTCGACGAAGGGTCACTCGATCACGTCGATGCAGGCCGTGTACGTCCCCGCCGACGACTACACCGACCCTGCCCCGTTCACGACGTTCACCCACCTCGACGCGACGACCGAGCTGTCCCGCCAGATCGCCGCGCTCGGCATCTACCCCGCGGTGGACCCGCTGGCCTCGACGTCGAACATCCTGGCGCCCGAGATCGTGGGGCAGCGCCACTACGACTGCGCACGGCGCGTGCAGGAGATCCTGCAGCGCTACAAGGAGCTCCAGGACATCATCGCGATCCTCGGTCTCGACGAGCTCTCCGAGGACGACAAGCTCATCGTGTCCCGCGCCCGCAAGATCCAGCGGTTCCTGAGCCAGCCGTTCTTCGTCGGTGAGGTGTTCACCGGCCTCCCCGGCATCTACGTCCCGGTGCAGGAGACGGTCGAGAGCTTCGAGGCGGTGGCCAACGGCGAGCTCGACGAGATTCCCGAGCAGGCCTTCTTCAATGTTGGCGGCGTGGAGAGCGTGCTCGCGAAGGCGCGCGAGTTGCAGGGCAGCTGATCGTGCTCGACGTGCAGGTCGTCTCGCCCGAACAATTGCTGTTCGAGGCGCAGGCCAGCATGGTGGTGTGCCGCACCACCGACGGCGAGCTGGCGTTCCTGACTGGCCACGTCCCCTTTCTCGGGGCGCTGGGCATCGGGCAGGTCCGGGTGATCCTGCCCGACAACTCCGAGCGCGCGATCGCCGTGCACGGCGGGTTCGTGCAGGTCGACCACGACCAGGTGGTGGTGCTGTCGGATGTCGCCGAGCTCGGTGACCGCATCGACGTTGCCCGGGCCGAGCAGGCGCGAGCCCTCGCCGAAGGCGCCCTCGCACAGGATCCCGACGACGAAGACGCCCACCTCGCGCTCGCACGGGCCACCACGCGCCTCGAGGCTGCGACCCGGGCCGCCTGACGCATCGGCGCGGTCGGGGCCCGTCAGCGTGCCCCCTAACGTGGCGCGGTGGGTCGAATCGCTCGCGTGCTCGGTCGCGATCGCGGTCGTCACGGTGGCGTTCCTCGCGGTCGTGCCGCGGCGCGCACGACCGCGCCGGAGCTGCCAGGCGGCTGGTGCGGGACCGAGGAGGCGTCCGTCGATCGTCCCGACATGGTGGGTGGCAACCAGGTCCACGTCGTCTACGCGCTGCCCGCCGACGGCATCGACCGGTTCCAGCAGTTCGCACCCCTGATCGTCCGTGACCTCGCGGGCGTCGACGCGTGGTGGAAGGAGCAGGACCCGACGCGCACCCCCCGCTTCGACCTGGCCGACATGGCGGGCTGCGACTCGCCGTTCGGCGCCCTCGACCTGTCGTTCGTCCGGTTCGACGCGACCGCCGCGGCGCTCGACCCGGCGACGGTGGAGGTCGGCGCGGCCGTCGGGACGCAGCTCGCGAAGACCTTCACCAGCCCCGCGAAGAAGTACCTCGTGTACTACGACGGCGCGGGTCCGTCACAGTTCTGTGGCCAGTCGCAGAGCGTGACCGGAGGCGGTGCGCGCTACCCGGTGCTCGTGTTCCTGCAGTCGCCCGGCGACGTGCCGGCTTGGAGGCTTCGGCGCAGGGAACGGCTGGCCGGCCATGACGGTCGCCCACGAGCTCGTCCACTCCATGAACCTGCCTGCCGCGTTGCACACGATGCCGAACGCGTGTCCTGGTGACGAGGCGCACGTCTGCGACAGCTCCGAGGACATCATCGCGGGGCCGAACGTGGGCCGTCGGGCTCTCACCGCGCTCGACGTGGGCCACGACGACTACTACGCCATTGCGGGCAGCCCTTCGTGGGACATCCGGAACTCCGCCTTCCTCACCCGCCTTGACGTTGCACCGGCCGTGATCTCGGTGCACATCGACGGTGTCGCAGGGGGCAGCGTGCGCAGCGACGTCCCCGGGATCGCGTGCCCGGGGTGGTGCAGCGTGCCCTGGAACCCGGGCCTGCGCGTCGTGCTGTTCGCCGCCCCATCTGCCGGGTACCGCTTCGCAGGCTGGTCGGGCGCCTGCGCCGCGTCGGGGAACCAGCCCGGATGCCAGACACCGCCGCTCGACGGGCAGCTCACGATCGGCGCCCGATTCGTGCCGACGGTGTCGATCGACGTGGCCGTCCGCGGGCCGGGACGCGTGGTGTCGACGACCGGAAACCGTCGGCAGACGTGCACGGGCACGTGCCGCATCACCGTCGACGCGGACACGGTGCTCACGTTGCGCGCCCGCGGCCTGCGGGGCGGCGAGCTGGTCTCCTGGCGGGGCGCCTGCCGGGGCAGCCACGCGCTGCCGTGTGCGCCCGAGTGAAGCAACCCGCGCGATCGCGGTCTTCGACTACTAGCTTCCCGCTCTTGGCGCCTGCGGCGCCGGGCTGCACTGCGCCCCGACGGCGTCACGCCTCGCTGCGAGCCGGGATACCCGGCCCGCACACGCTCGGCTCTGGTCAGTCGAACTTCAAGGCCGAGTAGCGCATCAGCTTCTGCCAGCGGTGGGTGGCGCTGACCTTGCGGATCGTGCCGGACTTCGAGCGCATCACGAGCGACTCACTGCTGGCGCCGGTGCCCCAGTAGCGCACGCCCTTGAGTAGATCGCCATCGGTGATGCCCGTCGCGGCGAAGAACACGTCGTCCCCGCTCACCAGGTCGTCGGTGTGCAGGACGCGGTCGAGGTCGTAGCCCGCGTCGAGCGCGGCGCGGCGCTCCTCGTCGTTGCGCGGCCACAGCCGTCCGTGGATCGCGCCCCCCAGGCACTTCAGCGCGCACGCGGCGATGACACCCTCGGGTGTGCCGCCGATCCCGTAGAGCACGTCCGATCCCGAGTCGGGCCACGCGGCCGAGATCGCGCCGGCGACGTCGCCGTCCGGGATCAACCGGATGCGCGCGCCCGCTTCGCGGCACTCGCGGATGACGTCGGTATGGCGGTCACGGTCGAGGATCACGACCGTGATGTCGTCGACATCTTCACCGAGTGCCTTCGCGACTGCGTGCAGGTTGGCCGTCGATCGGCGCGTCGAGGTCGACGACGTCGACCGCGGCCGGGCCGACCGCGATCTTCTCCATGTACACACAGGGGCCCGGGTCGAACATCGTGTCGCGTTCGGAGACGGCGATCACGGAGATCGCGTTGGCCGGCCCGAGCGACGTGAGCGTGGTGCCGTCGATCGGGTCGACCGCGATGTCACAGCGAGGTCCGCCGGCGCCGATCTCCTCGCTGTTGAAGAGCATCGGCGCTTCGTCCTTCTCGCCCTCGCCGATCACGACGACACCGTCCATCGAGACCGTGTTGAGGACGAGCCGCATCGCGTCGACCGCCGCGCCGTCGGCCCCGTTCTTCTCGCCACGGCCCATCCACCGCCCGGCCGCAAGGGCGGCGGCCTCCGTGACACGCACGAGCTCCATGGCCAGGTTGCGATCCGGCGCCTGGGCTTCGGGATTCATGTGCGGGGCGCTCCTCTCAATGCGGTCCGGCTCGATGCGGTCCGGCTCGATGTGGTTCCGGCTCGATGTGGTTCCGGCTCGATGTGGTTCCGGGTCGATGTGGTTCGGGTCGATGTGGTGCCAGGTTCGACGGGTGCCGGGAGCGTACCCAACGCGGCGCATCGCACCACAGGCGGTCGTGAGGCCCAGGTTTGCTCAAGCGGCGCGCGTCAGGGGTCGAAATACGGGAGTCACACCCACGAACTGGGGCCGGATTCGATGCGACACGCGTTCTGGCGAGGCTCGTTCACTGTCGGCGCGACGGTGCTCGTGGCCAGCGCATCCATCTTCGGGAGCCTCTTCGAGGGACGGGGCGTCGCCGCCGACCGTGCCGGGGGTCGGGACGTCGCGGTGACCACGAGCAGCGTCGCCGGCACCACCACGTCGACCACGACCACCACCGTGGTACCCGCGGAGACGCCCGTCACCGAAGCGCCCGCACCGGCGCCCGCGGTGCCGGCCACGACCGTGCTCTCGGCGGTGACGAATGCGACGCCTCCGACCACCGCCGCGCCGGCCCCCGGGCCGTCCGGTCTCGGCGGCGCGCTGCTCGCGGCGACGAACGCAGACCGCGCCGCGAACGGGTTCGGCGTGCTCGGCTGGGACGGGCAGCTCGCCGGCTTCGCGGAATCCTGGGCGAACCAGCTCGCGCAGCAGGGCTCACTCGTGCATCAGAACCTCGGCGTGATCGCGTCGGCGACCGGTCGCTCGCCCGTGGGCGAGAACCTCTTCATGGGGTCGTCGGGGACCTCGGCGGGTGCGATGGAGGGCGCGTGGATGGCGTCGAGCCCGCACCGAGCCAACATCCTGCTCGGCGGCTTCACGGTGATGGGCGTGGGCGCAGCGGTCGACGCGAGCGGTCACGTCTGGGTCTCGGTGGTGCTCGGCGGCTGACGGCAAGGATCAGCGCGCGACAATCGCCGCCGATGGACCCGGCCCTGCGCGAGGCAGCACGCACGGCGACGGGGTTCATGCCCGACGACGAAGGTGAGGCCTTGCACCGCGCGGGCCTCGAGGGCGCGACAGTCGGTCCGCTGCTCGAGATCGGCACGTACTGCGGCAAGTCGGCGGTCTATCTCGGCGCGGCGGCGCGCGGCTGCGGACACCGTGCTGTTCACGCTCGACCATCATCGCGGCTCCGAGGAGAACCAGGCGGGGTGGGAGCACCACGACCCCCGACTCGTCGACCCCGAGACGGGCGGCTGGACACCCTTCCTCACTTCCGGCGGACGATCGAGCGCCGCGGGCCTGGAGGACGTCGTGATCGCCATCGTGGGCGAGTCGACCGACGGTCGCGCGGCACTGGCGCACACCGCTCGGGTTGCTGTTCGTCGACGGTGGCCACGGCGCGGAGCCGTCGAAGCGTGACTCACGAGCGGGGTGCAGTAGGTGGCGCCGGGCGGCCTGCTGGCCATCCACGACGTGTTCGAGGATCCCGCCGACGGCGGGCGAGCGCCCTTCGACGTGCTGGCGAGCGGCGTCCTGGGAGGCGTTCACGCCGTCGACGAGGACGGGGGTCTCCGGATCTTGCGTCGTGTCGATGATCGCCGGTGACCGCGGCGTTCGCGGTCGCACGAGCTCGGCTCCGGTGTCGACGCCATGTGGCAGGCCGTCGCCGGGGAAGAGGCGAGTGGCCGGGCCGAGCCCCCGAGCGCATCGCCGCGAGCACGACGGCGGCCGCGTCTACGTCGTCCGCTCGACGGGAAAGAGCTGACCGGGGTCGTCGAAGCGCTCGCCCGCGAAGTTGGCGCCCGTCCAGTAGCTGCCGTCGTCGTCGCGCGAGGAATTCGACCATGCCAACAAGTCGTGAGCGCGGCGACATCGCCGCGCGTGGCGAGGCCGAGGGCGCGCTCGCAGGTCTCGCCGGTGGTGACCCAGGGTCGGTCCGACACGCAGCGCACGCCGCGGCCGTCGACCACGAAGGTGTGCCAGCTCGCGGCGAGGCGCTCGGTTGCCGGCCTGCCGCGGAGCGCGCCGCCGAGGACGGGGTAGTACCAGTCCATCGACCAGCGCGACCGGTCGAGGAACGCCTCGGGGCGCCGCCGATCGCGTGCCGCGAGCGCGACCGATCGCAACTCCCAGTCGGGTCGGTCGTGAGCGAGGTGCTGCGCGATCGCCAGCGCGCACCGGAGGCTGAGGTGGACACACGACGACGCGGTGAGCAGCGCGACGCCGCGTCGTCGGGATCGTCGCCGCGCCACGCGATCTCGCCGCGCGGCGCTGCTGGTCACCACGAAGTCGATCGCGCGTTCGACCATCGGCCAGTCGTGTCGCAGGAGGTGCGCGTCGCCGGTCGCGAGGTAGTGGTGCCAGGTGCCGATGGCGACGTATCGCGGTGAGTTGGTGTCGAGCGCATGGTGCTCGACCCGTCACCGATGTAGTACTGGTGCCACGCGCCGTCAGGTCGCTGGCGTCGCCGGAGCCACGCGAGGCGCGCCGCGGCCCGTCGTGACGCGCCGCCGACATCGAGCGCCATCGCGGCTTCGACGAGGTTCCACGGGTCGGTGTGGTCCGCCCGTGAACCACGGGATGTTGCCGTCCGGGCAGTTGCCGTGCGGCGATTGTCTCGACGGTGCGGCCGCCTCGACGGGCGGCAGTCGTGTCGAGCACGCCCTCGACATGCGGACCCGCGTCGTGGCACCGAGGCCGGCGGACGTGTAGACGACGAGACTCTTGCCGACCAAGGGGTTGAGCGTCCGCTCGACACGGGCGAGCCATCGTGGATGGCGCTGGATCATGTCCAGACCAGGGCTGGTGGTAGCGCCGCACGGGCCACGGCGTGTCGTCGTGCACACCCACCGCGCAGCTGAACCACCAATACGGCGCGTGCAGCGCGTGCGCGTGGGCGCAGCCCTCCACCTCGAGGCCGGCGGTCACCAGTTGGTGGTCAGGTGCGGCGGCGGTAGACGCGTACGTGGCCGCCGGGCGACGTCGTGGTAGTCGTCGGTCAGCGCCCAGCACACGCGCTCGGGCAGCTAGCGGGGCACGGTGACGGCAAGACGGCCACCGGGCCGGAGGACTCGGCGGAGCTCGAGCCAGCGCCCGCTGGTCGGCGGGGAGGTGCTCGAGCACCTCGGCGGCGATGACCCGGTCGAACGTGCGCGTCGGCGAACGGGAAGGTCCAGCGCGTCGCCGCGCACCGGCGCCGCCGCCTCGGGCTCGGTCTGCCCGGCGTCGCGCATCGCCGCCGAAGATCGCGCCGACGTCGCGCAGCTCACGGTGGTCGCGGTCGAACGCGACGACCGGGCGCCGCGCCGGAATGCCTCGAAGGCGTGACGGCCGCCGCCGCACCCGAGGTCGAGGAGCCGGTCGCCGCGCGGACGCCGAGGCGTGCCAGGTCGACGGTCAGCACCGGCCCCGACCCCGCTCGTGCAGCCTCTGGTCGCAGCACGGCGCGGTACTGCTCGACCGTGCCCTCGGCCGTGGCGGCCCACGTGTAGCGACTCGGACACGCGTGCACGATCCCGCCGCGCCGATGCGCGCGCGGAGCGCGGGGTCGTCGAGCACGGCGGGCGATGGCCGCGGCGAGCGCGCCGGGATCGCCGGGGGAACCAGGAGCGCCGGCGTCGCCGTCGGGGCCGACGACCTCGGGGAGGGCGCCGCCGGTGGTGGCGACGAGCGGTACGCCGCAGGCCATGGCTTCGATGGCGGGCAGCGAGAAGCCCTCGTAGAGCGACGGGACGACGGCGACCTCGGCCTCGGCGTAGAGCTCGACGATGCGGTCCGTCGTCGACTTCGTGACGAACTGCACCGCGCCGTCGGACCCAGCCGCTCGAGGCGGGCGGGGATCGATGCTCCGTCTCCCGCGGCCCGCCCACCACGACCAGCTGACCGGGCGATCGGCGCGAGCCTTGGCGACGGCCTCGAGGAGGTGGCGCAGTCCCTTCACCGGCACGTCGGCGCTCGCGGTGGTCATGAGCCGGCCAGGCAAGCGGGCGATGTGAGGCCGAGGTCGGAAGGGGTCTGGTCGACACCGACGGGCACGACGTGGATGCGGTCGAGGCGCACGCCGAGCTGGTCGGCGATGTCCCGGCGGCTGGACGATCCGACACCGTGAGGATGCGCGGGAGCTGCTGCGCGACCCGCGTCTGCATCCTGAGGAAGCCGAACCATCGCCGCAACGAGCCGGCGGACGCGGCGCCGTGGCGCATGCGCGAGCTCGAGGTCGCGGTCGATGGCGATGGGGTGGTGCACGGTGGCTACGACCGGGAACCCGTCGTCGACCAGGCCCAAGGAGGCCGTCGCCGAGGCACTGGTTGTCGTGCACGACGTCGAAGTCGCCCCGCGCGGCCGAGCAGGCGCCGCGCACGCGCTGCCGAAGGTCGAGCGGCTCGGGAAACCCGCCGGCGCACATGATGGCGTACTCGATCGGACGTCGAGCGGGTCGAGCGGAATACGCGGAGCGGCGGCCGGCGGAAGGGGTCGTCCTCGCGGTAGAGGTCGAGGCTGGGCACCGTGACCAGCGGGATCGGGTCGTCGAGCTCGGGGTAGGGCGGCCGCAGAAGACCGCGACGTGGTGGCCGAGCGCGGCGAGCTGCTTGCGCAGGTAGCGGGCGTAGACGCCCTGGCCGCCGCTTATGCGGGTTGCCCCGGTACATGAGCCACGCGATCCGCAGGCGCTCCGGCGACCGGCCCGGTGACAACATGGGGACGGAGCTTTCCAGACCTCCGCGACCAGGGTCGAACGGATCGGTGTCCGACGCCGTCGGTAACCTCCGGCCCGTGACTCCGATCCCGTCGACGGCACTCGCGCGAGCGTGCGCGGTGGGTGATGCGCGTGTGGCACCGGATGGCCGGCACTGGTCGTGGGTCCAGGTCGGCGATGGCCGCGTCGACCTCGTCGTCGCCGGCCTCGATGGCGGCACCCAGGTCGTGAGCGGCGACCTCGCCGTGTCGTCGCGGGGCCGCTACGGCGGCGCGACGCATTGCTGGGCGCCCGGCGATCGTCTCGTCTACGCCGCGGTCGACGGCCGGCTCGTGAGCGTGTCGCCAGACGGGAGCGCACGTCGTGTGTTGACCGACGGGGGCCGCGCGCTCGGTCCGGTCGCCTGCCCCGCGAACGGCCTCGTGGCGTTCGTCCTGGAGCGCGAGGGCAGCTGCGACGTCGTGACGATGCCGCTCGCGGGCGACGGGCCTCCGCAGGTTCGCTCGCGAGCGTCGTTCGGGTGGGATCCGGCGTGGTCGCCCGACGGCCGGCGTCTCGCGTGGCACGAGTGGGACCTGCCGGCGATGCCCTGGCAGTCGTCGCGACTCGCGACCTCGGTCGATGGCTCGGCGCCGCGCGTCTTCGCTGGTGAGCGGCGCGACGCTGCCTACGGGCAGCCCCGGTTCGATCCCACGGGCGCGTCGCTCGCCTTCGTCTGCGACCGGACGGGTTGGGCGAACCTCTGGATCGCCTCGCCCGACGGGGACGCGGCTCGCCCGGTCCTCGACGAGCCGTTCGAGCACGCCGAGCCGGCATGGGGGCCGGGCCAGCGGTCCTACACGTGGTCTCCCGACGGCTCCTCGCTCGCGGTGACGCGCAACGAGGCGGGGTTCGGGCGACTCGTCGTGAGGAGTGCGAATGGTGAGTCGCCGTCCGCCGCGTCGACCGCGCCGCGCGAGGTCTCGCGCGGGCTGGCACCGCGGCCTGGACTGGGGACCGCGCGGGATCGTCTGCACGCGATCGGGTGCGCGGACGTCGCCGCGCGTCGTGTCGTTCCCGCCCGCCGACGCGCCACGGGTGCTCGCAGCGCCACAGGCCGACGAACCCGAGGCCTGGCGTCCACCGGAACCCGGTGCGGTGGAGTGGGTGGGCGTCGACGGTGTCGCCGTGCACGGGCTCCTGTGGCGAGCAGCCGGCGGCGCGTCCTCACCCGTCGTGGTCGATCTCCATGGCGGGCCGACGGGGCAGGCGCTGGCCGACTGGACGGCCCGGGTGCGCTTCCTCTGGTCCCGTGGGTGGACGGTCCTCTGCCCGAACCCGCGTGGCTCGTCGGGGTACGGCCGGGTGTACGAGCGGGCGGTCACGGGTCGGTGGGGGCTCGTCGACCGCGACGACGTGGTCGCGGGCATCGGCGCGATCTCGCGGTTCGGCTGGGGCGACGCGGAGCGCGTTGCCCTGATCGGAGGAAGTGCGGGCGCGTGCATCGCGCTCCTCGTTGCCGCCGACCCGCGTGTGCACGTTGGTGCCGTCGTGAGTCAGTACGGCGTCACCGATCTCGAGGGGTTGGCGGCGGCGCGCGCGAGTCGCTTCGAGTCGCACTACCTCGACGACCTCGTGGGTCCCTTGCCGGCGACACAGGACCAGTACCGTGCGCGATCGCCGATCGCGCACGTCGACGGCATCCGCTGTCCCGTGCTGGTCCTGCACGGTGGCGCCGACCAGGTGGTCCCGCTCGCGCAGTCCACGGTGCTCGTCGACCGGCTGCGCGGCGCAGGTGTCGCGGTCGACGCGCACGTCTACGCGGGTGAGGGTCATGGGTGGTCGCGCGCTGCGACGATCGCGGACGCGCTCGACCGCATCGCCGACTTCTTGCATCGACACCTGCTCGCGGGCACACCGGCGACGCGAGGCTCTCGATGAGCGGACCCCTGGTGACTGCGTACGAGTGGTCGGGGCCGCGGCAGGAGGCCGACCGCGCGGTGCTGCTCGCGCACGGCGCCGGAAGCGACCGCAACGCCGCGGTGCTCGTCGCCGTGGCCGAGCACCTTGCACAGCGCCGGCATCCCGTCGCTTCGCTTCGACTACCCGTACCGCTCTGCCGGCCGCAAGGCACCGGATCGTCCCGCGGTGCTCGACGCCGCGACGCGCGAGGCCGCAGCCGAGTTGGCTCGCCGAGCCCGGCTGGCGCCCGAGCAACTCGTGCTCGGTGGGCGCTCGATGGGGGGCCGCTACTGCCTGCAAGCGGTCGGCGCCGCCGAAGACCCGCTGCCCGCGCGGGGGCTCCTGCTGCTCGGGTACCCGTTGCATCCTGCGGGCCGCCCCCAGGCACTGCGGGTCGAGGACTTTCCGCGTGTGCGGGTGCCGGCGCTGTTCGTGAGCGGGACACGTGACGCGCTCGCCGGCCGAGACGAGCTGCGGCAGGCCACGCGTGCGATGCGAGGTCGGACGACCTTCCATTGGCTGGAGAGCGCCGACCACGGTTACCGGCCCCTCGCCGCGAGTGGCCGCACGCGGCGACAGCCTCGCTGCCGAGGTCGCGGAGGTTGCCACCGCGTGGGTGCTGGCCCGGTGAGACCAGGAGGAGCCGGTGGCCGCAGCACGCGATGCACCAGGAGGCCAGGACCGTGACACCCGTTCGTGCGGGCGAGGCCTGGAGCGGCCAGACTAGAGACGTGCGTGTCGACCGTTGCTTCGCGTTCGTGGACCTCTGCGGCTTCACCCGCATGACCGACACCCTGGGCGACGAGGAGGCGGTCGCCGTCCTGACCCGTTTCCGCGCCATCGTGCGCCACATCGCGTCCGAGCACGCGGTGCGGGTTGCCAAGTGGCTCGGTGACGGTGCGATGTTCGTCGGCACCGAGATCCCGCCCGTCGTTGCCGCGATGCTCGAGCTCGCCGAGCGCCTCGAGCGCACCAACGTGGCGCTGCCTCTGCGCGCCGGGATCGCGTGCGGCGCGGTGATCCTCTTCGAAGGCGACGACTACGTGGGTGGTCCCATCAACCTTGCCGCGCGCCTGTGCGACGCCGCGGCACCGGGTGAGGTGCTGGCCAGCCAAGAGGTGGCCGACGCGGTAGGCGACGAGTTCCCCGTGGTGCTCGCCGGCGAGCGCGCGGTTCCGGGGTTGGTGCAGCCCATCCCGGTGTGGCGCTTCGCGTCGGGCGAGGCGGAAGAGGAGCTTCCGGCCAGCTTGGTCTGAAGAGGTCCTCGCGCGACCCGTCAACCGAGAACGTCGCGACGAACGGGCCTACCATCTGCGCCGATGGACTCGTTCGTGGTGCGCGCGCGTGGACCGCTCGCGGGCCGGGTGCGGGTGTCGGGGGCCACGAAGAACGCGGGGCTGAAGCAGATGGCCGCTGCGCTCCTCGTCTCCGGGACGACGGTCCTGCGCAATCTCGACCCGGTCGCGGATCTCGACGTCATGATCGAGGTGCTCCGCGCGATTGGCGCCGAGGTCACGTGGTTGGAGCCGAGCGCACTGTGCATCGACGCGTCCGGTGACCTGCAGCCCGAAGCTCCTTACGAGCTGGTGACGCGCATGCGGGCGTCGATCAACGTGCTCGGGCCCTTGTTGTCGCGCTGCGGCGAAGCGCGCGTGGCGCTGCCGGGCGGCGACAACATCGGCAGTCGCAAGCTCGACATGCACGTGCGCGGCCTCGAGGCGATGGGTGCCGAGCTCGACGTGGTGCACGGCTTCATCGAGGCGCGCGCGAGTCGCCTCGTGGGCGCGCGCGCATCGTGCTCGAGTTTCCCAGCGTGGGAGCGACCGAGAACCTCTTGACGGCCGGCGTGCTCGCGAAGGGGCACACGGTCATCGAGAACGCGGCGCGCGAGCCCGAGATCTGCGATCTGGTCGCCCTGCTGCAACGCATGGGTGCGCACATCTCGGGTGCGGGGACATCGACCATCGAGATCGAGGGGGTCGACGAGATCCACGCGGTCGAACACGAAGTGATGGGGGATCGCATCGAGGCAGGCACGCTGCTCATCGCATGCGGGACCGCGGGGGGTGACGTGATCGTCGAGGGCGCCCGTCTCGGTCACCTCGAGATGGTCGTCCGCAAGCTCGTCGAGATGGGGATGGAGATCGACTGTACCGATGCCGGCATCGCCGCACGCGCCGAGGTGCCGCTGCGCGCGGTCGACTTCGCGACGCTGCCGTTCCCCGGCTTCGCCACCGACTTCATGCCCTTGGCCGTCGCCCTCCTGGCCACCGCTGACGGCAGCGCGATCGTCACGGAGAACGTCTTCGACAATCGCCTCGGATTCGTGGCCGAGCTGGCCCGGATGGGTGCCGACATCCGCCACGAGGGCCGTCATGCCATCGTGCGGGGCGTTCCCCGGCTCTCGGGTGCTCCGGTGCGGGCGCTCGACGTGCGCGCGGGGGCCGCGTTGATCGTCGCCGGGCTCCGGGCCGAGGGGGAGACCGTGGTGCTCGACCCACACCACGTCGACCGCGGCTATCCCGACCTCGCGGCGAAACTGCAGGCCCTGGGCGCCGAAATCGAGCGGGTCCACGCCTGAGACCACCACCGCGCGGTCAGGCGGCCGGGACTACCTGCGATACTGGAGCGGTTGCACTCACAGCGAGCGTGACCAAGGGGACGGAGCGCGAGCGCCCGTGAGGCCGGGTATCCCGGCCTCACAGCGAGCGTGACCAAGGGGACGGAGCGCGAGCGCCCGTGAGGCCGGGTATCCCGACCTCACAGCGAGCGTGACCAAGGGGACGGAGCGCGAGCGCCCGTGAGGCCGGGTATCCCGACCTCACAGCGAGCGTGACCAAGGGAGAGGTGTGAGGATGGCGACGGACACGCAACTCGATCCCGCGGAGCTCGAGGCGAGGGTGCTCGAGGCGATCGACGCCATCCGGCCCGCGCTGCAGATGGACGGCGGCGACATCATCTACCAGGAGCTCGATGTCGAGGGCGTGGTGCACGTCCGCCTCGTCGGGGCGTGCGGGTCCTGCCCGGTGTCGACGCAGACGCTGAAGGCGGGCGTGGAGCGGATCATCATGGACCGCGCGCCCGGCGTGACGGGCGTCGTCGACGACGCCCTCGCGGCGCTCGACGAGGAGTAGCTCTGCCGATCGGCGGGCGAGCTCAGGCGCGCGCCTCGATCCGGCCCCGCAGGCGTCGCAGGTTGCGCCGCCAGACGTGACGGAGGATCGGCCACGCGACGAGCTCGCCGATCGGTCCCCCCATCCACCACGGGAACCGCAGCCGCTCCCGCCAGCACAAGCGCGTGCGATGAACCAAGCGCGGGCGCAGCTGGAACTCGCCGGTGCCCTTCACGCTGCCCCCATGCTCGATCGCGAGCCGCGCCGGCGGTTCCCACGCGACGACGAGGAACTCGTCGGTCGTGAAGAACGGCCCGATGCGCGTGAGGCACGAGAACGCGGTCCCGACGCCCGCGCGGCGGTCCCCGTGGAACGTGATCGTCACCGCGTCCCGCATCCACTCGGGATGGTGCTCGATGGCCTCGATCTCGGCCCAGACGACCTCGGGCGGCGCGCCGATCGTCGTGCAGACCGACAGCCGGATCGTCATGCGACCGCCGCGTGGAGGGTCGTCGCCGCGAGCTCGGGCGGGGTCGTGTTGACGAGTACGCCGGTTGCCATCTCGAAGCCGGCGACCACGCTCAGGCGAGGGGTGATCTCGACGTACCAGTGGAACGGTCCGCCGCCGGGGGGAGCAGTGTGGACGACGACGTTGTACGCGACGTCGCCGCTCGCTTCCTTCAGTGCGAAGAGCGCGTCGCGCGTCCCCTGCGCCACTGCCGCGACGACGTCGTTCGGCGCGCCGTCGAAGTTGGTTCCCGCGTCGCGGTGCGCGACTCTCATCATGAACGGCGACGACGATCCCCAGGGGCACCACACGACCGCACCGTGGTCGGACACGACGAGGGCAGCGTCGCGGCGCAGATCGTCGAGCAGCGGGTCGTGGTCGGGCCGGCGCGCGACGCGCGCGAGCGCCTCGAGGACGCCGACCGGAACGAAGTCGAGTGCGATGAGCTGCGCGTGCGGATGTGCGATCGATGCTCCCGCGGCGCGGCCGTGGTTCACGACGGTCGCGACATAGGCCCGACCGGCAGCCAGGTGCGCCCGCGTGCGGTCACGCAACGCCGTGAGGGCTTCGATCGCCCCGTCGTCGTCGAGATCACCGAAGCTGCGCCGGTGGTCGGGGGAGAGGATGAGCACCTCGTGGGCGCCCGTCGTGCCGGGCGACGCGTCGGGCCCGCCCACGATCGGGTACAGGTTGGGCACGACACGGATCTGCCATCCGGGTTGGTCGGCGTCACCGCCGCCCTGGCGCGCCACCTCCGGCGGCGTCGCCGATTCGTTGCCCGGACAGAACGGGCAGGCGCCGGAACCCTCGGCCGAATCGACGCGTGCGACGGTGTGCGGACGCTGCGCGGCGCCGCGGCGACGATCACGGTGCGACCACTCAGCTCGTCCTCGCGCAACTCCGTCACTGTGACGGAGGTTACGTGAGCGTGGCTGTCGGCGAATCGACCGTCGGAAGCGCCGTTAGGCTCTCGGCATGACGCGCGTCGTGATCCTCGGCGGTGGGCCGGCCGGCAACACGTGCGCGAGCGTCGCGGCGACCCTCGGGGCCGACGTCACGATGATCGAGCGCGAGATCGTCGGCGGTGCCGCGCACCTGCTCGACTGCATCCCGTCCAAGGCGGTGATCGCGACCGGCTCGGAGCTGTCACAACTCACCCACGCCCGCTCGATGGGCCTCGCCGCCGGGGGCGGGCTCGACATCGACGCGCTGCGCGAGCGGGTCGCCTCGATCGAGCGGCGCCTCCGGGAGTCGCTCGAGACACTGTTGCGTTCCCAGCACGTCCGGGTGATCGCAGGATCCGGCCGCTTCCTCGACGCGCACACGGTGGAGGTCACCCCGGCGGACCGCAGCGACCGGTGCATCCAGGTCGAGGCCGACTTCGTGGTCGTCGCGACCGGTTCCCGTCCGCGGGTGCCCGACTTCGCCGCCATCGACGGGGAGCGTGTGCTCACCACGCGTCAGGCGTACCCGCCGCCTGAGATCCCGACGCACGCGATCATCATCGGCTCGGGAGTCACCGGCGTCGAGTTCACCCACATGTTCGACTCGCTGGGCTCGCAGGTGACGCTGCTCGTGTCACGCCAGCAGGTGCTGCCCATCAAGGACGCCGAAGTCGCCTCCGTGTTGGAGGAGTCGTTCCTCGCGCGCGGCGTGACACTGCTGAAGGGTGCGCGCGCCATCGGCATCGACCGCGACGGTCCGGAGGTGCGCGTGCGCTGCCAGGATGGCCGCGTCGTGACGGCTCGCACGTGGTGCTCGCGGTCGGGTCGATCCCGAACACCGAGGACCTCGGTCTCGATGCAGCAGGCGTCAAGTTCGACGATGGCGGTTACGTCCCCGTCAACCACAACTGTCTCTCGAATGTGGCGCACATCTACGCCGCGGGGGACGTCTCCGGGAAGCTCCCGCTCTCCTCGGTGGCGGCGATGCAGGGACGTAAGATCGCCGAACACCTCATGGGCCTGCACGTGCGGCCCCACCGCCACCTCGACTACGAGAAAGCCGCCTCGGCGGTGTTCACCGAGCCCGAGATCGCCGACGTCGGCCTCGCCGAAGCGGAGGCGTTCGCGGTGGGGCGCAAGGTGCGGGTGACGAAGGTGCCGTACTCCGCGAACGCGAAGGCCTTGATCAAGGCCGATCCCGTCGGCTTCGTGAAGGTGATCTCCGATCCCGCGACCGGCGTCGTGCTCGGCGGCTCGATCGTGGGACGGTCCGCGGCCGAGCTCATCAGCGTCCTCGCGGTCGCAGTCACCAACAACCTGAAGGTGTCCGACATCGTCGATTCGCTGCTCGCGCACCCGACGATCTCCGAGGCGATCGCCGACGCCGCGTCCTGAGCGCCTGCGCTCAGCCCTCGTCCATCGAGCGCGCCGCGGTGATGATCAGCTCCGCGCGACGTGTCGAGCCCGACCTTGGTCGAGTCGATCATCAGGTGGTACAGCTTCGGGTCGAAGGCGTCGGCCCGGTAGAAGTAGCGGTAGTACGCCTTGTTCGCCCGATCGGTGTCCACGAGCAGCTTGCGGACGTTTTCCACGCTGTCGCCGCCGAGCCTCGCCCACAGCGCGATGCGTCGCCTCTCTGCGTGCCGTCGAGACACAGGTGGAGGGTCGACGGGCGGCCGGCGAGCACGATCATCCCGGCCCGACCGAGGATGACGCCGCCGGTCGTGTCGGCCATCTCCCGGATCAGACGCTCGGCCTGCTCGCGGAACGCCTTCTCGGTGATCACGCCCTGCACCGCGCCTTCCGGCAGCATCCCGAGCGGACCGACGGGGGTCATCGCGGCGAGGATGCGCCCGAGCCCGGTCTCGGCGCGTTCGTCGTGGGCGAGGGCTTCCGCCAGCGGGACGGCCAGCGAGTGCGCGACCGTGGCCGGAATCGCCCGGTCGAGGAACGGCACTCCGAGCGCTTCCGCGACCTTCGGGCCGACGATGCCCCCGCCGGCGCCGTAGGGGGCGTGAATGGTCACCACACGGGCGGGCACGGCGGTCAGTCTGACATGTCCGCCGAGCGAGTGACGGCGGTGTCGAGCCCCCGTGCGACGTGCGCGACGAGCACTAGCCGACGACCACGAGCACGTCGCCGGTGCCGACCGTGTCGCCCTCGGCGACCCGGATCTCTTGCACGGTTCCGGCGATCTCGGCGTTGATGTGGTTCTCCATCTTCATCGCTTCGAGGACCAGCACCGCCTGGCCCACATCGACGGCGTCGCCCGCGGCGACGAGCAGCTTGATGATCGTGCCCTGCATCGGCGCGGCGATCGTGCCGCTCCCGGCACCGCCGCCGCTCCCGGCCGCGGGCTTCGGCCGTGCCGGCCGCGCCGCGCGGTGCCGGCCCGGCGGGCGGCGCCTCCGGAAGCCACACGCGCACGGAGTAGCGCTTGCCGTCGACCTCGACCGGGACGGTGCGCTCGACGAGCGGTGCCGCGTCGGGTGCTGTGGTGGCCGGTGCGGTCACGGCGGGTCCGAAGCCGAGAACAGCGACGCGTCGAGCTCGTCCTCGACCCACTTCGTGGAGTGACGCGCGGCGGCGAAGTCGGGGTGGGCGAGCAGCGCCCGATGCGCGGGCGTCGTTGTGGCGATGCCGTCGATCTCGAGCTCGTCGAGCGCGCGCAGCATGCGGTGGATCGCCGCCACGCGATCAGGAGCCCAGACGACGAGCTTGCCGACCAGGTTGTCGTAGTACTGCGAGACCTCGTCGCCCTCCGTGTAGCCGCCGTCCCACCGCACGCCCGGGCCACCTGGGAGTCGCAGGCGCGTGATCCTGCCGGGTGACGGCATGAATTTGCTGCCGGGTCCTCCGCGTTGATGCGGCACTCGATCGTGTGGCCGTTGCGGCGGATCGACGCCTGGTCGAACGACAACGGCTCACCGGCAGCAACGCGGAGTTGCTCGGCGACGAGGTCGAGGTCGGTCACCAGCTCGGTGACGCAGTGCTCCACCTGGAGTCGCGTGTTCATCTCGAGGAACCAGAACTCGCCGTCCTGGTAGAGGCACTCGACGGTTCCGGCGTTGACGTAGCCGCACGCACGCGCGACCTTGACCGCCGCCTCGCCCATCGCGACGCGCGTCGCATCGGTGAGCGCCGGCGCGGGGCTCTCCTCGACGAGCTTCTGATGGCGGCGTTGGGTCGAGCAGTCGCGCTCGCCCAGCCACACGACGTTGCCGTGCGTGTCGGCGAACACCTGGACCTCGACGTGGCGGGGCCGGGTGAGGTAGCGCTCGAGGTAGCACTCCGAGCGACCGAAGTACGCCGACGCTTCGCGTTGGGCCGATTCGAGCGCGCGCGCCGCGTCTCCCGCGCTGTGCGACCTTCAGGCCCTTCCCGCCGCCGCCGTACGCGGCCTTGATCGCGACGGGCCAGCCGTGTCGTTCGCCGAAGGCCACGATCTCGGCCGCGTCCTCGACCGGATCGACGGTGCCGGGCACCGCTTCGACCTGCGCGGCGGCGGCAGCTTTGCGCGACGAGATCTTGTCGCCCATGATCTCGATCGCCTCGGGTGGCGGACCGATCCAGCTCACGCCGCGCGCGGTGATCGTGCGCGCGAAATCGGCGTTCTCCGAGAAGAACCCGTACCCGGGGTGCACCGCCTCGGCGCCACTGCGCTCGATCGCTGCGAGGATCGCCTCGACGTTGAGGTAGCTCTCTGCGGCAGACCGGCCGCCCAGCGCGAACGCCTCGTCGGCGAAGCGCGCGTGATACGCGTCTCGGTCGAGCTCTGAGTACACCGCGACCGTGCCGATGCCGAGCTCCCGGCAGGTGCGCATGACACGCACCGCGATCTCGCCCCGATTGGCGATGAGGACTTTCCCGAACACGGCGCCTCGCAAGCTGGCAGGAGAAGAGGTCGCCGTATCCTACGGGTCGTGCCCGACGGCGATGCCATTGCGGACGCCGCCGCCGGCCGCTGGCGGGTGCGTCATCTCGCCGAGGTGGACTCGACGAACCGGTACGTCCTCGACGCGACCCGCGCGGGCGAGCCACCAGGTCTCGTCGTGACGGCCGACCATCAGTCCGCGGGACGCGGGCGCCTCGACCGGGCCTGGGTCGCCGTGCCCGGCGAGTCGCTCCTCGCATCGTTGTCGGTCGAGGTGGCGGCGGGTGACGCGCCGCTGCTCCCGCTCGCGGCCGGCCTCGCGCTTGCCGAAGCGGTCGAGGCGGTGGCCGGCATTCAGGTGTTGCTGAAGTGGCCCAATGACCTCGTCGTCGACGAGCGCAAGCTCGCCGGCGTGCTCTGCGAGGCGATGCCGGGCGCGCCGGGATCAACCGTGGCCGTGGTCGGGATGGGCTGCAACGTGCGCCAGACGTCGTTCCCGCCCGAGCTCCCCGACGCGACGTCGATTGCGATCGCGGCGGGGGTACCCGTGGAGCAGACAGAGCTCTTGCACGCGTACCTCGATCGTCTGGGTCGGTG
Organism: uncultured Actinomycetes bacterium; assembly: GCA_963815405.1. Lineage (GTDB taxonomy): Bacteria > Actinomycetota > Acidimicrobiia > IMCC26256 > DASPTH01 > CAWFGR01. The sequence goes on from CAWFGR010000001.1 coordinate 342,836, forward strand.
TCTCGACGCGCTCGACACCGTCGTCCCGTCGGTGTGGCTGCGGCTGGCGACCTTGGGCCGCGCCGTGCGCGTCGATCGACCGTCCGGTGCCCTGCACGGCACGGCCGTCGCGCTCGGTGACGCGGGCCAGCTCGTCGTGTGCGATGCCGACGGCCGCGACGTCGAGGTCTTCGCGGGCGACGTGACGCATCTGCGCGTTGTGGACTGAGCTGCGCCGGAGCGTGGCCCGGCCGCCGGTGCTCACCCCATCGTTCCGGGACAGTCGCTCTTCGGCGAGCACCGGCGGCCCTTCGCAGGTCCGCGTCCCTCGCGGTGCGCGCCGCTTCCCGACGGCATCTTGCGCTGGATCAATCCCTGGCGCGAGCCTGCACAGCCGTGGGCACGAACGCTCAACCTCTACGCTGAGGTGGTGGCGATCGAGACGCGGGAGTTGCGCGCGCGGGTCGACGAGTTGCGGTGGTTCCACGTGCTCGACCTCGGCGGCGGCGTGCGGACCCCGGGGATCTACGACCCGCGGCGCACGCTGCCGCGATTGGGGCTGCCGGCGCGTCTCGACGGGAAGCGGGTGCTCGACGTTGGCGCGTGGGACGGCTTCTACTCGTTCGAGATGGAGCGGCGGGGCGCCGACGTGCTCGCGACCGACAGCTTCTCGTGGGGTGGGGGCGGCTGGGGCACCAAGGATGGGTTCGACCTCGCCCGCGGAGCGCTCGGATCGCACGTCCGCGACCTGTGGATCGACCCGCGCGACCTCCAACCCGAGAAGGTTGGCGGGACGTTCGACGTCGTGCTCTTCCTCGGAGTCCTCTACCACCTCCGTGATCCGATGCCGGTCCTCGAGCGCCTTCGGTCGGTGACCGGCGAGCTGCTCGTCGTGGAGACGGAGACCGGGATGCTGCTCACGCACCGACCGGCGGCCGAGTTCTTCCCCGGCATGGAGCTCAACGCCGACCCCACGAACTGGTGGGCGCCGAACCCCGCGGCCATGGTGGGGATGCTGCGCGCGGTCGGCTATCGCAGCGTGCAGGTCGTCTGGAAACGGAGCCTGCCACTCCGGCTCGCGAAGTGGCTACGGCGGCTGCCGACGTCGCAGCGCGTCTCGTTCACGCGCGCGCTGACCACCGACCGGTTCGTCTTCCACGCGGGGGTCTGACGCGGGGGTCTGACGCGGGGGTCTGACGCGCGGACGACGTCAGGGATCAAGGTCCGTCGCCACCAGTGTGCGGAACGCGCGCGCGAGGCGAGATGTCACGGGTCCGGGTGCACCGTCGAACGCCCGTCGCTCGACGACCTCGGCGACGGCCTGCACCTCGCGGGTCGTCGACGTGAGGAACACCTCGTCTGCTTCCGCGAGGGCGTCGATCGGCAACGCGAGCTCGGACGCGGGGATCGCCAGCGCCGCGCAGAGCTCGAGGACGAGCGCGCGCGTGACGCCGAGCAGGCAGCCCGACGTCGCCGGGGGCGTGAGCACCGCGCCGGCGTCGACGACGAAGACGTTCGAGCCCGTGGCCTCGCACAGCTCGTCGCGCGTGTTCGCCATCACGGCCTCGCTCCCACCGTGCTCGTGCGCGTACCCGAGCATGCGTACGTTCTCCGCGTACGAGATCGTCTTCGCGCCGGCCGTCGCCCCTCGCTCGTTGCGCACCCAGGGCGCGACCACGACACGCGCCGTGTCGGGCCACGGCACCAGCGGGCTCGCGGCGACGATGACCGTCGGCGCCGCGTTTCCACGTTCCGAGCCGAGCGGCGCGACGCCACCGGTCACCGTGATGCGCACGCGTGCGTCGTGCAGCTCGTTGGCCGAGAGCACCGCGGCGGCGGCATCGCGCAACGTGGCGTCGTCGGGGAGGGCGAGTCCGAGCAGCGTTGCCGAGTGGAGGAGCCGTTCCCGGTGCCGTCGCCACGCGAAGGGTGCACCCTCGTAGACACGCAGCGTCTCGAAGGCACCGTCGCCGACGAGCAGACCGTGATCGAACGGCGAGATCCGCGCGTCCGCCGCGGCGACGAGCGCGCCGTCGAGCCACACGATTTGGCTCATCGCGGCGGGCTCACGGCGGCGGGCTCATCGCGTCGCGAGCAGCGCCGGTGAGCCGGTCGCGGCAAGGAGACGCGCGCCCTTGAGCTCCGTCTCGTCCCATTCGGCGTCGGGAGTCGAGTCGGCGACGATGCCGCCGCCAACGCCGAGCATCGCACGGTCGGCTGTGAGGACGAAGGTGCGGATCGCGACCGACAGATCGCCCTCGCCGAGCGCGGTGTCGATCCAGCCGACGGCGCCGCAGTACACGCCACGGCGTACCGGCTCGAGATCCTCGATCGCCTGGAGCACGCGCGGCTTCGGCGCGCCCGTCACCGAGGCGGGCGGGAAGGTCGCGCGGAGGAGGGCACCCAGGCCGACGTCGGCGCGCAACTCGCCGCGCACCGTGCTCACGAGGTGGTACAGCCCAGGATGGGCCTCGATCTCGCACAGCGCAGGCACGCGAACAGATCCGGGGACGCACACGCGGCCGAGGTCGTTGCGGGCGAGGTCGACGATCATCACGTTCTCCGCGCGGTCCTTTGCGCTCGCGGCCAGCTCGGCGGCGCCGGAGCCGGTGCCTTTGATGGGACGGGTCTCGACGTGGCGCCCGGCCCACGAGAGGAAGCGTTCGGGCGACGCCGAGACGGTGGCGAACGGCCGTCCTCCGACCATCAGCCGCACGAGCGACGCGTGCGGAGCCGGGCTCGCGTCGACCAGTCGCCGGTACAGGGTTACCGCGTCGAGCTGGACTGCCGCCTCCAGCCGGCGCGTGAGGTTCACCTGGTAGCACTCGCCGGCCACCAGCAGACCGAGGACGGCCTCGACGCGTTGCTCGTGCTCGTCGCGGCTCAGGCTCGACGCCCACGGCCGGTCGCAGGCGAGGTCACCCGGCGCACGAGGAATGGCACACGCCGCGCGTTCGAGGAGGGGGCGGCCGGGTCCGTCGCCGTCCACCGCGACGCAGCCGGTGCCGTCGACGCGTGCGCGGGCATCGAACCGCGCGACGACGAGATCGGAGGCGAACGGCTGCTCGCGCGACGCGTCGTGGCTGACCACGCGCTCGACGGCGTGGCCGAGCTCGAACGCGAGGATGGTGACCCAGAAGCCGGGTCCCAGCTCGTCGAGGCACGTGAACGCCGCCGCGCCGTCCGCCACGCGTACCTCGGACGGATCGGCAAGGACCCACGTCTCGTCGTGGTGGTGAATCGCGGCGACATCGACCGATCTGGGCAGCGCGTCGAGCAGCTCGCCCGCTCGGAGGTCGGCCACGTTCGTCACTGGCTCACGCTACCGCCGGGATCCTGCCGGCCCGCAGCCGGTTCGAGGTGCCGGGGAGCGACCTGCGCACCCCCGTACCATGGCCGTCTCTGAGCTTTCGTCGTTTCGTGTCGACGCTGCTGGGTCGCGTTGCCATCGCCGGGGTTCTCTCGGGCGCGCTCGCGGTGGGCGGCGTCGTCGCCGTCAACCACTACATCGATGCGCGACTCGACGACATCCACCGAGTCACCCTGACGACCGCGCCGCCCGGCCCGAACGGTGCGAACTTCCTGATCGTCGGCTCCGACAGCCGCGCCTTCGTGTCGGACGCGGAGGACCGCGCCGCATTCGGGACCGAGAGCGACACCGGCCCCGCCCGTTCCGACACGCTCATGGTGTTGCACGCCCAAGGGGTGCACAGCTTCGTGGTCTCGTTCCCGCGTGATCTCTGGGTCGACCTCCCGGGTCGCGGCAAGGGCAAGATCAACGCCGCGTTCAACGACGGGCCACAGAAGGTGATCGACACCTTCACGCAGAACTTCTCCATCCCGATCAACCACTACCTCGAGGTCGATTTCTCGACGTTCCGAGGCATCGTCAACGCGATCGGCAGCGTTCCCGTGTGGTTTCCCGCACCGGCGCGCGACGACCTGACCGGTCTGTCGATCCCGAGCGCCGGCTGTGTGGCGCTCGACGGACCCGACACGCTCGCGTACGTGCGCTCGCGACATCTCGAATACGAGGACGTCGCCACCGGCAAGTGGCATTCGGCGGATGCCATCCCCGACATCGGGCGCATCGCGCGGCAGCAGGACTTCATCCGCGAGCTCGGCAGCCTCGCGGTGCGGCGCAGCCTCCGCGATCCGCGGGTCGCTCCCGACGTCGTCACGCAGGTGCTCCACGATCTCAAGGCCGACGACGGGTTCGACCGCACCGCGCTCAACGAGCTCGTGCGATCGTTCCTCGGACTCGACGCGAGCTTCGGCGGCAAGCTCGAGTTCCTCACGCTGCCGTGGACGGTGGGGCACGAGGCGGACCAGGACGTGTTGTTCCCCGAGCAGCCCGACGCCGGTCAGGTGCTCGCGCGCGACTGCGGTCGTTCGATGCGACCGCGCCCGCGTCGAGGACAACGACAACGCCGCATCCGCGTGACATCAACGTCCGGGTGCTCAACGGGTCCGGCGTGACGGGCGCGGCGGCGGGCGCGAGCGCGGCGCTGGCGCAGCACGGGTTCGTGAGCGCCGGAACGGGCGACGACTTCCGCCGGAGCGTGACCACGAGCGAGGTGCGGTACCCGCCGGCCAACGAGGCCGAGGCGCGGGTCGTCGCCCGCTGGGTTCCTGACGCGCAACTCGTTAGTGACGGGTCCATCACCGGTGCGGATGTCGTCGTCGTGGTCGGGAAGAGCTTCAGCGGCATCCGCCGCGCGACGGCGCCGCCGGCGACCACGCCGGCCGGTTCGGCGTCCGCGTCCCCGGGATCGAGCCCTGCTCCCTCGACGGCCGGCGCCGACGCCACGTCCTGCGCCTGAGCCGACCCGTCCCGGGCCCGTCCCGGTTCTGGGCTCGGCTCGGCTCGGCCTCGGCTCGGCCTCGGCTCGGCCTCGGCTCGGCCTCAAGGGGCCCGGACGAACGCCCGTAGACTTTCTCGATGCGAACCTTGCCGGAGCGTCGGATGGGTGCCCGCTCGTGAGCGACGTCACCGTCGTCGGCGCGGGATATGTCGGCCTCACGAGCGCCGCGTGCCTGGCGCACCTCGGCCACCATGTGGTGAACGCCGATGTCGACGCGGCCAAGGTCGAACGGCTCAACCGAGGCGAGATCCCGATCCTCGAAGACGGCCTCGCCGAGCTCGTCGAGGAGGGACTCCGCAACGGCCGGCTCCGCTTCCGGGTCGGGGCGGCCGACGCCGTGCGCGGCGCCGACTTCGTGTTCCTCTGCGTGCCCACGCCGCAGGGTCCCGAACGGCGCGGCCGACCTCTCGATGGTCGAGGCCGTCGCCCGTGAGATCGCACCGGCCCTGCGCCCGGGCGCGGTGGTCGTCAACAAGTCGACGATGCCCGTCGGGTCGTCGCGGCACGTCGCGCGGACGCTCAGCGCGGCCGGTGCGGCGCCCGAGGTCGGTGTGGCCTCGAACCCCGAGTTCCTGCGTGAGGGACATGCCGTCGTCGACTTCCTGAAACCCAGCCGTCTCGTCATCGGCTGTGACGACGCGGAGGTCGCGGTGCGTGTCTCGGAGCTGTACCGCGGTGTGCAGGCGCCGATCGTCGTCACCGACCCCGCATCGGCCGAGATGATCAAGTACGCGTCGAACGCGTTCCTGGCGACGAAGATCTCGTTCGTCAACGCCGTGGCCAACCTGTGCGAGGCCGTCGAAGCCGACGTGCGCGAGGTCGTGCTCGGCATGGGCTACGACCCGCGGATCGGCTTCGAGTTCCTGCATCCCGGGCCCGGCTACGGCGGGTCGTGCTTCCCGAAGGACACCTCCGCGCTGCTCCACACCGCGGAGCAGGCCGGGTACGACTTCAGCCTCCTGCGTGGCGTCATGGAGGTCAACGCCGAGCAGCGCGAGCGGATCGTCGCCAAGATCCGTCTCGGCGCGGGCGGTGACCTGACCGGGATGCAGATCGGGGTGCTCGGGCTCACGTTCAAGGCCGGCACGGACGACGTGCGCGAGTCGCCGTCGCTCGTCGTTGCGGATCGGCTTGTCGCCGAGGGCGCCAAGGTGCGTGCGTACGACCCGACCGTGTCCGTCGAAGGTCCGGGCATCCCCGGCGTGGACGTCGTCGCCGATCCCTACGAGGTCGCGGCCGGCGCGACCGTGCTTGCCGTGCTCACCGAGTGGGACGAGTTCCGCTGGCTCGACTACCGGCGCATCCTCTCGACGATGGTGGCCCCCGCGGTGTTCGTCGACGCGCGCAATCTCTTGGATCCCGCGACGATGCGCAGCATCGGGTTCGCCTACCGTGGCGTCGGCCGTCCATGACCACCGCCGTCGTCACCGGCGGCGCGGGCTTCGTCGGCTCGCACCTCTGCCGGGCCCTGGTCGACCGGGGGTGGCGTGTCATCGCCGTGGACAACCTCCTCACGGGCAACCGCGACAACGTGTCCGACCTGGTCGCGCGCGGTGACGAGTGCTTCGTGCTCGTCGAGCACGACGTCATCGCCGGCATCCCGGTCGACGAACCCCTCGACGCGGTGCTCCACTTGGCGAGCCCCGCCAGCCCGCCGGAGTACCTCGCCTTCCCGATCGAGACCCTCGAGGTGGGATCGATCGGTACCCGTCACGCGCTGGAGCTCGCCCGCCGGCATGGCGCACGGTTCCTCCTCGCGTCGACGAGCGAGGTGTACGGCGATCCGCTGGTCCACCCCCAGCCCGAGACGTACTGGGGCAACGTGAACTCGCTGGGCCCGCGGGCTGTCTACGACGAGGCCAAGCGCTACGCCGAAGCGATCACGATGGCGTACCACCGGCTCTACGACCTCGACACGAAGGTGGCCCGCATCTTCAACACCTATGGCCCTGGCCTGCGCCCAGCCGACGGTCGGGTCGTCTCGAACTTCCTGGTGCAAGCGATGCGCGGCGAGCCGCTGACCGTCTACGGCGACGGCTCGCAGACGCGCTCCTTCTGCTATGTCGACGATGAGGTGCGCGGGCTGCTCGCGTTGCTCGACTCACCGATCGTCGGCGCGGTCAATCTCGGCAATCCCAATGAGTTCACGGTGCTCGAGCTCGCCGCCGTCGTGCTCGAGGTCACCGGCTCCCGCTCGGAGATCGAGCGTCGGCCGCTTCCCGTCGACGATCCCCGCGTTCGCCGGCCCGACATCACCCGCGCTCAGACGGAGCTCGCCTGGAAGCCGGAGATCGAGCTCCGGGAAGGTCTCGAGCGAACCGCGCGGTGGTATCGCGAGGTTGTCGGCGCGTGCTGAGCCGCTGGTCGGCGGTCGTCGTCAACTACGAGGCCGGTCCGCTCTTGGCGGAGTGCGTCGCGTCCCTACTCGGCGACGACAGCGCAGGTGAGCCGCAGGTCGTGATCGTCGACAACGGCTCGCGGGACGGCTCGGTCGCGGGGGTGCGCGACCGCTTCCCCGAGGTCTCCGTGGTCGATCCCGCGCGGAACCTCGGGTACGCCGCCGCCGCGAACCGGGGGATCGCGGCGACCCGCACCCCGTTCGTCGTGGTCTGCAATCCCGACATCCAGGTGGTCCCCGGTGTCGCGGCCGCGATGCTGGCGCGCTTCGAGGCCGACCCGGTGCTCGGCGCCTTGGGTCCCGCGATCCGCAACGTCGACGGGACGATCTATCCGTCGGCGCGGTCGGTCCCGTCGCTCGTCGACGCGGTCGGGCACGGCGTTCTGGGCCTCGCCTGGCCGGGCAACCCCTTCACTCGGCGGTACCGCCAACTCGACGCCGACCCGCGACGGGCGCGCGACGTCGACTGGGTGTCGGGAGCGGCGATGTGGCTGCGGCGTGATGCGCTCGACACCGTCGGCGGCTGGGACGAGGACTACTTCATGTACGTCGAGGACGTCGACCTCTGCTGGCGGCTGCGCCGCATCGGATGGCGCGTGGCGTACGAGCCGAGTGGCGTCATCACGCACGTGCAGGGCGCCAGTGCGGCCCGGCACCCCTACCGCATGATCGTCGAGCATCACCGCTCCATCGCACGCTTCGCGACCAAGCGGTGGCGGGGTCCGAAGCGACTGCTCCTCGGCCCCGCTGCCGCGTTCCTGGGGCGCGGGCGGCGGTGGCGATGACCGCGCACGCGGTGCAGACCCGCCCGAGAACTGCGAGAGGCACCAGCTAGCCTCGGGCCGTCATGGCTCCGCAACGTCACCGCGCCCAGCGCGCCGCCATCCGTTCGAGGTACCGCAAGCCCAAGCGCCGCCGCCGCACGTCCTTGGGTTGGAACGCGGTGATCGCGGTCATCGTGGTGGCCGGCGCGCTCGGCGTCATGCTTGCCCGGTCGAACAACCAGGCGAATGCCGACAAGCCGCCGCTCATGGCGAATGCCGCGACCGGTCAGCCGGGCGACCACTGGCACGCCTATCTCGGGATCGACATCTGCGGCGAATGGCTGCCGAACGCCCCGGCGTTCGAGGCTCGTGCCGACAACCCGAGCGTCAACGCCGGCATCCACTCCCACGGCGACGGCCTCATCCACATTCACCCGTTCGTGCATTCCGAGGAAGGCGACAACGCCACCGTCGGCAAGTTCATGACCTACGGCGGGTGGCAGTTCACGAGCGACTCGGGTCAGCTCTGGTCGGGCCCACAGTCCAACGCGGGCAAGCTCGACTGGAAGACCGGCGACAAGTGCACGTTCGGCGACTCCAAGGGCAAGACCGTCCAGATGACGTGGACCGTCAACAACAAGAAGCACACCGGTGACCCGTCGGGGTATCACCCGCGGAACAACGACATCGTCGCGATCTACTTCCTCCCGAAGGGCGCCGAGACGCCCGAGCCGCCGGATGCCGAGACGGCGCTCGCGAACATCGCCGACCTCGGGACGACGCCGGCAACCGCCGCAACCACGACGACCACCGCGGCTCCGAGCACCTCCTCTCCGTGAGAGCGGTCGTCCTCGTCGGGGGGGAGGGGACGCGCCTACGTCCACTCACCTCGACGACGCCGAAACCGCTGCTGCCCGTCGCGAACCAACCTTTCCTCGAACGTCAGCTCGAGTGGCTCGCGAGCGGAGGCGTCGACGAGGTGGTGCTGTCCCTCGGGTACCTCCCGCGCGCGTTCGAGGAGCACTTCACCGCGGGGTCCTACGCCGGGATGAAGCTCTGCTACGCAGTCGAGGACGAGCCGCTCGGCACCGCGGGCGCGACGCGTTTCGCCGCGGGCGACGCGTCGGAGCGAGTCCTCGTCTGCAACGGCGACATCCTGACCACGCTCGACCTGCCCGCACTGCTCGCGTTCCATGCCCAGCACGGTGGTGAGGCGACGATCGCCCTCACGGAGGTCGACGACCCGTCCGCCTACGGCGTCGTGCCCACCCGGGCCGACGGCGAGGTCGTCGCGTTCGTCGAGAAGCCTGCACGGGAGGCGGCCCCGAGCACCTGGATCAACGCGGGCACCTACGTGCTGGAGCCCGCCGTCCTCGAGCGCATTCCGCCCCGGCTCGCGGTCTCGATCGAACGGGAGACCTTCCCGCGCATGCTCGAGTCGCCCGGCCGGCTCTACGCGATGCGCAGTGACGCGTACTGGCTCGACATCGGCACGCCGCAGACCTATCTCGCGGCCCATGCCGACGTGGTTGCCGGCCGCCTCGGGTGGCCGCCGACGCCCGGCACGGTCGAGCTGCGTCCCGGAGTGTGGGGTCCCGCGTCGCCGGGCGTCGAGATCGAGGCGGTGCTCGGACCGAACGTGTTGGTGGGCCCTGGCGTGACGCTCGGCGCCGGTGCGCAGGTGTGTGACTCGGTCGTCGGCGCCGGGTGCCGGATCGAGGCTGGTGCACGGATCCTGCGCTCGGTGCTCCACGACGGAGTCGTCATCGGCGCGGGCGCGGTGGTCGCCGACTCGATCGTCGGCGCGCGAGCGTCGGTCGAGGCGGGCGCGCGGGTCACCGACGTCAGCGTCGTCGCCGCCGGCGCGACGGTCGGCGCACGCACGCAGCTGTCCGGTGCCCGCGTGCCGGCCCGGTAACGTCGCACCCGTGCGTGCGCTCGTCACCGGCGGAGCCGGGTTCATCGGGTCGACGTTGGTCGACCGGCTGCTTGCCGAGGGATGCGAGGTCGATGCGGTCGACGATCTCTCGACCGGATCGCTGGTCAACCTCGCCGACGCCCGCGCGGTGCGCAACCGCAGGTTCAGCTTCCACCGTCTCGATGTGCGATCGACGGCCGTGGCCGAGCTGATCGCGCACCGAAAGCCCGAAGTGGTCTTCCACCTTGCCGCGCAGGCCGACGTGCGCGTGTCGGTCGCCAAGCCGACCTTCGACGCCGAGGTCAACGTCCTTGGCACGCTCAACGTGTGCGAAGGCGCGCTCGCCGGTGGCGTGCGCAAGATCGTGTTCGCCGCGTCTGGCGGCACCCTCTACGGCGTCCCGGAGAGCACTCCCACGCGGGAGGGGCATCCCCAACATCCAATGTCGCCGTACGGGGTGTCGAAGAAGGCGGCCGTCGACTACCTCCACTACTACCGCGAGGTGCGCGGCCTCGAATACACCGCACTTGCGCTCGCGAACGTCTACGGACCCCGGCAGGACCCTCACGGCGAAGCCGGTGTGGTCGCGATCTTCGCCGGCCTCCTGCTCGACAAGCAGCCGCCCACGATCTTCGGCGACGGCGGGCAGACGCGCGACTTCGTGTTCGTCGACGACGTCGTCGATGCGTTCGTGCGTGCCGCCGAGAAGGGAGGCGGGCTGCTCATGAACATCGGGACGGGGCTCGAGACCAGTGTGACCGAGCTCTTCGAGACCATCGCGGAGCTCGCCGGCTATCGGGGCGAGGCGCGTCACGCGCCGGAACGCGTCGGCGAGCTCCGCAACTCGGCGCTCGACCCGGGGCGGGCAGGGATCCACCTCGGCTGGAAGCCGTGGACCTCGATGCGCGAAGGACTCGCGCTCACCCTGGACTGGTTCCGCTCGCGCGGCGACTGACGCCCACCGCGCGGCTAACGACGCGCGCGCAACTCGTCGAGGGGAATGGGTGGCCGCGGCCGTCCCACGTACCGCGGGTCGGGTGCACCGACGAGCACCAGCGCCTGCGGGAGCCACTCGTGCGGGAGGCCGAGCGCGTCGCGTGCCTCGTGCGGGCAGAAGATCGGCGCCGCGACCCAGCACGACGCCAGCTCGAGCGCCGCCGCCGTGAGCATCAGGTTCTCGACGGCGGCACCGAGAGACAGCAGCGCCATTCCCCATTCGGCGCGTTGGCGCTCGGCGTCGGGATAGCGCTCGAGGCCGTTCCACGTGAGACACCCGAGCAGCACGGCCGGCGCGTGTCGGAGCTGGCGCGCCGACGCCTCGACGAGGGCGTCGATGCGCGCCGGGTCGACGCGGTCTCCCGCGAGGTCGAGGCGCCATCGCGCACCCATGCCCTCGGCCAACGCGGCCTTGCCGGCATCCGTGTCGACCACGACGAAGCGCCACGGTCGTGAGTGGTGCGGCGCCGGCGCGATGCACGCGGCCTCGATCAAGACGTCGAGCACGTCACGCGGCACCGGCTCCGGGAGAAACGACCGGATCGAGCGCCTGGCCTCGATGAACGCCGGGACGCGTCGCGACACGTGACCTGTGCTCATCGTTTCCCGCTCGCGGGCGCTCCGCTCATCGGAACAGGTCGTCGCGCGCGGGCGGATGAGCTCGCGTGCCGACCCGTTGCGGAACCAGCCCGCGTCGAGGCCGCGCACGATTGCGACGGGCACGCCCGTTGCCTTCCCCATGACGAGCTCGGCGGCGCCCGCGATCTCGTCGGCGATCGCCACCTCCGTCACCTGGAGCTCCCGACCGAGCGCGTCCTCGGTGCCGCGCAGGTCGACGACCGCCGCGATCCCACTCACGCCGATCGCGACGTCGGTGAGGCCGTGCCTCCAGGCGCGACCGAACGTGTCGGACACGACGACGCCGACCTCGACGCCGCGTGCGGCGCGTATCCCGTCGCGGATGCGCTTCGCGGAGCGATCGGGGTCGACGGGAAGCAACGCCGCCGTGCCCTCCTCGACATTCGACACGTCGACGCCCGCGTTCGCACAGACGAACCCGTGGCGCGTCTCCGTGATCAGCAGGTCGCCACGCCGGCGCAGCACGCGGGCGGACTCCGACTCGATCAGCGTTCGCCGTGCCGTGTGGTCATCCGGGTCGAGGGAGACCAAGCGACCTTCGGCCTTCGAGACGATCTTCTGCGTCACGACCACACAGTCCCGATCGGCCAACGGCGTACCTTGCGTATCGGCGGCGTCGACCACGAGGTGCGCGAGGACGTCACCGGGGCGCACCTGCGGGAGTCCCCGCAGCGCCAGGATGGTGAGCATCTGCTAGGCGACCGCGGCCAGCGCCTCGCGCGCGAGCGCAGCCGCGACGCGCGCGTCGACCATGAGGGTGTCGGCGACGGCTGGGCGTACTCCGAGTGCGGTGATCTCATCCGCGCGATCGGCGTCGCCGGAGTCGATCACGAGCACCGCGCAGAAGTCCCGGTAGGCCCGGGCGACGCCCACACAGGAGACCTCGATGCCGAGGGGCTCCATGAGCTTGTCGGCGGGACCCTTGACCGGCTTGCCCGCGATGATCGGGCTCACGCCGACGACGCGATCGCGGCGCCGCACGAGCACCTCACGCACCCCGGGCACCGCCAGGATCGGCTCGATCGAGATCACCGGGTTGCTCGGGCACAGGACGATCGTCTCGGCGCGCTCGGAGCGCGTCGAGCACTCCGGGTGCTGGGAGCGCCGCGTCGACACCGTCGAAGCGCACGCCGACGACGCGAGGCCGGCACTGCTCGCGCACGAACCATTCCTGCATCGCGAGCTCCTCGGTTGCTCCGTCGAGCTCGACCGTGATGCGCGTCGTGACACGATCGTCACTCATCGGGACGAGGGTGCACGTGACGCCCCAGGCGCGCGCGATCTCGTCCGCAACGGTCGACAGCGGCGCGCCGGCGCGCAACCTGGCTGTTCGGTACAGATGGGTTGCGAGATCGCGGTCACCGAGGCGGAACCAGGTCGGCAGTCCGTAGCGCGCGGCCGCGTCCATCGCGGCGAAGGTCTCGCCCGCGAGGCCCCAGCCCGTCTCGGGGTTGGATGCGCCGGCGAGCGTGTAGGTGACGGAGTCGAGATCGGGACACACGCGCAATCCGAGGAAGTCGTCGTCGTCACCGGTGTTGACGACGACGGTCAGCTCGCCCGGATCGGCGACCTGCACGAGGCCGCGGAGAAAGCGCGCTGCCCCGACTCCGCCTGCGAGCGCCGCGAGCATCAATGCAGCGTAACCAACCGCGGCGAGTGGTCCGGGAGCCGTTCCACCAGCACGTGCGCGCCGTCTGACGGCGACGCGACGCATGCCGCGAAGTACGCTCGCCCCCCTGTGAGTGGCCCGGACGACGTGACCGACGCGCACGCGCGCGCACCGGGCGTCCCCGAGGATGCAGAGGCACCTGCGCCCGAAGCCGCGCCGGAGGTCGGGTCCGACGCGGAGCCCGAGGAGCAGCCGGTTCCAGCGCTCGAGGACGTGCCCGCGGAACCGGACGCGGCGAACGACGAGCCGCCGGAGGCACTCCTCGAAGACATGCCCGACGAACAGGTCGGGGACGACGCTGACGACCAGGGTGTGCCTGCACCTCCGCAGTACCCGCCGGTCGTCGCGGTCCTGATCACGCGGAACGCAGGACCTTGGCTCGAAGCCACGTTGGAGAGCCTCGGTGCGCAGGACTATCCCGACCTCGTCGTGCTGGTCGTCGACGCGGGATCGGACGAGGATCCGTCGGCTCGCATCGCCGCGGTGTTGCCGCGCGCGTACGTGCGGCGCTCGGATGGCGGAGGCTTCGGGGCGGCGGCGAATGCGGCCATCGATGGGGTCGAGGGCGCGCCGTTGCTGCTGTTCTGCCACGACGACATCACGCTCGACCCCGGCGCGGTGCGCGTGCTCGTCGAAGAGGCCTATCGCTCCAACGCAGGAATCGTGGGTCCGAAGCTCGTCGATGCGAACGATCCCGAGGTCCTCCTCGAGGTGGGGCGCTCCATCGACCGCTTCGGCGGCTACCACACGGGGATCGAGCCGGGGGAGCTCGACCAGGAGCAGCACGACGGCGTCCGCGACGTCTTCTATGTGTCGAGCGCAGCGATGCTCGTTCGCAGCGACCTGTTCGCCGAGCTCGGTGGCTTCGACCCTTCGACGTTCCCCGGGGCCGAGGATCTCGACCTCTGCTGGCGGGCGCGCCTCCTTGGCGCGCGGGTGATCGTCGCGCCCGACGCGCGTGCCGGACACCGCCAAGCTGCCGCCGAGCGCGTGCTGCCCGAGCGTCACGACCACGCCGCGGAGGCGCGCAGCCGTGTTCGTGTCCTGCTCACCTGCTACACGATCCCGACGCTGATCTGGCTCGTACCCGCGGGAGTCGTGTTCGCGCTGCTGGAGGGTTCGGCGCTTGTGGTCACGGGCCGCCGCCGGCGCGCCCGAGCGATCATCGGGGCGTGGTTCACCAACTTCGGCCATCCCGGCGAGATCCGGCGAGCCCGGAGTCGGGCGCAAGCCAACCGCCGGATCCGCGATCAGGAGCTGCGCGAGTACCAGGTGGGTGCGGTCCACCGGATGCGCGAGTTCTTCACCCACCACCTTCACGGCGACGAACGCGTTCGCCACGTCGGGACGGCTGGCCGGACTGCGTTCGACCGGGTCGCGGCCGCCGTGCGGAGCCGGGCCACCCTCGCCTTTGCGGTGTTCCTCGCGGTCTATCTCTTCGGCTCGCGCCACCTCATCGGGCACGGCGTTCCCGCGTTCGGCGCCGTCCCGGGTTGGCCGTCGATCGGGACGACCCTTCGTTCGTACACGTCCGCCTGGCGCTACACGGGCCTCGGGTCCGACGCGGCCGCGCCACCCGCGCAGCTGCTGATGAGCGCACTGGGCATGGTCTTCCTCGGGTCGATGAACACTGCGCGGACCGCGCTGCTCGTCGGCGCGATCCCACTCGGCGGTGTGGGCGCCTACCGGCTGCTCCGACGGTTCTCGGGGGGCGCCGGCGCCGCGGCGGCGGGGGCACTCGCGTACGCGGCGAACCCCACGCCGCGCAACGCGCTCGCGCACGGCCGCCTGGGTCCGCTGGTGTTCTTCGCGCTCTTCCCGTTCCTCATCGGTGCGATCGTTCGCGTCGCCGCGCTACCACGAGGACGGTGAATCCGCGTCGATCGGCGCGCGGCGACGGGCACGCATGCTGTTGCCGGTCGCCATCCTCGGTGCGATCACGGCTGCGTGGTACCCACCGGCGCTGCTGCTCGTCGTCGCCGCGTCGCTGGCATTGCTGTTGGCCGCGGTGCTGGTCGGTGGTGGGCGCTCCACGCTCGCGGCCGTCCGGGCGAGCGTGCTCGTCGCCCTCTTGTCGGGGATCCTCCTGTTCCCGTGGCCGCTTGCCTACCTCCGCTCGGGTGTGGATCGGGCATCGCTCGGCGTCACGTTCCCGGGCACCCTCGACCTGGCCGACGTGCTCCGGTTCCACGTCGGTCCGCATGGCGGCGGGTGGGCCGCCTGGGGACTCCTGGCCGCGGCGGCGGTGCCGCTGTTCCTCGCCACGGGCGCGCGGCTGGCGTGGGCCACACGCGGGTGGGCGCTTGCATTCGCGGGGTGGGCTGCCGCGTGGGTCCCGGGCCGGATCGCGCCGCACACCGCGTGGCTGGCCCCGGAGGCGCCCCTGGTCCTCGCGGCGTTCGGTCTTGCGATCGCGTTGGGAGTTGCGGTCTCCGTGTTGCGCGACGGCGTGCACCAGTTCCGCTTCGGGTGGCGCCAACCAGCCGCGATCATCGGCGGCGTCGCGCTGCTGTTGCCCGCGACGTCGTTCCTCGGCGACACCATCGGCGGCCGCTGGCGCACGCCGGAGACCACGTGGGCGGCGTCGCTCGCCTTCACCGCCGCGGATACTGACACCGGTGACTTCCGGTTGCTGTGGGCCGGTGACGTCAGCGTCCTCCCGTTGGATCCAGTGCTCGTCGAGCCTGGGCTCGCGTACACGCTGACGCGGAACGGGAGCGGTGACGCGACGGAGCTCTGGCGCGCCCCGACGACCTCGACGGATTCGCTGGTCGGGCAAGCGCTCACGCTCGCGATCGAGGGACGCACCACGCAGCTCGGGCGTCTCCTCGCGCCGATGGGCGTCCGCTATCTCGCCGTTCCGTCGACGCTCGGCCCGGGTGATTCGACCTTCCATGCCGACGCGTCGCTCGGCCTGCGCCGCGCACTCGGGGAGCAGCTCGACCTCGCACGGTTGCGCAGCTCCGGCGGCCTCATCCTCTACGAGAACCTGTCGTGGATCCCGGTGCGCGGAGTGGTCGCACGCGGCGACGGCCGCGTGCCGCTGACCGACAGCGATCCGATCACCGCGGCGCTGCGGGCCGATCTCACGAACGTTCGCCCACTGCGCGACGATCGGACGGCCCCCGTGGGGACCGTTGCCCTCGGGGAGCGCTACGACTCACGGTGGAAGACCGCTGGCGGGTCGGACACCGAGCATCGTCACGCGTTCGGTTGGGCGAACGGCTTCGTCGTCACCCGCCGCTCGGTCATTACGCCCCAGTTCGGGGGGCAGTGGGAGCGCTGGCTGGTGGTCGCGCTCCAAGGACTGCTCTGGGCGGTGATCGTCGTGCGACTCCGGCGCGGGCGCCGGAGTCGCACGACGTCCGGCACCGCCGACGCCGCGGAGAACCCCCGGGTCGAGCGCACGCGCCGCGAGCGCGCGTCCGTGGAGCGCGAGCGTGAGCACGACCGCGAGCACGAGTGGGATCCCGCGTGAGCCGCCGTCCGGAACGCCCGCGCCGCGGGCCGGTGCTCTTCGCGATCGGGGTGCTGCTCGCGGCGGCCGTGATCGGCGATCAGGTCGTCGGCACGGCGTCGACCGGCGGCGCGGTCTCCGCCGCGGCCATCCCGCAAGGTCCGAGTGTCCCCGCGGCGGACGCGCTGTCGGCGAGCTGGTTCTGTGCGGAAGGTACGTCGAACGCGGGCGGGCGTGCCGACGAGACCGTGATCGTCGGAAGCCTCGCGAACCATCCGATCGAGGCTTCGGTGACCGTCATGCCCGGCGGGGACGCCGAGCCGGTGGTGCGCCACCTCACGGTGCCCGCTCGGTCGCAGGCTCGCCTGCGCGTCGCGGACGTCCTCGCGACCGCTGAGCCGGGCGTGCTCGTCGAGGTGACGGGTGGACCGGCAGTGGTCGAGCATTCGCTGCAAGCCCAGGGCGACACCGCGGTCGAGCCGTGCAGCAGGACGGCGTCGCGTTCGTGGTACTTCGCCAACGGCACGACCGTGAAAGGCTCGCAGCAGTTCCTGGCGCTCTTCAATCCCTTCGGCGATGACGCCATCGTCGACGTCGTCTTCCTCACCGACACGGGCGTGCAGGAGCCGGACTCGTTGCAAGCCATGGTCGTCCCGCGGCACTCGCGCGTGAGCGTGCCGGTGCAGGATCTCATGCCCCGCCAGCAGCTCGTCGGGATCCAGGTGAAGAGTCGCTCGGGGCGTGTGATCGTCGAGCGCAGCCAGGTCTTCGATGGCAGCGTCGTCGAGGGGCAGCCGACGCGCCGTGGCATCGCCGTGTCGCTGGGTGCGACCGCGCCGGCGTTGCGGTGGCAGCTCCCGTACGGACGGGCCGAGAGCGGCGCGTCGTTGACGGTCGGCATCGCGAACTTCGACCGGCAGGCGACGGCCGTCGACGTCGCGGTCGTCCTGGAATCGGGGACCGCGATCCCGCCCGAGCACGTCGACGTGGCCGGACGGTCTGTGGTTCGCGTCGACGTCGGCGCCACGGTCCCGGCGGACAGCAAGTACGCGGTGAGTGTGGTGGCGTCGTCGTCGGCGGGCGAGGGCCATGCGTTCCCCGTCGTGGTCGAGAGCATGGCGTGGTCAGGCGCGCCATCCACGACGGCTGGTGTCGCCACGATCGTCGGCAGCGCGAGCCGATCGCACCGGTGGGTGCTCGCCATCGGGCGATCGAGCGACGTGAGCGAGGGAACCATCACCGTGGTCAACCCGGGTTCGAAGTCGGCCACCGTCGACGTCCGGGTGCTCGAGGGCAGCCTCAGTGCGAGCGGCGCGACGGAGCGCACGATCGCGCCGTTGCAACGCGGATCGTTCGACGTCCGGCAGGCCGGCGTCGGCCCCACCGATGTCATCGTGGTGGTCGCCAACCAGCCGATCGTCGCGGGGGCAGCTTGGAAGGCTCGGGTGGGATGTCGGCGCAGCTCGCGGTGCCCGACTACACCCGCGGATGACCGAGCGCTGATGGGACTCCGACTCGCGATCGGCGCCACGATCGTGATCGCCGTCGCGGTCCTCGCGTGGTGGTCGAGCACGCGGAAGACCGAGCCCCCGACGCGCGACACCTATCCCGTGCCCCGCCAACTCGACCGGACCGACTTCCCCCGTCCCGACGCGCCATTGCTCGTCGCGCTCTTCTCGTCCGCCGCGTGCGACTCGTGCCGCAACCTCCCGCTGAAGCTCGCGCCGCTCGAGTCCGCAGTGGTGGCGACGGTCGACGTGAGCGCCGAAGCCCGCGGCGACCTCCATCGGCGCTACGCCGTGGCGGCGATCCCCACCACCGTCGTGGCCGACGCCGACGGCGTGGTCCGCAAAGCCTTCGTGGGCTCCGTCAGCGCGACGGATCTCTGGGCCGCGGTGTGCGAGGTGCGCGACCCGGGGAGCACGCCCGAGCCTGCGCTCGGCTCGTAGCTACGACGCCGACGCGCGCCCATCGACGGTCACCGGGCCCGCTTCCTGGAGCAGCCGGCCGACTTCCTCGCCGTCGAGGGTCTCGCGAACGAGCAGCGCCTGGGCCACCGCATCGAGTCCCGCGCGGTGGGCGACGAGCACCGAACGGGCTCGCGTTTCCTCGTCGCGCAGGATGCGCTCGACTTCCTCGTCGATGACGCGCGCGGTGTCGTCGGAGTAATCGCGGGTGTGCACCAGGTCCTCCCCGAGGAACACGGCGCCTTGCGAGCCCCACGCCATGGGGCCGATGCGATCCGACATTCCCCACTCTCGGACCATCTTGCGCGCGATCTCAGTCGCGCGGACGAGGTCGTTCTGCGCGCCCGTCGAGAGATTGTCGAACACCACGGACTCGGCGACGCGGCCACCCAGCATCACCGCGAGCATGTCGTCGACGTAGGGCTTGTTGTACGAGTGCCGTTCCTCGAGCGGGAGCTGCTGGGTCATGCCGAGCGCCATCCCCGTGGGCAGGATCGTGACCTTGTGCACCGGGTCGGCGTGCTCGAGCAGATAGGCGAGCACCGCGTGGCCCGACTCGTGGTACGCGGTCAGCTCCTTCTCCTCGTCGCTGAGCACGATCGACGGCCGCTTGAGTCCCATGAGGACCCGGTCACGCGCGGCGTCGAAGTCCTCGGCGTGCACCTCGCGCGCGCCGCGGCGCACCGCGAAGAGCGCCGCCTCGTTCACGAGGTTCGCGAGGTCCGCGCCCGACATCCCGGGCGTGCCGCGGGCGACGAGATTGACGTCGACGTCGTCGCCCATCTTCTTGTCACGGAAGTGGACGCGGAGGATATCGACACGCTCTTCCTGCGTCGGGAGGGGAACCATGATCTGGCGGTCGAAGCGACCCGGGCGCAACAGCGCGGGGTCGAGCACATCGGGCCGGTTGGTCGCGGCCATCATCACGATGCCTTCGGTCGCTTCGAAGCCGTCCATCTCGGCCAGCATCTGGTTGAGGGTCTGCTCCCGCTCGTCGTGGCCGCCACCGAGTCCTGCACCGCGCTTGCGTCCGATCGAGTCGATCTCGTCGACGAAGATGATTGCCGGTGCCTGCTTGCGCGCCGTCTGGAACAGGTCACGGACGCGCGCCGCGCCGACGCCGACGAACATCTCCATGAAGTCAGATCCGGTGACCGACACGAACGGCACGCCCGCCTCACCGGCAACGGCCCGCGCGATCAAGGTCTTCCCGGTGCCGGGCGGCCCCACGAGCAGCACGCCCTTCGGGATGCGCGCCCCGATCTCCTTGAACTTGCCGGGACTCTTCAGGAAGTCGACGACCTCGGCGATCTCCTGCTTGACGGGCGCGTAACCCGCGACGTCGGCGAAGGTCGTCTTCGGCTTCTCGGTGTTGTAGACCTTCGCCCGGCTCCGGCCGATGTTCATGACCGCGCCCATCTGGCCCGACGCGCGACGGTTCATCCAGACGAAGAAGCCGATGAGCAACACGAACGGGAGGATCCAACCCAAGGCGGCGAGGATGCTCGTGCCCTTGTCGACATAGCTCACGTCGACGCCGTGCTCGCGGAGGAGCGCGAGGTCGTCGGCGGGCAGGTCGTCCTTGGGTCCGGAGCTCGTGAACTGGGCGTGGCCATTGCGTGGCTTGAGGAAGTCTCCCGTGATCTCGCCCGTCGTCTTGTTGAAGTCGAGGCGCTTGACGTTGTCCTGCTCGACCTGGTGGATGAACTGCGAGTACGTCAGCGTCGCCTGGTCGGCGCGGCTGCCCGTGAGGCTCATGGCAAGGAACGCGGCCACGAGCAGGCCGAGCACGATCCAAGGGATCCAGCGCATCGACGGCGACGTCGGGCCGGAGGGCATCGACGGTCGCCCGTCGCCGGTCCCGCGTCCACGGGAAGGAGGCGGGCGGTTCCCTTCGGGTCGCGTCGGAGGTCGCCAGCCGGGCGGAGGACCGGCCGGCCGGCCGTTCGGGCTCTCTCCCGCGGGCGCGGTCGTCGCCGGGCTTCACTTCGCCGGGCTGCAGGTCGGACGGACGACGGCTCATGGTGGGCAGCACTCCTCCTCGGGGTACGCCTCGACCATGGTAGGGCCGCGACCGCGTCCGGCGGGCTCCGTGACCATCGCGTCCGACCGGCGCAACGTCGGGTGCTGGTGCAGAGCGCTCCAACGTGCCCGGTAGGGTGACCAGGTGCTCGACGACCGCGTGATCGAGCCCGAGACCGCGCTGCCGTGAGCCTTCCGCCTCCGCTGCTCCCACCGCCGCCATCGGCGGGGGAGCACCCGCGGCTCGTTCGTTGGGGTCTCTGGGACGTCGTCCTGGCGTTCGTCGTGGGGATCGTCGTCACCATTCCCGTGGTCGCGGTCGCGCCCGACCCCCGCGACGAGGCGCTCGGGCTCTTCGCCCTGCTCCTGGCGCAGGACCTCCCCCAAGTCGGCTATCTCTGGTTCGTCGCGAAGAACAAGGGCCTCGGTTCGCTGCGACGGGACTTCGGCTTCGTGGTCCGGATCTCGGACTGGCGCTGGTTCTTCGCCGGCGTCGGGTTCCAGCTCGTGGCCCTGGCGGTGATCGCGCCGCTCTCGGAGCTGTACGGCCACCACGAGTCCCAAGAGGTGGTGAAGCTCGCCGAGAAGGCGAGCGGCCTGGAGATCCCGCTGATCGTCCTTGCGGTCGCGCTGATCGCGCCGGTCGTGGAGGAGCTGTTGTTCCGCGGCGCGCTCCTGCGGGGCCTGTTGCGCCGCACGACGACCGGCTGGGCGGTGTTCGGCTCCGCCGCGATCTTCGGTGTCGTCCATCTCTCCGACGGCACCGTCGGTTCGGTGATCGCCCTGCCCGCGATCGTCGGCCTCGGCGTGATCTCGGCCCGCCAGGCGGTCGGCACCGGGGAGCTGTCCCGCTCGATCCTGCTGCACATGGGCTTCAACGCCCTGACCGTGGTCCTCCTGTTCGCGTGAGGTTCCCGTCCCGCCGCGCTCAAGGAAATCGGGGATGCTGCCGATACGGCCTCGGGCGTTGGTGTGACTCTGGGAGGCAATCGACATGCGTTGTGCAACCTGCGCGAAGGACGCGATGGTGGAGATCCGCATGCGCGTCGGTGAGTCCGACGTGACGTTCCGCCGTTGTGGAGGCTGCGAGGCTCAGTCGTGGGAGACCGCGGGCGGTCGCGTTCCGCTGACCCACGTGCTCGATCTGGCGCGCGCTCGCTAGGAGCGTCGATCGAACCGGTCGCGGCGCGCCGCGGCCGTCGTTGCGAGCTGGCAAGCTGAGCCCATGAGGGAGATGGAGCAGCAGCCCTTCGCGCTCCCGGAACCTTCCCGCGACCCCACACCGCCAGATGGCATGGCGCCGGTCCGGGACTGGTCGTGGTTGCGCATCGTCAACCGTGTGACGGCGATTGCCATCGTCACCGCGTGCGTGCTGTTCGTCTTCGTCGAGCTCCACCCAGGGCTGATCCTCCGCAACACGACGCCCGCGGGCGGCGACATGGGTGCCCACGTGTGGCTGCCGGCCTTCCTCCGCGACCACCTCCTGCCGTGGCGGGTCGCCGGCTGGTCGACCGACTTCTATGCGGGGTTCCCCGCCGGCCAGTTCTACTTCCCGCTCCCGAGCGTGCTGGTGGTCATGCTCGATCTCGTGCTCCCGTACAACGTCGCGTTCAAGCTCGTGACGGTGCTCGGCGCGGTGCTGTTCCCGGTCGCCGCGTACGTCTTCGGTCGAGGACTCCGTCTCCCGCGCCCCACGCCCGAGGCGTTCGCGGTCGCGGCCACCGCGTCGCTCTTCTTCAAGGGCGGTGGCGACTCGACGATGACGTTCGACCACCACATCATGGGCGGGAACATCTCGAGCACGATGGCGGGCGAGTACTCGTTCATGCTCGCCCTCGCGCTCGGCGCTCTTGTTCCTCGGGACGCTCGCGCGCGCGCTCGACGGTCGCGGTCCTGATTGGCTTCCCGCCGTCCTGCTCGCGGCCACCGCGACAAGCCATCTCGTCGTCCTGGTGTTTGCGGTGTACGCCGCGTTCGTGCTCTGGTGCAATCGCCGCCCGCGCCGTTCGGCGGCCCGGCTCGCCGCCATCGGCGCCGTCGGTCTCGCGCTCACCGCGGTCTGGCTCCTGCCGTTGATCGCCAACCTTCGCGACACGACCGACATGCGCTACGAGCCGGTCGGTGGGACGCTCTCCCAGTATCTCGACTGGATGTTCCTGTGGGACCTGCACTGGTACGTGCTCGGCCTCGCGTGCATCGGCGTGTTGTCCGGCGTGTACTACCGGCGCCGCAGCACGATCGATCTGGGCGGCATCGCCCTGGCCGCGGGCGTGTTCTTCATGGGGTGGGAGACGCTGCGCGACCTGGTGCACAAGGCACCCGCGTGGAACCTGCGCCTGCTCCCCTTCTGGTACCTCTCGCTCTATCTCTTGGCTGCGCTCGGTGCCGCGCAGATCGTGCGGTGGGCCGCGTCGCTCGTTGCGGGACTCGTCGCGTGGCTCTCCGCCGCCGATCTCGACGACGAGCCCACCGCGGTGACGGAGGGAGGTGGAGGGGAGATCATCGAGCCGCGACTCTTCGAGCCACCCCGGCCGGTCGGGGCGGCGCCACCCCCCGAGGGGTTCGCGGCCGCGCCGCCGGCTGCCGGGCGGGTCGCCCGACCCGACCGTCTCCTCGACGCCCCCACGCGCGTGCTTGCGATCGCGATGTTGGCGGCGGTCCTCGCGGCGGCCGCGCTTCGCGCGGATCGACGCGACGAAGTCGTTCCAGACCAGCTGGGCCACGTACAACTACACGGGATACGAGGACGCCGGGAAGGCCTACCCTGAGTACCACGCGTTCATGAACACCGCTGCGCACCTGCCGCCCGGCCGGATGCTGTGGGAGGGTGGCAACGAGATCGGCGCGTACGGGACGCCGTTGGCGCTGATGCTGCTCCCGTACTGGACGCACGGGCGGATCTCCTCGATGGAGGGCGTGTACTTCGAGGCGTCGACGACGACGCCCTATCACTTCATGACGGTGGCCGCGCTCGCCGAAGTCGCCGTCCAACCCGGTGCGGGGGATCCCGTACCGGAACCTCTCGGACTTCCATCTCGGCGTCGAGTATCTCCAGCTCATGGGGGTGCGGTACTACGCCGCGTTCACTCCGGAGGCGAAGGCCGCCGCTGCGAAGGAGCCTGCGCTCCGGGTCATCGCGACGGTCCCGGACCTCGACGGTCAGCCGCCGTCGGGGTGGACCATCTACCGGGTGGCCGACTCGCCGACGGTCGCGCCGCTCGCGTACCAACCGGTGGTTGCGACCAACCTCGCGCCCGAGCCGAATTGGAAGTGCACCGGGAGCTCGAAGCCGCTCCCGACGGATCCCAAGCCTGCCGAGTTGAGCGCGTGGGAGTGCCTTGCGGTGCCGTGGTGGAACGATCCCGACGCGCTCGACCGCCCGATCACCGACAGCGGACCCGCGTCGTGGGTGCGTGCGTCCGTCGCCACTGCCCGGAACGTCGAACGCAGACCACTCCCCGATGTCACGGTCTCGCGCATCCGCACGACCGAGACATCGGTGAGCTTCCACGTCTCGCGCACCGGCGTGCCGGTCATGGTGCGCACGTCCTACTACCCGAATTGGAAGGCCGAAGGAGCCGTTGGGCCGTGGCGGGCGACTCCCAACTTCATGGTGGTCGTTCCGACGAGCCACGACGTCCGTGTCGTCTTTGCGACCTCTGGCGTCGAGTGGCTGGGCCGGCTCGGCACGCTTGCGGGCTTGGGGGGTCTGGGCATGATGGTGGCGACAGCCCCCGGGCCGTCCGGGAGGAGGAGACGCCGTCGACCGGCGCTAAGCTCTTTGCTCCGCCGCCAGCGCTGACTCACGAACCTCGAGGCACGAGTGGCCGACGCGATCGACTCCATCTTCAAGGCCTACGACATCCGCGGGCTCTATCCCGACGAGATCGACGAATCGGTCGCGCGCACGGTTGGGAACGCCTTCGTGTCGTTCACGGGCGCGGCGCGCGTGCTGGTCGGTCAGGATGTGCGCACCTCGTCACCCTCGCTCGTGGCCGCGTTCGCCGAAGGAGCGACCATTGCCGGCGCCGACGTCGTCGACCTCGGCGTCGTCTCGACCGATCTCTGCTACTTCGCCGCCGGGACGCTCGACGCGCCCGCGGCGATGTTCACCGCGAGCCACAACCCACCTGCGTACAACGGCATCAAGCTCTGCCGCGCGGGTGCGGCGCCCATCGGCGAAGACACGGGCCTCGCCGAGATCAAGGCGATGACCGCGGCGGGCCTGCTCGAGCGGGCCGAGGACCCGGGGCGAGTCGAGCGTCGCGACCTGCTGCCGCTGTTCGTCCGGCACGTGCACTCCTTCGTCGACGTCCAGTCGCTCGCACCCTTGACGATCGTGGTCGACACGGCGAACGGCGTCGGCGGCGCGGTCGCCCCGGCGGTGCTCGAGCCCTTGCCCTTCACGATCACGTGGCTCTTCCGCGAGCTCGACGGGACGTTCCCGAACCATCCGGCCGATCCCACGAACGTCGACAACCTCGCCGCGCTGCGTGCCGCGGTACGCGACCACCACGCCGATCTCGGGCTGGCGTTCGACGGCGATGCCGACCGTGTGGTGCTCGTCGACGACCAGGCCGAGGCGGTCTCGGGCTCCCTGACCACCGCGATGCTCGCGGCGAGCATCCTCGACCGGCACCCGGGCGAGGCGGTCGTGCACAATCTCATCTGTTCGAAAGCTGTGCCCGAGGTGATCCGCGAGCACGGCGGCACCCCCGTGCGGTCGCGCGTGGGCCACTCGTTCATCAAGCAGGTGATGGCGGAGACCGGCGCCGTCTTCGGCGGCGAGCACTCCGCGCACTACTACTTCCGCGACAACTTCCGCGCCGACTCGGGGATCATCGCTGCGATGCTCATGCTGGAACAGCTGTCGAAGTCGGGGCTCCCACTCTCCAAGCGGCGTCGCCCGTTCGACCGTTACGTGCAATCGGGCGAGATCAACAACCGCGTCGACGACCCGCGCGGCGATCGAACACGTCGCGCACGTGTACGCCGGCATGCCGCAGGATCGTCTCGACGGGCTGACCGTCGACGCGGGGGAGTGGTGGTTCAACCTCGCCGCGAGCAACACCGAGCCACTGCTGCGGCTCAACCTCGAAGCTGACGACGTGGCGTCCTGCGAGGAGCACACCGCCGAGGTGCTGGCGGCCGTGCGCGACGTCGGCACTGCCCGAGGAGCGCTCGATGGCACTTGACCCGTTCTTGCTCGAGATCCTCGCCTGTCCCGAGGACAAGGGGCCGCTGCTCTACTTCGCCGATGAGCAGTCGCTGTACAACCCACGCCTGCGGCGTCGCTACGCCGTCGGCGACGACGACATCCCGAACCTGCTCATC
The DNA here is from genome assembly GCA_963815405.1 of uncultured Actinomycetes bacterium. GTDB lineage: Bacteria > Actinomycetota > Acidimicrobiia > IMCC26256 > DASPTH01 > CAWFGR01. The sequence goes on from CAWFGR010000001.1 coordinate 368,844, forward strand.
GACGAGGCCGAGACGGTCGACGACGCCGAGGACGAGCGGCTCCGCGCGAAGGCGGCGGCCGAAGGCGTCACGCCCACCTTCGAGCCCTGAACATGGCAGCGTCCGGCGTGGCGTCTCAACCCGGCGACTCGCTCGGGATGCTCGAAGCGGTCCGGGCGCTCCCCGAGCAGATGGGTGCCGCGCGCGTGGCGACGCGTGACGCGCTCGGCGCGATGTCACTCCCCGCGCCCGACGACATCGACCAGGTGGTCGTCGTCGGCATGGGCGGGTCAGGCTTCAACGGAGACGTCGCGGCGGCCGCCGCCGCCGGGCTCTCGCCGGTCCCGATCTCGGTGCTCAAGCATCCGGAAGTGCCGGCGTTCGTCGGGCCGCGCACGCTCGTGCTCGCCGTCTCGTACTCGGGCGGAACGGAGGAGACGCTGGCGGCTGCGTCGGCGTGCCTCGACGCCGGTGCTGTGGTCGTCGCCGTCACGGCGGGAGGCGCGCTCGCGGACCTTGTGGCGTCGCGCGGCGGCTGGCTGCCGTGCATCACGGGCGTCGTCATGCCACGCGCGGCGATCGGGGCCCTCCTTGTCCCCGTCCTCGGTGTGTTCGAGCACCTGGGGGCGCTGCGTGGACTCGACGCGATGCTCGACGCGACGGTCGCTCAGCTCGAGCAGCGACGAGCGACGTGCCGGCCCGAGGTCGACGGAGCGGCCAACCCGGCACGCGAGGTCGCGCGGCGGATCGGGCGGACGATCCCGCTCGTCTACGGCGCGGGCATGGTCGGCGCGGTCGCGGCGATGCGATGGAAGTGCGACGTGAACGAGAATGCGAAGGCTCCGGCCTTCTGGAACGTCGCTCCGGAGCTGGCGCACAACGAGATCTGCGGCTGGGGCCAGCACGGCGACGTGACCCGTCAACTGGTCACCTTGGTCGAGTTGCGCCACGACTTCGAACCACCGCGAGTCGCCGTCGAGCTCGGGCACGTGCGCGACCTGATCGAGGAAGCGCTCGCGGGGATCGTGCGGGTCGACGCCCGCGGCGAGGGGCGGCTCGCGCAGCTCCTCGACCTCGTCTACGTCAGCGAGTGGGCCAGCTGCTACCTCGCACTCGACAACGACGTCGATCCCGGCCCGATCGCGGCGATCGACGCCCTCAAGCGCCTGCTCGCGGCCGGTTGAGCAGGGGGCGGCCGGGATGACGAGCTCGCGGGACGCGGTGAGCGTCGAGCGGGTCATCGCCGCGCCGCCCGAGCAGATCTTCGACGTCCTGGCCGACCCCGCCCGCCACGTCGAGATCGACGGCTCGGGCACCGTCGCCGCGACGCGCGGTCCCACGGCCAGGTTGCAGCTCGGTGCCGAGTTCGGGATGACGATGCGCCAGGGGTTGCGGTACGGCATGACGAACCGCGTCGAGGTCTTCGACGAGAACCGCCGGATCACGTGGGCACCCCGGTCGGTGACCCCGATCATTGCCGCGACGACGGGCGGTCGTCGCTGGACCTACGAGCTCATACCGATCCACGGCGGCACGCTCGTGCGCGAGACGTGGGATATCACCCGCGAAAGGTTCCGTCCCGTCGTGCGTGCGCTCTACCGCGGCGGACACGAGCGAACATGGAGCGGACGCTGGAGCGTCTCGACGCCGCGGTGACGCGGTAGTCTGGAGGCCGGTCGGGCCTTCGTGGCTGTGATCCGGTGATCCGGGCCGACTCCTCCGTCCCACCGCGGCACGCGTGCGGATCGCACGGCGCGTCACACGAACGCAGGAGTTGCCATGAGCACGACGATCACCGCGCCCGACGCGGGCTTCGCCGATTTCAAGGTCGCGGATCTCTCGCTTGCCGCGTTCGGTCGCAAGGAGATCGAGCTCGCCGAGCACGAGATGCCCGGCTTGATGGCGCTCCGCGCGGGCACGGCGCGACCAAGCCGCTCCGGGGCGCGCGCATCACGGGCTCGCTGCACATGACGATCCAGACCGCGGTCCTCATCGAGACGCTGGTCGCACTCGGCGCCGAGGTTCGCTGGGCCAGCTGCAACATCTTCTCGACCCAGGACCACGCGGCCGCGGCGATCGCCGCCGCCGGGATCCCCGTATTCGCGTGGAAGGGTGAGACGCTCGAGGAGTACTGGTGGTGCACCGAACGGGCGCTCACGTGGGCCGGCGATGCCGGCCCGAACATGCTGCTCGACGACGGCGGTGACGCGACGCTGCTCCTGCACAAGGGCGTGGAGTTCGAGCGTGCCGGCGCGGTGCCCGATCCCGCGACTGCCGACAGCGAGGAGTTCGGCGTGGTGCTCGCGCTCCTCGGCCGCGCCCTCGCCGAGGACGACCGGCGCTGGCATCGCTTGGCGGAGGGTGTTCTCGGCGTGACCGAGGAGACGACGACGGGCGTCCACCGCCTGTACCAGATGCAGGACGCCGGAACCCTGCTGTTCCCGGCGATCAACGTGAACGACTCGGTCACCAAGAGCAAGTTCGACAACCTCTATGGATGCCGGCACTCGCTCGTCGACGGCATCTGCCGCGCCACCGACGTGATGCTTGCGGGCAAGGTCGCCGTCGTGTGCGGCTACGGAGACGTCGGCAAAGGATGCGCCCAGTCGCTGCGCGGCCAGGGCGCCCGGGTCGTCGTCACCGAGATCGACCCGATCTGTGCGCTGCAGGCCGCGATGGAGGGATACGAGGTCGCGACGCTCGAGCGCGTCGTGGAGACGGCCGACCTGTTCGTGACCGCGACGGGCAACCGCGACGTCATCACGGTCGCGCACATGGAGCGGATGAAGCACAACACGATCGTCGGCAACATCGGGCACTTCGACACCGAGATCGACATGGCGGGTCTCAGCCGCCGGCCCGGGACGACGCGTGTCACCATCAAGCCTCAGGTGGACGAGTGGGTGTTCGCCGCGGAGGGCGGACGCCCCGAGCGCTCGGTGATCGTGCTCGCCGAAGGCAGGTTGTTGAACCTCGGCTGCGCCACCGGCCACCCGAGCTTCGTGATGAGCAACAGCTTCACGAACCAGGTCATCGCCCAGATGGAGCTCTACGGACACCGCGACTTCTACGAGCGCCGGGTCTACACGTTGCCCAAGCACCTCGATGAGGAGGTGGCGCGGCTGCACCTCGAGAAGCTTGGCGTCGTGCTCACGGTGCTCACCGAGGCGCAGGCCGCGTACCTCGGGGTGCCGGAGAACGGCCCGTACAAGCCGGAGCACTACCGGTACTGACCGACGGCGCGTCAAGTGCTGCATGCGCGTCACACCCCACCCGTAGGGTCGAGGCGTGCTGCTCGACACGTTGCTCCCGGCGGTGTGCCCCGGCTGCGGTGCGCCGGGCCGTCCCGTGTGCCACGCGTGCGCGGCGCGGCTGGTCCCCGCGCCGGCGCTTCGGGCGCCACCAGGCCTCGACACGCTCACTGCCCGCTACACCTACGAGGGCGTGGCGCGTGAGCTCGTGGCGCGGGTCAAGTATCGCAACGCGCGCGCCGTCGTGCCGGCCTTGGCGGCGGCGATCGCAGCGCTGCACCCTGCCGGTTCCGGTGCGGGTGTGGAGGAGGTGATCACCTGGCCTCCCACCACCCGCGTTCGACGGCGCGAGCGCGGCTTCGACGCGGCGGAGGTGCTGGCCCGGGCAGTGGCACGGCGACTCGGGGTGCGGGCGGTCCCATTGCTCGCGCGCGAGGCGGGGCCACCGCAGACCGGTCGCGACCCGCGCGGGCCACGCGGTGGGCCCGCGCTTTCGGGTCGTGCGCACCGTGCCCCGTGCCGTCGTCCTCGTCGACGACGTTGTCACGACGGGTGCGACGCTCGCGGCTGCGGCGCATGCGTTGCGTGAGGCAGGTGCAACCCGGGTGTGCGGTCTCGTGGCTGCGTGCACCCCGGCGCCGCCGGGCCGTGCACATGCGTATACTCGGCGCGAAAGGACGAGATCCACTGCGAGGTGCTGATGGACATCGTCGTTCGAGGCAAGAACCGCCCCGTCTCCGCCGCGCTGCGGTCGCTCGCAGAGGAGAAGGTCGCCGCCCGCATCGCGCGCCTCACCCATGACACCGGTCGGGTCGAGGTCGACTTCGCCGAGCTCCGCAACCCGCGAGCGGGGGAGTGCCAGCTCTGCGAGATCACCGTGCACCTCACGCGGCACTTCGTGAAGGCGCACTCCGGCGCGGTCGAGGCTGAGGCGGCGCTCGACCTCACGATCGACAAGGTCGAGCACCAGGTGGCGCGGCTCAAGGAGAAGCGCGTCGGTCGGGCACACCGGCGGCGGCGAGGACGGCTCCTTCGGGTCGACGGAACCACGACCGCGGTCGAGGTGTTCCACGCGGACGGCCCCGCGGACGACGGCGCCGCGGACGGGGACGACGGCTCCGACGCCCGGATCGTGCGGACCAAGCGCTTCACCGCCAAGCCGATGGTGCCCGAGGAGGCGGCGATGCAGCTCGACCTGCTCGGGCACGACTTCTATCTCTTCACCAACGCCGAGACCGGGTGCGCGGCCGTGCTCTACCGTCGCCACGACGGTCACCTCGGGCTCATCGAGACGTCCTGATCGCCGCACGCTGACCGGGGGACCGGCTCGGTGCGCCGCGAGGGCGTGGCGGGCCTCGCCGGTAGACTGGCGTCTGCTCATGGGCCTGTTCAGCAAGATCCTCCATGCCGGCGAAGGCCGGAAGCTCAAGATGCTCCAGTCGATCGCGCCCGCGGTGGCCGCGTTCGAGCCGGAGATGCAGCGTCGCTCCGACGACGAGCTCCGCGCGCTGACGTCCGACTTTCGGAGCCGTCTCGACCAAACCGGCAAGCCCGAGGCGCGCATCGAGCTGCTCGACGACCTGATGCCCGAGGCGTTCGCGCTCGTCCGCGAAGCGGGGTCGCGCACGCTCGGCCAGCGTCACTACGACGTCCAGGTGATGGGCGGTGCGGCGCTCCACTTCGGGTGGGTCGCCGAGATGAAGACCGGCGAAGGCAAGACGCTCGTGGCGACGCTCCCGGCGTACCTCAACGCGCTCAACGGCCAAGGCGTACACCTCATCACCGTCAACGATTATCTGGCCACCCGCGACGCGGAGTGGATGGGACAGGTGTACCGGTTCCTCGGCGTCGAGGTGGGGGTCGTGATCCCCGGCTTCGAGGAACCGGAGTACAAGCACGCCGCGTACCGGGCCGACATCACGTACGGGACGAACAACGAGTTCGGCTTCGACTACCTCCGCGACAACATGGCGGTCGCAAGGGAGTACCAGGCGCAACGCTCACATGCGTACGCGATCGTCGACGAGATCGACTCGATCCTCATCGACGAGGCCCGGACACCGCTCATCATCTCGGGCCGCGCCGACGACGCCCAGGATCTCTACACGCGCTTCGCTCGCGTGGTCGCGGGGCTGCAACGGGACCGCGACTACGAGGTCGACGAGGCCAAACGCACGGTGGTGCCCACGGAAGAGGGCATCGGGCGGGTCGAGGACGCGCTCAGCGTCGCGAACCTGTACGAGCACGTGAACCAGAACTTCGTGCACCAGCTGCAGGCAGCGCTGCGCGCCAAGGAGCTGTTCAAGCGCGACGTCGACTACGTCGTGCAGCAGGGCGAGGTGAAGATCGTCGACGAGTTCACCGGCCGCATCCTCGAGGGGCGTCGATGGAGCGAAGGCCTGCACCAAGCTGTCGAGGCCAAAGAAGGCGTGAAGATCAAGGAGGAGAACCAGACTCTCGCGACGATCACGCTCCAGAACTACTTCCGCATGTACGACAAGCTCGCCGGCATGACCGGAACGGCGCACACCGAGGCCGGCGAGTTCGTGCACACGTACGGGCTCGAGGTCGTGTCGATCCCGACGAACCGGCCCATGATCCGCACCGACAACGCGGACCTCATCTACAAGACCGAGGCCGCCAAGTTCGAGGCCGCCGCCGACGACATCGCCGAGCGCAACGAGCGCGGGCAGCCTGTCCTCGTCGGGACGATCTCCGTCGAGAAGTCGGAGAAGCTCAGCTCGTTGCTCGACCGGCGCGGGATCCCTCACCAGGTCCTCAATGCGAAGCAGCACACCCGTGAGGCGCACGTCGTCTCCCAGGCGGGCCGACCGGGCGCGGTGACCGTGGCCACGAACATGGCCGGTCGCGGGGTTGACATCCTGCTCGGCGGTAACCCCGAAGGGCTGGCGCGCCAGGAGCTGCTCGCGAGCGGCACGTCACCCGAGGATGAATCCGAGAAGTACGCGGAGCTCGTCGAACGCTTCAAGGGCGAGTGTGCCGAGGCCGGCGATCACGTGCGTGAGTGCGGAGGTCTCTACGTGCTGGGGACCGAGCGACACGAGAGCCGGCGCATCGACGACCAGTTGCGCGGCCGTTCGGGTCGGCAGGGCGACCAGGGTGAGAGTCGTTTCTACCTGTCGCTCGAGGACGACTTGATGCGCCTCTTCGCCACCGGCGCGATGAACTGGGTCATGGGCCGGGCGCTCCCCGACGACGTGCCGCTCGAGGCGAAGATGGTCACGAAGGCCATCGAGCGGGCGCAGCGCACCGTGGAGGACCGCAACTTCGAGATCCGCAAGGACGTCCTCAAGTACGACGAAGTGATGAACGAGCAGCGCAAGGTGATCTACCGGCGCCGCCAGCAGATCCTCGACGGCGACGACCTCCGCGACGAGACCGTCGAGGCGATCCACGGCGCGGTGGAGCGCTGCGTGCTCGCCAACTGTCTCGGGGAATTCTCCGAAGACTGGAACCTCGACGAGCTGGAGCGGGAGATCCAGACGGTGTTCTCGTCGCGGGTCACGCGCCAGCAGCTCGACGACTGCATGCACCGCGACACCCTCGTCGAGCTGCTCGCCGCCGACGCGCTCGCGCAGTACGAGGAGAAGGAAGAGAGCATCGGCGCCGAGGCGTTGCGCGAGATCGAGCGGCGCGTGATGCTGTCGATGATCGACCAGCACTGGCGTGAGCACCTCTACGAGATGGACTACCTCCGTGAGGGGATCAACCTGCGCGCCATGGGCCAGCGCGACCCCTTGTCGGAGTGGCAGCGTGAGGGCTTCGACATGTTCGAGGCCATGATGGGCCAGATCCACGACCAGTTCGTCGCCTACGTGTCGCATCTGCAGGTCGCGATCGTCGACGACCCGTCCGTCGGCCAGGTCCGTGACGTCCGCTACAGCTCTGCCGAGGACCCAGTGCAGGGCGCCGGCGCGCTCCGCGCGGCGGCGGCCGGAATGCCGCCCGAGGACCGCATCGGCTTCGATGGCGAGACCGAGGTGTCGGCGCCGCCCGACGAGGTGCAGCAGCAACCCGTCCGGGTCGAGAAGCTGCCGGGCCGCAACGAGCCCTGCTACTGCGGAAGCGGCAAGAAGTTCAAGCTCTGCCACGGTCGCTGACCGACCTCGGCCCGAATCCCCGCCATGCGCGATTTCTCGGATGACCTTGCTGCTGTTCGCCGCCGAGTCGACGACGCTCGCGTCTACCTCGGGGTCGACGCGGCGCGCGCGCGAGTTGTGGAGCTCGAAGAGGCTGCGAGCAGCCCCGATCTCTGGGACGACCAAGCGCGCGCGCGTGCGGTGACCACCGAGCTCTCGCAGCTCCGAGAGGACGTCGAGCTCGTCGACGGGCTCACCGGCAGGGTGGAAGACTTGGAGACGCTCCATGAGCTCGGCCGGGAGGAGGGCGACGACTCGGTCGAGACGGAGATCGAGACCGGCGTCGCGGCCCTTGCCGGCGAGCTCGATCGGCTGGAGCTCCGCGCGCTGTTCACCGGCGAGCACGACCGCCGCGACGCGATCTGCTCGGTGAACTCGGGCGCGGGCGGGACCGACGCGCAGGACTGGACCAACATGCTGCTGCGCATGTACCTCCGGTGGGCCGAACGGCGGGGCTTCGCCGTGGAGCTCGACGAAGTCTCGCCAGGTACCGAAGCCGGAATCAGCTCCGCGACGTTCACGGTGCGCGGCCGCTACGCGTACGGGCTGCTCACCGCGGAGCGCGGCGTGCACCGTCTCATCCGCATCTCCCCCTTCGACGCGAACGCACGCCGGCAGACCGCATTCGGCTCGTTCGATGTGGTGCCCGCGCTGGAGCAAGCGGAGGAGCCGGAGATCGATCCGACCGAGCTGCGCATCGACACGTACCGGTCGTCAGGCGCCGGCGGACAGCACGTCAACGTCACCGACTCCGCGGTGCGCATCACGCACCTTCCCACGGGCATCGTCGTGTCGTGCCAGAACGAGCGGTCACAGACGCAGAACAAGGCGCGCGCCATGCAGATCCTCGCGGCGCGGCTCGCGGAACGACAACGGCAGGAGCGCCAGCGCGAGCTCGACTCGATCTCCGGCGACAAGCGCGACGTCGCGTTCGGGAGCCAGATCCGCACCTACACGCTCCATCCGTACCAATTGGTGAAGGACGAGCGCACCCGGTACGAGACCGGCAATGTGCAGGCGGTGCTCGACGGCGATCTCGACGGCTTCATCGAGTCGTTTCTCCAATGGCGTCGTTCGGGAGCAGCGCCGACCTGAACTGGTCGCGTCGCGCGGGTGCCCCGCAGACGGCGACCATCCTGCTAGCGTTCCGGGCTGCATCGCCCCTGGTTGGCCGCGTCGCGACGTCGACGGCGCGGCTCGGACTCGGGTGCCGGCCCCCTCGATCGCTCGTGAGCGGATGATCCGATTCGAGAACGTCTCCAAGATCTACAAGGGCGAAGTCGCCGCGCTGCGGGACATCTCGCTCGACGTCCAGAAGGGCGAATTCGTCTTCCTGGTCGGCCCGTCGGGTTCGGGGAAGTCGACCTTTCTGCGCCTCCTGCTCCGCGAGGAGGTCGTCACCCAGGGTCGGATCGTCGTCGCCGGCCGCGACATCTCCCAGCTCAGCTCCTGGAAGATCCCGCAGCTGCGCCGCAACATCGGCTGTATCTTCCAGGACTTCAAGCTCCTTCCGAACAAGACGGTCTACGAGAACGTCGCGTTCGCGATGGAGGTCATTGGACGGCCCCGGCACGTGATCCGATCGCAGGTTCCCCAGGTCCTCGATCTCGTGGGATTGGCGAAGAAGGCCGGGCGTTTCCCGACCGAGCTCTCCGGTGGTGAGCAACAGCGCGTGTCGATCGCGCGCGCATTCGTGAATCGTCCCCTGATCGTGCTTGCCGACGAGCCGACCGGGAACCTCGATCCGGCGACCACCGTCGGCATCATGCGCATCCTCGACCGCATCAACCGCGCCGGCACGACGATCGTGATGGCGACGCACGACGAGCGCATCGTCGACGCGATGCGACGCCGTGTGCTCGAGCTCGAGCACGGCGAGCTCGTTCGTGACCAGGCGCGCGGCGTCTACGGCGTGGGGAGCTGACCGGCCGCGATGTGGAACCGGCTCACCTATTTCGCGCGCGAGACGTTGGTCTCACTGCGCCGTAATGTGCTCATGACCCTTGCGGGCATCCTCACCGTCGCGGTCTCGCTGACCCTGTTCGGCGGGATCATGCTGCTGTCCCGCTGGGTGGGGCACGGCACCGAGAAGATCAAGAACGGCGTGACGCTCGAGATCTTCATGCGCGTCGAGGCGACGCCGCAGCAGATCAGCGACGTGCGCTCCGAGCTCGCCTCCGACAAGAACGTCCGGTCGTACCGCTACCTGACCAAGCACGATGCGTACGAGGAGTTCAAGCGCATCTTCCGGGACGACCCGGACCTCGTGAACAGCATCACCGCGGACGACCTGCCTCCGTCGTTCCGGGTCGCACCGATCCGAGCCGAGCTCACACCGACGGTGAAATCGGAGTTCGAGACGATGCAGGGTGTCGATGAGGTGAGCCTGCCCGCGGAGGCGCTCGCCGGTCTGCTCGACGCGACGAACGTCGTCCGGTGGATCTTCATCGCGCTGTCGTTGGTCCTGTTGACCTCGTCGCTGTTCCTCATTGTCAACACGATCAGGCTGGCGACGTTCGCGCGCCGTCGTGAGATCGAGGTCATGAAGCTCGTGGGCGCGTCGAACTGGTTCGTGCGCGTGCCCTTCATGGCCGAGGGTCTCGTGCAAGGTCTCACCGGCGCCGGAATCGCGAGCGCCCTCGTGCTCGGGCTGAAGTACTTCGGTTTCGACCAGTGGTTCCGTGGTCGCAACAGCTTCTTCGCGACGTTCTTCGTGACCTCGAGCGACGCGACGGTCATCGCGTTCATCGTGATCCTGCTCGGCGCGGCCATCGGGACCTTCGGCGCCCTCTTGGGCCTGCGGAAGTTCCTGCGGACCTGATGCCGGTGAGGGTGCACACGCCGCGACGTCGAGCGGAATTTCAGCTCGTGTCCAGGGACGGTCTGGACGATGTTGTCAGTGTGGCTGGTGTTGCGTAGGATGCCTGCGATGCGAAGACGGCTCTTCGTGCTCCTCGCGCTCGCGATCGGTCTGGCCGTGCCGCCCGCGACGGCCGCCCACGCCGTCGTCCCACGTGCCGACGACCAGTTGGAGGAGCTCAGCAAGGCCGTCGACACCGCCTCGGCCAACGAGGACGCGATCAAGGCGCAGCTCGTCCAGGTCCAGAGCAAGCAGAGCCAGCTCGATGCGAGGCTCCGGAGCCTCCAGGCGCAGGCGAGCGCAGCCGCCGCGAGGGTCGATGCGATCAACGCGCAGATCGCCGAGCTCGTGTCGGGGATCGCGGTACTGCAGGGCCAGATCGACACGACGCAATCCGAGATCGACCAGGTGATCGCGGGTGCGCGTGACACCGCGGTGCAGCTCTACAAGCGACCGGCCGGTGTCACGATGGGCTCGCTGCTCACCGGCGCCGGCACGGTGGGCCACGTGGTCGAGGGCACGCGCTACCTCGAACGGGTCTCGGAGCGGCGGCGCCAGGATCTGCAGAAGGTCGCTCGGCTCAAGTCGGAGCTCCAGGGCGATCAGACGCAGCTCGTGGAGCGGCGCAAGGCGGCCGACGCGGCTCGGGCCGACGCCGACGCGGCGAAGAGCGCAGCCGACGAACTGGTCGCGCAGCAGGCCAAGGTCCGAAGCGACGGCCTGGTGCTGGTCAAGCAGCAGCAGAACCTGCTTGCCCAGGCCACGCAGGAACGTCAGGAACGGGAGCTCACCCTCGATGCGGAGCTCGATCGAAGGATCAGGGAGCAGTGCGGCACTGACTGCCCGTCGCTGAATGCGGGCGGGTTCCTGAGACCGGTCTCCGGCCCGATCACGAGCCCCTACGGCTCGCGTGTCGACCCGATCACGCACGTGCAGAGCTTCCATCCGGGGATCGACCTGGGTGCCGCATGCGGCACGCCGATCCGGGCCGCGGGAACGGGCGTGGTGCTCTCGGCGGGCTGGAACAGCGGCGGGTACGGGAACCTGACCGTGATCGACCACGGTGCCGGACTGACGACGTTCTACGGGCACCAGTCGTCGATCGCGATCGCGACGGGTCAGAAGGTCTTCAAGGGTGACGTGATCGGCTACGTCGGCACCACCGGTTACTCGACAGGGTGCCACCTCCACTGGGAGGTTCGAGTCTTCGGCAACACCGTCAACCCGCTGCTCTACCTCTGAGCCCGCGCTCCAGGACTACTTGTTCGGCTGTTTGGTGAGGCGCAGGTAGGGCTTGAGTGCCTTCCACCCGGCGGGGAACTTGGTCTTCGCCTCGTCGTCGCTCACTGCCGGGGTGATGATGACGTCGTCGCCGTCCTGCCAGTTGACCGGCGTCGCCACCTGGTAGTTCGCCGTCAACTGCAGCGAGTCGATGACGCGCAGCAGCTCATCCACGTTGCGGCCCGTGCTCGCGGGATACGTGAGGGTGAGCTTGACCTTCTTGTCGGGCCCGATGATGAAGACGGACCGGACGGTCAACGTGTCGTTGGCGTTCGGGTGGATCATGTCGTAGAGATCGGCGACCTTGCGATCGGGGTCCGCGATCAGCGGGTAGTTGAGGGCCGCGCCCTGCGTCTCCTCGATGTCGCCCATCCAGCCACGGTGTGACTCGATCGGGTCGACGCTGACGCCGATGAGCTTCACGCCGCGCTGGTCGAACTCGGCCCTGCGCTTCGCGAAGGCACCCAGCTCGGTGGTGCACACCGGCGTGAAGTCCTTCGGGTGTGAGAAGAGCATCCCCCAGCTGTTGCCGAGGTAGTCGTAGAAGTTGACCTCGCCCTCGGTCGTCGCCGCAGTGAAGTTCGGGGCCTCGTCTCCGAGTCGAACCGCCATGGTGCCTCCTGTCATGGTCGTCGCAGGCAGGATACCCGGGTGCACGGGGAAAAGGGGAGTGAACTGGTCGGTTTTCTGAGGCGGGTCCTGCCCGACCTCGGACCACTCCGCGAGTCGCGCGACTTTCGCTTCCTGTGGTCGGGCGAGGCGATCTCACAGGCCGGGTCGCAGATCACCGTGGTCGCGCTCTACGTGCAGGTCTTCCGACTCACGCACTCGAGCCTCGCGGTCGGCGCGATCGGCCTGGTGCAGCTGGTCCCGCTCGTCCTCGGCACGCTCGTCCTCGGTCCGGTCATCGATGCGGTCGATCGCCGGCGGCTCCTGCTCGTCATGCAGGCCGGTCAGCTCGTCGGGTCGTCCCTGCTGTTCGGCGGCGCGGTCGCCGGCCGGCCCCCCCTCGTGCTGGTCTTCGTCGCGGCGGGGCTCGTCGCGGGCTTCGGCGGTGGCGCCTCCTCGATCGGGTCGTCGCTCACTCCCAATCTGGTCCGGTCCGAACAGCTCCCTGCAGCACTCTCCATCAACCAGGTGATGTTCAACACCGCCATGATCGTCGGCCCCGGGCTCGGGGGAGTGTTGATCGGCACCGCCGGTCTGGCGACGGCGTACGGCGTGGACGTCGTGAGCTTCGCGGCGGCGATCGCGGGCGCGGCGCTCATCGCGCCGCGTCCCCCGATCCTCTCGAATGCCGCGACGAACGACGAGCGGCGCACGCTGAGGGTCGCGGCCGGCAAGATCACCGAGGGCTTCCGCTACCTACGCGGACGCCCCGTCTTGTGGTCGACGTTCGTGGTCGACCTCGTTGCGATGATCTTCGGGATGCCTCGCGCGCTGTTCCCGGTCCTGGCGCTGCAGCGGTTCCACGGCGGTGCAGGCGTCGTCGGCGGGTTGCTCGCAGCGGCATCGGCCGGCGCGCTCCTCGCGTCGCTCACCACCGGCTGGGTGGGCAGGATCTCGCGTCAAGGCCTGGCGGTGCTGATCGCCGTCGGCGTCTGGGGCGCCGGCATCGTCGTCTTCGGCCTGTGCGGCTCGTCGCTCGTCGTCGCCGTTGCCGCCCTCGCCGTCGCTGGCGGCGCCGACGTCATCTCGGCGGTGTACCGGGGCACCATCCTGCAACGGAGCGTTCCCGACGATCTGCGCGGCCGGATGTCCTCGGTGCACATCCTCGTGGTGACCGGCGGGCCTCGCCTGGGGGACTTCGAGGCGGGGGCCGTGGCGTCCCTGTGGAGCCCGACGGCATCGGTCGTCTCCGGCGGTGTTCTCTGCATCCTGGGCGTGCTCGTGCTCGCGTGGGCGGTCCCCGAATTCGCGACGACACGCTTCGAGGTCGCCGCGAACGCTGGTTGACGCCGGGGCGCGCGGTGTGTGAAGTTGCGCCGAGGCGGCGGAAGGAGATCGAGGGGATGCACGTGCTCGAACAGCCCGGCGTACGGTGACGTCCGCCGGCTATTCCGGCACGCCGCTCCCGCGCAAGCTCGGCATCAAGCCCGGCTGCCAGCTCGCCGTCGTGTCGCCGCCGCGCGACATCGAGGGCCTGCTCGGTGAGCTCCCCGAAGGTGTCCGCATTCGCAAGCAGGCGCGGGGACGACTCGACGTGATCGTGTTCTTCGTGACCCGACGCGCGGAGCTCGCCGCGTCGGTTCCCGGTCCTGGCGCGCGCGCTCGTCGACGACGGCGGGCTCTGGGTTGCGTGGCCGAAGAAGACGTCGGGGGTCGCAACCGACCTCGCGTTCGACGCGGTCCAGCACGTCGGCCTCAGCGCGGGCCTGGTCGACAACAAGGTCGCGGCGATCGACGCGACGTGGTCCGGGCTACGGTTCGTTGTCCGCGTCGCCGACCGCGGGAAGCGGTGGTAGCCCGAGCTCCGGGAGTCTCCTTCGTGCACTACGACGAGTTCCTCGCCGTCCTCCGGCGTGACGTCGAAGCGGTCGCGACGCACGCCACGGGCCGCCTCGATGCCACCGTCCCGACGTGCCCGGGCTGGTCGGTCGCCGACCTGCTCCGCCATCTCGGCCGCGTCCACTGGTGGGCCGCCGAATGTGTCCGGCGCGCCAGCACCGAGCCGGTCCAGCGCCGGGATGCCCCCGAGCCCGCCGAGGGCGTCGATCTCGTCGGTTGGTACCGCCAGCGCGCGGAGCTGATCCTGACCACCCTCAGCGCAGTCGGCCCCGACAGCCCCGCCTGGACCTTCCTCGGCCCCGGACACGCGGCGTTCTGGGCCCGTCGCCAGGCCAATGAGGTCTCGGTGCACCGCTGGGACGTCGAACGTGCGACCGTGCCGTCGGCGCGTCCAATCGATGCACGCGTCGCGTCCGACGGCATCGACGAGTACCTCACGGTCATCGCCGCCGTGCGCGGCGCGCTCGACGAGCGCGAAGGCTCGACACTCCACGTGCACTGCACCGACTTCGACGGCGAGTGGCTGGTGCGATTCATCGGTGGGAACCTCGACGTGAGGCGCGAGCATGCCAAGGGTGATGTGGCCGCGCGAGGCACGGCGTCAGATCTCGTCCTCGCCCTGTGGGGTCGGGACACCCGCGCTGCGCTCGAGGTGTTCGGGGACGCCGACATCCTGGACCGCCTGATCGCCCACGTCGCGGTCTGACGACGGCGTCCTTGCCGCCCTCAGTGATGGATCGGGCCGGTGTCGACCATTTCGAACGCGCTCCCCGGGACGGCCTTGCGCTGATCGAGGTCGTCGTCGTCCCAACGTGAGTCCGAAGCGCCGGTGATGAACCAGTTCGAGCCGTTGTCCGCCACGATCATCCCGTAGCGCTTGAGCGCGTCCAGGACGACCCGCGCCTCGCCGTGAAAGCCTGAGGTGTCGAAGCTCGCCTTGAGACGGAGCCACCCCCGAAAACGTCAGCGACCCCCGACGACTGGCGCGGCGAGGCTCTCGCTGCCAACCTCTCACGGCTGACGGCGCCGCCGGCGCGGGTGGAGGAGTCGAGGCGATGCGCACGCGTGTAGTGATCCTCGGAGCGGGTTTCGGCGGCCTGGAGCTGTCCACCCGACTGTCGGACGAGCTCGCAGACGACGTCGAGGTGACGCTCATCGACCAGAACGACGCGTTCATCTTCGGCTTCTCGAAGCTCGACGTGATGTTCGGTCATCGGGCGTACGAAGACGTCCGCTTCGCGTACCGCGACATCGCGAAGCCGAACGTCGAGTTCCGCCAGGAGCGAATCGTCTCCATCGATCCCGAGCACAAGCGGGTCGTCACGACCGGCGGGATGTACGACGCCGACATCCTCGTCGTCGCCCTGGGTGCGGACCTCGATCCGAGCGCAACGCCTGGCCTGGTCGAAGACGGCTACGAGTTCTACACGCCTGAAGGTGCCGCACGAGTGCGGGACGTCCTTCCTGGGTTCCAAGGTGGCGCCGTGGTGATCGGGGTGCTCGGTGGGTTCTTCAAGTGCCCACCCGCACCGTTCGAGACGGCGTTCTTACTCGACGAGTTCCTCGCGGCACGTGGGGTGCGTGAAGCGAGTCGCATCTTCGTCGTCAGCCCACTGCCGAAGCCGATCCCGATCTCGGACGAGACGTCGAACGCGATCCTTGCGATGCTCGCGGATCGCGGGATCGAGCACTGGCCCGGTTCGCTCATCACGCACCTGGAGCCGGCGACCCACACCGCGCATCTGCAGGACGGTCGCGAGCTCGGCTATGACCTCTTCTTGGGGATCCCGGTCCATCGCGCGCCGGCGGTCGTCGTCGAATCGGGACTCACCGACGACGGCTGGATCGCGGTTGATCACGCGAGGTTCGCGACGAGGTTTCCCGACGTGTATGCGGTCGGCGACGTGACGAGCGCGCCCGTGCCTCGGGCGGGGGTGTTCGCCGAAGGGGAGGCCGGCACGGTGGCGGACGTGCTGGTGGCTCAACTGCGCGGGGGCGCGCCACCTCCCCCCTACCAGGGTGCGGCCACCTGCTATCTCGAGACGGGTGGGGGACAGGTCAGCCGTGTGAGCGTGAGCTTCCTGTCAGGCTCCAGCCCGACCGCCGTCTTGCGTCCGCCCTCGGCGGAGGGCCGGGAGGAGAAGCGCGAGTTCGGCGCGTCGCGACGCCGCCGCTGGTTCGGTCACGAGATCGACTGACCTCGGGCGTCTCGCATCACGACGGACGGTTGCCGGTTCAGTCTCGGGTGACGGCGTGCCAGGATGGCAGGACGATGATCGTGTGGACGACGCGGCGGGCCCTGATGACGGGGACTGCACGCGCAACGGTCCTGCTCGCAGCCTTCGGGATCGTGGGCCCCACCGTGCCGACGCGCGCGACGGCCGTAGAGGCGGCGACCGAGCCGCGGCCCGTCGTGGTGCCCGGCGTCGGCGTTCCCAAGATCCCGCCTGACCCGTCCGCTTTCGTCGGCGAAGTCGACAACCCGTACTTCCCACTGCCCGTCGGTGCCCAGTGGTTCTACCTCGGACACTCCGACGCGGGTATCGAGCGCGATGTCGTGACTGTCCTTCCGGGGCGTCGCGTCGTGATGGGGATTTCAGCCGTCGTTGTCCGCGATACCGTCCGCGTGCACGACGAGGTCACCGAGGACACCTATGACTGGTACGCCCAGGACCGCGACGGGAATGTCTGGTACCTGGGCGAGGACACGACCGCCTACCGGCGCGGCCGGGTCAAGGGTCATGGAGGGTCGTGGGAGGCGGGAGTCGAGGGTGCCCAACCAGGCATCGTGATGCCAGCCCACCCGAGGGCCGGCGACGCGTACCGCCAGGAGTACAAGGAGGGCGAGGCCGAGGACATGGCCAAGGTGACCCGGGTCGATGTGCATGTCGGAGTGCACGGTGGGCGTTACGACCACGCGGTGCTGACGACCGAGTGGTCCCCGCTCGAGCCGAAGGTGATCGAGCAGAAGGCCTACGGGCGTGGCATCGGCGTGGTGCGTGAGCAGACGAGACGTGGTGGTTCGGATCACGCGTGGCTGGTGGAGTACCTCGGCACCTGAATGCTGCGTCGGCGGTCAAGATCCTGAGCGGTACTGCGGCGAGGGGCCTGGCGCACCTCCAACAGTGCTCTCTCCCACGAGAGCACTCTTGGAGGTGGCGGGAGTCGAACCCGCGTCTTCCGAGCTCTTGATGGGGCTTCTCCGAGCGCAGCCGGCGAGCGAGTCTCGGGTCGCCGCCGCTCACCGGCGGTCTGCGGCGACCCCAGCCCGAGTGCGATGTCCCGCCAGGCCCTCAGGCGTGTCCTGGCGGTGAGCCGCTCTCAATGGCGCCCCGGTTCCGACCGAGCGACTGGGTCGGGAGGGACGCGCTGCTAGTTGGTACTAGGCAGCGAGTGCAAGGGGTTCAGCCTTGGCATTTGTTCATGGTTGCCGGCTCTTTTTCGACGTTCCGGCGACGTCGGCTCGCTTCCCCCACCTCGATCCTCGAAATCGAAGCCACGCACCCCCATGTCAAGTGCCGCGCCGGTGCGTGTCGGTGGCGCGACGCAGTCATGGTACCGGCTCTGGATCGACGTTCGGAAAGGCGATGTTGCCCGCCGGTCAGTCCCGCAGTCCCTTGAGGGCGCGCTCGGTCTCGCGGCGCGCGTCACGCTCCGCGAGCGCGTGGCGCTTGTCGTAGGCCCGCTTGCCGCGTGCGAGCGCGAGCTCGACCTTGGCGCGCCCGTCCTTGAAGTACACCTTCAGTGGCACGAGCGTCATGCCGCGCTCGGCCGTCGAGCGGCTGATCTCGTCGATCTGCTTGCGGTGGAGCAGAAGCTTGCGCCGTCGTATGGGGTCGAGCTCCGCGCGTGAGAACGTGTACGGCGACACGTGCATCCCGTAGAGCCAGATCTCGCCATCCTCGATCCGAGCGTACGAGTCGAGGAGGTTGGCTCGTCCGTCGCGGATGGACTTGACCTCCGGTCCGGCGAGCATGATCCCGCACTCCCAGGTGTCCAACACGAGGTAGTCGTGGCGCGCCTTGCGGTTGCTGATCACGAGCCGATCCCCGCGACGGCTCATCGTTGTGCTCCGCCGATGCTCGTGCTCACGTCGAGCACGGTACCGGTCACGGTTGCGTTGCATCCCGCTTCGGTAGATTCGCCCGGTGGAAACACCGTTCGCCGGGCCGACGCTCCGTCTCACCCACGCGCAGCACCTCGAGATGCTGGCGCACTGCTACGACGGCTTGCCCGACGAGGCATGTGGCTTGCTCGGCGGTCCGCTCGACGGACCGGAGCCGACGGGCTGGGTCACGGGGGTGTACCCGTGTCGTAATGCCGACGCCTCGGCGCGCACCTATACCGTCGACGCCAAGGACCTCCTCCGGGCGGGGCGGGAGGCGCAGGCGTCGGGAGGCGACCTCGTCGGCGTCTGGCATTCGCACACCCACACCGACGCGTACCCGTCGCCGACCGACGTGCGCCAGGCGTTCGAGCCGGGCTGGATCTACGTGATCGTGAGTCTGAAGCACGCCGATCCCGTGACCCGCGCGTACCGCATCCGTGACGGGGTCATCGGCGAGGTCGCCCTCGAGATCACCTGAGCACGCGGGCCGTTCCTGGGTGAGTGTCGTACCCCTCCCGTACGATTGCGAACATATGTTCGAGAGCAAGGCTGCCCCAGAGAGCGGACCGGTCGAGCGGGTGGAGACCGCGCTGGCAGAGCTGCGGGTGGAGGACCGTTCGGGCTGGAGCGGCACCGATCGATCGGTACGCGTGCGCCAGCTGCTCGAGCTCGCTGAACGGGCACACGCCGAGGCGATGCGCGCGGTGGCCGACTGGGATCGTGACGCGGCGTGGGCCGAGGACGGGGCACCGAGCGCAGTGGCGTGGCTCGTGTCGCGTGCGCCGGTGACTCGGGTCGAGGCCGCGCGGATCGTCCGGAGCGCTCGGTTGTTGCGCGAGCACCCGGAGACCGCACACGCGCTCGCCGCGGGCGAGGTGAAGAGCGGGCACGTCGAGACCATCGCCACTGCGGCCCGCGATCGCGAGGATCTCTACGCGGAGCACGAGCACGCGCTCGTTGCGGACGCGCGGGGGTTGTCGGTCCACGCGTTCACCCAGTTGGCCCGCCACTGGCGGCGCCTCGTCGACGACCATCTCGGCAGCGCTGACGCGGCCGAGGCCTTCGAGCGTCGGTACCTCCATGTTTCCACCACCTTCGGTGGTCAAGTCGTGATCGAGGGACAACTCGATCCGGAAGGCGGAGCTGTCCTGTGCGCCGCGCTTGGTGCGCTCGAGCACGCAGAACCTGCCGGCGCGGTGGCGCCCCGGACCGCGAGTCAGCGCCGCGCCGATGCGCTCGTGGAGCTCGCCTCGCAATGGCTCGGCGGCGCATCTCCCGGAACGCTGGCAGGCCGGCGTTCCGTGGGTGTCGACGTTGTGATCGATCTCGACACCCTCCTCGCCGATCCGCGACGCGCGGACGAGCAGGCGGTGTTCTGGCGACCGAGCGACGATCGTGTCCGCTGCGAGCTCGACGGCGTCGGCCCTGTTGCGACGGAGGTCGCGCGCCGCTTGGCGTGCGACGCCGCGGTCGGTCGAGTCGTGATGCGGGGACGGTCGGAAGTGCCCGATGTGGGCCGCCGCACGCGAGTGGTGTCGACGGGGCAGCGAAGGGCGCTCGTGCATCGAGACCACGGGTGCGTCTTTCCCGACTGCGGCCGGCCCCATCAGTGGACGGATGCGCACCATCTGGTGCATTGGGCGGACGGCGGCGCGACGGACCTCGCCAACCTCGCTCTGCTCTGTCGGCGTCACCATGTGATGTGCCACGAGGGCGGCTGGAGCCTGGCAGCGCGGTCCCGACGGACGGTGGACCGTTCGCCGGGAGGCACACCGTGAGCGACCGGAGCGTCGGCCCCGTGGCGCTCCGCGGCCCGACGGAGGCGACGACGACCCGGGCCTCGCGGCCTGAGCGCTGGACGGACAGCGCCGGGCGCGCAATCCCGACCTGCCGGGTCGGACTTGTAGCATGGCGCGATGCCCGTCGAGGTCCGCCTTCCTACGCTGTTGCGGCAGCACACCGACGGATCTCCGTCGCTCAAGGTCGACGGCGCCACCATCGGCGAGCTGTTCGCCGCGCTCACCGCGCAGTACCCGGGCCTCGCCGGTCAGCTCGTCGACGAGACGGGCGGCTTGCACAAGTTCGTGAACGTCTACCGCAACGACGACGACATCCGGTACCTCGAGCAGCTCGCCACCTTGGTCTCGGAGGGCGACGTGGTGTCGATCCTCCCCGCGGTCGGGGGGGGCTAGGCCCGCCGGCCTCGCCCGCGAGCACCACGATCGGTGATGTCGTGAGACACGAGAGCGTGCTGGGTCTGATCGGCGACACCCCATTGGTCGCGATCCATGCCGTCTCGCCCAACCCCGACGTGCGGGTCTACGCCAAGCTCGAAGGACAGAACCCCGGCGGTTCGTCGAAGGATCGCATCGCGCTGAAGATGGTCGAGCTGGCGGAGCAGGCCGGCCGGCTCCACGAGGGCGACACGATCCTCGAGCCATCGTCGGGCAACACCGGGATCGGCCTCGCACTCGTCTCGCGCCTGCGCGGTTACAAGCTGCGCGTCGTGATGCCGGAGAACGTGTCGATCGAGCGTCGCCAGCTGCTCGAGATCTTCGGCGCCGAGGTCGTGCTGTCCCCGCCGACCGAGGGGAGCAACGGCGCGATCCGCCTCTCCGAGGAGATTGCCGATGCCGACCCGTCACTCGTCACCCTGTTCCAGTACGGCAATCCTGCCAACCCGCTCGCGCACTACGAAGGCACGGGGCCCGAGATCTGGCGTGACTGCCCGGAGGTCGACGTGTTCGTCGCCGGCTTGGGGACGAGCGGCACACTCATGGGCGCGGGCCGCTACCTCAAGGAGCGGAACCCTGCGCTGAAGGTCGTCGCCGTCGAGCCGCCGGCGGGGGAGCTCGTGCAAGGTCTGCGTTCGCTTGACGACGGGTTCGTTCCGCCGATCTTCGACGACCGCATCCTCGACCGGAAGATGATCGTGCGACCCCGCGAATCGATCGAGTGGCTGCGCATCCTGCTCGATCGGTGCGGCGTGTTCGCGGGCATCTCGTCGGGCGCCGCGGTGGCGGGTGCGGCGAAGGTCGCAGCCGAGATGGAGCGCGGCACGATCGTGACACTTCTCCCCGACGCGGGGTGGAAGTACCTGTCATCGGGTGCGTGGACCGACGACCTCGACGTGGTCGAGGAACGGGCGACCAGGATCAACTACTGGTGAACCGCTCCGATCCCGACCTCGACCGCGCGGTCGCGTGCCTCCGGGACGGCGGGTTGGTCGCGTTTTCCACGGAGACTGTGTACGGGCTCGGCGCCGACGCGTCGTCAGGGGCTGCGCTGCGGCGGCTCTACGCCGTCAAGCGGCGCCCGGCCTCGCATCCGGTCATCGTCCACGTCGCCGCGAGTGCGCAGCTCGACGAGTGGGCGATCGACGTGTCCGACACGGCGCGCGTCGTCGCCGAGGCGTGCTGGCCCGGGCCACTGACGCTCGTGCTGCGCCGGCGGGCCCACGTGCTCGACGAGGTCACGGGCGGTCAGGACACGGTTGCCGTGCGGGTTCCGTCCGACCCCGTGGCACTCGAGCTCCTGACGCGCTTCGACGGCGGCGTCGCCGCGCCCTCCGCCAATCGACATGGGCGCGTGAGCCCCACGACGGCCGCCGCGGTCCGCGCCGACCTGGGAACCGACGTCGACGTGGTCCTCGACGGTGGGCCGTGCCGCATCGGCGTGGAATCGACGGTGCTCGACTGGTCGAGGGGCGAGCCGGTGATCCTGCGTCCCGGGGGGATCGGTCGTGAGCGCCTCGAGGAGCTGCTCGGGCACCCCGTCGCGGTCGGAGCGGCGAGCTCGACTGCCGATCGTCCCGCGGTGCGGGCGCCCGGCACCCTCGTGTCGCACTACGCACCGGATGCCCGCGTGGAGCTGATCGACGATCCGGGGACCTTGCGCCTCCGCGCCGAACGTCTCCTTGCCGAGCACCGCGTCGTGGGCGTGCTTGCGCCGAAGCTTCCCGACGGGCTCCCGAGCGCCGTGAGGGTCCTCGCCACCCCGGTCGACGCCGACGAGTACGCACGCGTGCTGTTCTCGAGCCTTCGCGATGCGGATGCTGCCGGCGTCGACGTGGTGCTCGCGCAACCACCGCCGCAACTCGGCGTGGGCGTCGCGGTCGCCGACCGTCTCGCACGCGCCGCGGCGACTCGCGCGGACGACGACGGCGCTGCTGCTCCGAGGTGACGTCGAGCCCGACACCTCGCGGTGGTCCGATCGGCGTCTTCGATTCGGGGCTTGGTGGACTCACCGTCCTGCGAGCGCTCTTCGACGTGTTGCCCGACGAACGCGTGCTCTACTTCGGCGACACCGGCCGGTTCCCGTACGGACCGAAGCCGGCAGCCGAGGTCTTGAAGTACTCGCTGCAGATCGCCGATCTGCTCGTCGAGCGCGACGTCAAGATGGTGGTCGTCGCGTGCAACAGCGCGGCCGCGGCGGCGCTGGACGCGCTGCAGGAGCGCCTGCCGATCCCGGTGATCGGCGTCATCGAACCGGGGCTGCGCGCCGCGGCCAAGGCCACGCGGTCGGGCCGCGTCGGTGTCATCGGCACGGTGGGGACGATCGCGTCAGGCGCGTACCAGCGCGTCGCGGCGACCATGGCCCCTGCGGTCGAGCTCTCGTGTGCGGCTTGCCCGGGCTTCGTGGAATTCGTGGAAGCGGGCGACGTCGACTCCGAACAGGTGCATGTCCTCGCGGAGCGGTTGCTGGCACCGATGCTCGCAGCAGACGTCGACACGCTGGTGCTCGGCTGCACGCATTACCCGCTGCTCGCGCGCACGATCGGCGACGTGATGGGTCGCGACGTTGTCCTCGTGTCGAGCGCCGACGAGACGGCATTCGCCGTGCGCGATCTTCTCGATGCGGACGGCATGGCGATCGACCGCATGCCGGGCGGCGACGTGCACACGTTCGTGACGAGCGGTTCGGTCGCGACGTTCCGCTCGCTCGGCGCGCGCTTCCTCGGCCCCGAGGTCGACGTCGTCGAGGCGTGGATGTGGTGACGGCAGTGGGCGGTGCTCGCATCGCCTCCTAAGGTCGTGTCGTGGAGCTGACAGTCCTCGGCTGCTCAGGTTCGTATCCCGGTGTCGAGTCCGGCGCGTGTAGCGGCTATCTCCTGCGCAGTGGCGCGACCACGATCTGGCTCGACTGCGGCAACGGGACCTTCTCGCGCTTGCAACAGCACGTCGCGCCCGAGGAGCTGACCGCGGTCGTCCTGACGCATGAGCATCCCGACCATTGTGTCGACTTCTATGGGTTGCACGTGATGTTGCGATATGCCGTCGGACGGGCTGGCCTCCCCGTGTATGCGCCCCGCGGCCTCGACACGAAGCTCGGGCGGCTCGTCACGGACTGGGGTGATGCGTTCGACTGGCGGACGATCGACGACGGCACCGAAGCGCGCGTCGACGACGTCACGCTGCGCTTTTCGCGGACCGATCACCCGCCGCCGACCTTCGCCGTCGAGGCTCGGGCCGACGGCGCGCGCCTCGTGTACACCTCCGACACCGGGCCCCAGTGGAATGTCGGCGCGTTCGGCGACGGCGCCGACGTCGTGCTCTCCGAGGCCACGTATCTGCACGCCCACCGGCCGGCGCCGATTCACCTCTCCGCCCGCCAGGCCGCGGAGGCCGCGGGCCAAGCAGAGGCTCGCCAACTGGTGCTCACCCACCTCTGGCCGCAGGTCGCGCCGGCCGCGGCGCAGGCCGAAGCCACAACTGTCTTCGGCTCGCCCGTTACCCTGGCGCGCCCAGACCTCGTGGTCCCGGTCGTGCCGGGGTCGGCTCCCGGGCCGTCCGCGCGCTGACGACGGGGCCGCCCACACGACACGGATGGCGATGACGACGAGCACGATCACCCGCCGAGACGGCCGCGAACCCGACCAGCTGCGCCCGGTGTCCTTCACACGCGACTTCACGGAGCTGGCGATGGGGTCGACGCTCGTGGAGTTCGGTCGCACGCGAGTGCTCTGCACCGCGTCGGTGGAGGAGCGTGTCCCGCCGTGGTTACGCGGCAAGGGCCGGGGTTGGGTCACGGCCGAGTACTCGATGCTTCCCGGGTCCACACCGGAGCGCACCGACCGCGAGGCCGCGAAGGGAAAGCAATCCGGACGCACGCAGGAGATCCAACGGTTGATCGGCCGGTCGTTGCGCGCGGTGACGGATCTCACCGTGATGGGCGAGGTGCAGATCACGGTCGACTGCGACGTCCTGCAAGCTGACGGTGGCACGCGCACCGCCGCGATCTGCGGCGGCTATCTCGCACTGCACGACGCATGCTCGCGGCTCGTCGCGGTGAAGACGATGGCGACACACCCCGTGACCGACGTCTGCGCAGCGATCAGCGTTGGCATCGTCGATGCAGTCGGCCATCTCGACCTCGACTACTCGGAGGATGTGCGTGCCGAGGTCGATATGAACGTCGTGATGACCGGTGCCGGTCGCTTCATCGAGGTGCAGGGCACTGCCGAGGGTCAACCGTTCTCGCGGGTGGAGCTCGATGACCTCCTCGCCCTCGCCGAGCACGGCATCACGCAGCTGTTCGAGCTGCAGCGGGCGATGCTTGCCGAACCACCGGAGCCGCGTCGCCGATGACCCGGATGTCCGAGCGCGTGGTGTTGGCGACGGCCAACCTCGACAAGGCGCGGGAGATCCGATCGCTGCTGGAGGCCGCGGGCCTTCCGGTCGAGCTGGTGCCGCGACCGGTCGGAGTCGCCGACGTCGAAGAGACCGCGACCACGCTCGAGGAGAACGCGCGCCTGAAGGCTGCGGCGTTGACTGCGGCGACGGGCCTCCCGGCGATCGCCGACGACACCGGGTTGCTCGTTGCCGCATTGGGCGGCGCGCCGGGTGTGGTCTCCGCGCGGTACGCGGGCGAGCACGCGTCGTACGACGACAACGTGGCGAAGCTGTTGGCGGAGATGCGGGCCATCCCTGATCGCGACCGTCACCGCGGTTCGAAACCGTGGCCCTCGCTGCGTGGCCGGACGGACGTGAGGTGGTGGCTCGCGGCGAGGTGGAGGGCATGATCACGACGGAGCCGCGGGGCCGCGGGGGATTCGGCTACGACCCCGTCTTCGCTCCGTTGGGTGGCGACGGGCGTACATTCGCCGAGATGGCGCCGGAGGAGAAGGACGCGATGTCGCATCGCGGGCGGGCCTTCCGCTCCCTCGCCGACGCGCTCGCGCGCGTGTGGGACGTGTGGGAAGGGGCGGGCGCGCCATGGCAGTGATCGACATCGCAGGATTCGTCGCCGATCTCAAGGACCATGCGGTCGAGCACGGATTCCACGTCCACGACGAGCGGCACTTCGTCGAGAGCTACTCGCTGCGCCAGAACTGGGAAGTCGATCTCCACCCCGAGGAAGGCTGCGAAGGTCCGGTTGACCTGTACCTGTCCCTCGAGATCGATCCGCGTGTGCTGCTCGGCTTCGAAGATGCCGTGATCGCGGTCGGCGAGGACGACGATCCTGCCGACGAGTACCACTTCCCGCTCAACTTCACCTGGGCGCTGCCGCCGCTCGCGTTCGGCCCCGACCTCCTCGTGCTCGCGACCGAGCTCGCCGGTCGCGGGGGCCCCGACCTGCCGCTCGAAGTCTCGGCGATCGACTCGATCCCCGAGGCGGTCGATGCGCCCGAACGATCGTTGCGCATCGTCGCGCACCAGTCGGTGTCGCTGCTGCGCATCCGCGACGGTGACGCGGTCTCGTGCGAGGTCCTCGACCGGTGCCTGGCCGTCAGTCGATACCTCCTCGAACGCGCGCCGGAGTGGCTCGGCTGAGGGCCGCACGACCGCCCGACGCGGCCGAAGGCCATCGCTGCGCCACAATGTAGGGATGCCCATGCGCAGCGACTGCAGGCACTACGAGAGCCGCACCTACGGCTCGGGTGAGGTGGTGCGCAAATGCCGCCTCGACTTGGCTCCCGAAGCACCGTGGCGTTGTCCCGACGACTGCGCCGGTTACGAGCGGCGCCGCATCGACGCCGGGTGGCACTACGGCAGCCTGACGACCGCCGGGGAGGCTCCGGAACCCGAGCCGGCAGGCGAGGAGGTCGCCGCGTTGCTCGACGCGGCGGAGGACATCGTGAACTCGGCCGCGCCCGACATTCTCCGCGAGCTCGACTCGTCCCGTGGGCGTCGATTCGGGCGCAAGGCGAAGGGCAACGGAGCGACCGGTACGCCGAAGCGCAAGAAGCGTCGCTGAGCCACTCACCTTGACGCGGGCCGAGGCCGCAGCCGAGAGTGACGCACACGCATCGGAATCGATCGGCGATCGGTCGGCAAGGACGGAGGGCTCGGTGGATCTCGGAATCGCAGGCAAGGTCGCGCTGGTCACCGGCGCGGGTCAGGGCATCGGCCGGGCGTCGGCGCTCGCGTTCGCGCGCGAAGGGGCACGCGTCGTCGTGGCCGACCTCAACGAGGGCACTGCGAAGGAGACGGTCGCGCTCGTCGAGCAGGTCGGTGCGGAGGCGGCTGCCGTGGCGGTCGACGTGAGCGACGAGCCGCAGGCCGAAGCCATGGTGGCATTCGCGGTCGAGCGGTTCGGACGCCTCGACCTCGTGCACAACAACGCAGGAATCGACCAGCACTTCATGCCGACCAGCGACATGAGCCGCGCCGAGTGGGACCGGATCTTCGCCATCAACGTGACCGGCATGTTCCTCTGTTTGAAGTACGAGCTCCCGGTCATGGTTGCCAACGGAGGTGGCGCCATCGTGAACACGGCGTCCACCGCCGGCCTGGGCTCGGGTCCGGGCCTACAGGGCTACGTGTCGAGCAAGTACAGCGTCATCGGTCTCACCCGGTCGGTCGCGATGGAGCACGCCGCGAACGGGATTCGTGCTAACGCCGTGTGCCCGGGCGCGACGAACACGCCGATGGTCGCCGACTTCATGCGACAGAGCGACGAGGTGAAGCGCTGGGCCCTGAGTCTCTACCCGCTCGGCCGCTTCGCCGAGCCCGAAGAGATCGCCGACGCCGTCGTGTGGCTGTGCTCGGACCACGCGTCGTTCATCACGGGCATCGCGCTCCCCATCGACGGCGGCCAGACGACGAAGTAGTCGCTCGACGCGGTGCGAGCGGGGAGACTCGAACTCCCGCGGGTGCCGCAGGCTAACCGCCGCGCTTCGTCCGTTGTCGTCCACCCCGGTCCGGAATCCGTTGTGTCCGTTCGGTCCTTCGGGGCGTGCCACGTTCACCCGCGCGGTTGTCATCGGTCCGCGAGGCGCTCCATCCGGCTCGGTCCGGGGTCGTCTGTGACCAGCGTGTGACCAAAGATCTCCGCCGCGGAGACTTCCGAGCCGAGGATAGAGTCCCGCTCGCCGTGCTGCCGATCACCGCCACCAGCATTCGTCTGTTTCTCCACGTGCTTGCCGCGACCGTGTGGGTCGGTGGCCAGTTGACGCTCGCGGGGCTGGTGCCTCGGTTGCGAGCAATCTCGCCCGAGGCCCCCCGGATCGTGGCGCGCCAGTTCAACCGTATTGCGTGGCCCACGTTCGGAGTGCTCGTGGCGACCGGCGTATGGAATATCGCTGCGGTCAATCCCAGGTGGGACAGCGATGCCGGTCACACTCTCATCGTCAAGCTCGCCATTGTCGGGGTGTCGGGACTCACGGCGCTGGCGCATGCCCGAGCGAGGTCACGATCTCGACTTGCCGTGTTTGGCGCGCTCACCGCGCTGAGCGCCCTGGGCGCGCTCTTCCTCGGGATTCTGGTCGCCGGATAGCCGTTCACGCGCGGCGGAAGTGCGTTCGAACGCAAGGTCGCGCGTCTCGACCTCCCGAAGATCCGTCTCCACGACCTTCGCCACACGTGGGCGACCCTTGCCCTCCAGGCCGGCGTGCCAGTGAAGGTCGTCTCGGAGCGGCTCGGGCACCGGTCAACCGTCATCACGAACGACATCTACAGCCATGTGACCCCGACCATGGGTCGCGACGCCGCGGAGCAAGTCGCCGGGTCGATCTTCGGTGCAAGCTGAAGGCGCACGGATCCCGGTACGGAGGACACCCTTTCGGGGCGCGGCTGAGCCGAGTTCTTCGAGGATGGACTCCACCTGCTCGTGAACCTCGGTCCGTGCTTCGATTGGAAAAGCGAGCGTTCCGTCTTCAAGTCTCGCCCGAAGTTCTTCGATCCATCCCCGCGCTAGATCGACTCCACTCATCTCGACGTTCGCCGACTGTTGCGTGCCCTCGCCTGCCTGCCGAATCGTCACTCCTATCGCGTCGCCAAAGAAGTTCACGGCGTTCCCGGAGCTGGGGGCTGCGGTGTTGGCACCCTGTCCGTGCTCGCAGCGCAGGCGTCCTGCGTGCGTCAGGCAGACCGTGGGGCCGAACGTGACGAACTCGATCAGACCCTCAGCGCGCAGGAAGGCTTCCACGTCGGATCGGGCCTCGTCCGAGATCCCGACCGCTGTGCCGATTTCATCAGAGGGGAGGACCTGATCCGAACGGCCACCCGTTCGTCTACATAGCTCGGCGAGGTACGCGTCGCGTTTCCGCAGGTGTTGAGGAGATCGGCACAGCCGCAGGTGGCGAAGGGGTCGGTTCTGACGATGAGTCCTCTGGAAGCAGCTCAAGGATCTCGACCACCGCCTCAAGCTCCGCGGTTGCTCCCCGGACCTTCTTGATCGTGTTTGAGATCCGGTCCTGGTCGGACGTCACCACCCGTGTGCTGGCCGTCGATCGCCCATATCTCTTGTGCACGTCATCGCCGTCGATCAGTTGCTTGAGAAGCACTTCGTTGTAGCGATCCCACCTCTTGAACGCGGCGGCCACATCGTCGGCGCTGGTTGGGCTGGTGAAACCGAGGTGCTCTTCCGCCTCGGTTCGGAGCTCCTTACCGAGGCTGATGCGACCCTCCAGCAGCGCCTTCACAGCTGCACGCGGCCGCTTGAGGCGCGCTGGGGTTGAACTCATTGTCTGACCAATCCGTGACCGGAGTCCTTGCTGCGAGCGAGCCCTTCGGAACGTGACCTGCGTGTTCGTCGTGCGAGCGGGGAGACTCGAACTCCCACACCTTTCGGTACCAGGACCTAAACCTGGCGCGTCTGCCGATTCCGCCACGCTCGCGCACCCCAGTCTCCCACGCAGCTGTGGTCTGGGAGCCCACTGTGTGGTCGGTGGGATGTTGCTGGAATGTGGCTGTACGGTCTTGACCCCCGAGGCCGGCCGCATCAACGTGACTCAGACACCCACTCCTGAGAGAGAGCCGACCATGCAGCTGCGCCCCCACCTGCACACGACGACACGGGTGGTTCGATGACCGAGACGCGCGCCACGGCACCGGTTGCGTCCGGGCCCGCGCGGATCGAGCAGGCGCTCTTCGAGGTCAAGCGCGTCATCGTCGGCCAGGACCGGATGGTCGAGCGGCTCATGATCGCGCTCCTGGCCCGTGGTCACTGCTTGCTCGAAGGCGTCCCTGGGCTCGCCAAGACGCTGGCCGCCGAGACGCTCGCCGCGTCGGTCCAGGGCACATTCACCCGGATCCAGTTCACCCCCGACCTGATCCCGTCGGATCTCGTGGGTACCCGCATCTACCGGCCGTCGAAGGAGGCGTTCGACGTCGAGCTCGGGCCGGTCTTCGCGAACTTCGTGCTTGCTGACGAGATCAACCGCGCGCCGGCCAAGGTGCAGTCGGCACTGCTGGAGGTGATGGCGGAGCGCCAGGTGTCGATCGCGGGACGCACCTTCCCGATGCCCGAGCCCTTCCTCGTGCTCGCCACGCAGAACCCCATCGAATCGGAGGGCGTGTACCCGCTGCCCGAGGCGCAGCGTGACCGGTTCTTGATGAAGGTCGTCATCGGGTACCCGAGCGCGGTCGAGGAGCACGAGATCGTCCGCCGCATGGGCGTGCACCCCCCGAAGCCCGAAGCAGTGCTCTCGCCGACCGCCTTGCTCGAGATGCAACGAGCCGCCGACGACGTCTACGCCGACCCGGCGGTCATCGATTACGCCGTGCGGCTCGTGACCGCGACCCGCGCGCCGACGGATCACGGACTGCCCGACCTCGCGCCCTTGCTCGCGTACGGCGCGAGCCCGCGAGCCACTCTCGGTCTCATCGCTGCGGGGCGCGCGCTGGCTCTGCTCCGTGGTCGTGACTATGTGCTGCCCCAAGACGTCTTCGACGTCGGTCCCGAGGTGCTGCGTCACCGGCTGGTGTTGTCGTACGAAGCGCTGGCCGACGGCATCGAAGCCGACGTGATCGTGCAACGGGTGCTCTCGACGATCTGGGCGCCGCGGATCGCGCCGAGTCAGGATCACGATGCGAGCCGGGCCCGCGCCGCAGTCGCGGACCCGGCGTCGCAGGAACGCTCGGCGTGACCACTGGGGCCGCGATCCCTCCGGCGCGTGCCGAACGCACGCTGCGACGCATCGAGCTCGGTGTGTTCCGGAAGCTCGACGGCATCCTGCAGGGCGACTTCCTCGGGCTGGTCCCCTCGCCAGGAAGCGAACCGGGCGAGGGCCGCGAGTACGTGCCCGGTGACGACGTCCGCCGGATGGACTGGAACTTGACGGCTCGCACCGCCGCGCCCCACATCCGGGACACCGTCGCCGACCGCGAGCTCGAGACGTGGGTGGTCGTCGATCGATCGGCGAGCCTCGACTTCGGGACCGCCGACTGGGAGAAGCGGGACCTCGCGTTGGCGGCCGTCGCCGCGATCGGGTTCCTCACCGTGCGTGGCGGCAACCGGGTCGGCGCCTTGGTGCTGGGTCCCGAGGGCTCGTTCGTCGTGCCCGCGGCCGGGGGACGGGCCGCGCTGCACGCGCTCCTGCTGCGCCTCGACGGGATGCCCCGCCGTGATGCGCCGCAGATGGACGTCTCGACCCTTGCGGCAGGCATCGAGCGCGTGGGCAAGGTCGCGCGGCGCCGCGGTCTCGTCGTGGTCATCTCCGACTTCCTGGGCGCGCGCGACTGGGAACGCCCCATGCGCGCCCTCAGCGCTCGTCACGACGTGCTGGCCATGGAGGTCGTCGATCCGCGCGAGCTCGAGCTCCCGGCGGTCGGGCTCTTGACGCTGGTCGACCCCGAGACCGGTCGCCGTATCGAGGTCCAGACCGCCAATGCACGGACGCGCGAGCGCTACGCCGAGGCCGCCGCCGCGCAGCGGGCGGAGACGGCGCGCGCCATCCGATCGACCCGGGCGGAGCACGCGATGCTGCGCACCGATCGTGACTGGGTGCTCGATCTCGTGCGGTTCGTGGCATCGCGCAAGCGCCGTCGTGCCGGACGGGCGGTGCCGCGATGAGCTTCCTCGCGCCGGCCCGGCTCTTGCTCCTGCTCGGAGTCGCTGCGCTCGCGGTGCTCTATGTCCTCGTCCAGCGGCAGCGTCGCAGCTACGCGGTGCGCTTCACGAACGTCGATCTCCTCGCTTCGGTCGCGCCGCGGCGGCCCGGCTGGCGCCGCCACGTTCCCGCGTCGCTGCTGCTCATCGCGCTCCTGTTCACGGGGACCGCGTTTGCGCGTCCGACGCGCGACGTCAAGGTGCCGCAGGAGCGCGCCACCGTCGTCCTGGCGCTTGACGTCTCGCGGTCGATGAAGGCCACCGATGTCGCCCCGACGCGCTTCCGCGTTGCCCGCACCGCGATCGACACCTTCCTGACCGCGCTCCCGCCGCGCGTTCGTGTCGGCTTCGTCACGTTCGCCGCGACGGCCACCGTCGCGGTCCAGCCGACGACCGATCGCACGGCCGTGCGGACCGCCGTCGAGCGGGCCAGGCTCGCGAACGGCACCGGGATCGGAGAAGCGATCTACGCGTCGCTCGACCAGATTGCATCGGTAGCCCGCGCGAAGACGGACTCGCCCGCGGCGCGCATCGTGTTGCTCTCCGACGGTGCGACGAATGCGGGCCGACCCAACAGCGAGGCCGCACAGGCAGCCGTTGAGCTGCGCGTGCCCGTGGACACCATCGCGTTCGGCACCGACGGCGGCAGCGTGGTCGTCGGGGACCAACTCGTGTCCGTTCCGGTCGACCGCGGCGCGCTCCAAGACATCGCCACTGCGACCGGTGGCACGTTCCGCTCTGCGGTCACCGCGAGCGACCTGCGTCACGCGTACGACGACATCGGCAGCGTCATCGGGTACGCGAGCAAGCCCCGCGATGTCACCGCGTGGTTCATCGGTCTCGCGCTGGCCTTCGGCCTGCTGGCCGCCGCCGGCGCCCTGCTCTGGACGTCCCGGCTGCCCTGAGGCCGTCCCCGGCTCAACCAACCTGGTGACGAATCTCGCACACTCTTTCGAGTTATCATCCCGGCTGGTCGCGGACGCGGCCGCGTGAGGGGGAGCTCGTGAAGCGTCTGGTGCTTGCCGCGCTTGCGTGCGCGGTGCTCGTCGGTTCGGTCGGTATCGCCGGGGCCAGCGGCCCGCGGTCGACCCCGACCAAGAAGATCAACAAGAACGCCAGCATCGTCATCGACGCGGGGAACAACGCCGCGTTGCAGCTCGACCCGCACAAGGAAGCCAACTCGGCCGAATCGCCGTACGGCTTCATGCTCTACGACCGGCTCTTCTACCTGAACAAGGACATCGAGCTCGAGCCGATGATCGCCACGAAGTGGGCGTTCTCCCCGGACGGGCTCACGTTCACGGTGACCGTGCGCAGCGATGCCGTGTTCCACGACGGTTCGGCCGTCACCGCCGACGCGGTGAAGCAGAGCATCGACCGCGCGCTGACGCTGACGGGCAGCACTGCCAAGACTTCCCTCGGTGCCGTCACGGCAGTCGATGTCGTGGGCACCGACCAGGTGAAGTTCACCCTCAACCGGCCGGCTGCCGAGCTCCCCTACGCGCTGGCGCGGGCCCCGGGAACGGTGATCAACCCGAAGGCGATCGCCGTGAGCACCGACCTGAGCAAGGGTGACGCGAACATGGCCGGCTCCGGTCCGTACGTCGCCACGGAGTGGACGCCCGCGGTGAAGGGCGTGTTCACCCGCGCGTCGACCCCGTACTGGGACAAGAAGGCTGGTCGTATCAAGAACGTCACGGTCCTGTTGACTGCAGATCCGACCGCGGCGGTGAACGGCGTCAAGTCGGGTCAAGCCGAGGCCTCGCTGGTCCACTCGTCGCTCGTCGACACCGCGAAGGTCATTCCCGGCCACAAGCTCTACACCTACGTCACGCCCGGTAGCTACAACCTGATGTTCAAGGACACCCGACCCGGACCGGTGAGCAACATCAAGTTCCGCCAGGCGCTGGCGATGGCGATCGACCGCCAGACGATCTCGAAGCAATTGCTCAACGGCACGTGCCTGCCGGCGTACCAGCCGTTCCCGGAGGGAACACCGGGAAGCACGCCGAACTACAAGGACCCGTTCCCCTACAACCTGACGAAAGCCAAGCAAGCGGTGGTCGACTCCGGCGTCGGCTCCGACCCGCAGTTCTCGTTGCTCCTCGGCGCCGGCCTCGAGCCCCAGACGTCGATCGGCACCGCACTGCAGGCTGCGTTCAAGGACATTGGCGTGACGATGAACGTGACGACGGAGTCGTCGACGGTCATCACCCAGGACTTCAGTCAAGGGAGGTTCGACGCCTACATCCAAGTGAACGCCGGGCAGGGGTACCCGACGTTGTGGATGACCCGGTACATCCTCCAGGACGGCACGCTGTACAAGCTGGCCAGTGGCCAGGTTGGCGCGGACTTCGGGACGTTGGTCAAGCAGGCGAACGACCCGACCTTGAAGGGCGCCGCGTACCAGCAGCTCTGGGACAAGATCAACCTGCAGTTCGCGCAGAACGCCTGGTCGATCCCGGTCTGCTACGACACGCGGTTCTGGGTGTATCCGAAGGACGTCAAGAACGTCAAGAACATGTCGTACGTCTGGGCCGTTGCTTGGGACCCGCGTTACCTCGCACGGACCAAGAAGGGCTGATCCACGCGACCAGAGATTGACGCGACGAGGCCCGCTCTTCGGAGCGGGCCTCGTCGCGTGTTGGCGTGCGGCGGAAATCTCGGCGGCGTCGTGGGGCGTCTGTGCGAGGCTCTCGCGATGCACCAAGCGCTCGGAGCTCCCACCCTTGTGGGTGTACGGGTGCGCCTGGAACCACTCGCGCCCCACCACGCGTCCGAGCTCGCCACGGCCGCCGCGCACGACCGCGCGACCTACGGCCTCACGGAAGTTCCCGACGGTGGCGCCGCAGCGGAGTCGTATGTCGGCAAGCGCCTTGCCGCGGCCGAGGCCGGAGAGGTCGTGCCGTTCGCGCAGGTGAGCACCGTCGACGACCGTGCGGTCGGCGCGACCATGTTCCTCGGTCTGCGGTTGCGGCCTGGCGACGCTCGGCCGTATGCAGTCGAGATCGGCGGTACGTGGCTCGCGGCGTCGGTGCAGCGAACGGGCTTCAACGTCGAGGCGAAGCTGCTGTTGCTGCAGCACGCGTTCGACACCTGGCGCGTCGGGCGTGTCGACCTCAAGACCGACGCGCGCAACGAGCGGTCGCGCACCGCGATCACCGCGTTCGGCGCGCGCTTCGAGGGCGTGCTGCGCTGCTGGCAGCCGTCGCAGGCGCACGGGGAGGATCAGCTCCTGCGTGACACCGCGATGTACTCGATCGTTGCGAGCGAGTGGCCCGGGGTCGAGGCGCTCCTGCGGCATCGTCTCGACCGGCACTGACAGCCGACGCCGCCGCTACGGTTCGTCGTCATGGTGACGGTCGACGACGTGGAGCGCATCGTCGCGGATCTGCCCGCGGTGAACAAGGGTGCGCGCTGGGGTAACCGGACCTGGCTCGTCGCGGGGAAGGGCTTCGCGTGGATGCGGCCGTTCAGCAAGGCCGACATCCGGCGCTTCTGTGATGCGACACCGCCGGATGGACCCATCCTGGCCGTGCGCGTGGAGGATCTCGTCGAAAAGGACGCGGTGCTCGAAGCGGAGCCCACGGCCTTCTTCACCATTCCGCACTTCGACGGCTACGCCGCGGTGCTCATCCAGCTGAAGAAGGCGACGAAGCGCGCGGTACGCGACGCGATCGTCGACGCCTGGCTGGCCTGCGCGCCCACCGACGTCGCGGATGCGTTCATCGCGCGCGGCGGTCTGCGCCGGCGTTGAAGCGACGAGGCGGGGGGATCGGAAGACAATGGTGGGAGGAGGGGATCCAGTGATCGGGTTGCCGCAGGAAGAGGACTATGTCGCGTACTCGCCGATCATCGATCGGCCGCCGGTCAAGTGGCCGAACGGAGCGCGAGTCGCGTTGTGGATCGCCCCGAACGTCGAGTTCTACGAGTTCCAGCCCGATCGCAACCCGTACCGCGATCAATGGTCACGGACGCCCCATCCGGACGTCATGGGCTACTCGTATCGGGACCAGGGGAACCGCACCGCCTTCTGGCGCATGCTGGAAGTCTTCGATCAACACCAGGTGCGGGCGACCGTGTCCATCAACGTCGCGGTCCTCGAGCACTTCCCCCAGATTCGGGATGCGATGGTCGCTCGAGACTGGGACTACATGAGTCACGGCGTCTACAACACGCGCCTCTTGTATGGCATGACGATCGAGGATGAACGCGAGTTCTACCGATTCACCTCCGAGGTGATCGAGCGTCACACCGGCAAGCGGTTGAAGGGAATGCTCGGCCCGGCGTTCTCCGCCACACCGAACACCCCGAACCTCATGGCCGAGGCGGGGCTGATCTACCACGTGGACTGGTTCATCGACGACCAGCCGTTTCCGATCAACGTCGAGGCGGGCGTGCTGTGCGGGGTGCCGTACTCCCGACACCTCAACGACGCGCTGCTGTTCAATCGGCCGGTGTACGAAGCGGACGACTTCGTGCAGATGTGCAAGGACCAGTTCGACGTCCTCTACGAGGAAGGCGCGACGAGCGGCCGGGTCATGTGCGTTGCACTCCACCCGTATCTGATCGGTCAGCCACACCGGGCGGGCTACCTCGACGAGATCCTCGGATACGTACTGTCGCACGACGGTGTGTGGGCGACGACCGCGGACGAGATCGCCGAGTGGTACCTCGCCCACCACTACCACGAGCACCTTGCCCATCTGCGGGTCGGATCGGAGGACTGACCAGTGCCTGCCACGCCGGCGCCCGGGGTGATGGACAACCCGTACTACGACTGGTCGCCGATCGGCGAGCGGCCGGTGCTGCGCTGGCCCGGCGATGCCCGGGTGGCGGTGGCGGTGGTCCTCAGCCTCGAGCACGCCGACTGGTATCCGCCCGAGGGGACCCTCGTTCCTCCGTCGTTGCGCAGCGGGCCCTATCCGAGGGTCCTCGATCTGCACACCGTCTCGCAGTACGAGTACGGCAACCGAGTCGGCGTGTTCCGCATCACCGACGTGCTCGACAGGCACGGGATCCGACCCACTGTCGCGATGGACGCCGCAGTGATGAGACGCTCGCCGTTCCTGGTCGACCACTTGCTCAGCCTGCGAGCGGAGTTCGTGGGCCACGGCGTGTCGTCCGATCAGTTGATCAGCCAGGCGATGACGCAAGAGGAGGAGCTGCGCCAGATCGCCACTGCCGCTGAGCAGGTGACGGCGGCGACAGGTCGGCCCCCGAGAGGGTGGCTCGGTGCCGAGTACGGCGAGTCGTCACGCACGGTCGCGCTGCTCGCCGCGCAGGGCTTCGACTACGTCCTCGATTGGCCCACCGACGAGCAGCCGCATCCGATGAAGGTCCCAACGGGCGTGATGACGAACCTTCCCGTGATGATCGAGCTCGACGACGTGGTCACACACATCGGCAGGTTCATCCCGGTGCAGCGGTTCGCGCGCATGATCACCGAGCAGTTCGATCGGCTCTACGAAGATGGCTCGATGACAGGACGTGTCTTCGTGCTGAACGTGCACCCATGGGTCATGGGGCAACCGTTCCGCATCCGCTACTTCGCGGAAGCGATGCGCCACCTCGCGAGTCACGAACGCGTCTGGTTCGCGACCGGTGCCGAGATCGTCGATGCCTACTGCGCGCAGGTGGCCTGAGCCGTCGCGCGGAGCGGTTCCGCATCCTCGACGAGACGATCTCGTTGATCCAGAAGCCGTTCGGCGAACAGGCGCTCTTGGAGAAGGTCGCGTCCGTCCTGAGTGCCGGTGGCTCGAGCGGGTGCTGAGCCCCGACGCCCGGGTGTGCGTGCTGCCCTGAGCATCACCGGCGAGCCGAGGCGAGGTGGCTGCGAGGGCATCGTGTGGCCTTCAGGTCTCGCTTTCGTCGAGCAGTCGGCCGAGCGCCGGGAGCGCGCGGAGGATGTCTTTCCGTTGGGTGTCTCCCAAGCGATCGAGTCGCTCGGCGAGGAACGTCGCCTTGTGCGCGTACATGTGTTGCAGCACTTTGCGCCCGCGGGGCGTGGAGTGGACCCGGCTCGCTCGGCGGTCGCCTCATCCACTTCGCGGACGACCAGACCTTCGGCAAGCAGCCCGTCGATCGTGCGTGTCGCGGTGGTGTGGCCGATGCGCTCCCGCTCGGCAAGCTCCGTGATGCTGAGGGGGCCGTGTCGGACGATCGATGAGAGTGCACTGAGCCGCGACAGGGTGATGCCCTCGGGTTCGCGCACGGCCTCCTGCTTGAGTCGTCGAGCCAGGCGCGCCAGGAGGAGTCGGAGCTCGGCTGCCAATTCGTCATTGTTCCTGCAGTCGCTTTGCACGGGGGGAGTCTCTCATTCAGCACCGATCCACGGCCCTTCGACGGCCTGGCGTCAGTGGGTCCGCGTTTCCTATTCTCCCGCATAGGTTGACAATCGGAGGAAGCGATGATCGAGACTCGTATCCGGGGCGCCAAGGTCATCGACGGGACGGGGACACCGCCCGAGCAGCGCGACGTGGCGATCAGCGGTGGCCGGTTCGTGGTGGACGACGCGACCGAGGCCGACCGCACGATCGATGCCAGAGGTCTCACGGTCGCGCCTGGCTTCATCGACCTGCACACCCACTACGACGCCCAGGTGTTCTGGGATCCGCTCCTGACGCCGTCGCCGCAGCATGGTGTCACCACCGTCGTCGCGGGCAACTGCGGATTCGCGCTGGCGCCGATGCGTGAAGAGCACCAGGAGTTCATCGCTCGCATGCTCGCTCGTGTGGAGGGAATGCCCTACGACGCGATCGTCGAGGGGGTTCCGTGGGGCTGGTACCGCCACGGCGAGCTGCTCGACGTGCTCGAGGCGCGTGGCGTCGGAGTGAACATCGGCGTGATGGCCGGGCATTCGACCGTTCGGCGCCTCGTGATGGGTGAACACGCGTCGAGCGAACGGGCGACCCCGGAGGAGGTTGAACTGATGGCGCGCGAGATCGAGCGCGCCGCGAGTGAGGGGGCGCTGGGCTTCTCGACGTCACAGGCGCTGACGCAACCGGACGGCGATGGCCGCCCCGTTCCCTCGCGCTTCGCCGACGATGCCGAGATGCTGGCCCTGGCGGGAGCAGTCCGCGGTCACCCCGGAACCATGCTGCAGTACGTCCCGCCCGGTGATCGTTTCGATGACGAGACCGTCGACCGCATGATCGCGATGTCGCTCGCAGCCGATCGGCCGATCAACTGGAACCTGCTGATCGTCTCCGCGTACGACGCTGAGCACTGCGAGCACCAGCTCGCGGCGACGGCCCGCGGCCACGAGCGCGGCACGACCATCCGCGGTTTGATGCGCCCCGATCCCGTCGTCTTTCGGTTGACGCTCGTCAATGCGATCCAGCGGACCACGTTCAACAACTGGCCGGAGCTCGAGCTGCCGTTGCCCGAACGAATCCAGGCGTTCACCGCCGCCGAGAACCACGCGAGCCTCCGCGCCCGCGCCGAGGAGTCGGTGCTGGGCCATCCTGCGGTGACCCACTCGGTCCGGTGGGGTGACTACGTGGTCGGCGAGACGCTGTCGGCGGCGAACGCCGGCCTCTCGGGTCGCACGGTGGGCGACGTCGCACGGGATCGTGGCATCGACGCATTTGACGCGTTCCTCGACATCGCCATCGCCGACGACTTCCGCACGGGCTTCTACCCGTACTCGACCGACGGGGGCGACGAAGGATGGGCGGCCCGCAGCGAGGTTGTGCGCGGACCCGCGCATGATCGTGGGTGGATCGGACGCGGGCGGACACCTCGACATGATGTGCGGCCCGGTGTACAGCTCCTACTTCGTGGGCGAGTACGCCCGGCGGGGTCTGCTGCCGCTCGAGGAATGCGTGCGCCTGGTCACGACCGTTCCCGCCGAATACATCGGCCTCGTCGATCGGGGCCGGATTGCTCCGGGCCACACGGCCGACCTCGTCGTCTTCGACCCGGCCACCATCGGCCCGGGCCACGTCGACTTCCGCTACGACCTGCCGGCCGGTGGCGGACGCGTGTACGCCCCTGGGTCCGGCATCCACCGGGTGCTGGTCAATGGTGACGACATCGTCACCGAGGGTGTGTGCTCCGACGCGCAACCAGGCGCGGTGTTGCGTTCCGGCCACGACACGCACACGTTCAACAACGCGGCCGGCCTTGTCGCGCTCGACCGACGTCGGGACCTCGCCGCGCGCCAATGACGAGCGCATCCGTACGCGTCGCGACTCGTCCGCTCGGGCCGTTCGGTGTCGAGGTCGATGTCACGGTTGCGGCATCGATCGACGCGGATCTCGCCGAAGCGCTGCGCGCGCTGCTGTTCGAACACCAACTCCTGGTCCTCCGCGATCAGCACCTGTCGCTGGACGCCCAACAGTTGTTCATGGGCGTGTTCGGCCCGGTGGTGGGGGCCCCGGAGGGCGTCGGCCTGGTGTCGAACGTTCGTCCCGACGGTGTCCTCGGCGCCCAGGACCTGGCGTTTCATTCCGACGCTTCGTTCGCACCGGTGCCGTACCACGCGTTGTCGCTGCTGGCGGTCGACGTCGTCGATGGCGCCACGGCCACGCGCCTCGTCAGCGGCCGCGACGCGTACCTGCGTCTTCCCGACGAGTTGCGCGCACGGATCGACGACATCCGCGTGCTGCACGTGTACGACCCTCACGATTACCAACATCGAGCCCGAGCCGACGGCGCCGGCCCGCGCACGGTGCACCCGGTCGTGTTCCCCCATCCCGACACGGGCCGGCCGGTGCTCTTCGTCACCGAGCTCGCCTCGGCGGCGATCGTCGGTTGTGCGCAGGAGGAGGGCGACCGGCTGCTCCAGCAGCTCTTCGACTACTTGTACGACCCGGCGTTCGTTGTCGAACACCGCTGGTCGCGCGGTGACCTCCTCGTGTGGGACAACGTCGCGCTCCAGCATGCTCGTGACCGTGTCGACGACACGCCGAGGACGCTGCAGCGCGTCGTCGTGGGTCGACGCTCCGTACGCGAGATGTTCCCTGCCCACGCGATGGCAACGCCGAGCAACGCTTCGTGAGCGACACGTTGTCCGGAAACGTGTGGTTCGGCGTCGCCCTGCCGCAGCTCCGTGCGTCGTTCGACGAGATGCTGCAACGGGCGCTCGTCGCTGAGCGGACCGGCTTCGACTCGATCTGGATCATGGACCACCTCGTGCCCGAGCACCCGCTCGGATACGACGGCAAGCTCAACTCCTTCGAGGGCTGGACGTTCGCGACGGCGCTCGCTGCCGGGACGTCGCGGATTCGTGTCGCTCACACGGTGCTCTGTGACGGATTCCGCCATCCTGCCCTCCTGGCGCGCATGATCGCCACACTCGACGTGATCTCGGGGGGTCGTTTCGAGCTGGGGATCGGCTGGGGCTCCCACGTCACCGCGGACGAGCTGCGCCGTTACGGATACGGGACGCCGAGCAACCGGGACCGAGCGGATCGAATCCGCGAAACGCTCGACATCGTCCGGCTCATGCTCGCGTGTCAGCCCTTCGACTACGACGGCCGTCACTTCCAGCTCCGCGACGCGCTCGCGCGCCCGACCCGATCCAGGCGCGCGTTCCGATCCATGTCGGTGGGGCGGGCCGTCAGCTCACGATGCCGATCGTGCGGGACCACGCCGACTGGTGGAGCTGCCCACCCAACGTCACCGCGGACACGCTCGCGGAGTTGCGGGTGCTGGCGCAGCCCGCCCGCACCGCCGCGATGCGACCCATCGCCCTCGTGCCACGAGGCGGCTCGCACGCCGAGGTCATGGAACGCGCGCGAGTCCGGTTTGGCGGGCCGGGCGGCTCATCGCGCGTCAACAGCCTCATCTTCGGCGAGGCGACGGAGGTGGCCGAACGGCTCGCGGCGGAGGTCCGAGAGGGAGTCGAGGGCTTCGTGTTGTCCTTCGACGACGCCGCGTCGGCGACGTCGCTCGAGCACTTCATGAGCGACGTGGCTCCTGCGGTCGCGCGCCCGCGGCCATGCGTGCCTGACCGCGAAGGTGTGGTCGGGATCAGCCGACGCGTCGCCAGACCAGCTCGGCCTCGAGCGCCTGCTCGCCCGAGGTGAACGAGGCCCGGAGCGCGAGCCGCTGGGCGTCGACGTCGTACCGGCGGATCAGCTCACGGCCGAGTGTTGCACCAGGAGTTCCCGCGCCCGTGACCGTCACCGTGAGCGTGCCGGTTTCGGGATCTGCGAGGTAGGTGCCGTAGTAGCACGTGAGCCCCTCGAACGACGCGCCGGTTGCGCCGACTGCGTTGGCATCCAACGCCAGGACGATCGCGACCATGTTCCCGGCCGCGTCGAAGCAGGTGCGGCCTGCGGGCAGGGAGGTCATGCCCTCGATGGCCGCACCCTCGTGATCCCGCACCGTTCGTGAGACGAGGTCCCAGGTGCCGACGATGGTGCTCGCCCCGTCGTTCAACGCCGACCCCTCTGTTCTGATCCGCCCGACCTCGTGTGCCCGAGCGCCGCGATTCACGACGATCGAACACCTGCAAGGTGGATGTGTACGCCCCCGGGGACTCGAACCCCGAACCTAGTGATTAAGAGTCACTTGCTCTAACCAGTTGAGCTAGAGGCGCTTGGTAGCGGTCGATGCTACCCGGACCGGCCTCGCCGACGCGAAGCCCTAGGGTGCGCTCCACTGACGCGCCGATGCGGAGGTGGTCGCGAGGTGGGTAGGATGAAGGTCCTCGTGAGTGGCGCGCACGGCCTGATCGGCTCCGCGCTCGTCGAGTCGCTGCTCGCCGATGGTCATCAGGCGGTGCGGCTCGTGCGCTCGTCGCCCCGCGGCGACGATGTCGTGTGGGATCCCTTCAGCGGCGACGTCGACCTCGTGAATCTCGAAGGACTCGACGCGGTCGTCCACCTCGCCGGCGTCGGCATCGGGGACCGCCGCTGGACCACGGCCCGCAAGCGGGCGATCCTCGAGAGCCGAACGATCGGCACCGCGGCGCTCGTCGACACCCTGCGCAAGCTGGCGCGCCCGCCACGCGTGCTCGTGTCCGGTTCCGCGGTCGGGTATTACGGCGACCGGGGCGACGAGCTGCTCACCGAAGCGAGTGGTCCCGGTGACGACTTCACCCGCGGGTCTGCGTGCAGTGGGAGGCCGCCGCGCAGGCTGCCCGCTCAGCCGGCATCCGTGTCGTCACCGTCCGGACCGGCATCGTGCTCGCGGCCCACGGCGGCATGCTGCGTCGGCTGCTGCTGCCGTTCCGTCTCGGCCTCGGGGGGCGGATCGGATCGGGACACCAGTACCTGAGTTGGATCACCCTCGACGACGAGGTCGCGGCGCTCCGCCACGTCATCTCCGATGATCGCGTGCAGGGCCCTCTCAATCTCACCGCGCCCGAGCCGGTTACCAACCGCGAGCTCACGCGGGCGTTCGGGCCGCGCGCTCCATCGCCCGACACTGCTGCCGACGCCCCTCGTACCCCTGCGCGCCCTGTACGGCTCGGAGCTCGTTGCGAGCTTGCTGACCGGCGGCCAACGGGTGGTCCCCGCGCGACTGGTCGAGACCGGTTTCGTCCACGCGGCGCCCGAGATCGGGCCGGCCCTCGCCGCGGTGCTGCATCCGCCCGCGCGCACGAAGAGGGATGAACGTTGCGACTGTGGATCGACACCGACGTCGGCGACAATCCCGACGATGCCGTCGCGCTGCTTGCCGCCAGCGCGTATCCGTCGGTCGAGCTCGTCGGTGTCAGTGTGGTGGGGGAGGACGCGCCGCGTCGTGTCGCGCTCGCGCAGTCGCTCGTTCCGGCCAACGTGGTGGACGGCGCTGACAGGGGCCATCTGCTCGAGAGCCTGCTCATCGCGCAGCCCGACGTTCTGCTCGCGATCGGCCCGCTCACGAACGTCGCGACGCTGGTGCCACTCGGCGCGCGGCTGCCGAAGCTTGTCGTGATGGGCGGCGTGTTGCGCCCGGTGTTCCACCGGGGCGAGCTCCGCCACGTCGAGAGAAACTTCGGGGCCGACCCGCTCGCTGCGGGCATCGTCGTCTCGCACGCGGCGCCGATGATC
The DNA here is from genome assembly GCA_963815405.1 of uncultured Actinomycetes bacterium. Taxonomy (GTDB): domain Bacteria; phylum Actinomycetota; class Acidimicrobiia; order IMCC26256; family DASPTH01; genus CAWFGR01. The sequence goes on from CAWFGR010000001.1 coordinate 412,250, forward strand.
GTCCCGCTCGACGTCACCACCGAGATGGCGCTCGACGTGCCCTCCGTCGACCGGCTTGTCGCGGCGCGGCCCGAGCTCGGGCCGATGGTGATGGAGTGGCTCGCCCGGCTCGAACAGCCGGGGGCCGAGGGAGGCGATCGCAAGGTCGTCCTGCACGACCCGCTGGCGCTGCTCGCGGCCGTCGGCGATCCGTGTGTCGGCTCCTCGCCGGCGTGGCTCGAGGTCGACCCACGAACCGGCGCGCTCCGAGAGAACCCGCGCGGCACACGGTGCGAGGTGGTCGACCGCGTCGACCGCCGAGCCGCGCTCGCGACGATCCTCGCCCTCGTGGAGGCGACATGACGGCGCAGGTCGACCACCTGCGCCGCCAAGCCAGGCCCAGCCCGCCGAGCGATCGTCGTCGCGCTGCCCTCGTGGGGTGACCGAGGGGTTTCGAACCCCCGACCTCCGGGACCACAACCCGGCGCTCTAGCCAGCTGAGCTACGGTCACCGCGACCCGCCGAGACGGGACGGGTCATCCTAACGGGTCGGTTCCCGGCGGATTCGAGCGAGATTCGGACCGGTCAGGCCAATCGGGTGATCTCGACCCCGACCTGCGTGTCCCTCGTCTGCCCGCCGTGGTAGACGCCCTTGAGCGGCGGGACGTCGGCGTAGTCCCGACCCCGGGCGACGACGACGTGCCGATCGCCGACTTCCGTTCCGCTCGTCGGGTCGAGCGCGCGCCAGTCGCCGAGCCAGGCCTCGATCCACGCGTGACTCTCGCCGGCGACGGTGACGCCGAGCTCGGCGTCCTGTTGGGGATGGACGTAGCCCGACACGTAGCGCGCCGGGATCCCGACCTCGCGAAGTGCCGACAGCGCCAAGTGGGCGAAGTCCTGGCAGACGCCTCGCTGCGCGGCCAGCGCCTCACTCGCGGTGGTTTGCACGGAGGTCGTGCCCCGCTGGTACTCCAGTTGGTCGCGGACCCACTCCACGGTCTGCAGGACTGCCATGATCGGCGCCGGTGCAGAGCGGAGCCGCTCGGCCATCGCGAGGATCTCGTCGCTGGTGTCGACCAGCGCCGTCTTCACGAGGAACTCGCAGTACCGGTCGGCGATCGCGTCTGCGTCGAGCTGGTCCCAGCGCAGCGCTTCGGCGGTGGCGCGCTGCGCTCCCGACGTCTCGACCGTCGACGTGCTCGTGACCACCAGCTCGGAGTGGGGGCGATGGACATCGAACGCGTGCACACGTGTGCCCCAGTAGTCGCGATACCGCAACATCGGCGAAGCGGGTTGCGTCTCGACTCGGTGCTCGATCGTGAATTGCGTTCGCGAGGTCGAGCGGCGACAAGCGTGCTTCGTTGTACGACGTGTGCACCGGTGTCGCATAGCGATAGCTCGTCCGATGCCGGATCCGGATCCTCCAACCCATCATCGGCTCCATTCGACGGCTTGGGTCTCACGGAAGTAGCGCCGTGCAACGGCTTCGTGCACGAGCGCGCACTCGCTTTGCAGTGAAGCGAGCACGCGCGGCAGGTCGGCGAGCACGTCGTCGATCCGGAGGTACTCGAGCTCGCCGCACAGCCGACCGAGACGGCGGCGCGCGTCGTCGTCGACCCCCGCGCGGCTCGAGCGAGGATCGAGCTCGGCGAGACGCGCGGCGGCGGTGTCGAGCGCGTGGAAGACGGATCGCGGGAAGAGACGATCGAGCAACAGGAACTCGACTGCACTCGTCGCGTCGACCGCGCGCCGGTACGTCCGCGCGTACGCTTCGTACGCGGCGCAGCAGCGCAGGGTCGTGGTCCACCCGGTCGGGCCCCACGTCTCGGCGTAGCGCGCGGCGAGCAACCGTGTGGTCATGTCGACGCGCTCCAGGCCGCGGCCGACGGCGAGGAAGCAGTAGCCGTCGTCGCGGCTCATGGTGGTCTCGACGAGACCGGTGAGGATCGAGCAGCGTTCCTTCACCCAGCGGTACAGGTCGTGGCGGCCCCGCTCACCGGCGCGTCGCGCGCGGTCGGGGAAGGCCTGGTAGGTCGTGTTGAGCGTCTCCCAGGTCTCCGACGAGATGACCTCGCGGGCGCCGCGGGCGTTCTCCCACGCACCCGCCAACGATCGGCCGATCGAGCCGTCGAACGCGAGGTCGTCGGTGAGCAGCGCGGTGACGGATCCTGCGTCGACCGTGCCCGTGAACTCGTCGACGCCCATCGCCGACAGCAGGGTCTGGCACGCGGCGGATTCGTCGGCGTGATCCTCGAGGAGGAGGTGGAAGTGCACGTCGAGCAGGCGCGCGGTGTCCTCGGCCCGCTCGCAGTAGCGGCCGATCCAGTACAGCGACTCTGCGATGCGGCTCAGCATGTCGGCGCTGCCGGTTCGGGGTTCATTGCTGCTGACTCGACGCTTGCGCGGCGGCGAGGTCGACGCCGGGGAGGTGGCCGGCTGCAGGCGCCGACGCGACGCCGCCGAGTGCCACGTGTTCCTGGGCTTGGCCCGGTGTGGTGAGCACCCACGTGTCCTTCGACCCCCCGCCCTGGCTGGAGTTGACGACGAGGCTTCCCTCACGCAACGCGACGCGCGTGAGCCCGCCGGGGACGACCCACACCTCGCGGCCATCGTGGATGGCGAACGGTCGCAGGTCGAGGTGGCGAGCGCGCAGCCCGTGACCGTCGTAGGTGGGGGAGGTCGACAGCCCCACCGGCTCCTGCGCGATCCAACCCCGTGGGTTCGCCCGCACCTTCACCGCCAGCTCCTCGAGCGTCTGCTCGTCGGCCTGCGGACCCATGACGAGGCCGTAGCCACCCGAACCGTCGACGGGTTTGAACACGAGACGGTCGAGACGGCTCAGCGCGTCGTCGCAGAGCTCGGGGATCTCGAGGCGCATCGTGTCGACGTTGGCCAACACGGGCTCCTCGCCGAGGTAGTACCGGATCATCTCAGGGACGAACGGATAGACGGCCTTGTCGTCAGCGACGCCGTTCCCGGGCACGTTCGCGATCGTGACCATTCCAGCGCGCGCCACGTTCACGATGCCGGGGCAGCCGAGCAGCGACTCCGGCCGGAAGTGCAACGGGTCGAGGTACTCGTCATCGATGCGGCGGTACACGACATCGACGCGCTGTTCGCCGTCGGTCGTGCGCATGAAGACGCCCTGGTCGCGGCACACCAGGTCGCGGCCCTCTACGAGCTCGACGCCCATCTGCCGGGCGAGGAACGAATGCTCGAAGTACGCGGCGTTGTGGACGCCTGGCGTCAACACGACGACGTTCGGGTTCTCGACACCCGACGGTGCCGTCGCGCGCAGGCACTCGAGGAGCCTTGCCGGATAATCGGCGACGCGGCGCACCTCGTGGCTGGCGAAGAGCTCGGGGAACACGTGCGTCATCGCCCGCCGGTTCTCGATCACGTACGAGATCCCCGAAGGGGTCCGCAGGTTGTCTTCGAGGACGAGGTATCTGCCCGCGCCGTCGCGCACCAGGTCGATGCCCGCGACGTGGACACGCACACCGCCCGGTGGATCGAGGCCGGCGACCGCGCGGTGGAAATGGGTGGAGCTCGTGACGAGGCGTCGGGGTACGACGCCGTCGCCCAGGATCTCGCCGGCGCCGTACACGTCGGCGAGGAAGCGCTCCAGCGCGCGCACCCGCTGGCTCACGCCGCGCTCGATGGTGGCCCACTCGGCGGCCGGGATGATGCGCGGGACGAGGTCGAGGGGGAACGGCCGTTCCTCGCCGGAGAGCTGGAAGGTGATGCCCTGGTCGCGGAACGCCCGGTCGCGCTCCGCGCAGCGGGTCTCGAAGTCGTCGCGGGAGAGTGTCTGCAGCGCGGCAGCCAGGGCGGTGTAGTGCGGCCGCGGCTCGGCGGGCTGGGCAAACATCTCGTCCCACCCGGGCGCGACGTAGCCATCGAGGAGATCGCCCACGAAGCAGTTGTAGTCCCGGAGCGTTTCTCGAATGTTTCGGGAAATTGAACGCCCGGGCGTACGGGCCATGAAGACCGCCTCCCCGGGCACCGAGGTCGCCGACAGTCAGGAGCTGATCGGCGTGCAGGGCGCCCGCCCACGTGGGCGGCGGCGCAACGGACGGTTCATCGAGACTGCCGGCGTGGCGGGCAGCCCGGGCTGCTTCGAGGGCAACGGAGTGGGGTGCAGGCCATCGGCACATCGAGGACTTCGGCTCGCCGCTCGAAGCACAAGTCGTTGTCGAGGCGTGGCGAATCGAGTGCAACACCTACCGACCTCATGGAGTAGTCACGATCCATGACGGCCAACTCATGCGGTGTCGCGACGGCATGTTTGGGAGCGCGATACTCGTTCGATGAGCGAGGCAGGGACAGCGGGAGAGGAGCGGTCTCGACCTGCCGTGTCGTCCATCGCTCCGGGTGACGTGACGGCCGCTGGCGTTGCTGAACGTTCGATCGATTGGCTTGTCCTGGCCGGGGGGATCGTCGGGTCGGCCTTTGGTGTCGTCGGGTTGCTCGGCTGGGTGTTCGATGCTTCGGACCTACGGACCTTCGGGTCCGCGGATTCGCTCATGGTCCCTTGGACGGCGGTTGGGGTCCTCGGGTTGGGTGTTGCGCTCGCATGCCATTTGCGCGTCGAGCGTGATGACTCCCGGCTGCGCCAGCTCGTGATGTTTGGTTCAGCCGCCACGGCCCTTCTCATTGGCATGGTCGCGAGCGCGGAACACGTGACCGGTCTCGACTTCGGTGTTGATTCGCTCCTCTGGCACTCGGCGGTGCACGCAGCCAGTGTGGCGAGGTTCCCTGGACGACCGTCGGTGCAGACCGCTGCTTCGTTGGTGCTGCTCGGAGCGGCCGAGTTGCTCTGGCTCGGACGTCGACAGCTCTGTGGCACAGCTGCGTTGTGCGCAACCGCGGGCGGCTCGCTCGGCGCGCTCGGGCTGTTCGGTCACATCCTCGATCTCCAGCCTCTGTTCAGTTCGAATGAGGTCGGCGCACCAGGCTTGTCAGTTCCAAGCGCGTGTGCGGTGCTCGTGCTGGGCGCGTCGATCGCGTTGGGGGCAATCGAGCGACAGCTCGTGATCTTTGCGTCGCAACGTGCGAGCGCTCGGGTGATCCACGTGCTGTTGCCGGCCGTCATCATCGTTCCGATGCTGGCGGCGGCTGCCGAGGTGCGAGCGGTAGGGCGCGGTGACGCGGTGCAGGTCTTGAGCTCTGTGGTCAGCGTGGTCGGCATTGCGGTACTCGTTGGGCTCGTATGGAGAGCGGCAGCGGCGTTGCACGATCGTGACCAGGAACGCCAACAGCTCCTGGTGGGTCTGGATGCCGCCCGCGTCGCCGCGGACGCGGCGAATCGCTCGAAGAGTCAGTTCCTCTCGCGAATGAGCCATGAATTGCGCACGCCACTCAACGCCGTCCTCGGTTATGCCCAGCTCTTGGAACTCGAACCTCTGCCCGGGGATCAGCAGCACAGCGTGGGCCAGATCATCAAGGGCGGGCACCATCTCCTGAGCCTGATCAGTGAGGTGATCGACATCTCACGGATTGAAGCCGGCGAACTTGCACTCTCTCTCGAACCGGTGCTTGTGAGCGATGTCATTGATGACGTCCTCGATCTCACAAGACCCATCGCCACTCAGAGCTCGATCCGACTCGACCGGGAGGCACGCGGCGGATGTGAGCGCTACGCACTCGCAGACCGGCAACGACTCCAGCAGATCCTGCTCAATCTGGTCTCGAACGGGATCAAGTACAACCGACCCGACGGGACCGTCAGTGTGTCCTGTCAAGCAGGCAACGAGTCGTCGGTGTTGATCGAAGTGGCAGACACCGGTGCGGGGATCCCGCCGGAGCAGCTCGATCTGCTCTTCGCCCCTTTCGAACGTCTCGGCGCAGAGCACACCGCCGTGGAGGGAACCGGCATCGGGCTGGCCCTGTCCCGACGCCTTGCCGAGGCGATGAACGGCTCACTCGACGTCGTCAGCACACTGGGGAAGGGAAGCGTCTTCCGAATCGAGCTACCAGTCGCAGAGAAGCCCGCGCAAGGCCACGGCGAAGCAAACGAACCTGCCCGTGCTCGGGAAGCACCCAGCCACTCCATCCAGGATCACGCCGTGCTCTACGTCGAAGACAATCTCGTCAACGTCGGGCTCGTGGAGCGCGTGATGCTGCAACGAAGGTCTCTCCGCGTCATCCCGGTGATGCAGGGACGACTCGCCGTTGAAATGGCGCAAGAGATTCATCCGACACTTGTCCTCCTGGACCTTCACTTACCCGATATGCAGGGTGAAGACGTGCTGCGCGAGCTCAAGCACCATCCGACGACGGCATCGATCCCGGTCGTGGTGGTGAGCGCGGATGCCACAAGGAGCCAGATTGAACGAGTGGTCGACGCGGGCGCGCACGCCTACCTCACCAAACCACTCGACGTACGCGAACTGCTGGCGATCGTTGACGACGTCATCGCACACGCGGCCTGGCCTGCCTGACTGCGCGCGATCAACAATCCGTGGCTACGGCTGTCGAGGACTGCAATCTCGACACGGCATTCGGTGGTGAGGATCCTTGATTGTTCCAGCAGTAGCGCGCCCGGGAGGAGTCGAACCTCCGACCCGCGGATTAGAAGTCCGCTGCTCTGTCCTCTGAGCTACGGGCGCAGAACCTCGCAAGGTTACGGCGCCCCCCGGACGCCCAACGCCATGCCGCTCGTCGGAGCGCGGCCAGGAGCTGAGCGCTACTTCGGAGGTTGCTCGTTCAAGCGGAGAAGGTTGCGACCACACGCTCCGTCCGTAGCGCCATCGTCACAGGCTCTCATCTCGCCACGACCGTCGCCAGATGCCGGTGCGCATGGCGCGCGGTACGTTCCAGCGGTGTCGGAGTCCCCACGGGTCCTGGTCACCCGCCGGTTGCCCGACGGCGGGACCGATCCGCTTTTCGCCGCCGGGTTCGATGTGGTGCAGCGTCCTGAGGATGTGCCGTGGTCGCCCGACGAGCTCCGGACCGCCGCGACCGAGGTCGACGGGATCGTCTGCCTCTTGACCGATCACATCGATCGAGCCGTGCTGGAAGCAGGCCGCGGATCTCGCCTGCGCGTCGTCGCCAACGTGGCGGTCGGCTACGACAACATCGACGTCGCGGCGGCGCGGGCTGCGCGGCATCGTGGTGTGCAACACCCCGGGCGTGCTCGACGACACCACCGCGGATCTCGCAGTGCTGCTCATGCTCGCGGCGGCGCGGCTGGCGCACGACGCCGAGGCCGACCTGCGTGGTGGTCGGTGGTCGAGCTGGCGCATCACCGAGTACCTCGGGCGCGACCTTCACCACGCCACCCTGGGCCTCGTCGGCTACGGCCGCATCGGACGTGCCGTCGCCCGGCGTGCCGCGGGGTTCACCATGACGGTCCTGCACCACACTCGTCACGACACCGGTCTCGCTGGATGGTGCACGGATCTCGACGAGCTCTTGGAACGATCCGACATCGTCAGCCTGCACGTGCCGCTCACCGACGAGACGCAAGGCCTGATCGACGCCGCCCGCATCGACCGCATCGGGCCCGAGGGTGTGCTGGTGAACACTGCTCGGGGTCCTGTCGTCGACGAGGAGGCGCTCGCCCTGGCGCTCGAGGAGGGTCGCCTGTTCGCCGCCGGGATCGACGTGTACGAGCACGAGCCCGAGGTGCACCCACGGCTGCTGGCCGCTCCCCGCGCCGTGCTGCTGCCACACATCGGCTCGGCGAGTCGCGCCACGCGGGTGCGGATGGCCCAACTCGCATGCGAAGGTGTGGTGGATGTTCTCTGCGGCCGGGCGCCGAGCCACCCGGTGACCGCCGTGGCCGGATCTGACACACTGTCATAGACTCCAACAGATTGTGCGGTTCCGTCGCGCTGGCGGAGCAAGGACGGACGTACGTACGGGGGTGAGGTGCTCATGCTGCGCGCAGAAGTTGATCGTGGGCGGTGCCAGGGGGCATCCGAATGCACGCACCTCGCACCGAAGTCGTTCCGCATCGACGAGACCGTGACCTCCGTCGCGATCGACCCGCCCGGCGACGCTGACGCCGATGTGCTCGAAGCGGCCCGCGGCTGCCCGAACCAGGCGATTCGGGTGTTGCGCGACGAGATCGTGATCGATGTCTGGGCGAGCGGGGAGGCCAACCATGGCTGACGCGACGCACGCGGTGTCGGACGCAGCGCCAACGCAGGGTTGGTTCCATCCGATCGACAGCGCGGACGCGGGAGAGCCCGATGCGAAGCTGGCCGAGTTGCGCGCGACCTGCCCTGTCTCGCGGGCGGAGCGCGAGGGCTTCCCGACGGTCACCGTCGTCACCAAGTACTCCGACGTCACCGACACGTTTCGCCAGTACCGGGTCTTCGGCAGCATCGGGAGCGACCCCAACCCGACGACGCACGACGCCACGCCACCCGACAGCCGGACGATCATCGCCCTCGACCCGCCGATTCACACCTGGGCGCGCCGGGTGAACAACATCGCGATGGCCCCGGGCGCGGTCGAGGCGGCGCTGCCCTACGTCGACCGAGTCGCGCGCGACCTCGTCGACGGATTTGCCGATCGCGGCGAGGCCGATCTCGTTGCGGAGCTCGCCGAGCCGTTGCCGTCGCGGGCGATCGCACGCGTGCTCGGGCTTCCGGAGAGCGATGCCGCCTTCGTGCACGACTGGGTCGCGGCGCAGAGCTCGGAGGAAGCGGCCACCGCGAGCGGCCAGAAGTATGGCAGCATCCCTGTGCTCGGCGGGGCGTTCGAGCAGTACCTCCTCGAACAGCTGGCCTTGCGGCGTGGCGACGATGCGCCCGACGACGCGATCACTCACATGACCCGATACCGGCGCGACGACGGCTCGCATTTCAGCGACCGTGCGCTGAGCATCCATATCCGCACGCTGCTCAACGCCGGTAACGAGACGACCACGAGCCTGATCGCCAACGTGCTCTACCGCATGGCGCTCGATCCACTGCTCTACGAGCGAGTCGTGCACGAGCGATCGCTCGTCGCGCCGGCGATCGAGGAGTCGCTTCGCCTTGACGCTCCGCTCCAGGTCATCATCCGTCGCGCCAACACCGATGCGACCATCGGCAGCGCGAGCGTCGACGGCGGCGACGTGCTTGCCGTGTCGACGCTCTCGGCGAACCGCGACGAAGCAGCGTGGGGACCGTCCGCACGCGAGTTCGATGTCGAGCGCTTCGCGGGTGAGGCTCCCGCCGCGCACGTCGGGTTCGGTGTGGGGATCCACCACTGTGTCGGTGCGTATCTCGCACGCCAGACCGCGATCCGTGGCGTCAACGCGCTCGATGGACCGAGTGCCGTCGATGCGTATTGCCGACGGCTTCCGCTACGAGAACGCCTTCCGTCACGTGTTCCATCGCCCGCGCCGACTCCCGGTGCAGTTCACGGCCTGAGACGCACGCTCGAATCCAGACGCGACACATCGACCGGGGGAGTGGCGTGGTGACCGACGCGGATGACGTGGCAAAGTCCTGGGGTCGCTTCTGCGACGACCTCAAGGCGGTCGGCGAAGACTGGATGAGCCGTACCGGCAGCTCACCCGAGGAACAGGCCGAGGCGATCCTGTTCCTCACGCGGATGCTGCGCCTGGGTCTCGAACACAAGGTCGACGGTGGTGATCGCCGTCACCCCCGCCTCTGCAACGTCGACCGGATCAGCGCCGGCGCCGCGATCTACGCGCCCAATCTCGACAACACGTACTACGCGGCGAACATCGACGTTCGCGAGACCTACTCCCTTCGGTTCAATGTCCGCACGATCGACGACATCGTGCTCACCGTGCAGGGTCGCGTCGACGGTGTGATGCGCGCCTGGGGCAACCTGTCCCTCTCCGACCTCGAAGTCGGACCGGACGGTGATGTCGAGGTGATCCTCGGCGCCGAGCCCCACGATGGCAACTGGATCCCCTTGGAGCCCGGCGGCGACTACCTCTTCGTGCGGATCTACTACTTCGACTGGGATCAGGGGATCCCGCCCGCGCTGCAGTTCGACTGCATCAGCGCGACCGATCCACAGGCCGCGTACATGCCACCCGAGCAACTCACCAGCGGCTTGCACGACGCGCTCGACTACATCACGAGGACGACCGACGGCGTCATGAAGTGGGGCGAAGACTTCTTCGCGCACTCGCCCGGCCCGAACCAATTCCCTCCGACCTTCGCCGGCCCCATCCAGGTCATCACCTATGGCGGGACGCGGTTCGTGTTGGAACCCGACGAGGCCCTCATCATGGACTTCGAGCCTCCGGACGCGCGCTACTGGGTCGTACAGTGGCATCACCTTCCGTGGGGAGACGCCGCCGACTTCGTGCACACGATCACGAGCCTCAATCACACCCAGGTCGACGTCGACGACGACGGCAGAGTGCGCATCGTGGTCGCCCACCGGGACCCCGGCGTGAAGAATTGGCTCGACACGAACGGCCGCCGCGAAGGACTGCTGATGAACCGGTGGATCTGGACGAACAACAACCCGATCCCGGTCGGAACCGTCATTCCGTTCGACAGGCTCTCGGAGTCCCTGAACGCCGGGATCGGTCGGTTCAGTCCCTCTGACCGAGAGCAGCAGCTCGCCGCACGCCGCGCGCACCTGGCTCGGCGCTACTGACGCTCGGTCGCCCCGCGTTGTCGTGGCGCCCAACCTGTGGCATCATCTGACACGCTGTCGTCCAGATCGACAGGGTGTTCCACCATCCAGGTTTACCGAGGGGGGCCTCATGAGGATTGTTCAGCGCGCGTTGGGCGTGTTCGCTTGCGTGAGCCTGCTGACGCTGGCAGGCGTCACCGGGAGTGCGGCCGGAGCGGCGCCTTCCAAAGCGGCAACGGGGACGCCGATCAAGATCGGTGGCTTCTACGAGGTCTCCGTGCCGCCTGGTCAGGCCCCGTTCCCCGAGAGTGCGGCGGCGGCGAAGGGCGCAGTTGCCAAAATCAACAAGAAGGGCGGCGTGAACGGTCACCCCATCGACCTGACCGTCTGCGACACCAAGGCCGACGCCAATGTGGCGGCGAGCTGTGCCCGTGACATGGTGGCCAACAAGGTGATGGCCATCGTGAACGCGGGCCGTTTCGCGGTCAGCTGGATGCCGATCACATCGGCGGCCGGAATCCCCTTCATCGGCTACCCGTCGGGCAGCATCGAGGTGCAGGACTCGAGCGCGTACAACACGACGGCAGGCAACTTCGGCAACACCGGCGGCGCCGCTGCGGTGGCGGCCGACATCGCCAAGACGAAGAGCCTGGTGGTCGCCCACGCGGACACGCCGACCGCGGCTGCGTCGATCACGGCGATCGACCCGATCCTCGCGACCAGGGGCATCTCGCCGTCGAAGAAGTTGCCGATCCCCATCGGGGCCGTCGACGAGGCGCCGTACGCGGCCACGATCATCAGCGGTGGCTACGACACCGTGTACATGGGGATGACCTCGGCTGACGCCGACAAGCTCACGTTGGCGCTTCGCCAGGCTGGCTCCAAGATCAAGATCGTCCGGTCCTCGGCGACGTTCCCGCTCGAGAGCATCCAGACCTTGGGGGCCAACGCCGACGGCGTCCTGGTGGCCAGCCAGTGGAAGTCGGTTGCGTCGACGTCCGACCGCGATGTCAAGAAGTTCCTCAAGCAGCTCCGGTCGATCGACAAGAACGTCACCGCGAACGCGATCGCGATGGGATCCTGGTCCGCGGTCTACACCTTCGCCGATGCTGCGAAGCAGGCGACCAACATGGATGCAGCGTCGCTGCGCGCGGTGCTCGACTCGGGCAAGTCGTTCGCAGCGCCGGGCCTCTCGGGTCTCGTCCAGTTCAAGACGCCGAACGTAGCGATCGGCCTGCCGCGCGTCTTCAACGTGTTGCAGACCTACACGGTCGTGAAGAAGGGCAAGCTCGTCACGGCGAACAACAACGCCTTTGTCGACCCCTATGTGGTGCCGAAAAAGAAGGGCAGCAAGTAGCGAGCGCGCGCCGAAGTTGCGGTGGTAGTGGGTGGTCCTTCGGGGCCGCCCACTACCACGCGTTCCAGGTGACCAAGGCGTCCAGTGCCTCGATCGTCGCACCGTCGACGCGCAGCGGGTTGACCTCGAGTGAGTCGAGTTCGTGCTCGAGCGCGCCGGCCAACTCCGCGAAGCGCACGATCACGTCGACGAGCAGCTCCATGTCGGCCGGAGTCGAGCCGCGTGTACCGTACAAGAGCGCGGCGCCTTTCAACTCGTCGAGCATGTCGCGCACATCGCCCTTCGTGACCGGGAGGATGCGCAGGCTCGTGTCGGCCAAGATCTCGGTCCACACGCCACCGATTCCGACGGCCAGCACCTGACCCCACGTCTCGTCGCGGACGACGCCGAGCAGGAGCTCGATGCCGCCGCTGCGCATCGGGCTGATGAGAAATCCGTCGAGCGTCGGCGGTTGGGGCAACGCGGCGAGACGCTGAGCGATGTCCTCGCATGCTGCACGAACGGCGTCGGGCGAGCGCAGGTCGAGGCGCACCGCGCCGACGTCGCTCTTGTGCGCGAGCTCTGGAGACGAGGCCTTGACCACGACGGGGAAGCCCAGGCGCTCACTCGCGGCCACGGCATCGGTCGGTGTGCGAGCAAGGGCTGCCGGGACCGTCGGCACCCCGCCGGCGGCGAGGAGATCACGGGCCTGCGCTTCGGACCACGTGCCGCGCCGAGTCGTGGCGTCGGGGAGGTCGAGCAACTCACCCGGCTCCGACGCCGAGCGCGCCCGGCTGCCCCTCGAGCCACCTTGTCCACCACCCACCCTGTGCGACCGCGCTCACGACGTTGTGCACACCACCGCCCACGACGGGCAGATCCAACCCCGCCAGGACGTCCCGCTGCTCCTCGGTGAAGCCGTGGCCGATCGTCGTCGAGAAGACGGCCGGCGCAGGAGCAGCCAGGAGCGCAGCCGCGATGCCGCGCAGCCGCTCCTCGCTCTGCGGGCTGAGCGGCACGGCCAACTCGTGCTGGACGACCAGGCAGTCGACGTTCGCATCGGAACCGACGATCGCCGCCGCTTTGCCGAACATCTCCGTGTCGTTCACCGCGGCGCCGGTCACGTCGAGCGGGTTCTGCACCGTGGCGTAGTCGGCGAGGGTCTCCCGCAGCGCGGCGCACGTCGCGGCTGACAGCTCCGGGAGCTCCAGCCCGACCTCGGCGGCACGGTCCGCGACCAGATCACACGCACCGCCGGACATCCCGATGACGCCGAGACGAGGACCACGGATCCGACCGGTCTGCGCGAGCAGGCTCGCCGTGCAGACCAGTGCTTCGATCGAGTCGACGCGGATGATGCCGGCCTGGCGCAAGACCGCGTCGACCACTCGGTCGTCGCCCACGATCGCGCCGGTGTGCGCTGCGGCTGTCCTCGCGGTGACCTCGCTGCGGCCGACCTTGAGCATGACGATCGGCTTCGCGGCCTGTCGTGCGCGCTGCGCCGCGCGCAGGAGCGCGCCGGGGCGCTTAATCGACTCGGCGAAGACCGCGATCACGCGGGTCTCGGTGTCTTGGTCGACCAGATACTCGACGACGTCGGCGACGCTCACCACCGCTTCGTTGCCGGTGCTCGCGAGGATGCTCAAGCCTGCGCCGTAGGCCTTCATGCATCCCGACATGAGCCCCCCGAGCGCGCCGCTCTGGGAGACGAGCGCCACGTGACCGGCTCGCATGCCCTCTCGGCTCGAACCTGGGAACAGGCTCACCTTCTTCGCCAGGTTCACGAAGCCCAACGTGTTCGGGCCGATCAGCGCCATTCCGTGCTCACGCGCCTTGGCGACGAGGGCGTCCTGGCGTGCCCGTCCCTCGGGCCCGGCCTCTGCGAACCCCGAGCTGAGCAGCACCCCGCTGGTGACACCTGCAGCCGCGGCGTCGTCGAGCACGTCGAGCGCGGCCGAGCCGGGCACCATGATGTAGACGGCGTCCACCGCCTCGGGGATGTCCTGGATGCGCGCGACGGTGGGACGGCCGAGAGCCTCGGAGGACCGCGGGTTCACGAGGTGCAGCGCGCCGTCGTAGCCGACGCTCTCGAGCGCGACCAGCACCTGGCGAGTCCATGCGTTGCGATCGGATGCGCCGACCAGGGCGATCGAACGAGGCTCGAAGAGCCGCCGCAGCGACTCGGACGGGATCCGCGGTTCGTCGTCGAGGACGCTTCGGATCACGACGGCACGGTACGCGAAGGTCGTTCGGCACCACGACTTCGCCGGGCGCGGCGAATCGCGCTCGACAGCGAGGTGTTCGGCGGACAGGCTGACGGAAGTCGTGTCGAGGAGGAACCATGGACGACGTGATGGAACGACTGGCAGCGCTGGAGGCGAAGGAGGCAATCCGGGAGTGCCTGTACCGGTACGCACGCGCTGTCGATCGCTGTGACGTCGAGATGTTGAAGACGGTGTACCACCCCGATGCGATCGACGTGCACGGCGGAGTCTTCGCGGGCAATGGCCACGAGTTCTGCGAGTACATCGTGCCGATGATGTCGGCCGCAATCGTCAACCGTCACCTCATCACGAACCCGCTGATCGAGCTGGACGGCAACCGAGCGTTCGTCGAGAGCCAGTACGTGTCGACCCATCGCGTCGCGGTGGACGACGAACGTGCCGCGGACATCTACGGCGAAGGTCGCTACCTCGACGTGTTCGAAGAGCGCGACGGTGAATGGAAGCTGCTCCACCGCTTGGTGATCGGCGAGAAGTGGTGGACGCGCGAGTCGGCGGTGCAGGGGACCGCGCCCGAGATCAACGGCGTCCGCGCCACCGTCGGCGCGCTGGAAGGATCCCGTGTACTTGGGTTTCGACATCATCTCCGTGTCACCCGAGCCGTTCCACGGTCCGGACCCGATGCAGGGGCTCAAGAACCAGTATGCGACCAAGGTCAGCGCCTGATCGTCACGCGCTGGCGAGTGCCTCGGCGATCTCGGTTGCGAGCGCCTTGCCCGTGGACGCGAACCACTCGGGGTCCCGCGTCCAGATCGGGTGCTCGACCGTGAGGTGGTGCAGACCGTCGAGGCCATAGGCCTCGTCGGTCGACGCGGCGAGCTCGGTGAAGCGCTCGGTCACCACGACGAACGCAGGACGGCCCTCCTCGAGGCAGCGGAGCGCGTCGGTCACGCTGCACGCCGTGCATCCCCCACAATCACCGACGCCCGAGATGACGACATCGGCGCGCGTGACCACGTTGTCGCGCTCGTCGTCATCGAGCGGGATCATGTTGAGGCTCTTGCGATAGACGAAGTAGTCGCCGATGACACCCTGCTCCGCCAGCGCGGCGCCGATCGCCGCCAGCAGCTCGCCGGCACGCGCCTTGGTGTTGTCGACGAGTGCAACCGTCGGCAGTGCCGGGAGCGCACGCAGCTCGGGACGGTGGCGCTCCGCGACCTGGCGTTCGATCTCGAAGGGGACGACGAGCTCGAGGGTCATGGCACCACGACCTCCTTGGTGACGGCACGAAACACGGTAGCGGGTGAATAGCCGTAGATGACGTGTGACCAGCCGGCGCCCGTCCCGCCGGCGGTCGCGAGGGTGATGAGCTCGGGCCGGGTGACGGTGAGCTTGCCGTCGGGGCCCACACCGCCGTGCTCGTGGATCCACGGCCACGCCCGGTCGTCGAGCGGGACGCCCGCGGCCTCGACCTCGGCGACGGTCAGGCGAGTCGCCTCGGCGAGATGCTCGCAGACGGCCGCTTGTGACCAGCCGGCGGCCTGGACGATCCCGGCATGCTCGGGGCCGAGCACGACGAAGAAGACACTGCCGAACCCGGGGAAGTGCTGCGCGTCGCGCATGCACGCCGCGAGCGCCGCGAGCACACGGTCGGCTTCACCGGTGAGGAAGTGGGAGACCTGGCGGGGCGCGTCGGTGACGGCGACCGTCACGGTCGTGGCGCCGGCATCGAAGCCGCACCGCACGTGCAGCGGCTCCCACGGCGGAGTGGGCGGCGATTCCGCGAAGTGCGCGGTGTAGCGCGCCTGGCTTCCGAACGCGGAGCCGTCGAGCTGACCGCGCCGGTAGCCGAGCGCGTTCATCAAGCCGAGACGTACGGCCCGACCCATGGTGGCGTTGGCGCGGTTCCCCGGTCCGAAGAGGTTGTGGCCGCTGTTCATACCGACCTGCTCGGCGTAGCGCCCCGACACGATCGTGGTGATCGCGGTACCACCCGACGAGCCGAGCGTTGCCCCACCGTTCAGCTCGCGGTCGAACACCGCGGCCCAGGTCGCGAGGATCACCGGGAAGTACTCGGGCCGTGCGCCGGCCATCACTGCGCACACTGCGGCCTGCTCGACGGTCAAGCCCACGGGGCGACCCTCGATCGCGCCGACGACCTCGTCGGCGGCGCGACCTCCTGCGTCGATCATGCGTGCGACGAGGTCCTTCGTCGGCGGTACGACGGGGAGTCCATCGCTCAGCCCGTGCTCGAAGAAGAACTCCTGGGCCGCCGGGTAGTCCGGCACGGTCACGATGCTCATCGGGTGTCGATCCTCTGCATGATCACCAACGTAACGGCTTCCGATCCCACGGAACGGCGTCGGCACCTCTCATTGCGCTGCGTAGCCGCCGTCGACGGAGAACACGGCGCCGGTGCAGAACGCCGACCGATCGGACGCGAGGAACCGGACGAGCTCGGCCACCTCGTGGGCTTCGCCCATGCGTCCCATCGGGTGCATCGCGGCGACCTTGTCGCGCGCAGCGGGGTCGACCGAGGACAGCGGCGTGTCGATCACACCCGGCGCCACCGCATTCACGCGAACGCCACGGGCCGCGAGCGCGAGCGCGAACGACCGTGTGAGCCCGACCACGCCGTGCTTCGACGCGACATACGCGGGGCTGCCTGCAAGCCCGACGATGCCGAGCACCGACGCGGTGTTGACGATCGCGCCCGCACCCTGCTCGAGCATGACCGGCGCCTCCGCGCGGAGCGAGTAGTAGACGCCATCGAGGTTGACCGACAGGACACGACGCCACGCGTCGACCGGGAACGGGTCGCCGTCGGCGGCGGTGCCGCCGCCGATCCCCGCGTTGTTGACCGCGATGTCCAGGCGGCCGAATGCGTCGAGCACCGTCTGCACCATCGCGACGCATGCGTCGGGGTCGGTGACATCGACCGTGCACGATGTTGCACGCTCCGGGCCGAGATCGGCCGCGACGCGGGCTGCCTGCGCCGCATTCAGGTCGGCGACGAGGACCTTGGCGCCCGCCGCGGTCAATGCCCGCGCGGTCGCTTCCCCGATCCCCGATCCCGCGCCCGTGACCAGCGCGACCTTGCCGTCGAGCTCTCCCATGCCCTGCTCGCTCACCATGGCGTCCTGCGTCCTCTCGTCGTCATCGTCCGTCTCGGTCCGCGAACGCGGCCTCGAGCCCCTCGTCGAGCGCTGCGAGCCCCCATCGCAACTCGTTGTGCTCGACCACGAATGGTGGCGCAAGTCGCAACGTGCTGTCGTGCGCGTCCTTCACGAGGATGCCGCGGCCGAGCAACCGCTTGCAGACGTCGTACGCGGGTGGCATGTCCGGAGCGAGGTCGATCCCCGCCCACAGGCCTCGCGGACGAACGGCACGGACGCGAGCACCGGGGAGCTCGTCGAGACCCTGCCGGAGCGTCGTCGCCAGGTCCGCGACACGCTCGGTGTAGCCGTCGTCACGCAACAGCGCGAGCACCGCGCTTCCGATCGCGCAGGCGAGCGGATTCCCTCCGAACGTGCTGCCGTGCGATCCGGGCTCCAGAAGGCCGAGTACGTCCCAGTCGCCGACGACGGCCGAGAGCGCCACGATGCCGGCGCCGAGGGACTTGCCGAGCAGGTAGAGGTCGGGGACGACCTGCTCGTGGTCGCATGCGAACATGCGACCGGTGCGGCCGAGACCCGATTGGATCTCGTCGGCGACGAGCAGGACGTGCTCGCGATCGCAGAGGCGGCGAAGCCCGGCCAGGAAGCCGTCGGGCGGGATCACGACACCGGCCTCGCCTTGCACCGGTTCGACGAGCACGGCGACGGTCGTGTCGTCGAGGGCTCCCTCGACCGCGTGCAGATCGCCGTAGGGCACGACGCGGAAGCCCGGCGTGAAAGGTCCGAAGTCGCGGCGGCTCTCGGAGTCGCTGGAGAACCCGATGATGGTCGTGGTGCGCCCGTGGAAGTTCCCCGTGAAGACCACGATGGTGGCGTCGTCGGGCGGAACGCCCTTGCTCCGGTATCCCCAGCGCCGCGCCGCCTTGATCGCGGTCTCGACCGCCTCGGCGCCGCTGTTCATGGGCAGCACGGCCTCCTTCGCACACAGCGCCGCGAGCTCCGTGCAGAACGGCCCCAGCTGGTCGTTGCCGAAGGCGCGGCTGGTGAACGTCAGCCGGTCGAGCTGCTCGCGTGCTGCGGCGACGAGACGCGGATGACGATGGCCGAAGTTCAACGCGGAGTACCCGCCGAACAGGTCGAGGTAGCGGCGACCGCCGTCATCCTCCACCCATGCACCCGAACCGCGCACCAGCGTCACGGGAAAGGTCGCGTAGTTGCGCGCGACGTGCTCGTCGATCGGAGCAGTCACGAGTCCGCCGCGGCTGGGGGCAGTTGCAGCGCGCAGCACTTCGCACTTCCGCCGGCGCGATGAAGCTCCGACATGTCCACCGGGATCACGTCGTAGCCGCGTTCGCCGAGCGCGCGCCCGAGCGAGATTGCTCCGGCAGGGACGACGACATGATGTCCATCGGAGATGGAGTTGAGCCCGAACGCGAGCGCGTCGTCTTCCGTCGCGACCAGCGCGTCAGGGAAGCGCTCAGCGAGGAGGCTGCGGCTGTCCTGCCGGAACGCGCCCGGGTAGTAGGCGACCGCGCGCGCATCGAGCGCGAAGAGCGCCATGTCGAGGTGGTACCAGCGCGGGTCGCAGAGATGGAGTGTCGTGACCGGTGTCTCGAGGATCTCGGCGACTTCGTGATGCGCCGCGGCACTCGTGCGAAAGCCGGTACCGCCGAGATACGAGCCGTCGACGAAGACGAAGTCACCTTCACCCTCGCAGGGATTCGCCGTGGTACGGATGTCGGTGATGCCGTGCGCCGCGAGCCACGCCTGGTACAGCGGCTCTTCGCCCTGCCGTTCCGCGTTCGCCATCCGCGCCGCGACGGCACGCCGGCCGGCCACGAGGGCACCATTGGCCGCGAACACCATGTCCGGCAAGCCGGGGTGCGCCTCGATGGTCTCGACGACGTGACCGAGGTCCTCGAGCACGTCGTGGAGCCGCGTCCACTGCGTCACCGCTCGGGCACGGTCCACCGGGTGCTCGGGATGCATCCAGTGGTTGATCTGGTACACGACCTCGAAGAAATGCGGTGGGCACATCAGGTACCGGCGAGGACCGCCGGCACGGTCGTCCTCGGGCGCCTCGTCCGCCCGTCGCTGCACCGCGTGGTCAAGGCCCACATCGTCAACGCTAGGACCCACGCGCGACCGCTCGTGACAGGCGTTACTGTCCCTTCTCGGGGTGATGCCATGAGCGGTATGGGGGATCGTGCATTCGTGGTGAAGCCCGGCGAAGCGCGGACGGGTGCTGCGCCGGGGGCTCGGACGTACACGGAGCTCGCTGCCGTCGACCAGACGGGTAGCTACCGGCTCATCGAGAACGAGGTGGCCGCGGGATTGGAAGCGCACCCCCCGCATCGTCACCCTGCGTCCGAGGCGTACTACGTGCTCGACGGCTCGTTCGAAGTGATCGTCGAAGGATCCACCTACTGGGCCGAGACCGGCTCGTTCGTGTTCATCCCCGCGGGTGCCGCGCACACGTTCCGCGCCGGTCCCCAGGGAGGCCGCAAGCTCTCGATCCTCGTCCCGACGGTGCCGGGCGACTACGAGATCACTCCCGCATGATCTCGAGGCACGACCGCTTCGACACCTTCGAGGACGCCGAGCGCAAGGCGCGCCGGCGTCTGCCGCGGACGCTCTTCACGATGCTCGACTCGGGCACATCGACGAAGGACGCCAACCGTCGCGCGTTCGACGAGATGACGTTCCGCCCGCGTGCCGCGGTCTCGTTCGACGAGCGGGTGCTCGCCACGACGGTGCTCGGCGTCGATGTGTCGCTCCCGGTGCTGCTCGCGCCGACCGGCAGCATTCGCATCGTGCATCCCGACGGTGAGATCGCCGCGGCGCGCGCCGCGCACGCCCGGGGGACGATCTGCGCCATCAGCCACAACTCGGGGTACTCGTTCGGCGCCGTAGCCCAGGCGAGTGACGGACCCCTCTGGGGCCAGGTCTACCTGCGATGGGGCCGCGCGGCCGCGGAGCAGCTCATCGGTGAAGCAGTCGCGGCCGCATGCAGCGCCTTGGTCGTCACCGTCGACGTCCCGATCGGTCCGCCGAGGACCATGCGACCGTTCCGCGTCGACCTTCGCAACGCCGCGCGTTTCGGTCCCGAGATCGCGGCGCGTCCGCGCTGGTTCCTCCGGTACCTCCGCGAGGGTCTCCGCGCGCGCGACGTGGACGCAGCGATGCGCGCCGTCACCCGAGCGACCGCGACCTCGAGCTGGGACGATGTGCAGTGGGTCCGCCAGACGTGGCCCGGCCCGCTGGTCGTGAAGGGCGTCGTGACCGCCGACGACGCGAAGCGGGCCGTCGACGCGGGAGCATCCGCAGTCGTCGTGTCGAATCACGGCGGGAAGGCTCTCGAAGGCGCCCCGGGCACGATGCGGGCGCTTCCGAACGTGCTCGGCGCGGTCGGCGACCAGGTCGAGGTGCTCGTCGACGGAGGCGTGAGGCACGGCACCGACGTCGTGAAGGCCGTGGCCGCAGGCGCGCGTGCCGTGCTGATCGGGCGTGCGTTCGTGTGGGGCCTCGCGGTCGGCGGCGAGGACGGGGTACGGAGGACCCTCGAGATCTTCGCCGATGAGATCGACCGCAGCTTGGCACTCCTCGGCTGTCCGTCGATCCAGATGCTTGACGGCTCCTATCTCGAGCCCAGGGCCTGACCGGGCCCTCGTATGGCTCGCGCTCTGGATCGGGTTCATGGCTGACCGGAAGGATCTCGAGTTCACGTATTCGTTGATCGATCGCGTGTTTCGACTCAGCCTTGGGGAGTTGGCCGACTTCAGCGGAGCCAAGTACGACGGTGACTTCTCGCTCAGCCTCGAAGAGGCTCAGCGACGCAAGCACGACTACGTCGTCGAGCAGGTCGGAATCGGACCAGGCCGACGCGTGCTCGACCTCGGGTGCGGGTGGGGGCCGCTGCTCGACGTGGTGCGCAATCATGGCGGCAGTGGAGTCGGTGTCACCCTGTCCTCCGCCCAGGCCGCCTCGTGCCGACGCAACGGCCTCGACGTTCACCTCATCGACGCGCGCCTGGTCACGCGGGAGACGTTCGGCGCGTTCGACGCTGCAATCAGTCTCGGCGCCTTCGAGCACTTCTGTTCTCCCGACGAGTACGTCGCCGGACGACAGGAGAGCATCTACCGTGCGTTCTTCGACCGCGTCGCGGGGCTGCTCCCCGACGAGGGCCGTTTCTATCTCCAGACCATGGTGTTCGGACCGAAGATGATCCCGCTCGACCGCGTCGACATCCGGGCCCCGCGGGAGTCTGACGCGTGGTACCTCGCCTTGTTGGGCCGCCAGTTCCCCGGGTCGTTGCTCCCCTTCGGGTCGGAGCAGATCATCAGGAACGCCGAGCCTCATTTCCGTCTGGTGTCGAGCTCGAGCGGCCGGCTCGACTACATCGAGACCATCAGGCAGTGGCGAAGGCGATTCTCTGAGCCGAGTCTGCGCAAGTCGCTGCTCAAGATCCGGCTCGCTCCGCGCTGGCTGACGAGCGCTGACTTCCGGCTCGCGTTCACCTCGGGCGTGAGCGCCAACAGCGTCTGCTTCGAGCGAGAGCTGCTCGACCACTTTCGACTGGTGTTCGAGAAACGTGGTCGTTCCGAGCGGGGCACCGAGTGCTAGCGGCCCTGCTCGTGGAGCGGGTGACGGGAATCGAACCCGCATGACCAGCTTGGAAGGCTGGGACTCTGCCATTGAGCTACACCCGCACGACGGGGACACGGCCCCGGTGAAGCCAGAGGGTAGACGACCTCGGTGGTCGAGAATCTCTCCCACCGGCGTCAACGGATCGGACGCGCCCGACGTTGAAGAGAGCGTGGTGGCGGGCAGGGATCCGGGCGGTGACGAGGACACATTCCACCAAGTGTTCGACCGCACCCTGCCGGTGGCAGAGCGCATTGCATTCCGGATCACCGGCGATCACGCGGTGAGCGAGGAGCTCGCAGCCGAGGCGCTGACCCGCCTCTACGTCTCGTGGTGGCGTTTGTCCTCGACGAGCCACCGGGAGGCCTGGGTGTTGCGTGTCACCACGAACCTCGCGATCGACGTGGTACGCCGCCGCCGTCGCCAGATCGCCGTCGACTTCGGCGCGTCGACGACTCCTGACGACGCGGTCCTGGTGCGGATGGCGCTCGCCGAGGCGTTGAGCCGTCTGCCGAATCGGCAGCGGCAGGTGGTGGTGCTGCGATACCTCAGCGACCTGAGTGAGACGGACGTCGCCGTCGCGCTGGGCGTGAGCGTGGGATCCGTGAAGACCCATTTGCACCGCGCGCTTGCCGCGCTGCGTGCGTCGTTGCAGCTACGCGACGACGAGGATGTGGAGGTGCGGCTTGCCGTCGAACCCTGAGCTGTACCGCCGGGTGGTGCGGGAGGGCCGGAGACGTCGCCTCGTGCGCCGTCGCCGCTTCGGCGGTGCAGGAGCCGCCTTGATGATCGTGGCGGTGGCGGCCGTCGCGGCGGTCGCGAGTACCGGCTCGCCGACCAGTCGTTTCGTCGCCGCGGGCACATCGCCGTCGCAGGTGACCACGTCGACGTCCGTCTCGGTGTCCACGAGCGAGGTGCCCACGACGACGCTCGTGCCGTCCACGACCGTTCGTTCCACCACCGCCACCACCACGCGCGACGAGGATCCCGAGCCGCCCACCACAGTGCCCTCGTGCCGGAACAACTTCGACAACCCGAACTGTGGAGCCTGGTACTGGGATCCGGCGCCGGCCAACAAGCCGCTCGTTGGTGCCGTGACCCTGTCGAGCACCTACCCGGTCGTGGGAACGGCATACACGTTGACGATCGTGATCGCGGATCCCGATGCACGGCTCGTGACCGTGTGCGGCGGTCTTGCCGCCACGATGGTCGTGAACCAATTCGTCGACTATCCGGGGGGATGTGCCTTCGCGGCCGCCGACTCGCCGGCGTGCACCACGCTGTTCGGTGGTTACGGGCCGCACGACCCGCCCCTACCCGATGCGGGCGCCAACACCACGCAGACCTCGTCTGTCACCTTCGAGGCCGCCGGCGACTACCACCTCGTCTTTGGTGTGACGTCGCTCAGCGGAACGTGCGGCGGGCCCTACGACGACACCACCACCCTGACACTCGACGTCCACGTGACCTAGGCGCCGCGGCTCCTTGTCTACGGGGCGGTCGCGTCGGTGAGGGCGTTGACGGAGTCCGCCGACACCATGTCGCGCACCAGGGCGACGAGCTGCTCCGTCCGAGTCGTGCCGAGCGCGGGTGCCACGAGGCCTTCGAACTTCGCGACGAGGCGCGCCCACTGCTGCTCGAGCGCGGCGTCCACCGTCGGGATCCTGGCGTCGACCGACGCGGTGAGCGACTCACCGCTCTTCAAGCGGACCACGACCTCCGAGGGGCTCGAGATCGTGAGCCGCTCGAGCGGGACGACGTCGATGCGCTGACGCAGTGCCCTGAGCTCGGGATCGCGGACGCGCTCGTCCGTGAACCCGTCGGGCCCCGTGTCGCCACCCGCGAGCGCGAGCGAGGCGGCGTAACGAATGCTGAACTTGCCCTCGAGGCCGGTCGTCGGCTCGACGATGCCGCACACGTCGGGCATCGATTCCGAGACGAACAGCTCGACGTGCTCGACGTCGTCGACGTCGAAGGAGCAGCTCGCGCGCAGGCGGTTGATCGACTCGATCGCGGAGTGCGTCCCCCCGCACGACGCGTGGGTCTTGTACGTCAGTCGCTCGATGGCCAGCCCGGAACCGAGGACACGCCGGGGCAGCTCGGGATCGAAGTTGTCCCGGGTCGCGTTGTGTGCGACCTCGAAGCCCTGCGGCGACTCGATCGCGTCGGTTGCCCCGGTGAAGCCCGCGGCCACGAGCCGCGCCGCAAGGAGCCCGTTCGCGGCCGCCTTGGCCGCGTTGAGGTGCTTGCCCATGGTGCCGAAGCTGGCCTTCAGGCCCGCGGCCTGTGTCGCCGCGAGGCCGATCGCACGCTGGAGGTGGAGCGCGTCGAGGTCGAGCAGTGAGGCGCATCCACAGGTCGCCCCGAACGTTCCGTTCGTGCCCGTCGTGTGGAACCCACGGAGGTACGAGCTGTTGGTGGAGGCGATGCCGATGACCGACATCGCCTGGTGACCGATCACGATCGCCCTCGCCACCCCGGCACCGCTCGATCCGAGCTCCTCGGCGAGGGCGAAGACGGCCGACAGGATCGGGACCGACGGATGGCCCGCAGTCCCGTTGTTGTCGAAGTCGAGCGCGTGACCGGCAATCCCGTTTGCGAGCGTCGCCTGCGATGCGGTCGCGCGATCAGCCGTTCCGACGAGGCGCGCGACGGAGGAGCCGCCCTCGGCGAGCAGGACACCGCGTGCGATCTGCGCCGAGGGTTCGCGCGCTCCCGCGATGGTGACGCCGATCCAGTCGAGGACGTCATGGCGCACCCGTTCGAGGATCGTCGGTGACAAGGGAGTGGCACGGAGCTCGAGCAGCTGCTCGGCCACCTGCGCGGTGAAGCCGGTCCCCAGATCAGAGCGTCCACCACTCGTCGCGACTGTCGCCATGTCTGCTCCTCGGCCAACTGGGCTACCGGCAGCTACCTGATCGTGGCACCTACTTGATCGCCAACGCGTTCGCCGGCGACCCGAACCCGCCCGGGACGTGCAGCGGCGCGGCAACGAACAGGAACTCGGAGACGCCGTCGCTCGCGCAGTCCTTCGCGAGCGCCTCCAAGTCGAAGAGTTCGCCGAGCGCGATGCCGAGCATCGCGATGAGGCGCGTGTGCAAGGTGAGGTCGTGCTCCGACGGCAGCCGCTCGCCACGCTCGTCGAGCCTGGGCGCCTCCACGGCGGGATTGTCCGACGCGACGGCGACGACGCCGCGGTCCCACAGGAACTCCGCCATCTCGTCGGACGCCTGGAGGCCGGGGGCCATCAGCCGTGGGCGCAGCGGTGCCGCGGCGTCTTGGACGGCACCGTGTTGCGCAGCAAGTGTTGTTCGTTCCTCCGCTGATCGCTCGAGGTACCACGCGAGCCAACCGGTGCGGACGCAGAGGACGTCGCCGGCGCGCAGCTCGACACCTGCCCACTCGGCGGTCGCCGCGAGGAGCGCGGCGTCGAACGACGTGCCTGACTCCGGGTCGACCCGCTGCCCGGACGCTTCGGCGAACCGCGCGACGTCGAGCAGCACGCCGCGCCCCACGATGCCTCGTCGCGCCATCGAGTCGATGCCCAGCGCGCCGCTGCGGACCGTCGCCGCATCTCGATTGCCGTAGAAGCCGAGCTTCGAGTGCCCGAAGTGCGCCAGCGCGTCCCACTGCGAGGAGCCCTGCGGTGAGAAGCCGTCCAGGCGATCGTCGAAGACCGCCCCGCCCATCTCCACGACTCGATGGCGGTACTGCTCACGTCCGAACAGCGGTGGTGACGGCAGGTCGAGGGGAAGCGACAGCGAGAAGCGCTTCCCGACCTTGGCCAACGACGCCCCGCGGCGCACCGCTTCTTCGTCGAGGAGATGCAGTGCGCCGAGCGAGTCATCCTCGCCGTAGAGGCCCCACGCGCACCGCAGCCCCGAGCCGTCCGCGATCGGCAGTGCTCGATAGGGCGGACGCGCCGGTCCTCGGAGCTCCGGGCCCATCGGCTCAGCCCATCGGCTCAGGTGGGGTCGCCCGCGCTCCGGCCACCGTCGACCGGAAGGACCACGCCGGTGAGGAAGCCCGAGCCCGGTGACGCAAGGTACGTGAACGCCCGCGCGACGTCCTCCGCTTGGGCGAGGCGCTTCAGCGGGATCTGCTCACCCGCGTCACGCGCCCGTTCCCGAATGGCCGCGAGCACGTCGGGATCCGTCTTCCCGCCGTCCTGGAACTTCGTGAGCGCCGCCGCGGGGCAGACGCAGTTGACCCGGATGTCGGGCGCCAGCTCGAGTGCCAACGCCCGGGTCATCGTGACGACCGCGCCCTTCGACGCGGCGTACATCGCAGAGCTCCGGCGCGGCACGAGCGCGATCACCGACGCCGTGTTGAGGATGACTCCGCCTCCGCGCCGGCGCAGCGCCGGAACGGCATGACGCACGCCCAGGAACACACCCTTGACGTTCACGTCCATCATGAAGTCGAACTCTGCTTCGACGACCTGCTCGACCGGGCCCGCGCTGCGGATGAGGCCGGCGTTGTTCACGAGCACGTCGAGGCCGCCGAACGTGGATTCGGCCAATGCGATCATCGCGGCGACCTGATCCGACATTCGCACATCGACGCCCGTGGCGAGCGCGGATCCGCCGTCCGAGGCGATCACGTTGGCGACCTCTTTCGCGCCACGCTCGTCGACGTCGGCAACCACCACATGAGCGCCCTTGCGGGCGAAGCGCTTCGCGGTTGCCTCGCCGAAACCCGACGCCGCGCCGGTGACGACGACGACCTTCCCGGCCGATCCCCCCATGGCGTTCCCTCCCTTCCCGCCCGGCTCTTCCGGCGCGTGCTTCCCGTGCGCCGCAGAAAGGTTCACCCTAACCTAACTGTTCGGAAGAGGCAAAGGAACCGGGGGTCGAGTCGTCGGGGTGGTCGGGGAGGGGGGATTTGAACCCCCGACCTCCTGCTCCCAAAGCAGGTGCTCTGCCGAGCTGAGCCACTCCCCGTCTGACGGTGGAGCGTAGGAGATCAGGTGGTCTCCGGGCCGATGCTCGCACCGCGGAACGCGGCGTGCCAGTTGCGGGCGAGGATCCGCACCGCAGCACGACGATCGATCTCGTAGCCGCGGATCAGCCAGAGATTGCAGAAGCGCTCGAGTTGCGCCGAAAGCAGCAGGGCTTCCAGCTCGCTCTCGCGGCGACGATCTGGGGCCCCCGCGCGACGGCGGCTCCGTCGGATTGCGGCCGCGAGGGTGTTTCGAAAGCGGTCGCGCACGGGCCTGATGAGCTCCTGGATCGAGGGCTCCACGGCCTCGGCCTCGGCGATGATCGCGAACGTGGTCTTGTTCGTCTCGTAGACGTCCATCTGGAACTCGATGACCTTCTCGAGGTCCTTGAGCGTCGGCTCGTCGAGGGCTGCAAGCGCCTCGAGCGCGCCGCGACCCACGTTGCTCGGAATCGAGAGGAGCAGCTCGATGACCGCGTTCTTGTTGCGGAAGTACTGGTAGAAGGTCTGACGGCTGACACCCGCGGCGGCGCCGCGATTGCCTCCACCGAGGCGGCGGAGTACCCCTCCTTGAGGAAGACGTCGCGCGCCGCGTCGAGGATGCGCTCGGTGGTGAGTCGCTTGTGCGCGTCGCGGAGTGTCGGCGTCGCGCCGGGCTCGCTGACGGCGGCTCGCCGCGCCCTCGCCGCCCCCGATGCCATGACAACCCCCGCCTGCGTGACGCTCCGGCACGTGAA
This sequence comes from uncultured Actinomycetes bacterium, assembly GCA_963815405.1. GTDB lineage: Bacteria > Actinomycetota > Acidimicrobiia > IMCC26256 > DASPTH01 > CAWFGR01. Next base: position 439,785 of record CAWFGR010000001.1, read on the forward strand.
ACGCGTCCTCTGAGCCTACATCGTCCTACAAACATACATGGTGTCAGTCCAACATGACACCTTGTCAGCACAGGCGTCGTGTGGGACACTGCGGCGGCTCCGAGCACCACGCCGTCCGAGGGGGGAACACGTGGGACGCATCCAGCGCTTGCGGCGTCGATGCAGGAGATCCTGAGGTTCGTCATCCTGGGGCTGGGCACGGGAGCGCTGTACGCGCTCGCGGCCCAGGCACTGGTGGTGACGTATCGCGCGGTCGGGGGTCGTCAACTTCGCCCAGGGTGCCATCGGCATGGCCGGGGCCTACGTCTACTACGACCTCCGCGGTCAGGACATCATGGGTGCCAACCACTTCGGGGGCGCGACGCCGCCGTGGCAGTTGGCGCTCCTCGCGGGAGTCGCCGCGGGAGCCGCCCTGGGCCTCCTGTCGTACCTCGTTGCAATGCGTCCGCTCAGGAACGCTTCACCAGTTGTGAAGCTGATCGCGACGCTCGGGATCATGACGCTGCTCCAGTACTTCTTCGAGTGGCAGTACCGCCCGGATCTGTACCTCGTGCGCAGCACGATCCCCAACGGCATCGTGACGCTCTGGAGCGATGTGAGCGTGGGCGCGGATCGTCTGATCCTGCTCGGCCTTGCGGTCGTCAGCACGTGCGTGCTCGCATTCATCTACACGCGCACCCGGTTCGGCGTGACGACCTCTGCCGTTGCGGAGAACCCTTCGGTTGCCAGCGCGCTCGGTCGGTCACCCGATCTCATCGCCGGCATCAACTGGGCCGCGGGCGGAGCTGTTGCAGCGCTCGTCGCCATCCTGCTCGTGCCCATCGCGGGGCTCGGGGTGACGCAGCTCACGTTGCTGGTCCTGCCGGCCATCGCGGCCGCGCTCGTCGGCGGCTTCTCCTCGTTGTCGATCACGTTGCTCGCGGCCCTGACGATCGGTGTCACGCAGGCGGAGCTCGCCCGCTACTCGACCGTGGTGGGGCTTTCCGACGCCGTGCCCTTCGTCGCGATCGTGTTGGTGCTCGTCCTGCGCGGCAACGCCCTGCCAACTCGCGGAGAGACGGCCTTCCGTCTCCCCGCGCTGGGCGACGGCGAGATCAGCATCCCCAAGCTCGTCCTCGCGCTCGGGCTCGTGGTCGCGCTGGTCTCGTTCGTCTTCGACGTCTCGTGGATCGACCCGTACACGACGAGCATGCTCGTGTGCATCGTCGCACTGTCGCTCGTCGTCGTCACGGGTCTCTGCGGTCAGGTGTCCATCGCGGAGTTTGCGTTGGCCGGCATGGGCGCGTGGATCGCCGGCCGGCTCATCGACGCGGAGGGCGTGTCGTTCGAGGTCGCTGCGGTCATCGCGATCCTCGGAGTGATTCCCATCGGGCTGCTCGTGGCAATCCCGGCGTTGCGAACACGGGGAGTGTCACTGGCGATCGCGACACTTGCCCTGGCGCTGACGATCCAGTCGATGATCCTCGGAGTCCAGTCGCGGACGGGAGGGATCGAGGGCACGACGATCGGCCCGTTGACCCTCCTCGGGATACACCTCGACTCGATCAACCATCCCGAGCGGTACGCCTACCTGGTCACGGGAGTGTTCGTCATCTGCGCGATCGGTGTCGCCAACGTGCGCCGTGGCCGATCCGGTCGGCGCATGATCGCGGTGAGGAGCAACGAGCGCGCCGCGGCCTCGGTGGGCATCAGCGTCTACGCGGCGAAGCTGTACGCGTTTGCGCTGGCGGCTGCCATCGCCGGTATTGCCGGTGTGCTCATCGTGTACCGCTACCCGAACGTCTTGTACGCGGAGAACTATTCGCTCCTCTCTTCGGTCAATTCGGTGCTCATCGCCGTGATCGGGGGGATCGGCTACGTCATGGGCGCCGTCTTGGGCGGTGTGATGCTCGCCCCCTTCGGATTGGCCGCGCGGCCGTTCGCTCACGTCGAGAAGATCGACACACTGCTGCGGGGCGCTTCCGGAGGGTTCGTCGTCCTCGTGCTGCTCGTGAACCAGAACGGCCTCGCGCAGACGCACAACCTCAAGGCGGTGCGCAAGCTGCTCGGCCGCACCCGCGGACGTTCCGCGCCGCCGCCCCTGCCCGACGTCACCACGGTCAAGGCGCGAGTCACCCCCAAGGAGCTCGTGGTTCGAGGTTTGACAGTCCGATTCGGCGGCATCGTCGCGGTCGACCGGGTCGACCTGACCATCGAACCGGGCACGGTGAACGGCCTCATCGGACCCAACGGGGCGGGCAAGACCACGTTGATCGACGCGATCACCGGCTTCGTCCCGATCGCGTCGGGCGAGGTCTCACTCGTGGGGCGACGCATCGACCGCTGGCCCGCGGCACGCCGCATCCGCGGAGGACTGGCCCGCTCGTTCCAGTCCCTGGAGCTGTTCCAGGACATGACGATCCGCGACAACCTCCGCACCGCGTCCGACTCGTTGGACCTCCTGCCATACCTCACCGACCTCGTGTATCCCCGCGACGTCCCGCTCTCTCCGGCCGCGATCGCCGCCGTCCACGACTTCGGGCTGGAGCCGTACCTCGATCTCAAGCCCGACGATCTCTCGTACGGGCGGCGCCGTCTCGTCGGTATCGCGCGCGGCGCTCGCGACGCGCCCGTCCGTCCTGCTGCTCGACGAACCTGCGTCGGGGCTCGACAACTTCGAGAGCGGCGAGCTCGGCAAGCTCGTAGTCCAACTCGCGCGTGAGTGGGGGATCGGCGTGCTGCTCGTCGAGCACGACGTTCCACTCGTGCTCTCGGTCTGCGACCGGGTGACCGTCATGCAGTTCGGAAGCGTGATCGCGGAAGGCACACCTGCGGCGATCGGCACCGACCCGGCCGTGCTCGCGGCGTACCTCGGAACGGAAGAGGAACTGACGATCGACGCCCGGCTGTCGAGCACGATCTCCGCGTCGGAGCCGTGGTGACAGCGGCCGCGCGCGGCGAGGAGGGGAGTGAGTGGCTCCTCGAGACGCGGGCGCTCTCCGCCGGGTACGGGCATCTCGCCGCCGTACGGGACCTCGACATGAACGTCGGTGCGGGTGAGATCGTCGCGTTGCTCGCGCCGAATGGCGGCGGCAAGACCACGATCCTCATGACGCTCGCGGGTTGGCTCCCGCCGCTCGCCGGCGAGGTGCGTTGGCAGGGAGTCCCGACGACGGCGCCGTTGTTCAAGCGCTCACGGATGGGGATCTCTCTCGTGACCGACGCACGGTCGGTGTTCATGGGGCTCACCGTCGTGGCCAACCTGAAGGTCGCCCGCGGCTCGATGGAGCGCGCGCTGGAGCTGTTCCCCGAGCTCGTTCCCCTGCTCAAGCGGCGGGTGGGACTGCTCTCGGGTGGCGAGCAGAAGATGCTGGCGTTGGCGATGGGTCTGGCGAGCGACCCGAAGCTGCTGCTGGTCGACGAGCTTTCACTGGGACTCGCGCCACTCGTCGTCCAGCGGCTCCTACGCGCGCTCGACGACGTGCGCTGCCCGCGGCGTCGGTATCGTCCTGGTGGAGCAGCAATTGCAGAAGGCGCTGCGTGTCGCTGACCGCGGCTACGTGTTGCGCCGTGGTCGCGTCGAGCTCGAAGGAACGACGGCCACGCTGATGGATCGCATCGACGAGCTGCGGAGTCACTACATCACGCGTTCGGGGGTGTCGCCGGCGAGCGATGTCGACGCCCCCGGGCGTGACGACTGAAGGGCAAGGAGGAGCATGCAATGACCGACGTGGTGCACGACCTTGACGGCGCAGCGCGGCCGGTACCCGAGCAGACGCTGTTCCATCCGATCGACAGCGATGATGCCGGGTCACCGGACGCGAAGCTGAGGGAGCTCCGTCAGTCGTGCCCCGTGTCGCGCGCCTCCCGCGAGGGGTTCCCGACAGTCACGGTGGTCACGACCTACGACGACGTCGCCGCGACCTTCCGCAACTGGCGTACGTTCGGAAACATCGGGAGCGACCCCGATCCCACGACGCACGATCGGACCCCGATCGAGCGTCGCAACATCATTCAGCTCGACCCGCCGGTGCATTCCTGGGCTCGCCGCCTCGACAACCTGGCGCTGTCGCCAGGCGCAGTCGACGACGCGCTGCCGTATGTCTCCGAGGTCGCGAACGCGCTCGTGGCGGAGTTCGCGGACCGCGACGAAGCGGAGCTGGTGGGCGAGTGGGCCGAGCCGTTGCCGTCGCTCGCGATCGCGCGGGTGCTCGGCCTGCCCCGGGAGGACGCGCCGATCATCCACGGGTGGGTGTCGTCGCAGTTCACCGAGAGCGCCAGCTTGGAGAGCGGTCGGCTGTACGGCTCCGCACCGGTCGTCGGCGGCGAGTTCGACCAGTACCTGCAGCGTCAGATCGACCTGCGCCGGAGCGACGATTCCTCTGACGACGCGCTCGAGTCGAATGGTGCAATTCGAGCGTGACGACGGCGGCCGTTTCAGTGACGAGGAGATCCGGATTCACGTCCGCACGCTGCTGAACGCCGGCAACGAGACGACGACCAGCCTCATGAGCAACCTCGTGTACCGGCTCCTCGGGCAGCCGGGTCTGTACGAGCGCGTGCGCAACGACCGAACGCTCGTCGCGCCCGCGATCGAGGAGTCGCTGCGGCTCGACGCGCCCCTGCAGGTCATCATCCGCCGCGCGACGACCGACGGCGAGATCGGCACATGTGCCGTCCGCGGTGGCGACGTGCTGGCGCTGTCGACGCTGTCCGCCAACCGTGACGCCGGAGTCTGGGGCGAGTCGTCCGAGGAGTTCGACATCGAGCGCTTCGCGGGGGATGCACCGCCGGCCGCGCACCTCGGGTTCGGTGTGGGTATCCACCACTGTGTCGGCGCGTATCTCGCGCGTCAGACCACGGCGCGGCGGGATCTTCGCGCTGTTCGACCGGATTCCCGCGATGCGACTGGTCGACGGCTTCGAGTACGAGAACGTGTTCCGCCACGTGTTCCACCGACCCAAGCGCCTGCCCGTGGTCCTCTCGTAGGAGGAGTCAGGTCCGCTGGTCCATGTGGATCAGGCCCTCACGGGCGGCGACGGCAACTGCTTCGAGGCGCGAGTGTGCGCCGAGCTTGGTCATGACGTTGCGGATGTGATTTCGCACGGTGTGCGGACTCAGCACGAGGTCCTTGACGATCTCGTCGGTCGACCGTCCCGCGGCGAGCAATGAGAGGACCTCGAGCTCGCGTGCGGTGACGCCGAAGGCGTCGGCGCCCTTCGACGACGATTGACGGTTCACGAGCTCGCGCAGGGCCCCCTGCGTGAAGAAGGTGCGACCGCTCGCGGCCGCATGCACCGCGCTCGATGAGCACGTCGAGTGGCTCGTCCTTGGCGATGAAGCCGGAGCACCCTGCCGACACCGCATCGCGCACCGCGGTCTGTACGTCGGACCCGCTGAAGAGGAGGACCGCGGCATCGGGACGGAGCTGCTTGACCTGTGCGGCGGCCTGGATCCCGGTCCCGTCGGGCAGGTGGTAGTCCATGACGACGACGTCGATCGGGCGTTGCGACGCCAGCTGCGCGGCGGTCGCCACCGAGCCGGCGACGCCCGCGACCACAAGATCTGCTTCGCGCCCGAGCGCGCGTGCCAGCGCCTCCGCGACCATGTCGTGGTCGTCGACGATCAGCACGGCGATGGGAGTCGTAGCTGCCTCCAGCGACTCGGCGCCGGGACGGGACTGCCCTCCCGGACCTCTGTTGCTGCACCTCGGTGACCGTCACGCTACAGCGTGCAATGGCGTGGTTGTGTCACGCCTGACACCGCCGGGTCAGACGAATTCGGCACGCGCTCGCGCTGTGCTCGCGCCGACCGGATCCCGATCATTCGTGGGTGACCACGATGACGGCTCCTGGCATTCCGCTCGCAACGCCGCGCGAAGTGCGGTGCGCGGTGCTCCGCGGTGAGATCTGCGTCCACTATCAACCGCAGGTGTCGCTCATCACGGGCGAAGTCGTCGGGGTCGAAGCACTGGCGCGGTGGCAGTCTCCTCGCCGCGGCTTGGTTCCTCCCTCCATCTTCCTTCCGGCGGCCGAGGCCAGCGGAGTCCTCATGGAGGTGGCGGAGGTGATCGTCGGGACGGCCGTGCGCGCCAGATGGCGCAGTGGGTTGACGTCTTTGCCGCACACGCGCCGCAGACGGTGTGGGTGAACCTCTCGACCAGCCAGTTCCTCGACGACGCGGTGCTCGCGTCTGTCGATCGGGTCCTCGTCCGGTCGGGAATCGAAGCCTCCCAGCTCGGCGTCGAGATCACGGAGACCGCGCTGCTCACCGACACTCCGCGCGCGCACGCGGTGCTCGGTCGACTCACCGATCTCGGGATTCGAGTCGCGATCGACGAGTTCGGAACCGGCCTGTCGTCGTTGCTGCACCTCAAGCGGCTCGGGATCCACGTCCTGAAGCTGCGTCGGGACTCCCTCGCCGACGTCGCGGCGTCGTCCCTCGGCGCGGACCTCCTGTCCGGCGCCGTCGGCACCGCAAGGGCGCTCGGCTGCGACGTGATCGCCGAGGGAATCGAAGACGACCAACAGTTGCGGATCGCCCGCGACCTCGGGTGCAGCATCGGGCAGGGCTACCTGTTCGGCTGGCCCCGAGCGACGTCGGACTTCGAGGGCCTGCTCGTCGACCAGCTCCGCGCCGACCTCCCACTCAGCTGAGTCGTTCGACTGTCGCGGCGACGTCCTGCCCGTGGGACAGCTCGAGGTTGTGGCCGTCGGCATCGGTGATGAAGGCCCAGTATCCGACGGGCGGCCCGGAGTCCTCTGGCCCGGTCACGTCGTACCCGGCGGCCCGTGCGTCCCGGCACCGCTCGTCGACCTCCTGACGTGTGCCGCACGCGACGCCCAGGTGGGCCCAGCCGCCCAGGCGGGCGGCGCCGTCGACGGTGTGGGGCCTGATCAGGACCACGACGAACGGGCGAGTCGCGTCGGTGATCCACGCGACGTCGTCGCCGTGTGCGTCGCGCCGATGGATCACGTGCATGTGTGCGTACTTCGCGTAGAAGGCGATGCTCGCGTCGACGTCACGCACGGGCAATGCGACGTGCGTGAGGCCTAGATCTGCCGGTTGCGAATCCACCACGTACTCGCCGCTCCTGCGCGTCGACAGCGCATGTTGGCATCTCTCGGCGCACGCGGCGAGCGAAGCGAGCAGGAGCGACGAGCGGCGACGGGCCGGGTATCCCGGCCCGTCGCGAGTGCGACCAAACATCAGGAGCGGCGGCGGGCCGGGTATCCCGTCCGTAGCGAGTGCGACCAGGTACCAGGCATACACTTCCGTTCCCCATGCCTGTCCACACCTCGATCGAGCCGCTCGAAGGCAACAAGGTCCGGCTCCACATCGCGATCCCTGCGGCCGACTTCGAGCAGGCCATCGATGCCGCGTTCCGCAAGTTGGCGCGCGAGGTGCGCATCCCGGGCTTTCGCCCGGGGAAGGCGCCGCGCCGCCTGCTCGAAGCACGCCTCGGCACCGACGTCGCGCGTGACCAAGCCTTGCGCGATTCGTTGCCCGACTACTACGCCGAGGCGGTCGTGACCGAGGCCGTCGACGTGATCGCGCCACCCGAGATCGAGCTCACCGCGGGCGAGGACTCGGGTGACGTGGAGTTCGACGCGGTCGTCGAGGTGCGGCCGCAGGTCGAGATCGAGGGCTACGAGGGTCTCCGCGTCGAGATCGAATACACCCCGGTCGGGGACGAGCACATCGACGCACAGGTCGATCAGCTGCGCGAGCGCTTCGCCGACCTGGAGGACTCGGAGCGACCGCTCATCGACGGCGACTACGCCGAGGTCGACGTCACGGGCAGCGTCGACGGTGAGGCCGTCGAGGCGCTGACCGTCACCGACTATCTCTACGAGGTCGGTTCGGGAGACGTCGTTGCCGAGCTCGACGAAGAGCTCCACGGCAAGCGGCCGGGGGACATCGTCCAGTTCTCGACGACCTTGCCCGAGCGCTTCGGCGATCGTGCGGGCGCCGACGTCCAGTTCCGCGTGCTCGTGAAGGAAGCGAAGCGCAAGGTGCTGCCGGAGCTGACCGACGAGTGGGTCTCGGAAGCGAGCGAGTTCGATCACGTCGACGACCTGCGCGCCGACGTGCGCAAGCGGCTCGAGCTGTACGCGGTGCTCCAGGGTCGCCTCGCAGTGCGCGACCGCGTGCTCGATGCGGCCGCTGAGCTCGTTGCGATCGAGCTCCCCGAGACCCTCGTGAACCAGGAGATGGAGCGTCGGCTCCACGACCTCGTCCACCGCCTCGAGGCGCAGGGCGTCGACGTGCAGCAGTACCTTGCCGCGACCGGCCTCGACCAAGCCGAGCTCCTGGAGCAGGTGCGCACCGGATCGATGCAAGCCGTCCGTGCCGATCTCGCGCTCCGCGCGGTGATCGCCGCCGAAGGCATCGAGGCCACCGAGGAAGAGCTCGACCAAGAGCTCCTGCGGGTCGCCGAACGCCTCGGCCAGAAGCTCGCCCAGGTGCGCAAGGATCTCGAACGGCGGGGTGTCCTCGAGGCGGTACGCTCGGACGTCGCAAAGGCGAAAGCCATCCAGTTCCTCGTCGAGCGCGCCTCTGTGTTCGACGAGGCCGGCGAACCGATCGATCTCACCCTCCCAGAGCTGGCTGGCGAGGCATCTGACAACCGCAGCGAGGCGACTGCCGAACCATCCGAAGAGGAGCCAGAGGCGTGAGCGAGCCGATTCGCAACTACATCGTCCCGACGGTCATCGAGCAGACCAACCGCGGTGAGCGCGCGTTCGACATCTACTCGCGGCTGCTCAAGGAGCGCATCATCTTCCTCGGCACGCCGATCGACGACACTGTCGCCAACCTCATGATGGCGCAGCTGCTCCACCTCGAGAGCGAAGACCCGGACAAGGACATCTCGATCTACATCAACTCACCCGGCGGGGAGATCACGGGCCTGTTCGCGATCTACGACACGATGCAGTACATCAAGCCCGACGTCTCGACGATCTGCATCGGCCAGGCCGCGTCGGCCGCCGCGGTGATCCTGGCCGCCGGCGCCCCCGGCAAGCGCTTCGTCCTGCCGCATGCCCGGATCCTGATCCACCAGCCCCACGGTGGCGCCTCGGGGCAAGCCGTCGACATCGAGATCCAGGCGAAGGAGATCGTGCGGATGCGCGAGCTCCTCGACCAGATCCTGGCGCACCACACGGGCCAGACCGTCGAGAAGGTCGGCCACGACACCGACCGCGACTTCATCATGAGCGCGCTCGAGGCCAAGGACTACGGCATCATCGACGAGGTCATCACCAACCGTGAGCTCGCGTCGGTCGCGGTGCCGGCCGGCGTCAGCTGAGCGACCACGAGGGAGAAGGGGGCGTCGGGTGGCCAAGTTCGGCGACGGTGGTGACCTGCTGAAGTGCTCGTTCTGCGGGAAGAGCCAGAAGCAGGTCAAGAAGCTGATCGCGGGACCCGGCGTCTACATCTGCGACGAGTGCATCGATCTCTGCAACGAGATCATCGAAGAGGAGCTCTCGCAGACCTCCGAGGTCAAGTTTGACGAGCTCCCCAAGCCGCGTGAGATCTACGACTACCTGAACGACTACGTCATCGGTCAGGACCAGGCGAAGAAGATCCTGTCCGTTGCGGTCTACAACCACTACAAGCGCGTCCAGGCGGGCGCCTACGGCGATCCCGAGGTCGAGCTCCAGAAGTCCAACATCCTGCTCATCGGCCCGACCGGCTGCGGCAAGACGCTGCTCGCGCAGACGCTGGCCCGGCTGCTGAAGGTCCCGTTTGCGATCGCCGACGCGACCGCGCTCACCGAAGCCGGCTACGTCGGTGAGGACGTCGAGAACATCCTGCTGAAGTTGATCCAAGCCGCCGACTACGACGTCAAGAAGGCGGAGACCGGGATCATCTACATCGACGAGATCGACAAGATCGCACGCAAGGCAGAGAACCCGTCGATCACACGTGACGTGTCGGGTGAAGGTGTGCAGCAGGCGTTGCTGAAGATCCTCGAGGGCACGACCGCCTCGGTGCCACCGCAGGGTGGTCGCAAGCACCCGCACCAGGAATTCATCCAGATCGACACGACGAACATCCTCTTCATCTGCGGCGGCGCGTTCGCCGGGATCGAGAAGATCATCGAGGGTCGATCGGGCAGCCAGGGAGTGGGCTTCGGCGCCGACATCCGCCGCGCAGCCGAGAAGGACCTCGGCGCGATCCTGTCGTCGGTGCTCCCCGAGGACCTGCTGAAGTTCGGGCTCATCCCGGAGTTCGTCGGTCGCCTCCCCGTGATCGGCGCGGTGCACAACCTCGACGAGGAGGCGCTCATCCGCATCCTGGTCGAGCCGAAGAACGCGCTGTTGAAGCAGTACCAGAAGTTCTTCCAGTTCGACGACGTCGAGCTCGTGTTCACCGACGACGCGCTCGAGGCCGTCGGCCGCGAGGCGCTCAAGCGTGGGACGGGCGCCCGTGGGTTGCGGGCGATCCTCGAGGAGGTGCTGCTCGAGGTCATGTACGACCTCCCGAGCCGCGCCGACATCGCCCGCTGCGTGATCGATCGCGCGGTGGTGCTCGACAAGATGCACCCGACGCTCATCTCGACCGACGAGACGGCGCGCCGCTCCGCGTAGGTTCCGCTGCAGGATCTCTGGGGGGCAGATGGCGCGGTATGTCGTGGGAGCGTTCACGACTGCGGCTGCCGGTCGCGAGGCCGACTACGACGAGTGGTTCGAGGCGATCCACGTCCCCGAGCTGCTGGAGGTCGACGGCTTCGTGGCGGCCGAGCGGTTCCGGATCGCGCCGGTCTCCGAGCAGCGCGCGCCGTGGCCGTTCCTCCTGCTCGCGCAGGTCGAGACCGACGACCTCGACGCGACGCGCGCTCGGATCCAGGCCACGCGGCTGCGACACGCAGGCGTCGACGGTCCCGACCGCTCCGTCGGCTACTACGAGCTGATTGGTGAACCGTGCCTCGGGGTTCCGGGGGAGGGGACACGCTCGCTCTTCGTCGTGTTCACCAACTCGGTCGAGGGCCGCGACCGCGAGTTCAACGAGTGGTACGACCGCCAGCATCTGCCGGAGGTCGTCGCTGCGGGGGGCTTCACCTCCGCGAGCGGTACCGGCTCGTGGGATCGAGCATCGGAACGCGGCACCGCTACATGGCGCTCTACGAGCTGCTCGGGCCGGATCCGACCGAGGCGCTCGCCGCGCTCATGGCCGCGAATCCAGCCCGCAGCGACACGCTCGCGCCCGATGTCGTCGGCTACTTCTTCGAGCCGACCGGAACACCCCGCTTCGCGTCGACGCCCACCTCATGAGTCAGACGATCTCGGAGAGCCAGCCCGCGAGGCGGTCCCAGAGCTGGTGACGTGTGCTCGCGAAGTTGTGGCAATGACACGACTGCGGGAGCACGAACATCGTGTAGTCGGGACACGACGTGAAGAACGCGCCGTCGCCGTGCGGGTTCGGCGTGTTGTCGCGCTCGCCCCATGCCTGGAAGACGGGGACGTCGACGGCAGCTGCGTACGGGCGGCCGGTCGGCGTGGTCCCCACGACGTGCAGCGCGGGCCGCGGGAGCACGGTCGCAACCGCGTTGTCGGCCGCGATGACTGCGTCGGGCACGTCGTCCCAGTGGAACTGCGGGCGGAGCAGGTCGCGATCGATCTCGTAGTTGCCGTCGGGGCACGGAGCCATGGCCGAGAACCGCTCGGCGGACGCCGCGAGCTGCGCGTCGAGCGCCAAGGTGTCGTCGAAGCCGGCGAGTGGCTGGTAGCCGTAGCCGAGCGGCGCGATGGCATCGAAGCTGCGGTGCTGCGCCTGCTGCATGACCGAGAGGGCAGCGCCCATCGAATGGCCGACGCCCACGAGAGGTACATCGGGGCGGCGCGAGCGCAGCTCGGCCGCGACCCGCGCGTTCGCGGCCGCCATGTTCTCGAGCGTCGCGTCGTCACCGCTCGCCGGACGCGTGCTGTCGCCGGTGCCGTAGTTGTCGACCGCCACGACGGCGTAGCCGTGGCCGACCATGTGCTCGGCGAAGCTGTAGCCCGGGTGACCCGGGATTGCCATGTGCCAGTAGTCCTTGCGATACGTGCCGCCCGGGATCGCGAACAGGAGCGCCCGCGGCGTCGAGTCCGGGAGGAACTCCCACGCGGCGATCGACGTGGACGTGGTCGGACCGATCGGTCCGACGTCGAAGGTGAGGTTCGTCGGGATCGTCATGGAGCGCACCCTACCGAGCACAGCGACGGTCGGGGACGCCGCTCGCCGGTTCGTAGACTGCGCGGCGATGGTGGTCCCGGAGAAGCCGAGTCTCGACGGTCTCGAGGAGAAGTGGTCTGCGGCGTGGGAGCGTGACGCGACGTTCCGATTCGATCGGTCGAAGCCGCGCGAGCAGGTCTATTCCATCGACACGCCGCCGCCGACGGTCAGCGGATCGCTGCACGTCGGCCACGTGTTCTCGTTCACCCACACCGACACCGTGGCCCGCTTCCAACGCATGCGGGGAAAGGCCGTCTTCTACCCGATGGGATGGGACGACAACGGCCTGCCCACGGAGCGCCGGGTGCAGAACTATTTCGGCGTGCGCTGCGACCCGTCGTTGCCCCACGACCCGTCGTTCGAGGCACCCGACACGCCTCCCGATCCTCCAGTTGCCGTGTCCCGTCGCAACTTCGTCGAGCTGTGTCTCCGGCTCACCGCCGAGGACGAGCAGGCGTTCGAGGCGGTCTTCCGCTGGCTCGGCCTGTCGGTCGACTGGGCACTCACCTACACGACGATCGGCGAAGCGGCGCAGCGCGTCTCCCAGCGTGCCTTCCTGCGGATGCTCGCCCGCGGGGAGGCATACCAGTCCGAGGCGCCGACGCTGTGGGACGTCGACTTCCGCACTGCCGTGGCACAGGCGGAGCTCGAGGATCGCGAGCTCCCCGGCGCATACCACGCCATCCGGTTCCGTCGCGCCGACGGCGAAGGGGATGTCGTCATCGAGACGACTCGACCGGAGCTCATCCCGGCCTGCGTGGCGCTCGTGGCCCATCCCGACGACGAGCGGTATCAGGCGTTGTTCGACAGCGAGGTGTTGACCCCGCTCTTCGGCGTGAAGGTCCCGGTGCTCGCGGATCGCCTCGCCGACCCTGAGAAGGGTTCGGGAATCGCGATGATCTGCACCTTCGGGGACACCACCGACGTCACGTGGTGGCGCGAGCTGAGGCTCCCGGCGCGGCCCGTCGTGGGATGGGACGGTCGCATCACGGGCGCTCCACCGATCAGCTTCGACGGCAATCGTGCCTACGAGCATTGGGAGGAGCTCGCCGGCAAGACGGTGAAGCAGGCGCAGAAGCGGATCGTCGAGCTGTTGCGAGAGTCCGGCGATCTGCTCGCGGAGCCGAAGCCCATCGTGCACGCCGTGAAGTTCTACGAGCGCGGCGACCGACCGCTCGAGATCGTCACCACACGACAGTGGTATTTCCGCAACGGAGGTCGCGATGACGGCCTCCGCAACCGATTGCTCGACCGAGGGCGAGAGCTTCGATGGCACCCGCCGCACATGCGCTCTCGTTACGAGAGCTGGGTGGAGGGTCTCAACGGCGACTGGCTGATCAGCCGGCAGCGGTTCTTCGGTGTGCCGTTCCCCGTCTGGTACCGGGTACTCGACGATGAGTCGGTGGATTGGGAGCATCCCATCGTTCCCGACGAGGCGCAGCTGCCGGTCGACCCTTCGATCGACGCGCCCGACAGGTTCTCGGAGGGTCAGCGGGGTAAGCCCGGCGGCTTCGTCGGCGACCCCGACGTGATGGACACCTGGGCCACGTCGTCGCTCACGCCGCAGATCGCAACCGGCTGGATCGAGGATCCCGACCTCTTCTCCCGCACCTTTCCGATGGACCTGCGTCCGCAAGCGCACGAGATCATCCGCACCTGGCTCTTCTCGACGGTGGTCCGCGCGGATCTCGAGCACGGCGCGCTGCCGTGGCGTCACGCCACGATCTCGGGATGGGTGCTCGATCCCGACCGCAAGAAGATGAGCAAGTCGAAGGGCAATGTCGTCACTCCCATGGGCCTGCTCGAGCAGTACGGATCGGACGCGGTGCGCTACTGGGCGGCGAGCGCGTGGCCGGGTACCGACACCGCGTTCGACGAGGGCCAGATGAAGGTCGGCCGCCGCCTCGCGATCAAGCTCTTGAACGCGTCGAAGTTCGCGCTCGGGGTCATGGGTGATGAGCCACCAACGGTGGCCGACGTCAGCGCGCCGATTGACCGTTCGATGCTGCAGCAGCTGCGGACGTTGGTCGCGAGCGCGACCAACGCGTTCGAGGGCTACGACTACGCCCGCTCGCTGGAGGTCTCAGAGCGCTTCCTCTGGACGTTCTGCGACGACTACCTGGAGCTCGTGAAGCAGCGGGCATACGGCGGCGCGGGCGAGGACGCGGCGCGCTCGGCGCGCGTGGCGTTCGCACAGGCGCTCTCGACGCTCCTCCGACTCTTCGCGCCGCACCTGCCGTTTGTCACTGAGGAGGTGTGGTCGTGGTGGCAGGAGGGTTCGGTGCACCGGGCGCCGTGGCCGTCGGTCGAGGAGCTGCTCCGAACCGGCGAGGCCGACGACGAGACCGATGCGCCCGTGCTTGAGATCGCGGCCACGGTGCTGGCCGCGATCCGCAAGGCGAAGAGCGTGGCGCAGCGGTCGATGAAGTCGGAGGTCTCGCAACTGGTGGTCCGCGACTCGAGCCCGCGCCTCGACGCGCTGCGCCGCGCGCTCGACGACCTGCGGGAGGCTGGTCGGATCGTCGGCGAGATCGTGTTGGAGGAGTCGGCCGAGGCTGCGATCGAGATCGAGCTCGTGGAACCCGACGCCGCGTAGTCCATGAAGAACATCGCCGAGGCGCTGGCCTGGCTGGACGCGCATGTCAACCTCGAGGCCGGCGTCGGCCTTCCCGGGGGCCGATCCCGCCGCACGTCGGCTCCCACCCTCGAACGGATCCGCGAGCTGCTCGAGCTGCTGGGATCACCCCAAGTCGAGTATCCGGCGATCCACGTGACCGGGACCAACGGCAAGACGTCGGTGGCGCGCATGATCACCGCGCTGCTCACCGCGTCGGGCCTCGCGACCGGTACGTACACCAGCCCGCATCTCGAGCGCGTCAACGAGCGCATGGCGCGCGACGGCGAGGCGATCGGCGACGCGACGCTCGTCGAGCTGCTCGAAGCGGTCGCGCTCGTCGAGCCGTACGTCACCGAGCGGCCGAGCTACTTCGAGATCCTCACCGCGGCAGCGCTGCGTTGGTTCGGTGACGACGCATTCGACGTGGCCGTCCTCGAGGTCGGCCTCGGCGGGACGTGGGACGCGACAAACGTCGTCGACGCCGAAGTCGCCGTCGTCACCAACGTGTCCATCGACCACGTCGAGTACCTTGGTCCCACCCGCGACGACATCGCGGCCGAGAAGGCGGGGATCGTCAAGCCGGGTTCGCTGCTCGTGCTGGGCGAGCGCGAGCCGGAGCTCGAGCCGCACTTCCTGAGGCGCGGTGCGTCGCGGGTCGTGCGTCGGGGCTCCGACTTCGATGTCGCCACGAGCACCCTGGCCCACGGAGGGCGCCTCGTCGATCTGCGGACGCCGACGGCCGTGTTCGAAGGCGTCTACCTGCCGTTGCACGGAGCGCATCAAGCCGAGAACGCGGCGATCGTGTTGACGGCGGCGGAGTGCTTCCTCGGGCGTCCCCTCGAAGGTGCCGTTGTCGCCGCGGCCTTTGCCGGCGTGCGCTCCCCGGGTCGTCTCGAGGTGGTGGGTCACCACCCGTTGGTGCTCCTCGACGGCGCGGACAACGTGGCCGGCGCGACCGCGCTGCGCACCGCACTCGCGGAGGAGTTCCCCGCGGTCGCGCGGACCTTCGTGGTCGGGCTCCTGCGCGAGAAGGAGCCGCACGAGATGCTTGCCGCGTTCGGCATCGACACGATCGGCCAGCTGGTGTGCTGCCGGCCGCCGAGTCCACGCGCGCTCGACCCTCGGATCGTCGCGGCGGCAGCCGAGGAGCTCGGTGTCGCGCGAGCGCGCATCGAGGTCGTGGACCGCGTTCGGGACGCCGTGCTGCGCGGCCGCGACCTCGCCGGGTCGAGTGGGCAGGTGATCGTCACTGGGTCGTTGTACGTCGTCGGCGCCGGACGCGCGGTGCTCGCCGCAGATCGTGACGGTCCCGCCGAGTAGCCTGCCCGCCTCATGAGCACGCGGACGCTGGTCCTGTGCAAGCCCGACGCGGTCGAGCGAGGGCTCGTCGGTGAGATCGTCGGCCGCCTCGAGCGCAAGGGCCTGACGATCGCGGCGATGGAGCTCCGCACCATCGATGCAGACCTCGCCGGACGGCACTACGAGGAACACCGCGAGCGCCCGTTCTTTGGCGATCTGGTGTCGTTCATCACCCGCGGTCCCCTGGTGGCCATGGTGGTGGAGGGAGGGCCCGACACGTGGCGCGTCGTTCGCGTGTCGATGGGGGTCACGAATCCGCGAGAGGCCGCGCCCGGGACGATTCGCGGCGATCTGGCCCTCGAGACCGGCGAGAACCTGGTCCACGGGTCCGACGGGCCTGAGTCCGCCGAGCGCGAGATCGCCTTGTTCTTCCCGCACCTGGCCTGACGGAGCGGGCCCTCCGCTCGCCGCTCGCGGCGACCCTCGAGCAATCACGGCAGTCACATCCGGCGTCTTCCGGCACGGCTGTTGCGCCGCGCCGCGGTCCGACTACCCTTGTGCGACCCGGCTTCCCTGGAGGAACGCGTTCCGTGCCTGAGCCTTGGTATTCCTCCGTGGTTGGCCGCGACATGGCGGTCGATCTCGGCACTGCCAACACGCTCGTGTACGTCCGCGGTCGGGGCATCGTCCTCGACGAGCCGTCGATCGTCGCGATGAACACCCGCGACAACCGGCTGCTGGCCGTCGGGGCCGAGGCCAAGCGGATGCTCGGTCGCACGCCGAGCCACATCGTGGCGGTGCGACCCTTGAAGGACGGCGTGATCGCCGACTTCGACATCTGCGAGAAGATGCTCCGCTACTTCATCCAGCGTGTGCACCACCGCAAGTGGGCCAAGCCGCGGATGGTGATCTGCATCCCGTCGGGGATCACCGGGGTCGAGCGTCGCGCGGTGCAGGAGGCGGCCGAGTTCGCCGGCGCGCGCAAGCCCGTCATGGTGATCGAGGAGCCGATGGCGGCCGCGATCGGCGCGGGGCTGCCGGTGCACGAGCCGGCGGGCAACATGATCGTCGACGTGGGTGGCGGAACGACCGAGGTCGCGGTCATCTCGTTGGGCGGCATCGTCGCGAGCGAATCGAGCCGTATCGGCGGCGACGAGTTCGACGAGGCGATCATCAACTTCGTGAAGCGCGAGTACTCGCTCGCGTTGGGCGAACGCACCGCCGAAGAGGTGAAGTGCCAGCTCGCGAGCACATGGCCTCTCGAGGAAGAGATCTATGCCGAGGTCCGTGGACGTGATCTGGTGAGCGGACTTCCGAAGACCATCGTGCTGTCGACGGTGGAGATCCGCGAAGCGGTCGAAGAGCCCGCTGCCGCGATCGTCGACGCGGTGAAGGTGACGCTCGACAAGACCCCGCCCGAGCTCGCGGCCGACATCATGGAGCGCGGGATCGTGATCACCGGTGGTGGCGCTCAGCTCATCGGCCTCGACCAGAGCATCCAATCCGAGACGGGGATGCCAGTGCGGCGCGCGAAGCATCCGTTGTTCTCGGTGGTGCTCGGCTCGGGGCAGTGTCTCGAGAACTTCGACGTGCTCAAGGGTGTTCTGAGCGCCTCACCCCAGGACTGACCGCGCCCGCGCGGGCGCGTCGAGATCATGGTGGCGTACCAGCGAGATCGTCGGCGTCGCGCGACGCTCGTGATGATCGTCCTCACCTCGCTCACGCTCGCGACGCTCGACCAGCGGGGTCGGGGTTGATCGACACCACTCGCCAAGCGGTCCGCGACGTCGTCGGTCCCGTCCAAGACCTCGCGGACGAGGCGATCAATCCCACCGTCGACTTCTTCGACGGCCTCGGCAAGACCGGGGCGCTCCGTCGCGAGAACCGAGTGCTCCGCGAACGTCTGGCGCGCTCCCGCACCCAGCTGGCGCAGGCGAAGGTGTCGAACGCGCGGATCAAGGAGCTCGAGGGTCTGCTCGACATTCCGCAGGTCTCCGACTCGGACGCGATCGCGGCGACGATCGTGGGGAGCTCGGTCGGGAGCTTCGAGCGCACGTTCCGCATCGACCGGGGGACCGACGCCGGCGTCCGGGAGCGCATGCCTGTCGTGGTGGGCACCGGTCTCGTCGGGCAGGTGATCGCGGTGTCGAAGACCAGTGCCACCGTTCGACGCATCGACGACCGGCGCTTCTCCGTCGGTGTCCGGCTCGTCGAGGCGCAGGGCCTCGGAGCGCTCGGGATCGCCGACGGACAGTCCGACAACTCGTTGCTGCGGCTCTCCTTCCTTCCCGCCGGCACGGAGGTCGAGAAAGGACAGACCGTCGTGACCTCCGGTCTGTCGAGTGAGGCCTATCCCGCGCTCCTGCCCGTCGGCACCATCGAGCGCGTCTCGAATCGCGGTGTCGCGAACGCGTGCGCGACGTGCTGGTCCGGCCGATCGTCGATCTGGACCGGATCGACGCGGTGAAGGTGCTGCGCTGGCCGCCGGCGGGGACGCCGTGATCCGTCGGATCCGGCTGACGCTCGTCGTCATCGGGGCTGTCGTCCTCCAGACGACGCTGCTGCCACACCTCCGCCTCTTCGGCGCCGTCCCGGAGCTCGGCCTGTTGGCAGTGATCGGTGTCGCGTTCGAGGACGGCCCGGAGTCGGGCGCGGTGTTCGGGTTTGCCGCCGGCCTGGTGACCGACATGTTCCTCTCGACGCCGGTCGGTCTCTCGGCACTCTCCTACGCGCTGACCGGGTACGCAGTGGGCACGTTCCAGGCGGGCATGCTGCGCGCCACCTCGGGCATTGCCCCGTTGCTGGGCGCAGCGGGTGGATTGCTCGGTGGGCTGGTGTTCCTGATCGTCGGCGTGCTCGTGGGTGAGGACGGCTTCCTGACCGCGCACAGCCTCGGGATCGTGATCCTGGCCGCCTTGTACGACTCGCTGCTTGCCGTGGTCGTGATCCCCCTCGTCCAGCGGGCGGCCCGTCGCCCGACGGCCGAGACGGGCTGGCGGATCGCGCGGCGATGACCAAGGTACGGTGACCCAGATCAACAGTCGACTCCGGCTCACCGTGATCGGCGTGATCTTGTTTGCGCTCTTCTCCGGGCTCCTCACTCGCCTGTGGTTCCTCCAGGTCGCGGGCGGGGAGCGCCTCGCCGTCGAGGCCCAGCACAACACGGAGCGCATCGTCACGACCCCCGCGATCCGAGGTCGGATCCTCGACGCGAAGGGTCGGGTGCTCGCCGAGGACACCGTCGTCGACACGATCATGGTCGATCGCCAGAAGCTCACTTCGCCGACGCGCTGCGGAGCTCGTGCCCCGGCTCGCCGCGCTCCTGGGCAAGGACGCGTCGACGGTCGAGGCCGCGATCGATTCCGACAAGTACCCGCCGTTCCAAGCGGTGCCGATCGCGGTCGGAGCGCCGTTCGAGCAGATCCTCACGATCAAGGAGAACCCTGAGCGGTATCCGAACGTCACCGTGACGCGCACGACGGTACGTCGCTACCCGTACGGCACGCTGGCCGCGCACCTCCTGGGCTACACCGCACAGATCAGCCCCGACGAGCTCGCGCAGCACGCGAAGGACAACTACGGCGCCGATGACATGATCGGCAAGACAGGCGTGGAGCAGGCGTTCGAATACGAGCTGCGCGGCAAGCCCGAAGTGCAGAAGGTCGAGGTCGACAGCCTCAACCGCGTGACGTCGGTGCACGAGGAGAGCGCGGCGGTTCCCGGCCACGACGTCCAGCTGACGCTCGACCTCGATGTGCAGAAGGTCGCGGAGACCGCGCTCGAGCAAGGCATCGAGGGTGCGCGGAAGGTGCAGAACACCGGCCAGAAGCTCAGGTTCGAGACGTTCAAGGCGACCGGCGGTGCGGTGGTGGTGCTCGATGCGAGGTCTGGCTCGGTCGTCGCATTGGCATCCAACCCGACGTTCGACCCCAACGCGTTCGTGAGCGGGGTGGTTCCTCCAGGCTTGTTTGACGAGTCGAGCAACTATCCGCTGCTCGATCGGGCGACGAACCCCTACGCGCCGGGTTCCACGTTCAAGGCGATCACGGCCATCGCGGGGCTGGAGCACGGCTTCATCACCCCGGACACCGCGGTGAACGACACCGGGTGCTTCCAGTTCGGCAACGACGAGCAACGCTGCAACGCCAAGAACCAGGCCAACGGGCTCGTCGATCTCGGCAAGGCGATCGTCGTGTCGAGTGACGTGTACTTCTACAGCCTCGGCAACTCGATCTGGAACACCTACCGCGACGAGCTCGACCGGGGCGACACCGCTCACGTCGATGGCTATGCGATCCAGAACACGGCGAAGAAGTACGGGTTCGACGCACCGACAGGAGTCGACCTCGCCGGAGACCACAAGGGTCGTGTGCCCGACGCGGCGTTCAACGCTGCGCTCAACAAGAACGACCCCGACCCCACGTCGCGCACCTGGCGGCGTGGTGACAGCGCAAGCATCGCGGTCGGGCAGGGTGACCTGCTCGTGACCCCCCTGCAGCTCGCCAACGCGTACGCCGCGATCGCGAACGGCGGCACCCTGTACACGCCTCGCCTTGCGTCACTCGTGACCGAGGGCGCAACGGGCTTGGCACCGAACGAGAAGCCCACCACGATCCGCGAGCTCAAGCCTCTCGTCAAGCGTCAGACCGGCCTCAGCGCCGACAACCGCGCGGTGATCTTGAACGGGCTGAAGGGCGTCGTGAGCAATCCAGCAGGCACCGGGTACTTCGCCTTCCAGGGCTTCGATGCCGTGCCCGTCGCCGGCAAGACGGGCACGGCCCAGCGTGAGCAGGGCAAGCAGGACACGTCGTGGTTCGTCGCGATCACGAACCCGGACAACGACCCATCGCTGCCCCAATACGTGGTGGCCGCGATGGTGGAGGAGGGTGGCTACGGTGCCGACGTCGCGGGACCGATCGCGCGGCGGGTGGTCGAGAACCTGGCTGGGAACCCGACACCGGCACCCGTCCGGGTCGCCGGCCAGGCATCGGGGAAGCGGGACTGATGGCGTTTCCTTCACGCAGCGACGCGTCGTCATTGCGCCATCTCGATGTCTGGCTGGTCGGCGCGTCGGCGGTCCTCGTTGCCGTCGGGTTGTTGATGGTGTACTCGACCACGCACCATCGCATCACCGGCGACCCGCTCTACTTCGTCAAACGACAGGCGATGTTCGTCGTGGTCGGGGTCGTCGTGATGGTCGCCGTGATCGCCATCGACTACCGACGCCTGCGCGACTTCCCGCTCCTCGCGTACGCGGCGTCGGTGATCCTGCTGCTGGCGGTGCTCGCGCCGCTGGGGTCGAACCTGCGCGGGCAGCAGTCGTGGTTCCAGCTGCCCGGCGGGTTCACGATTCAGCCGTCCGAGTTCGCGAAGTTCGGCATCATCGTGGCGCTCGCCGGATACTGCCACCACTTCCGCGGCGAGATCGACGCGTGGCGCCTCACCACGGTCGTCCTGCTGGCCGCCGTGCCGATCGGGCTCGTGTTGATGCAACCGGACCTCGGGACCGTCCTGGTGTTCGCGGTGATCATCCTTGGCCTGCTCACGATGGCGGGCGTGACGGGGCGCCAGCTTGTCGTGCTCGGGCTGCTCGCGACGAGCGGCGTGTGGGCGATCATGGCCGTCGGGGTGCTGAAGCAGTACCAGGTCGACCGGCTCACCGTGGTCTTCAACTCCTCGTCGGGCTCGGGCGCGGCGTCGAGCGCGTACAACCAGGAGCAGTCGAAGCAGGCGATCGCGAACGGACGCTTCACGGGTGAGGGGTTCGACGACGGCTCGCAGACCCAGGGTCAGTTCGTCCCGGAGCAGCACACCGACTTCATCTTCACCGCAGTAGGGGAGGAGCTCGGCTTCGTCGGCGCGTCACTGCTGCTGGGGCTCTTCGCGATCGTCATGTGGCGGACGTGGCGAATCGCCCGGTTGTCGCGCGACTTCTTCGGGACGCTCGTGTGCACGGGCGTGTTGGCGATGCTCGTCTTCCAAATGTTCGAGAACGTCGGGATGACCATGGGGATCATGCCCGTGACGGGTATCCCGCTCCCGCTCGTGAGCTATGGCGGCTCGTCGATCATCGCCACCCTGGCCTGTATCGGCCTCGTCGCCAACGTCGGCATGCGCCGGTTTACCTAAATTCCCGCTCTCGGCGCCTTCGGCGCCGGGCCGCTCGGGCCACGCCTCGCTGCGGGCCGGGATACCCGGCCCGCGGGCGCTCGGCTCTTGTTCGCGTGTCATGGCCTGCCGACTAGAGTTGTCCACAGATGTCCAACCTGTGGCCGCGGCTGGAGCCGCTCCTGGCCAGGGTCGAGAAACCAGCTCGCTACATCGGGATGGAGCGGGGCAGCCTCCGGCCGGAGCACCGGCCGAGCCAGACGTCCTGGCTGCTCGTCTACCCCGACACCTACGAGATCGGCCTGCCCAACCAGGGGCTCCAGATCCTCTACGAGATCCTGAACGAGCGGGAAGACTCCTCGGCCGAGCGCGCCTACGCACCGTGGATCGATCTGGAATCGGAGATGCGGGCAGCCTCCGTTCCCTTCTTCT
This sequence comes from uncultured Actinomycetes bacterium, assembly GCA_963815405.1. Classification (GTDB taxonomy): domain Bacteria; phylum Actinomycetota; class Acidimicrobiia; order IMCC26256; family DASPTH01; genus CAWFGR01. Next base: position 462,439 of record CAWFGR010000001.1, read on the forward strand.
CCGTCGACACGCACCGTGCGGGGAACGCCTTCGATGTGCTCGCCTTCGGCCTCGCGGCGGAGCTCGTCTTTACGAACGTCCTCAATTGCCTCGACCTTGCCGGCGTTCCCGTGCGCAGCGAGGACCGGCATCCGGAGGATCCTGTCGTCGTCGCGGGTGGTCACTGCGCCTTCAACCCCGAGCCCATGGCCGACTTCATCGACGCCTTCGTGATCGGTGACGGCGAGGAGCCGGTCGGGGAGATCAGCGCGGTGGTGGGCGCATGGAAGCGCGCCGGCCGCGCGAGCCGCGAGGCCGTGCTGCACGAGCTCGCCACGATCCCCGGCGTGTACGTCCCGTCGATGTACGAGGTCGTCTACGACGGTGCTCGCATCGTGTCGGTCGTGCCTCGACACCCAGACGTTGCGCCGGTCGTCGACAAGCGCACCGTTGCGGATCTCGCCGAGTGGCCGTACCCGAAGCAACAGCTGGTCCCGCTCATCGAAGTGGTGCACGACCGCCTGAACGTCGAGGTGTTCCGCGGCTGTACGCGCGGCTGTCGCTTCTGTCAGGCGGGGATGATCACGCGGCCGGTGCGAGAGCGCCCGATCGATCAGGTTCGCACGATGGTGCGGGACGGGTTGCGTCGCACCGGGTACGACGAGGTGGCGCTGACGTCGTTGTCGACGGCCGACTTCTCGGGCATCGACGGCCTCGTCGCCGGTCTCGTCGACGAGCAGGAAGGCTGCGGCAACGTGGGCGTGTCGTTGCCCTCGTTGCGCGTCGACGCGTTCACGGTGGGCATCGCCTCGGAGATCCAGAAGATCCGCCGGACGGGGCTCACGTTCGCACCCGAGGGTGGGACGTGGCGCTTGCGTCAGGTGATCAACAAGCTGATCACCGAGGAGGATCTGTACGCCGCGGTCGACGGCGCGTACTCGCAGGGATGGCGGCGGGTGAAGCTGTACTTCCTCGTGGGCGTCCCGACTGAGATGGATGCCGACACGTTGGGCATCGCCGAGCTCGCGCGCAACGTGGTGGCGATCGGCCGTCGGTACACGTCGCGGGCGAGTTGCACGGTGTCCGCCGGCGGCTTCGTGCCCAAGGCGCACACGCCGTTCCAGTGGTTCGGCCAGAACGGCGTGGCCGAGCTGCACCGCAAGGTGGGTCTGCTGCGCGACGGACTGCGCAAGAGCGGTGCGCAGCTGCGGTGGCACGACCCGGAAGCGAGCTTCGCCGAGGGCCTGGTGAGCCGGGGGGACCGGCGGATCGGCCGGGTCATCGAGCGCGTCTGGCGGGCGGGCGGCACGTTCCAGGAATGGAGCGAGCGGTTCGATCTCCGCCGCTGGCTCGAGGCCATGGCCGCCGAGGGTCTCGATGCCGACTGGTACGTCACGAGGCACCGGACCGAAGACGAGGTGCTCCCGTGGGACCACATCGCCGCGGGCCTCCATCGGGACTTTCTGTGGCAGGACTGGCAGGCGGCCCTGGCGCACCATGGGCTCCCCGATTGCCGGTGGACTCCGTGCTACGACTGCGGGGTGTGCACCGACTACGCCCTCGAGCATGTCGTCGCGTCGACGACGGCTCCCGCGGGCGGCAGTCAGGGCACCGGCCAGGACCTCAGCCGCGGCGCCGCCGTCCCCGTGTTCCTGACGCAAGCGGCGACCGGAGCGAGCAGAGCGAGCGAAGGGAGCTCGCCGGAGCGGCGAGCGGCCGCGGCCGGGGTATCCCCGGCCGCAGCGAGCGCGACCGAATGAAGGGCGAGGCGGGCTACCCCGTGCGACTGCAGTTCACGAAGGTCGGCAAGGTGCGCTTCGTCTCGCACCGTGACGTTGCCCGGGCCTTCGAACGAGCGTTCCGCATCGACCAGCTCCCGCTTGCGTTCACCCAGGGTTTCTCGCCGAGGCCCAAGGTGAGCTTCGGTTTGGCGCTCTCGGTCGGTCACGAGAGCGAGGCCGAATACCTCGACGTCGAGCTCACCGAGCCCGTCGACGTCGAGACGCTTCCGACCGCCCTGTCGGAGGCCCTTCCGGTCGGGATCGACGTGCGTGCTGCCGCGCCGCTGGCGGACCGGGCGCCGTCGTTGCAAGAAGCGATCACCGAGATCGAATACCGCACGGAGGTCGTCGACGGCTCAGGGGCCTCCCCGAGCCAGGATGCAGTGCGTCGAGCGGTCCGTGCCGCGCTCGACGCCGATGCGCTGTACATCACCAGGGTTCGCAAGGGCGTCGAGAGCAACGACGACGTGCGGCCGGTCATTCGTGACCTGTCGGTCGTCGACGCGGGCGATCACGTCGCACTCGACCTCCGGCTCGCGACCCAACCCCGAGTTCCACGCCCCAGTGAGGTCATCGCCGCCGTCGACGCGGCGGCCGGTGGCCTCGGGCTCACCGAATGGCGAGCCCGCCGTACCCATCAATGGATCGAGCGCTGCCGGCGCGCGGCTGTCACCACTGACGGCCGATGCGCGCCCCGGCCTCCTGGAGGCGCGCGCCTGATGAGAGAAGGTTTCCATGTCCGACGAGATGACCACCACGGCCCCTCAGGGCCCCGAGCCCAGTTCCGCCGACGGTGAGCGCAGCTCCTCGGCTTCGCTGACCCAGCCCACCGCACGCGACGGCGACACCGCTTCCTCCGAGGTCGGCGAGTCGAGCATCACACCAACCACACCGGGTGCTCCCCGTCGGCGCCGGCGCGGCTCGCGCGGCGGCCGGAACCGTCGCAAGTCCACGACGACTGCGGGGACCGACGACCACCCTGCCGATGCCGATGCCGATGCCGAGGCCGGCGATCCTCCCGATCGCAGCATGACCTCGGAAGACGTCGGCGAGACCGCGCGAGAAGAGGCAGGCATCGAAGGTCCGCCCCGGATCGGGGACCGTCCGCCCGCGCCGACGCGTCCGCGAATCGGCGACACCCGTCCGGCGCCTGCTGCCGGCGAAAGTGCGACCGACGCACCGCGTTCGCCGCGGCGCCGTCGCCGCGGCGGCCGCGGCCGAAACCGGTCGGGCGCGGGGACGACCGCCGCGACCCCTCCGGCGCCTCGCGGTCGCTCCACGACCGCGGATGTCGTCCAGGCCGATCTCGGCATCGGCGACGTGCCGCTGACCGCGCTCGACGACGACATTCTCGAACGCCGCCGGGGGCGCACCCGGAAGGGTCGGCCCGCGGGTCGCTACCTCATGTGTGTCCACGTGCTCGAAGGCGGCCACATCCACATCGCCACCCTCGAAGGCCGCAGCCTGGTCGAGCACACGCTGGCGACACCGAGCGGCGCCGAGTCCATCGACGGCAACATCTATCTCGGGCGGGTGCAGAACGTGCTCCCCGGCATGGAAGCTGCCTTCGTCGACATCGGTACGCCCAAGAACGGCGTGCTGTACCGAGGTGACGTGGCCTTCGACGCGGGTGACGTCGACAGTGGCAACAAGCCCAAGATCGAGCGGATGCTGAAGAACGGGCAGTCGGTGCTCGTGCAGGTCACGAAGAACCCGATCGCGCACAAGGGCGCACGGCTCACGCAGGAGGTCAGCCTGGCCGGGCGCTTCCTCGTGATGGTGCCCGGCGAGCCCGACACCTACGGCATCTCGAAGCGCCTCCCCGAGGACGAGCGCAAGCGCCTCCGCAAGATCCTCGACCAGCTCCGACCCGCCGACGCCGGTCTCATCGTGCGCACTGCCGCCGAGGGCGCGACGCGGGAGGAGCTCGAACGAGACGTCGTACGGCTGCGCTCACAGTGGGAGCAGATTTCCAAGCTCGCGGCGAGCTCGAAAGCGGCGAAGCTCATCTACCAGGAGCCCAACCTGGTGATGCGCCTCATCCGCGAGGAGTTCACCAAGGAGTACCGCGGCGTCGTCATCGACGACCTCGCGCTCTACGAGGAGACGCGCGCCTACATCGAGGCCATCGCGCCGGAGCTCGCCGATCGCGTCGAGTACTACGACCGCGACGAGGAAGGCATGGGGATCTTCGAGCGCTTCCACATCGCGGAGCAGCTCCTCAAGGCGCTCGATCGCAAGGTGTGGTTGCCGTCGGGTGGATCGCTCGTCATCGAGCGCACCGAGGCCTTGACCGTCATCGACGTCAACACGGGCAAGAACGTCGGCAAGACCAATCTCGAAGAAACCGTCTTTCGCAACAACCTCGAGGCGGCCGAGGAGATCGCCCGGCAGCTCCGGCTCCGCGACATCGGCGGCATCATCGTCATCGACTTCATCGACATGGAGGTCAAGGCGAACCGTGACGAGGTCCAGCGGGTCTTCCGTGACGCGCTCGCCCGCGACAAGACCCGCACCCAGGCGTTCGAGATGTCGGAGCTCGGGCTCGTCGAGATGACCCGCAAGCGCATCTCCGAAGGCCTCGTGGAATCGTTCAGCCAGACCTGCCCCAGCTGCCACGGCCGCGGCTTCCTCCTTGACGAGGCGCTCCTCAGTCAGATGGAGTAGACCCGTCGTGCTTGAGGCGGGCATCCGTGCTCACCTCATCGCTCCGGGACAGTCGCTCTTCGGCGAGCACGGATGCCCGCTGTCTTCCCGGACGCGCGCAGCGCTAGCCCCCGCAGGGGACTCGAGACCAAGGAGAGGTTCATGCTGGAGGTTGGTACAGAGGCGCCGGGGTTCACGTTGGTGGACCAGGACGAGGTGCCGGTGTCGTTGGGGGACATGCGGGGGTCGTGGGTGGCGCTGTGGTGGTACCCAAAGGCGTCGACGCGCGGGTGCACGATCGAGGGCAAGGCATTTCGTGATCATGCGCCCGAGTTCGCCGCGAGCGGTGCGCAGATCGTCGGCATCTCGTACGACGTGCCCGCCGACCAGAAGGCGTTCGTCGACGAGCACGGCTTTCCGTATCCGCTGCTGTCGGACGCCGACCGCGCGGTCAGCCAGGTCTACGGCGCGGTGAGGCCACCCGAGGACCAGTACGCCGAGCTCGGCTACCCGCGGCGGATCAGCTACCTCGTCGATCCCGAAGGTCGCATCGCGAAGACCTACGAGCTCGACGGCAACCCGGAGCTCGATCAGCACCCGGTGCAGGTGCTCGCCGACATCCGCGCGCTCGGCGGAGCGTGACGATGCCGGTCGAGGTGCGCGGGGTCATCGCGCGGGCGAAGGCCGCACCGGTCTCCGTCGAGACGATCGTCGTTCCCGAGCCGGGGCCCGGCGAGGCGCGGGTGCGCGTGCAGGCTTGCGGTGTGTGCCACACCGATCTGCACTACCGAGAGGGCGGCATCAACGACGACTTCCCCTTCCTGCTCGGACACGAGGCCGCCGGCGTCGTCGAGTCCGTCGGTCCCGATGTCGTCGACCTTCATCCGGGTGACTTCGTGGTCCTCAATTGGCGTGCGGTGTGCGGCACCTGCCGATCGTGTCGGCGGGGCAGGCCGCAGTACTGCTTCTCGACCTTCAACGCGACGCAGAAGATGAGGCTCGCCGACGGCACCGTGCTGTCGCCGGCCCTCGGGATCGGCGCGTTCGCCGAGCAGACGCTCGTGGCCGCCGGTCAGTGCACGCCGGTCAGCGCGGCAAGCGCCGGCGGCGACCGCGGGGCTCCTCGGTTGTGGCGTGATGGCAGGTCTGGGCGCCGCGATGCTGACCGGGGGAGTGCAACGTGGTGATTCGGTCGCCGTGTTCGGCTGCGGCGGGGTGGGCGACGCGGCGATCGCAGGGGCACGGCTTGCGGGCGCGACGACGATCGTCGCAGTCGATCTCGACGATCGGAAGCTCGCGTGGGCTCGCGACTTCGGCGCCACGCACACCGTCAACGCGAGCCGCGAGGACGCGGTGGAAGGTGTGAAGGCGGCCACGGGTGGGCTCGGTGCCGATGTCTGCATCGAGGCCGTCGGGCATCCCGAGGTGCTGCGCCAGGCGTTCTTCGCGCGCGACCTCGCGGGCACGGTCGTGCAGGTCGGCGTGCCGACGCCCACGATGCAGTTCCCGGACATCCCGATGATCGAATTCTTCGGCCGCGGCGGAGCGTTGAAGCCTTCGTGGTACGGCGACTGCCTGCCGAGCCGTGACTTCCCGAAGCTGATCGAGCTGTACTTGCAGGGGCGCCTCGACCTCGACCGCTTCGTGAGCGAGACGATCTCGATCGACGACGTCGAGGACGCGTTTCACAAGATGGAGCGCGGTGAGGTGCTCCGCAGCGTCGTGGTGCTGTGATCGAGCTCGTCACCACCGACGGGATCTTCCGTCTCGACGGTGGCGAGTGGGCGGTCACCAACAACATCTGGCTGGTGGGCAACGAGCGTGAGGTGGTGGTGATCGACGCCGCGCATGACCACGGCCCGATTGTCGAAGCGCTGCACGGCCGCCACGTCACCGCGATCGCGCTCACCCACGGACACAACGACCACATCAACGCGGCGGTCGCGCTGCGCGACGCAATCGACGCGCCGATCCTGCTGCACGCCGACGATCGCATGCTCTGGCGGGACGTGTACCCGGATGCCGAGCCCGACGGCGAGCTCGTCGATCGCGGCGTGTTGCGCGGGGTGGAGTCGAGCTCGGTGTGATCCACACGCCGGGTCATTCGCCGGGCGGGTGCTGCTTCCACGCCGAGCGCGTCGTGTTCAGTGGCGACACGCTCTTCTGCGGTGGTCCGGGCGCGACGGGGCGGAGCTACTCCGACCACGACACGATCGTGACGTCGATCCGCTTGCGCCTCCTGACGCTCCCGCCCGAGACGATCGTGCACACCGGCCACGGTGAGTCGACGACGATCGGCGCCGAAGCCGCCAACGTCTGACGTTCTTCTTGTCCTGATCTGATATGTCTTCGTGGGGCTGATCTGACGTTCCTTCTCGTGATGGGCGCTTCCCGGCGATGAGTGTCACACCCCCGCGGTTGGATGGGGCCATGTTCGACGTTGGTGCCTACCTCGACGATCTGCGGTGCCGGCCGACCGGGTGGCTGGTCGCGCGAACGCGAGTCGTTGGTCGCGGAGCAGCGGCAATTGCGCGTCGAGGAACTGGCCGTCACCCGGGTGTTGGATGAGCGCGGTGCGTCCGACGAGGGAGTCGCGGCGCGGGATGGCGGGACTGACCATCACGCCCGGCTCGTCCCCCACGGACCCTGGACCCTCACCGGGAACCCCAACCAGCCCGACGGGCTCCGCCTCGAACGACTCGACCACCACGACGCCCGCGCCGGACCCAACGCGGCGTGACCGCTCCACTCGTGACGATCACACCATGGGCCGGGCGGGCATACGGCGTCGGAAGCGGGTCACCGCCCGTACCGCTGAGCCTCCGCTCCCGCTGGAGGCACGAACCTCGTTCCCGGCTTACGTCTCGCCCGGCCATCCCGACGCGTCGGGTCCGATGGCGTTTCTTCGCGCTGCGCGTCACGGCACACGCCGACAGCGATACCGCGCGTTCGCCTGGATTGACTTCATGCTTGCGCTTCTGGCGACGGCAGCGCTGGCCCTCTACGGCGCAGTCGTCATCGTCATCCTTGGGATCGCCGTGGCCGTCATTGCCCTCGTCTGGATCTTCGGCCGCCGCCTCGATTCACACTGACCCACTCCCCGGGTTTCCGCCGGCGAGGCGGGTCCGCTAGCATCAGCAGGTTCCAGGAGCGCTCTGAGGGGTTTCCCGCGCCATGTATGCAGTGATCCGCACCGGCGGCAAGCAGTACAAGGTCGAATCCGGCCAGCAACTCGAGGTCGAGCTTCTCGGCGCAGCGGACGACGCCGACGTGGAGCTCACGCCAGTGCTCGTGGTCGACGGCACGACGGTGCTGGCGACTCCCTCGCAGCTGGCGGGGACGGTGGTGACCGCGAAGGTGGTCGGCGAGACGCGCGGGCCGAAGATCAACGCCTTCACCTACAAGCCCAAGAGCAACCAGCGCCGGCACTGGGGTCACCGCCAGCACCTGTCGCTGGTGGAGATCACCGGGATCACGATCGGCGGCGCCACGAAGCCCAAGTCGCGCGCCAAGGCAAAGGCCGCGGCGCCGGCAGCCGACGAGACGACGACCGAGGCGCAGGAGGCCTGACATGTCGAAGAAGAAGGGCGCCGCGTCGTCACGCAACGGTCGCGATTCCAACGCGCAGCGGCTCGGCGTGAAGGTCTTCAGTGGCACCGGGGTGAACGCGGGCACGATCATCGTGCGCCAGCGCGGCACCAAGGTGCATCCTGGGGACAACGTCGGGCGCGGTGGTGACGACACGCTCTTCGCGACGGCCAACGGCGTGGTGCGCTTCGGGTTCCGCAAGGGCCGCAAGCTCGTCGACGTCGTCCCCACCCCGTAAGCCCTCCCGCGGAAGCGCGCGGTCGGCCCGGGCAGTCGTCCCGGAGCGCCAAGAGCCGTTCGTATCCTGGTGCCGTGTCGTTCGTCGACGAGGTCCAGGTCAACCTGCGCGGCGGCGACGGGGGAGCGGGAGCGATCGCCTTCCGGCGTGAGGCACACGTGCCGAAGGGCGGTCCCGACGGCGGCGATGGCGGGCACGGAGGCGACATCTACCTCGAAGCCAGCCGCAACGTGTCGTCCCTCCTCTCCTTCCGGGACCATCCACACCGCCGGGCCGAGTCGGGCACCCACGGCTCGGGGAACAAGCGGCACGGGCGCAACGGTGGCGACCTGATCGTCGCAGTGCCCGAGGGCACCCTCGTCCGATCTCGCGATGGTGGTGTGCTCGCCGACCTCGTGCATCACGGTGATCGATACCTCGCCGCACGCGGCGGCCGTGGCGGCCGTGGCAACGCACGTTTTCTCTCGAACGCGCGGCGAGCGCCGAGCTTCGCGGAGCAGGGCGAGTACGGCGAGGAGCACTGGCTCGGCCTCGAAGTCAAGCTCCTGGCCGACGCGGCGCTCGTCGGCTTTCCGAACGCGGGCAAGTCGACCCTCATCGCCGCGGTGAGCTCGGCAAAGCCGAAGATTGCGGACTACCCGTTCACGACGATCGTGCCGCATCTCGGTGTCGTGCGCTTCCGTGACCACGAGTTCGTGCTCGCCGATATCCCGGGTCTGGTCGAAGGCGCGGCCGAAGGTCGTGGGCTCGGGCATCAGTTCCTGCGTCATGTCGAGCGTGCACGCGTGCTCGTGATCTTGTTGGATCTCGCGAACGTCGAGGGTCACACTCCAGCCGAGCAGGAGCGCGTGTTGCTTGACGAGCTCGGCCGCTACCGCCCCGAGCTGCTCGATCGGCCCCGCCTCGTCGTCGGGAGCAAGGCCGACATCGCCACGTCCGATGTCCCCCGGCCCGATGTGGCCGCGGTCTCGGCCGCGAACGCGCCGAGGTCTCGACGAGTTGCTCGGCCGCATTGGCGTGCTCGTGGACGAGGCGCGCCACGCCGAGCCCGAGCCGGATGCGTTCGTCGTGCTGCGACCCTCCGACGACGGGTTCACGGTGGTGCGCGACGACGACGGTGTGTGGCGGGTGCGCGGCCGCGGCGCGGAGCGCGTCGTGGCGATGGCCGATCTCACCAACGCCGAGGCGATCGAGTACGTGCAGGAACGTCTCCGCCGCATGGGAGTCGAGAAGGCGCTCGCGCGCGGGCGCCCGTGAGGGTGACCTCGTGCGCGTCGGGCCGGTCGAGCTCGAATACGTGGAGGGTCTGGTGTGATCGCCGTCGTCAAAGTCGGCACGTCGTCGATCACCACCGACGACGGCACCTTGCACGACGCCTCGGTCATCGCGCTCTGCGCCGAAGTCGCCGCCGCGCGCGCGGCGGGGCACGAAGTGGTGCTGGTGTCGTCGGGCGCGATCGCGGCAGGGCTGGCGGCGTTGGGCCTGACGACCCGCCCGAGCGACATGGGTACGTTGCAGGCCGTCGCCGCCGTGGGCCAGCCGCGCCTCGTCGAGCGCATCGGCGCGATCCTCGGGACCCATGGCCTCGTGGCGGGTCAAGTGCTGCTGACGCAGCAGGACTTCGTCCACCGGTCGCAGTATCTCCACGCACGCGAGACGATGCGCCGGCTGCTCGACCTGGGCGTCGTGCCGGTCGTGAACGAGAACGACACCGTCGCCGACGACGAGATCCGCTACGGCGACAACGACCGTCTCGCTGCCCTCGTCTCGCATCTCGTGGCTGCCGACGTGCTCGTCCTGCTCACCGACACACCCGGTCTGTTCACCGCGGATCCGCGGCTCGACGTGCAGGCATCGCTCATCGAGGAGATCGCTGCAGTCGACGCCGCCCTCGAAGCGGTGGCCGGGGGTGCGGGCACCGAGCGGGGCAGCGGCGGCATGGCGAGCAAGCTCGCCGCGGCGAAGATCGCGGCGTGGTCGGGTGTTCGTGCGGTCATCGCGAAAGCGGGCTCATCGGGCGTGCTCCTCGGCGCGATCGAAGGCCGCGCGGTCGGGACCTCCGTGAAGCCACGTCCCGAGCGGCTCTCCAGCCGGAAGCTCTGGATCGCGTTCGCGCAGGGTGCGCTCGGTCGGATCGTGGTCGACGACGGAGCCCGCGCCGCGCTGTGTCGCGATCATCGTTCGTTGCTCCCGGCGGGCGTCCGCGAGGTCGAGGGCACCTTCGAACCCGATGATCCGGTGGAGGTCGTCGACACGACGGGCGAGGTGTTCGCGAAGGGCCTCGTCCGCTACTCGTCGTCCGCGCTGCGAGCGGTGGCGGGGTCCCGGACCACTGACCTGCCCGACGGCTTACCCCACGAAGTCGTCCACCGCGACGACCTCGTCGTCCTCGCCGACGAATGACGCTGGACGTTCGGTACTGGCCGCGAGTAGACGGTACGGCGTGAAGTCCGCACCGTTCGAGTACCACGCGCCAGGGAGCATCGAGGAAGCCGTCGGCATCCTCTCGCGCTGCGGCGACGAGGCCAAGGTGCTCGCGGGTGGGCAGAGCCTCGTTCCGATGCTCGCGCTGCGGCTCACCCGCTTCGATCACCTGGTCGACCTGGGTCGCATCGCAGAGCTCCGTGGTGTCGAGACGGTCAACGGTTCGATTCGGCTGGGCGCGATGACGCCGCACGCGCGCGTCGGCGACGATCCCGCCGTCGTCACCGGGGCGCCCTTGCTCGCACGGGCGACGCCGCTCATCGGCCACTTCCAGATCCGCAACCGAGGGACGATCGGCGGCGCGATCGCGCACGCCGATCCCGCGGCGGAGTATCCGGCAGTGCTGCTCGCGCTCGACGGGAGTGTGGAGGCCACCGGTCCGGCGGGAACGCGCACGATCGCGGCCTGTGATCTCTTCGAGTCCACCTGGGAGACGGCGCTCGCGCCGGACGAGGTCCTCACCGCGGTCACGGTGCCCCGCGCAGGACCGCATTCCGGCTTCGCGGTGCGCGAGGTGGCGCGGCGTCACGGTGACTTCGCGCTGGCGGGCATCGCGTGCGCCGTGCATCTCGATCCCACGGGCATGATCGAGCGTGCCGCCATCAGCTGGTTCGCGATGGATGCCACGGCGCGCCGCGCCGTGGAGGCCGAAGCCGCGCTCGTCGGGCAGAGCGCCGCCGAGGCGGACGTCGCCGGCGTCGGCACCCTGGCCGTCCGTGGCCTCGAGCCCCCGAGCGACGTCCACGCGCCCGCGAGCTACCGGCTCCAGGTCGGCGTCGCCCTGGCCACCGCGGCCTTGGGAAGCGCGATCCAAGACGCCGCAACCCGGGAAATGAGGCGCGCGTGAGCGTCCCACCCGACGTCGCGCCCCGTCCCGTCAGCGTCACCGTCAACGGACGGTCGCGCGCCGCGTTCGTCGAGCCGCGCAAGACCCTGGCCGATTTTCTCCGCGAGGACTGCGAGCTCACCGGCACCCACCTCGCATGCGAGCATGGTGTGTGTGGTGCGTGCACAGTGTTCATCGATGGCGCGGCCGTCCGCTCGTGTCTCATGTTCGCGATCCAGGCCGAGGGCGCCCAGGTGACAACGATCGAGGCCATCGCGGAGCCGGACGGCACGTTGAGCGTGGTCCAGCAGGCCTTTCGCGAGACGCATGGGCTGCAGTGCGGGTTCTGCACGCCCGGTTTCGTCATGTCGATCACCGCATTTCTCCGGGACCATCCCGAGCCCGACGACCGCGAGCTGCTCGAGGGGTTGTCGGGCAACTTGTGCCGTTGCACCGGCTACCAGGGGATCATCGCCGCGGCACGCCTCGCGGCCACCCGCCTCGCCGACTCCCGCGCTCGCCACTGACCACAGCTGGGCGTCGGCGGTTGTCCTTAGGCTCCGCGCGATTGGTTACTCTCGCTAACGGCTCGCCGCGAGTGAGCCAGACATTTCGCGTGAGCCGGACATCAGGGGGACCGAGTCGTTGAGCTGGCTGGAAGAAGTCGAGGAGATCCGCCGGCGCCGCGAGACCGCACTCGGGATGGGCGGACCGGAGGGCATCGCCCGCCAGCACAAGCGGGGGCGGCTCACGATTCGCGAGCGCCTGGACGCGCTGCTCGATCCCGGCTCCTTCGTCGAGGTCGGCGCCCTCTCCGGGAGCACGCGCTACGAGCACGGCAAGCTCGAGGAATTCGTCCCCGAGCCTTTGGTTGCCGGCCTGGGCCAGATCGCCGGCCGTGACATCGCCGTCGCGGGCGCCGATTTCACGATCCGGGGTGGCACCGGCCGCGGCGCGACAGATTCGTCGTTTCGAACCAAGCGAGAGTTCCTCGAGCGCATGGCGCACGACTACCGGATCCCGTACGTGAACCTGATCGATGCTGCGGGCGCGAGCGTCGAATCCGTCGAGCACATGGGCCGCACCTATCTGCCCAACAGCCGGGACTGGTCGAGCCAGCTCGAGATGCTCGGGTTGGTCCCGATGGTCACCGCAGTCCTCGGGTCGGTCGCGGGTGGCCCGGCCGCCTTCGTCCTCCTCAGTCATTTCAGTTGCATGGTGGAGGGGACGGAGTTGTTTGCGGCGGGTCCGGCGGTGGTGAAGCGGGCGATCGGGCTCGAGATCTCGAAGAGTGCGCTGGGTGGGATCGATGTGCAGGTGCGTCAGAGCGGGGTGGTCGACAATCCGGCGGTCGACGAGCTCGACTGTTTCGCGCAGATTCGACGGTTCTTGTCGTACATGCCGCGCAACGTGTGGGAGCTCCCGCCGTACGAAGCGCCGCAGGACTCTCCGGATCGGCGCTCCGAAGAGCTCCTGTCGATCGTTCCCCGGGAACGCAAACGGGCCTACGACATGCGACGCCTCGTGTCGCTGGTGGTCGACGAGGGCTCGTTCTTCGAGACCCGACCGTTGTATGGCCGGTGTGTGATCACGGGTTTCGCCCGCATGAACGGCCATGTCGTCGGCGTACTCGCCAGCAATCCGCTCGTGCAGGGTGGTGCGCTCGACGTTCCCGGCGCGGAGAAGATGGCTCGGTTCATCGAGATCTGCGACACGTTCCACATGCCGTTGGTGAACTTCGTGGATGTCCCCGGGTTCATGATCGGTCCCCAAGCCGAAGCAGCCGGGACGCTGCGCTCCGGGATGCGGGCCATGTGGTTGGCGCACCAGGCGAACGTCCCCGTCGTGACGATCCACGTCCGACGCTGCTACGGCATGGCCGGCGTCGCCTCCAGCACCCCGGCACGGCTCGGTCTGCGCCTCGCGTGGCCGTCAGGCGAATGGGGCTCACTGCCCATCGAAGGCGGTGTCGACGCCGCGTTCCGACGCGAGATCGAAACCGCACCCGACCCCGCCCTTCGGCGCCAAGAGCTCGAAGAACGCCTCCAAGCCATGCGCAGCCCCTTCCCCACCGCCGAAGCATTCGGCGTCGAAGACCTCATCGACCCACGCGAAACTCGCCCACTCGTCATCCGCTACCTCGATACCGCCATCCCAGCCATCACCCACGACCTCGGCCCCCGACCCCGATACGGAGTACGCCCATGACTGGTCCCGGAACAGCGCGACGTGTCGTCCGACATGGCGGCGCTCGTCATCGAAGTGCTCGTCGCGCCGGGCGACGACGTCGCGGCGGGGCAGGATCTCGTGATCCTCGAATCGATGAAGATGGAAGTGCCTGTCACCTCTGAAGTGGGTGGCAAGGTCAGCGAGGTGCTGGTCGCCGAGGGCGACGCAATCGACGGTGGCCAGGTGCTGCTGCGCATCGAAGTCGCCTGACCCGCAACGCAGGTCGCCGCGGATCGCGCGAAAGCGACACCGCGATTCGGTGTCCTCTTCGCAGTGCACACGCTTCGCGGCTGCTGGTACCATCCTCGACTCGGCCTGAGGCCGCGCTGCACGGGGGGAGCGTGCGGCGATCGCCAATGTCGTTGAGCCTTGCATTGCGGGGGAGGAGAGGCCCACCTTGCTGCGTTACGTGCTACGGCGCGTGCTCGGATCGATTCCGCTGATCTTCATCGTGACCTTCGGTGTCTTCGTGATGATCGACCTGGCGCCTGGGGACATCTCGCAGACGCTGGCGGGTGAGAACGCGACGCCCGAGCTTCTCCGGGCGATTCGCCGCGAGCTGGGACTCAACCGACCGCTGCTCACCCGGTACTTCGACTGGCTGGGCCACGCGATCACTGGCGACCTGGGTCACTCGCTGAAGACCCACGAGGCGATCTCCTCCATGATCGGCGACCGCGTGGAGGCCACGTTGTCGATCGTGCTGGTCTCCATGCTGATCGCTGCCCTGGTCGGCGGCATCATGGGCATCGCCGGTGCGTTGAAGCCGCGGAGCGCTCGCGACCGGGCCCTCACGACGAGCTCGTCGCTCCTCGTCTCGGCGCCCCCGCATTGGATCGGCCTGATCCTCGTCGCGGTGTTCGCCATCAGCGTCCGGTGGCTCCCGGCGACCGGTTACTCATCCATCAAGGACGGTCTCTGGGACTGGTTCCGGTTCATCATCCTTCCGTCGATCGCGCTCGCCGGCGTGCCCATCGCGGAGGTGGCCAGACAGCTCCGAGGCTCGGTCGTCGACGTGATGGGTCAGGACTACGTCCTGACCGCGCGGGCCAAGGGCCTGCGCAAGTTCAAGGTCGTGGCGAAGCACGGGTTGAAGAACGCGGCGATTCCCGTGGTGACGGTGTTCGGATATCGGTTCGCGGTGATGCTCGGGGGGACTGCGGTCGTCGAGCTCGTCTTCAACATCCACGGCATCGGCTTCATGATCTACGACGCTGTGCTCTCCCGGGACGTGCCTGTCGTCTTGGGCTTGACCGTGTTCTTCACGCTGGGCGTGATCCTGGTGAATCTGCTCGTCGACCTGACCTACGGCTATCTCAACCCGAAGGTGCGGCAACAATGAGCGACGCACTGGCCCCGTCCCCGGCGGAGTCGCCGCCGCCGTTGACGGACGCGGACGACGCGATGGCGGGAGACACCGAGTACGCCGGAGGGCTCTGGCGCACCGTCGTGCGTCGCTTCCGCGGCGATTTCGTGGCGATGACGGCGCTCGGCTTTCTCGTCCTGCTCGTCGGGCTGGTGATCTTCGCGCACCAGGTCGCCGGCGACCCCGACAAGCAGGACCTGTTCAACCGGTTCCGGCCGCTGTTCGATTCGTGGGCGCATCCGCTCGGAACCGATGGTTTCGGTCGTGACGTGCTCGACCGCCTGATCTTCGGCGCGCGCACGTCCCTGCTCGCATCGGTGGAGGGCCTCGGGATCTCGTTGGCCCTCGGGGTGCCGTTCGGTCTGCTCGCCGGGTACTTCGGAGGGTGGGTCAACCTGGTCTTCAGCCGGGTGAGCGACTCGCTCATGAGCGTGCCGCCGCTCGTGCTCGCGCTCGTGATCGTGGCCGTGCTCGGCAACAGCTTGGGCAACGCGATGCTGGGCATCGGCATCGTGATCGCTCCGAGGTTCTACCGCATCGCTCGCGCATCGACCCAAGATGTCCGCCACGAGACCTACATCGAGGCGAGCCGTGCCATCGGTTGCCGGCCGACGCGCATCATCTTGCGCCACGTCTTCCCGAACATGGTCTCGCCGATCATCGTGCAGTCGTCGCTGGTGCTCGGCTTCGTGATCATCGCCGAAGCGAGCCTCGCGTACCTCGGCGTCGGCGTGCAGCTCCCGAAGGCGAGTTGGGGGTCGATGATCCTCACGGCTGCGCAGGGCATCTACACGCAGCGGTGGGCGATCCTGCCGCCGGGCTTCATCGTCATGCTGACCGTGCTCGCGTTCTCCGTCTGTGGCGACACGCTGCGGGACGCGCTGGGCACGGGCAAGCGATCGGGAGAGGTGTGATGGCCGACACGCAATCACTCGTCGGGTCGACGGCCACCGCGGTCACCGACCGGCCGCTGCTCGAGGTCGAGGGGCTCTGCGTCGAGTTCGAGACCGCGAAGGGCTGGCTGCGCGTCGTCGAGGATGCGAGCTTCTCGCTCGAAGCCGGCCGCACGCTCGGCCTGGTCGGCGAGACCGGCTCGGGCAAGACCGTCACCTCGCAGGCCGTCATGGGCCTCACCCCGCTCCTCGGGGGTCGCATTCCCGCAGGCTCGGTGAAGCTGGGTGGGCACGAGCTCATGGGGATCAGGGAGCGAGAGTGGCAGGACATCCGCGGGAACCGCATCGCGATGATCTTCCAGCAGGCGATCAGGAGTCTGAACCCGGCGTTCACGGTGGGCGAGCAGATCGCCGAGTCGCTGCGCCGACATCGCGGCCTCGACCACAAGGAGGCATGGCGCCAGGCGGTGGCGATGCTCGACCGCGTGCACATCGCGAACGCCGCGACGCGCGCGCGCGAGTATCCGCACACGTTCTCAGGGGGTATGTGCCAGCGCGCCATGATCGCGATGGCGCTCGTGTGCGAGCCCGAGATCCTGATCGCCGACGAGCCGACCACCGCGCTCGACGTGACCGTCCAGGCCGTGATCCTCAATCTGCTGCGGGAGCTCCAGGATCAGACGAACCTGGCCATTCTCTTCATCACGCATGACCTCGGTGTCGTTGCCGAGATGTGCGACGAGACCGCCGTGATGTACTCCGGCCAGATCGTGGAGCGCTCGTCGATCGACCAGATCTTCGAGGCGCCCCATCACCCGTACACCGCGGGTCTCCTCGCGTCGATCCCCCGTGTCGGCCAGGGCACCCGACTCGACGCGATCCGCGGCAACGTGCCTCCGCTCGACCGGCTCCCCCCGGGGTGTCGGTTCCACCCCCGCTGCGACTATGCCGTCGCCGGTCGCTGCAATGTCGAACCCCCCGCGCTCGTCTCCGCGGCGAACGGTTCCCTGAGCCGCTGCGTCCGTGTCGGGGAGCTCGCGCTCAAGGGGGTCGACGCGCTGTGAGCCTGCTGGAGGTCCGTGGCCTGGTCAAGGAATTCAAGGGCCGCTCGTTCTTCGGGAAGCGTGACGCGCAGGGACTGCGCGCCGTCGACGAGGTGTCCCTGACTCTCGACGCGGGGGAGACGCTGGCGCTCGTCGGTGAGTCGGGCGCGGGGAAGTCGACCACGGGTCGTCTCGTGCTGCGGCTCATCGAACCCGATGCAGGAACGATCCATTTCGACGGGCAGGATCTTCGTTCGCTCGGTCGTGAGCAGCTCCGCAAAGCCCGCCAGCGGGCACAGATGATCTTCCAAGACCCGTTCAGCTCGTTGGATCCGCGGATCCCGATCGCCGATTCCGTCGCGGAGCCCCTGCTCATCCACTTCGGCATGTCGCGTGAGGAACGCCGCGAGCGGGCCCGTGTACTGCTCCAGCGCGTCGGGATGGGCTCGCAGTTCCTCGCCCGGTATCCGGCCCAGCTCTCCGGTGGGCAGCTCCAGCGCGTCGCGATCGCCCGCGCGCTGACGCTCGAGCCCAAGATGATCGTGTGCGACGAGCCCGTCGCTGCGCTCGACGTCTCGGTGCGCGCCCAGGTCTTGAACCTGCTCAAGGAGTTGCAGGAGGAGCGTGGGATCTCGTACCTCTTCATCTCGCACGACCTCGCCCTGGTGGAGGTCATCGCCAGTCGCATCGCGGTCATGTCGAAGGGTCGCATCGTCGAGATCGGGCCGACCGACCAGATCTTCGCCGCGCCGCAGAACCAATACACGAAGGAGCTCCTCAGCGCGATCCCGCGACCGGTGCCGGGGCGCCGCCGTTGGGCCGGCGGTCTGTCGTCTGCGCCGGTTGCCGCGGAGACGGCCCGCGAGAGCCCTGCCTCGTGACAGAAATCTCCGGCCGCGCCTTGCGTTCGGGAGTGCCAAACGTCACACTACGGCTCACGATTCCGTCGCCGGTCCACGGGGGGAGAGCCTCGGCTTCGAGGCTTCGCAGACCGGCGAGGAGCGGGAGCGCGTGAGGCCGGTCGGCCTTGGCTGCTGCGCCGCAAGGCAGCGCAGCCACACGGCCGGCGGCCTCACGCCTCCCGAGTTCGCACTCGCACCGCGCGCACGACGCGTGCGATTCCGCCGTTGATCTCGAGCGGTCGGGCGAAGCCACCCCGGTAGAGTGCGGGGATGACTGGCGTGCCGGGCGTCGCGGAGCGGGGTCGGCGCGCCAAGCTCGCGTCGGGCGCCCTCGCCGCGGCGTCGACGGCCGCGAAGGACGCGGCGCTCACCGCGGCCGCCGAGCTGCTCGAAGCGCGCGCGCGCGACCTGTTCGCCGCAAACGAAGCAGACGTCGAGGCCGCGGCGGCCGCTGGGATGGAGGCAGGTCCCCTTGACCGTCTGCGGCTCACGCCCAGCCGGCACGCGGGGATGGTCACCGGGCTCCGGGACGTCGCTGCACTCCCCGACCCGATCGGCGACGTGCTGTCCGGGTGGCGCCGGCCGAACGGGCTCGAGATCCAGAAGGTGCGCGTGCCCCTCGGGGTCGTGGCGATCATCTACGAGAACCGGCCCAACGTCACCAGCGACGCCGCGGGGATCTGCCTGAAGTCCGGCAACGCCGCGCTGCTGCGGGGCTCGGCCAGCGCGTTGCGCTCGAACGTCGCCATCGTCGAGGTCCTCCGCGACGCCCTCGACAAGGTCGGACTCCCGCCCGACGCCGTGACCCTGATCGACGACGTGCGGCACGAGACCGCCATCGAGCTCATGCGGCTCACCGAATCGGTCGACTGTCTCATCCCGCGAGGTGGTCCCGCCCTCATCCAGAGCATCCGCGAGCATGCGACGGTTCCGGTCGTGATCGACGGCGACGGGAATTGTCATGTGTACGTCGACGTCAGCGCCGATCTCGACATGGCCCACGCGATCGTGATGAACGCGAAGACGCAGCGGCCCAGCGTCTGCAACGCGGCGGAGTCGCTCGTCGTCCACGATGGCGTGGCCGACGAGTTTCTGCCCCGAGTGTGTGCCGATCTCGAGGCCGCTGGTGTGCGACTCGTCGGCGACGCCGGGGCTCGTGCGCGGTGGCCGATGGGCGAAGCGACCGACGACGACTTCGCGCGTGAGTTCCTTGCCCTGGAGCTCAGCGTCGCGGCCGTGCCCTCGCTCGACGACGCCATCGCGCACATCAACCGGTTCAGTTCCGGCCACACCGAGGCGATCGTGACGCGCGACCTCGAGGCCGCGCGCCGCTTCACCCGCGAGATCGATTCGGGCACCGTGGTCGTCAACGCCTCGACCCGTTTCACCGACGGCGGCGAGTTCGGGTTCGGCGCGGAGATCGGCATCTCGACCCAGAAGCTGCACGCGCGTGGGCCGATGGCGTTGGAGGAGCTCACCACGTACAAGTACGTCGTCTGGGGAGACGGCCAGGTGCGCGGCTGATGGCAGCGCGGTTCGAGAGCGTCGACGAGATCGTCGACCGCCTGGCGTCCACCGACTACCTGAGCGACACGGCGATCGCGGGCGTCGTGTACCTCGCCGATCGGCTCGAGAAGCCGGTGCTGGTCGAGGGACCCGCGGGCGTCGGCAAGACGGAGCTCGCCAAAGCCGTCGCACGCGTCACCGGTGCTCGGCTCATCCGACTCCAGTGCTACGAGGGACTCGACGAGTCGAAGGCCCTCTACGAGTGGAACTACAAGAAGCAGCTGCTGCGGATCCAGGCCGACCGCGAGCACGAGGGCGACTGGGCGCAGGTCGAAGCCGACATCTTCTCCGAGTCGTTCCTGCTGACCCGTCCGCTGCTCGAGGCGATTCGCGCCGAGGACCCCGTGGTGCTGCTCATCGACGAGGTCGACCGGATCGAGATCGAGACCGAGGCGCTGCTGCTCGAGGTGCTCTCCGACTTCCAGGTGTCGATTCCCGAGTTGGGGACCGTCACGGGGCACCGACGTCCCCTCGTGTTCCTCACGTCGAACAACACCCGCGAGCTCTCCGAAGCACTGAAGCGGCGATGCCTCTACCTGCACATCGACTATCCCGAGCTCGAGCGCGAACGCCAGATCGTGCGAGCGCGGGTGCCCGAGATCGACGGAGCACTGGCCGACCAGGTTGCGCGAGTGGTGCGAGCCATCCGAGGTCTCGACCTGAAGAAGGCGCCGTCGATCTCGGAGACGATCGACTGGGCGCGCACGTTGCTCTACCTGGGCCGTGACGAGCTCGATGCCGCGACGGTCGATGAGACCCTTCACGTCTTGTTGAAGTATCAGTCCGACATCGCACACGCGCGCAAGGAGCTCGAGGTGGGCGACGCGTTGACTCCCTCCTCGTGAGATGAGCTCGGGCGCGCTGCTCGACACCTTCCAGGGGTTCGTGCACGAGCTCCGGGCGGCGGGGCTGCCTGTGTCGATGACGGAGCACCTGGACGCGATGCGAGCCGTCGAGCACGTGGGCGTCGCCGACCGCGAGCTCCTCCGGACCGCGCTCGCGTCGGCGCTCGTCAAGCATCACCACCATCGCCGGGTGTTCGACACGCTGTTCGACGTGTACTTCGCGCTGGCGCCGCTGGTCACGGACGCCCAAGCCCTTGCGCTCGACGCGGTCGAAGCCGCGGGGATGCCCGGCCGCGACGAGTCCCAGGCCGGCGATCGGGCGGCGGGAGCCGGCCGCGGTCACGGCGTGCTCACCAAGGAACGGCTTGGGGAGCTCCTGCTCGCAGCCCTCACGGCGCACGATCGTGATGCCCTCCGATGGCTCGTCGCGCGAGCGGTCGACCAGTTCGCCGGCATCGAGCCCGGGAGGCCTGTCGGCGGTACCTACTACCTCTACCGGACGCTGCGGGCCATCGACGTCGACGGCTTGGAGACGCGGCTCCTCGCGCACGGCGTCGTCTCGGACGATCCGTTGGAGCGGCGACTCGCCCAGGATGACGCGGCCACCCAGGTCCGCGAGCTCCGCGAGCTGATCGAAGCCGAGATCCGGCGGCGGCTGGTCGCCGATCGCGGATCCGAGGCGATGGCCCGCGCGGTGCGCAAGCCCGCGCTCGAGGACGTCGATTTCATGCACGCGTCACGCGAGGAGCTGGTCGCGCTCCACCGTGCGATCGCGCCGCTGGCGCGGGCGCTCGCGGCGCGTCTCGCGCAACGCCGCCGGCGCCGGCACCACGGCCATCTCGACTTTCGACGGACCGTGCGTGCATCGCTCTCGTACGGCGGTGTGCCCGCCGAGCCCAAGTTCCGCGCCCCGCGGCCCGCGAAGCCCGACATCATGATCATCGCCGACGTCTCCGGCTCGGTGGCGAGCTTCGCGCGCTTCACGCTCCAGTTCGTGCACGCGATCGCGAGTCAGTTCTCGAAGGTCCGCTCATGGGTCTTCATCGATGGCATCGACGAGGTCACGCGCTTCTTCAACGAAGCTGAGAGGGCCTCGGACGCGGTCCGTCGTGTCAACGCGGAAGCCAAGGTCGTGTGGGCCGACGGTCATTCCGACTACGGCCACACGTTCGAGCAGTTCCACGAACGCCACATCCGCGAGGTCGGCGCGAAGACGTCCGTGATCCTGCTCGGCGACGCGCGCAACAACTATCACGCGTCGCAATCCTGGGTGGTCGAGGAGATCGCGCGCCGCGCTCGACACGTCTATTGGCTCGATCCCGAGCCCGAGGCCTACTGGGATACGGGCGACTCGATCGTGTCGGCCTACGCGCCGTACTGCGACGGGGTGTTCGAGTGCCGCAACCTCCGCCAACTCACGCGCTTCGTCGCGACGGTCGCCGAAGCGTGAGCTACGACGTCGACGTCGCGTGGTGCGACGGAGCGAGCATGGTCCATGCGTGGTCGGCGATCCCTGCGAGCGCGAGGAGCTGCGCACGCTCCCGGCGGCGGACGGAGTGACCCGCACGACCGAGCAGCAGGGTTGCGTCATGAGCACTCAACCAAGCCACCGCGAGATCGTCGGGGCCCGTGACGCCGTCGGCAACGAGGGGCGAGGCGGCCGTTCCCGAGGCCAGCGCAGCCAGCACCGACGCATCGTCGACCAGCCCCGAGCCCGCGATCACCTCCGAGTCCGCGAGCAATGCGCACCAGTCCCCGAGGAACTCGGCGCGCACCTGCTCCACCAGCGTGGTGTGGAGCTCCGTGACCGAACGCGCCTGGCAGAGCCGTGTTGCGGACTCGAGCGCGTCGAGGCGCGGGTCGGGGAAGTGCTGGACCTCACGGATCTCCTCGACGCTCGCGCCGTCGACCTCTTCGATCTCGCGCACCATGAGGTCGAGAAGCGTGTGGTCGCGGAGGACGACGGCGAACTCGTCGACTGCGATGTGCTCACCACGCTCGAGCACGTCGATGCCGACGATGTCACCCTCGACGGCACCGATGCGGGAGGCGACGAGGCCGAGCGCGCCCGGCCGATCGGGCAACCAGACGCGGACAAGGACGTGGGCGGGTCGAGTGCTCACCTGACGATCGTACGGGGCCAGATGTCGGCCTTGTTTCACGGAGGTGAAGAGAGGTCACCCGTAGACTGCCTCGGTGGCTCCATCGAGCAGAACCGAGCGAGTGGGTGTGTTCGGTGGCACGTTCGATCCGGTCCACAACGGCCACGTCGCCGTTGCGTCCGACGTGCGCGACGTCTTGTGCCTCGATCGGGTGTTGCTGGTCGTGGCCAGTGACCCGTGGCAGAAGCGCGGGAGTGTGATCGCGTCCGCGGAGGCGCGCTACGAGCTCGTGCTCGCGGCGCTCGATGGCGTGGACGGCGTGGAGGCGTCGCGCGTCGAGCTCGACCACGGCGGCCCGTCGGTGACGGCGGACACGCTCGAAGCGCTCCAGCGGCCAGGTCGCGAGCTCTTCCTGCTCCTGGGAGCCGACGCCGTCGCGAACATGCCGACGTGGCGTCGGCTCGAGGAGACGCGGGACCTCGCGACGCTCGCGATCATCGGTCGAGCCGGGGAGGGAAGCCTCCCACCTGGGCCGGGCTGGCGGGTCGAGCACGTCGACGCGCCTCGACTCGACATCTCGTCGACCGAGCTGCGCGCTCGGATCGCCGCGGGCCGGCCGATCGACGGGCTCGTGCCACCTGCAGTAGTGCGCGCCATCCACGCGCGGGGGCTCTATGCTGCAAGGTGATGACGCCAAGGACGGCCGGCATTTGAGCGAGCGCAGCGCTTGAGCCGTCCCGAGCTCACCTCGCCGGACCGGGCCGCGATCGCCGCCCACGCAGCCGATGCCAAGAAGGGTTCCGACATCGTCGTGCTCGACGTCGGGCCGATCATCTCCATCGCCGAGGCGTTCGTGCTCGTGACCGGCGCCAACGTCCGCCAGGTTCGGACCTTGGTCGAGGAGATCGAACGGCTTCTCGCCGCCGAGACCGGCGACCGCCCTCGGAGTGTGGAGGGCCTCGACGATGCCCACTGGGTGTTGCTCGACTACGGCGACGTCATCGTGCACGTCTTCGACGCCGACACGCGCGGACTACGACCTCGAGCGACTGTGGTCCGACGCGCCGCGGATCGAGTGGACCGACCGGCAGGCTCGCTCGGTCGAACCCGTGGCGTAGTCAGTCGCCCGCAAGAGCGAGATAGGGACGCATCGGCACGCCCCGGAGCTCGAGCTCCGCTTTCAACGCTCGCACACTCGTGTTCCGCTCGAGTCGGGGTGAGTAGAGGATCGAGCTGATGATCGCCGCGGACGCGCCGCCGTCGGTGAGCCCGTCGACGATGTGCTCCGCGGTTCCTGCGCCGCCCGACGCGATGACGGGAACGTTGACGGCGTCGGCGACCGCGCGTGTGATGTCGAGGTCGTAGCCCGATGCCGTGCCGTCGCGGTCGATGCTGTTGACGACGATCTCGCCCGCTCCGAGGTCCTCGCCGCGGCGAACCCAGTCGATCGCGTCGAGTCCGGTGGGAACCCGCGCGCCGTCGATGAACACCTCGTAGCCACTCGGGAGTCCGGCGTGTCGGCCTTGGAACTTCACCTGGGTGCTGAGCACGACGCACTGGCGGCCGAAGGCCTCCGCGCCGTCGCGGATGATCTGCGGGTTCCGCACCGCCATGGAGTCGATGCTGATCTTCTCCGCGCCGGCCTTGAGCACCTCGTACATGTCGTCGAGGGAACGGATCCCGCCGCCGACCGTGAAGGGCACGAACACATGGTGGGCGACTCGCCGCACCGTCTCGAGGTCGATCTTGCGGCGCTGCGCGGCTCGCCGTGATGTCGTAGAAGACGATCTCGTCGATCTGGTCCGCATAGAGGCGAGCCGCGAGCTCGTCGGCCGGTGCGACGTCGATGTTGTCCTGGAACTGCTGGGCCTTCGTCACGCGGCCGTCGATGACGTCGAAGCACGCGATGAGTCGTTTGGTCAACACGGCGAGCCGTCCCAGGCTGCGAATGCGCAGAGCAGCGCGAGCCCGAGCGAGCCGCTCTTCTCCGCGTGGAATTGCGTCGCGACGAGGTTCTGACGCGCGACCACCGAGCAGAACTCGACGCCGTACTCGGTGGTGCCGAGGACGTCGTCGGGCTGATCGGGGACCGCGTAGTACGAGTTCACGAAGTAGTAGTGGCCGCGCTCGGGGAGCGCAGCCGTCACCGGATGCGACCGGCGGAACCGGACCTCGTTCCAGCCGATCTGGGGGACCCGCTGGGCGCCATCGAATCTGAGGACTCTTCCCGGTACCCATCCGAGGGTTTCGACGTCTCCCTCGGCACTGTGATCGAAGAGCACCTGCAACCCGATGCAGATGCCGAGAAACGGCGCGCCTGCCTGCACGCGTGCAGTCAAGGCGTCGACCAGGCCCTGATCGGCGAGGGAGGCGATCGTCGCGCGTGCTGCGCCCACTCCGGGGAGGATGATCCGTTCAGCGGCCAGGATCTCGTCGGGCGTCGACGCCAAGCGCGACTGCAGCCCGAGATGCTCGAGTGCGTACTGGACGCTCGGCGCGTTGCCTGCTCGGTAGTCGACGACGGCGATCATGACCGACCGAGGGTAGCGAACGAGTCCCGCGCGCGTCCCGTCGGTTACCCGCTCGCGTCGCGCAAGGATTCCTTCCACGCGCGGAAGCGGGTGTGGCGCGTGCCGTCGGGCCCGACGCCCTCGCCGGATCCATCGGGGTAGAGGCGGAACACGAAGACCTTGCCGAGGTCGGCGGCGTCGACGGCGGCGTACCGCCCGTCGGCATCCGCGGCGGGACCCGCCCGCCAGAGCAGGAACCGACCGATCCGGCGCTTGTAGGCGACGAGCGGGATGCCCAGGTCCTGTCCGAGCTCACGCACGACCTGTGGGGCCTCGACCCAGCGCGTCGCGGGAATGAGGTAGTCGCGCTGGGGGAGGGGAGGCAGCTCGTCGGTCCGGTAGTCGCGGTCGACGGGTGGGCGGGCTTCGGCGGGCTGGGGCATGCCGATGATCTTGACAGGCGACCGCCGGATCAGTCGGCGAAGACCTTCTGGGTCAGCTCGGCGAAGTATCGGTGATCGTGGCCCTTGTTGGGATCTTTCGTGTTGTAGCCGCGCGTCGACGACCCGTCGGGGAGGTCGTCGTCGGGATAGATCGCACCTACCGGGCAGACCTCGGGTTGGTAGCAGGCAGTGCACGCGGTGCATTCCTCCGTGTTCACATAGAGGATCGAGTCACCGAACACTGTGATCGCTTCCGGATCCGCGGCGTGGGTCCCCTCGACGCCGCCGCCGGGTGTGTCCTCCGAGAACAGCACGCCTTTGGCTGCGTCGAGCTCGTAGATGCACTGGACCGGGCACACGTCGACACAGGCGCGGTCCTTCACATCGATGCATGCCTCGGTGATGATCGCGAGTCCTGCCATGGCGCCTCCTCGGTCGTGGTCGGGCTCGGTCGTGGTCGGGCTCGGTCGTGGTCGGGCTCGGTCGTGGTCGGGCTCGGTCGTGGTCGTGGTCGGGGCGGAGCGCAGCGGCCGATGATCTCTACCCACGAGGCCCGTTCGCGACGCACGTTGCGGAGTGATGCGAAGGGGACGATGACGAAGCCACACGTCGGGGCGCCGCATCGATTCACGCGAGAGCCGTCACGGGTGATGGGCTCGGTGACCAGGTCCGGGCGGCGGCGCTGAAGTCCTGGTCGTTCTGGTCGGCGTAGCCGGAGGCGAAGTCGGCGATCGCGCGATCGAACACGTCGCCACTGCCGAGATAGGCTGCGATCGCGATGCGGTCTCCAGTGCGAGCGTGTCCGCGTGCCAACGTCCAGCCGCACATCTGGGCGTAGATCGACATCGTCTGCGGGTTCATCGTCTCCACGTCGGCGGAGATCTTCCAGTCCCAGAGCTGGCGGACGTAGTAGTCGCCTTCGACGCCATCGGGTGCAGTCGCTCGCGTCCAGCCGAGGAGGATGTCACTGGAGGCTTGCAGGAGCCGCTGACCTTCGACGACTCGCTGGCCGTGGTTCGCATACCCGCTTCTCCCGGCGTACGGCTCGAGGACGGACGCTTCCGCTTCCTTGACCTGGAGGAAGAGCGGATCACGATCATCGCGGCCCAGGAGCAGAGCGATCCAGCAGCGAGTGCCCACGCTCCCCACACCGACGACCTTGCGGGCAAAGTCGACGACCTCGTACGTCTCGATCAGACGTTGGCGGTCGTGTGGAAGGCTGCCGCGGTACGCGTCGATGGCTCGCGTGAGCCGTGAGCGGTAGTGAGCCTCGTCGACGCGCGAGTCGCGCTGAGCCATCAGCTCGTCGATGGGAACCACCAACGGCGGGTTGCTGATGATGCGGAGGCGCCCGTCGACCACGCGGGCCAGCTTGGCGAGTGCATTCGTGCTGTCCTTCGAGTGCGCCGCGGCGGTCATCTCGTCGAAGCGCTTCGCGTGTGCGGCGCTGACCTCCTGGCGCCAACGACTGATGATGGCGGCGATGTCCAAGCGCGCGTACCAGACGTCGAGGTTCGATCGGGCGGCGAACGACGTCATCGCCTCCCGGTAGGCCCGCGCGGAGCGGAGCGTGACGGCTCTCGCTTCCCTCGGGGTGAACGACCGGGTGCGCGCCGCGATCTCGAAGCTCGCCGCGAGTCGTTTGACGTCCCACTCGAACGGCCCTGGACCAGTCTCGTCGAAGTCGTTGACGTCGAAGACGAGATTCCGATCGGGTGACGCACAACCTCCGAAGTTGAGGAGGTGCGCATCGCCACAGCACTGGACCCGCAGCCCGGAGTCCGCAGTTGTCGCGAGATCCGCCGCCATCACCGCCGCCGCGCCCCGGAAGAAGGCGAACGGTGACTCGAGCATCCGCTGGTGGCGGAGGTCGACGAGCGAAGCGACTCGAACATCTTCCTGGCGCCGCAGCAGCTCGAACGGATCGACCCGCTTGGCCGTCGTCGGCACCGTCGCGTGGCTCGACCGCGGCATCGTGGCGCGCACGTTCCGACCGTTCGCCGCCCGCTCCGACGCGGTCAGGCGCACCGACCTCTCCACGGGCGTCACAGTACGACACCGCCATCGAACGGATCATCGCTCGGTGGATCAGCCGGGCTGATCGTCGTACCCTGCGTGGGCCCATCCTGGCAGTGCGGGAACTCAGGGAGGCGCCGTGATCGTCACCAATCCGTTCCGGCCGAGCACGTGGACTCGAGAGCTTCTCGACACCGTCGCCCGGGGATGGTGGGTCCTCCTGATCTCAGGGGTGCTCAGCGCCGTTGCGGGCGGCATCGTGCTCAGCATCGACTGGAGCATCGAAGATCTCGCGACGTTTGTCGGCGCGCTGCTCATCGCCCGCGGTCTGATCATGCTGCTCAGCACGCCGGTCGATGGTGCCGTGCGGACCTGGGCGATGGGCGTGGGCGTGCTCCAGGCGGCGGTCGGGCTCGCGGTGTGGATCTGGCCGGGCCCGACGCTCTTGGTGATCGCGCTCTTCATCGGTTGGTGGGTCCTCTTCAGCGGTGCGGGGACCATCGCGGGGGCGATCGGGAACCGCGACGTGTTGCCCTTCTGGGGCGTGATGCTTGCGTTCGGCATTCTCGAGACGCTCTTCGCGTTCTGGCTGCTGGCGAGGCCCGGACTCACACTTGTGGCGGGCGTGCTCGCCATCGGGTTCTGGAGTCTGGTCTCGGGCGTCTTGCAGATCGGCATGGCGTTCGAGATCAAGCACCTCCCCGCACGCGCCCGTCAGCTCTTGCGAGATCTCGAACACGACGACCGAGACTGACGAGAACAAGGGTCCCGGATCCGCTTGACTGGACTCATCCGGTCCGTCCTCACCGTGGCGGAGAGGGAGACGCAGCACCGTGACGATGGGATCGTTGGAGACCGACTATCTCGTCGTGGGTGCGGGCGCGATGGGTATGGCCTTCACGGATGCCCTGGTCGATCACGCGGACGTGCACGTCACGCTCGTGGACCGTCGCCATACGGCCAGCGGGCATTGGCAGGACGCGTATCCGTTCGTCCAGCTCCATCAGGCGTCGCTGTTCTACGGCGTCGCGTCGACGGTGCTCGGTCGCGGCGCGGTGCAGCGGAGCGGTCCGGAGGTGGGGCTCCAGGAACGGGCCCATCAGTCGGAGATCCAGGCCTACTACGACGACATCCTGCGTCGTCGCTTCCTCGGCTCGGGCCGTGTCACCTTCCTCGGGGCGAGCGAGTACCACACGGACGGCTTCTCTCATCTCGTGACGTCCCGGGTGTCGGGCGAGACCGTGGAGGTCGACGTACGACGCCGCACCGTCGATGCCACCTACCTGTCACCGACGGTCCCCGCGACGACGCCTCCGCCATTCGGTGTCACCGACGGCGTCCGCGTCGTCGCGGTCAACGAGCTCGCGACCACGACTGCCGCGCCGAGGAACTACGTGATCGTTGGTTCCGGCAAGACGGCCACCGACGGGATCGTGTGGTTGTTGGCGAACGGCGTGGAGCCGGACCGCATCGTCTGGGTACGCCCGCGCGACCCCTGGATGCTCAATCGCGCGGTTGTCCAGCCCGACCCGGTAGTGGCCCTCGGGCTCGCAGCGGACACCATGGCGGCGGCCGCCGACGCCGACTCGCTCGACGATCTGTTCTTGCGCCTCGAAGCTGCCGGCGTGATGCTCCGCATCGACAGGAACGTCACTCCCACCATGGCCAAGACCCCCACCCTCGGCACGTGGGAGCTCGATCTTCTCCGCACCATCGAGCACGTCGTTCGCCGGGGACGCATCAACCACATCGCTGGCCACGAGATCGTCCTCGACGACGGGTCGGTCCCACTGGCGCCCGGCTCGCTCATCGTGCACTGCGCCGCCTCCGGACTGCAATACCCCCCGCTCGTTCCCATCTGGGAGCCCGACACGATCCGCCTCCAAACGATCCGAGCCGGGTTCCCGTGCTTCAACGCGGCCCTGGCCGGATACGTGGAAGCAACCCGCGACGACGACCGCGAACGCAACCGGCTGTGCCCCCCCAACACGCTTCCCGACGATCCTGCCAACTGGGCGCGGATGCAGGTTCGCGGAACCGTCGCCGCGCGCCACTACGGCGCCGAGCCCGACATCGCCGCCTGGGCCAACCGCTGCGCCCTCAACCCTGCGCGCATCGAAGTGGCGCAACGCAACGATCCTGCGGTACAGGCCGCCGCGGCACGCCTGGCCGACCACACGGAGCGCGGACTCACACGCATGGCCCAATTCGCCCACGAGCCACTCATGAGCAGCAACCAGGTGTGAGGGTTCCGAGCTGCGGGACGACGACGCGGCGGCGGCCGTGCTCCGGTTCGTGATCCGGGCCACACGCAGGAGTGACCGGACTCGAGCAGCACCCGTCGACCCGGGCACACGTCGCGAGAACAGCAACGAGTGGAGCTGAGGGGATTCGAACCCCTGGCCTCTTCCATGCCATGGAAGCGCTCTGCCAACTGAGCTACAGCCCCGCGAAGGTCGTTGAGGATACACCGGGCGCTGCGGCCTCCCTCAGCCGTCGAGAGCACACGAGTTCGAGGACCCCGCTCGCTACGCTCGCCCCGTGACGCAGGCCTCCCCCTCCTCGCCGACGTCGTCTGGTGCGGACGTGCCGCCGTACCGCTACAACGCGCGTCTCGCCAACGAGATCGAGTCGCGCTGGCAGGACACCTGGGAGCGCGAACGGACGTTCTGGGCACCGAACCCGATCGGTGATCTCGACGAGGGTTTCGCGCGTGTCGCCGAGCGGCGCAAGCTCTACGTCCTCGACATGTTCCCGTACCCGAGCGGTGCGGGGCTGCACGTCGGACACCCGCTCGGTTACATCGGCACCGACGTGTACGCGCGCTTCATGCGCATGAACGGATGCAACGTCCTCCACGCGATGGGCTACGACGCGTTCGGCCTCCCGGCCGAGCAGTACGCGGTCCAAACCGGACAGCACCCTCGGGTCACTACGGAGGCGAACATCGCCACCATGCGACGCCAGCTCCGGGCACTCGGGCTGGGTCACGATCCGCGGCGCGGCATCGCCACCACCGACGTCGCGTACTACCGCTGGACCCAGTGGATCTTCCTGCAGCTCTTCCACTCCTTCTACGACGAAGCACACGACCGCGCGCGTCCGATCAGCGAGCTCGTCGACGAATTCGATGCCGGGAGTCGGACGCCGTCCGCGGCGACCAATCCGACGGGCAAGGAGTGGTCGGCACTGCCCGCCGACGAGCGTCGCCTCGTGGTCGATGCCTACCGGCTCGCCTACCTGCACGAGGCGCCGGTCAACTGGTGTCCCGCGCTGGGGACCGTCCTGGCGAACGAGGAGGTCACGGCCGACGGTCGCAGCGAGCGCGGCAACCATCCCGTCTTCAAGCGCCCGTTGAAGCAGTGGATGCTGCGGATCACGGCGTACGCGGAGCGCCTCCTCGCCGACCTGGATCTGCTCGATTGGAGCGATTCGATCAAGCTCATGCAGCGTAACTGGATCGGGCGCAGCGTCGGCGCGCGCGCGATCTTCTCGGTGCAGGAACACGTCGGCCTCGAGATCGAAGTCTTCACCACACGGCCGGACACGCTGTTCGGTGCCACCTACATGGTCCTCGCGCCCGAGCACCCGCTGATCGACCAGATCGTGCCTGCGGTGTGGCCCGAAGACATTCCGTCGTCGTGGCTCGGCACGTTCGGTCTGGACCAGTCGCCCGCCGACGCGGTGAGCGCATACCGGCGCTTCGCCGCGTCGCGATCGGATCTGGAACGTCAGGCCGAAGGTCGCGAGAAGACCGGCGTCTTCATCGGTGCGTTCGCCCGGAACCCGACGAACAGCTGGGGCATTCCGATCTTCGTTGCCGACTACGTGCTGATGGGCTACGGCACCGGTGCGATCATGGCGGTCCCCGCACATGACCAGCGCGACTTCGAATTCGCCGGCGAGTTCGGCTTGCCCATCCGAGGTGTCGTGGAGCCACCCGTGAGCTGGCTGGCGGACCATGGCGTCGCCCCGGGGACGAATGCCGACGGCTGGCCCGAGGCGTACCCGGGTGACGGGATCGCGATGGAATCGTCGAACGACGATGTGTCGCTCGACGGGCTGGCAACCGCGGACGCGAAGGTGGTGATCGGAGCCTGGCTCGAGGAGACCGGCTGGGGCGCGCCGTCGATCACCTACAAGCTCCGCGACTGGCTCTTCAGCCGTCAGCGGTACTGGGGTGAGCCATTCCCGATCGTCTTCGACGATGCGGGACTCCCGGTCGCGCTGCCCGAGTCGATGCTGCCCGTGGAGCTTCCCGAGGTGACGGACTTCGAGCCGACCATCGGAGGCGCCGATGACGACACCGTTCCCGCGCCGCCGCTCGCTCGTGCCACCGACTGGGTCGACGTCGAGCTCGACCTGGGTGAGGGCCCGCGGCGTTACCGCCGCGAGACGAACACCATGCCCCAGTGGGCGGGCTCGTGCTGGTATTACCTCCGCTACCTCGATCCCACGAACGACCGGGCGATGGTCGATCCCGAGATCGAGCGGTACTGGAGCGTGGGCAGCCGGGCCGACGGGAGCCCGTCGTTCGGTGCTGTCGACCTGTACGTCGGCGGGGTGGAGCACGCCGTGCTCCACCTTCTCTATGCACGGTTCTGGCACAAGGTCCTGTTCGACCTCGGCCATGTCTCGACGCCGGAGCCCTTCCAGCGTCTCTTCAACCAGGGCTACATCCAGGCCGCCGCGTACACCGACGAGCGCGGCTTCTACGTCGACGCCGCCGCCGTCGAGGAGCGCGACGGTGGGTCGTGGTACGAGGGCGAACGCGTCCACCGCGAGTACGGGAAGATGGGCAAGAGCCTGAAGAACGCCGTGACGCCCGACGACATCTATCGCGAGTACGGCGCGGACACGCTGCGGCTGTACGAGATGTCCATGGGGCCGCTCGACGCGAGCCGACCGTGGAGCACCCAGGACATCGTGGGCGTGCACCGCTTCCTGCAGCGGCTCTGGCGCAACGTCGTCGACGAGGACACCGGAGCGCTCCATGTCTCCGACGAGCCCGCTGACGACGAGACCCGGCGCCTGCTTCACCGGACCATCGTCGCGGTCCGCGCCGACATGAGGACCTTGTCGTTCAACACGGCGATCGCGCGGCTGATCGAGCTCAACACGCGTCTCACCCGGGTCGTGACCGAGACCGGAACGGCGCCGCGCGAGGTTGCCGAGACCATGGCGTTGATGGTGGCACCGCTTGCGCCGCACATCGCCGAGGAGCTGTGGTCGCGGCTCGGGCGCAGTGCGTCGATTGCGTACGAGACGTTCCCGTCCGAAGACCCGGCGTTGCTCGTCGCCGCCGATGTCGAAGTCGTGGTGCAGGTCGACGGCAAGGTGCGCGGCCGCGTCCGAGTGCCGACCGGTGCCTCAGAGGCAGAGCACGAAGCCGCGGCCCGTGCCGAGCCGCGCGTCGACGAGCTCCTGGGGGATCGGACGATCCGGCGCGTCGTCGTCGTGCCTGGTCGCATGGTCAACTTCGTCACCGGTTGAACCCGCGCCCTGGCCGCGCGAAGTTCCGGGCAGCTACGGTACGAGAGACCCGAGCTCGGGTGCCGCGCCCACGAAGACCTCGACTCGGACCTTCCCCGCTCGCTTCCTCCGGAACTGACGCGCCCGGAGGTCGCGACCATGGCCCCTCGTTTCGACTCGCGTTCCATCCTCGACCCGCGCGACCGCGCACCTGCATCGCCCCCAGAGCCGCCCGACGAGCTGGGACCGGACGAGACGCGCGACTTCTGGGAACCGCGTCCGTACCGTGACGCATCCCGGCGGGCCTCCGAGCCCGCGACGCGGCGGGAGCTGCGGATTCGCCACGATCCCTTCGACTCGCTCGCGATCGGATGGCCGACCGTCTCGCCTCGTGGCGCAGCGAGGCCCGGGTCGGAGTGTTGGTGCTCGTCCTCGTGGCGGTGGTCGCCGGCATCATCTGGTACCGCCTCGGCGTCAACAGTGGCGACGTGCCGCCGATCGCCGACCGCCCGACTCCGTCGCACGCCGCTTCGGTCTCGTCCGCGGTCACGACTCGACCGAGAACCAAGGGCCTCTCCTCCTCGGTGACGACGAGCACGGCTCTCGCGGGCAGCCGGATGACCGTCCACGTCGCCGGGAGCGTGCTCCATCCCGGTGTGATCGAGCTCCCCGTAGGAGCGCGTCATCGACGCGCTCGAGGCAGTGGGCGGCGGGCTCGGTGATGCCGACCTCGATCGCTTGAACCTGGCCGCGAAGGTCGTCGACGGCGAGCGGATCTTCGTGCCCAAGGTCGGTCAGGCCGACCCGGCACCGGCATCGTCGGCGTCCGGTGGCGCTTCGGCTCCTGGCTCGACGGGCCCGATCAACCTCAACACCGCGACCCAGGCGGAGCTCGAAGAGCTTCCCGGTATCGGGCCGTCGCTCGCGCAGGCGATCCTCACCGAACGTCAGCGACGCGGACGGTTCACCTCGGTGAACGAGCTGCGAACGGTCCGCGGGATCGGTGACGCGCGCTTCGCCGACCTCAAGGACCTCGTCACGGTGTGAGCCGCGGTTCCCCGCGGGCCGGCGGCTGCTCTGGTCGGGATCGTGGTGGGCAGTCTCGCCGGCGAGTGGGCAGGACCATCGAAGGGTGTCGTCTTCGGGCTGGGCGCAATCGCGACCGTCGCGCTCGCCGCGCGGTTCAGGGGGCGGGCGCGGTGCGTCCTGGTGGTCCTCGCGCTGGGGTGTGTTGGCGCGACGGTGATGCAACGCGCGCTCGATGGTCTGGTGCACACACCGCTCGACGTCCTTGTCGGCGCGGCGCGCCGATGTCACGGTGCACGGGACCCTCACGACCGACCCGGTCGGCACTCGCTTCACGAGTCGCGCCGAGCTGCGCGTCGATCGCATCGCGAGCCAAGGGGTTGAGGCGCGGAGTGCGGGCCGCAGGCGCGTGCTCGTCTGGGCCGGCGGCACGGCAGGGCCCGCGCTGCGTCTGCTTGCTGCGGGTGACCGCGTGGTGCTGCGGGGTTGGCTCGACGAGCTCTCGGGCTTCGACCTCCGGTGGCGATGGCGACACGTCGTCGCGCGCATGCATGCGTCGAAGCTCGAGTCGTTCGCCTCGCCTCACACGATGCTCGATCGGGTTGCCAACGCATCACGGGCCTTGGTGCTCCGCGGCGGGTCGTCGCTCGAGCCGCTCGACCGTGCACTCCTCGCCGGCTTCCTTCTCGGCGATACCCGTGCTATTCCCGACGTCACCGTCGAGCAGTTCCGAGCCTCCGGGCTCACTCATCTGCTCGCCGTCTCCGGCGGCAACGTGGCGTTCGTGCTCGCGCTCGTGGCCCCGGTGCTCCGACGACGGGGGCTTCGCGGTCGACTCGTGCTCGGCATCACGGTGCTGGTCCTGTTCGGGACGATGACCCGCTGGGAGCCGTCGGTGCTGCGAGCCGTCGTCATGTCGGGCATCGCGATGATCGCGACCTTCCTGGGTCGACCAGCGACCGGGCCGCGTGCGGTGCTGCTCGCGTGCAGTGGGCTGCTCCTCGCCGATCCGTTCCTCGTGCATTCCGTCGGCTTCGCGCTCTCCGGGGGGCGAGCTTCGCGATCACGGTGTGGGCCGCGCCGATCGCGCGGATGCTCCG
The DNA here is from genome assembly GCA_963815405.1 of uncultured Actinomycetes bacterium. Taxonomy (GTDB): domain Bacteria; phylum Actinomycetota; class Acidimicrobiia; order IMCC26256; family DASPTH01; genus CAWFGR01. The sequence continues at coordinate 497,494 of CAWFGR010000001.1, forward strand.
GGGCCCGGCGTGGATGCGCGAGACGCTGTCGGTCACCCTTGCCGCCCAACTCGGCGTCGCGCCGGTCCTCCTGGTGGTGTTCCGCACCATCCCATTGGTGACGCTTCCGGCCAACCTCGTTGCGGTGCCGCTTGCCGGTCCGCTGACCGCGTGGGGCTTCGTGTCCGGTGCGGTTGGCGGGCTGGTCGGGGACCGCGCTCCGGTCGTCGCGCGCCTCTTGCAGGTCCCGACCGCACTGCTGCTGCACGCGCTGCGGGCGGTCGCCGACCTCGCGGGCCGAATGCCGCTGGACGTCGATCGCCGAGCAGCTGTCGCGCTCGTGGGAATCGCGGCCCTCGTGCGCGTGGTGGCAGGCGCGCGTAGGCTCCGCGGCGATGCCCGCCAGCTACCGGCTCGGTGACCGAGTTGTCGACCTCACGTACGGCACCATCGTGATGGGCATCCTCAACCGAACTCCCGACTCGTTCTACGACCGTGGCGCGACATATGAGCTCGACGCGTTCCTTGGTCGTGCCGAGCAACTCGTCGCGGAGGGAGCGGATCTGCTCGACGTCGGGGGAGTCAAGGCCGGGCCAGGGGAGGAGGTGGGGGAAGCCGAGGAGCTCGACCGTGTCGTCGGACCGATCGAGGCGCTCTGCGCGCGCTTCGACGTGCCGGTCTCGGTGGACACGTGGCGCGGCGTCCGTCCTCGACGAAGCATGCAAGGTCGGCGCGGTGGTCGGGAACGACATCAGCGGTTTCGGCGACCCCGACTACCTCGCGATTGCGGCCCGCCGCGGGGCATCCGTGGTCGCGACCCACATCCGCCTTCGGCCCCGCGTTGCCGACCCCGAACCTCACTACGACGATCTCGTCGGCGACGTCACGACGCTTCTCCTCGACCGTGCTGCACGGGCGTGTGCCGCGGGGCTCGCGGTCGACCAGATCGCGCTCGACGCCGGCCTCGACCTCGGGAAGACGCCGGTCCAGAGCGCCGTCCTACTTCGCGAGACTGAGGCACTCGCGTCGCACGGGTACACGCTGTTGCTGTCGGCATCGAACAAGCGCTTCCTCGGCGAGCTGCTCGGCCTCGACATCGACGGGCGCCGCGCCGTCTCGCTTGCTTCGGTCGCGTACGGCGTTGCGCACGGATGCCGGATCGTGCGCGTGCACGACGTCGCCGGGACGGTCCAGGTGTGTCGCATGGTGGAACGGATCCTCGGGCAGGATCTGGGACGGCGGGATGAGCATCGACCTCGTGAAGGGCAGCGACCCCGTGCTGCGCGGGCGTGTCGTCGACGGGCTCGTGACCGAGCTCCTCGGAGAGGACGACGCGGCTTTCGCGGTCGAGGACTTCACGATGCCGGGCCGCGTCACTGCGTCGGACGAGGGCGGAGCCGGGGGCCGGACCACCGACACGCGCGACGGCGCGCTGGCCGCGGCCGTCAACGCAGCGTCGAGCCCGCCATTCATGACGCAGCTGCGGGTCGTCGTCGTGCGTGACGTCGGCGCGCTCAGCGGGGCGAGGTTGCTCCGTTGCTCGAATACCTCTCGGATCCGTTGCCGACGACCGCGCTGGTGCTCGTCGCGGGCGGCGGAACGCTCGCGCCTGCGCTCACAAAGCGCCTCAAGGAGCTGGGCGCTCGCGAGCACGCGCCGGAGAGTGAGCGGACAACCGATGTCCTGGCCGCGGCCCTGCGCGGTGTCGGGGCTCGAGCTGCGCCCCGACGCGTCACGCGCGATCGTCAAGCACCTGGGAGAAGATGCCGGCCGCGTTCGCGGTGCTGCTCGAGGTGCTTTCGGCCGCCCACAGCACGGGCTCCGTGCTCGACCTCGACGACGTCACTCCGTACCTCACTGATGCGGGCGCCGTTCCCGGCTACCAGCTCACCAACGCGATCGCCGACGGCGATACACCCACGGCGCTGGAGGTCCTCGAGCGGTTGCTCACGGTGTCGAGCCCGCGGCAACCCAAGCCCATGCATCCGCTGCAGGTCATGGCGCTGCTGCACTCGCACTATCGCCGTCTGTTGCGTCTCGACGACCCGTCGGTCCATTCACCGGCGGATGCGATCGGGGCGCTGGGCGGCGGGGTGAAGGAGTACCCGGCGCGCAAGGCGCTCGAGCAGGCCCGCGTGCGCGCTCCGAGGGCATTCGCCGCGCCTTCGACCTGCTCGCGCAGGCCGACCTCGACCTCAAGGGCGCGCGCGGCACCCCCGAGGAGATCGTGATCACGGTGCTCGTCGCCCGGCTCTGCCAGCTCGGACCGGCGGCCGATGAGCGCCCGGGGGGGAGTGGTCGACCGTGGGAGAGGCCGCGGCGCATCAGGCGTGACGGCCGCGCCGGGCGGCCTGGTTCTTGTGGATCCGGCCCTTCGCCGCGGCCTTGTCGAGGCGCTTCTGCGCCATGCGCACCGCCTCGGGGGCGTCGTCGCTCCCGGTGTCGACGGCGCGGACCGCCGTCTTCACGCGGGTCTTGAGCTCGGCGCGGACGGCCTGGTTCTGCAGCCGGCGACGCTCGTTCGAGCGGTTCCGCTTGATCTGGCTCTTGATGTTCGCCATGGCGCGGCTGCTCTCCGCACGGGCCGTTCCGGGACCCGGCGAGGCTAGCAGGTCGGCTCTCTGGGGCTGGGGCCGGGTTGGGAGTCGAGCGCTGTGGTCGGTACGGGAGTTGTCGGCTCCGAACCAGCCCGACGGACTCCACCTCGAAGGACTCGACCAACACGACGCCCGAGGCGGACCGAGTGACGCCTGAACCGCCCAGCCGGACCCACCGCGGCATGAGGACCTGCACGCAGCCCGCGTCCCCGGTGGCAATTGCGCCCCGCCGCTGGGCAGCCGCGACAATGATCGGCGGACCCCGACCCCCCGAGAGCGACGCTCGCTGTGACCAGCCACGACCGATACCGCAATTTCTCGATCATCGCCCACATCGATCATGGCAAGTCGACGCTCGCAGACCGGATGCTCGAACGTTGCGGCGCGGTGGATCCGCGTGACATGCGGGCCCAGTACCTGGACTCGATGGACCTCGAGCGCGAGCGGGGGATCACGATCAAGGCGCAGAACGTGCGGCTCACCTGGCGCGACCACGTGCTGCACCTGATCGACACGCCCGGTCACGTCGACTTCGGATACGAGGTGTCGCGCAGCCTTGCGGCGTGCGAAGGCGCGGTGTTGCTCGTCGACGCCTCGCAGGGGATCGAGGCGCAGACGCTGGCCAACTGCTACCTGGCCCTCGAGCACGACCTGACGATCGTCGCCGCGCTCAACAAGATCGACTTGCCGTCGGCCGAGCCGGACCGGGTGGCCGGCGAGATCGAGCACGTGCTCGGAATCCCCGCCGACGAGATCCTCCGCATCTCGGCGAAGACGGGCGAAGGCATCGACGAGTTGCTCCACGCGATCGTGGATCGGGTTCCGGCGCCCACCGGCGATGCCGACGCGCCGCTGCAGGCGCTGATCTTCGACTCGTTCTATGACGCGTACCGAGGCGTCGTGAGCTCGGTGCGTGTGTTCAACGGGACGCTCGGGAGCGGCGCGCGCCTCCGGTACCTCCAAGCGCGCGCCGTCCACGACGCCGAGGAGATCGGCGTTCGTCTCCCCACCAATACGCCGGTGGCGAGTCTGGGGCCCGGCGAGGTCGGGTACCTGATCGCGGGGATCAAGGACGTCGGCCAGGCACGGGTCGGTGAGACGGTGACCGGGGCGTCCCGCCCGGCCGAGCCGCTGGCCGGGTATCAGGACCCCAAACCAATGGTGTTCTGCGGCCTGTATCCGGTCGACGGCGACGACTTCGCCGACCTGCGCGATTCACTCGAGAAGCTCCGGCTCAACGACTCCTCGTTCACCTACGAGCCCGAGACGTCGGGCGCGCTCGGGTTCGGGTTCCGTTGCGGCTTCCTCGGGCTCTTGCACATGGAGATCGTCCGTGAGCGACTCGAGCGGGAGTACAACCTGTCACTCGTCGCCACCGCGCCCAACGTCGAGTACCGGATCACACTCGTCGACGGAGGGGTCACCGTGGTCGACAACCCGTCCGCGATGCCCACGCCCAACGAGATCGCGGCCATCGAAGAGCCGTACGTCACCATCACGGTGCTGACGCCCACGGAGTACATCGGCGCCGTGATGGACCTCACGCAGCAGCGCCGCGGCGAGATGACGCGCATGGACTACCTGTCCGAGGAGCGAGTGGAGCTCGTCTACCTCGTACCGCTGGGCGAGATCGTCATGGACTACTTCGACCAGCTCAAGTCGCGCACGCGTGGGTATGCGAGCCTCGACTACGAGCCGGCCGGATACCGGGCGTCGCAGCTCTCGAAGGTCGACGTGCTCCTCAACAACGTTCCCGTCGACGCGTTCTCGACGATCGTCCACCGCGACAAGGCTTACGACTACGGCCGGCGGATGACCGAGAAGCTGCGCGAGCTGATCCCGCGCCAGCTGTTCGACGTCCCGATCCAAGCGGCGGTCGGCGGGCGGATCATCGCCCGCGAGACCGTCAAGGCCAAGCGCAAGGATGTCCTGGCGAAGTGCTATGGCGGCGACATCACCCGCAAGCGCAAGCTGCTCGAGCGCCAGAAGGAAGGCAAGAAGCGCATGAAGCAGATTGGCCGCGTCGAGGTGCCCCAAGAAGCCTTCGTCGCTGCCTTGCGACTGGAGGACTGATGACCGCGTCGTCGGCGCCCATCGCCGTCTACGTGCACATCCCGTTCTGCGCGTCGCGCTGCGACTACTGCGACTTCGCAACATGGACCGATCGCGGCGCCCTGATCGACGACTACGTCGACGCGTGCGTCGCTCAGCTCGTCCGCGAACGTGCAGAAGGCTGGCTCACGAGCGCGACGAGCGTCTTCTTCGGAGGTGGTACGCCCTCCCTGCTCCCGGCCGACGCGTTGCCGCGCATCCTCGATGCGATCCCGCGTGAGCAGGGTGCCGAGATCACGGTCGAGTGCAACCCTGATTCGGTCGACGCCGCGAAGTTCGCCGCCTACACCGCGGCCGGCGTGAACCGCGTGAGCTTCGGTGTCCAGTCGATGCGTGAGCACGTGCTCGTGCGGCTCGGCCGAACCCATCAACCGGCGCGTGTCGTGCGCGCGTGCGCCGACGCGCGCGACGCCGGGATCGAGCGCATCAATCTCGATCTGATCTACGGGACTCCGGGCGAGACGATCGACGACTGGGAATCGACGCTCGACGGCGCGCTCGAGCTCGAACCGCGGCACATCAGCGCCTACGCGCTGACGGTGGAGCCCGGCACGCCGCTTCACCGCCGGGTGGTCGGGCGCGAGATCGCCGCGCCCGACGACGACGACCAGGCGCTCAAGTACGAGCTGGCCGACGCCGAGCTCACCGCCGCGGGTCTCGACTGGTACGAGATCTCGAACTGGGCTGCTCCGGGTGAGGAGTGCCGCCACAACGACGTCTACTGGCGACAGGGCGACTACCTCGCGGTGGGATGCGCCGCGCATGGGCACCGCGCCGGCCGTCGATGGTGGAACGTCCGCACCCCGGAGCGCTACATCGACCGGATCCGCACTGGCGCTTCGCCGGAGGCCGGACACGAGGTCCTCGACGAGCCCGCGCGCGGCGGGAGGCGATCGTGCTCGCGCTGCGCACCCGCCGCGGTCTCGACGCCGGCCAGGTCGCGCGCGCGGGCGACGCCGTCGACGACCTCGTCGCGCTCGGCCTGGTCGACGAGACCGCGGACGGCGGGGTGGTGCTCACGCGCGCGGGCCGTCTGCTCGCCAACGAGGTCGCCGCACGGCTGCTCGAGGCGTGTGATCGGCTTCCGGCAAGGGTTCTCCGGCACCACGCCGAGGCTGGCACTCGGTAGAATCGTCTGCCAATGGAGCACGACGCCCGCGCGCTCGACGGTCAGACGCTGGATCCTCGCAAGGCGGCGGTCCTCCGCGCCATCGTGGAGGCGCACATCGCGACCGCGCAGCCCGTCGGCTCGCAGACCGTTGCCCGCTCCCGGGGCCTCGGGGTCTCGAGCGCGACGGTCCGCAACGAGATGACCGTCCTGGAGCGCGACGGCTACATCACGGCGCCCCACACGTCGGCCGGACGGATCCCCACCGACCGCGGGTACCGCTACTTCGTCGACCACTTCACGCGGCCCTCGGGCCTGCGTGCCAATGAGCGCCAAGCCGTCGCCGACTTCTTCTCAGTGTTCGTGTCCGCGCACCGCGTGCTCGAAGACGTCCTGCACGAGACGAGCCAGCTCCTCGCGCGGGTCAGCGCGCATACCGCGGTTGTCGTCGGACCCCACGTCGAGTCGGCGTCGATTCGAACCGTCAAGCTCGTCCGCTTGCACCCTTCGGTGGTCCTGGCACTCGCCGTGCTGTCGAACGGCCACGTCGAGAAGTGCCTGGTCGACGTCGACGAGAACCTCAGCGACGGGAGCGTCTCGAGTGCGGCCACCGCGCTCGACTGCGCGCTCGGCGGGAAGACCTGGGCTGCAGTGCCGGCCGTCGGCCCGACGGGCGACGTCGCCGTCGACCGTCTCACGGGCGAGGTGCGGGACGTGTTCGCGCAACGCAGCGCAGCCGAGCACAACGAGCCGGTCTACGTCGGCGGCGCGAGCTGGCTCGCGGCCGACCACGAGGCGTTTCCGTCGACGAGCAGCGCCGCCCGGCTGCTCGAGCTGCTCGAGCACCAGAGCGACGTCGTCACGTTGCTGCGGGAGCTGCTCGAGTTCGGGCCGACGGTGCGGATCGGTTCGGAGAACCTCATCGACGAGCTGCGTGACTGCTCCCTCGTCGTGGCGCCGTTCCACGTCGAAGGTGAGCCGGTGGGCACGGTCGGCGTGCTCGGACCCACGCGGATGGACTACAGCCGCGCCCTCGCGGCGGTCGATGCAGTCTCCAAGCAGCTCGGCCTCGTGCTGTCGTGAAGCCACTGACCTCCGGGACGCCCGCACTTGCCTGGCTACGGCGAGACCATGACTGACTACTACGAGCTTCTCGGAGTCGATCGCAACGCGACGGACGACCAGATCAAGCGCGCCTTCCGCGCTCTCGCGCGCAAGTACCACCCCGACAGCAGCCCCGACGACCCGGAGGCCGAGGCGCGCTTCAAGGAGATCAACGTCGCGTACGAGACCCTGCGCGACCCGGAGCGCCGGCGCCGGTACGACCACTTCGGCGAAGAGGGCGCGCGTGGGGCGGGACCCGGTCCTGGCGACGCGTTCGGATTTGGCGACATCTTCGAGGCCTTCTTCGGCGGCGACGGGATGCGCGGCCGCGGTTCGCCCGGTCCCGTGCGTGCTCCCGACGCCGAAGCGGTCGTCGAGCTCTCGTTCGCCGCGGCGGCGTTCGGTGCGACGACGACCGTCGACGTGCGTCTGCCCGTGCCCTGTGATCGGTGCGGCGGCTCCGGATGCGAGCCGGGAACCCATCCGAGCCGGTGCGACGTCTGCGCGGGCACGGGCGAGGTCCGTGAGGTCCGCCGCTCGGTGTTGGGGCAGATCATGACCGCGGCCCCGTGCGTCGCCTGTGGCGCCACCGGTCAGCGAATCCCTTCACCCTGTCGCGACTGTCACGGCGACGGCCGTGTTCGTGCGCAGCGCTCCATCGACGTCGAGGTCCCGGCCGGTGTCCCCGACGGGCAACGTCTCCGCCTCGCGGGTCGCGGGCCCGCCGCGCCGCGCGGCGGCATCCCCGGCGACCTCTACGTGAGTGTTCGCGTCACGCCCGACCCGCGGTTCGAACGGCATGGCAACGACATCCTGCACGCGCGTGTCAGATCGCGTTCACGCAAGCGGCGCTCGGCGCGCGCGTGACGATCGAGACGCTCGAAGGCGCCGAAGAGCTCGTGATCCCGCCGGGGACGCAACCGGGACAGATGTTCAGGCTCAAGAATCGTGGCATCCCCGCGCTGCGCGGCCGTGGTCGTGGCGATCTGCTCGTCCGCGCCGACGTCGAGGTGCCGGTGAGCCTTGGCGCCGACGAGACCGAGTTGCTGCGATCGCTGGCCGAGCTCCGCGGCGAGCCGATCGCACCACCCGACAAGAGCGTCTTCTCCCGCCTCCGGACTGCCTTCCAGTAGCGCGCGGTGTCCCTCGCCGGACCGGCCGATGCGCGCAGCGCTGCGCATGTGCTCGTCGAACGGTTGGACGATCGGCTCTCGCTCGACGGCGCTGCGGGTCATCACCTCGAGCGCGTGAGGCGCGTTCGCGCCGGCACGACGCTCACCGCGGCCGATGGATGGGGTCGTTGGCGTGTCTACGACGTCGTCGCATCCACCAAGGGCGTGCTCAGTCTGCGCGCGACGAGCGAAGTGCACCATGAGGACGTGCTCCAACCCGAGCTCGTTGTCGCGTTCTCACTCACCAAGGGCGACAAACCCGAGACCACCGTCCAGAAGCTCACGGAGCTGGGCGTCGACCGCATCGTCGTGCTCCATGCCGCGCGATCGATCGCGCGGTGGACCGAGGGCGGTCGCGGCATGGACCGGCTTCGGCGGGTGGCGCGCGAGGCATGCGAACAGTGCCGCCGCGCTCGGGTCCCGGTGGTCGACGGGCCGGTGAGTCTCGCCGACGCGGTCGACGGGCAAGGAGCCGGCGTGGGAGGCGTCGTCGTCGCTGACCGCGGCGGGTCTCCGGTCGAGCACCTCGCGCTCTTGTCGACCGAGTCCTGGCTCGTGGTGGTGGGTCCCGAGGGTGGCTTCGACGACTCCGAACGCGCGCTGCTGGCCGACGCGCCCGTCCTCGGTCTTGGTCCCTACGTCCTGCGCGCGGAGACGGCGGCCACTGCCGCGGCCGCGGCGTTGACGGTGCGGAGAACTGTTCGAGCACGCGCGACGTCGCCACATCCCGAGCAGCAGGGGGGTCCATGTTCCGCGTGAGGCACCCTGATACGCTTCGCACGGAACCTGTTTGCCGGCTGGGGGGCCCAGGACGGACATGGACGAACGAAAGGTCGGAGAGCGCTTGCGCGCGATCCGGCGGCAAAAGGGCCTCTCCCTGCACGACGTGGAGGCTCGGTCGACGCATGAGTTCAAGGCCTCCGTGCTCGGAGCGTACGAGCGCGGCGAGCGCGCGATCTCAGTGCCCCGCCTGCTGCGGCTGGCGCAGCTCTACCGGGTTCCACCGGACCAACTCCTCCCTCGGAGCGTGCTCGACGCCGAGGTCGAGGTCGCCGATCGTGACGGCGAGGCGAGCGACACGTTCACGATCGACCTCGTCCGCCTCCACGAAGCCGACGATGCCGATGCTGCCGTGATCTCCCGCTACGCGGCGACGATCCAGCTCCAGCGCCAGGACTTCAACGGCGAGATGTTGACGATCCGCCAGGACGACTTGCGTGTCCTCGCGGCGGTCATGGGCCGCAGCCCCGACGAGCTGCGCGGCCGGTTGGCGGAGCTCGGACTCCGCGCGCTCAGCAGCTGAGCACGCGAACCGTTCCCTACCGCCACGCCGCCGCGGCGCCCGCTCCGACCACCGGCTACGCTCGCAGCGACGTGCCTCCTCCGTCGTCGACACAGGTCAAGGTCCTGGTTCCGGGCAACCACCTGATGGTGAGCCTGCTCGGCCAGCGCGACGAGTTGCTTCGCTTGGTCGAAGAGGCGTTTCCCGTCTCCATCCATGTGCGCGGCAACGAGATCACGGTCACGGGTGACGAGGTCCAAGCTGATCGCGTCGGTCGTCTGTTCGAGGAGATGGTCGGGCTCCTCGAAGCGGGCCACGTGCTCGACCGCGACGGCGTCGGCCGCAGCATCGCGATGCTGAAGCGCGACGAGCGCCCGACCGAGGTCCTGAGCACCGAGGTGCTGCGCGGACGCAAGGCGATCAGACCCAAGACGTCGGGGCAGCGCCGCTATGTCGACGCGGTCCGCTCGAACACCGTGACGTTCGCGATCGGGCCCGCCGGCACGGGGAAGAGCTACCTCGCGGTCGCGCTCGCGGTGCAGGCGCTCCAGGCGAAGCAGGTCCAACGCATCATCCTGACGCGCCCGGCGGTCGAGGCGGGGGAGCGGCTCGGCTTCCTGCCCGGCGACATCCTCGCCAAGGTCGACCCGTACCTTCGTCCGTTGTACGACGCCCTCTACGACATGCTCGAGCCCGAGGTCGTCGGACGGCTCATGGAGCGGGGAACGATCGAAGTCGCGCCCTTGGCGTTCATGCGGGGGCGGACGCTCAACGACTCCTTCATCATCCTCGACGAGGCCCAGAACACGACGCCCGAGCAGATGAAGATGTTCCTCACGCGCCTGGGTTTCGGCTCCAAGGTCGTCGTGACCGGTGACGTCACGCAGATCGACCTGCCCGAGGGCCGCGGCCGATCGGGCCTGCTCGCGGCGCGCGACATCCTCAGCGGCATCGACGATCTCGTCTTCGTGCACCTCGGTGCCGACGACGTGGTCCGGCACCGCCTGGTCGGAGAGATCGTCAATGCCTATGAACGCGAGGAGACCCGGCGGTCCTGATGTCCGTCTTCGGCTCCGACGAACAGTCCGCGGTGGAGGTCGACCTCGCCCGGTGGCTGGACCTTGCGCAGCTCGCCCTTCGAGAAGAGCGCGCGCCCAGGATGCGGAGGTCTCGTTGATCTTCGTGGAAGAGCACGTGATCGCCGATCTCAACGAGCGCTTCCTCGGGCGGACGGGCCCGACCGACGTGCTCGCGTTTCCGATCGACGAGCCGTCGGCCAGCGGGCGCTCACCCGACGAGGGAGGCCGCGGTCCCGGCTCGCCCGCGGGGCCGACCGAACCGCCGATCGTGCTCGGCGACGTCGTCGTGTGCCCGACGGTGGCGCTCCGTCAGGCCGTCGAGCACGGCGTGACCCCCGACGACGAGCTCGCCCTCCTCGTGGTCCATGGGATCCTGCACCTGCTGGACTACGACCATGCGGAGCCCGCCGATGCCGAGCGCATGCGAGGCCGGGAGCAGAGCCTGCTGGCCCGCTTCCGCGACCAGGGGGGCTCCGATGCCTGACCCTCGTCGCCAACGGGGAGCCCGGCGATGAGCGGCGGCGATTGGGCGATCGTCGCGCTCGTGGTGGTGCTCTTCGTGCTGTCGATCTTCCTCGCGATGGCCGAGACGGCGTTCGTCCGCATGAGCCGCATCCGTGCGATGGCGCTCCAGGACGAGGGGCGACGAGGCGCGGCCCGCCTCGTGCGCATGCTCGAGCGCCCCGAGCAGACGCTCAATGTGGTCTTGCTCCTCGTGCTGGTCACGCAGTTGACCAGCGCGACGCTCATCGGCGCGTTGTTGCGCGACCAGGCGGGCGTGTGGGGGATCCTCATCGGCATCGTGCTCCAGATCGTCGTCTTCTTCGTGATCGGGGAAGTTGCGCCCAAGACCTACGTCGTGCAGAACACCGATCGCGCTGCGCTCGCGGTGTCGCGCTTCCTCTGGACGGTGACGAACTTCTGGCCGTTGCGGGTGGTGTCACGGGCGCTGATCGGGCTCGCCAACGTGCTGCTCCCGGGCGCCGGGCTCAAGGAAGGCCCCTTCGTCACGGAGATCGAGATCCGCACGATGGCCGACGTCGCGGCGCAGGAGCAGGCGATCGAGCGCGAGGAGAGCACCCTCATCCACTCGATCTTCGAGTTCGGCGACACCGTGGTTCGCGAGGTGATGATGCCGCGACCCGACATGGTCACCGTCGAAGCCGACGAGGCGATCGAGGTGGCGATCGGCCGGGCGATCGAGCGCGGGTTCTCCCGTCTCCCCGCCTACGACGGTTCTACCGACAACATCGTCGGGCTGGTGTACCTGAAGGACCTCGTGCGCCGAGCCCGCGCCGGCGAAGGCAGCCGTACGGTACGCGACGCGGTGCGACCCGCGGTCTTCGTTCCCGAGCAGAAACGCGTGGCCGAGCTGCTGCGGGAGATGCGCACCCAGCAGTTCCACATGGCAATCGTGATCGATGAGTACGGCGGCACCGCCGGTCTGGTCACCCTCGAGGACCTCATCGAAGAGATCGTCGGCGAGATCAGCGACGAATACGACGTCGAACCGCCGTCGCTGGAGCGCTTGGCCGACGGCAGCCTGCGCGTGCCGGGCCAGACGCCGATCGACGAAGTGAGCGCCGAACTCGGCATGGACCTGCCCGACACGGAGTGGGACACCGTCGGTGGCCTCGTCTTCAACCTGCTCGGCCATGTCCCCGTCGAGGGCGAGACCGTGCGCTTCCAGAACCTGGAGTTCCGCACCGAGCGGGTGCAGCGACGGCGGATCGTCTCGGTCCACATCGTGCCGCTCCTCGTCGCGCCCCAACCTGACGAGGAGCGCGACACGTCCGTTGCCGAGGCGCCGCCCGGGTGAGTGCCGCATCCGGGCCGCGCGATCGCGAGCAGTTCCGGTCCGGCTTCGTCAGCATCGTCGGGCGTCCCAACGTCGGGAAGTCCACCCTGGTGAATCGCCTCGTCGGCTCGAAGGTCGCGATCGTCTCGCCGCGTCCACAGACGACCCGGACCCAGGTGCGCGGCGTGCGGACGACCGACGCGAGCCAGATCGTCCTGCTCGACACGCCCGGCATCCACAAGCCGCGCACGTTGCTGGGCGAGCGCACGAACATGCGTGCGACGGCGACCCTCGGCGAGGTCGATGTCGTGTGTCTCGTCGTCGAGGCCAGTGCGCCGATCGGACCTGGGGACCGCTGGGTGAGCGGCCTCGTGCACGAGGCCGAGACACCCCGGATCCTCGTCGTGAACAAGGTCGACGCGGCCACGAGTCCCGCCGTTGCGGACCACCTGGCGATGGCATCCGATGCGCTCGGCGAGTTCGACGCGTACGTGCCGCTGTCGGGACTCACCGGCGAGGGTGTGGACGCGCTGGTGCTCGAGCTCGAGCAGCGTCTTCCGGAGGGTCCCGTGTACTACCCGGGCGGCGTCGTGACCGACCAGCCCGAGCTGTTCCTCGCGGGTGAGCTCGTCCGAGAGAAGCTGTTGGCGGTCGCGCGCGACGAGCTTCCGCACTCGATCACGGTGGTGGCGGAGGAGCTGGAGCCGCCTGTCGGCACCGACCCCGACGCCGATGAGATCTTCCGCATCCGCGGCGGATCCTCGTCGAACGTGACTCGCAGAAGGGCATCGTCATCGGTCGCAACGGCTCGGTGCTCAAGGAGGCGGGAACGCAGGCGCGCCTCGAGCTCGAAGCGCTCCTCGGGACGCGCGTGTACCTCGAGACGTCCGTTGCCGTGGAGCGCGACTGGCAGCGCCGTGCGCACACCTTGGACCGATTGGGATTCTGATCCGTGAGCGCGCCCTGAACGGCCACCGAAGGGCTCTCGGGGAGTTCACATTGCGCCAGACCGGCCATGTAGAGTGCGCCCGCGCCGGGGGCAGAGCCTGCGGTGGGCCACCCGGAGGCCCGCGCCTCGGCGACTTGGAAGGGGATATGAGGCCACGTACCACGCGGGGGCGCCGGATCGTCCTCGTTGCCGCGATTGCGATGTCCGCGCTGCTCGCGGCGTGTGGCCCCGAGAACCGCCAGAACTCGTTGCAGCCGAAGGGTGATGCGGCCCGCAAGATCGACCACCTCATGACGCCGGTGGCGTTCATCGCCATCGTCGTCGGCATCCTCGTCGTGGGCGGCACGATCTATGTCGGCTGGCGCTTCCGGTTCCGTGCGGGCGTGAACGAGAACCCCAAACAGATCCACGGCAACTCCAAGCTCGAGATCACCTGGACGATCATCCCTGCGTTGGTGCTGGCCGTGATCGCCGTGCCCACGGTGAGCACCATCTTCTCGCTGGCGAAGGATCCCGGCCCGCACGCGCTGCAGGTGAAAGTCGTGGCCAAGCAGTGGTGGTGGTCCTTCCAGTACCCCGACGAGAAGGTCGTCACGGCCGACGAGCTCGTCATCCCCGCCGGGCGCAAGGTGGAGCTCACGTTGGAAGCGTGCGACGAGACCATCCCGGGTGGGTGCAATGTGATCCACAGCTTCTGGCCGGCCGAGCTCGCCGGCAAGAAGGACGTGGTGCCCGGCCACAAGAACAAGTTGACGATCTCGGCCGACGAACCCGGCACCTACCTCGGGCAGTGCGCGGAGTACTGCGGTCTCGGACATGCGGACATGCGCTTCCGCGTCATCGCGATGACGAACTCGGACTTCGACGAGTGGGTGAGCGAGCAGCAGCAGGGCCCGGTTGCCGATCTCACGACGTCCGACGGCAAGCCACTCGCCGGTGCACCGGAGCTCATCGGCAAGTTCGGCTGCACCAACTGTCACATCTTCGACGACTCGTCGAAGGCGAGCTACGGGCCCAACCTCACGCACCTCGCGAGCCGAGACGTGTTCGCGGGCGGTGCCTACGCGCTGAACCGCGCGAACCTCGTGAGCTGGCTGCTCGACGCACCCTCGATGGTCCCGATGGAGTCGCAGGACTGCCGCAAGGGCCTGGGAATCGACGGCGTCACGTGCGTGGGCATGCCGTCGTTCACGAAGAACACCCCCAAGGGTCAGGACGTCATGACGAGGTCGGAGGCCCAGGAGATCGCCGACTTCCTCCTCGGTCAGGACTAGCGGGAGCAGTGGGACTCATGGTGTCAGGAGTGATTCGATGACCACTGTCTCCGAGACGCTCACCCCTACGGCGCGTCCGCTGGTGCTCCGGCGCCCCAAAGCGACGACCGGCGCGTGGAGCTGGTTCACGACGGTTGATCACAAGAAGATCGGCATCCTCTATGTCGCGACGGCCCTGGTGTTCTTCGTCGTCGCGGGCGTCGAGGCGCTGCTGATCCGGGTGCAGCTCGCGGGACCGGACGGCACCGTGCTCACCGCGTCGCAGTACAACACGATGTTCACGATGCACGGCACGACCATGGTCTTCCTCGTCGGGATGCCGCTCGCGGTCGGGATCGCCAACTACCTCGTCCCGCTCATGATCGGCGCGCGCGACGTCGCGTTCCCGCGCCTCAACATGTTCGGCTACTGGGTCGTGCTCTTCGGAGGCCTGTTCATCTACTCGAGCTTCTTCCTCGGTGGCGCGCCCGACGGAGGGTGGTTTGGCTACGCGCCCTTGAACAGCAGCTCGATCGCGGCCGGTGCGCTGCCCGGCCACGGGCCCGACTTCTGGGTCGTCGGACTCATCATGTTGGGCATCGGCTCGACGACGTCGGCGATCAACTTCATCGTCACCGTCTTCAACATGCGGGCGCCCGGCATGTCGCTCATGCGCATGCCGGTGTTCGTGTGGATGATGCTGGTTGTCGCGTTCCTGACGCTCTTCGCGATGCCGATCGTGACCGCCGCGCTCCTGCAGGTGTTCTTCGACCGCAACTTCGCGACCAACTTCTTCAACGCGGCGAACGGCGGCGACCCGCTGCTGTACCAGCACCTGTTCTGGTTGTTCGGCCATCCCGAGGTGTACATCCTGATCCTGCCGGGCATGGGCATCGTGTCGGAGATCCTCCCGGTGTTCTCCCGCAAGCCGCTGTTCGGCTACTCGGTGGTGGTCTTCTCGGGCATCGCGATCGGCTTCCTCGGCTGGGGCGTCTGGGCGCACCACATGTTCGCGACGGGTCTCGGTCCGGTGGCGATCTCGGCGTTCGGTCTCTCGACCATGCTGATCGCGATCCCGACGGGCGTGAAGATCTTCAACTGGCTCGGCACCGTCTGGGGTGGTGCCGTGAAGCTCAACACGCCGATGCTGTTCGCGCTCGGGTTCATCGCCATGTTCACGCTCGGTGGGCTCTCGGGTGTCATGCACTCGGTCGTCCCGGCCGACACGCAGCAGACCGACACCTACTTCGTCGTGGCGCACTTCCACTACGTGTTGTTCGGCGGACTCGTGTTCGCGATCTTCGGCGGGATCTACTACTGGGTCCCGAAGGCGTTCGGTCGGATGCTCGACGACCGCATCGGCAAGGTGAACTTCTGGCTGATGCTCATCGGCTTCAACCTCACCTTCTTCCCGATGCACTTCCTCGGGCTGACCGGCATGCCGCGCCGCACGTACCGGTACCCCGACGGCATGGGATGGACCACACTCAACCGCGTCGCCACCGTCGGCGCATTCGTGATCGCGCTCTCGGTCCTGGTGTTCGTCGTCAACCTCGTGGTGAGCTTGCGCCGCGGTGCGCCGGCGGGGAACGACCCCTGGGACGCGCGCACGCTCGAGTGGTCGACCTCGTCGCCACCTCCTGAGTACAACTTCCTCGACATCCCGGTCATCGAGGCGCGCGACGACTGGTGGCACCGCAAGTACACCGAGGACGAGGAGGGCCGGCTGGTCCGGCTGCCCGCGGGCGGCGCGGACGACACCCACGCGCCCGTCGGGACGGGGCACCACCACGTGCACCTGCCCTCGCCGTCCTTCTACCCGATGGTCATGGCGCTCGGCCTGCCGATCCTGGGCTATGCGGCCGTGTTCACGAATCCGTGGCTCGCGATCCCAGGCGTCATCGTGCTGCTCTTCGGCATGTACGCCTGGGCCATCGAGCCCGGTACCGAGTAGCGACCGCCGAAAAGGGAAAAGAGGGACGACACCGACGATGGCGACGATCGAGCACCGCGCTCCCGCCGATCTCGTGCCGGCCCACGACGGGCACGGCGACGATCATTCGACGAGCATCCCGAACCCGAAGCTCGGGATGTGGCTCTTCCTGTCCTCCGACTTCCTCTTCTTCGGCGGGTTCATCGCGACGTTCCTGCTCTACCGCGACCGGCCGGGCCAGGCGGGGCCGAGCCCCAAGGAGATCTTCAACATCCCGTTCACCTCGGTGACGTCGTTCATCCTCCTGATGAGCAGCCTCACGATGGTGCTGGCGCTGGCCGCGATCCAGCGGGGCGACATCCGTCGGCTGAAGATCTGGCTGCTCGCGACCGCGCTGTTCGGCGCGACGTTCATCGGCGGCCAGATCTTCGAGTTCACGGAGTTCACCCGCGAGGGTTTGAAGATCCACACCAGCCTGTTCGGCTCGAGCTTCTACGTCCTCACCGGCCTGCACGGTGCCCACGTCACCGGCGGCATCATCTGGTTGCTGTCGCTGTGGGGCCTCGCGAACCGGGGTCAGCTCACAGCCGCCGACGCCGAACGTGTCGAGGTCGCGGGTCTCTACTGGCACTTCGTCGACGTCGTGTGGATCGTCATCTTCACCGTGATCTACCTGCTGCCGTCGAAGTAGACGAAGGGACTCAGTCGTGAGCGACACGTCCGGCGAGAGCGGCACCGCGGTGCAGGAGCTCGAGCGCGGTCCTGAGCCGGCCGGGTCGTCCGAGGTGATGCTGCCCGGCGAGCTGCGCCCGCACCCGAAGCCCGCGCAATACGTGATGATCGCAGCGATCCTGTGCGTCATCACCGGGATGGAGATCACCGTCTCCTATCTCGACGGAGACATCCCCTCGGCGATCATCATCGTGCTCCTCCTCGTGATGGGGTTCGTCAAGTTCTTCCTGGTCGCGTCGTACTTCATGCACCTGCGGACCGATCGGCCGATCTTCCGTCGCTTCTTCATCCTCGGCGGCGTCTCCGCGATCATCCTCTATTGCATCGTCCTGGCGACGTTGCACGTCGGCTTCCGGTTCTGAGCGGTCCGAGGCTGCTGATGCTGCTGGCCGTCGGGATCCCCCAGTGGGAACCACAACCCGACGTCTGGCTCCTCGTGGGCCTGCTCGTCGCCGGGTACGCGATCGCGATCGCGCGGGTGGGCCCGCGGTGGGCCGGCCCCGACGGTCGATGCGTCACACGTTCGCAGATCACGTGCTGGGGTCTGGGTGTCCTCGCAACCTGGATCGCGGCCGACTGGCCCGTGCACGAGATCGCCGAACGCATGAACTACAGCGTGCACATGGTGCAGCACTTGACGTTCTCGATGGTCGCGACGCCGCTGCTCATCCTCGGTATGCCGGCCTGGATGATGCGCGGGCTCCTCGCGAGACTCCGTCTGCTCCCGCTCGTGCGCAAGCTCGCCCACTTCATCCCGGCGTTGATCGTCTACAACCTCGTGCTCGTCTTCACGCACTGGCCGGCGGTGGTCAACGCGAGCCTCACGAATGGTGTGCTGCACTTCGGGCTCCACTCGCTGCTGTTCCTGTCGTCACTGGTCGGCTGGTTGCCGGTGCTGAGCCCCCTGCCAGAGGTTCCGCGCTTCCCGCCGTTGTTGCGGATGGCCTACCTGTTCGCCTGGTCGGTGGTGCCCACCGTTCCCGCATCGTTCCTGACGTTCGGTTCGAAGCCGCTCTACTCCTCGTACGTCGGTCTCCCGCACCTCTGGGGATTGTCGACGCTCCACGACCAGCAGCTCGCCGGCTTGATCATGAAGCTCGGCGCCGGGCTCCTGTTGTGGATGTTGATCGCCGTAGTGTTCTTCCGCTGGGCCGGCGCCGAGGACCGGGCGAGCACGCCGCGGCATTCGTTGGACGAGATGGATCGTGAGCTGACCCAGATGGGGTTGAGGAGATGACGGACACACCCGAGCACGGCGACGAGCACGAAGCGGGTCGCGAGGACTCCGAGCAGCACACGATCGAGGCGCCGCGCGATGGTGAGGTCGTTGCGAACCGGTTGCTCGTGCCGCTCCTGCTCCCGATCCTCTCGATCGTGGGCGTGGCGTTCCTCACGATCAACATCTCGCGCATCTTTCTCGCGAGCAGCAAGACGATCGCACTCGTGATCGCAGCTTGCATCACTGCCGGCATCCTGCTCGTGGCCGCGCTGATCTCCGCCGCGCCGCGCCTCAAGGGTTCGTCGCTGACGATGCTCCTTTCGACGTTCGCGATCGTCGTCATGGGTGGTGGCTTGGCGACGCTCGGGCCGAGCCTGCACTCCGGCCACGGTGGCGGTGGTGGTGGTGGTGGGTACCAGCAACCGCCGCCTCCTGCGGACGCGACGCTCTCGGTCGAGGCGCTGTCGTCGCTGAAGTTCGACCAGACGAACTACACGATCTCTTCACCGACCGGTGTCGTCGACGTGAACTACCTGTGCGACCAGTGCGGGACGCACACGCTGGTGTTCAGCGATCCGAAGCTCGCCGGGTTCGAGGAGAAGGTCCCTCAGGGCCCCACCAAGCTTCGCGCCAAGCTGCCGCCCGGCACGTACACCATCTACTGCACCATCCCGGGCCACCGGGCTGCCGGCATGGAGGCCACCGTCACCGTGACGGCGGGGTGACGTGGCATCTTCGCGTTCTCCTGCGATGTCTCCGACCACCGCGCGGCCGGCATGGAGGGCACGATCACCGCTCGGTGACGGCCTGGTTCCCGTGGGGGAGCACGAGTGCCAGCGCCTGCGGCACGGCAACGATGGTTGCCGGCAGCGGTCCGACATGCTCGCCGCTGGCCCAGAGATCTCCGTGCTCGTCGAGCGACGTGATCGACACGCGCGCACCACGTGAGGTGCGGACCGCCGGGTGGGTGACGTGCGTTCCCCGGAACACTTTGGGGAAGGCGCGCAAGAACTCGACGCGCGACGACGCGATCGACGACGCAGACGTCGAGGAGGCCGTCGTCGACGCGTGCATCGGGCGTGATCCGCATCCCGCCGCCGTAACAGCTCGAGTTGCCGACCGCGACGAGCCAGGCCTCGTGCTCGGTGACCGCGCCGTCGACTTCGAGGCGGATGCGGCGCGGCCGGTAGGTCGCCAGCGTGCGGAGCGCGGCCGCGATGTAGAGCGGCGTGCCGGTCAGGTGGCGGACACCGTTGGCCCAACGATTCGCCTCGGCGTCGAACCCGGTGTTGGCGACGGTGGTGAACCACGCCTCCACCCCGTCTGCCGCACACGCTCGCCCGAGGTCGACGTGCGCGACGACGCCCGTCGCAACGGTGCGGGCGGCAACCACGAGGTCGCGGGGGATGCCGAGATGGCGCGCGAAGTCGTTGCCCGAACCCAGCGGCAGCACACCGAGCACGCCTCTGCACTGCGCGGCAACACCCGCGAGTGACGCCACCGTGCCGTCCCCGCCGCACGCGAGGACGCGCTTGCCGTGGGCGAACGCGTCGACCGCGAGCGCGGTTGCGTGCTCGGCGCTCTGCGAGCCGACGACATCGGCTGTGAGGCCGACCAGCCCGAGCGCAGCGGTGACCGCCGCGACGCGATCGTCGAGCGCGGCGGCGCCCCGCTGAGGGGTTCACGATCGCCGTCCACGCCACGGCGGCGGAGCGTAGCTGGGTCCGCTCGCGCCGCGTGTCCGGGCGCGCGACCCGATCGGGGGAAGCGGTAGGTTGCCGCCGTGCCCGCCGAGCTCGATCCGAAGGCGATCCCGCGCCACGTCGCGATCGTCATGGACGGCAACGGCCGGTGGGCGCAGCGGCAGGGGCTGAAGCGCACCGACGGGCATGCAGCGGGAGAGGAAGCGCTCTTCGACGTCGTCGAAGGCGCGCTCGAGATCGGGCTGCGGTGGATGACCGTGTACGCGTTCTCGACCGAGAACTGGCGCCGGCCACTCGACGAGGTCCGATTCCTGATGCGCTTCAACGAGAGCTTGCTGTTGCGGCGGCGCGACGACCTCGACGAACGCGGAGTGCGTGTTCGGTTCATCGGCCGGCGCGGGGGGCGGGTACCGGGACGGGTCCTGCGTCATATCAATGACACCGAGGAGCTCACGCGACGAAACCGTCGCCTCACGCTCACCTTCGCGTTCAACTACGGCGGGCGCGCCGAGTTGACCGACGCGACACGCGCGATCGCGCGCGAAGTGGCGTCGGGACGACTCGATCCGGACCGCATTGACGAGCGAGTGGTCGCGCGACACCTCTATGCGGCGGACATGCCCGATCCCGACCTGCTGATCAGGACGTCGGGTGAGTTCCGGATCTCGAACTACCTCCTGTGGGAGTCGGCCTACTCGGAGTTCGTCTTCACGAACGTGCTCTGGCCCGACTTCCGGCGTCAGGACCTCTTCGACGCGATCGCCGAATACCAGCGTCGAGACCGGCGCTTCGGCGCCATCGACGGCTGAGCCGCGGTGTATCCCGGCGCCCACGCAGCCCGGACGGCCGATCGCCCCGCGGTGGTGACCGTCGCCGCCGACGGCACGCGCACGACGATCACCTGGATGCAGCTCCACGCGGCCGCGCGTGGAGATTGCGGACGCGCTGACCTCGCTCGGTGTCGGTGCTGGTGATCATGTGGCGTTCGTCATGGACAACGTCCCCGAGACGCTCCCGCTTGCATGGGGCTGCGCGTACGCCGGGGCGGTGTTCACGCCGGTGAACTGGCACCTCACCGGTCCCGAAGCGGCGCACATCGTCACCGACTGCGATGCGAAGGTCGTGCTGGTCTCCGGGAACGTCGCTGAGCTCGGCGTGGCGCTCGACGCGCTGCTTCCCGCATCGGTCGTCCGACTCTCGGTGGGCACGCCGATCACCGGCTTGCGCCGGCTGGCCGATGCGATCGACGCACGGACGCCGCGCCCCGCCGACGCGCCACGGCTCGAAGGTCGTTTCATGTTCTATTCGTCAGGCACCACCGGCGTGCCCAAGGGCGTCGAGTACGACGTGCCGCTGCGCCCGCTCGGCGAGTCGCGCATCACCGGGGTCGGGCGCGAGAACTACGGCATCGACGCGCAGACGGTCTTCCTCACGCCGGGCCCCTTGTATCACGCGGCGGGGATGGGCTGGTCGATGGAGTATCAGCGTGACGGCGCGACCGTCGTGGTGCTCGAGCGTTTCGAGCCGGAGCTGTTCCTCGCCGTCGTCGAGCAAGAGCCGCGTGACGCACACGCATGTCGTTCCCACCATGTTCGTGCGCCTGCTCCGACTTCCCGACGCGACGCGCGGAGCGTGCGGAGCTGTCGAGCCTGCGCATGGTCGTGCACGCGGCGGCGCCGTGCCCCGTCGACGTGAAGCGTCGGATGATCGAGTGGTGGGGTCCGATCCTCTCCGAGTACTACTCGGGGACGGAGGGCATTGGCACCACGCAGATCACCTCCGATGAGTGGCTCCAACATCCGGGCAGCGTCGGCCGCCCCGTCGAGGGCTCGATCCACATCTGCGACGAGCACGGCAACGAGCTCGCGCCCGGCGAGCCCGGACTCGTCTACTTCGAGGCCAACAGCGCCGCGCCCTTCCGCTACTACAAGGACCCCGAGAAGACCGCCGCGACGCGCCACGCCCGGGGTTGGTCGACGATCGGCGACATCGGCTACCTCGACGCCGAGGGGTGGCTGTTCCTGACCGATCGCAGGGACTTCGTGATCATCGCGGGTGGTGTGAACATCTATCCGCAGGAGATCGAGCACGTGCTGCTCGCACATCCGGCGGTGGCCGACGTGGCCGTCGTCGGGGTTCCCGATCCCGAGTACGGCGAGCACGTGCTGGCGATCGTGGAACCACTCGACGCTCCGGCATCCGATGCCGACCTGATCGCCTCGCTCGAGGAGTGGTGCCGGGAGCGCCTCGCCCGCTTCAAGTGCCCGAGGGAGTGGGAGCTCCGTGCCCAGCTCCCACGCCAGGACACCGGCAAGCTCGCCAAGCACGCGCTCCGCGCCGAGGCGATCGCAGCCCGCGTCGCAACAGGGTCGTAACTACACTCGTGTGGTGGCGCTGTACCGAGACACCGGGGTGGTGCTGCGCACGATCAAGCTGGGGGAGACCGATCGCATCGTCACCCTCCTCACGGAGGGCCACGGCAAGATCCGGGCGGTGGCGAAGGGGGTCCGCAAGCCCGGCAGCCGCTTCGGTGCCCGGCTGGAGCAGACCAGCCACGTGGCACTCCAGTGCTACCGCGGCCGCGAGCTCGACGTCGTGACGCAGGTCGAGACGATCGACGCGCACCGGGCCCTGCGAGAGCATTACGGCTGCCTGACCCATGCGATCTCGATGCTCGAGGCAACCGACCAGGTGGCGCAGGAACGTGAGCCGCACCCCGCGCTCTATCGCATGCTCACGGGAGCGTTGCGCACGCTCGCCGCGACCCCGACGCCGCTCGTGAGTGCCGCCTTCTTCTGGAAGCTGCTCTCGTTGGAGGGCTTCCACCCGATCCTCGACCGCTGTGCCCGGTGCGGGGATGACGGGCCGTTCATCGCGTTCGACGCGCACGAAGGTGGTGTGCTGTGCGCGGGGTGCGGTAAGTTCGCCGGCCGGCGGGTGCACACCGAGACGCTGGTGCTCGTCGCGCGCATGCTGGGTGGAGATCTCCGAGCCCTGCTCGACGAACCTCCTGGCCCCGAAGCGACCGACGTCGAGCGATTGGCGGTGAGCGTGCTGGAGCACCACCTCGAGCGCCGGCTCCGGAGCGCGGTGTTGCTCACGTGAGCCCGAGCCGCGCCGACACGAGCATCGATCTCGCGTCGGAGATCCGCGTGCTGGTCGCACGCCTGCATCGCCGCATGCGCCAGGAGATCCATTCGAGCGAGAGCGACCTGACGCCGGCGCGCCGCGCCGCGCTCTTCTCGATCGAGCAGCTCGGGCCCGTCGCGATCGGTGATCTCGCGGTTGCCGAGCGCACCCACCCGTCGACGGTGACGCGGATCGTCGACGCGCTCGAGGCGCAACGGCTCGTGACCCGGTCGGCCGACCCCGAGGACCGCCGCACCGTTCGCGTCTCGATCACCGACCATGGCCGGCGCGTCCTCGAGCAGGGTCGCGAGGCCAGCAATGCCCACATCTCCCGGCAGCTGGGCAAGCTGTCGCGCGCGGACAAGGATCGGCTCACCGAGGTGCTGCCCATCCTGCGCAAGCTCGTCGAGGAGTAGCCGCTTCTGCTTGCCGGGCCCCGTCTGCGCCATTACTGTGCCAATGGCAATGACCGGGCAGCGGGAAGAGTGGGCAGCGGGGAGATCGGGGGACCCATGACCGGCGACCTGGCATTCGACGTCGAGAGCAGCGCGACCCGAGCGCTGCTCGAGCTCAAAGGGGTCGACTCCGCGTTCGAGCACTCGTTCGACGAGCTCCTCCCGACCCAGCTCGCGCGCGCTCGACGAACGCTTCGGCGAGCGCCGCGGTCAGATCAAGGTGCTCGACCAGCGCGCGAAAGATGTCGGCGTCGCCGGGATCGAGTCGTTGGCCGACATGGTCCCGCTGCTGTTCGCGCACATGACGTACAAGAGCTATCCCGAGTCCTTCCTCCAGAAGGGCCAATGGGACCGCATGAACCTCTGGCTCGACACGCTCGACGCGAAGCGCGTGGAGGGAGTCGATGTCGAGGGCATCGCCGACGTCGACGACTGGCTTGTTCGCCTGGAGGCCGTGGGGCATCACGTCCGCGCGTCGAGCGGGACGGGCGGCAAGTCCTCGTTCCTCGACTGGACCGATGTCGATCGCGCACGCCACCGCTCCTTCGGCATCGACACGCTGGTGCGCTCGACGGGTCTCCCCACGGAGCGGACGCACCCGGTCTTCGTCTTCGCGCCCCTCCGTGGGTTCCATCGCACGGCCGACGGTGCCCAGGTGATCATCCACGTGTACGGGCGCCCCGACGCGATCTACGCCCTGTTCGACAGCCCGCCGAGCGTCGGCGAGGTGAACCGCATGGGCGCCATTCGCAAGGCGATGGCCGAAGGGACGGTCTCGCCCCACGATCTCGAGGAGGCACAACGGCGTGCCGCCGAGCAGGAGGCGACGACGGCGGCGACGCTGACCCGGATGGTCGACGCGATCCTCGAGCACCGCGGCGAGCAGATCGTGATGCGCGGTGGCTGGGCGCAGCTGTACCGGATCATGCAGATCGCGCGCGACAAGGGGGTGGGCGACGGAGAGCTGTGTCCCGGCTCGACGGTCATCACGGGCGGCGGGCGCAAGGCCGTGGTGTTCGAAGGCGACTTCGAGCGGGACGTGGAGCGGTTCTTCGCGGGGACGAACTTCGTCAACAACTTCGGGATGAGCGAGATCAACCTCCCGTTCCCGCAGTGCCGGGAAGGGCGTTTCCACATCCCCGCCCAGGTGGTGCCGATCCTGCTCGACGAGAGCGGCGAGCGTCTCGCCCCGGCCGGCGGTCCCGGCGCCAGCGGCCGGTTCGCCTGCTTCGATTTCACGCTCGACTGCCGGTGGGGCGGAGTGATCACCAGCGACAACGTCGACATCCATTTCGACCGGTGCTCGTGCGGCTCCCCGAGCACGTCGCTCAGCTCGGTGAACCGCTTCGGCAACGTTGCCGGGGTCGACGACAAGCTGACCTGCGCGGGCACGATCGAGGCTTACGTGCGGGGGATCGTCGCGCCCACGCTCTGATCCGTCTCCCGGCGCGCGAAGCGGCCATTCCACTTCGGGAGGCCTTCGGGCACCCGGCTAGCATCCGGACCCGTTATGGCGGCCAAGCCCGATCTCATGGAGCGCGTCGTCAACCTCGCGAAGCGTCGTGGCCTGGTCTTTCCCTCCAGCGACATCTACGGTGGGTTCCGCTCGACGTGGGACTACGGACCCCTCGGCGTGCTGCTGAAGCGCAACGTCAAGGACGCCTGGTGGCGGTCGATGGTGCAGCTCCGCGACGACGTCGTCGGCCTCGACGCCGCGATCCTCATGGCGCCCAGGGTGTGGGAGGCGAGCGGTCACGTTGCGACGTTCACCGACCCTCTGGTCGACTGCCGCCAGTGCAAGGAGCGCTTCCGCGCCGACCAGCTTCCCGACTCGGGGGCTTGTCCCAACTGCGGGGCGAGGGACAGCTTCACGGAGGCGCGCAACTTCAACCTGATGTTCAAGACCTACGTCGGGCCGGTGGAGGACGACGCCTCGATCGCCTACCTGCGACCCGAGACCGCGCAGGGGATCTTCGTCAACTTCCTGAACGTCGCGACGACGGCGCGCAAGAAGCCCCCGTTCGGCATCGCGCAGATCGGGAAGTCGTTCCGCAACGAGATCACACCCGGCAACTTCGTCTACCGGACGCGTGAGTTCGAGCAGATGGAGATGGAGTACTTCGTTCCGCCCGAGGACGGGCCGAGATGGTTCGACTACTGGCGGGACGAGCGGCTGCGGTGGTACCAGGACCTGGGCATCCCGGCCGAGCAGCTCCGGCTCCGCGACCACGAGCGAGAAGAGCTCTCGCACTACTCGGCCGGGACCGCGGACGTCGAGTTCCGGTACCCCTGGGGATGGGGTGAGCTCGAGGGCATCGCCAACCGGACCGACTACGACCTCACCCAACACGCGAAGTTCTCGGGTCAGGACCTCAGCTACTTCGACCAGGAGCACGACCGGCGCTACGTGCCCCACGTGATCGAGCCCGCGGCCGGCGCCGATCGCGCCACCCTCGCGTTCCTGCTCGCGGCGTACGACGAGCAAGAGGTCCCGACGGGCAGCGGCGGCACCGAGGTCCGTACCGTCCTGCACCTCCACCCGAGACTCGCGCCCACGAAGGTTGCCGTGCTCCCCCTGTCGAAGAACGAGCGTCTGGTGCCGGTCGCCGACGAGGTCGCGGCGATGCTGCGGTCGCACCTCTGGATCGACGTCGATGTCACGGGTTCGATCGGCCGTCGTTACCGCCGCCAGGACGAGGTGGGAACGCCGCTGTGTGTGACGATCGACTTCGAGACGATCGACGACCGCGCGGTGACGATCCGCGACCGCGATTCGATGGAGCAGACCCGAGTGCCGATCGCCGGCCTTCTTGGTGAGCTCCAGGGACGGCTGAGTCTGTGAGCGACACGCATTACGAGCTGATCGGCGTCCCCCCCGACGCGTCGCGCGAGGACATCCGGACCGCATACCGTGCTCGGGTCGAGGAGCTGCAGGCGGCGCGTGACAAGAAGGGTGTCGGCGACGCGGCGCTGGCCGAGAACCGGGAGGCTGTCGCGCGACTCAACACCGCGTGGAACGTGCTCTCCGACCCGTATCAGCGCGGTCGCTACGACGAGCGCCTCGCTGAGGGCGAGGTCGCGCGGGGCGACGAGGTCGAGCTCGTCGACGACCAGGGGAGCACCACCCAGCTCCAGGGTTGGCGCAAGATCTTTGCACCGCCGCCTCCGGCGAAGGGTCGATCGGCGGCGACGAGCCGTCCCCAACCGACGACGGTTGCGGGCGGACTCCGCGTCGCCGAGCAACGCTCGCGCTTTCGCGCGCTCACGTTCGACTTCTTGCTCGTAGCGCTGATCTTCGCCGGGGTGCAGAGCGTCGTCCCGCCGCTGGTGAAGAGCGACTACCACCACATCGTCGATCGGGTGAACCACCTCCGGGACCAGTCGAGCAAGCTCGATGACAAGGCGGACGCGGCCGACTCCCGGGCCGACAGGGCCGCCACCGCACTGGCCAAGGCGAAGCGTCAAGGCGACAGCGCCGCCGAGGACGCGGCGCGGAGCACGCGGGATGCGCAGCGCGCCAAGGCGAAGTCGTTTCGCAAGGAAGCGAACCATGACGACGACGTCGCCAAGAAGGCCAACGACACTCTCCGGACCAGCTCCCTGATCGCCAACCTGGTGATCCTGGTGCTGGCGCTCCTCTACCTCGTCCCCTTGACGGCACTCCGCGGCCAGACCTTCGGGCATCGCATCGCCAAGGTTCGGGTGGTGCGCGAGGACGGCTCGCCGGTCGGCGTGCTGCCGTGCGTGTACCGCTACGGCATGCCGCTCCTGCTCGCGCTGGCCTTCGGCGTCCCCTTCGGTGGCGCGCTCGCCTTGTTCCTGGTGTTGATGGGGACGGGCAAGGGAACGCACCAGGGCATGCACGACAAGTTGGCCCACACGCTGGTCGTCGACGTGTAGCTCCCCCTCGCGCCGGCTTCGGTACCCTTCGCGTCACGCTCCGATGGAGGAACACATGCGCTACGTCTATGCCTTCGAGGAGGGCTCGAAGGAGCAGAAGTACCTGCTCGGCGGCAAGGGTGCGAACCTCGCCGAGATGACCAAGCTGGGCCTTCCCGTGCCCCCCGGCTTCACGATCACCACTGATGCCTGCAAGGCCTACATGGCTGCGCGCGACCAGCTCCCCGACGGGCTCCTCGACGAGACGGCAGCAGCCCTCGTCGCGCTCGAAGGGAAGATGGGCAAGCGCCTCGGCGACGCCGCCGACCCGCTGCTGGTCTCGGTGCGCTCCGGAGCGCCGTTCTCGATGCCCGGCATGATGGACACCGTCCTGAACCTCGGCTTGAACGACGTCTCGGTCGGCGGCCTTGCGACCCAGACGTCGAACCCGCGCTTCGCGTACGACTCGTACCGGCGGTTCGTGCAGATGTTCGGCAAGATCGTGCTCGACATCGACGGTGAGCGCTTCGAGCACGCCCTCGCCAGTCTGCGCAAGCAGCGCGGCGTCGAGAGCGACCCCGAGTTGACCGCCGACGATCTCCAGGGTCTGGTCGACGTCTTCAAGGGCATCGTGCGCGAGGAGACGGGGCACGACTTCCCGCAGGACCCGCGTGAGCAGCTTCGGTACGCGATCGAAGCGGTCTTCAAGTCGTGGAACGGCCGGCGCGCACGCGACTACCGGAAGATGGAAGGCATCGCCGACGACCTCGGCACCGCGGTCAACGTGCAGACGATGGTGTTCGGCAACAAGGGCGATGATTCAGGAACGGGCGTGGCGTTCACGCGCGACCCTGCAACGGGGGAGAACCGCCACTATGGCGACTTCCTGCGCAACGCGCAGGGAGAAGACGTCGTGGCCGGCATCCGGGTGACGGAGCCGCTCGACGCCATGGGCGCGCACTTCCCGGAGTGCCACGCGCAGCTGCTCGAGGTCATGGCTCGACTCCAGGGCCACTACCACGACATGTGCGACATCGAGTTCACGATCGAGCAGGGCCGCCTCTTCATCCTCCAGACGCGCGTCGGCAAGCGGACTGCGGTGGCCGCGCTGCGCATGGCCGTCGAGATGGTCGGCGAAGGCCTCATCGACGCTCGTGAGGCGGTGCTGCGCGTGCAGCCCGCGCAGCTCGACCAGCTCCTGCACCCGCAGTTCGACCCCGCCGCGAAGTACCGGGCGATTGCGAAGGGCCTCAACGCGTCCCCGGGTGCGGCAGTGGGCAAGGTGTACTTCACCGCCGACGATGCCGAGGCGCATCACGAAGCGGGGGAGCGCGTGATCCTCGTCCGGCCCGAGACGTCACCGGACGACCTGCACGGGATGATCGCCGCGGAGGGCATTCTGACCTCACGCGGCGGACTCGTCAGCCACGCTGCGGTCGTCGCACGCGGCATGGGAACGCCGGCGGTGTGCGGCGCGTCGGAGCTCGACATCGACGTGGTGGCGCGGCGGTTCGCCGTGGGCGAAACGGTGGTGCGCGAAGGCGAGATCATCTCCATCAACGGCACCACCGGTGAGGTGGTGCTCGGCGAGGTGCCGGTGGTGACGCCCGAGCCTTCGGGTCCCTTCGACACGATTCTCGGGTGGGCCGACGGCTTCCGTCGGCTGAAGGTGCGCACGAACGCCGACTTGCCCCACGACGCCCAGGTCGCACGGAAGTTCGGTGCCGAGGGGATCGGCCTGTGCCGCACCGAGCACATGTTCCTCGGCGACCGGTTGCCCCTCGTGCAGCGCTTCATCCTCGCCGACGAGCCGGCCGAGGAGGAGGCTGCGCTCGCCGAGCTCGCGAAGCTGCAGAAGTCCGACTTCCTCGGGATCTTCGAGGCGATGGACGCCCTGCCGGTCACGATCCGTCTCCTCGACCCGCCCCTGCACGAGTTCCTTCCCGATGTGGCGGAGCTGCTCGTCCGCGACGCACGGGGGGGCCTCGACGAGCGCGAGCGCAAGCTCCTCGCGGCCGCGCAGCACTGGCGTGAGGCGAACCCGATGCTCGGCACCCGTGGTTGTCGCCTCGGCATCATCAAGCCCGGTCTGTACCGGATGCAGGCCCGGGCCATCGCGGAAGCCGCGCTCGAGCACAAGGCCGTGGGCGGCAACCCCATCGTCGAGATCATGATCCCGCTGATCGTCACCAAGCCCGAGCTCGCGCTGCTCGAGCAGTGGGTTCGCGACGAGGTCGCGATCACGGTCGGCGCCAGCGGTCCGGGCACCACGCTCGACTACCTCGTCGGCACGATGGTCGAGACACCCCGCGCGGCGCTGACCGCCGGGGAGATCGCGGAGGTGGCCGAGTTCTTCTCCTTCGGCACCAACGACCTCACGCAGATGACGTTCGGCTTCTCCCGTGACGACGTCGAGGGCCGGTTCATGTCGGAGTACCTCGAGTACAAGCTGCTGGCGGTCAATCCGTTCGAGTCGCTCGATCGGGGCGGAGTGGGACGGTTGGTGCGCATGGCGGTCGAGGAGGGCCGCGCGGCGCGAGCAGGCCTCAAGCTCGGGATCTGCGGCGAGCACGGCGGCGACCCGAACTCTGTGCAGTTCTGTCACGAGGTCGGTCTCGACTATGTGTCGTGCTCGCCGTACCGGGTCCCGATCGCTCGCCTGGCGGCCGCCCATGCGGCCCTCGGAGCCGGCGGACCCGGCGCGTCGGCGTGACGGCAGCAACGTTGCTGTCGTAGGTCCTCGGTACGATCCGGCGCATGGGAGCACTCGCTGACGTGGGGACCGAGCTGGGCGCATCGGTGGGCCCAGCTCGGGGCGTGGAGACGACGGTCCAACGTGCGCACCCGCAGGCGGTCGCGTACGTCGGGGGACGGCTGCGGACTCGTGAGGACCGGGAGCACGTGCTCGACGAGGAGCTCGCCCCTGGCGCGACGCGACCGTCGGGCGCCGGCCGGCGCCAGATCGCGGAAGCGCCCGACCCGTACCGGCTCTGCTTCGAGCGCGATCTCGACCGGGTGAAGCACTCGCGGCCATGGCGTCGCCTCGCCGGCAAGTGCCAGGTCTTCGTCGCACCCGAGGACGACCACCTGCGCACCCGGCTCACCCACGCGGTCGAGGTCGCGCAGGTGGCGACCGGGATCGCGCGGGCGGCGGGGCTCTGCCTCCCGCTCGTCGAGGCCATCGCCCTCGCGCACGACTGCGGTCACGGGCCCGCCGGGCATGCGTCGGAAGCCGCGTTCTCGCCGTATCTTCCGGACGGCGGATACGACCACGCGGTGTACGGGGCCGACGTGACGCTCGCACCGTTGAACCTCTGTGCCGAGACACTCGACGGCGTCCGGAACCATTCATGGCGCCGGCCGGCGCCGGCGACGCCCGAAGGGGAGGTGGTGGCTTGGGCCGACCGCATCGCGTACGTCTGCCACGACTTCGAGGACGCCGTGCGCGCCGGCATCTTGGAACCCGACGACCTGCCGGCGAGCATCAGTCGTGTGGTCGGTGTGCGGCGCTCGGAGCAGGTGGGCACGTTCGTCCTCGCGGTGCTCGACGCGATTCGCAGCAGCGGCTGCGTCGGGATGACGGAACCCGCAGCGGGGGCGCTGGCCGAGTTCCGTGCGTTCAACTTCGAGCGTATCTACCTGCGTCCCGCGGCCGAACGTCAGGCCGAGCGGGTCATCCGACTGTTGCGCGGTCTCGTCGACCACTTTGCCGACGCACCGCTGCGCATCCCCGACGTCCGCGCGGGGTCGTCGCCGCGCCGGGCGTGGGTTCGCCCGAAGCCGCTGCTCTCGCGGTGCACCACGTCAGCGGGATGACCGACCGCTACGCGCTGGGCCTCGGCGTCGAGTTGCTCGGCTGGAGGCCCGACGACCTTCCCCGCGGCGTCTGACCGCGCCCCTGGCGGTGCTCGCATCACGCCGGCTCCGAGCACCGCCGGTCGTATCCTCTCGCCATGGGGATCGTCGACGAGGACGTGGCTCGGGTACGCGACGCCACCGACCTCGTGGCGCTCGCCGGTGAGCACCTCGCGCTGAAGCGGGTCGGGAACCGATTCGTCGGGCTCTGTCCCTTCCACGCCGAGAAGTCGCCCTCGTTCTCGATCAATCCCGAGCTGTCGCTGTACTACTGCTTCGGCTGCCAGGCGAGCGGCGACGCGATCACCTTCGTCCGCGAGGTCGAACATCTCGACTTCGCCGAAGCGGTCGAGCGGCTCGCGGGGCGCGCCGGGATCACGTTGCGCTACGACGACCGCACGGTGGCGAAGGATCGCAGCCGCAAGCAACGACTGATCGAGGCGGTGGGCGCGGCGATCGCGTTCTACCATCGCATGCTGCTGGAGGCTCCGGAGGGTGGGCCCGGTCGCGCGTATCTGCGGGGTCGCGGCTTCGACGGCGATGCGGCGCGGCGGTTCTCGCTCGGCTGGTCGCCCGACGACTTCGATCGGCTCTCGATGCACCTGCAACAAGCGAAGTTCGCTCGCGCCGACCTTGTCGACGCCGGTCTTGCGTTCGTGAACCGGGTGAACAAGCTCCAGGACCGCTTCCGCGCCCGGTTGATGTTCCCGATCTTCGACAGTCGCGGCGAACCCGTCGGCTTCGGTGGGCGCACACTCGGAACCGACGGTGCGAAGTACATCAACTCGGCGGAGACGCCGATCTACCAGAAGAGCCGGCTGTTGTACGGGCTCAACTGGGCCAAGGCCGAGATCGTCGCGCGCGGCGAGGTGGTGATCTGCGAGGGCTACACGGATGTGATGGCGCTCGTGCTCGCGGGCGCGCCGAACGCGGTCGCGACGTGTGGCACCGCGCTCGCCGACGACCACTTCCAGATCCTGAAGAACCTGGCCCGCCGGGTGACGCTCGCGTACGACGCCGACGCAGCGGGTCAGGGTGCGGCCGAGCGGTGGTACGGCTGGGAACAGCGCTACGAGATCCAGCTCCAGGTCGCCGATCTCCCCGCGGGCAAGGATCCGGGCGACCTCTGGCGTGAGGACCCCGCAGGACTGCTCGACGCGCTCGGGAAGGCCGCCCCCTTCCTCCAGTTCCGGCTCGACCGGGTGCTCGAGGCCGCCGACCTGGCGACGCTGGAGGGCCGGGCGCGGGCGGGCGAGGCGGCGGCGGCGATCATCGCCGAGCACCCGAGCGACCTGGTGCGGGACCAGTACGTCATGAAGGTCGCCGGACGACTCGACATCGACGCGGATCGGATCCGTGCCGCAGTCTCCCGGCGCGGGCAGGCCTCGGCGTCCGGACGGGTGCCAGGCGCTCGGCCGGGGCGTGGGGCACCCGAGTCGGGGGTGTCGAGGCGTCCTGCACCGGCGAAGGTCGATCGTCGCGAGCTCGACGTGCTGCGTTGGGCCATCCACGCGCCGGACCTCGTCGCCGATTGGCTCGACGCGTCGCTCTTGCACGACGACGTCGCACGCGCGGCGTTCGAGCAATTGACGTCGAGTGACGACTTTCACACTGCGCTCGAGCGCGCCGATGGTCCCGTACGCGAGCTCCTCGAACGACTCGCCGTCGAGGATCCAATCGGTGATGGTGAACCCGCAACCATTCGTGCGCGACTGATGGCGAACACGATCGCTCCGGCCGCGGAGCGCGTCCTTGCCGCGATGCTGCGCTCAGGCGACGCGCGTCAAACCACGGTGAAAGTGCAGCTCGACGCGCTCGGTCCACGCCGCGCGAGATCGGCGATTGGGACACGGTCCAGATCGTCGCAGACCAGTTGCTAGGGTGGGTCGCGGAAGCGTCCCGGTCGTAGCGGGCGGGCGCAGGTGGAGACCCGTAGGGGGATCGTGACCGACGCGCAGACGACCGACACGCAGCTTGTTGCCGGCCCCGCGGCCAGCGAGATCGACGAGCTGTTGACGCGAATCAAAGAGCGCGGCTTCGTGACTACGGGCGAGATCTTCGCTGCGCTTCCCGATCTCGAACCCGAGACCGCTGAGCTTGCCGCGATCTATGCGAGCGTTCGCGCGCGCGGCATCGAAGTCGTCGACGAGATCGCCGAAGAGCTGCACCGCGAGGATCTTCGCCGTGCCGAGCGCGGCTCGATTCCCGAACCGCGGGTCGACGAGCCGGTGCGCAGATCGCCCGCGGCCTCGGGTCCACGGCCAGGTGCGATCGCGGAACCCGACGTCCTGGCGCGCCATCCGCGCAACGCGCGGCATGGAGCGTCCCGAAGGCGCGAGCTTCGACCCCGTGCGCATGTACCTCAAGGAGATCGGCAAGATCCCGCTGCTGACCGCGGCTCAAGAGGTCACGCTCGCCAAGCGCATCGAAGCCGGCCTCCACGCGACGGAGCATCTCGGCGGCGAGGCCGAGCTCAGTGGAGGGGAGCGGGCCAGCCTCGATGCCGTCGTCACCGACGGCGAGATGGCGAAGAAGCACCTCACGGAAGCCAACCTCCGTCTTGTCGTCTCGATCGCAAAGCGCTACGTCGGTCGCGGCATGGCGCTGCTCGATCTCGTGCAGGAAGGCAACCTCGGTCTCATCCGCGCGGTCGAGAAGTTCGACTACACGAAGGGGTTCAAGTTCTCGACCTATGCGACGTGGTGGATCCGGCAGGCGATCACCCGCGCGATCGCCGACCAGGCGCGCACGATCCGCATCCCGGTGCACATGGTCGAGACGATGAACAAGGTGCTGCGCATCCAGCGCCAGATGCTCCAAGAGCTCGGACGTGAGCCGACGGTCGACGAGGTCGCGGCACGAGTCGAGCTCACGCCCGACCGCGTCCGGGACATTCAGCGCATCGCGCTCGAGCCCGTCTCGCTCGAGACGCCGGTGGGCGAGGAGGACGACAGCTCCCTCGGGGACTTCGTCGAGGATCCGTCTGCGATCGCGCCGGCCACCGCGGCTGCCCGGGCGCTGCTCACCGAGGCGATCGAAGAGGCGCTCGACGAGCTCAACGATCGGGAGCGCCAGGTGGTGCGGCTGCGGTTCGGCCTGGACGACGGCCAGGTCCGCACGCTCGAGGAGGTCGGTAAGGAGTTCGGTGTCACGCGCGAGCGCATCCGCCAGATCGAGTCGAAGACGCTCGCCAAGTTGCGCCACCCCACCCGCTCGCAGCGTCTGCGCGACTACCTCGAAGAGCCCTGATCGTTTCTCGTGGGCCGGCGCCCTACGTGACCGCCCCGCTCAGGTGCTCCATCCAGGCGGCGTACATCTCCGTGTAGCGCCCACCGAGCTCGAGGAGCTCGTCGTGGGAGCCGAGCTCGACGATGTGGCCATCGTCGACCACCGCGATGCGGTCGGCCCGCATCGCGGTCGAGAGCCGGTGCGCGACGATGATCGCGGTCCGGCCCTGGAGGAGCGCGTCGAGGCCGGCCTCGACCTGGGTCTCGGACTTGAGGTCCAGGTTCGACGTGGCCTCGTCGAGCACGAGGACGCGGGGTCGGGCGAGGAAGGCGCGGGCGAGAGCGATGAGTTGGCGCTCGCCCGAGGACAGTGAGACTCCTCGTTCGTGCACCGGGGTGTCGAGGCCATGGGGCAGGCGCTCGATCAGGTCGGTGAGCCCGACGCGGTGCACGGCGTCGTCCACTTCGTCCTCGGACGCGCCCGGCCGGGCGAAGGCGACGTTGGCGCGCAGGGTGCCGCTGAATAGGTAGGGCTCCTGCGGCACCACCCCGAGCTGGTGACGGAGGGAGCCGAGCGTGACGTCTCGGAGATCGTGACCGTCGATGAGGACCTGGCCGTCGGTGGGATCGTAGAATCGGATGACGAGCTTCGCGATCGTCGACTTGCCTGCCCCCGTTGATCCGACGAACGACATCGTCTCACCCGCAGCGATGTGCAGGTTCACGTGTCGGAGCACCGGTGCAGTCGGGTCGTAACCGAACGAGACGTCGACGAAGCGCACGTCACCCTCGAGCGGCGGCAGGTCGTGAGCGTCCGGGGCTTCCTCGACGGTCGGCTGGGTGGCCAGCAGCTCGTCGAGCTTCACGATCGCTGCCTTGCCCTGCTGGTAGAGGTTGTACTGCTGCACGAGCGTCTGGATCGGCTGGAAGAAGGAGTTGAGGTACAGGATGAACGCGGTGAGCACCCCGATCTGCAACGAGCCGTGCTTCACCATGGTCCCGC
Organism: uncultured Actinomycetes bacterium; assembly: GCA_963815405.1. GTDB lineage: Bacteria > Actinomycetota > Acidimicrobiia > IMCC26256 > DASPTH01 > CAWFGR01. The sequence continues at coordinate 533,062 of CAWFGR010000001.1, forward strand.
CGATGAGCAGCAGCACCGCCTGACCCATCACGCCGATCCATTCGGTCGATGCCGCGTAGCGCGCGTTGAGCTCGGCCGTGTAGTCGTTTGCATCGCGATACGCGCCGACCACGTTGCGGTGGTGGAGCACGTTGTTCCACTGGCGGTTGAACGACGCGACGACTCGTACGCCTTGGAGACTCTCGGAGAAGTCGCTCAGCACGCTGGCGATCCCGTCGCGGACACGCAGGTAGCCCGTGTCGGACGTCGATCGGAACCAAAGCGTGAGCGCAGTGAGGATCGGAAGGATCAGCAGCACCGTGATGAGCGCGAGCTTCACGTTCAGGACGAACAACACGACGGTGACCGCTGCGGTCGTGAGCGCTTGCAGCCCGAACTGCGAGAGCCCGTCCTGGAGGAGCTGCTGCAGTGCCTCGATGTCGCTCGTCATGCGGGTCATGATCACGCCCGCCTTCTCTTCGGTGAAGTAGTCGAGCGACATCCGCAAGAGATGGGCGAACACGCGGACGCGAAGATGGAACATCGCTCGTGACGCGATGCGGCCCGTCAGCGCGACTCGCAACCCGCTCGCGATCGACGAGATGACCACGGCCGCGACCGCCGCGAGCGCGACGGTCAGCAGGACGTTCCAGTCGTTCTTCGCGATGCCGTCGTCGATGCCGATCGACGCGAGGACCGGCCCCGCCTGGATGAGCAGTCCTTCCACGACGATCAGCAGCACGGCCAGGAGCACCCGTCCACGCTGGAGACGGAGCAGGCTTCGGAGACTCACGCCCGACTCGCGCATCCGGTGGGAGAAGGTTGCGTGTGGAGTGGGCGAGTCGGGCTCCTTGGCCAGGATCTCGTCGACGCGCCGCTGCATCTCGTGGGGGATTCCCGCGAACGGCAGGCCGGTCGCGGACCCACCCGGAGTCACCGCGCGCCCCGACATTCCCCCGGGGACACCACTGACACCACCGCCGCCCCATGCCATCAGTCGAGCCCCTGTGGTGGTGCGATGTCGGCATCGCGCTCGATGGCCCCGCTGATGTCGGCGTCGAGCTCGCGACCGGTCTCCACGTCGGTGGCGATGGCGCGCTCGAGCAGCTGGGTGTCGCGCGAACGCTGTCGGACGCGGACGGCGTGCGCTTCGTCGACCTGGCGGCGCTGTTCTTCCTCGCTCTGGGCCAGGATCTCCACGTAGTGCGGTTCGCGCTCGAGCAACTCCGTGTGCGTGCCTTCGGCGATCACTCGTCCGCCGTCGACGAGCGCCACGCGATCGGCCAACGCGATGGTCGACAGCCGGTGGGCGATGATCAGCGTCGTGCGGCCGACCATCAGGTCGCGCAGTGCGGCGTGGATCTGCTGCTCGATCTGCACGTCGACGGCGGAGGTCGCGTCGTCGAGCACGAGGATCGGTGGGTTCGCGACGAGCGTGCGCGCGATCGCGATGCGCTGGCGCTGCCCCCCGGAGAGGGTGAAGCCCCGCTCACCGACGACGGTGTCGTAGCCGTCGGGTAGGTCGCGGACGAATTCGTCGGCTCCGGCGGCGACCGCCGCGGCCAGGACGTCCTCGAACGACGCGTCGGGCCGGCCGTAGACGAGGTTGTCACGGATCGACCCGGAGAACAGGAACGGCTCGTCGAGGACCATGCCCACGTGATGCCGGAGGCTCGCCAGGGTGAGGTCATGGACGTCGTGGCCGTCCACGAGGACGGCGCCCCGCTCGACGTCGTAGAGACGGGCGAGCAGCCGTGCCACCGTGGACTTGCCCGAGCCGGTGCGGCCCACGAGGGCGACGGTTGCTCCGGGCGCGACGTGGAGCGTGAAGTCGTCGAGGACGGGAACGCCGCCGGCGTAGCCGAAGGAGACATGTGCAAAGCGGACGTCGCCCGCGCAGTCGACGAGGTCGACGGCGCCCGGCCGTTCGACGACGGTGGGTTCTTCGTCGAGGACCTCGTAGAGGCGCTGCGCCGAGGCGGCCGCGCGCTGACCCATCATGAGGATCATCCCAAGGGTGCGGAACGGCGGCTGGAGCATCAGCACGTAGAGGTTGAACGCGGCGATGTCGCCGACGGTCGCGTGGCCGTGGATCGCGAGGTATCCGCCGTAGACCAGCACCAGCGCCTGACCGAGGCGGGGGAGGTTCTCGATCAGGGGTGCCCAGTGTGACCGGATGTCGGCATCCTTGACGTTCGACCACTCCGCCTTCATTGCCGCCGCGGTGAGCGTTTCGAGCTGGCTCTGCTCGGCGGCGAAGGACTTCACCACGCGCACACCGTTGATGTTCTCGTCGACCACCGTCGCCACTTCGGCCAGGCGAGCCTGGGTGAGCCAGGACACCGGGAACATGTACCGGCGCATGCGGACCGCGACCAGGAAGACGAACGGCATCGTCGACATGGTCACGAGTGCGAGCGGGACGTTGATGGTCAGCATCAACGCGAAGGCAACGAGGGCCACCACGCACTGCACGTACACCGCGGGGGCGAACGCGAGGTAGATCTGCACCTGCCTGATGTCGGAGTTGCCGCGGGAGATGAGCTCGCCGGACTGGACCCGGTCGTAGAACGAGAACGACATCCGGCTCAGGTGCTCGAACATGATGTTGCGCAGGTCGTACTCGATCGCGTACGCCGTCTTGAGCATGAAGAGACGAGACACGTACAGGAGCACGAACCGCGCGGCACGCGAGACCGGCGATCAGCAGGAAGAACCATGTGAGGTCGCCGTGCTTCGTGAAACCTTCGTCGATGGCCCGACGCAGCTGGTTGGGGATCTGCACCTGCACCGCGAGCGCGGCGAACGACGCCAGGATCGATGTCAGGAACAACCACTTGTGCGCGCGAGCGATCGGCAGCACACGACGCAGCCACGATCCACCGCGGTCTGGAGCGATCCACGCGCGCGGCGGTGGATACCGCGGGGTGACGCCGATCGGAACGAACGGCGACGACGAGCTCGGCTCGGCTGCGAGGGGACTGGGCCGGACGCGTGTCGCTCCCATCAGCGCGCGGTGCCGCTCTCGCGTCGCTTCCGCCCGCGGAGCGTGTCGAGCCGCTCGTTCCAGCCCTCCAGCTGCTGGACCGCGCTCGATCCCGGAGCGACCGCGTCGGCGATCTCCGTGAGCCGCGCCTCGACTGCGGCGTCGGCGTCGACGAGTGCCCGGCGGCCCGCGTCGGTGAGCTCGACGGTCAGGCGACGCCGATCGGTGGGATCGGCGCTGCGCACCACGAGGCCGCGCGTGACCATGCCGTCGACCACCGCGGTGACGCTGGGTGGGCTGACGGTCAGGCGCTCCGCGAGCGACGAGGACCCCGCAGCACCCGCGGCGAGGAAGCCGAGCATGCGGTACTGCGACATCGAGAGCTCGAGCGGGGCGAGCGCGAGCTCGACCGCGCGCGCCAAGCGGGCGACCGCTCGTCCGGCGCTGTGCCCGGCTCGGACGAGGTTGGCGTCCTGGGTGACGGTTCGTGGGCCCACCGAGTTTCCTTCGACCGTGTGATAGTTCGAGTGCCTAAGCTTAGACCGTCGAACGATGTCCGGTCGAACCTCGCGACGCTTGCCTTCCGTAACGCCACCGCCATGTGCTCAGATCGGCCGTCAACGGGGCCGTAGCTCAGTGGTCAGAGCAGGGGACTCATAATCCCTCGGTCGATGGTTCGATCCCATCCGGCCCCACTACTCCAACAACGGATTCATGACAGGCCCACCTGGATCGCGGGGGTCGTCACCGGGCGCGGGCGTCGCGGCGACGGGGTCGGGTCGAGCGCTGCAGCGAGGACCGCGGCCGCGGCGACGGCGATTCCCCATCGGGCGAGGGTGTCGTGTTGAAGCTGGATGATGAGCGGCAAGACGAGCAGCGAGACGAGGTCGATGGCCTTGATGAGGGGGTTGAGGGTGGGTCCGGCGGCGTCTTTGAAGGGATCACCGATGGTGTCGCCGATGACGGACGCAGTGTGGGCGTCCGAGCCGGTGCCGCCGTGATGTCCGGCCTCGATGTATTTCTTGGCGTTGTCCCAAGCGCCGCCAGCGACGAGGCCGAGGCTGATGCCGACCCCGACCCGCATGAACAGCGCCAACAGCGACCCGCCGAACCCGAAGCGCAACAGCACTTCGGTGGCCCGCTGCTGATACACGATGAAGATCACCGTCGCGCCCAGCAGCCCGAACCCGATCGTGAACATGCCAGTGATCCCACCGGTACGGAACGCCAGCGGCAGTGCACGACCGCTCGGCTGGCGCCATACCCAGATAACCCGCGAGGCCCGAAAGCACCGCGCCGGCGACAAACGCGCCAGCGCGGCCGCTGGCCACCGCGAGATAGGCGCCAAAGGGACCAGTCGTGGTGACGAACACCAGCACGGCCAGCACGCCGAGCAGCCAGCGGATGGTTCGGAACTGGCGTGCCAAATGGGCCTGGGAACCGTCCTGGATCGCCCGCGCGATCTCAACCATGGCATGGGTACCAGGATCCGCGGCGAGCACCTCGCGGGCCAGCAGCCCTCCGGCGACAGGGCCACCATCGCGACCGCGAGCACACTCCCGAGCAGTGACCACTCCGAGCTACGCAGGTGGAAGCGCAGCTGCTGGTCGGCCGACGAGGCCTGCGAGACCGCGGGACGATCGATGCGGTCGTGGTCATCAGCCGAGTCCAGCAACGGACATGACCGGCCTCGAGCGCACCGACGGTGCCAGCACGGTACGGGCCACCGGCACCAACGCGCCCTCAGCGATGCTCTGGTGCCAACGGCTGATCAGGGAGCGGACCACCGAGCGGTGCCAACAGCTCCCGCAACGTGACCTCGCGTCCACGCAGACGTTCCCGAAAGAACGAGTTGTCGGTATCGGCGATCTCGAAGCGCAGATCCCGCAACGCCGCATCGAGCACCTCGCGCAGCACCACCGTTTGGTCGTCACTCAGGTGCACGTCCACGCTCACCCTCCTCTCTCCTCATCGTCGGTCAACGACAGGTCGGACTGGGGCACGATCGCCACCGGCACCATGCTGCGTTGCAGCACCCCCAACGCAACGCTGCCGAGCCGAAGATCACGGAAGCCCCCCGCACCCCGGGCTCCCAACACCACCAATCCCGGTGCTTCGATGGCCTCCAGGTCCACGATCGCGGAGGCTGGCCAGCCTTGCGCGATCACGATACGTGTCGGGACTCCCGCAGCCTTCAGCGGCGCGGCCCAGTCGTCGCAGTGCCGCTCCAGCTCGCGATCGTCCGGGTGGGGCTGGTCGGTGCGTTCGCGCATCTGGACGTGCACCGCTATCACCTGACAGCCGAGGCGTGGCGCGAGTCGGCTCGTCCAGGCGACCGCGGCTGCGCTTCCCGCCGAACCGTCGACGCCGACCAGGAGCGGTCCCGTCATCGTGGTGGCGGCCCCCGGCGGGACGATCACGACCGGCAGCGTGCAGTGATGCGCGACGGCGTGTGCAACGTGGCCGAGGTGCAACGCCGGGAACCAGCTGGTGCCCGCCGAACCCAGCACCAACACGTCAGCATTCTGGGAGGCGGCCGCGTCGAGCAAGACCACCCGCGGATCGCCATCCAACACCAGTGTCGTCACCGACAGACCATCACCGTGCGCGGGCGCGCTCCACGGGCCGTCCAGGGCCGCCGCGACACGATCCCGGATGTTGGCTTCGGCCGCGTCGGAACCGGCAAGCTCCGTCACCGCGCTGGCCACGACGATTTCCGTGCCCAGAGCCCGGGCCAGACCCGCGGCCCACGCCACACCCCTGGCTGCCGGCGGGGACCCATCGGTGCCCACCAGCACCCGATTCACCGAGCCCTCCCCAGTCCCACATTTCGCGCGGCCGCGACCCCGCGCCCAGACACGGTCGCGGGACCAGACGCAGAACGAGCCGGCCACTGGCCTGCCGACTCGTTGCTCGTCCCCCACACGTCGCGGTCGAGATGCCCCCCACCCCGGTCCCGTCGATCCACGAACATCCAGCGCCGCGGCCTCGTCCAGAGTCACACCGAACGGGCCCGGAACCGGCAGCAAAGCAAGGAGCCGCGGCGCCGCCGGCTCACAGGTCACCACGATCTGCACCATAGGCCCCACGTCATCTCCGTCCTGACCGCCAGCCGATCGTGCGACACCGGGCGTCGCGCCGCCAGGGTCGATGGTCCCGAGCGAACCGAGTCGTGAAGGACTGCTGGCTCGGGCTCATACCTGCCGCAAGCCGAATGGATGGGTCGGGACGCTCGAGGGAGCTCGACCCCTCGATGGCGACGAACAGGAAAGCGCCCCCGAGAGGCTGCACCGATGTAGCCACGATCAAGGAACTACACGACCTACAGCATCGCGGTCGGAGTCGCTTGGGCGGTCGTGCTCATTCTGGTCGCCGCGCTCGACTCAACCGAAGTGTTCGACAACGTCCTGGTCCTGTTCGCCGGATTCTTCATTGGGTGGCATTCAGCCACGAATCGCGCGCTCCGTCTATCCGCCACCGAAGAAGTACGGGTCTGCCGCGGGTCTGGTTGACGGTGTGACCTGCCCCGGGAATCGTTTCGTAGTTGCCTGTTGAGATCGGGCCTTGATGAAAGGCTCATCTCATGCCTCGTGCCTATCCCGCCGAGTTCCGTCAGCGAGCGATCGCGTTGGTCCGTGCAGGCCAGTCGGTGACGAAGACCGCGGCGGATCTCGGGATCACTGACACATGCCTGTATGGCTGGGTGCGCCAGGATCGGATCTATCGGGGTCAGCTCCCCGGCGTGACGACGACCGAGTCGCGCGAGCTGCGCAAGGCCCGTGCGGTCCGGCGCATCGGGCGCTTCGGGCGCCATGCCGTGTCGCGAGGGCGGCCGACCTCACGCTCACCGCGAGGTGCAGGTCGACCGCGGGGTGGACCCACAGCGGGTGGACCCCGAAGTCGGTGAGAAATGTCACCACCGGAACGGAGAGGCGCCGACGCCGACGCAACGATCCCAACGCAAGCGAAGCGAGCGGGTAGGTCGACACGACGACGTCGGGCTGGGTCGCGTCGATGGTGCGGCAGAGTCGGCGTCGGCTCAGCACGGCGACCAGCCCGGTGATGCCCGCTCGCGTCAGCCGATGCGTCACCCGCAGCACCGCGAACGAGACCGCGTAGGTCCACGGACACGTGCGCAGCTGCGCGAGGTAGGAGCGCCTGAGGAGCGGCCCGACGCGGCCGGGGAGCTGGTCGAGGAAGTCAACCCTCTCGACGGCGTGACCCCGCGCCATGAGCCGTCGGGCAAGTTCGCGTGCCGCCCCGTCGTGGCCTGCACCCATCGACGCGGAAACAATCAGGAACCGCAGCAACGGGGCGGAGGTTCCGGCTTCGTCTCCGGCGCACGGCGGCGTCCACTGCCTCTCCGTGCGCCCCAATCATGCTCCTGGTGCTCAGCCCGCCATTCCCTGCGGCTGGCGCGAGGGTCGCCAAGGCGTGCTGAAAGAACGCTGAAGCGACGCTGTGGCCACGACCATCCTGTCGAATGGGCCGAGCTTCCCGTCGAGGAGGTGTGGTCGCGGCTTGGCGCCGATCATGAGTCGGCTCCGGGCTGCGAGAACGGCGTGCGACGTGCCGGTTGCCGACGCGGCCATGCCTCGGTGGTGACACGTGCTCCGCCGACTCGCGGTTGTGTGCGCGGCGACCATTTCGTAGGCATGGTCACCACCGGCGTCGTGCTCGTCGACGTGGTCGTCGACCTACCGCGACCTGAGCAGCCGATCTCGTTGAAGTCCTCGTCGCGCGGCGCGACGGCGGCCCCCTATCCGGTGCGCAGGATGTCGATTGGGGAACGCCGCGCGGCGCGGACCGCTGCCCGTGACGCGGCCGCCGCGGCGGTGACGAGGATCGCGGCGAGCGCGGTGAGGTAGGCCCAGGGGATAGTGAGGGTGGCGGGTGGCGGGTCGAAGACTCCGGTGAGGACCTTGACGAGGACGTGGGCGAGGATCCAGCCGGTCAGGGCCCCGAACGCGAGGCCGGCGGTGGTAACGACGGTGGTTTCGGCGTGGACGAAGCTTCCGATCTGGTGGGGGTTGGCGCCGAGCGCGGCGGTGATGGCATGCGCGCGGCGTCGTTCGTCGATGCCGAGCCAGAGTGCGAGGCCGCCCGAAGCGGCGGCGAGCGCGAGGGCGAATCCGAGCTCGATGCGGGTGAGTCCGTTGAGATCGACGGCGGTGAGGCTGGATCCGACGATCCTGCGGGTGTGGGTGAGGTCGGTGACAGTCGCGGTGGGACCGAGTTCGTGGCGGACCTGGTTGGCGATGCTGGTGTGGTCGTGGTTGGCGGTGTTGACGAGGAGCGTGTTGACGCCCGGGTCGTTGCTCAACCCTGGGCACTGGTGGATTCAGGTTGGTGGCCGGCTGAGGTTGCGGCGTTCCTTCCCGGTTCGTCCATCCCCGATACCGACGTTGGTGTGCCACACCGCGCGCATCCTCCAGGCACTCGACGCGCACCAGGCAGCGTGCGCAGACGGCTTTCGCGGATCGTGACGAGTCGCCGCGCTTCACGAAGAACGCCGACGCCGGCGTAGCGGGGCTCTGAGCACATGTTCGGCCGGGTGTAGAGGAGCCGTGCCGAATCGTCCGGTGTGTCGAATCGAACGATCACTTGGTCAAGGCCGGTACGCAGCACGTAGAGCGGGATCTTGATGTCGTAACTGATGCCGCCGCCGGCGAGCGCGCGGCCCGGTACACGGAGAGCGTCATCGAATGCGCCAAAGAGAACGGGACCGACTTGCAGGTTCGCGGCCGCGTTCGGCGGTGGTGGCGTCGAATAGATGAGACCCGCGTCGTTCCCGATTCCGATGTTGTCACCACAGGCGCGTACCGGCTCGCCTCGGGCCAGGGGGTGCAGCGCGAGGGTCGTCGTCGTGGCCGACGTCACCGGCGCGGTCGCGACTGGCTTGCCGATGGCGTCGTCCCGTCATCGGAGATAACCCAGGCGACGACTCCCAGCCCGGCAATTACGAGCAGCGACACGACGACCCGCGTCGTTCGAGACATCCCGTACAGCTTGCCCGCTCTGGAGCGCCGGCCGTGACGCTCGCATATCGAGCCGGCGGCACGACGAACATAGGTACGCTCGACGCGTGCCCGGCGACCAGCGACCGGAACCGGAACCGCTTGTCGATTCACGCGGCCTCCGCGACGGTGGGAGGAGATGACCCGCGTGGAGCAGGACGTGTTCCTCGACCGGGTCCTCGACGGGCTGGGCGTGCCGAAGTAGATGCGCCCCGAGTGGAGCGTCCAGCCGTAGTGGGCTATTGGCGCGTCGCGCACACTCAACTCGGCTGGAACATCAGTCAACTCCCGGTTGGTGAGCTGTTGCGCCGGGCCGATCTCGAACGTTCTGAAGCCGTCGAGGCTCTCGTCGGGCGTGATTGTCGCGGAAAGCGCATATTCCGGACGCCGCACCGCAATGTCGGAGGGTCACTCTGATGGCTGCGGCTTCGTATGGTTGACGTGACCCGCCCAGCGGTCCCGTGCGGAGCCGCCCAAACGCCAGCGTCGTCGGACGGGAGGCCACCAATGAACGAGTCGAGCACGAGGATCGATTTCGGTGAATTCGGCGTGGTGTTCAAGCGTCTGAGCGCGGCCGCCGACAACGTGGCCATCTCATTGCACCACGCGTCCGATCTCCCGCCTTGTGATCGGCGCCAGGCGGGTCGCGGCTACGCCGACGGCTACTTCGCCGGCCTCTGCTTTGCGCTGGGATTGCTGGTGAACCGATCGCCCAGCTCGATCGCGGCGGACACGCTCGGTCGCGCGTCTGTCGCCCTCGTGTAGCGACGACTGCCGCGATCGGGCATCATGGGTGAGGTGCCTGTCAGCGTCCTGGTGGTCGAAGACGACGCCCGCATCCGCGCCGCGATCCGGATCGCCCTCGGCGAAGAGGGCTACGAGGTGCTCGAAGCGGACAGTGGTGAGGCTGCGCTCGCGGTCGTGGGAACGTGCCCAATCGACATCGCGCTCGTCGATGTCATGCTGCCCGGTATGAGCGGTTTCGACTTGTGCCGTAGCCTTCGGCGCAACGGTGAGCTTCCCATCGTCATGGTCACGGCACGTGACGACACGCATGATGTGGTCGCGGGCTTGGAGGCCGGAGCCGACGATTACGTCCGCAAGCCGTTCGAGCCCAAAGAGCTCACGGCTCGCATGCGTGCGTTGCTTCGCAGATCCCGAGTGAGCGCTGAGCAGAGCAACGGTGAACTCCGGTTCGGGTCCCTCGAGATCCTCCCCACGTCCGGTGTCGTCCGCAGCGGCGGTGAACCCATCGCGCTCACGAAGACCGAGTTCCTTCTGCTCCGGGAGCTTGCCGAACACGCCGGCGTGGTGCTGAGCCGTGAGCAGCTCCTCGATCGCGTTTGGGGCTACGACTATCTCGGCGATGGCAGATTGGTCGACGCGCACGTCCGCCGGCTCCGCGCCAAGATCGAAGCAGATCCCTCCCAGCCGCAGATCGTCGTCACGGTCAGGGGGTTCGGGTACCGGCTCGAAAAGTCGTGAGTGACCTCGCAGGATCGGTACCCGCACGGCTCCGGCGGACGCGCCGCCGTCTGCGATTTCGGATCGCGGTCTCGTTCGCGGCCGGCGGTCTGGTGCTCACGACGACGCTCGCGCTCGTCACCTATGGACTGGTCGATCGTTACCTGCTGCGCGAGCGTCAGGGAACCGCGCAACGCCAGGCCTTCCTCGACGCGCGGACGTTTCGCGACGAGATGGAGAACCGCGGTTCGGGCGTGACCCTCGCGTTGCAGAGTTTGGAGTTGCCTGTCGGGACCAGCGTGGTCGTCCGCCAACACGGTGTCTGGTATGGGACATCGCTTGGCGTCGGGCAGACCTCGGTGCCGAGGGCGCTGCGAGCTGCCGTGGCCAGCTCGTCTCCCGCGCAGGAGCGGGTCGCGATCGCCAAGAAGACCGCCTTCATCGTCGGCATACCCCTTCGTTCGATCGACGCCGACTACTTCGAGATCGCGGTCTTCAGCGAGTTGGACAACTCTCTCCACGTGGTCCGAAACTCACTCATCGGCGCTGCGGCCGCAACAACCCTCGCGGCGACCTTGCTCGGCATCTGGGCAGGACGTCGAGTGCTCAGACCACTCCACGACGTCAGTGCGGCAGCCTCGGAGATCGCGCAAGGTGACCTTGATCGACGCCTGACCCCCAGCGATGACCCCGACCTCGACCCGCTCTCCCTCTCGTTCAACCGAATGGTCGAGGCGTTGCAGCAGCGCATCGAACACGACGCGCGATTCGTCTCCGACGCGAGCCATGAGCTCCGCTCGCCACTCACGACCCTCGCGGCCGCGGCCTCAGTGATCGAGCGACGCCATCTCGAGCTGCCCGACCGGTTGCGTGAACCGGTCGAGCTCCTGCTGGTGGAGATCCAGCGATTCCAGCGGCTCGTGACCGAACTTCTCGAGCTCAGTCGCTCCGAGGCAACCGCCCAGCTCCTCGAGAGCGAGCCGATCCTCGTCAGCGATCTCCTCCGACACGCGATGCGCGCGGCCCGTTGTGACGAAGCACTTGTCGACGTCGAACCGGAGTTGGTGCAGACGCCGATCCTCTCGGACAAGCGGCGGCTGGATCGCGTGCTCGTGAATCTCGTCGAGAACGCGCAGACGCACGGAGGCGGCGTCGCCAAGATCACGGTGCGGCGGCGTCCGGACGGCATCGCCATCGTCATCGAAGATCACGGGCCCGGCATCCTGCCGACCGAGCGCGAGCCGCGTGTTCGAGCGCTTCTACCGCGGATCTGCGGCGGGCCGGCGCGGCGACGACGCAGGAACCGGGCTCGGCCTGGCGCTCGTGGCCGAACACCTGAGGATCCTGGGCGGCTCCGTTCGCATCGAGGACCCAGCGACAGGCCGAGGTGCCCGATTCGTCGTGCTACTCCCGGATTGGAAGCCGTGAGTCGAAGACACGCGATCCGTGGCTTCGCGCGCATCGGCTTCACCCTCGCGCTCGTCGGCGTCGTGGTGGTCGCGCTCGTGCGCGGAACGCGAGGCGACCGAGGACCCACCGAGATCGATCGCGCGACCGTCCCCTTCGCGCTCCTCCGCGATCGCCCTGCGTCCACGCTGCCCGCCGAGACCATCCCGCGCGAACCGAGCTTCACCCTGTACTTCGTTGCGAAGGATGGCCTTGTCGCGGTCCAACGCGGAAAGTTGAGCACCGCGTCCCCCCGCGACATCCTCGAAGCGCTGATCGCAGGCCCGACAGGTAGCGAGCGCGACCGCGGCCTCACCAGCCTCGTCTCCTCCGAGATCTCGGTTCGGCGTGTCGCCATCGACGGGTTCCGAGCGGTCATCGACCTGGCAGCCCCACTCGACCAGTCGCTCAATTCGAGCAACCGCTCCCTGCCCGTAGCTCAGTTCGTCTACACGGCAACCGCGATGCCGGGCGTCACTGAGGTCCGTTTCCTCGTCAACGGCAAAGCGGTCGAGGTTCCTACGGGGAACAGCACCCTCACGCGACGTCCCGTCGCGCGTGCCGACTATCCCGTGAGCGAATCGTGACCGTACGGCCCCCAGTGGAACCCGGCGAGCACGTCGTGGCGAACGGCAGTCGCGTACGAGACTCCACGAGTCCAGTTGGCAGTGTCGAAGGAGTCCATCATGGCCGCACCCCCTTCCCGCGCCCGTGAGGCGTTCGGCGACTTCGCACCCAAGCTCGCCGAGCTGACCGACGACGTCGTGTATCGGGACGTCTGGGAGCGTGCGGAGCTCTCGAAGCGCGATCGGAGCCTCATCACGGTCGCTGCGCTCGTCGCGATGCACCGCAACGAGCAACTCGGCGGACACCTCACCCGTGCGGTCGAGAACGGCGTGACGGAAGACGAGCTGATCGAGACGATCACCCACCTCGCGTTCTACTCCGGTTGGCCCACGGCCATGACGGCGATCACGATGGCCAAGCGTCTCTTCGCGGAGCGACCGGACGCGCGGTGAGCGCCGCCCGCGCTCTCAGCATGCGCACAGGGTGAACCGGAAGGCTGCGCCCGTGGTGAGGAGATCGATTCCGGGCCTGGACGGGGGTCCGCTCGACTCGGAGTCTCCCGTGAGCCGGCGCCGGCTGCTCGCGCTGCTCGGCGCCGGTGGCGTCGCGCTCGTGGGGACGGCGTGCAACGGCAACACCTCGGAGCCCGGCGTCATCCCGCGTCATCGCAACCGCGCGACGACGTCGGCGCCGGATTCGCCGTCGACCACTGCCGCCAGCTCGACGAGCTGCATCCTGACCCCCGAACAGACCGAAGGCCCGTACTACCTGGCGGGCGAGCCGGAGCGCAGTGACATCACCGAGGGGCGTCCGGGCATCCCGCTCCGGCTCGCGCTGAGCGTGGTGAGCGTTCCCGGCTGCGCGGCGATTCGCAATGCCACGGTTGACGTGTGGCACGCGGATGCCGGAGGGGTCTACTCGGGTTTCGGGTCCGCGACGTCGAGTCGCACGTTCCTCCGTGGTGTGCAACGAACCGGCGTCGACGGCAAGGTCGCGTTCGAGACCATCTATCCGGGGTGGTACCAAGGACGGGCCACGCACATCCACGTGAAGGTCTTCGTCGGCGCATCGACGGTCCACACCGGACAGCTGTACTTCGACGAGCAGGTCACGAGCGCGGTGTACGCCACCGCGCCCTATTCCTCGCACACCGGTCAACGCACCACGAACGACCAGGACTCCATCTTTGCAAGCGGTGGCCCACAGTCGATGCTCACCTTGACGCGGGACGGCACGGGCTACGTGGGCACGCTGACCCTCGGCATCCGCATCGGCGGGGGCGGCGCGTCGCCGTTGTGACCCGAGGGACGCCGGCACCGGTAGCGAACGTATGTTCGATTCCTGTGCTACTGTCCAATCCATGCCAATTTCGTGGCAAGCCACAGGAGCGGGCTCGGGCCCGAAAGCTCCGCGGCCAGGGTCAGACGCTGGCGCAGATCGCCGAAACGCTGGGTGTGAGCAAGTCGTCCGTCTCGATCTGGGTCCGCGACGTGAGCAGCACGCCAGTGCCGCGCCGGACGGACGGGCCGCGTCGTCCTCACCCGCAGCACCTTGCTCGCCTCCAGCAGATTGCGGAGCTCGACGACGCAGGCCGCGAGCGCCTCGGCGTGTTGAGCGAGCAGGCGTTCCTCGCCGCCGGCATCGCGCTCTATGCGGGCGAGGGTGGCAAGCGGGATGGCAGCGTGCTCCTCGCCAACACCGACCCGGCGATCATCGCCTTCTTCTGCGCGTGGCTCCGGCACTTCTACGCGGTCGACGAGGGGTGCCTCCGAGTCCGGGTGTATCTCCACGAGGGTCGTGATCTGCTTCTCGCTCAGAACTTCTGGGCGGGACTCACCGGCGTTCCGCTGCGGCAGTTCGGTGCTTCGTTTCGGGCTCTGCCGGACCCCAGTCGCTCCGGCGCGCGCCACGAACACGGTTGTGCTTACGTCATCTACAACTGCGCCAGGACCCACCGTTCGATCATGGGTCTCGTGAGGGCACTGCTATCCTCCGGGGCTTCCTTCCGGGGTAGCTCAATCGGCGGAGCAGTGGCCTGTTAAGCCAACGGTTGTGGGTTCGAGTCCCACCCCCGGAGCCCCTCCCAGCTCCAGCTCTTTTGGTCTCCTCCCCTGACGAGCCGCTTGGAGGTTCGGCCCGCGAAGGTCGAGAATGGAAGCCATGCCTCGCCTCTCCGACCCCGAGATCGAAACTGCACTCGAAGGCCTGCCCGGCTGGGCTCGCGAGGGTGACGCGATCGTCAAGACGTTCGAGCTGCCGAGCTTTCTCGAGGCGATCGACTTCGTGAACTCGGTCGCCCAGCGTGCCGAGAGCGCCGACCACCATCCCGACCTCGACATCCGGTACCGCAAGGTGTGCGTCGCCCTCTCCACGCACAGCCGCGGGTGGCATCACGTCGAAGGACGTCGACCTCGCGACCACGATCGATCACCTCGGAGTCGATCGATGCTGACGGCGATCATCGGGGCGGCGATCCTGGCGTTGTGTCTCGCGGTCGTCGTCGCGGTCGCGCGTGACCGCGGACCGTCACCGGAGGGTGTCGCGATCGCCTATGAGCTCGCGTGGGATCGTCTCGACTTCGCGTCGCTCTGGACGTTGAGCGGTGCCGAGCTGCGCGACGGTCGGACACGCGAGGAGTTCGTGCGCGCGAAGCGCGCCGCGTACGACCAGCGCATTGGGTTTGCCGGATTGGCGGCCCGCGTCGCCGTCGACGATTCGGCGTCGGCCGGGTCGTCGGCCGCCGTCCTCACGCGGCATCGAGCTGCACGACGGGGGAGTGGTGCGCAACCGCGTGCGGCTCGAGTCCCGTTCGTCGCGCTGGGAAGTCGTGGGCTACGACCTCGCCCCGCCTCGCGTCGCGGACAATACCTCGACTGCGTGACTCCACGCGACCAAGCTGGACGCGGTCGCCGGACTGCTGCTCACGGGTGGCGCGAGCCGGCGGCTCGGCACCGACAAGTCGCAGTTGCGATACCGGGGCGAGACACTCGCCGACCGTGCCGCGCGCGCAAGCTCGGACAGGTGTGCACACCGGTGCTCGAGCTCGGTCCTGGGGTCAGCCGACTGGCGTGCGTCCGCGAGGAGCCGCCCGGATCGGGGCCGCTCGCCGCGCTTGCCGCGGGCGCCGCGGCGCTGCACGAGCGCGGCTTCCACGGTGCCGCGCTGCTGCTCGCCGTGGATCTCCCCCTCGTGCCGCTGGCGTTGCTCGACCGTCTCGTACGGTGGCCGGGCGGTGAGACCGTCGTCCCCGTCGTCATGGGCGTCCAACAGACGACGTGCGCGCGATACGGGGCCGACGCTCTGGAGCGAGTCGCCGGTCTCGTCGCCACCGGAGAGCGCTCCCTACGCGCGCTGCTCACCATCGGCCCGTACGAGGTCCTGACGCCGAACGGAGACGATTCCGAGCTTGCCGGCTGGTTCCGTGACGTCGACACACCCGAGGACGCCGACGCGCTCGGGCTCGAGTGGCCGCCCGAGCGATGAGCGTTCGGCTGCGTCTGCCACACTCCTGCGGTGGAACCCGAGGCCTTGCTCCGGTTGTTCGATCGCGCGTTCGACGCGCAACGGGCCTCCCTGGCGAAGCTCTCGGGGAGCGCGCGACGAGCGCGCACCGATCGGCCCGGGCAGTACGCGTTGGATCTCGCGGCGGATGCCGCGGTCCTCGACGTGCTCGGCGATGCCGACGCGCGCATCGTGAGCGAAGAGTCGGGTGTGAGCGGCAACGTCGACTCGCCGGTCACGATCGTGGTCGATCCCGTCGACGGGTCCACCAACTGCGCCCGAGAGATTCCGTATTGGTCGATCTCGCTCTGTGCTGTGGACGAGCTCGGTCCGTTGTGCGCGCTCGTTGCCAACAGCAGCACGGGCGCAACGTTCCGCGCCGTCCGTGGAGGAGGCGCCGCGGTCGACGGCGCGCCACTCGTGCCGTCGAAGCAGGTTGCCGTCGAGCGATCGGTCATCGCTCTCTCGGGCCTGCCTCCGACGACGCTCCCATGGAAGCAGTTCCGCGCCCTCGGATCATGCGCGCTCGCGCTGTGCGACGTTGCCGCCGGACGCCTCGACGGCTTCGTCGACGCGCTCCCGGGGCAACACGCACCGTGGGACTACCTCGGTGGCCTCCTGGTCTGCGCCGAAGCGGGAGCTGTCGTCGTCGACGTGGCCGGGCGCGACCTCGTGACCACGGACCCGACGGCGCGGCGACAAGTGCTCGCTGCCTGCACGCCAGGGCTGCTCCACACGCTGCGCGGCGCGGTCGTCACATGACCGCCGCGCGCGACCTCGACCTCGACGCGCTGCTCGCTGCGGCGCTCGAGGCTGCTGCCGCCGGAGCCGCGATCTTGCGGGGCGCGTTCGGAACCGCGCTCGACGGTCGCGGAGAAGGGTCCGGGGGACTGGGTCACGGACGCAGATCACGAGAGCGAGCGAGCCGTGCGCGCGGTGCTCGAAGCGCGCGCGCCCGGCATCGCCGTCTTCGGCGAAGAAGAGGGTGGACGCCGGGACACCGTCGGATGGCTCGTCGATCCACTCGATGGCACCACGAACTTCCTGCGTGGACTTCCGGTCGTCGGAGTGTCGGTCGGCCTGGTTGCCGACGGTGAGCCGCTCGTCGGGGTCATCGACGCGCCGCTGCTCGATCACGTCTTCGCGGCCCGCGCCGGCGCCGGCGCGACGTGTGACGGTCGCCCAGTGCGCATCTCGAGCGTCCGCTCGCGTCGGGGATCTGCGCGACGGGCTTTCCGTTCCGCCGCAAGGAACGGCTCCCCGGATTCCTGGCGGTGCTCACGGAGGTGCTGGAACGAGGCGAGGACCTGCGACGCGCGGGTGCGGCCAGCCTCGACCTCGCGTGGACGGCGAGCGGTGTCTTCGACGGCTACTTCGAGCTCGGCCTCGGTCCGTGGGACGTCGCCGCCGGAGCCGTCATCGTCCGGGAGGCCGGCGGGGTCGTGACCGACTGGCGCGGCGATCCGCGCGCCTGGTTGGACACGGGACACATCCTGGCCGCGAACCCGCTGGTCCACGCCGAGTTGCTCGAGGTCATCGCCGACCGTTGGTGAACTCCACCGCTCCCGGAAGTGGCTCAACTCGGTCCCTGAGCAGGCCGACACCAACGACGGGGTCGTCTGCGGCCCCAGCTGACGTGGGAGCGGCAATGAGCACCGAGGAACGGATTCTCGAGCCGGGATGGCATCCCGACCCGTTCCATCGCCACGACTGGCGCTACTGGGACAGCGATTGGACGAGTCACGTCGCCGATGGTGGCTCTCCCGACGAGATCGCCGGCGCCGACGACGAGGACGAGGACGAGAACGCCGAGCCCACGCCGGAGGATGGTGAGCGCGAGCTCACCCACGAAGAGCTCTTGGCGTCCGCGCGTGCGGCGATCGCCGTGGCGCCGGCGCCCCCTCCGGAGGAGCCGGCCGAAAAGCGGCGCAAAAGCCGCTACAAGGATGCCCCGAGCCACAGCGTCGTCCCGGACACGGTGGCGCGGGCCGGCATTCCCGTCTTCGGGGGCCTGTCGTCGTCCGGACTCGTCAACGCCCAGCCGATCAACTTCGGTCGCGCCGGGCTCGTCGTCCTCTCGGCCGTCGGCATCGGCGTCGGGGCGCGGCTGCCGTGGCTCAACGGCACGATCGCGGGTATGCCCTACCGCCACACCGGCTTCGACCTGCAAGACGGCCGGTACTTCGCCGCCGCAGCCGTCGGCCTCGCGGCGTTGGCGCTGATCGCCGCTCGGTTCCGGCTCCTGCGCCTGCTTCCGATCGCAGGCGCGGCTGCGCTGTTCGGCTGGGCGGTGAGCGAGCTGGTCGACACCTTCCATGCCATGCACGACCTCCAGCGGACGCGCCAACTCGCACATCGACGTCGGAGCCGGGATGTGGCTCCTCGTCGGAGCCGCCGGGGTCTCGGTCCTGGCGGCGCTGCGACTGTCGTCTCGCACCTAGGAAGGAAATCGCTTGCCCGCGGCTGTCGACGTCTGCTTTCCTGACGGGGTCCGCAGGCTCGTGGACGCTACGATCACCACACCGACCACCAGCTCGGGTGCTGCCGAGGCACTCGAGAATCCGAGGACCGCAACGATGTTCGCAACGACGCAGTGTCTGACGCAGCGCCAGCACCCGGCAGCCGTCGTCGCGGCACGCGCGCGTCGTCGCAGCCGGTACCCCCGCTGCCTACGGCCTCTGCGCCGACGCTGCGTGGTCGATTCCGGCGTTCGTGATGACGTCGATCGACCACAAGCCCGTGCCCCGGCTCCCGGTGACCTCTCCCTAGCAAGACAACCAAGGGAACGCTCACCAGGCCGCCGGGGCAACCCGGCGGCCTTTGTTGTGTTCGGGCCCCTGTTCGACTCCCACATCAACCCACCGCGTTCGACCCACCCGAAGGACCAGCGGCAGAGAGGACATGCAATGTTCGTGCTCGAGAGCACCGCAGCATTGGAGCAGGAGGCCTGGCGGGCCGACGCGCGCTGCCGCGACGACTCGGCGGCGCTCGTGCCCCTGTTCTTCTCGGAGCAGCTCGACGACATCCTCCGGGCCAAGGCGTTCTGCGCCGAGTGCCCGGTCCGGGTCGACTGCCTCGAGGCCGCCGTCGCTCGGCGCGAGCCCTGGGGCGTCTGGGGCGGTGAGCTCTTCGCCAACGGCAAGGTGCTGGCGCAGAAGCGGCGTCGCGGACGGCCCCCGCGGGTCGCGCCGCCCGAGCCGGTGGTCGAGGAGCTCATCCCCGACTTCCGCGTGCGGGAGAGCGCGTAAGCACGAGATCACCGCAGCACGGCGGGTCGGGGTGACGTATCGCCGGGGTACTTCCCCCCGGTGCCCCAGCGAGCCCCGACCCGCCGGCGGTCAACTCGGCCGCGACGCTACGACCAATCGCGGACGCGGGCTTCGACGAGCTCCAGCGCACGGGTCGCCATCGCGTCGGACGTGCCGAGCTTGGCCCCGTGCTCGGCGGCGATCGTCCGCAGCTTGCCGACGATGCCTTCCAAGTGTGGTCAGCCCGTAGTCCCGGCCCTTCGGGTGCGTGGGCGTGAGCTGCGAGAAGCCGGTCTCCGCGTAGCGGGCGAACACCCAGCTCGAGCTGGAGGATGCCGGGAACACCTCGGCGGCAGCCTCGAGATCGAAGCCGAGCTGCCTGATGAGCCGCCCCATGTCGTACGCGGTGCCGAGGTGCACGGCGTAGAAGTAGTTGTTGAGGATCTTCGTCATCTGGCCGGTGCCGAGACGGCCCATGAGTCGCACCGGGTTGCCGAAGGTCTCCATCACGGGACGGCAGCGTTCGAAGGCCTCCGGGGTCGCCACCGACCGAGACCGCGAGCACACCGGCACGGGCCGCTTCCTGTCCGCCGCTCACGGGTGCGTCGAGGAGCCCACGTTCGTTCGGCGGCCGCGGCGGCCAGCTCTTCCACCGTCGCGGGCATCACCGTGCTGTGCACGAGGAGGGTCCCGCCCGGCCGCATGCCGGCGAGGAGGTTGTCGCCGAGCACGACTTCACGTACCTGTTCGTCGTCGCGCACACAGATGCCGACGACGTCCGACGCCTCGGCCAAACCTCGCAGCGTCGCCACCGGCGATGCGCCCAGGGCTCGGAAGTGGTCGACGACATCAGGGCGCCGCGCGAAGACGGCGAGCGGCATTCTCGCGCCGACGATCCGCTCTGCCATCGGGGCGCCCTGGTTCCCGAGCCCTACGAATCCCACGCGCAACGCTTGCCGGTGCGGACATTGCATCCTCCCCGAATGGTCGTCAGGTGCTCACGACCCGGAGCGGCATGCTCGCGGCGTCGTCCAGCCGTGCTGCACATTATGGTGCTCCCTGCAGTTGCGCGCCGGGGGAACGGTCGGGGATCAGGAGGGTGACGATGGAGTATCGCCGGGTGGGGTCGTCCGGGTTGAAGGTCTCGCCGCTCGTGTTGGGGACGTCACCGTTCTTCGAGCACACGACCGAGGACGAAGCGACGCCGGTCATCCACGAGGCGCTCGAGCTCGGGATCAACGCGATCGACACCGGTGACATCTACGCGAGCGGCCACGCCGAGGAGCTGGTCGGCCAGGCGATCAAGGGGCGGCGCGATCAGGTCGTCTTGATGACGAAGTTCGGTCTGCGCGTCGGTGACAACGTCGACGAGCAGACCGCGGTGTTCTCGGGGGACGCGGTCGACCATGCCGAGCGGTGGCGGCGAGGCATCAGCCCCAACGACATGGGGGCCTCGCGCATTCACATCATGGCTGCCGTCGAAGCCAGCCTGCGTCGGCTCGGCACGGACTACATCGATCTCTACCAGGTGCATCGCTTCGATCCGGACACTCCGCTCGAGGAGACGCTGCGCGCGCTCGATGATCTCGTGAGCGGCGGGCAAGGTCCGATACGTCGGATGCTCGGGCTTCGCGGCCTGGCAGATCTACCGGTCGTTGTGGCTGTCGGACACGCGACGGTTGGGCGTCGTTCATCAGCACGCAGACCGTTCAACCTGTTGACCCGCGCGCCGGAACGCGAGCTGCTGCCCGCGTGCGCGCAGGCGGGCGTCGGCGTGTTCGCATTCCGCTCCCTGTCGGGTGGGTTGCTCACGGGTCGGTACGACCAGCACGCCGGTCCGGCGGCCGGCTCCTATATGGCGACACGCGCCACCGACATGGAGCAGTTCTGGAAGCCCGAGGTCTTCGAGCTGATCGGGCGGCTTGCCGGTGTTGCGCAGGACCACGGGCGAACGCTCGGTGAGCTCGCGATCGCGTGGGTGATCGCCAACCCGGCGATGACGGGCGCGCTCGTGGGTGCCGAGCGGCCCGAGGAGATCCGCGAGACGGCGAAGGCAGCCGACCGCCCGTTGAGCGCCGACGAGCTCGCCGCGATCCAAGGTGCGCTCGCGGGCTGACGCCGACGAACCGCGCTCGCGCCGTCGTCGCCTACCCTGGCTGCCCCGGGCGTTTAGCTCAGCTGGCAAGAGCGCCGCCCTTACAAGGCGGATGTCGGGGGTTCGAGTCCCTCAACGCCCACAACGGATTCCGGCCATCCGGGCCGGGTCCATCGCGCGTCCATCGCGCGGGTGGTGGGTCCACGCCGGTCTCGAGCACCCGGGTCTGCTGCACGTTCGGTTGACATTCTGACCTGCCCCGCAGGTTGGTTTCCAGGTGTGGTGATGAGTTGAGGGCCTCGCGAAAGGCTCTCCGCGTTGGCCGGTTCGCTCCGGCACCCGGGGAGCGCACCATTGACCTCCCAGATCGGGCCCTCTCTGCAGGTACCGTTTCCTCTCGTGTTTGCTCCAGTCTCGGCGGTGGTCCTCGAGCTCGAGGCGGCATCGTGAGGGATGGGCGGCGGCTGCCACTCGCACTGGCGCTGCTTGCCGGCGTGTTCGTCATCGGGACGATTGGCTATGTGCTGCTCGGGTTCTCCCTGTTGGAGGCGTTGTACCAGACGGTCACGACGGTGGCGACGGTCGGTTTCCGTGAGGTGCGTCCGCTCGATGATGCCGGCAAGGTCTTCACCATCGTTCTCATCCTCGTGGGTGTCGGGACGGCGCTCTATACGTTCAGCGTCGTGCTCGAGACGCTGATCGAGGGACAACTTCGGGATGTCTTCGGGAGGCGACGTATGCGGAGGCAGATCGAGGCGATGCGGGAACACGTGATCGTGTGCGGGTGGGGGCGGGTCGGGCGTGCGATCGCGCTGGAGATCGAGGCAGTTGGTGGTGATCTGGTGGTCGTCGACCGCAACGCCGCTCGGGTTGACGAAGCAACGTGTTCTTCGGTGCTCGGTGATGCGACTGATGATCGCGTGCTCGAGCGTGCAGGGTTGCAGCATGCCCGGGCGCTGGTCGCGGCGCTCGATACCGACGCGGAGAATCTGTTCGTCACGGTGAGTGCGCGTGCATTGCGACCCGATCTCTTCATCGTGGCTCGCGCTCGGGTCGAGGAGAGCGAGGAGAAGCTGCGTCGGGGTGGTGCTGATCGGGTGGTGAATCCGCAGAGTATTGGTGGGGCTCGGATGGCGGCGTTCGTGCTGCAACCGCATGTCACCGAGTTCCTCGACGTGGTGATGCACGACCGCGGCCTCGAGTTCCGTCTGGAGGAGATGCTGGTGCCTCGGGGTGCAGTGGTGGCAGGCCGAACGATTCGCGATGCGCATCTCCGTGATCGCACGGGAGCACTCTTGCTCGCCCTGCGTGATCAGGACGGCGTGTTCAGCACGAATCCATCCCCCGATGCCGAGATTCGTGAGGGGCAGGTACTCATCGCCATCGGGACACCTCACGAGTTGGCTGGGCTTGCCCAGGTGATCGGCCAGCAGCGCTGACCGCGGGCCCGGGTGAGCCCGCTGAAGCGCCAAACCTTGGTCCCGCTACGGGCACCTTCTCTGACGCGCGAGCCCGCGCACTCTCGGGCGACCGGCGTCTAGGGCACAGCGTGGAGCATCGATGGTGGTCTTTCGGGCGGCGCCTGGAATCCTCCGTCGATGCCTTGCTGCATCCGGGGCATGAGGATGCCGTCGCGGAAGCGTTCCCAGCTCTCTTTGGAATCGTGCACTGCCACGATGGTCCAGCCACCGGGGGAGGCGCCGGCTGCGTGGAAGATCTGACCGCGGGGAGGCTTCCGTCGCTGGGATGTACCGCGGCGACCGAGGCCTCATACTCCTCCTTGGTGCCGCCGGGGAAGTGATGCACGATGCCGTAGGCCATGGCGATCTCTCCCTGACTCGGAGAAGGCCGCGGACACTAACACCGTCAGTGTCGGGGCCGAGCAGCCCAGGTCTCCGCTGATCGTGTAATGCCGCGGGCCGGTTTGGACACGAAACTCTGGGGTCGATGTCGATGTCCACGTCGTTGAGCCCTGGCCAAGGTGTGACGCCACGGGAATTCTCTGAACACCTCGCCGGATCCCCGCCGCACCACGAGGCGTCTCGACATGGTCTCCGCGAGCGCGATCGGGAACCTCAGCAGGAAGCAGCGAGCGGTGAATGACGACGAGCTGTGCGCCGCGGCACTGGCCGCAGACCCGGACGCGACGGTCGCCGCCGACGCGGTGTGCCTCTGGGATCTCATCGGCCACGGCCCTCAGCCGTTGCCGGCGTGGTACATGCCTGCGCCGATGCGCGGATCGCTGTCGGGTTGGCGGCGTCGAGTCGCGCGATTCAACGTGGCGTTGATCGTCGTCTCACTCCTGACGATCAACGCCTTCGGGCTCTGCAACACGTACGGCCAGCTGCACCTGTAGTGGTCCTGAGACGATGAACGCGAACTCCGGCGCCGTCGTCCCACCAGCACGTCGTGCAGGCCGGGCGGTGCCGCCCCGTGGTCACGGGTAGCGCTTTACGGCTTGACGCACGCGTGAGACGACCACTGATACCGCGGGGCAGTTGTCGAGGAGGATCCGATGGCTGGCGTCGCCACCAAGAGCTTCGAAACCCCGGACGAGCGTCGAGCGCCCGACAAGACGCAGGTCGAGGTGGTCGATCTCGGTGTGGCGAAAGCGGCGCGGATGACGTTGCAGCCGGGATGGCGTTGGTCTGACTGCATCAAGCCGGTCGTCGGGACCGACAGCTGCCAGGTCCACCACGTCGGGACGGTGACGTCGGGGCGACTGCGCGTCGAGCACGAGGACGGCACGACCGCGGAGATCGGGCCGGGCGACGCGTACGTGATCGAGCCAGGGACACGACCGCGTGGGTCATCGGCTCCGAGCCGTTCGTCGGCTACGAATTCGACAGCCAGGCTGCGCAGACCTCCGCCAACATGGAAGGCGAGCTGATCGCACACTACTTCGACAGCTGGATGTAGTGGTTCTGGCCGATCGGCGCTCGGGTTGCCGCGCAACGAGATCGGCAGCATC
The DNA here is from genome assembly GCA_963815405.1 of uncultured Actinomycetes bacterium. Classification (GTDB taxonomy): domain Bacteria; phylum Actinomycetota; class Acidimicrobiia; order IMCC26256; family DASPTH01; genus CAWFGR01. Next base: position 557,336 of record CAWFGR010000001.1, read on the forward strand.
GTGTTGGGGAAGACCCACGCGGTCATCGCGCCCGCCTTCTTGTTCGAAGCTCCGAGCGGGCTCGTGTTCCATGGTCCCGGCGCGAAGTCGATGTTGCATCCGCTGTTGCAGTCGGCCAAGACGTCCTCGATGAAGATCGCACGGAACGACACGATGTTCAGATCCGAGCTGGAACCGTTCGGTGGGATCGTCTGGACGAACTGCGGGATGTACGAGAACCGCGGTGACAGCTGGATGTCGTAGAGCTTCATCGGCAAACCCTGGAGTCCCGCTGCCGCCGATTGGAGGTCGAAGACGATCCCCGTGTAGCCCCCGTTCTCGTAGTCGGTGACGCACTGCTCCAGAGCGTTGGCGGCGTTCGCTTGCGTGGTTGCGGCCGCGGCGATCGTCTCGCGGAAGCAACTCGATGGCATGCCGTCGGCGCTGGTGTGCCCAGGCTTGATGAACTCCCACAGCGGTCGGTTGTCGAGGGTGGCGCCCATCACGTTGGCCGTCTGCCAACCGCTGATGCTGGGGTAGCGCTTCAAGCGCGCGCCGCCTCCGTCGGAGGTGTCGGTCTCGATGCCATGGATCAAGCCCGTGTCGAAAGCCGAGACGTCGTTTCCGGTTCGTGGCGGAAGCGTGTTGGGATCTGGCGTGCCACAGCCGTCGAGCACCGCCGTGCTCCCGTAGGGATCCCCGCCGAAGACGCTGAACTCGTGATCGGCGCCGATCGAGATGTTGTCGATCATGCGTTGACGCTGGAAGCTGTTGCCGCAACGCGTCGGCGTGTTGAGCGTCGAGTTGCCGTACTGGGTGATGTCGAGGAGCCCGAAGTTTCCAGTCATCGGATCGTCGCAGGTCACGATCTTGTGGCCGCTCGAGGTCTCCTTCACGCAGGCGAGGCCGGCGCTGAAGCCGGAGAAGAGCCGCGAACGGCATGATCGAACCGGAGCCGGCCCCAACCGTGCGCGCCTGAGCGACCGTGCTCGTGCTCAACGAGTTGACGCCCATGACGCGCGCGAACGATGTCGCGTACGTCTGGATCGGGGACTTCACTCGGATCTGGGTGAACGAGGTGTCGAACGAGATGCAGTCACTCGCCGTGGACGCCACCCACCCAGTCGGTTTGTTGGGGTCGGTGCAGCTCGCCCATCCGTAATTCCCGCCGACCAGGTCGGAGCTGAAGTATGACTGGACGGTCGCGACCGCCTTGTTGAGATCGGGCAGGTCTTCCGCGGCCGCGAGCGCGGCCGCGTCCACTGCGTTTTGCACCTGGCTCTTCTTCTGCATCGCGAAGCCGAGGTCGATGACGAGGCCCGCAACGCTCAGGAGCGTCACGAGCAAGAGAGTGAAGAGCACCATGACCGCGCCCCGCTCGTCGCGGTGCTTGACGACGGAGCCGGATCAACAGACTGTCCCCTCCGGGCTGTACGACTTGAACACGGGATCTGCTCAAGTCGCATCGTGACCCGACTCACGAGCTTCTGGCCCGACACGAACGGCGCGATCAATGCCGTGATGGACGTCACCGGATAGGACGCGCAGATCTGGACGCTGTCACCGGGATTGTGCCCCGCGACGACCTGTACCTTCAGATTCGGGCCAGTGAACCCGATGCGGCTCTTGGTCTTGCAGATCGAGCGCGTTGGTGGCGTCGGTCCAGTTCGCGGGCGTCGCCGGCGGCGTGACCGTTGCCCCGGCGATGGTGCACGACGGCACGTTGTTGACGTCGTTCACGACCGCGAGCCGGGCGCCTTCGCGGCTGCCGTTGCGGACCACGATGTAGTTGTTGTAATCGAGGCCGAACTCGACCATACCGAAGATGAGCAACAACAAGAGCGTGACGACGAGCGCGAACTCCACGAGCGCCGCGCCCCGCTCGTCGCGGCGAGCGCGCACTTGCGCGAGCCGCTCGCGACACCCCACGTGTCCTCGTCTCACTGGGCCGACCTCTTCCTCGCCCGCACGCGGCTGCGGTGCTGCGACGTTCGGATGGATTGGCCCAGTGTTCAGGTCGAGAATCGCGTCTCTCCAGGAGAGATATCGGCAGGCTGCACTCCGTTCTGAAGAGCACCGCGAGCGCCACCGGCCGCGAGCAGGCCGCGAAGGTGCCGGCGGGCTCAGGGCGCTGAACACTGGGCAGTGCAGAGGCGACGAGCCCGCCGGCGCACGTGAAACCGCTGCCGCCCTTGAATGCGTTACAGCCGGCTCAGGACTTCTTGCCCGAACCCTTGGCGTTGGCATTCCCAGGTGGGGTTCCGCCCTGCCCGACCCCGTTGGCGTTGGCGTTGGCGTTGGCGTTGGCGTTGGCGTTGGCGTTGGCGTTGGCGTGGGCGTGGGCGTTGTCCGGCTTGGCCTTGTCGTTGCCGTTGTCCAGCCCGTACACGTTCCCACTCGGCGTGGGATCGCCGTTGCCCTGGCCGTTCGCGTTGCCGTTCGGGGCGGAGTCGGTGGCCGGGTCGTCGCTCGTGACTCCGCCAGATTGTGAGCTCTTCCCACGGTCGGAGCTCGATGAGGCTCCGTGCGACGCCGCGCCGAGCGGAGGAGCCTCCTGCGGTGCCACCGTTGTGGATCGACCCGTCGACGGTCCCCCGGAGCCGAACTGATCGTCTCCACCGTCGCTCGGCTTCGGGACGCTGACGCCGACCTTGGCGAGCACGGCGGCCGCGGCGCTCTGCGCAGGCCCGGGGAGGGCGCCGGCGGCTGCCAGCCCGCTCCCCAGGGTGACGATCGCCACCGCGGCAGGAGCAGCGGCTCGCGCAACGCGGCGGAGGCCCCGAGAGCGCTTGGCCGCCCCAGCCCCACCCGCGGCGGTGCGGACGACCGGATCGTGTTCGCCAGTGTCGCCACGACGTGGATCTCGTCGGCGAGCTCTGCATCGGTGGCAGCCGCCGTCAACGGACGCAGCGCCTCGACGAGGGCCCGGTACTCCGGTGGCGCATCGTCGGCCGCGAGCAACCCGGCTGCGATCCGATCCGCAGTCCACTCGTCGAGCGTCAGGGCGTCGCCCTCGCCCGAGAACACGCGCCGAGTCCTCATGTTGCGCGGAACACCGTCGTGGCTGGTCATGGCGTTACACCCTCTTCAACGAGCCGCTGCTCCGCGCCCACGTACTCGGCCAGCCGGCGCAGCCCGCGGTGCTGGAGCACGCGTACGGTTCCCGGCCGCTTGCCGAGGATCGACGCCACTCGTTCGGTGTCGAGGCCACTCAGCAGCTTCAGCGCCACGACCTCGGCTTGGTCCGGAGGCAGCCGGCGCAAGAGCTCCAGTGCCCGTTCTAGGTCGAGCTGCGCGATGGCATCACGCGCCGGGTCCTCCCGTCCCGCGGGCTCGGGGAGTAGGTGGGGCGCCACGGGCTGCGAGGGCCGCCGAGACGACCGCCGTTGCCAGTCGATCAGGCGAGAGCGGGCGATCGTGAAGATCCACGCCACGAACTGCTGCTCGCCACCCTCGAAGCGATCGAGCTGCTGCGCCGCTCGGAGCCAAGTCTCCGATTCGATGTCCTCGGCCGCATCGCGCGCGACGGCATGGAGGTAGCGCAGGAGGCGCGGATGCAACTCGCGCCACAGCACGGCGATCGCGCGCTCGTCCCCGTCGCGCGCCGCGCGCAGGACTTGCTCGAAGTCCTGACCGATCACGCGCGGCTCCAGCGACTGGGGGAGAGGCGATGAGAGTGCATCCGTTCCCCAGCATGGTCGACTGCACGACCGCAGAGCTGAATGGTGACCCGCGGATTTCCGGCGAACGGCCGTTTCCTCGATGTTCACGCTCGCGCGAAGTGCCGCCCATAGGCTCCCCGCCCATGGTTCCCGCGGTCGAGGCAGAGCAGCTGGTCAAGCACTACGCGGGGCGAGGGGGCAAGATCGAAGCCGTCCGCGGCGTCGATCTCAGGGTGGCGTCGGGGGAGGTGTTCGGCTTTCTCGGGCCGAACGGCGCGGGCAAGTCGACCACCGTCCGCATGCTGACGACACTCCTGACCATCACGTCCGGGTCGGCGCGCGTCGCGGGCGTCGACGTCGCCGCCGACCCCGACGAGGCTCGTCGGCGGATCGGCGTTGCGCTCCAAGAAGCCGGCCTCGACCCGCGCCAGACCGGCCGGGAGCTGCTCGTGCTCCAAGCGCGCCTGTTCGGCAGCACGCGAGGCCGCGGCGCAGCGACGAGCGGAGGAGCTGCTCGAGCTCGTCGATCTCGTCGACTCCGCCGATCGACGCATCAAGGGCTACTCGGGTGGGATGAAGCGCCGGCTCGACCTTGCGTCCGCGCTCGTGCACCAGCCCGAGGTGCTCTTCCTCGACGAGCCGACGACCGGGCTCGATCCCGCGAGCCGGTTGACGGTGTGGGAGGAGGTCCGGCGGATCAACCAGCTCGGGACGACGGTGTTCCTCACGACCCAGTACCTCGAGGAAGCCGATCAGCTCTGCGATCGGCTGGCCATCATCGACGGCGGGAAGATCGTCGCGCGAGGGCACGCCGGATTCGCTGAAGGCCGAGTTGCGCGAGCGGCGTGGCCTCGACACCGAACCGACGCTCGACGACGTGTTCCTCGATGCCACCGGGCGGACCCGCGAGCGGGCCGAGGGCGAGGTCCGGGAGGTCAGCGCGTGACGAAGACCCTGGCGCTGGCGCAGCGATCCCTGCGTGAGGCGATCCGTACGCCCGAAGCGTTGTTCCCGACGCTGTTCATCCCACTGTTCTTCCTCGTGGTGAACGTCGGTCAGGTGGCGAAGATCTTCCCCACCTCGCACACGCCGTTCCTCAAGGGGCAGACCTACGCCGCGTTCCAGCTCCCGGCGACGATCCTGCTCGCCGCGTCGTTCGGCAGCGCGGCGCTCTTCCTGGTCGAGGACATCGAGGGCGGCTACTTCGACAAGCTCCGGTCCGCGCCGGTCGCCCGGACGTCGCTCGTGCTCGGCCGCCTCCTCGCCGAGGCCTGCAAGAGCCTCCTGGTCAGCAGCGTGATCGTGCTCGCGGCGTTCGTGTTCGGAGTGCACGTCGCGAGCGGGTTCTTCGGCTTCCTGCTGCTGATCGTGCTGACCGCGCTGTGGGGTGTCGTCTACTCGGGCTTTCTCCAGCTCATCGCCATGAAGTCGCGCAGCGCCGCGGCCACGCAGTCGGGCAGCATGCTGTTCTTTCCGCTGCTCTTCTTGACGCCGAACTTCGTCCCGAGGAATCTGCTGAGCCGGCCGATGGAGGTCGCAGCCACCTACAACCCGGTGACGTACATCATGGAAGGGCTGCGGTCACTCATCCTCGACCACTACGACTGGACGCGCATCGGCCGTGGGTTCGCGCGTCGTCGCGGTCGCGGGGTTGCTCATGGTGGCGCTCAACGTGCGCATGATCCGCAACTACGACTGACCGACGGTCGTCAAGGTCCGGCGGCGGCCTCGAGTCGGGACGCGCCGCCGGGTCGGTGCTCGAGGTCCAGCTGCAGCGGGCACACTGGTGACGACCGAGGAGCCCCGGGGATGTCTGCCGACGACGTGCCTGCGCTGAACATCCGTCGTGTGCGTGACCTGCAGGGTCTGAGCGCTGATGGCTCCGACTTCTTCGTCGAGCTCTATGGCATCTTCACCGCGGGAGCTCCCCGTCCAACTCGATGCCATGCGGTCGGGAGCGTCCGCGGGTGATCCCGACGTCGTGGCGCTCGCGGCGCATTCCGTGAAGGGCGGCGCGGCGAACATCGGTGCGAGTCGCCTTGCCGCGGCCGCGGGCCGGCTGCAGGAGCGTGCACGCAGCGGCGACCTGCGCACGTCGACGATGCGGTCGCCGAGCTCGAGCAGGAGGCGGCGTTTCTGGATGCGACGGTGCCGGCCGGACTCGACGACCTCTGACGGCAGATGACACACCGCTCGTTCGATCAGAGATGCAACTCGTCCAGGCCCATGACCGCGCGGACATGACGCGGGCGCGGGAGCGTCGTCGACGACGCGGTAGTCCGGGGACCATGCGATGCATCTCCTCGAACGCCACCGTGAGCTCCATCCGTGCGAGGTGCGATCCGAGACATCGGTGCGGGCCGGCGCCGAAGGCCAGGTGCCGATTCGGCTCGCGTCCGAGATCGAACTCGTCGGGTCGCTCGAACTGGAAGGCGTCGCGGTCGGCCGAAGGGATCGACACCATCACGACGTCTCCGGGCTGCAACGTCACCCCCCCAACGTCGTCTCCTGCGTCACGCGCCGAGGGTCGCTCACGGTCGACTCGAACCGAAGCAGCTCCTCGATCGCGTCCGGGATCAGCGCCGGGTCCTGGGTGAGGCGGTCCCGCACGTCGACGTCGCGGCCGAAGTAGTTCGCGCCGAGCGAGTTGCGCGGTCACGGTGTCGAGACCCGCGAAATAGAGGTTGAACATCGCCATCAACGCCTCGTTGCGGGTCATCTCGCCGGCACGACTCGCCGCGACCAGGATCCCGATCAGGTCGTCGCCCGGATCTGACGCTGCGGCACGCTCGTCGTAGATCTCACAGAAGAGCTCGATGACCTCGTTACCGGCGCCCGCCGCCGCGCGCTCGTCACGCGGGATGCGGAGCGCCTCTTCCTTCCACGTCACGAAGGTTGCGATCTGGTCGAGCGGGAGGCCGAGCATGCGCAAGAAGACCGAGCATGGGAACGGCGTCGCGAAGTCGGCGACGAACTCGCAGGACCCCCGCGCCGCGATCGGCTCCAGCAGCGCACGGGCCGTGGCGCGACTCGACGGTTCGAGCTGCGCGATCGTGTGCGGGCCGAACGCTCGGCGTGAGCACCTGGCGGAGCCCGGGTGTGCTCGGGCGGGTCGATGTGGACCGGTACGAGCGGTCCGTAGCGATCCTCGATGTGCGGCCACGTCTGCGCGCCGTGCAGGGCGTTCGAGAAGATCTCCGGGTGCTGGAGCACGAAGCGAACGTCGTCGTAGCGGGTGATCCACCAATAGGGCCCGGCGTCGCTGAAGACCACGGGGCACTCGGAGCGGACCTGCGCGTAGAAGTCGTGCGGCGAGTGCTGCAGGGCGGGCGATTCGAGGCGTGTCGTCCGTGCCCACTCGCAGATGTCGGCCCGTGCCATCCGGCCCCCCGAAAAACGTCCTCAGTGCAACACGTCTGCACGATCCTGCCACAGCCTCCCGCGGCGCTGTTGTAGGGCGCCCTAGGGTCGGAACCGGCACGGCAGGACCGCGTCGCACCTGGGGGGTCAGGCATGCCCGACATCACGATCGACGAATCGAAGGTCTTCGAGACCTCGCGCTCATCGACCCGAGGCACGGCCACCCTGCTCCCCGATCCCGAGCCTCGGGAGACCTGGTGCCCGATCATCTCGGTCGACGACCACGTGCTCGAGCCGCCAGAGCTCTTCGTCACCCGAATGCCCGCGTCGATGCGCGACGCGGCTCCGCACGTCGAGTACGACGGCGAGGAAGTGCCGTACTGGGTCTTCGACGACCTTCGTCTCCCGATCCTGCCGACCGACGGCGCGGTCGGCCGCCCCGTGCGCGAATGGAACCGCGCGCCGCAGAAGTACGAGGAGTTCAGGCGCGCGGTGTGGGACCCGGCGACACGCCTGCTCGACATGGATCTCAACGGCACGTGGGCGTCGCTCGGCTTCTCGTCGTTCAACTTCGGGTTTGCCGGCAGTCGCTTCACCAGGCTGCGCGACCGCGCCGTCGGCTATGCGGCGCTGCAGGCGTACAACGACTGGATGGTCGACGAGTGGTGTGGCGCCGCACCCGATCGCTTCATTGCGTGCCAGATGAGCTGGCTCGGCGATCCGGAGCTCGCCGCGGCCGAGATTCGTCGCAACGCCGCGCGGCGTGCACGCGGTCTCGTTCTCCGAGAACCCGGAGGGGCTCGGGTTCCCGTCGGTGTACACCGACCACTGGGACCTGTTCTTCGCCGCGTGTGAAGAGACGGAAACGGTCGTGAACCTGCACGTCGGCTCCTCGGGCTCGGTGCACACACCTTCGATGAGCGCGCCCGCCGACGCCAAGATCGCGCTGTTTCCCATTCATGGGATCAACGCGGCCGTCGACTGGATCTACGCGAAGGTGCCACTGCGCTTCCCGGGGCTTCGGATCACGTTGTCCGAGGGTGGCGTGTCCTGGGTGCCGATGCTCGTGGAGCGCTTGCGTCGCGCGATATCGCTCGCACGAAGCCGGAGACGGCATGGTCGACATCGGATGGAGACCCCGTCGCGCTGTTGCACCGTAACTTCTGGTTCACCTCGGTGGAGGACCCGTCGGCCTTCCAGCTGCTGTCGGTCATCGGCGAGGACCACGTGATGATCGAGGTCGACTACCCGCACGTCGACAGCACGTGGCCCGACACCCAGGCGCTGATCCGCGGGGAGCTCGAGCATCTGCCGCCCGCCACGATTCGCAAGGTGTGCTTCGAGAACGCCGCGAAGCTCTACCAGCATCCTGAGCCGCCGGCGGCCATCGTCGCCGCGTCGACGATGGGATCGGAGCTCATCGCGCTCGGCCGAGCCCGTTAGCGCGGTGGGAATCGCCGGCCTCGACCACATGGTCCTCACGACGAACGATGGCGCGCGCCTCGCCGCGTTCTACCGGTCACTGGGCCTGGAGCTCCGCGGCTACGACGACTGGCAGTCGGGATCGGCGCCGGCCTACTCGGTGGTGCTCGGAGACCAGAAGCTCAACGTGCACCCCGAGAACCTCGCGGATCGACGTCGTGAGCCGGCGTTCCTCGGCAGTCACACGGCCCAGCCCGGCTGCGGCGATCTCTGCCTGGTCTGGGACGGATCGGTCGACGACGTGGTCGCCCTGCTGACCGCGGTCGGGGTCGCGATCGAGACCGGTCCGGTCGAGCGGATCGGCGGGCGCGGCGGTGGCACCGCGGTCGGTCGCAGTGTCTACGTGCGCGACCCCGACGACAACCTCGTCGAGCTCATCACGTACTGCTGATCGAGGCGACTGCTACGCGTCGGTGTCCATCGCCGCGCACAGCGTGCCGACGGCCTCGATGTACTCGTCGACCATGTCGAAGACGACCTGCCGCGCCGGGTTCACCTGGTTCATCGAACCGACAACTTGGCCCACGAAGTAGGTGATGAGCTCCCGGGCGCCCGGCGACGAGCCCGCCGCCGAACGATGGATGCGCTCACGAGCCTCGTAGGTGAGCAGCTGTTGGAGCGGCATGGGGAGCGGGTCGGGGTTCGCGGGGTCGTCCCACGCCTCGGTCCACGCGCTGCGCAGCTGCCGCGTGGGCTTGCCGGTCGATGCACGCGACCGCACGGTGTCGCTCGCGTCGCGTGCAGGAACTTCTCCTTGACTGCCGGATGGGTCTCGGCCTCCTCGGTCGTGAGCCAGACCGAGCCGGTCCACACGCCCTGCGGCGCCGAGCGCCAGTGCCGCGGCGACCTGGCGGCCGCTCCCGACGCCCCCCGCGGCGAGGACGGGTGTCGGGCGCGACGGCGTCGACGACCTCGGGGACGAGCACCATCGTGCCGATCTCGCCCGTGTGCCCGCCGGCCTCGTAGCCCTGGGCCACGATGATGTCGACGCCCGCCTCCCGTTGCTTCGCCGCGTGGCGCGCGTCCCGACCAGCGCGGCGACGAGGACGTCGCGGTCGTGCGCGGCGGTGACCAGCTCCGGCGGCGGCGGGCCGAGCGCGTTGGCGACCAGCCGGATGGGGCGCTCGAGCGCAAGATCGACGAGCGACACGGCCGTCTCCTTGATCCCCCCGAGCACGGGCCGGGTGGCCGGCGTCGGGAGCTGCGGCACGTCGTAGTTGTCGAGCAGCTCGTTCACGAACTGACGGTGCCCCTCGGGGATGAGCTCCTCGGGGGACGACGCCGCGCTCACGTTCGTCGACTTGGCGGGGATCAAGACGTCGACGCCGTAGGGACGGTCACCGATCTCGTGCTCGATCCAGTCGAGCTCGGTCTGCAGCTTCTCGGGTGTGTACGCCCCGATGCCGAGCACTCCGAGACCGCCGGCCTTGCTCACGGCGGCGGCAACGTCGCGGCAGTGGGTGAACGCAACGATGGGAAACTCGATCCCCAGCAGGTCGCAGATCGGTGTCTTCACGAAAGTCCCCCTACTTCACGGTGGTGGCGCTGCTCGGATAGTTGCCGCCGCCGTAGCGCTCATCGAGCGCGTCGTAGTCCTTGGCCCACCCGGCACGGGGCAGGTTCTCGACGAACTCGACCGTCCGGGGCTTCTTGTACGAGGCGATGTGGGTTCGACAGTGCTCGATGACGTCGTCGGCGCTGAGCTGCTGGTCGGGATGGAGCACGACGATCGCCTTCACGCTCTGGGTCCAGACGTCGTCGGGCACGCCGATGATCGCGGCTTCCTTGATTGCCGGGTGCGCCTCGAGGCACGCCTCGACCTCGGCGGGGTAGATGTTCTCCTGCGCCGACTTGATCATGCGCGCCTTCGGACCGATCCACGTCAGCGAACCGTCCGCTTCCCGCCGACCGAGATCGTGCGTGTGCCACCACCCGTTGCGCGAGCGCGCGGCGTTGAGCTCGGGCCGGTTCCAGTACCCGTTGCCCACCGCGAGCCCACGCACCACGATCTCGCCGGCCTCGCCGTCGGCGACCTCGCGGTCGTCGTCGTCGACGATGCGGAGCTGGCCGATCGGCGACGTGCGGCCGCTCGCCCCGATCGACGGCGGGCCGACCGAGTTGAACGTCGCCAATGCGAACACCTCGGTCTGTCCGAAGCCGCTGAGCCGCTTGCCGAACGGGGTGTCGTCGGGCGTCGCCATCGCGAGGAACTCGGGTCGCTTCGCGAACGTCGCCCGCAGGGAGGAGATGTCGTAGGTGCCGTCGGCGTTGCACGCGACGATCTCGTCGGCGGTCGGGGAAGAATGAACGCGCCGACGATGCGTTCGCGTTCGACGACCCGGCAGATCTCCTCGGCGTCGACGCGCGGCACGAAGTGGTTCTCGCCACCGAACACGAACGTCGGGAGCGACGACATGAAGGTCGCGACATGGAAGAGCGGCCCGCAGTTCAGGTACCGGTAGTCGTGATCGATGCCCAACACGCTCGCGAGGAGCAGGCATTGCGTGATCAGCGCGGTGTGGCCGAGCAGCGCCGCGTTGGGGCGCCCGTCGAACGCCGCGGTGTACAGCGCGAGCAACGACGACGCCGGATCGACGGCGACCTCAGGGTCGCGCTGCTCGCCCGACGCGACGAAGGACTCGTAGCCCGCGTCGACGTCGTGTGCCAACCACAGCGCCTGCGAGCCGGACTTCGCCTGCGCCTCCCGCGCGTGGTCGCCGACCTCGTGCTCCTGCCAGATCACCACGGCCGGGTCGAAGTCGTCGATGACGAAGGCGAGCTCGGCGGCACTGGAACGCCAGTTGGCGGGGCAGAGCACCGCGCCGAGCTTCGCGGCCGCAAGCAGCAGCTCGTAGATCCGGAAGCTGTTGTGCCCGAGCCACAGGATGCGATCGCCGGTCGAGACGCCCTCACGCGCCAGCGCGCTTGCGAGTTGGTTCACCCGATTGTCGAGCTCGCGATAAGTGAGCCGAACCTCGCCGTCGCCGAGTGCGAGACGATCGGCGCTGGTCCGGCGGTGCTCGCGGAGCACGTCGCCGAGCGTGAGTGCGTGCAACTGGTGCTGCTGGTTCAAGGCGCCTCGCCCCGAGATCGGCGCGGTACGGCTGCCGCGGCGGTATGAGTCGGGGCAATCCTAGATGGCGCCCCTTCAGGAGCCCGTGGGGACGGACGGGAGCCCGCCGGCGGAGATGCCGCCGTCGACCCGCAGGATCTGGCCGCTGATATAGCTCGCGGCATCGGACGCGAGGAACGCGACCGCATCCGCGATGTCGGCGGGCCGTCCGACGCGACCGAGCGGAACGCGGGCGCCGTGCTCCTCGTCGTCGACGATGAACGCCGCGGTTCCTTCGGTGACGGTCCCGCCCGGCGCGACCGCGTTGACGCGGATGCGGCGTGGCGCGAGCTCCTGAGCGAGCTGGCGCGTGAGGATCTCGATGCCGCCCTTCGCCGCGGGGTAGATGCCGCAGCCGGGGATCGCGAGCGAGGCAGCACCCGACGACGTGTTCACGATCGACCCCCCGTTCGGCATGTTCGCGGCGAACGCCTGGATGCACCAGACGGTGCCGAGGAGCTGCACCTCGAGGACGCGCCGCGCATCCTGCTCGGTCATGTCGAGGATGGAGCTGAATTTCCAGATGCCGGCGTTGTTCACCAGGACGTCGACGGGTCCGACCTGCGCGGCGATCCCGAAGACCGCAGCGCGATCGCTCACGTCACATCCGAACCCTCGGCCGCCGAGCGCGGCGGCGGTCTCGGCGCGCTGGCCTCGTCGAGGTCGAGCACGACCAGGTCGTGACCGTCCTTGGTAAGCCGCTCCGCCGACGCGCGAACCCAAGCCGCGCCCGGCGCCGGTGACGACTGCGGTGCCCATTGCTTCCTCCTGTCAGCCCTCGGGCTGGCCGAGCGCGCCGTCGGTCTCCTCGAGGAGGCCCATCGATCGCGTCACGAGTGCATCGGCTTCAGGTGACTCGACGCCCGCCTTCGCCATCACGTCACGGAACAGGCGGACGTCCTTGGCGAGGATGCGCCATGCGGAGTCACGGCCCTTCTCGTGCGGTGGGAGTACGTAGCGGAGGTCTTGACGAGCCGACATGTCGAGCACCCGGCTCGCACCCGAGCCGAGCGGAAGCACGGTCGACGCCTGGTGCAGGTCCAGACCGAGCCGGCGCGCGAGCGTCGCTTCGTCGAACGCGGTACCGACGTGCGCCGCGAAGAAGAAGTTGTTGAGGAGCTTGGCGGTCTCGCCGGCGCCGAGCGCGCCGAGATGCCCGATCGTCGTGCTGAAGCACTCGAACACGGGCACGCACCGCTCGACGACGGCCGCGTCACCGCCGACGAGGAGCGTGAGCGTCCCCTCTTGCGCACCCCGGCGACCGGTACCGGTCACCGGCGCATCCACGACCGCGACGCCTCGCGCGGCCCCGATGGCGCCGAGCTCGCGGCACGTGTCGGGGTGCACGGAGCTGTGCACCGCGATGATGCCGCCGCTCGCCATGCCGGCGAGGATCCCGTCGTCGCGGAGCGTCACGTCGCGCACTTGCTCGTCGTCGACGACACAGATGCCGACGATGTCGCTCGCGGCCCCCAGCTCGCGCAGCGTGGGCGCGACCCCGGCACCCATCCCGGCGAATCGCTCGCGGATCTCGACCCGGCGGGCGAAGATCGTGAGCGGAAAGCCGGCCTTCAGGACGCGTTCCGCCATGGGCTCGCCTTGGTCGCCGAGCCCGACGAACCCGACGCGGACGCTCACCCTCGCCCCCCGCGATCCAGGTCCCCGAGGTCCAGTCCCTTGGCGCGGACCGGATCGAGGAACGCCGGCTCGACGCTCTCCACGAGAGGTCGGAAGCGGGGGAGGACGTCGGCCATGGCCTCGTGGCGCATGTGCGCCTGCTGCGCGTCCCGGTTCGAGAAGACCTCGAGGCTGTAGAAGACGTCGGGATCCTCGGGCGACCGGGCGAGGACGTAGACCTCGGTGCCCGCCTCCTGTTCGAACTGCCGGGTGAACCATTCGTGGAACACGGCGATCAGCTCGTCGGCGCAACCGGGCTTGGCCCGCATCTTCACGACGCCGAGCAGCTTGGTCTCAGGGCTCGCGGCCACCGGTTCCCCCTCCCGTTCGAGACCCGGCGAACGATATCGTCTCGCCTGAGCGAGCCCGCCGAGAGGCGGGCGGAAGCGGGGTCCAGCGGCCCGGCACCGATCGGAGTGAGCGTGTGCGGGTCGGGTGTCCCGACCCGCAGCGAACGACCCGAGGATGAGGCGCCAAGAGCGGAGTGAAGAGCGCGAGGAATAGGAGAGCACGGTGCGCACGCATTTCATGCGAGAGCTCGAAGACCGGGTTGTCGGCAAGATCCTCGCCGAGCACGCGGAGACGATCGGCGCCCAGCAATGGCTCCAGACGGACGATCGGATCGTCACGTTCGGCGAGGCATGGGAGACGGTCAACCGCACGGCGAACGGGCTCCTCGACCTCGGCGTCCAGCGCGGCGATGTCGTCACCTTCCACATGGAGCCGTCGATCGACGTCGTGCTCACGGGCATCGCGTGCTCGCGGGTGGGCGCGATGTTCACGCCGATGAGCACCGACTACCACGGCGAGTTCCTGCGCGAGAACCTCGAAGCCTCGACCGCGCGGGTCCTGGTGGTCGACGAAGCGCTTGCCAAGCACACCTTCGCCCTCGGCCGCCCGGCGCAGGTCGAGCACGTGGTGGTGAACGGGGCGATCCGCGACGGTGGTGGCGACCCGGCGATCCACGTCCACACGCTCGAGGAGCTCACGCAGTTCCCCGCGACCACGCTCCCGTTCGAGGAGAAGTTCAACGACCGGCTCATGGCGTGGTGGTCGTCCGGCACGACGGGCAAGCCGAAGGGCATCATGCAGACGCACGCGGGGCTGCTGCGCTCGGCCGAGCTCTGGAACGCAGATCGTCCCGACCTCTCCGACGACGACGTCTACTACACCGTGTTCCCGGTGTACCTCGGCGGCGCCTGGACGACCGCGGTCTGGCCGTCGCTCGTCGCGGGAGTGCGCGCCGCCATCGACCCGCGCTTCTCGGTGACCAACTACTGGAACCAGACGCGGCGCTACGGCGCGACGCAGATCGCGACGCTCGGCGCGATGCACATGTACCTGATGGAGGCGCCCGAGCGACCCGACGACCGCGACAACCCGGTCCGTATCGCCGTGCCGAACCCGATGCCATGGTCCGTCGTCCCGAAGTTCAAGGAGCGGTTCGGCATCGAGAAGGTCGTCCAGATGTACGGCCAGAGCGAGTGCGCGACACGCATCTTGTTCGCGGACGACGACGGCACGCCGTGGCGTCAGAACGCGCTCGGCCGTCCCGTGTGGTGGCTCGAGGTGAAGCTGTTCGACGACCAGGACCGTGAGGTGCCGCAGGGCGAGGTCGGCGAGATCGTCGTGCGCCCGAGAGAGCCGTACGTCATGTTCGACGGCTACTTCAACATGCCCGAGTTCACGGCTGCGACGTGGCGCAACCTGTGGCATCACACGGGCGACCTCGCGCGTATCGGTGAAGACGGCCAGTGGCTCTTCGCCGACCGCAAGAAGGACTACATCCGCCACAAGGGCCGCAACATCTCGATGACCGAGGTGGAGACGGTCATTGCGAGACATCCGAGCGTCGTCGAGGTCGCGGCCTACGGGATCGAGGCCGAGATCGATTCCGAGGCCGAGCTCGCGGTCGCGCTCGTGCTGCGCGACGACACGACCTGTGAGGACATCGCCCGCTTCGTCAACGAGCACGCGCCGTACTACTTCGTGCCTCGCTACATGGAGATCATGGACGAGCTGCCGCACAACGCGCAGTTCAAGCTCAACAAGCTCGCGTTGCGCGAGCGCGGCGTCACTGCGAGCACGTGGGACCGCGACGCCGTCGGCTTCGAAGTCGTCCGCTGACGTGAGCCTCCCGGGGGTGTCGAGCAACGCCGGGGCATCGATCGCCGACCTGATCGATGGCGGGGCGGCGGCCGCGGCAGGGAGCCACCGCGCGGCAGCGATCGACGACCGCGGTGAGGAACTGTCGTATCCGCAGTTCGTCGACGGTGCCCGGCGCTGGGCGACGTGCCTCCACCGGGCCGGTGTCGTTCCCGGTGACCGCGTCGCCGTCATCGCCGCGAACTCCGCGGAATACCTGCAGGTGTTCGTCGGGGTCTCGCAGCTCGGCGCGGCCGCGGTGCTGATGAACATCCGGCTGACGCCCGACGACCTGCGCTTCCAACTCGACGATTCGGGAGCGGCGTTCGCGGTCGTCGGCGTCGATCAGGTCGGGCTCGCCGAGGCGGCGGGGGCGTTCGACCGGACGGCGTTCGTGCTCGACGCCGATATGGGGGGCCGTCTCGAGCGGATCGATCCTGCGCCTGGCAGCATCCGGCCCGCCGACCTTGGTGATCCGTTCATCTTGATGTACACCTCGGGCACCACCGGCCGGCCGAAGGGCTGCACGCTCGCGCAGCGGGCTTGGGTGGCGACGACGGGCAACACGACGCCGCGCCTTCGGCATGCGGCCCGGCGACGCGTACCCGGCCGCGGCTCCGTTCTTCCACACCACCGGGCTCAGTCTCGCGATCGCGACGCTTGCGATCGGTGGCACCCTGATCTTCGACGCGCCGAAGACGCTCGACGAGCAATGGGACATGGTCGCGCGGCGGAAGGTCACCGTCGGGCGATTCCCCGGATTCGGGTTGCTGGAGGCCGCACGACATCCGAGCGCGCGCACCCATGCCGGGAGCCTCCGCATCGTGTTCGGTCGTGGGGGCGAGTACGGCGCGGTGGAGCATGCAGAGCTCGCCGAGCTGTTGCCCCACACCGAGTACTTCGGTGGTTACGGCTCGACCGAGGCCGGCAACTTCGTGACCCGCAGCTACGCGGCCGACGAGATCGCGCGCACGGGCACGGTCGGGCGCCCCATCTTCGGCTTCCGCGCGGTGATCCTCGACGACGACGACAACATCCTCCCGCCGGGCGAAGCCGGGCAGTTGGGGCTGCGCGGCGCCAGCGTGATGTCGGGGTACTGGGGCAATGCCGAGGCGGCTGCCACGGCGCTGCGCAACGGCTGGATGCACACCGGTGACATCCATTCCATGGACGACGACGGGTTCCTCTACATGCTCGATCCGCGAAGGACATGGTGAAGCCCGGTGGCGAGAACGTGTACTGCATCGAAGTGGAGCGCGTGCTCACCGAGCATCCCGACGTCGTGCAGTGCGCGGTCATCGGCGTCCCCGACGAACGCTGGGGCGAAGGCGTGAAGGCGGTCGTCGTCGCGCATCGTCCCGTCGAACCGATCGCGCTCGACCAGTGGTGTCTCGAGCGGCTCGCGGCGTACAAGCGCCCACGCTGGTACGAGTTCCTCGACGCATTGCCCGGTGGCGAGTCGAAGATCGACAAGAAGCGTCTGCGCGCCGAGCACGACCCCACCCGAGCGGTGCGGCTGCCCGAACGCGACCGCACGGCCTGACGCCGACCGTGGACCCCTTCCAGCTCGACCGGCTCGAGCCGTTCGAGCTCGCGGTGCCCGACGCGACCCTCGACGACCTGCGGGACCGGCTCGCACGCGCCCGGATTCCTCCGGCGATCCCCGGCGTGGGGTGGGACTACGGCATGGATCCCGACTACCTGCGCGCCCTCGTCGAGTACTGGCGTCACGAGTACGACTGGCGTCGCATCGAAACCGTGCTCAACGGCTTCGAGCAGCATCTCGCCCGCTTCCAGGCGGGCGACCTCTACGTGCTGCACGCACCGTCGCCGGTTCCGGACGCGTTGCCACTCGTGTTGGTGCACGGCTGGCCGGGTTCGGTGCTCGAGTTCCTCGACGTGGTCGGACCCCTCGCGGATCCGCGGGCGCATGGGCTCGACGGTGTTCCGGCGTTCCACGTCGTGTGCCCGGCCTTGCCCGGCTTCGGGTTCTCCGGCCCGACGCCGCGCCGCCGGCTGGGATCACCGGCGGACCGCTGCCGCGATGCACCAGGTCATGCTGTCGTTGGGATGCGAACGCTACGGCGCCCAGGGAGGCGACTGGGGTGCCGTCGTGACCAGCGAGATGGCCTGCTCGTACCCCGACCACGTGGTCGGACTCCACCTCAACATGGTCCCGCCGTGGCGACCGCGGTGGGCGACGCCACCCGACGACCTCGACCCCGACGATCGGGCGGAGTACGACGCCAACCGCCAGCGTGGGCGCGGCTTCTCGGGGTACGCGGCCATCCAGTCGACCCGGCCGCACACCGTCGGGGTCGCGCTCGACGACTCACCGGCCGGTCTCGCGGCGTGGATCATCGAGAAGTTCCGCGAATGGAGCGACTCCGACGGCGACGTCGACCGGCACTTCGGTCGTGACCACCTGCTCGACAACGTGATGGCGTACTGGCTCACCGGCACCGCACACTCGGCGGCGCGGATGTACCTCGAGGCGACCCGCACGGGCGCGTTCGGGCCGCCCGAGGGTCGCGTCGAGGTCCCGACCGCGGTGGCGGACTTCCCGGCCGAGCCCGTCCGGCCGGTACGGCGCTGGGCCGAGGAGCGCTACCGCATCGAGCGTTGGACGCGGATGCCCCGCGGGGGACACTTCGCGGCGATGGAGCAGCCGGAACTGTTCGCAGCCGACGTGCGTGCGTTCTTCACCGACCTGGCCTGAGCACGCTCACGCTTCTCACCTGCTTCTCGCGCGCATGCGACCTCCCGTTCGCGTCGGGGTCGCTCAATGGTCATGACGGCGGAGCGAAGGAGCGGTCATGGACGAGCTGCGCAGAGGACGAGCAACACGGCGTGAGCTGCTGGGTCTGATCGGAGGCCTCGGCGCGGCAGCGTTTGCCGCTGGATGTGGCGGCGGGAGCAGCGCAGCCAGGCGAGCGGTCACGACGCTGGCATCCGGGACCACCACGAGCACCACCGCCGCGACGGCCCCGACCGCGGCCGTGCTCGCGAGCTGTACCAAGATCCCGGAGGAGACGGCGGGGCCCTACCCGGGCGACGGGTCGAACGGACCCAACGTGCTGACGCAGTCCGGCGTCGTCCGCGGCGACATCCGGTCGAGCATCGGCTCGGCGAGCGGCGTCGCAAGCGGCGTGCCGCTCACGGTCAAGGTCACCTTGGTCGATCCGACGAATGGCTGCAAGCCTCGATCCGGCGCCGCGGTGTACCTGTGGCACTGCGACATCAACGAGGCGTACTCGTTGTACTCGCAGGGCGCCTGATCGCCGGGGAGATCAGAGCAGCGGCATCGGTGTGAGCCCGAGCTCGTCGACCAGCTCCTGACTCGTCGTGAGGCGACCGCTCAGCTCGTTGGTCGTGCGCGTGCACAGGGCGAGCGCAGCCTCCGCCATCACCGACGGGGACTCGAGCTCGCCGGCCGCGACTCGGTCGGCGAAGTGGAGCCGCGCACCCTCGGTTGCCACGAGCCGGCTGGGAGAGAGCGCGTTCACCACGATCCCGTCGTCGCGGAGCTCGGCCGCGAGGCCGGTCGTCATCCGCTCGAGTGCCGCCTTGGTCATCCCGTACACGGTGATCACGCCCGTGCGGTGCAAGTCGAGGAGTGGCGTTCCGGGGTGACGGCTCGCGTTCGAGCTGATGTTGAGGATCCAACCCTCGTGGCGCTCGCGCATCTGCGGGATCACCAGTTGCGACAGGTGGAACGGCGCGTGGAGCTCGACTTCGAACATCACGCGGTAGCGCTTCTCGGGCATCTCGGTTGCGGGGATCATCCAGATCACGGCCGCGTTGTTGACGAGCACGTCGACTTTGCCGAATCGCTCCGTCGTCTCCTCGACCAGGTGTGCACGGCTCGTCGCGTCGGAGAGGTCGGTGCGGATGGCGATCGCATCGCCGCCGGCATCCGAGATCCGGTCGACGGTCTCGCGCAGCGATCCCAGATACTTCGAGTCGGGATCGAGCGTGCGTGCGGCGCAGACAACGCACGCACCCGCCAGGGCGAATCGTGCGGCGAGCGCCGCGCCGATGCCGCGGCTGGCGCCGGTGACGACGACCACCTGTCCTGCGCAGGGGCCGTCGACGGGCATGGCTCAGTCGTAGCAGATCACGGAGCGGATGACCTCTCCGTGCATCATGTCGTCGAACGCCTCGTTCACCGCCGCGAGATCGATGCGCTTCGAGATCATGTCGGCGAGGTTCATGCGGCCGGCCTCGACGAGCGCGACGATCGTCGGGAACGTCCGGCGCATGTCACCGGCGCCGGTGGAGCCGACCAGTCGGCGGCGGGCCATCAGGACCTCGTGGGCCCCGAGGGTGATCGTGTCGGTGGGCTTGGACGCGCCGATGACCACCGTCGTGCCGCCAACTCGAGTCGCGCTCCAGGCGGTCATGATCGTTGCCGACCCGCCGAGCGCCTCGAACGTGAAGTCGGCGCCGCGACCACCGGTCCGCTCCTTCACCGCTTCGACGGCATCCGTCGCCACCGGGTCGACACCGAGCGTCGCGCCGTTCGCGAGGGCCTGATCGCGCTTCAGCGCCACAGGATCCACGGCGATGATGTCGGCCGCGCCCGCGACGCGTGCCGCTTGGATCACAGCTTGGCCGACGCCGCCGCAGCCGATGACGGCGACGGTGCTACCCGGCGTGACCCGCGCCGTGTTCATCACCGCGCCGAAGCCAGTCGCGACCGCGCACCCGATCAGCGCGAGCTGTTCGAACGGGAGCTCCGTGCGCACGCGGACGATCGACGCCCGATTCACGGTGATCTGCTCGGCGAAGGTTCCGAGCCCACCCTTGCCGGCGATGTGCGTGCCGTCGTGGTCGACGAAGTTCTTGGCCTGGGTGAGCTGGCCCATCCGCTCGCAGAGGTTGGGCTCGCCCTGCACGCAGAACCAGCACCGACCACACGCTGGCCCGCCGACGGTGATGACGGTGTCGCCGGGTCGCAGCTCGTCGACTGCGCTGCCGACGTCGGTCACGACGCCTGCGCCTTCGTGGCCGAGCACGACGGGGAAGGGTGACGCCATGTCGCCGGCCCACACATGGTGGTCGGTACGGCAGACGCCGCTGGCCCGCAACTGCACGCGCACCTCGTGCGGTGCCGGATCGGCGGCCTGGAGGTCCCGGATCTCGAGTGGCTTGCGTTCGCTCTCGACGACGGCAGCGCGCACGAGCGCCCCCCTTGTGGTCGGTGTCCGGGGCGGCCCTGCCGGCCGCGACCTACTGCTCCCGCGGGAAGCGGAACAGCGTTCTGGCGTTCGTCTCCACGATGCGTCGCACCTCGTCGTCGGGGACGTCGCTGAAGAGCTCGGCTGCTCGTGTCCGCGCGTCCGGCCAGGTCGAGTCGGAGTGCGGGTAGTCGAGCTCCCACATGATGTTGCCGACGCCGATGTCGTGGCGCAGCCGCAACCCGACTTCCTCGTCGATGAAGCACGAGTAGACGTTGCGCTCGAAGAGCTCCCGCGGGTGCACCTCGAGATTGATCCCGGTGTAGAAGCGGTGCTTCTCGAAGACCGCTTCGGCGGCGCTCGAGGAACGCGGGGACCCAGCCGATGCCGCCCTCCGAGAGCGCCACCTTGACGCCGGGGTAACGGTGGAACACCGGCGAGAACAAGAGGTCGGCGAGGGCCATCATCGTGTTGAGGTTGAGCAGCGTCGCGCCGACCGCCCAGGGGGCGTCGTCGCTCGTCTTCGGCACCGTGCCCGACGACCCGAAGTGGATGCACAACGGCATCTCGTGCGCTTGCAGCGCGGCCCACACCGGGAACCAATCCTCCGTGTGGTACGAGGGCAGGCCGAGCGGCGCCGGATTCTCCGGAAGAGTGATCGCACGACCGCCGAGCGCTGCAGTGCGCTCGATCTCGGCGACGATTGCGGGGATGTCCCACAGCGGCACCATCATCAGCGGGATGAAACGCTCGGGCGCGAAGCCGTACCACTCCTCCAGGATGAAGTCGTTGTACACGCGCACACACAGCTCCGCGAGGTGACGGTCCTTGCCCTCGAGGAAGATGGTGCCCGAGAATCGGGGAAACGAGGGGAAGCCGAGGCAGGCGTGCACGCCCGCGATCTCCATGTCGTCGACGCGGGCTTTCGGCTCGTAGCAACCGAGCCGGATGTCGTCGTATCGGTACGGCTCGATGCTGTACTCCTCGGGCGGCTTGCCCGCGACGGCGTTCAGCGCGATCTGGGGGTAGAGACGATCCTCGTAGACCCAGACCTGTGCACCGGCGCGAAGATCGAGCCCGAAGTGGTCGTCGTGGCGCGCCTCGGTCAGCTCGATGACGTGCGGCCCCTGCCCGCGCAGCTCGGAGGGCAGTCGGTTGGTCCAGACGTCGGGCTTCTCGATGATGTGGTCGTCGACCGAGATGAGGTGCATGTCGTCGGTCAGGGGCATCGGCGTCCTCCCACTTCGAGCGCCACTGCGAGCACCACGTCGAGCGGGCGCGCACCAGACCGCGGCGAACCCGTCACCCGTAAGATTAGCGTACTAATAGCGTGAGGCGCCCCCGGGTCGCTCCAGGAATGGTCGCGGCGGGGCTCGCTGTGACTGTCGCCGCGGTCGTGGTGGCGGGACTGCTCGGCTCGGCGGCGCAAGCGGCGCGGCCCGCCGGGAGTGGACGCTCGTCACTCAACCTCACGACGGTCGTGCCCGTCCAACAGCTCGACCCGCACCTCGAGACCGTTGCTGCCGCCGCGCCTGTACACGTTCCCGATCTACGACCGCCTGCTGACCCTCGACCGTGACCTGCAGTTGCGGCCCATGATCGCCAGGACGTGGAGCTTTGCCCCCGACGGCCGCCAGCTCACGCTGCGCGTGCGGGCCGACGCGCGCTTCCACGACGGCACCCGCGTCGATGCGACCGCGGTGAAGTTCAGCCTCGATCGAGCGAAGGCGCTCCCGGGCAGCACCGCCGCGGCGAGCTTGACCAGCATCGACGCGGTGACAGTGGTCGACGGGCACACGGTCCTGCTCGCGTTGAACCGCGCCACGAGCGATCTGCTGTTCGAGCTCGCGGGCCCTGCCGGATCGATCATCAACCCGAAGATGGCGACGGCGGACTTGAGCCAGGGCACCCCCGATGCCGCGGGATCCGGCCCGTGGGTCGTGAGCCACTTCGCGCCCAACGACGCCGTCACCTATCGCCGCGCGCCGACGCGGTCGTGGGATCGTCGCCGCGGGACGTCTCCGCCGGCTCACGATCACCTATCTCTTCGACCCGACCGAGGCCCTCGAAGCGATCACCTCGGGGCGCGTCGACGGCGGCCTCGTCCGGCCCCCCGTCGTCGACGCGGCGCGTCGCATCCCGGGGCACCGGGTCTACGAGTATGGGACGACCACCGTCCTACAGCTCATGTATGACATCACCCAACCGCCGTTCGACCGGGTCGAGGTTCGCCAAGCCATCGCGAGCGCGATCGACCGCAACTCCCTCGTGAGGTCCGAGCTGGGTGACACCTGCACCCCGACGTTCCAGCAGTTCCGACCGAAGACGCTGGGCGCAGCGGCGACGCTGTCGGACCCGTACGCGTACAACGTTGCCCGAGCGCGCCAGCTCCTGGCCACCGCGGGCTCTCCCTCGGGCATCACCTTCACGCTCGCCTATCCCGCCGGCTCGGAGCCCCAGGCGTCCGCCGCGGGCGCCCTCCAGTCGCAGCTCGCTGCCGCGGGCATCGCGGTCCATCTCCAACCCACCGATGCCACGACCGCGGTCGCCGACTGGGTGGCCCGGCGGTTCCCGGCCTTTCTCGACCGCGCCGCCCGGCCTGGCGCACCCGTACCGGTACCTGGAGCGCTACTACCTGACCTTCTTCGACCTCGCCGGACCCGAGGCGGGGACCCTCGCGACCGTTGCGGGAACCGCCCTCGACCCGACATTGTCGAAGGCGGAGCTCACGCGCAGCTGGCTCGCCGTCGACACGATGCTCATCCGCCAGCAGTACGACACGCCGATCTGCTTCCTCAACGCGTTCTGGGTCCTCCACCGCGACGTCCGCGGCGCGGCGAAGATGACCGGCGTGTGGGGCGGAGCGTTCGACCGCGCGGTACCTGGCTCCGCGCCACGTTGACGCGCCGTCTCAGCCTCCGGCGACGACCGGCGTCGCCTCGCACATCCACTTGAGATCGTGGCTGCGTCGCCGGATCCGCCATCCGGTGTCGGTCCGGACGAGGTCGTCGGTGTACGTGAAGCCGCGCACGAGCGTGATCGTGTCCGTGCCGCGAGGGCCGGTGAGGTACGAGCACACCGCGCTCTCGGCACGCGCAGTCGCGCCGTCGACGTGTACGAGCGTGTTGGCCAAGAGATGGGTCGACCGGGTGATCCGGTCCACGGGGAGTGTCGCCGCGTCGCGGACACGCGCGAGGCGGTCGCGTAGGACGTCGATTCCGGAGGCCACCGTCTCGTTGCCCTCCTGGTCGTGACCGACGGACTCGACGTCGTCGGTGAAGCAGGAGCACACGCCCTCGAGGTCGTGTGCATCGATGGCGCGCGCGTACCGGCGGACGACGGCTTTCACCGCGTCGACGTCGGCGAGCGTGGCGAGGTCGCTCATGTGGGAACCCTCTCACTCCATGAAGTAGGCCATCTCGCGGAGGTGCTCCACCATGCGGGTGCGCGCGAGCTCGGCGTCGCGGGCGACGATCGCGTCGACGATCCCGCGGTGGGCTTCGTGTGTCTGTGTCGTGACGTCGCCCGGCCAGGGGCTGTGCGTGTTCGGGTCGAACAGCGCGTCGGTGCCGATCGAGTGCGCGCCGGTGAGGCTGACGAGCACGTCGACGAAGAGCTCCAACGCGATGTTGCCGGTAAGGCGCGCGATGCGACGGTGGAGCGCCTGGAACAGGAAGCTCGGCGCGTCGGCCTGGAGACGGGATTCTTCCTCGAGTGCTTCCTGCAACATCCGGATGCCGTCGTCGTCGATTCGCTCGACGACGTCAACCACGGTGGCGGACTCGAGCGTGATGCGCGCCTCGATGAGCGCACGCACGGGAACGTGTTCGTACTCCAGCAGGAGCGCCGCCGAGCGTGTCACGCCGTCGGCGTCTGGGGCGGTGATGAAGAGCCCGCCGCCGGGTCCTTGGCGCATGCGTGCGATCCCGTCGTGCTCGAGCAGGCGGACCGCCTCGCGGAAGACCGATCGGCTCACCCCGAACTGCGCCAGGAGCTCGGGCTCCGAGCCGATCGACTCGCCCACGGGCCATCCGCGGTGCAGGATCTCCAGCTCGATCTGATGCGCCACTGTCTCGGCAAGCTTCTTGCTCTTCGGTGCGCGAGAATTGGCGATCGCGACACGGCGTGGCTGGGTCACCGGCGTTCTTTCGGTGTGAGCTCCGACAGGGCGGTCTTCGACAGGGCGGTCTTGGACAGGTAGGGGCAGCGTAACGTCCGGCGCCGTACGCAAACCCGAGCGGCCCTGGCCAGACGGGACTGCGCATCCTAAGTTGCCCGTCGTGGAGAGCGCCGGCCGCTTCATTGGTCAGTCCGTCCTCCGTCGCGAGGATCCGCGCCTCCTCACGGGGCAGGGCACCTACGTCGACGACGTCCGGCTTCCCGGGATGCAGCACGCCGCGTTCGTCCGGAGCACCGTGGCGAGGGCCGACATCCGCTCGATCGACGTCGATGCCGCGTGCCGGCTCCCCGGCGTGCATGCCGTGCTCGTGGGTTCCGACCTCGAGGGGTACGGGGACGTGGCCGCGACGGTGATGGGGGGCGAGCACGCGCCGTCGCGGCTCGCCGATGGCGGTGACCGACGTCCGCTTCGTCGGTGACCCCGTCGCGATCGTCGTGGCGGACTCGCGCGCTCTCGCCGAGGACGCGGCGGAGCTCGTGGACGTCGACTACGACATCCTGCCGGCCCTCGCCGACTACGAGGCGGCGATCGACGAGCTCGACCAGCTCGTGCACCGAGAGCGCCAGACCAACGTGTCGTCGCAGGCGGCATCGGCGCCCGATCCCGATCTCGAGGCGGTGTTCGCGTCAGCCGCGTTCGTCGTCGAGGAGACGTTCCACCAGCAGCGCTACGTCCCGGTGCCCATGGAGTGTCGTGGCCTGGTCGGCGCGCGACGTCAGCGCGTGACCGGGTCGTTGGAGGTGTGGCTCTCGACGCAGAACCCTCACGAGGCTCGTTCCGTGCTCTCCCGCGTCACGGGGGTCCCCGAGCAGCTCGTCCGTGTCGTCGGCGGCGACGTCGGTGGCGGCTTCGGGCAGAAGGCGTTCATCTCGCGCGACGAGGTGACGGTCGTCGCTGCCGCGCACAAGCTCGGGATCACGCTCAAGTGGATCGAGGATCGCCAGGAGAACCTCGTGGCCGCTTCGCACGCGCGTGTGGATCGCGCGACGGTCCGTATGGCGCTCGACGCCGACGCGCGGATCCTCGCCGCCCACGTGGACCATCTCGAGGACTCGGGGGCGTACCCCGTGGGCGGTGGCACCGGCGCCGCGGGTGGCCGAGTCGTCGGGCTGTTCGCGGGTCCGTATCGCATCCCGCGCTTCGGTTCCCGGACCCGCGCCGCGTGGACCAACACCTCGGGGCGCGGCGCCTATCGCGGTCCCTGGATGATGGAGACGACTGCCCGCGAGCAGATGCTCGACGTCGCCGCGCGCGCCGCCGGCATCGACCCCTTGGAGCTGCGGCGCCGCAACATCGTGAGCAGGGACGAGCTGCCCTTCACGTCGGCGACAGGGGTCACGATCGACGCGGTCACGCCGCGCGAGACGCTCGAGCAGGCGGCCGAAGCCATCGCGTACGACGACTTCCGCGAGGGGCAGGCCGCGGCGCTGCGCGACGGCCGCCTCCTCGGGATCGGGATCAGTTGCTACGTCGAGCCGACGAGCATGGCGTTCGCCGCGTTCGGTGTCGAGGCCGCGACGGTGCGGGTCCTGCCGTCCGGGCAGGTGCAGGCGATGTTCGGGACGGGTGCCCACGGCCAGGGCATCGAGACCACCATGGCCCAGGTCGTCGCGGAGCACCTCGGGGTCCACGTGGACGATGTCACCGTGTTGCAGGGCGACACTGCGAGCGCGCCGTTCGGCGGGGGAACCGCAGGCAGCCGGACCGCGGTCATCGCGGGCGGCGCGGCGCGGGCGGCGGCCCTCGAGGTACGTGACAAGGTCGTCGCGATCGCCTCCCATCTGATGGAGGCTGCGCCCGAGGACCTCGACGTCGTCGACGGGGTCGTCTCCGTCCGTGGAACCCCGGCACGCGCGATGCCGCTCGCCCAGGTGGCGGCCACCGCCTATCACCAGTGGGAACGGCTGCCGCAGGGTTTGGGCCCGGGACTCGAGTCGGTCGCGCGCTACATCCCGCCCCCCACCACGTGGTCGAACGCATGTCACATCTGCACGGTCGAGGTCGATCCGGCGTATGGCACCGTGCAGCTCCTGCGCTATGTGGTCAGCGAGGACTGCGGCGTGATGATCAACCCGATGATCGTCGACGGCCAGATCGCCGGCGGCGTGGTGCAGGGCATCGGCGGCGCACTGCTCGAGCACCTGCCCTACGACGAGGCGGGAAATCCCACCGCCACGACCTTCATGGACTACCTGCTGCCGACCGCGGCCGATGTGCCCCACATCGAGTGCCTCCACATCCAGACGCCCTCCCACACCCCCGGCGGCAGCAAGGGAACGGGCGAAGGCGGCGCGATCGGGGCGCCCGCCGCCGTCTTCAACGCGGTGGCGGACGCCCTGGCCTTGCGCGGCGCCCGAGTGACGCGACACCCTCTCGACCCGCCCTCGATCATCGCCGCGCTCGCGGAGTCCGAGCTGCAAGCCTGACCGCAACACGAGAGAAGGAAGGCGAATGACACGCGCCGCGATCCTGCGAGGCAACCACGAGAAGCTGTCGATCGAGGAGATCGACGTCGACGAGCCGCGTGCTGGTGAGGTCCTGGTACGACTGAGCGCGTCGGGCGTCTGCCACTCCGACCTCGCGGTGATCGAGGGCCTGATGCCGATGCCATTCCCCGCCGTCCTCGGTCACGAGGGTGCCGGCGTGGTCGAGGCGGTCGGCGAGGGGGTGACCCGCGTCGCGCCCGGCGACCACGTCATCATGTCGGCCACGCCGGAATGCGGCGTCTGCTACCAGTGCCGGCGGGGTCAGGCCAGTGCATGCGCGATCCGCCTCGTCGAGCGCGCACCAGGCGGGCAGCTCGACGGCACGACGCGGCTGCACCAGGGCGGCCACGACATCTACCAGTTCTGTTTCGAGGGCACGTTCTCGGAGCGCACCGTCACACCGGAGATCTCGGTCGTGAAGATCCCGCCGGCGAGCAACATGGTCGTCGCGGCGCTGATCGGTTGCGGGGTGACGACCGGTGTCGGAGCGGCGCGCAACACGGCAGACATCCAAGCGGGTGACACGGTCGCGGTGCTCGGATGCGGCGGCGTGGGGCTCAACGTCGTCCAGGGCGCCAAGCTGGCGGGTGCGGGCCGCATCATCGCGATCGACATGCTCGACTCGAAGCTCGAGCTGGCGCGCCGCATGGGCGCCACCGACGTCGTGAACGCGCGTGAGCACGACCCCGTCGCCGCAGTGCAGTCGCTGACCGAAGGCCGCGGCGCCGACGTCAGCTTCGAGGTGACTGGCAATCCGATCGCAGTGAACCAGCTGAACGAATTCACGCGACGCGGTGGCGAGATGGTCTTCATCGGGATCGCCACTCCGGAGGCGGTGATCCCTGTCCGGCCGCTCATGTCGTCGGGAAAGACCGCGAAGGGGTGTCTCTATGGCTCCGCCAACGTGGTCGACGACTTCCCGCGCCTGTTGCGTGAGTACGAGGAGGGGTTGCTGGAGATCGACCTGCTCGTCTCCAAGGAGATCGGCCTCGAGGACATCAACGGCGCCTTCGACGACATGATCGAGGGACGCGTCGCCGCGCTCGGTCATCGTCTACGCGTAGCGCGCGATGTACGCACCGCTGGCCGGTGTGCGCGTCCTCGACCTCACGCGTTTCATGGGCCCGGCGTACGCCACCTTGAAGCTCGCCGATCTCGGCGCCGACGTCGTGAAGGTGGAGTCGGGTGACGGTGACCCGATCCGCTCCATCCGCGCCGGGAGCCCGGGCATGCCGGGGAACGAGCCCCTCATGCACTGGTCCCTCGACCGTGGCAAGCGCAGCATCGCGCTCGACCCGAAGGATGACGCGGACCGCGCGACCCTGCAGCGGCTCGCCGAGGCCGCCGACGCGATCGTCGACGTCGCGACGCCCCGATTCCGCGACCGCGTCGGCGTCGACCTCGCGTCGCTGCGCGCCGACCGACCCGACCTCGTCGTCTGCTCGATCACCGCGTTCGGCCAGACCGGCCCCTTGGTCGAGCATCCGGGGCATGGGCTGACAATCGACGCGCTGGCGGGGAGCGCCGCCGTCGTCACGGTCGACGGTCGTCCGTGCTTCGACTTCGCACGGCTCCCGACGAGCCTCGGCTTCGAGCTGGGCGCGATGCACGCGGCCCTGGCGACGACTGCCGCGCTGCTGTGCGCGCGTTCGACCGGCATCGGGCAGTGGATCGACGTGTCGTTCTGGGACGCCGCGGTCGAGATCCGCCGCGACGCGCTGGCGTGGGCGAGCCTGACGGGGGAGCAGTTCCCCGGTTGGGGGCGCCCGGCGAGCGCGCACCGCGCGCGTACTACTCGATCTACGAGGCCGCCGACGGTGGGCTCGTGTTCCTCGATCAGCCCGACCGGTTGGGTTGGGTCTCCTTGTGCGAGGCGCTCGAGCGGTCGGACCTCGCCGCCGCTTGGGAGTCCGAGGCGGCGTCGACCGAGCCCACGTGGGTGCGCGACGCGCTCGACCGGATCTTCGCGACGCTGCCGGCGGACGCCTGGATGGGGCGCTTCACCCAGTGGCGGGTGTCGGGCGGAAGGATGGTGGGCGACCCTGACCTGTTGTCGTTCCCGCATACCGTCGCCAGGGACCTCGTCGGCGAAGCGCAAGCCGAAGCGCGCGGTCGGGCGCGCGTGCTGATGCCGGTGCGTTGGGCCGACGGGACCCGACCCGGCGCGGACGCCACACCGTGCGGTCCCGTCGGTGCCGACACCGACGCCGTGCTCCGCGACTGGTTGCGCGACCCGGCCTAGTTGGGTGCACTGATTGTTCAGCTCCGCGCGAGCGACCGGTACGGAACGGGTGGGTCCTTGTCACGCCCGTGCACCTGCTCTAGGTTGTCGCACGAAATGGACGCGCCGGTTCGTCGGCGCGTGATGCTGAGGGCGCGCGCCACGAGAATGACCTTCGTGTCATGATCCTCGCGGCAACGTTCCATGGGAACTAGAGGGGGATACGTGAAGCATCCGGCAAAGAAGGGCCTCGTGGCGCTCGCGCTCGTCGCCGCCCTGGTGGCGAGCGTCCTGGCGACGGCAGGGAGCGCCGCGACACCGGCGAAGAAGAAGCTGAAGGGCACGCCGGTCAGCATCGGGTCGATCTATCCGATCAACGCAACGGCAGTGAACTTCCCCGACCTGCAGTACATGGCACAGATCGCGGTGGCGAAGGTCAACGCGCACGGCGGGATCCACGGGCGTCCGCTCGCGTGGTCCAACTGCGACGACAAGGGTGACCCGGCCGTGGCTGCGACGTGTGCAGACACGATGATCAACCAGAAGAAGGTCCTGGCCGTCATCAACCAGGTCGGTCTGCAGACCGGCGTGCCCTGGCCGCTCATGAAGGCCAACAACGTGATCAACTGGTTCGACATTCCGATCACGCCCGACGACGGCACGAGCCCGTTGTCGTACCCCGCCGGTCTAGGCATCTACGCGCATCAGAACGTCGGCATCCTGGTGAAGAGCGGCGAGATGAAGAAGGTCCGCTGCCTCGCCGGCGACTCGGCGTTCGCCCCGCTCATCTGCGGGTTTGCCAAGGCCGCGTTGGCGGCGCAGGGCGTGACTGACTTCGACATCATCACGTACCCGCTCACCGCGACCACGTACGGCCCGCAGGCAGCGAAGGCCGTGGCCGACAAGCCGGACGGGATCGTCATCGTCGGCGCCGACACCACGACCGTTGGTGTGGTTCAGGCGTTGGTCGACGCGGGCTGGAAGGGCCCGATCCTGGAGCCGAGCACGTCGGTGGGGAGCAAGACGCTTGCCGTCGCTTCTCAGGCGGGTCTCGACCTCCGTGTCTCCGGTGCCTGGGGTCTCGACCCCAAGGTGTTTCCCGGTCGCAAGCAGATGCTCAAGGACGTCAAGAAGTACGCGAAGAAGGTCGGTGCGCCTGCGGGCTTCGACCAGATCTCGGACAACGCGATCGGCATGTACCTCGGAGTCACGACTTTTGCGGAGATCATGAACAAGCTTCCGACCGTGTCGGTCGCCGACTTCCAGACCTATGTCTCGCAGCATCCGATCACAACGGGGATGTCGGCACCGCTCGATTGGACCAAGCCCGGTCCCATCAGCAGCGGTGGATCCGCTCTGCCTCGAATCGTGAACGTCTACGGGACGGTCGAGAAGATCTCGAAGGGTAAACTGGTGTCGAGCTCGAAGGAGTTCTGCTCTGGCTTCTCTGGTGTCTCGTGCATCGCGAAGATTGGTGGCTGAGCGCCACACGCGGTCAGCACAGATCGGACGTTGACAACATCGTCGGGCTCGGCTTCACTGCCGGGCCCGACGATGTCGCGACTGGCGGAGTTCGGCCCGCGGTGATACGACGACTGCCTGCGATGGTCTGGCGCCACAGGCAGAGCGCAGCACCGCGACCAGGGGGAGGAGACAGGCGTGAGCCAACTGTGGGTCTTCATCGTCGTCGGCTTCGCGGCCGGAGGCGCGTATGCGCTCACGGCGATCGGAGTCGTGACGGTCTACCGCGGCTCGGGCGTCCTCAACTTCGCCCACGGCGGCATCGGCATGGTGGGCACGTTCGCATTCTGGGAGGTCTACGGGAACACGCTGGCCACCCGGAACGACTCTCCAATGGCGCATTGGGGTCTGGCGCCGTCGCTGGTGGTCGGGGTGCTCCTCGGCGCCGCGGTCGGGTTGTTGGTGTACGCCGTTGTGATGTACCCGCTGCGCAACGCATCCGAACTTGCCCGCGTCATCGCGTCCTTGGGCGTGCTGCTGGTGCTCCAGAACGTCGCGTTGCTGAACTACCAGGCCGACCCGGTCATCATCGGGCGGTTCATGGGTCAGGATTCGTTCGACTTCTTGGGTGCGCCGCTCAAGGTCGACACTGCAGTCGTGTGTGTCCTGTGCATCGTGCTCCCGATCGCGCTGAACCTGCTCTTCCGCCTCACCCGGCTCGGGCTCTCGGCAACCGCGCTCCGGGCGAAGCCCGTCGCCGCGTCCACGCTCGGTATCTCGCCGCACCCGACGGGCATCATTACCTGGGCCCTCGGCGGCGCCCTCGCTGCCGCGGGTGGCATTCTGGCCCTCCCAGTGATCGGCCTGTCCCCGACCCGGCTCACGCTGCTGATCAACTACGCGTTCGCCGCCAGCCTGCTAGGGAAGTTTCGCAGCTACACCGTGGCCGTGGTCGCCGCCTTCGCGATGGGGATCGCCGAGTCGATCATGGTGCTCTACGACGTGGCGAGCTGGATCCGCCTCTCGACGCCGTTCGTGGTGATTCTCGCTGCTCTGGTGGCTGGTGGAACTGCGGTGCCCGGTCGCGGGTTCGCCGAGAGCCGGATGCCTCGCGTCGGCTCGGGTCTGCTGAAGCCGATCCCGATCGCGATCGTCGCGGGGATCTCGACCTTCTTGCTGCTCGGTCTCAACTCGGGCTGGGCCACCACGATGGTGAACGCCTCGATCGCGGCCCTGGTCAGCCTCTCGATCGTCATCGTGACCGGGTACGCCGGGCAGATCAGCCTCGCTCCGTTCGCCATCGTCGGTGTCGCGACCCTGCTCGTGGCCCATACCGTCGGCGATTGGAACCTGGGTTACGAGCTGGGCTTGCCGGTCGCGCTACTCAGCGGCGCAGGTATCGGCTTCCTCATCGGGTTGCCTGCCGTCCGAGTGCGTGGCCTCGACCTCACGGTCGTCACCTTGGGCTTCGGTATCGTGGTGTCGGACGCAGTGCTGACCTACGTGCCGTTCCTCGGCGGTGCGGTCGGCACTCAGGGCTTCTCGGGACTTCCCGTACCCCAACCCCAGCTGTTCGGCGCCGACTTCGACTCGGCAACCCAGCCGTACCGCTTCGGGGTGCTCTGCGTGGTGACGGCCGCGCTGCTGGCGTTCGGGGTTGCCAATCTCCGACGCTCGCGTGCTGGCCGGCGCCTCTTGAGTGCCCGCGCGAACGAGCGGGGTGCGGCCGCGCTCGGAATCTCGGTGGGCGGAGCGAAGATCGCGGCTTTCACGCTCGGGGGAGCGATCGCGGGTGTCGCCGGCTGGTTGACCGTCTTCCGCACTCGAATCATCACGTTCGACAACTTCGATGTGTTCCGGTCGATCTTCGCGCTCGCGTTCACGATTGTCGGGGGCGTCGGTTATGTGGCCGGGGCGCTGTACACCGGCTTCATCACTGCGGGTGGACCGGCCGTGTACGTCTTCACGAACGTGTTCAACGTGTCCTCGAAGTTCGACCAGTGGCTCACGATCTTCTCGGGCGTGCTGGTGATCCAGATCATGCTCCAGAGTCCCGACGGGATCATCGCCCTGGTGTCCCACCAACGTCAGGACATCAAGCGCTTGATCCGGAAGATGCGAGGACGTCAGGCACCTCCAGTGTCGCCGCCGGCCGTCATGACCGATGCGGAACGGGAGGCTCGACGGCTGACGGTCGCGCGGGTCGCCGATACCGGGACGGTGCAGCTCCGTCTCGACGGCCTCACGATCGACTACGGCAACGTGCGAGCCGTCGACTCGGTGAGCCTCCAGGTCACCTCGGGCAGGATCCTCGGTGTCATCGGACCGAACGGCGCGGGCAAGACCAGCCTCATCGACGCGGTCACGGGGTTCACCCGCTTGGCGCGCGGCAGTGTCGAGCTTGCCGGCGAGGACGCCACTCGCTGGACCATCCGGCGCCGGGCCCGGGCCGGTCTGGGTCGCACCTTCCAGAACCTTGAACTGTTCGACAACCTGACCGTTCGGGAGAACCTGCTCGCGGCGAGCGACCGGCGCGATCTCGTCGCGTTCCTCACTGGCTGGGTCAACCCAGGGTCGCGGGAGCTCCAGGGTGCTGCCGCGGAGGCGGCCTCCCTCCTCGACCTGCACGCGATCCTCGACGTTCGCATCTCGGATCTTCCACAAGGCACCCAGCGGCTCGTCGCGATCGCTCGCGCGCTCGCGGCGCAGCCGAAGGTCGTGTGTCTGGACGAGCCGGCCGCCGGTCTCGGTGAGCAGGAGCGCGACAACATGAGCGCCGCGATCAAGTCGCTCGTCGACTTGCTCGGCATCGGCGTGCTGATCGTCGAGCACAACATCGACGTGGTGTCGGGGCTGTGTGACGACATCGTCGTGCTCGACTTCGGGAAGGTGATCGCGTCCGGTGCGCCCGACGAGGTGCTCGGCTCGGAGATCGTCCGCGCCGCGTATCTCGGAACGAGCGGTGGCCACGGGATCGCAGAGACCGCGTCCGCAGGGCGCACGACCGACGAGGTGCCGGCATGACCGCGACGAGCGAGACCACGACCACGGCCGAGCGGCGTGACAGCGGCGGCCTGTCGGTCCGCAGCCTGTCGGCGGCGTACGGCGAGGTCCCCGTCATCCAGGGTCTCGACCTCGATGTCGCGGCGGGGGAGATCGTTGCAATGCTCGGCCGCAACGGCGCCGGCAAGTCGACCACCCTGATGGCGATCGGCGGCTTCCTACCGAAGGCGACGGGCCAGATCACCGTCGACGGCACGAACGTTCGCGGCCCCGCGTACCGCCGGATGCGGCACCTCCTCGGGCTCATGCTCGAGGGGCGCAGCGTCTTCGGCCCCCTCACGACGGCACAGAACCTCCGCATCGGCGGCGTGTCGGTCGGGGACGCGCTTCAGCTCTTCCCCGAGCTCGAGGCGCGCCTCGGAGTGAAGGCCGGGATGTTGAGTGGTGGCGAGCAGCAGATGCTGTCGCTCGCCCGCGCGATGTGCCGTCGCCCGCGGGCCCTGCTGCTCGACGAGCTGTCGTTCGGCCTCGCTCCCATCGTGTGCGACCGTCTCTTCAGCCGCATCCGGGAGTTCGCGCGGGAGCACCAGATGGCCGTCCTGCTCGTCGAGCAGCACCTGCACTACGCGGCCATGGTCGCCGACCGTGCGTTGGTCATGAACCAGGGCCGGATTGCCCTCGAGCTTCCAACGAGCGAGCTCGACGCCCGGGCGAGCGAGATCGAACGTCTCTACCTCGGGGGTCCCGACCTCGACGACGAGGCGCCCGCGCCGTCTTCGTGACGGCGGCGGCTGGGGGGCCACCCGACCAGGAGCTCACGCTTCGCGCGGTGATCGAGCGCGGTGTGGTCGTACATCCACACCGGCGCTGCGTGAGCTTCGACGACGGCTCGAGCTGGACGTGGGCGGAGGCCGCCGCGGAGATGTACGGCGCCGCCGCGGCGCTCGCGCAACACGGGGTCGTGCGCGGCCGGCGGGTCGTGCTGGCCCTCCCCAACGGGGCGTCGTTCCTCCGCGCGTGGTGGGGATGTGTCGCGCTCGGCGCGGTCATGACGCCGCTGAACCCGGCGCTGAAGGGCGAGATGCTGCGTCACTGCGTCGCCACCGCCGCGACCGACATCGCGGTCGCCGGGCCGGAGGAGGCCGCGAACCTCGCCCGGGTCGCTCCCGAGCTCGCGATCGTGTCGCCCGGTGCGTTGGCTGTCGACGGCTCGCCGCCACCGGACCCGGCGTCACAACCGTGGGACGTCCACGCCGTCGTCTTCACCTCGGGGACCACCGGACCGTCGAAGGGCGTCGTGATCACGCATCTCCACGCATACCGGGCGGCAGTCGATTGCGACTGGGACGTCACCGCCGGCGACACGATGCTGGTGACCAGCCCGTTGTTCCACGTCTCGGCGCAGGCGAACGCGATCCGCATCCTGGTCGCGGGCGGAACGCTTGCGCTGCGGACGAAGTTCACCGCGTCCGGCTTCCTCGACGTGGTGCGCACCACGGGTGCGACGATGACCAACCTCGTCGGCACGATGGCCGCGGTGATCGACGCCTCGCCCCCGCGTCCCGATGACGCGGACAACTCGCTGCGCGCGATCAAGATTGCGCCGATGGTCCCCGATCCCGCAGCATTCATTCGTCGCTTCGGGTTGGACTACCTCGTGACCGCGTTCGGGATGACCGAGATCGGCACTGCGCTCTCGAGTCGCCAGGTGCTGGCGAAGCCGGGCATCGCGGGTCGCCCGCGCGGGCGCGTCGTTTCGCTTGGTCGACGAGCACGACCTCGAAGTTCCGGCCGGGACCCCCGGCGAGCTCCTCATGCGCTGCGACCAGCCCTGGGAGATCACCCCGGAGTACCTCGGACGGCCCGACGCGACGGCGACGGCGTGGCGCAACGGGTGGTTCCACACCGGCGACGTCTTCGTCGCCGACGACGACGGTGATCTCTTCTTCGTCGATCGGGTCACCGACTCCCTGCGCCGCCGCGGCGAGAACATCTCGAGCTTCGAGGTGGAGCGCGAGGTGGCCGCACACCCTGGAGTCGCCGAGGCCGCGTGCATCGGGGTGCCCGGAACGTTCGGTGACCACGAGGTGAAGGTGTTCGTCGTGCCGCGCGTGGGCGAGGCGATCGACCCGGCGGAGCTCCTGGAGTTCCTGTCGCCGCGCATGGCCGCATTCATGCTGCCGCGCTACGTCGAGATCGTCGACGAGCTGCCGAAGACGCCGTCGATGCGGATCGCGAAGTACCAGCTCCGTGATCGTGGCAACTCGAAGACCACGTGGGACCGCGAAACGCAGACAACGCCGCCTTCACCCAGCGGCGGCCGTTGACGCATGCCCGTTCGCGTTGGTCACGGGCGGTGCGGGCGGGATCGGGGCCGGGATCACCCGCCGTCTCGCGTCCGACGGTCACGCGGTCGCCATCGGCTACGCGGCCGGTGGGGCGCGTGCCGAGTTGCTCGCAACCGAGCTCGGCGGGCAGGGACTGGACGTCGCCGCGGTGCGCTGCGACGTCGCCGACGAAGCGAGCCTCGATGCCTGCTACGCGACGATCGACGCGCGCTGGGGAGCGTCGCCGCTCGTCGTGGTGTGCTGCGGGGGCGTGCTCGTGGCGAAGTCTGTGGCCAAGCTGACGCGTGCCGATTGGGACCGTGTGATCGGGATCAACCTCACCGGCGCGTTCTCGACCTTCCAGCGAGCCATCCCCGGCATGCGCGAGGCAGGGTGGGGAAGACTGCTCGCGATCGGCTCTCCTGCCGGCAGCCTGCCGTACCTCGCCACCGGTGCCTACGGCGCGAGCAAGGCCGGGCTCGCGCAGCTCGTGCGGGTGCTCGCGATCGAGCTCGCCCCGAGCAACGTCACCGCCAACGTCGTGTCACCAGGTCACGTGGTCACGGAGATGGTGACCGTGCTCGGCTCCGAGCGCCTCGCCGCGATCGCGGCCGGCCACGCGAACCCCACACCGGTGACGCCCGACGACGTGGGCGCGGTCGTCGCGTTCCTCGCGGGACCGGACGCGGCGATGGTGAGCGGGCAGGACATCCTCGTGCACGGTGGCGGTCCGATCGTCACCCGGCCGCTCCCACGCCCAATCCAGAGTCCGGAGCAGGCTCAGCCCTC
This sequence comes from uncultured Actinomycetes bacterium, assembly GCA_963815405.1. GTDB lineage: Bacteria > Actinomycetota > Acidimicrobiia > IMCC26256 > DASPTH01 > CAWFGR01. The sequence goes on from CAWFGR010000001.1 coordinate 594,400, forward strand.
GGGTGGTTCCGGCACCGGGTAGAACTTGCCGGCGCGCGGATGCTTCGCGCGATGGAGCAGCTCGAAGCGCCGTTGCGCGAAGCGCCAACCGGCCTCGGTGCGCACCAGCCGATCGTCGTAGATCGCGACCAGGTGGTAGTTGTGCTCGTCGTCGAGCTCCCCGTATTCGGCGACGTACCAGCGGCCGGTTCCGGTGTCGCTGACGAGGTCCACGGCGCCCCCTTGGAGCACTTGGAAGTGCAGCTTGGTGCTGCGGATCTCGTGCATGCGGGCGATGATGGCCGTGAGACCCATGACCGGCTCGTAGCCCTGGAGCAGCCAGCGCGCATCGGGCGCGAAGACCTCGCCCATCCGCTCGTAGCACGAGCGGTTGAGCAGGTCGGTGTATCGGAAGGCGAGCTGGTAGGCCTCGAGCGCGTCGGCGTCCGGGGCGGTGTCGGGACCGGCGGTGGCCAACGGTCGTTCAGACCTCGACGCCGGCGAGGTACTGCGCTTCGACCTCGGGCAGGCGTGCGAGCAGATCGGCTGAGCTCCCCTGCAGCGCCACGGTGCCCGAGCGGAGGATGTACGCCCGATCCGAAAGTGAGAGCGCGCGCTGCACCTGCTGCTCGACGAGCAGGATCGCCGCGCCACGTCCCGACGCCTCGCGGAGCGATTCGAAGAGGCGTTGGGTGACGATGGGGGAGAGACCGGCGGACAGCTCGTCGACCATCACCACCGCGGGATCTCCCGAGAGCGACCGCGCGAGGCAGAGCATCTGCTGCTCCCCGCCGGACAGAAGTCCGGCCCGGCGCTTCAGCATCGGCTTCAACTCGGGGAACAGCTCGAGCGCGCGCTCGATCGGACCGAGCCCGAGGCGCAGGTTGTCGCGTACCGACAGCCGCGAGAACGCCGCGGTGTGCGGGACCAGGCAGAGTCCCTGCTTCACGCGACGATGCAGCGGGCCGGTCAGCGGTGCACCCTTCCAGGCGACAGTTCCCACGAACACGGGGAGGACGCCGGCCATGGCGAGCATGGTCGTGGTCTTGCCCGATCCGTTCGCGCCGAGCAAGGCGACGATCTCACCGGGGTTGATCTCGAGGTCGACGTCGCGCACGACGGGGATCCCCGCGTATCCGGTGGCGAGACCCGCGCGGCGATGACCGCAGTGGTGGTGGCACGCTCAGGCATGCGCGCAGGCTACGGGCGCGAACCCAGCCGCGCAACCACCGGAGACGCTTGCCGCCGCGCACGTCAGGTGCTACTCCTTCCCAAGGAGACGCGCCATCGGGGGTGGCAGTCAGGTCATGTGCCCACGTCACGCAGTCGGGTGACGCCTGATAACCATCCAGTGGAGAACCGGTCTAGGCTGCCGGAAGTGGATCCAGGATCCCTGGATGAGCCAGGATCCCTGGATGAGGGGGTGCCGCCATCCGGCGGCTGAACGAGGGGGACGTGATTGCGTACGTTGCCGAAATTTGCCGCGCTCGTGGGCACGGTGGCCTTGGCGGCCGGCTCGCTGACCGCCGCGACCGGGACCGCGGGTGCATCAGCCAAGACGGCCAAAGCCAACGGGTCGCCCGTGACGCTGTTCACGCAGACGACGGTCGCCAACCCGACGACCTCGGTGTTCCCGGAGACCTTTGACGGCGCTCAGGCTGTCGCGAACCGGATCAACAAGACCGGCGGCCTTGGCGCCGACCACCACAAGGTGGTCGTCAAGACCTGCGACGACAAGGGCGACAACAACGAAGGGCTCGCCTGCGCCCGCGACGCGGTGAGCTCAGGAGCGATCGCGGAGATCGGCTCGCGCACCCAGAACGAGGCCGCGGTCATGCCGGTCCTCGAGGCGGCAAGCATCTCGTACATCGCACCCCGTGCGGTCGGTGCCGTGGGGCTGAACAGCAAGGTCGCGTTCAACCTGGACGGTTCGTCGACGTGGGGCGCTGCGGCAGCGGCCGAGGCGCTCATCGAGGCAGGTTGCAAGCACCTCGGTGAGGTGTCGATCGGCGGGCCCGCGGCCGTCTTCTTCGCGAAGGCCATCACCTTCGTCGGGAAGTCGCACGGCCTCCCGGCGGCCGTCGACATCCAAGCACCATCGATCACGTCGGACCCGTCGCCGGTCGTCGCTCAGCTCCAGCAGCAGGGCGTCGACTGCTACGTCTCCGGCCACAGCACGTCGGAGCTCCCGAAGTACCTGACGGCCCTCAAGACGCTCGCGCCCAACATCAAGGTGGGGTTGCTGTCGTCGGTGTTCTCGGAGCAGATCGCCGCGCAGATCGGCTCGGCTGCGGAGAACAACCTCGTCGCCGACCCGTACCAGCCGATCCACAGCAAGATCAAGACGATGAAGCACTTCCGCAAGGACGTCGTCAAGGTCAACCCGCGGACGAGCATCAACCTGTTCTCGCTCCAGCCCTATCTCGGCGGGCTGATCCTCCAGCAGGTGCTCAAGGACGTCTCGGGCCAGCTCACCGCGCCGATCGTCCTGGGCGCGATGAACAAGGCGACCCACGTCGACCTCGGGGTCGGACCGGTGTGGGACTTCACGAAGTCGGCGTCTGCCAACCCCGCCTTCTCCCGCGTCTTCAGCACCGAGTGGGGCTTCTACAAGGTCGCCAAGGGCGGGAAGTTCGTGCCCATCAGCGGCAAGAAGGTGAAGCTGGTGGACCTCGAGCCGATCATGAAGGACTGGACATAGCCACGAGCTGAAGCCACGATCAACGCGATCGATCTCGGGGAAGGAACTGGTCGGCGTGGACCTGTGGTTGCAGTTCGGCATCCTGGGCCTGGGCGGGGGCGCGGTCATCGCGCTCATCGCCCTGGGCCTGGTGGTCACCTACCGCGGTTCGGGGGTGGTCAACTTCGCCCACGGCGTGTTCGGTGCGTTCGGTGCGTTCCTGTTCTTCGAGTTGCGAGAGGAGCAGGGGGTTCCCCTGCTCCTCTCGATCGTGGCCGGGGTTGCAGCGTCCGCGGTCCTGGCGGCGGGCGTCTACCTCGTGGTGATCAGACCGCTCCGAGACGCGTCGAACCTCATGAAGGTGATCGCGACGCTCGCCGTTCTCGTCGCGCTGCAGTCGGCGCTGTTCGTGCGCAAGGTCCCGTACCTGTTGGCGTTCATCGCGCTGGCCGGTCTCGTGTACCTCGTCGTGTTCCGTTGGCTGCTCCGACGGGCCCATCGGCGCGTGCGCAGTCTCGCCTTCCTCGCATACGCGGTCGCCCTGGCGGTGGCACCATTCCTCGTGAAGCGCGAGGGCTACTCGTCGTTCCCGAGGTCGGTCCAGCCGTTCCTTCCCCATGACGCCGTGCGGGTGCTGGGTGTCAACGTGATCGAGGACCGGTTCTACATCCTCGGGATCACGGTCGCACTGGGAACCGCGCTGTGGGTCGTCTACCGGTACTCGAAGTTCGGCCTGGCCACCAACGCGTCGGCCGAGAAGCCGGTCGCGGCGGCGTCGCTCGGGTACTCGCCCGACTTCATCGGCACCATCAACTGGGGGATCGGCGGAGGGCTCGCGGGCCTCGCCGCCATCCTCATCGCACCGATCATCGGGCTCGACATCTCGAACATCACGTTCTTGTTGGTCCCCGCGCTCGCAGCGGCTCTGCTCGGTGGGATGTCCTCGTTCCCCCTGGTCGTCGTCGCGGGCGTCATCATGGGCGTCGCCCAGTCCGAGGCGCAGATCAAGATCCACGCGCCCGGTTGGCCGGCGGCGCTGCCCTTCCTCGTCATCATCGGGGCGATGATGATCCGCGGCAACCTGCTTCCCGCCCGAGGCGGCGCGTCGGAGCGGCTGCCCCGAATCGGTCCGGGAACGGTGCGCAAGGCAACAGTCGCGTTCTGGACGATCGTCCCCGCGTTCTTGATCTGGTTCGTGTTCAATCTCAAGTGGGTCGACGCCACCACGCTGACCCTCGTGACCACCGTGGTCGTGCTCTCGGTGGTGTTCGTCGCCGGCTATGCCGGCCAGCTGTCACTCGCACAGTTCGCGCTCGCCGGTATCGGCGCCTTCATCGCCGGTCGCCTCTCGAGCGAGCTCGGCCTCTCGCTCATCGTCGTATTGCCGCTCGTGGCGCTGGCACTGATCCCGATCGGTGTCATCGTCGGAACCCCGGCGCTGCGCAGCCGCGGCGTCAACCTCGCGATCGTGACCTTGGGGCTCGCGTTCGCGATCCAGGCCGTGCTGTTCGAGAACAATGACTACGTCGACCAACCCGAAGGCGGGCTCCACATCGGGATCCCCAAGCTGCTCGGCTGGAACCTCGACACGGTGAACAAACCCGAGCGCTATGCGACTGTCGTCCTGGTGGTTGTGGTCTTGCTCATGATCGGTGTCGCCAACGTCCGTCGAGGTCGCGTCGGTCGTCGTCTGATCTCCGTGCGCGCGAACGAGCGGGGAGCCGCATCGCTCGGAGTGAGCGTCTGGCGCACCAAGCTGTATGCCTTCGGGATCGCCTCGGCGATCGCGGGAGTGGGCGGGGCTCTGTTCGCGTACCGCGCGCCTCGGATCCAGTTCGACCCGCAGTTCTTCGCGGTCGAGTCGATCAACGTCGTGCAGTTCGCGACCCTCGGCGGCTTGGGTTGGGTCGCCGGTGCACCCACGGGTGGTTCCATGAAGCCCGCAGCCCTCGGTACCCGAATCTTCGACTTCCTCGGTAACAACACGGGCATCTGGATCGCGTTGTTCGGCGCGTTCGCGCTGATCTTCATCATTCAGCACCGTCCCGACGGCATCGCGCCGCACAAGGAGCAGATCGGTGACCTGATCCGATCGGTCGTGCGCCGGGTCTTCCGACGAGCCGCCCCGGCGCCTCGACCCGAGCAGGTTGCTACCGAGCCGCTCCGACCTGCGACCCAGCCGGTGCGGCTCGAAGTGCGCGGCTTGAGCGTCGCGTTCGGGGGCGTCCGTGCGGTGCAGGACCTCGACCTCGACGTCCGGCCGGGCGAGGTCGTGGGCCTCATCGGGCCCAACGGTGCGGGCAAGACCACGGTGATCGACGCCATCACGGGGTTCGTCACCACGACCGGAGGCTCGATCCGCGTCGAGGGCACCGAGATCTCGGGTTGGTCGGTCGATCGACGTGCACGACTGGGGGTCGGCCGGTCGTTCCAGGGTCTGGAGCTCTTCGAGGACATGTCGATCCGCGACAACATTCGGACGGCCTGCGAGCGCGTCACGATGCGCCGGTATGTCACAGACTTCGTCGTACCGGGCGACTCACCGATCTCCGCCGCCGCCTACGAGGTGCTTCGCGAGTTCGGCCTCGAAGGCGACCTCGACCGACTTCCCGGTGAGCTGTCTTTCGGGCGCCGACGGCTCGTGGCCGTCGCGCGCGCCCTGGCCGCGGAGCCGGCGGTGCTGTTCCTCGACGAGCCGGCGGCAGGCCTCGACCCGGTGAACTCGGCCGAGATCGGCCGCGCCATCCGCCACGCGGTCGACCGCTTCGGCATCGGTATCGTGCTCGTCGAGCACTCCGTCGACTTGGTGATGTCGGTGTGCGACCGGATCGTCGTGCTCGAGAGCGGCATGCTGCTGTCGCAGGGTGTGCCGAGCGAGGTGCGCCACGACCCCGCGGTCGTGCGCGCCTACCTCGGTGACCCGATCGAAGCGGTGACCTCCGGGGTGCCGAGCTAGAGACCTGATCCCCCGGCGTGCGTGGGCTACGAGGTCGCGGTCTCCGTCGGCCGGAACGCGGGGTCGATCCTGAACAGGCGACGACCGTTGTCGTCGGTCACGAGCCGGGAGAAGTCGCTCGACACGTCGCTGCGCTTGGTGAGCAGCCGGTGGGCCTCCGGGTCGGAGCCGATGTCGTTGTGCGAGTAGTCGGAGCCGAGCACCAGGTGGTCGTCGGCGACGAACCCTCGGATGTACTCGAGGTCCTCGTGGCACTCGCACGCGACCCAGATGTTCTTCTCGGCGAGCACGCGCTTCGCGCGTGACCAGTCGGGGTCCTTGATGCGCTCGGAGTCGTAGCCGCTGAGCAGCGCCTTGCGGACGACGAAGGGCAGCCAACCAGCCCCCGCCTCGAGCATCGCAAACCGCAGCGCGGGGAACCGCTCGTCGAGGTCGCTGATCGCGAGCGCGTGGCAGGCCTGGATCACCGGCGTCACGGCCTGGAGCAGGAACGTGTCGCCGGGGGAGCGCTGGCGGATGCGGCTGTCGCAGCCGGTGTGCACGGCGATGGTGAGGTCGAGCTCCTGGGCCTTCTCGTAGAGCGGCCAGAAGTAGGAGTCGGGCAGGCCGAGGCCGCGCTCGACACCGTGGAGCTGCACGCCCACCGCGCCGTTTGCCTTGCCGAACTCGAGCTCTTCGAGCGCGCGGCTCATGATGCCGGTGGGTGCCTTCAACACCCAGCGCAGCCGGTCCCCCGACGACGCGGTCGCTTCGGCCATCCACCGGTTGTAGCTGCGGGCCAGCGCGGCCTCGGCGAGGACGTCGTCGAGGACCACCTGGATCCAGAACGTCGAGATGACGACCTGCACGTCGACGCCGACCTCGTCCATGCGCCGCAGCCGGCCCGGGACGTCGGTGAGGTCGAGGGTCTCTTCGGGGAACGCGAGCTTGAACTCCTCACTGTCGTTCGGGCCGTAACGATCCTTCCGAACGTTGCGATGGTCCTGCACCAACCAGTACTTCGTGCCGCCGGAGCCGACACGCCCGCCGGCGTACGCACCCATGCGGGTGGCGCTGTCGAGTGACTCGACGGTGACGGGGCGGAAGCGCCGCTCGTCGGGATCGAGGAAGTCCCACGTGTGATCGTTCTCGCGGACGTGCGCGTCGCAATCAATGAAGCCCACTGGCGTCCTCCCCCGACGATTGGATCCAGGATCCAGGATCCAGAGTAGCGCCTCGTCGCTCAGGATGCCGAGGCCGCTGCCTCCGCCGGCGCGGTCGGAGCCGAGACGGCCCAGTAGCGGTCGACCGCCTCGCGGAGCTCGCCCATCCCCCGATCGAGCTCCGCGAGTGCGTCGGCGGTGCGCCCGGCGCGCAGGTGCTCGAGCTGGCGACGCATCCGCGCGATGGTGGCGCCGGCGGTGTCTGCGTGGTGGCGGACACGGAGGAGACGGTCGAGACGCGGCCGGAGCAGCCCGAGCATGCGGACCATCTCCACGTTGGCGGCCGCCACGTAGATCCGTCCGTTCACCACGGTGACGGTCTCGTAGGCCCGGCTGGTGTCGTTGCGGATCAGCTCGGTTGCCTGGTCCAGCGTCGCGTCGATCGCGGTGAGGTCGTTGGCCGTGAGCTTGGGCGCCCCGAGCTCGTAGGCGCGGTGCGCAAGGGTCCAGTAGGTGTCGACGATGTCGAGCGCGTCCTGGTGGGTGAGGGGTTTGACGACGGCGGACCGGCCCGGCCGGGTGTCGACCAGCTGGTCGGCGGCGAGCCGGTAGAGCGCCTGGCGCACGGGGGTACGGCTCAGGCCGAGCTCGGCGGCCACCTCCTCCTCGAGGATGCGGGAGCCGTCCTCGAGGACGCCGGTGGCGATCGCCTCACGGAGATGCCGGTAGACCTCGTCGGCGAGCCGGGTGCGCGCGATCACCCCAGCACGATACGCGGGCACCGACGCTGCGGGCCTCCTCGTTGGCCGCCGGTATCCTCGAGCGATTCCGAACGGGAGCACCGCATGCGAGGATCCGACGAGTTGATCGGGGTCGAGGTCGCTGCCTCGGATCCCGCGGACGACGTCCTCACGCCTGAGGCGTGCTCGTTCCTGGCCGCGCTGGAGCGCCGGTTCCGGGAGCGTCGCGCCGAGATCCTCGCCGCGCGTGCCGCGCCGCGGTCGAGATCACGCGTACCGGCCGTCTCGACTTCCTCGACGAGACCCGCGCCGTCCGGGAGGACGCGGCGTGGCGGGTCGCCCAAGCCCCGGCAGATCTCCAGGACCGCCGGGTCGAGATCACCGGCCCGACCGACGCCAAGATGCTCATCAACGCGCTCAACTCCGGCGCGCGGGTGTTCATGGCCGACTTCGAGGACTCGAACACCCCGACCTGGTCGAACCTCGTGCAGGGTCAGCGCAACCTGAGCGACGCGATCGACCGAGTGCTCGAGTTCACGTCACCCGAAGGAAAGCACTACGAGCTGGTCGAGCATCCCGCCGTGCTGCTCGTGCGGCCGCGAGGCTGGCACCTCGTCGAGAAGCACGTCCTGGTCGACGGGCAGCCCATGAGCGGCTCGCTCTTCGATTTCGGCCTCTACCTGTTCCGCAACGCGCCGCGGCTTGCTGCCCGGGGGACCGGTCCGTACTTCTACCTGCCGAAGCTCGAGGGCCACCGTGAGGCCCGACTGTGGAACGAGGTGTTCGTGGCGGCGGAGGAGCTCCTCGGCCTTCCCGTCGGGACGGTTCGAGTCACGGTCCTCATCGAGACGATCACCGCGGCGTTCGAGATGGAGGAGATCCTCTACGAGCTCCGTGACCACATCGTGGGGCTCAACGCCGGTCGGTGGGACTACATCTTCAGCGTGATCAAGAAGTTCCGCGATTGCGGCCCTGCGTTCGTGCTGCCGGACCGCCGCTCCGTGACCATGACGTCACCGTTCATGCGGGCGTACACCGAGCAGCTGGTGGCGACGTGCCACCGCCGAGGGGCCTTCGCGATCGGGGGTATGGCCGCGTTCATCCCCAGTCGACGTGACGCCGAGGTCAACGAGATCGCGATGGCGAACGTCCGGGCCGACAAGCAGCGGGAAGCGACCGATGGCTTCGACGGGACGTGGGTCGCGCACCCCGACCTCGTGCCGGTCGCGAGCGAGGCCTTCGACCAGGTGCTCGGCGACCGGTCCAACCAGCTCGAGCGTCAGCGCGACGACGTCGTCGTCACACCGGAGCAATTGCTCGACGTGGCGAGCACCGAGGGCACGATCACGCGGGACGGGCTCCGCAACAACCTGACGGTCGCGCTCCAGTATCTCGCGTCGTGGCTCGCGGGCACCGGGGCGGTCGCGATCTTCAACCTCATGGAGGACGTCGCCACCGCCGAGATCTCGCGGTCGCAGGTCTGGCAATGGGTCCACCAAGGCGTCCGGCTGGAGGACGGCGAAGTGGTGACGGCCGACCTGGTGCGAGCGCTCGCCGACGCCGAGCACTCCGCGCTCGAGGCCGACGCGGGCAACGACGTCCGTCGTCGTCATCTGAAGCAGGCCCGGGCGCTGCTCGAGGAGGTCGCGCTGGCCGACCACTTCATCGAGTTCCTCACGCTCGCCGCGTACCCGCTGATCGACTGACCTTCGCCGGTACGCCGGTACGCTGCGGCGGTGGTGCGGTCCAGGGCGGCCGGGGGATTCTCTACACTCGGCGTGTTGCGACCGGGGGATCGGGGGGAGGATTCGTGGCACGTGCGGCGGTGTTCGAAGCGGTCAACGGACCATTGGTGGTGCGGGAGCTGGCGAACCGCGACCCCGGTCCCGACGACGTGCTGATCCGCAATCTTGCCAGCGGCGTCTGCCACACCGACCAGAGCGCGTGGAACGGCTCGATGCCGGTGCCGCCGCCGTCGGTCCTCGGCCACGAGGGCGCAGGGGTGGTCGAGAAGGTCGGCGAGCGCGTGGTGGGGCTCAAGCCCGGAGACACCGTCGTCACCAGTTGCGCCCCCGCATGCGGCCAGTGTTGGTTCTGCCGTGGCGGGGAGCCACACGGATGCGCCCGTATGGGGGAGCTGGCGGCAAGCGCGGTGTTCCTCGACTCCGACGGCAGCGCGATCCCAGGCTTCACCGGTCTCGGCACCTTCGCCGACATGATGACGGTCAACCAGGCGAATGTGTACCCGCTGCGCACCGACCTCCCGCCCGAGCAGCTCGCGCTGGTGAGCTGCGGAGTGACCACCGGCTTCGGTGCGGTCCTGAACACCGCGCAGGTGCACCCCGGCTCGTCGGTCGCGGTGTTCGGCTGCGGCGGCGTGGGCCAGTCGGTCATCCAGGCCGCGAAGATCGCCGGTGCCGCCGTGATCGTCGCCGTCGATCCGGTCGCGATGAAGCGCGAGAGCTCGCTGCGTGTCGGAGCGACCCACGCGATCGACCCGGCCGACGGTGACCCCGTAGCACAGATCCGTGAGCTGACGTCGGGTCGCGGCGCCGACTACGCGTTCGAGGCGCTCGGCAAGTCGTCGACGATGCTCAACGCGTACAACTCGACGCGCGCGGGAGGCACTGCGGTGGTCATCGGGATGTCGAAATTCGACGACGTGCTCGCGATCCCCGCGCCGCAAGTGCTCCTGTCGCGCCGTCGCCTCATCGGCTCGATCTTCGCGGGCGCTGACGCGGGACGGGTCTTCGAGGCGGTCGTGCGCCTCGCCGAGCAAGGCCGCGTCGACCTTGGCGGGATGGTCACGCGTCTCATCACCATCGACGACGTGAACGGCGCGTTCGACGAGATGGACAAGGGGACCGTCGTCCGCTCCGTCATCCAGTACGCCTGAATCCGAGCCACCCGAGCTGAGGGGAGCACACCATGGCGAGCGAGCTGATCGACGAGCCTGGGTTCGATGTCTGTGAGTGGGCGAAGAACTACCACCCCTACAACCCCGAGCTCCAGGACGATCCCAATCGCTACGTGGACCTGATCCGCGAGCAGTGCCCGGTCGTGCACAGCGAGCAGTTCGGCGGCTTCTGGGTGCTCTCGCGGTACGAGGACGTGCACGTCGCGTTGCAGCGCCACGACCTCTTCTCGGCGACGCAGAACGTCGTCCCGCCCCACCAGTTCACGAGCCTCGGGCCCGACCTGCCGAACCAGGTCGACCCCCCGCTCCACGGCAAGTACCGGTCGATCCTCAACCCGGCGCTCTCGCCGGCGGTCGTGCTGCCGATGGAGGGCACCATCCGCCAGCTCGCGCGCGACTTGCTCGAGCCCGTGGTGGCCAAGGGCCGCTCCGATTTCCTCCAGGACTTCGCAGTCCCGTACCCGTCGCAGATCTTCGTGGGGCTGATGGGCCTTCCGAAGGAGGAGATCAAGACCTTCCTCGCCTGGAAGGACGAGATCTTGCGCGCCGACTCGGCAGAGGAGATCGCCAAGTCGTGGGACACCGTACGCCGCGAGCTCGAGGAGTACTTCACCGCCGTCTACCACGAGCGTCACGCGATGGACGATCCGGGTGACGATCTGATCGGCAGGCTGATCAAGGCGCGCTTCGAGGGCGAGCGTCCGCTGACGCTTGCCGAGTTCGTCGGGACGGCCTGTCTCGTGTGGGGTGCGGGCCTCGACACGGTCACCGCGCAGCTGTCGCTCGCGATCCACTACCTCGGGACGCACCCCGACCGGCGCGACGAGCTGGTCGCGGATCAAGCGCTCATTCCCGGTGCGGTCGAGGAGCTGATTCGCTACGACAGCCTCGTCAACGATGGCCGCCTCGCAACCCAGGACATGGAGATCGGCGGCAAGCAGATCAAGGCCGGCGAATTCGTGATGCTCATGTACGGCTCGGCCGGCCGCGACCCCGAGCAGTTCCCGAACCCGCACGAGCTCGACTTCCACCGCCAGCCGAACCGCCACTTCGGCTTCGGTGCCGGCGCGCACCGTTGCGTCGGGTCACACCTGGCGCGGCTCGAGCTCAAGGTGGCGATGGAAGAGATCCACCGGATGATCCCGACCTACCGTGTCGACGAGTCCGAGCCGATCACGCGTCACTTCGGCTACGTGCGCGGCATCGACAACCTGCACCTCATCATCGACTGAGCCGGCTCATCGAGTGAAGCCGCCCGGGCGTCAGCCCCAGGCGTCGGTGAACAGTCGCACGGGCTGACGGAGCAGCCGGCCGACGTTGTCGATGAACGCGGTCGCCTGCGCTCCGTCGACCACCCGATGGTCGACCGAGAGCGACAGCGGCAGCGCGGGCGCGGCGACGATCGCGCCGGCGTCGTCGACGACGGGCTGGGGTCGGATCGCGCCGAAGCCGAGAATCGCGACCTGCGGCGGTCGGATGATCGGCGTGCCGAAGCGCCCGCCCTGGGTGCCGAAGTTCGTCACGGTGAACGTCGCGTCGGCGAGCTCGGCCGGGGTGATCGTGCCGTTGCGCGCGGCCGCGGTCAGCCGCGCGAGCTCGTCGCCGATCGCGAGGAGGTCGAGGTTCTGCGCGTCGTGGACAACCGGCACGTAGAGGCCGCTCTCCGTCGCCACGGCGACACCGATGTGACAGGCGTCGTGCTCGACGATCTCGTCGCGCGTGAGGTCGAGGCTGCTGTTGATCATCGGGACCGCCCGCAACGCGAGGACGCACGCGCGCACGAAGAAGGCAGTCAGTGTCAGTGCGCGCGCCTGGTCACCACCGAGGTCGCGGGCCAGCTTGTGCGCGTCGAGAAGCGCGCGTGCGTCGATCTCGTCGAACAGTGACGCGTGCGGGATCGTGCGCCAGGCCTCGGCCATGTTGCGCGCCATGGAGCGACGCACCCCTCGCAGCGGGACGCGTCGATCGCCGTCGAAGCGGATCGGTTCGAGCTCGAGCGCCGCGTGGACGTCCTCGGCCGTGATGCGGCCGTCGGGCCCGGTCCCGGTGACGAGCGACAGGTCGACGCCGAGGTCGCGCGCGAGCCGTCGAACCGCGGGCGAGGTGCGCGTGGCGTCGGTGGCGCTGTCAGCGTCGCTCGTGGGCGGCGCGGGCGTGGAGAGGTCGACGGGGGGCCGGGTGGTGGGTGCCATGTCGTGCCCGTACAGCGGGGGATCGTCGTCAGCGTCGCGTGCCGCGGGCGGTTGCCCGACCGTCCAGGGCTCGGCGTCGGGAGCGGGCGCGCCAACCTGGCGCAGCTGGAGGAGCAGCCCACCCACCGGCACGATGTCGCCGACACCTGCGCCCAGCGTCACCACCGTCCCGGCCGCCGGCGCGGGCAGCTCGACGACGGCCTTGTCGGTCTGCACGTGCACGACGGTCTGATCACGTTCGACGTGGTCGCCGGGGGCCACGAACCACTCGACGATCTCTGCCTCGGCCATGCCCTCGCCGAGGTCGGGGAGGAGGAAGTCGACCGCGTCAGGCATCGAGCACCGTCTCGATCGCCCGCACGACGCGTGCGGTGTCGGGCCGGTACCAATCCTCGACGAGTGGCGGCGGCGACGGGATGTCGTAGCCCGTCACGCGCACGATCGGTGCTTCGAGCGACCAGAAGGCTTCTTCTTGGATCGTCGCGACGACCTCGGCTCCGAACCCGCCGGTGAGCGGCGCCTCGTGCACGACGACCGCGCGTCCGGTGCGTTCGGTGAGCGCTACCAACGTCTCGACGTCGAGCGGCACGAGCGTGCGGAGGTCGACGACACCGACCTCGACGCCGCGGCGCGCGGCGACGACGGCTGCTGCTTCTTCGGCGACTCCGACCATCGCACCCCACGAGAAGACCACCGCGTCGCCAGGTTCGCGCACGATGCGGGCGCGGCCGAGCTCGACGAGATGCTCGCCGTCGGGGACATCGTCCTTGACGTGCCGGTAGCACGGGATCGGCTCGAAGAAGAGCACCGGGTCGGGATCACGGATCGCGGCGGCGAGCAGGCCCTTGGCATCCGCCGCGGTCGACGGGATCACCACCTTGAGACCTGGGGCATGCGTGAACGGAGCCTCCACCGCGTCGGCGTGCAACTCGGGAGTCCGCACGCCGCCGCCGTACGGCGCCCGGATCGTGACCGGGCACTCGAAGCGGCCGCGGCTGCGATACCGCATCCGGCCCAGCTGGCCCGTGATCTGGTGGAACGCCTGCGCGGTGAAGCCGGCGAACTGGATCTCGGGCACGGGCACCATCCCGGCGACGGCCAGTCCGACGCTCGCTCCGACGATGGCGGCCTCCGAGATGGGCGTGTCGACGACGCGATCGGCGCCGAAGCGGTCCATCAGACCGTCGGTGACGCGGAAGACGCCGCCGTTGAGACCGATGTCCTCACCGAGAAGGATCACGCGGTCGTCGCGCGCCATCTCCTCTCGGAGGGCTTGCCGGATCGCGGCCACCATGGTGAGCGTCGTCACGAGGACGTCCCCCTGCGATCCGGGTCAGGAGCGGCGAAGCCGGTCGAGCAGCTCGCGGTGCTGCTGCTCGTGGCGCGGCGTCCGTGTCGCGTAGAGATGGTCGAAGAGGCCGTGCGCGGTCACCGGTTCGTCGAGCGCGATGTTCACGATGCGTTCGAGTCGCGCGTCGACGCCGGCCAGCATCTCGGTCTGGGTCGTGTCGTCCCAGAGGCCACCCCCGCGAAGGAACTCGGCGAAGCGATCGATGGGGTCGCGTCGCATCCAGTCGGTGAGCTCCTCGAGGGGCACGTAGCGGCTCGGGTCGTCGGCGTTCGTGTGCGGACCCACTCGGTATGTGACGAGCTCGAGCAACGTCGGTCCGCGACCGCCCGCCGCGTGGACGCGCGCATCGGCGGCCGCTTCGGCGACGGCGAGCACGTCGTTGCCGTCGACTTGGACTCCGGGGAAGCCCGCCGCATCGGCCTTCACTGCGAACGACGACGCCGCGGTCTGGCGTGTCGCCGGGGTAGAGATGGCCCAACCGTTGTTGATGCAGACGAACACGACGGGTGCCTGCACAACGCCCGCGAGGTTGAGCGCCTCGTAGAAGTCGCCCTCCGACGTCGCGCCGTCGCCGAAGAACGCGTACACGACGCCGCGCTCCCCGCGGTGGCGCAGGCCCCACGCCAACCCCACGGCATGGGGAACCTGTGCGGCGAGCGCAATCTGCGGTGGCAGGCAGCGGATGCCGTCGGGCACCCGCGCGCCGTCGGGGTGGCCGCGCCAGTAGGCGACGACCTGTTGCAAGAACTCGTCGCCGAGCGCGCCCAGGCCGACGAGCTCGCGGTACGAAGGGACGATCCAGTCGGTCGCGAGGTCGAAGGAGTGCATGACCCCCACGACCGCGGCTTCCTGTCCGGTGATCGGAGGGAACGTCACGACCCGGCCCTGACGCTGGAGGTTGAGCAGCCGCTCGGACGCGCGGCGCGCGAAGAGCATCTCCTCCATCAGGGCGAGGTGCGCCGGCTCAGGGTTCACGTCGCTGCGTGGCGACTGTCGTACGTCGGGCTGCATCCACCATCCTCGGCCGGGACCGTCCGCGGGAGCCTACCTACCCATAGGTAGAGAAACAAGCATGAGACTCCCGGAACCCCTCCGGGGTTTCAGGGAGCGAGAGCGTGGCGGAAGAGATCGAGGATGTGTTCCTGCTCGGCCTCGACCGCCGCCTGCGTGAGCGGATCCTCGCCGAGCAGCGCAGCAACGAGCGGCGCGTCCGACAGGTACGAGAGCACCGCGCCGTACCCGGTGAGCACGAGCCGGCGTGCGTCGCACCGGCGCAGGTTGCCCAGCTCCATCTGGCGCTCGAGGAACCCGACCCCGGCTTCGAAATGCGGCCGGAGCGTTGCTCCGATCTCGGCCGCGAGGATCGAGCCGCCCTCCAGCGCCTCCCACCGCGCGAGGCGGACGAAGTCGGGACGCTCCTGGAAGAAGGTGAACGCGGCGCGCAGCACCCGCTCGACCTGAAGCCATCCCTCGACGGGTTTCGTGACGGCCTCGTCGAGCAGCACCCACCAGTCCTCGAACGCGTCGAGCAGCACCGCGCGGTAGAGGGCGAGCTTCGAGGGGAAGTGGTGGAAGAGGCTCGGCCTCCGGATCCCGACCTCGTCGGCGATCTCCCCGGCGCTCGTCCCCGCGAAGCCGTGCTCGGCGAAGCGGCGTCGCGCGACGGCGAGAATCGCGGTGCGGGTGTCGGCCGGCGCGGCGGAGGTCACGCCGGCAGCGTAGAACGCGGCGAGCGCCGCCCGCGCCGCTGCGACCGCCGCGGGCAGGTCGGGGATCGCAACGGCCACGACGCCGGGCGCACGAGCGAAGAGCAACAGCACCTCGACGACGGGCCGCCGCAAGGTCTGCTCGAGCGCGAGGGCGTATGCGGCGCCTTGGAGGCGGTGTCGAGTCACGGCTGCGTCGATCGCCTCGGGTCCTTCGACGTGATCCGTCTTGTAGTCGACGACCACGAGACCGTCGGGGCCGTCCCAGAGCAGGTCGACGAAGCCCTCGAGCACCACGCCGTCGACGTCTGCGCTGACCGGGACCTCGCGCCACCACCGGCCGGATGCAACGACGCGGCGCAGGGTTGACGACTCGGCCACGGCGCGTGCCAGATCCTCGATCGCGACGGCGTGCTCCGGGATGCGTTCGGCTTCTGCGTGGGCGCGCGCAAGGCGCCCGAGGTCCTCCAACGCGACGAGGTCGACGGTCTGGAGCGTGCGGTGGACCGCGCGACCGATCGCGGTGCCGGACCGGCGTGATCCGCCCGTCGCTCGGTGCACCGGGGCGGGTTGGTCGTGCTCCAAGTGGGAGAGCTGGCTCGCGGCCACGACCGGCGCCCGGGACGACTGCGCGACGAGCGCGGTACGCGCCGCGGCCCAAGCCGTACGAGCCGCGAGGTAGTCGCTCGTCAGGTCGTCGTCGGCGGCGGAGCTCGATGCGACGGGGTTGCTTGGCGCCGCCCTCACACCTGGAAGGAGGCGGTCATGTTGCCCAACCTCCTCGAGGGCGTCGATCCCGAGCACGGCCGCGAGCGTCGCGGCATCGCACCCGTCACCGGCGCGATGGTGCAGGCTGACCGCGAGCTGGTCGCGCGCGTGGGTCGCGCCGACATACAGCAGCCGGATGCGCTCGGCGCGTGTCGCCTGCTGGTCGTGTTCGTCGAGCGCCGCGTAGCCGGCCGTCTGGAGCGTCTCGCCGCGCGGGAGGGGGATCCGCGCCTCAGGGCCGGCGCCGCCCCACAACACCGGGGCGTGCCGTGCCGGGGGTGCCACACCGAGTCCGGCCAGGATCACGACGGGGAACTCCAGGCCCTTCGCGCCGTGCACGGTCATGATGCGGACCGCGTCCTCGTCAGGTTCCGGGCCCGCGCGGCTCGAGCGCCCGGGCGCCGCCCTCGGCCTGGTCGCGCAGCCAGGTCACGAACCCGCGCAGGCCGGTACGCCGCTCGGCGGCGTGGTCGGCGGCGGCGTCGACGACGAACTGGATGCGCCGCCAGGCGGCTCGCGGCCGCCCACCTTCGAGGGCGAGCTCGAACAGCCGGCGGGTGCGAACGACACGCTCCACGATCGCGTCGACGGGTTCGTACCAGCTCGACGCGTGGAGCTCGCGAGGGTGGTCAGCGACCGCACGACCGCGTGGTCGCGCCCGAGCGCGGCCGGCAGCGGTTCCTCGGGGTTCCAGTGGCCACCCGCCTGCACGAACTCGACGAGCTCGTCGTCGCGGCACGCGAACGCCGGTGACCGCAGCGCCGCGACGACCGCGACCTCATCGGCCGGCGATGCGATCGCGGTGAGCAGCGCGGTGAGGTCGCGAACCTCGGGCGTGGCAAAGACCAGGGTCTCGCTCTCGACGCAGAGGGGGATGCCCGCGTCCTCCAGCGCGACTTCGAGCGCGGGGAGCGCGCGGCGCGACGGCACGAGGATCGCGATGTCGTCGTAGCGAGCCGCGCGTGTCGCACCGCGTTCGTCGTCGCGTGCTCGGACCGCGGTCGGCGACGTCGTCAGATGTTCGACGAACGCGACGATGTCGGCGGCTTCGTGGGCCCGCACGGTCCCCAGGTCGGCAGGCGCCGGCCATGGCGAGCCCAGCAGAGTCACCGGATCGTCGAGGTGCGACTCGATGCCCGGGGCGTCGAGCGGTCGGTACGGCACCTGCGTCGAGCCGTCGTCTCGCATGAGCTCCGTGAAGACGGTGTTGACCCAGGCCAGGATTCCGGCGCGGGATCGGAAGTTGCTGGTGAGCTCGAGCGCGCGCCCAAGGCGGGTCCTCGCGTCGCGGGTGAGCGCGACGTCGGCTCGACGGAACCGGTAGATCGACTGCTTCGGATCGCCGACGAGGAAGAGGCGGCCGGCGCGCGGCACCAGCCGACCGGGGTGGTCCTCGAGCGGGCCGTCACTCGTGATGAGCAACGCGAGCTCGAGCTGGATCGGATCGGTGTCCTGGAACTCGTCGAGGAGGACCGCGTCGTACTCCTCGTGCAGTGATCGACGCACCGACGGATCGGTACGGACGAGGTCGCGGGCGAGCACGAGCAGATCGTGGAACTCGAGCCGGCCGAGGCGGTGCCGCTCGCCCGCAGCGTCGAGCACGAAGGTCATGAGGCGGGAGGTGATGTCCTGCAGCGCCGCGGCGCGACACGTTCGACAGCGTGCGCTCGCTGCTGCTCGGCCGCATCGAGGAGCCGCACGATCTCCGCCTTGGTGTCGTCGGGCCAGTGTGCGGCGCGCCCACAGTTGGCCGCGGCAAAGGAGCGTGGCATCCCGGGTTCGAGGAGGGCCTGGAGGCGTTCGATCTCGTCGTGCGCGGCGCGGACCCGCCGGACGTGCGCGGCCAGCCGAACGAGACGCTGGAACAGGGTGTCGTCGTGATCGAGGCACCGGTCCGCGCGTCCGATGGCGTCCTCGGCCAGCGTCAGCGCCTCGTCGAGCGCGAGCTCCGGGACGCCGTCGAGCACGGGCGTGGGGCCGAGACGGTCATGCCCGTCGTGCAGCGCACCCGCGAGTGTCCGGAGGTGTGTCGGTGTGACGCCGAGCGACAGGAGCACACGGAGCGCAGGTCGGGCCGTCGGGTCCTCGAAGAAGTGGTGGTGAAACGCTCTCCAACGCCTCTCGAACTCGGCGCGCGCCGCGGCGTCGTCGAGCACCGAGAACGCAGGAGGAAGGCCCGCGTCGAGGGCGTAGTCCGTGAGGATTCGCTGGGCGAATCCGTGCACCGTGCCGATCGCCGCGCCGTCGAGGTCGACGAGCGCCGCGCCGAAGCGGGACCGCTCGCCGGGGGTGCCCGCGTGCTCGAGGGCGTGCTGCAAGCGGTGATGCAGACGCCCACGCAGCTCCGCCGCTGCCGCTTCCGTGAACGTGATGGCGGCGATGGCACGGATCGGGGTCCCACGACGCACCAAGGCCGTGATGCGATCGACCAACGCGGTGGTCTTGCCCGTCCCGGCGCCCGCTTCGACGACCAGGGTCTCGTCGAGGTCGGACGAGATGCGGGCGCGCGCGTCGCGGTCCGCGAGGGTCGCGGCGGACGGCGTCACGCCGCACGCTCCCGGAGCGCGCGGAACGGCGCGCATGCCGGATCGGCGCGGTGCTGCTCCCAGCGGCGGGCGCGGTCGGCCGGGCACGCGTGGCGGTACGCGCAGCTCGTGCACTGATGCGTCGGCGCGCCCCGCGGGTCGACGGGGACCGCGGGGAACACGCCCGAAGCGATGCCGTGCAGCGCCGATGTCATGACGCGCTCGGCGTCGCTGCGCACGTCGTCGAGATCGAACTCCGTGAGCGCCGCAGGACCGCGCGCGGTCGTGTACCAGTACGAGGCGGTCACGGGCGACGCGGGCGCGAGCTGGCGCAGCGCCAGCGCGTACGCCGCGAGTTGCAGCTTGGTGCCTGCCGCCGTGGGGTCGCGGGCATCGAGGCGCGCGAGTCGGCCGGTCTTGTAGTCGACGATGTGAAAGCCGCCGTCGACGTCGCGGTCCACCCGGTCGATGCGACCATGCACCCGTACGGGTCGGTCACCGCACACGAGCTCCAGCGAAGGCATGCCTCCGGTATGGCCGAAGGCGAGCTCGGTGGCGACCGGCAGGCGCCGCCGGGTCGCTCGGAGCTCGTCATCGGTGTCGAGCACACGCTCGAGCTCGGCCACGATGCTGCGAAGCTCGAGCTCCCACGTCAACGCCGGGCGGTGCACACCCGCGTCCGCCGCGCGCTGCAGGTGACGCTGCGCAAGTGCACGGGCGCGGTCGCGCGCCTCCGGCGACCACTCGGCATCCGAAGTGATCGGTGCGTGGTCGCGCACCAGCTCGTCGAGGACCGCGTGGAGGAGGTTGCCCCGCGCAACCGCGCTGAACGCCTCCGTTGCGTCGGCGCGTGGGAGCTCGGAGACGCCGAGCACGTCACGCAGGAAGTGCTCGAACGGGCACGCGGCCCATCGCTCGAGCGCGGTGACCGACATCGTCTCGGGGAGCAGGTCGGGCAGGGGGCCGACGAAACCCTCCCACGCCGAGGCACCCGACGATCGTCGTGCGTGGATGGCGTCGCGGCCGCGTGGCGAGCGCGGCGTCGATCGTGACGAGCGGATGAGCTGTGTCGGGCGTGCGATCGTGCCACGCGACGAGCGCGGCGAGGTCGCGTTCGGCGAGCGAAGCGTGCACGTGCGTCGAACGGAGACTGTCCCAGCGCGACGACACTGTGACGACCCCGGCGCCCAGCACCCAGGGTGACGCACCGGCCTCTCGGTGTCGGCGACGGTCGAGCCGAGGAACGAGCGCCACCCGCTCGGGAGCCGCGGCGAGCGCGGCGAGCAGGTCGTCGTGTGCGGTGTGATGCACTCCCAGATCGTCGCCGTGCGAGGCCAGCCAGGGATTCCGGCGTCGTACCCGGGCCGCACGCTCGCTCATGCCGGTGACCGCGACGAAGGTGAGGTCGAGGCCGCGCAGCGCTGCGGCGGGGGCAACGAGCACTCCGAGCCCGAATCGCCCGACCCGGCCGGCGGGCGCGCGGAGCTCCTCGGCAACGGCCGCGCTGAACAGGGTGTGATCGCAGCCGGTACCCAGGACGTCGAGCTCGCCCAGGCGTTCGACGCGGGTCCGGACAACCTCGAAGGCCTCGATCTCCTCGGCCGGCCACGACGCGGTGAGGCGTTCGGAGGCCAGGTACCGGTCGAGCAGTCCGACGGTCCACTTGGCACGCTCGCTCCAAGCGGCGCGGGCGGGCGGTGTGGCGCGGCGCGCGAGCTCGGCCACGAACACGGCGAGGCGCCGGGTCAGCGCAGGGGTGTCGCGAGCGGCGGCGCCGGAGCGGCTGGCGTGCGCCTGGAGCAACGCACGCCACTGCCGCGCCCCGGCGACGACGCCGGCATCGCCCGCGATCCGTTCCCAACGCGCGGCGGGGACGGCGCCACCGCCCGGTCGCTCCGCGATCGGCGCTGCGGACAGGAGCGCGAGCAGCGCATCGCGGTGGAAGTCCTCGGCCGCGAGCGTCAGGAGGGCCCGCAGCACGCGGCCGGCGGCGCGCTCAGCGGCCTCGAGGTAGCCGGGGCCGTTGCTCGGGACGCCCGCGGCGGCGAGGCGGAGGTGGAGCGCACGCGCCGATTCGATCCCCGAGCTCACGATCGCCATCCGATGAAGGGGCACACCGCGTTCGAGCCGCGCCACCACCGCGTGGACGGCTGCCGCCGACTCCTCCGCAACGTCGGGGCACGACACGACCTCTTCCACGCGTGGGATGTCGACGCTCCCGTACACAACGTGGGGACCGAACGTCGGCTCGAGCCGTGCCGCGAGCGTGTGCGTGCGCGGATCGACGTCGCCGTCTCCGGTGATGCCCAGGATCACGCTCGTCGGCACGACGGTCGCGAGCGCGTGGAGCAGGTCCTCACCCGCCGGTCCGAGCGTCGCAGGAACGAACACGATGACGTCACCGACCGCCGCACCGCGTACGCGGGTCACCGGCCACGGCTCGTGCCGCGACGGCCAGGAGGTCGGCGGGGTCCCAGAACCCGGTCGTCGCGGCGCGGAACGCCTCGGCCACCTCGACGACCGCGCGGTCTCGCACGAGCCGTGCCGTCGGCGTCCGCGTGGCGAGCGCGTGACGCACGGCGCGGTCAAGACTTCGGAGCGCGTCGGGGTGGTCGGCAACCCGGCGCAGGGTGTCGTCGCGGGAGGCCACGAGACCGCGCAGCACCTCCCGCCGGAGCGCGGGGCTGAGGGGGCGGTGCCCCGACCCGGCGAGCGCAGGCGCGGCGAGGTCGTCCGCGAGCTGTTCGAGCCCGACGAAGCGGACGTTGACGAGCCCGCCGTGGCGCTCGACGAGGCGCCGTCGCAGCGAGGCACCCGCGTACCCCGACGGCACCACCACCGTGACCGGCGCGAGGGGGTCCTCCCGTTGGGCGCGGGCGATCATGGCCCACAGGACCGTGTGGGCCGGGCGACCGTGCCCGACGAGGACGAGCTGTTCCATGGCCGGACCGTACGGGGAGCCTGTGACACTCACGACCGGCCGGCCCGTGACGGCTCACGGGAGGGTCCTTGTGCCAAGCTGTCAAGTCGCCATGCATCCCTTGTTGCGCGTGTTGCGCTCCTTCGCGATCACGGCGGTCGTCGGCGGTGTGGCCGTCGGCCTCGCGCTCGCGGCGCTCATCCCGGGCACGGTCCAGCTCGCCACGGCCCACTCCTATACGGGTGGGGACCTCGGTCAGCTCCGACAGCTCTCGCAACGCAGCTCCGTGTACACCTCCGACGGGGTCTACCTCGGGTCCCTCGGCACGCAGAACCGGGAGAACGCGATCTTCGACGAGTTGCCGAAGACGGTCATCAACGCCGTCGTCTCGATCGAGGACAAGACGTTCTGGACGAACCCCGGGATCGACCCTGCGGCGGTGGTGCGTGCGTTCCTCACGAACCTGACGTCCGGTCAGATCGAGCAGGGCGCGTCGACGATCACGCAGCAGCTCGTGAAGAACCGCATCCTCTCGCCGAAGCGCGACGTCAACCGCAAGATCAAGGAGATCAATCTCGCGCTGCGGCTCAACGAAGAAGTACTCGAAGCAGAAGATCCTGACCGAGTACCTCAACACCGTGTACTTCGGTGAGAACTCGTACGGCATCAAGTCGGCTGCCGAGCGGTTCTTCCAGACGACCGATCCCACGACCGGCCAGGTGCGCGGCAAGGAGCTCTCGGAGCTCGGCATCGGCGACGCCGCGCTGCTCGCGGGCGCGATCAACAGCCCGACGGCCAACGACCCGTTCACGTCACCCGACAACGCGAAGCTGCGTCGCTCGCTCGTGCTCAAGGCCGAGGTCAAGCAGGGATACATCACGCAAGCCGAGGCCGATGCCGCCGACCAGGAGCCGCTGCCCACGGTCCGGCCCCCGGCGGAGCTCCGACCCGACAACTACCTCGTGGCCGAGGTGCAGCAACGGTTGCTCGACGACCCGCGAATGGGTGCCACTGCCGACACGCGCAAGAACAACCTGCTCAAGGGCGGCTTGAAGATCACGACCACCTTCGACTCCGTGATGCAGGCGAAGGCCCAGGCCGCGGTGGAGGCGAAACGACCCAGCCAGGACCCGGCCTTCGACGCCGCGCTGGTGGCGATCGACCCGTCGACCGGCGCGGTGCGCGCCATGGTGGGTGGTCCGGGCTTCTCGGGGAGCCAGTACAACATTGCGACGCACGAGCCGGGCCGTCAGCCCGGGTCGACGTTCAAGATGATCACCCTGGCGGCAGCGTTCGCCAACGGCTACTCGCCCGAGGACCAGGTCGACGAGACCGACCCCTGCTCGGTGAAGCAGTTCGGCGCCGCGGAGACGCGGAACGCCGAACCCGGTGAGGGAATCGCAACGATCCGCTCCGCGACGGCAGGCTCGGTGAACTGCGCGTTCGTTCGTATCTCGAACAGCGTGGGGCAGGACAAGGTCATCGACATGGCTCACAAGATGGGCATCGAGCAGAACACGTTGATCTCGATCCTCACGCTCACGCTCGGCACGATTGAAGCGACGCCGCTCGAGATGGCGACGGTCAGCGCGACGATCGCGTCGGGCGGGATCCACCGCGAGCCCTACTTCGTCCAGAAGGTCGTGACGCCCACCGGGCAGGTGCTGATCGACGAGGCGTCGCATCCGGGGGTCCGGGTCATGGACGAGTCGGTGGCGGCGTGCGAAGCGAACCTTCTGCGTGGTGTGGTGACGGGAGGCACGGGAACTGCGGCTCGTCTCAACGACCAGACCGTCGCCGGGAAGACGGGAACCACCGACAACAAGTCCGACGCGTGGTTCGTGGGCTTCACCCGACAGCTCGCGACCTCGGTGTGGTGGGGGCGAAGTGAGAACAACAAGCCGGGCGCCGGCTATGGCGGTGTTTCGGCGGCGCCGATCTTCAAGGAGTTCATGGACTCGGCGCTCGAGGGGCAGCCCGATCTCGGGCTCCCTGCGCCCGGGCCGGTCTGCTCGCGGCCGGGGCTGTACGTGAATCCCGACGGTGGGCGCTCGACGGAGCCGATCGTGCCGCCCGAGGTGACCATCGCGACCCCGGGTGCGACCCCGGGGAGCGGCAACGATCCCAACACGCACACGACCCGCGTCGGCACCGTCCCGTTCAACTCGAGCACCACGACGACGGTCGCGGGTCCGACGACGACGAAGAAGCCATGATCCGGCGACCGCGCCCGTGAGTCTCGCCGACGACTTGGAGCGGTTGCTGGAGGTCCAGGCGCGCGACGTTGCCCTTGACCGGCTCCGGCACCGCCGTGACACGCTGCCCGAGCGCGGGGCGCTCAGCGCCGCCGAGCGCGAGGTTGCCGGTGTCGTCGCCGGGCTGTTGGACCTCCGGGTGCGACGCGACGCGCTCCTCGCGGAGGAACGCAAGTTCGAGAGCGAAGCGTCCGGCCTCCAGGCCAAGGCGGCCGAGGTCGAGGCACGCATGTACTCCGGCGAGATCTCGTCACCGCGCGAGCTGCAGGCGATGCAGGCAGACGTCGAACAGCTGCGAAAGCACCAGCGCTCGATCGAGGGTCGCGCGCTCGACCTCATGGAGGAGCGTGAGCCGATCGACGAGGATGTCGCGGAAGCCGAGCAGCACGAGCTCGCCCTCCGCGACCGCATCGCGGAGCTCCGCGCCAGCTTGCACGCGGCCGAGGGTGCCATCGACGCCGAGGCTGCAGTCGAGCATGTCGCGCGATCGGAGCTCACGGCGCCGATCGCGGCATCGCTGCTCGACGAGTACGAGCGCTGCCGCACGCGCGCTCGTGGGGTGGGGATCGCCCGCCTCGTCGGGATGACCTGCCAGGGTTGCCACCTCACGATCCCGTCGACGGAGGTCGAGCAGATCCGCAAGTCCGCCGCGGCGGTCGTCGCCCACTGCGACAACTGCGGCTGCATCCTCGTCCCGTGACGGAGCGCCAGTGACAGCACGTGAGGAGCTTCTGCTCTACTGCGACGGCGGTTCGCGCGGCAACCCGGGTCCCGCGGCGATCGGTGCGGTGCTCCTCGACCCCGCGACCCGGCCGCCCACGCGGCTGGCGACGGTCAGCGAGCGGATCGGGACGACGACCAACAATGTCGCCGAGTACCGGGCGGTGATCGCCGGCCTGGAGGCGGCGCTGCCGTATCCCGCACGGGTGCTGCGGCTGCGCGCCGACTCGATGCTCGTCATCGAGCAGTTGCGCGGCCGCTGGAAGGTCAAGCAGCCACACCTCGTGCCCTTGCACCAGCGCGCCCGGGCGCTCCTCGACGACTACGAGGAGGTCGACCTCGCACACGTCCGCCGCGAGCTGAACACCGACGCGGACGCGTTGGTGAACGCGGCGCTCGACCTTCTCTGACGTTGCTGCGCTGGCCCTGACGGATGGTGCTCTGGTACGTGGGTTGCTCGGTCCTGTTGGTCGCGACGGTCTTTCGCAGCGTCGGGATCGACTACCGGCTGATCGCGCTGGGCGCGTTGGCGCCGCTCGCCGTCGACGCCGTGATCGGCGGTCGCAGCTTCGGCCACACGTTGTTGTTCCCCGTTGCGCTGCTCCTGGTCGTGATGATCGCCACGATGGGACGACCGCGCCTGCTCCGGCGCCGGCTCCTGTGTCTGCCGATCGGCGTCTTCTGCGGGCTCGTGCTCTCGGGCGCGTTCACCGACGCGGAGCGGTTCTGGTGGCCGGTGCGCGGTGCGTTCCACCACGCGGCGCTGCTGCCCGCGGTGTGGGTGGTCGTTCCCGAGGAGGTCGCGGGTTTGATCGCGCTCTGGATCGTCGTCGGGCTCTTCGACCTGTACCTGCCCGGCCCCCGGCGCGACTTCTTCCGTACCGGCCGTCTCCGGGCGTTGCCCGACGCGCCGACCGGTCGCTGAGCGGTCAGGCGCCCGAGACGGGAAGGGCGGAGACGGGAATGGTGGTGCGCGTCGGACGGGCCGGGCGCGCGTGGGCACCGTCGGCGTCGACGACGAAGCGCCCTTCGCCGGGTCCGTCGGCGACGGGCATCCCGAGGGCTTCGAGCAGCGCGTGGTCGGCTTCGGCCGGGCGGCCCGCCGTCGTGAGGTAGTTGCCGACGATCAAGGCGTTGGCGCCGGCAAGGAGGCCCATCGCCTGGAGCTCGCCGAGCACCTTCTCGCGTCCGCCCGCGAGTCGCAGCCACGTCGACGGCATGACGAGACGGAACAGCGCGATCGCTTGGAGCGCTTCGCGCGGCGAGAGCAGCTCACGATCGCCGAGTGGCGTGCCGGGGCGCGGGTCGAGCAGATTGATGGGAACCTCGCACGGATCGAGCGCAGCGAGCTCGAATGCGAAGTCGATCCGCTGCTCGAGTGTCTCGCCCATGCCGAGGATCCCGCCACAGCACAGCTCCATGCCCGCGTCGACCGCGAGGCGAGCCGTCTCCACGCGGTCGTCCCAGGAGTGTGTCGTGCAGATCTCGGGGAACACCGCGCGGCTGGCTTCGAGATTGTGGTTGTAGCGGCGGACGCCGGCGGCGGCCAGGCGCGCGGCTTGCTCCTTCGTGAGCAGACCGAGCGAGCACGCGACCTCGAGGCCGGTCTCCGTCTGCACGGACTGCACGGCGTCGATCACCTTGTCGAGCAGGCGCTCACTCGGACCGCGCACGGCGACGACGATGCAGAACTGGGTGGCACCCGCGTCACGCGTCGCACGTGCGGCGGCGAGCACCTCGTCGATGTCGAGGACCGGATACACGTCGACGTCGGTGTGGTAGCGCGCCGACTGCGAGCAGAACGCACAGTCCTCGGGGCAGGCGCCGGACTTCGCGTTGATCAGGCTCTCGAGCTCGACTTCCGGTCCGCAGTACGCGAGCCGCACCTTGTGCGCCAGCGCCACGAGATCGGGGAGGTGGTCGAGGGGGGTCGCGGCGAGCGCGTCGACCTCGCCGCGCGTGAGCCGGCGCCGTTGCCCGAGCAGCGCCGCCTCGGCGCGGACGAGCGGGGACTCGACGACTGGCATGCAGACCTCCCGGGAGTGCGGTGACGGCAGCGTAGAGCCTGCTCAGGGGCCTGCGCAGCTTGCGCAACCGGCAACGAAGGGCACGGGACGGGATCTTCAGGTCACGGAGTGTGTCAATGCTCGCTCTGCGCGCGATGATGATCGGCTTGCGGACGGGAGTGCACCACCAGTGAGGACGAACCCGCCGCTTCCCCCTGACGACGGGAGCGGGTCCGAGCTCGACGCGTTCGAGCGCGCCCTGTTCGAGGAGCCGGCGGCGTCCTCACGTGACGCCGCGGGGGGCGACGACCTCGACGCGCAGCTCTTCGAGAGCTCTGACGTCATGGCGATGCACCCCGATCCCGACCGCTCGGCGGCCGACCTCGACGTCGAGCTCTTCGAATTCCCCGCGCTGCTCTCGGACGACGACGCGACGCGCCCCGACTCCGGGGGCGAACCCGCGATCTTCGACGCGCCCGACACCGCGTTGGTTCGCCGGCCGGTGTGGTCGGCCGACCGCGACGACCTCGACCTCGAGCTCTTCGGCGCGGTTCGGGGTGAGGCGCACGCGCTCCTCGACGGCCGCGGTGATCCTGACGCGCGGGCCATCGTTCCCTTCGGCCGGGCGTCGCGCGACGCGCCCATCGTGGCGCGCGGCATCGCTCGGCGCGGCGGCGCCGCCGGACTGCGGCGTTGGTGGGTGCGCTCCTCGCCGCCGGTTCGGCCGTCGCGGTCGCCGCGGTCGGTCAGGACGAAGGTCCGGCGACGGCCGGAGGCATCTCCGTCGCGGGGACGGTGGTGACCTCGGGTTCGACCGTCGCGAGCAGCAGCACGCAACACAACACCACCACCGGCGCGCCGTCGTCGGAGGCGTCGAGCTCGAGCGACGCGCCCGCGCCAAGGAACAACCGGTCCAACACCCCGACCGCGCCGGCCAACGGTGGTGGCGGCGGCGGAACAGCCGGGACGCAGCCAAGCACGCAGACTCAGACGACCACGACGACGCGACCGATCACGACCACAACGAAGTCACCCACCACAACACAGCCGACGACGACGGGTGCGACGACGACCACCGCTGCGACCACGACGACTGGTGCGACGACGACGACCGTGGACACGACCACGACGACTGAGAGCACCACGACGACCTCGACGACGACCACGACGGCGGCCGCGCCGGAATGCCTCGTGTTCCCGGAGCTCGCGCACCCTGAGCGGAGCGGCACGAATCAGCCGAGGTTGCGCACCTCGCAACGATCGGTGAGCACCACCTGCGATCCGCCGGCGGTGACCAGGACGACGGCGAACCGACCACCGAGCGTGCCGGTGGCCACCGCGACGACTCGCTGCGTCGGAGGCGCGCAGGCGAGCGCCGCGTCGACCTCGGCGGCCAGGTCTGCACGCGGTGCGGCGCTGCTCGCCTTTGCGTCGAGACTCGACGTGCCCCGACCGGCCGCCGCGGCATCGCGCTGGAGCCGGCTCGCGTTCGCCGACTCGGCGAGGTTGCCGTAGTCCCCCAGGTCGTGCGCACCGGCGGCGAGCGCTTCCGACGCGGGCGAGGCGCCGCGCGCCGCCGATTCGCCCGACGGTGCCCGAGCGGCGGTCGGCTGCTGCTTGCCGTCGCCTTGCGCGGTGATGCCCAGGACCACCGCGGCGACGAGCACCGCGGCGCCCGCGATGGCGAGGGCTCGCCGGGAGGGAAGCAGCGGCGCCTGCGACTCGCGCAGGGCGTGGTTGACCATGCGCCGGCGCGTCATCTCGTCGAGGGGTTCCACGGCGAGCAACGCGGCAACCTGCTCGTCGCGCGCGTCGATGCCGTTGGCCGGCTCGTCCTGATGCTCGTCGGCAGGGAAGTCGTCGATGGGGGGCTCGCTCATGACGTCGTCCGTTCGTCGTCGATGATTGGACGCTCCGCGACGGGCGTGGGGTTCCCGAGCAGATCGAGCAGGGCCGCCCGGCCCCGGGCGATGCGCGACCTGACCGTCCCCGCGGGGACGTCGAGGATCAGCGCGATCTCCGCGTATTCGAAGTCGCAGAGGTCCCGGAGCACGACCGCGACGCGGAAGTCCTCGGGGAGCGCCGCCAGCGCGGCATCCACGTCGAGTCGGTCGCTCACCGTGTCGTCGATGGCGACGAGCCGCGCCGGGCGGTCGAGGTCGTCGCCGGTGGGCACCGGTCGTCGCTTGCGGCGGCGCAGCTCGTCGAGCGCCGCGTTGGTCGCGACCCGATGGACCCAGGTCCCGAACGCCGAGCGCCCGTTGAAGGAGCCGATGCCCCGGGCGATCGCGACCAGCGTCTCCTGCGTGGCATCGAGCGCGTCATCGTGGTCGACGAGGATGCGCCGGCAGACCGCGTAGATCCGATCGGTGTGGCGGGTGAGCAGGGACTCCAGCGCGCGGTGGTCACCGCGCGCCGCCCGTCGCGCGACCACGCGGTCGTCGTCACCGGGGGAGCGGTTCCACACCGAGGTCACCGGCCGCATCTTCGCGGAAATGTCGGTGGGCCGGGAACCGGGGCGGGACTCCCATCCGTCGAATGGATGATGCCGGTCACCAGACCGGCCTCGGCGGAGAGGGGACCACCATGCATCGTCGGCGACCGGACGCACGATCGTGGACGAAGCGGGCCGCAGCGGTCCTCTGCGCAGGCGCCGCGGTCCTGCTCGCCGCAAACCCTGCGGGAGCGTGCGGTGGGCTCGTGGGTGAGAACGGCACGATCCAGCTCACGCGCACGACGACCTTGGCGGCCTTTCACGACGGGGTGGAGCACTACGTGACCAGCTTCGAGTTCACCGGCGAGGGCCAGGAGGTGGGCTCGATCGTGCCGCTCCCCGGTGTGCCGAGCGCGGTCGAGCGCGGCGGCGACTGGACGCTGCAACGCCTTGCTCGGGAGGTCGCGCCGCTTCGCGTTCTCGCGGCCGACGCAAAGGCGGCCCAGTCGGCGACGTCGGCCGAGGTGTTGCTCGAGACCAAGATCGACGCGCTCGACATCACCATCCTGCGCGGCGGCGGCGACGCGGTCGGGAAGTGGGCCATCGACCACGGGTTCCTGCTCACACCGGACGCCCCGGAGGTGCTCGACTACTACTCGCAGCGCAGCCCGGTGTTCATGGCGGCGCGCTTCGACGCCTCCCGCGCCCGCGCCCTCGGCCAACAGCGGGGTGACGGCACCCCGATCATGCTCACGATCCCGACCGCCGAACCGTGGGTGCCCGTGCGGATCCTCGCCCTGGGTCTGGGCGGGAGCACGCCCGTGCAGGCCGACGTGTTCCTCCTCACCGATCATCGACCGCAGCTGCTCTCCGGCGCCGGCGTCGCGGTGCAACGGAGCGCCGCCGCCGGTACCGGGCTCCTCGACGACCTCCGGTCCGACAAGGGGATGAGCTGGGTTCCGCGCTCGATGTGGTTCTCGTACCTGACCGTCAACGCGCCCGCCCGTCAGCTGCGCACCGACTTGGCGATCTCCACGCGTGATGACCGCAGCCCGTCGGCTGTCGCCGCGGGGATCGAGCCCGTGCAACGGGTCATCCACGACACGTCCTCGACACCGACGTGGCCCTTCGTCGCCGGAGGCGTCGTTGCGCTGGTGCTGTTGTCGATCACCACGATCCAGGTGCGCGGGGCCGCGCGACGTCGGACGATGGCATGAGCGCGCGGTGCAGTCTGGCTGCGTGTCTTCGGCGCGCTCGTGGCGGCGGGCAGCATCACGCTCGTCGGATTCGCAGTTGCCGGTACCAGTGGCGCGGCCGCGGCACGGCACCGCGCTCGACAGGAGCCACTGGGTCCCGGATCGGCGACGGTCGTGCTCGTGGTCGAGCACAGCCACTTCTCGCGCTCGGTGATCCGGGTGCGCCAGCACACCGAGGTGACGTTCGTCGTCCGCAATCGTGACCCGATCGGACACGAGCTCATCGTGGGCGGGCCCGAGGTGCAGGCGATCCACGAGTCGGGGCACGAAGCTGCGCACGGCGCGGTAGACGGCGAGGTCTCGGTGGGTCCCGGCGAGACCGCGACGACGACCTACTTCTTCCATGAGCCGGGCCCGATCGTGTTCGCGTGTCACCTCCCGGGCCATCTCGCGTACGGGATGGTGGGGGAGATTCGCGTGCTGCCGGCGCGCCCGGCTTGATCGCCGCGTCAGTGCGGGGGCGCCTCAGCCCGACTCCGCCATCTCAGCCGCGCGCCGGGCCATCTCGTGGGGCGGGACATCTTCCATGTGGGTCGCGACCGTCCAACGGTGACCGAACGGATCGACGAACTGGCCCGAGCGATCGCCGTAGAACTGGTTCTCGATCGGACGAAGCTCGTGGGCGCCGGCCTCGAGCGCGCGACGGAACACGGTGTCGACGTCTTCCACGTACACGCTGAGCGACACCGGCGACCCGCCGATGGATCCCGGAGCGAGGATGCCCATCTCCGGGAATTCGTCGGCGAGCATCAGCACGGAGTCGCCCAACTGCAGCTCGGCATGACCGATGCGGCCGTCCGGCCCCGGCATGCGCATCCGTTCGGTCGCCCCGAGGACGGCGGTGTAGAACGCGATCGCGTCGGCCGCGCCGTCGATGTACAGATACGGCGCGATGCGCGGGTAGCCGTCGGGGATGGGCTGCGCAGCCGGCATGAGGCCTCCTGGGAGTCCTGGGAGTACGAACATACGTTCGTGGTCAGGATAGCGCTGCCAACGCGCCGGAACAAGGGGTTCCCCCGCTTCGACGCTGCAGCACGGCTCGTGCAGCTGGCGGGTCTCGCTGATCAGTGTCGGTGGCGGGTCCGTGAGTTGGCCGCGACGCGGGTGCTGGACGAGTGGGGTGCGCTCGAAGCGGGGTCGCGGCCCGTGATGGGGTGTCGGTGCGCACGGTTCGGGAGACGGTGGAGTGCGCGCGGGCGTTGGAGTCGTTGCCGAAGATCGCCGCGGTGGCGCACGCAGGTGGGTTGAGTGACGAGCAACTGCACGCGGTCACGCAGCTCGCCGACGAGGCGACGGACCGGGACTGGGCAGTGCGGGCGCCGAATGTCGCGCCCGGTGACTTGGCGCGCATGGCACGGTCGCAGCGCAAGCCGACGGTCGAGGACTCTCAGCAGCGCCGAGAGGCGCGGTCGTTGCGGTGGTGGTGGGCACCGGATCGGGGGATGCTCTCCATTCGCGGGGAGCTGCCCGATCTGGATGGTGCCCTGGTCGAGGCGACCCTGAATCGGATCATCGACCGCATGCACCCGCCGAAGGGGCAACCGCGGGATTCGCGGGAGCATCGGGCTGCGGACGCGTTGGTCGAACTGTGCGAACGATTCGCTGAGGTCGAGCCGCCCGTCGCGCGATCCAAGCCGCTGCTGGTCGTCGAAGTCCCCTTGCACGGTCCTGCGCTGGTGGCGGGGATCCCGCTGCCGGACGCGATGGTCGAGGAGCTCCGCGCCAACGCCGCGATCGCACCGGGTTGCAAGTCCACCATCTCCTCCCACGGAGTTGGGGTGGTGGCGACGAGATCGGCAACCTCGCCGCGGTCTGCACCGGCGGCGGCACCGATCATCACGCCGGCCTCGTCCCGCAGGGACCGTGGGTCCTGACCGGGAACCCCAACCAGCCGGACGGCCTCCACCTCGAACGACTCGACCAACACGCGCACCCGGCGGGCGCAGGAGCACGCGCCGGGCCGCAGGTGGCCTGAGTGCCCGCGAACCGGTGGTGCATCCTCGGCGCGGTGTCGTTCGCGTTCCGGGGAAGGCTCGGCACGATCGCGGGTCGAAGCCGCCGCGCCGCGGCGTGAGCCGGGTCGGGGCAGCTAGGGTCCGTGTGCCCCGTACCGGGTGGACGGGAGCGGTCAGGCGGATCCCATGCGAGTCACATCCGACCGGCCACGTCTCGCGCTGTTCGCTGTTTCGTCGGTCCTCGTGATGATGTCGTTCGGTGTCGCGGTGCTGAACGTCGCGCTCCCCGAGCTGGTGCGCGATCTGGGCGCGACCACGGCCGATCTGCAGTGGATCTTGAACGCGTACCCGCTCGTCTACGCGGGGCTGCTCCTCACCGGCGCGACGCTCGGCGACCGTGTCGGCCGCGCGCGCACACTCGAGGTCGGATTGGTGATCTTCGGCGCCCTGTCCGCCGCGGCGGCGTTCGCACCGACCCCGCTGACGCTCATCCTCGCCCGAGGGGCGTTGGGGGCCGCCGCCGCCTTCGTCACCCCGATGACGCTCTCCATCGCGACGACCCTGTTCGACGACCCGCGCGAGCGCAGCCGCGCGATCGGCGTCTGGGCCGGGATGGGATCGCTCGGGATGGCGATCGGGCCCGTCATCGGCGGCGTGCTGCTCTCGGGCTTCTGGTGGGGCTCCCTGTTCCTGTTGAACGTTCCGTTCTGCGCGGTGCTGCTCGTCGCGACTCATCGGTGGGTCCCCGAGTCGCGCGATCCGACGCCAGGCCGGTTCGATCCCCTCGGGATGATCCTGTCGTTCGCGGGCCTCACCGGACTCGTCTGGGCGGTGATCGGTGCCCCCGCCCACGGATGGGCGAGCACCGAGACGCTCGGCGTCGGCGCGCTTTCGGTGGCGATGCTCGCGGTCTTCGTCGAGTGGGAATTGCGGACCGCGCACCCCATGCTGGAGCTGTCATACCTCCGCGATCCGTGGATCTCGGCCGCGGCGATCGTCAACATGGGCGGGACCTTCGTGTTCGCCGGCACGCTGCTCGTCGTGAGCCTGCTGCTGCCGTCGGTGCTGGGCCACGGCCCGATGGCGGTCGGACTCCGGCTCGCGCCCATGGCACTCGCGATGCTCGTCGCGGCCGCCGGCAGCGCGCGCGTCACCGCTCGAGTCGGCGCGGACCGTGCTATCGCGCTGGGCATGCTCGCGAGCGCCGTAGGTGTCGGCGGGCTCGCCGCGTTCCGTGTTGGCGACGGCTACGGCCTCGTCCTCGTGGCGACCTTGGTGCTCGGTGCCGGCCTCGGTCTCGGCACCACCCAGGCGATCGAGGCCACGATGACCGCGGTGCCGCCGGAGAAGGCGGGATTCGCGTCGGGGTTCGGCGCGACGACCCGCCAGGTCGCGCAGATCCTTGGTGTCGCGGTCTTCGGGAGCGTGGTGTCGTCGAGGTACCGCAGCCAGCTCGACGAGACGGCCCGCACGCTGGTCGGCGGCCGAGCGGCGCGGCAACGGTCGCTCGAGTCGCTCGCTCGCGCGCTCGAGGTCGCACACCACGTCGGAGGGTCGGCCGGCCGCGCGCTCGCCGATGCCGCGCGGCATGCATTCGTCAGCGGGATGCGCGCCGCGGCGATCGGCGGCGCGGTCACCGCGGTGGTGGGTGCCACCGTCGCGCTGCGATACTTGCCGGCGCGCGATCGTCGAGCGGCTGCCTCGGTTACGGCATCCTCGCGAACCACACCAGCGACGCGAGCGCAGTGAGCACGATGCCGGCGAGCGCTGCGCCCACGAACCAGCCGGTCACGTCACGCAGCTCCCGACGAAACGCAAGACGCGCACGGATCTCCTGATACACGCCGCGCAGGTCGTGCGCGCTTGCGGCCTCGAAGAACCGGCCGTCGGTGGCGCCGGCGAGCTCACGCAGCGCTGGGATGTTGACGGGAACGGGATCCCCCTTGAGGGTCCCGGTGCTTCGGCGGGTGTTGCATCGGCTCGTACCGAGTCGGTCGCACCGGCATGGCGCTCCCTTCGATCAGAGCGCCGGCGCGTGGCGTGCCGGGGCCTCACGACGATGCCAGCTTGATCGTCCGCCGTCCGCTTGTCGAGCGCCGAGCGTCACTGGAGGGGGAGCGGGCCGTGCGCCGCTCGGAGCCGTCACCGGATTTGCTCGACGACCTCGAGGAGACGGCTGATGTCGATCGGCTTCGTCAGGTAGGCGTCGGCGCCTGACGAGCTGAGGCGCGCGACCTGGGACGGTGTGGCGTCGGCGCTCACGACGACCACCGCGACACCGGCGGTCACCGGGTCGCTCTTGAGTCGTCGGAGCACCTCTTCGCCCGACATGTCCGGCAGGTTCAAGTCGAGCAGGACGACATCCGGGCGACGCTCGCGGGCGAGCTCGAGGCCGAGGGACGCGTGCATCGCGACGAGGAGCTCGGTCTGGGGCCGCCGAGCCAGGATCGACTCGACGAGCCGCACGTTGGACAGGTTGTCTTCGATGTAGAGCACGGTTCGGGGGAGGTGCTCGGCGGGACGGGGAGCCGCGGCGTCTGTGGGGACCGCCTGGGCGGGTGCTGGCTCGCGCGCGACGGGGAGCTCGAACCACAACGTGCTGCCACGGCCGACCTCGCTGCGGGCACCGATCGTGCCGCCCATCGCCTCGACCAGCGTCTTGCTCAACGCGAGACCCAATCCTGTGCCTTCGATGCCGGAGCGCTGTGCGTCCAGTCGCTCGAACGGTTGGAAGATGCGTTCGAGCTCGTGCTCGCTCATCCCGATGCCGGTGTCGGAGAGCTCGACTCGGATGCGGTCGTCGCTCGTGGCGGTGCACCCGAGGTCGACGCGGCCGCCCCGGCGGTTGTACTTGATCGCGTTCGACAACAGGTTGAGCACGACCTGGCCGAGACGCTGCCGGTCCGCGTGCAGCGAGACGGTGCTCTCGGGTGGTGCAGCTGCCGGGATCGCGACTCCGTGCGCGGCGGCCACCGGACGCAACAGGTCGAGCGATGAGGCCAGGACGTCGCCGAGGTGCACCGGCTCGAGCGAGAAGGGCAGCTGCCCGGTCTCGATGCGCGAGATGTCGAGGACCTCGTTGATGAGCTCGAGGAGCAGGCGTCCCCCCTTGAGGATCTGCGTGACGCTCTCACGCTGGGTCGTGTCGAGGTCGTCGAGCTCGAGCAGCTGCCCGAACCCGAGGATCGCGTTGAGCGGCGTGCGCAGCTCGTGACTCATCCGCGAGAGAAAGACGCTCTTGGCCTCGTTCGCCTGGGCGGCCGCAGCTTGTGCCGCGCGCAGCGACTCGCGAGCCTGGCGTTCGTGCGTGATGTCCTCGAGGACGAAGGCTCGCCGCGGTGGGCCGTCCGCCGTGTCGACCGGCGCGGAGCGGGAACGGACCCAGCGCTGCTCGCCGTGCGGCGTCACGATTCGGAACTCGAGCTCACCGCGGGGCGCCTGCCGCGGTGCGAGGTCCGACACCCACTGCTCCACGCGGCCGCGGTCGTCGGCGTGGATCGCCCGCATCATCAGCGTCGGGTTGGTGATCGCCTCCCCCCGATGGAAACCGAAGAGCCGGTCGAAGGCCGGGTTGAGGTACAGCAGCTGCGATGGTTCGATCGTCGCGAGCACGAACACTTCCTCGATGCTCTCGGCGAGCTGCCGGAAGCGCTCCTCGCTGCTCCGCAGCTCGACCTCGGCTTCCACGTGCTCGGTGATGTCCTCCGAGATCCCCAGCAGGTATGCGGCCTGGCCCGACGCGTCGAAGAGCGGGATCTTCTTGGTGTGCAGGATGCGCGTCCCGTGCGGCGTCGCGATCGGCTCGGACGGGATGTCGACGAGCTCACGCCGAGCCAGGACCTCTCGATCCTTGGCGGTGAAGAAGTCGGCCTCGTCGACGGGGAAGAAGTCGTAGTCGTTCTTGCCGACGAGCTCGTCGTTCGTGAGCCCGAGCAGCCGTTCCCCGGCCGCGTTCACGCGTACGAACCGAAGCTCGATCGCATCCTTCACGAAGATCATGAGGGGAACGTTCTCGATGAGCGAGTCGAGAAATCGATGCTGGGCATCGACTACGTCGTGGGTGGGGACCGGGGTGGGTTCGCTCATGACACGAAGAGGTCCCGGCTCCCTCCTGGGCAGGGTAGGAAGGCGCCGGGACCGCCTCCAGCATCGTGCAATTGTCGGCGTTTGTCCATGACCCAGGCGTGTCAGAGGGCCCCCGTGCTCAACCGCGGGGGCGGCTCGGTTCGTGGTGGATGCTCCACGGGTGGTTGCTCGGATAGGGCCGCTGGGGGAGCTGCCAGACGAGTCCCCGGGCCAATCGCTGGAGCTTCTGGACGATCATCGGCGTTCCCCCTTCGGGTTCCGGGCACCGGCTCCCCGCCCGTCATGCTCTGGGATTATCGACACGTGGGCTGCGCAACAGGAGACCTCCGTGCGTCAATTGCGGCTGGCGACGATGCGCCGCCGCCGGCTTCACCGGGCGGCTCACCCCACGTCCGTCGCCTCGCCCACCGACCAGCGGGTCGTTGCCTCATGGCCTTCGAAGACCTGGCCGACGTCCGCGTCGCCATCCGCTGGAGGTGACGGCGTCAGGGCGGAGGATCCACATGCGTAGCGGTCGTAGAGCGTCTTCGCTCCGTAGGCGGCCAACGCGAGGATCAGGAGACGGATCAGCAGGCGCATGAGATGACTCCGATCGTCCGTGACGGTGCGGGTGACGGCGGTGGACCGACACGACGAACGATACGGTGGTCCGCCGCGCACCGCGGCGCGGGCCAAGCAGGGGGATCGATGGGCGTGCCCCACGGGCGCCGTCGTTGGCGCGACCAAGGACCCGAAGCGCGACGGCGGGCCGCGGCGGCTGCGCTGGCCGGATTCGCCGTCGGCACCGGGGTGTACGGCCTCGCCGTGCCTTGGTTCATCCACCGTGGCTGGGCGCGCTGGGACCCGGCAAGCCGGCTCGATGGTGTCCGGCGTGCGCTGCTCGAAGGTGGGCCGCCGGTCCTCCTCGTGCTCGCGGTGGTGTGCGCAGTCGTAGCCGCGCGCGCGGACCGCTCCGGTTGGGACGAGCCGGCGGCGCGTCTCGCGGCGTTGGGGGCATGCATGGCGGGCGCGGGTGTCGCGTGGTTCGGGTGGGGGTTGATCGACCACTATGCGCTGGCGCAGTGGCGCTTCGGGGGCAGCGCCATCGCGGCGGTGGGCGAGACCGCATTCCACGGCGCCGGCGTGGTCGTCGCCGCGCTCGGCTGGACGACGGCCGTCGTGGCCGACGTCCCGGTGCGCCGAGCCAGCCGTGGCTGACCGGCACGCCAGTTCGTGTTCTCAACGGAATTCCCCCCACCCACTCGAGATTCGTGATTAGGTCA
The DNA here is from genome assembly GCA_963815405.1 of uncultured Actinomycetes bacterium. Classification (GTDB taxonomy): domain Bacteria; phylum Actinomycetota; class Acidimicrobiia; order IMCC26256; family DASPTH01; genus CAWFGR01. The sequence goes on from CAWFGR010000001.1 coordinate 632,250, forward strand.
CCCGGGCACACTTCGACGCGGCAGCATCGCACGACGGCCGCCGTTCCGGAGAGAACCACCGTGTGGGGGAAGAAGAACCGCGAACCGCAGGACCGCCGCCGTGCGCCCCGCAAGCCGGTGACCTGGCGAGGAAAGTGCTGGGTCGACCGCGGCTCGGAGCAGCACCGTTGCTCCTGCCAGGTCGTCAACGTGTCCCGGGTCGGCGCCGCATTGGCGCTGGAGGAGGACCTGGAGCTCCGCCAGGGTGACCGCATGATCTTGGATATCGAGCAGATCGGCCCGACCGCGGTGTTGTTACGGCTGGGCGGGACGGTGCGCACCGTGCACCCGCGAGACGATGGCGCAGCGGTGCCCGTGGTCGGGGTCGACCTGCGCTTCGACAACCCCAGCGCGCAACAGATCGCGAAGACGCTGTTCTCCGATCCGGCGTGAGGCCCGCGGGCCCATTGGCTGAAGTCCCCTTCGGCGAGGATCAGTCGGTGGTGGCGGCCGAGGCGTGCTGCGCCACATGGCCGGCGCGGTCGTGGAATCGCGTGATGCTGCGCAAGACCGCGCGTCGCTCGGTGACGACAGGCCCATGGCGCTACTCTCCGACCGGACGCCCGCGCCGGACGGGACGCCGTGAGGAGGCGACACCATGCTCTTCCACGTGACCTGGGAGTTCACCGACGAGGCCGAAGCGGCGCAACGACGGTCGCTCGAGGTGTTCAGCAAGTGGCAGCCGCCGGCGGGCGCCGAGTTCCGAGGCTTCTACGGCTTTGCGGACGGCAGCGGCGGGTTCGCGATCATCGACGTCGACACGATCGCGACGCTGGCGCGCACCACGGCGCCCTGGACGCCGTGGTTGCGCTTCGCGGTCACACCGATCCTGCCCATCGAGGAGGCGACGGCCGCCGCGCACGAAGGCATGGCGTTCCGAGACTCCGTCTCGTAGGCACGTCACGCTTCCGGCGGCCCGCGCCGCGCGTCAATCCCCCGCGGGCGCGTCGGCCAGCGCGGGCTCGAAGTGGAAGACGCGGCACGCATTGGCGAGGAGCACCTTCTCGATGTCCTCGTCGGAGCGGCCGGTCAGCTGGCCGAGCGCGACGTCGAGCGAGTGGGGCCAGTTGCAGTCCGAGTGCGGGTAGTCGGTTTCGATCATCACGTTGTCGACGCCGATCCGGTCGATCGCGGCCGCGCCGAACGGGTCGTCGATGAAGCAGCCGAAGAACTGCTCGCGGAAGATCTCGGTCGGGGTGCGGTCGAAGGTGCGCCCGCTGCCTTCGATGAGCTTGAACCTTCCTTCCAAGATCTCCATCTGGTAGTCGCCCTGCTCGACCCACCCGCGCTGACGGTCGAGGGTGTGATCGGCGCGTTCGAGCAACCAGGGAATCCACCCGATCCCGCCCTCGGAAAGGCAGATCTTCAGCTCGCGGAATCGGTCGATCGACGTGCTGAACATCCAGTCGCACAGCGCGATCGCCGAGTTGAGCAACGTCACCGTCATCATCACGATGTTCGGCATGTCGTCGGAGGTCGTGATGATCTTCGACGACGACCCAATGTGGCAGCACAACGGGAGCCCGATCTCCTGACACCGCGCGAAGACGGGGTCCCACGTGCGGTCGGGATCGTGGATCGACGGCAGGCCCAACGCCGCGGGGTTCTCCGAGAAGAGGACGGCGTGTGCGCCGTTCGCCGCGCAGCGGTCGATCTCGGCGGCGGAGAGCTCGGCGTTCCAGAGCGGCAGGATGATCGCGGGGATGAACCTCCCGGGTGCGGAGCCGGACCACTCGTCGAGGTGCCAGTCGTTGTAGGCCTGGATGCAGGCCAGCGCGAGGTCGCGGTCCTTGAACTCGGTGAAGAGCTGTCCGCAGAAGCGGCCGAACGTCGGGAAGCACAGCGATGCGAGCACGTGGTCTGCATTCATGGTCGCGACGCGCGCGGCCGCGTCGTAGCAGGAGGGATCCATCTCCGCGAAGGGAACCGGCTCAGGCGTGAACTGGTCGCGGCCGGCCACGACCAGGTTGCCGCCGATCGGGATGCGGCGGTTCTCGAAGTGCCATGCCTCGCCGAGCCCGTCGTCGAAGACCCACGGCGCGGCATCGCGGCAGCGGGCGGGGACGCGCCGAACCCACAGATCCGGGGGCTCGACGACGTGGTCGTCGACCGACACCAGCCATTCCGGAGCCATGCGGAACCTCCCCGTGCGAGTCGGTGGTGTGCGAAGTTCCGACGATTGTGTCCGATGGGAGTGATCAGGTCACGCGCTGGTGGGGGACCCGTGCCGTTGCTACCGTCGTGGGTCAGTCACGTGTGCCACTGAGGGGAGGAGACGCACGATGGCGATCGAGCAGCTCGTGCCGAGCACGCCCGAGCGGATCGAGGAGTGGGCCCACGGCTTCAACCTCGAGCTCGCGGAGCTCGTCGACGATCCGTATCCCTTCTGCGAGCGATTGCGTTCCGAGTGCCCGGTGGTGCAGAGCGACTCGATGCGGTGCTGGGTGGTCGCCCGTCATGAGGACGCCGCGACCGTCATGCAGCACAGCGACGTGTTCTCCACGCGCGATCTCGGGTTGCCTCCCTTCGAGTACCCGCTCGGCCCCGAGATCCCGCTCCAGCTCGACGCGCCCGAGCACATGCTCTACCGCAAGCCGATGCTCGAGCTGTTCTCGCCGGCGCACGCCGCGAGCCTCGAGGGCCAAGCCCGCGAGTCGGCGCGGGCGCTCCTCGCGCCAATCGCCGCGAAGGGCCGCTGCGACTTCCTCAAGGAGTTCTCGGTTCCGTTCCCGTGCGTGATGTTCTGCGAGATGATGGGCTTGCCCACCTCCGATCTCGACACGTTCGCCCGCTGGAAGGACGAGTACCTCCACTCCGACCCGGTGAGTCGTCCGGAGAAGATGGGGGAGATCTACGCCGGCGTCATGGGCATGTTCGACCGCATCTGGGACGAGCGCACCGAGCGCGGTGAGCCCGGCGGCGACATGATCGGTCACTTCATGACGCTCGAAGTCGGCGGGGAGCGCCCGATCACCAAGAACGAGTTCATCCGCACCGCGCGGATGTTCTTCTTCGCCGGACTCGACACGGTCACCGCGCAGCTGTCGATCTCGATGTACCACCTGTCGACGCGTCCCGACCTTCGTGATCAGCTCGTTGCGGACCCGTCGGTCATCCCGGGCGCAGTCGAGGAGCTGATGCGCTACGACACGCTCGTCGCGAACGTGCGCTACGCGACCGAGGACTTCGAGCTCCACGGTCGACACATCCCGGCCGGAGATCACCTCATCCTGCTGCTCAATTCCGCAGGGCGTGACAGCGACCAGTTCGAGCACGCCGACGAGATCGACTTCGGGCGGGCGGCCGCGAACCGGCACCTCGGGTTCGGCATCGGCCCTCACCGGTGCCTGGGGCTGCACCTGGCCCGGATGGAGATCCGCGTCGCGCTGGAGGAGATCCACCGCCTGATTCCCACGTACCGGCTCGACGAATCGGCGCCACTGACCTGGCACCTCGGGCAGGTCCGTGGTCTCGACGCGTTCCACCTCGTGATCGACTGAGGTCCTGCCCCTGTCGATCGGTGCTCGAGGTTCCCGCGCGGTCGTGACGTCACCCAGGCTCCGCTCGAGGCCGATGCCCTCCGCGCCCCGGCGCGAGCGCAAGCGTCTCGTCGCGACGAAGCTTCACCTCTCGGCGGACCACGCTCGACGGGAAAGCGTGTGCGCCGTCAGCTCGCCGGAAGGTCGGCGTGCTCCGGCGCGGCCAACGCGGATGCCGCGGCCACGGCGAGCGCGGCGATCACGAACGTGCCGGCAGCGACCCTGGTGTGGAGCCATCTCTTCGTGTCTCCAGGCTTATCAGAATCATGGCGACTCCCCGGCGACGCCGCAGCGACTCGCATTCGACCAACACATGAACACTCGCGAACGTGCAGCTTGCGCTAGGAGGGTCCCGGTGAAGTTGCACGGTGAGCGCAACCTCGATGGGCGCAGAAACGGGAGAGCGCGAGGGCCAGGTGCTCGAGCTCACCGGCGCGAGCGCTGTCCACCGACGACTCTTCGCGATCGTCAGCCTCGACGAGCTCGTCAATCCCTCCGAACGAGGGTGACCTCCCGATCCCACTGCACGCTCTCCACAATCGCAAGGGTTGTGGCTGATGCGGATGGGTACAGGAACGGTTGTGGGTGAGCCGATCAGCTACTCGCCGAGAGTCGAGGACCCGCCCGCGACGCACATCGTTCCGAAGACGCTCGAAGGATGGTCCGACGAGGCGCGGCGCGCCTGGTTCGACGAGGCCCGCAAGCAGTGCCAGGCAGTCGGCTTCCATGATCTCGAGACCTTCGATCTTCCAGGCGCGCCCGGTCTCGTGTGCGTCCGGTGTCGAGGCTGGTGGCCCGCGCTCCAGTAGCTCCGCGGAGAGCGGTTGGGCGTGACGCGACCATTGTTGCCACTCATCGCGGCGCGGCATTCCGGCGTTGTGAGAGGATCCCGGCGCTGGTGCCGAGTGTGGGGGCGGTGGAGCCGGGGGGTTGCCGTGACGCTGAGACGTTGGTTGTCGTTCAGTGGGGCAGTGGGGATCGTGTTGATTGCGCTCGCGTTCGGTGTTGTCGGGAGCGGCACACCGGACGGCGGCGACAAGGCGACGGCGGCGGAGGTGGTGTCGTTCTATCGGGAGCACAAGACCGGGCAGCTGATCGCGACATTGATGGTGGCGATCGGCGCCGCATTGTTGGTGTTGTTCGCGGCTCGATTGCGCGAGCTGCTGCAGGGTGACGCCTCGATCCTGTCCGGCGCGTCGTTCGGCGGGATGGTCATCCTCGCGTCCGGCCTGCTGCTCATGGCGTCGGTGCATTTCGCCTTGGTGGTGGCCGCCGATCACCGGCAGAGCGCTGTCGCACAGACGCTCAACGTGCTGGACAACAACGACTTCTTCGGGTTGGTCGGCGGGCTGGCGGTGTTGATGCTCGCCGCGGGGATTGCGACCGTGCGCAACCCGGTGCTTCCGCGCTGGCTCGGTTGGGCGGCAGTCGTGATCGGCGTGCTGTCGCTGGCCGGCCCCGTTGGATTCATCGGTGGGCTTCTCGGTGCGCTCTGGATTCTCGTGGTGGGAATCATGCTGACGATGCGCCAGGATGCCGTCGCCGCGCCCGCGTGACGAACCGGTCGATCAGGGTTCTCTGACGCACGGGCGACAAGAGCCGGCTGAGCGGCCCGAGCGGTACCGGAACGCGAAAAGGGCCGGCCGAGCCGAAGCCCGACCGGCCCTGCTGACGATGCCGTCAGATGGGGCGGACGTTCTGGGCTTCTTCGCCCTTGCGTCCCGGCGCCACGTCGAACTCGACGCGCTGACCCTCGTTCAGGGTCTTGTAGCCGTCACCCTGGATCGCGGAGAAGTGGACGAACACGTCGCTCCCCTGCTCGCGGGCGATGAAGCCGAAACCCTTCTCGGCGTTGAAGAACTTGACAGTGCCTTGAGTCAACTCATTCTGCTTTCACTCGCCGGGTCGGTCCCACTGACCGGCGCCTCGGCACCGACAGCTTAGGGGCGATCGCGGTCGTCGCCGACTGCTGGAGGCTCACCGGCCTGCCGGAGGCGTTCGGGTGCCCAGGACGCGGTGGATCACCGCGGTTGCTTCGGCGGCGAGTTGGAGGTCTTCGCGGGACCTGATGACGAACGCCCGCACGGTCGATGCTCCAGATGAGATCTCGCAATCCTCGCCTGAGGGCACGGCGCGCGTGTCGTCGAGACCGACGCCCAGCCAGGCCACGGACTCCGCGAGTGCGGCCCGCGACGTGGTCGTGCTCTCCGATCCCGCCGGTGAAGACCAGCGCGTCGAGACCACGGAGTGCCGCGACGCAACCGCCGAGCTCAGTGATCGCGCGGTGCAGCCATACCGCGAACGCCAACGTCGCGTCGGCGTCGCCCGTTGCGATGCGCTCGTGCACGACGCGCATGTCGCTCGTGCCGCAGAGTCCGAGAAGGCCGCTCTCGTGTTCGAACACGTAGCCGAGGTCCTCATCCGTGTGTCGTTGAAGCCAGACGACGGCGCCGGGATCGAGGGTTCCGCTCCTCGTCGCCATGACCAGTCCGTCGAGAGGGGTGAACCCCATCGTGGTGAAGATGCTGCGACCGTCCAACGCCGCGCACAACGACGCGCCACCCCCGATGTGGGCGACCACCACCCGGCGGGCGTCGGGCGCGAGGGCATTGGCCCTGCCGACGGCCCACGCATGCGACAAGCCGTGGAAGCCGTACACACGCACCAGCGCCCGCAGCCGCGGGGAAGCGCGTACGTGCGTGCCGCTTCGGGGATGGTGCTGTGGAATGCGGTATCGAAGCAGGCGACGTTCGCGATCCCAGGCCACTTCGCGCGGCAGCGTTCGAGTGCGTCGAGTGCTGGAGTCTGGTGGAGTGGCGCGAGATCCGTCAACATCCGGAGTTGCTCCAGCACCGTGTCGTCGACGATCTCCGACGTGGTGCGTTCGCCGCCGTGAACGACCCGGTGCGCGATGACGTCGGGTGGCCGGTCGGCGAACACCACTTCGAGCGAGTCGGGCGCGTGCGTGACCTGGCCGTCATCCACCTCTGCCAGCTTCAGCGAGGTTGACCCGGCATTGACCGTGAGCACGCGCATCGAGCTAGGCGTTCCAACGCCAGTTGGCGACTTCGGGGATGTCTTCGCCGTGCTCGCGGGTCCAAGCCCGCGCGCGGAACCTGGCGTCGACCATCTCCTGACGGAGCTCGGCTGCGCGCGGCCCGAGAGTCGGCACGCGATCGATGACGTCGGTGACGAGGTGGTAACGGTCCAAGTCGTTGAGCATCACCATGTCGAACGGAGTCGTCGTCGTGCCGTTCTCCTTGTAGCCGCGTACGTGCATCTGATCATGATTCGTCCGGCGATACGTCAGGCGGTGCACGAGCCACGGGTAGCCGTGAAACGCGAACACGATCGGCGCGTGGTCGGTGAACAACGCTTCGTACTCACGCTCGGGGAGACCGTGGGGATGTTCCTCTTCGGGCAGCAGACGCATCAGGTCGACGACGTTGACGACCCGTACGTTCAATGCGGGGAGATGTTGGTGCAGGATCGATGCGGCAGCCAGGGTTTCGAGCGTCGGCACGTCCCCTGCGCACGCGAGGACGACATCTGGAGTGTCTGCCTCGGGTTCGGTGCTCGCCCACGTCCAGATCCCTGCGCCGCGTGCGCAGTGCGCCGCGGCCTCGTCGGCTGACAACCAGTCGAACTGCGGCTGCTTGCCAGCGACGACGACGTTGATGTGGTGTCGTGAACGGAGACAATGGTCGTAGGTGCTGAGCAGCGTGTTGGCATCGGGCGGAAGGTACACGCGCACGATGTCCGGCTTCTTGTTCATCACGACGTCGAGGAAGCCGGGATCCTGATGCGTGTTTCCGTTGTGGTCCTGGCGCCACACATGCGACGAGAGGAGGTAGTTGAAGCTGGCGATCGGTCGACGCCAGGGCACATGTGCGCTTGCTTCGAGCCACTTCGCGTGTTGGTTGAACATCGAATCGACGATATGGATGAACGCCTCGTAGCAGGTGAAGACACCATGGCGACCAGAGAGGAGGTATCCCTCCAGGAGCCCCTGGCAGATGTGCTCCGAAAGAACCTCGATGACTCGCCCGTCGCGTGAGAGGCGGTCGTCGCGTGCGTCGATCCGTGCTTGCCAGTTTCGTTCGGTGACGTCGAGGATGTCGTCAAGGCGGTTGCTCACGAGCTCGTCGGGAGCGAAGGTGAGAAAGTTCTCGCGGTTCTGAACAGTGATATCGCGTAGCCACGCCCCGAGCACGCGTGTGGCCCCGTGCTCAGTGCCGCCGGGCGCAGACACGTCGACTGCGTACTTCCTCCAGTCCGGCAGGCGAAGGTCTGCGAGAATCGCTCCGCCATTGGCGACTGGGTTCGCGCTCATGCGTCGATCACCGATGGGGACGAGCGCGCGCAGCGCTTCGACAGGCCGGCCGTCAGCGTCGAAGAGCTCGTCGGGCCGGTAGGAGCGCAACCAGTCTTCGAGCACGGCGCGATGAAGCTCGTTGCTCCGCGCATTGGGCAGCGGCACCTGGTGGGATCGGAATGTGCCCTCGACCGCTGCGCCGTCTACGAACGGCGGGCAGGTCCACCCCTTCGGTGTGCGCAACACGATCATTGGCCAGCGCGTGGCCTCGCGTGTGGAATCGAGACCCGCCTGCGCGTGCCGCTGCATCGAGCTGACGACATCGAGACACCGGTCAAACGCCGCGGCGAGCGCCTGATGCACAGGTCCGGCGTCGTCGCCAGCCACGACCTGCGGCTCGTAGCCGTAGCCGCGAAGCAGACTCAGGAGGTCGCGTTCGGGGATCCGCGCCAGCAGGGTCGGATTGGCGATCTTGTACTCGTTGAGGTGGAGGATGGGCACGACCGCGCCGTCGCGGGCTGGGTTGACGAAACGGCTGCAATGCCAACTCGTCGCGAGCGCCCCGGTCTCGGCTTCACCGTCACCGACGACGCAGAACGCGACCAGCCCTGGGTTGTCGAGCACTGCCCCGAACGCGTGAAGCAGCGAGTAGCCCAGCTCACCCCCTTCGTGAAACGAGCCCGGCGTCTCGGGGGCACAATGACTGGGCACGCCACCCGGAAAGGAGAACTGCCGGAAGAACGCGGCCATGCCAGCCTCGTCCTGCGTGATGTTTCGGTAGAGCTCGGAGTAGGTGCCCTCCAGCCAGGCACACGCATTCGGGCCGGGTCCGCCGTGACCCGGCCCCGCCACGAAGACCGCGTCGAGATCGCGGTCCCGGATCGCTCGGTTTGCGTGCACCCACACGAGGTTCAGGCCGGGGACCGTGCCGAAGTGCCCGAGGAGCCGTGACTTCACGTGCTCGGGACGGAGCGGCTCCTTCAGCAGTGGGTTCGCTTCCAAGTAGATCTGGCCAACCGCGAGATAGTTGGCTGCTCGCCACCACGCGTCCACGGCCTCCAGCAGATCTGGTGGCAGCGGGCCTTCGACGATGTTCAGCGAGCCTCCTCGCGGCGCGATCGTCGGGCCCTCCTCGCGGATGGCGAAGTCGTCGGCCGTCTCACTCGACACGGGTCCTCGGTCGTCATTCATAGCGCTGATGCTTACCCCGTCGGAGCTGATGCTGTCTCCGTGGCGGGGGCCGGCGCCGGGCGACTGAGGGCTTGGCCTGCAGCTGAGCCAACCGAAGATCTCGTTCCCCGAAGCCGCAGCCGTCACGGCTGAGGAAGACAGCGCCCCGCGTGCGGTCGCGAACGCCGGGCGTCCGCTGCTGACCGGCAAGCAGGCGGAGTGCTCTGCCGATGGACGTCGAGGCGTCCAGCTCGGTGCGCAGTGGTTCGTCGCCCACGTGATGGTCGTACGCCTCGCGGTGACGCCGAGCGAGAGTCCGACGCCCGCCGGAGCGGCGCCGCTCGGCTCTGGTCCACCAGTGACGGAAGACCCTGGTGGCGCTGGAGAGCGAAGGCGATCATCGGGACCCGCGGAAGACGAGGTTGCAATGACACGGATGGGCCATCGGCGTGAACGGGCAGCGGCCAGGCATTCGTTCCCGCGCTGCCCACGGTGCTCTTCGCTGCTGATGGACATGACCCACGATCACGGATGCACCAGCTGGGAGGCCGTCGAAGCCTTCGCCACCGGCGTCGCTGCCCTTGTCGACACCCGACGGGAGATTCGCGCATGAACGAGATCATCGTCGGAGTGGACGGATCGGACGGATCCGCGCAAGCCCTGCACTGGGCCTGCGCCGAAGCAGACCGGCGCGGGTGGTCCGTCACAGCAGCCTTCGCGTCTGTGCGCCGCAGCTTGTTCGATGGTGGCCTCGACGCGGTCACGAGCGAAGACGACGCGCAACAGGAGCTCGACCGCCACCTGCTCAAGGTCCTGGGAGCAGATCGTGCCGAACGGGTTGCCCGACGTGTGCTGTGCGACCTGGCCGGTCCCGGTCTCGTCGACCTGTCGGCCGGTGCTTCGCTCCTCGTCGTCGGGGCGCGAGGACGCAGCGCCCTCGCCCGATTGATGCTCGGGTCCACTAGCGAGTACTGCCTTCACCACGCCACATGTCCCGTAGCGATCATCCGGATGTCGTACACGCTCGAACCGGCAGCGACTCGGCGGATCGTGGTCGGCGTCGACGGATCGGACAACGCCGAGGCGGCGCTCGCGTGGGCAATCGCCGAGGCCGCGACGGACCAAGCACAACTGGAGCTCGTCCACGCCTGGCACGTCCCCTACGCCGTGATGGCCGCGCCCTTCGCCGCGGGCGCCATTGACGTCCACCGCGTTCGAGCAAGCCTCGCAGGCCACGCTCGACGCTGCCGGCGCACACGGTGGGCTCGACATGCTCGAACGGCCCGTCCGACGCATCCTGGCGAACGATGGGGCGGCCCGCGAGCTCCTCGAAGCCGCGAAAGGCGCTCACCTGATCGTCGTCGGCGCGCGGTCGAGGCGGATTCCAAGAGCTGCTCCTCGGCTCCGTCAGTCACCAGCTCGCGCGCCATGCGACCTGCCCACTCGTCGTCGTCCCGCCAGAGCATCGCCCATGAGCGAACCCGAAGAGCTCCTCTCGTGCCCCGTCGGATACGACGTTGCGACCGGTCGCGTTGCGGTGGGACATCGCTCGACGCGCGGCAAGGGTCGGCTCTCCAACCCGCGCGCCTGGTCTCGCATGCAGTGCCGTTCCCAGACGTCGTACGGCGAACACGAAGGCACTGGTGGCGGCGAAGACGGCACCGAAGCCCATGAGCGGCGCGAGCAGCGGTGGCTAGGGTGGCGAGCGGTGTCGACCGTCGAGTACCGCTGCCCCACCCACGGGAAGATCGCGGACGTGGATCCCGCGCAGGCGAGCCCGACGTGCCCGATGCTGATCCGACGTGACGTCGACGGCGCGGTCAGTGCCGAAGCGTGCGGCCTTCCGCTCAACGCGTACTTCGAATAGCACGAAGGAAACCGCCCGAGGGCCCGACTGCGAGTGATGGCAACGCTGGTCCCCGGACGACGAGGGGCCGTTGGCGCTCCGGCGACCGGACTGTTCGAGCCAGCCCCATCCCACGGTGACGCTTGGCGAGACCTTCACGCACCGAAAGCAGACGCCGTCCCCCGCGATTGTGCGCCAAGTCTGATCTGAGAGGCGAACGCCACCGTTCCTCGTTGCGTCACACGCTCAAGCACATGGCCCGGTCTTCCGATGTGGTGGGATGCCTCGCAGGTAGCCATATGGCCATAATGGTGTGGGTCAAGCAGTCGGCCGTTCCGTGATGGATACGAGTACGGACCGGATGCTGATGGTTGGCGACGCTGAACCTCTCGTGTTGTCGGGTGTCTTCGATGTGGCGAACGCTCATGATCTCGAGCGCGCGATCCAACGTCACGCCGCGGGCACCAACGCGGACGTCGTGATCGATTGCGGGCCGCTCGAGTTCATCGATTCCAGCGCGGTCGGCATCCTGCTGTACGTGCGCAGGAATCTCTCCGCTGACGACCGTGCTCTGCGGCTGATCAACCTTCCGCCGCATATCAACCGTGCCCTCCAGGCGATGGCGGTCCTGGACTTCCTCGTCTAAGCGCGCCTCGACCTGGAGGGGGCCCGCACCGCCCAGGAGCAGACTGAGCACGGTGATGAGCGCCACGCAGGTCGACGCGATCTTGATGCACCCGTGCTGTTGGTATGCGGTCGAGAAAGCCGTCGCGGGTACCGCTGGTTCAAGGCGCCCTCGCGTGTGTCCAAGCGCCGCAGATCCCCCTGATTGAACCGCACCGGGTTTCATGCAGCAGGACAATGGGGACCGGGGCAGACCCGGGTTGACGTACAACACCGCCAAGGGCAGTCTGCTCACCGCGCAAGCAAGGGAGGCTCGGCGGTGTACCAGCAGCGGAGTTACCAGTGTCGCGGTCGCTTCCAAGCCCACCGGGTTCGCTACGCCGTCAGCGAATCGTCATCGGGGACCGAGGACGTGTTCGCCTTCTCCGGCGACTGGGTTGTCGAGCGCGACGGGCACCGGTTCGCGGTCAGCGACGCCTGTTTCCGGGCGATGTTCCAGCCCGCACCAGGAGAGCAACCCGACGGTTGGGAGAAGTAGCCCAACCGGTACGGACTCGTCCACGGACCACCGGCGCAGGCGCGGCGCTGAGGGGCGGACCGGGGCCGCCTGACAACCAGGAAGCGTCACTCCGGGAAGGTCTTGATGTGGAACCAGGGACCGCCCAGGCCGTGGTACACGAACGACCCGATGACCTCGAACGTCGGGGGCCGCCCCGGCATCTCGAGTATCGGATATGCGCACCCATCAACGATCCTGAAGGATGGAAACGGGGACGGCCCTGCCGGGTGCCCCTCGGTTCGATACCCCCACCCGTCGACGACCCTGAACCATGCGATCTTCGACGGCCCGTCGGGATGTCCGTACGTGGGGAACCAGAGGACCGCCATGCCCAAGACGATGGGTGACAGGAAACCGACTTGCCAGAGCCGAAGGTCCTCGGTCCCGGCGGGAGTTTCGCCAAAGGAGTCGCCAAACGCTGCGAGTCCGCAGTCTGTGATCGACGCGTGCGGCCCTGGCGTGCGGAGACGTTCAAGTTGTCGAAACGACCCGCGCGGTGAGGAAAGGCTCGTTGATGACGTCGGGGAGCCATCGCTGCCATTGAGGCTGGCCGCTCAGCTGAGGGTGATTTGTTGGATGTATCGGATCTTGACCGCGGCGGTTTGTTTCGTTGCTTTCTGTACGGCGACGACGAGGGCAGTGACTGCGGGTGGTGCTTGGGGGCCGATGAGGTCCACCGTGATCCCGGTGCCGGTCACCGTGACGTCGTCGACGCGTAGTCCCGGGTAGCTGTGCGTCCAGTTTTCGGCCGCGGCTCGGGCGAGTGTTGGTACATCGAGCGTTCCGCTCGGAGCGTTGGAGTCGTAGACCTGTTGTTGGGTCCAGCGGATCGTGACGTCCGGACGGGTGCCGAAGCGTTCGGCGAGCGCGACGACGAGTGAGCTGACCGACGGTGGTTGCTGAGGGCCTACCAGCGCGATCCTGAGCTGGGCGCCGTTGACGTCGATGCTGTCGATGGTGTTGGTCGGGCCGTCTTCGGCGGCGTCTTGGAGCCAGGTCTGGATGGCCTCACGAATCGCGGCGTGGGGCGCGGCGATGCGGGTCGTGGCCGCGGAGATGTCGCTTCTTTGCAGCCAATGCACGGACGCGGTGGTGCCTTTGCCGAGATCGCGGGCGAGGGCGCTTTGAAGGACAGCGATGGCGGGGGGTTCATCTGGCCCTTCGAGATCGACGTTCACGACGGTTCCGTCGATGCCGACGCGGGCGATGCGTAGATCGGTTCCTGGTCCCAACCACATGAGCACCCGCGCTCGGGCGGCATCGACATCTGAGGCGTGCTGCGCGAACGAGATCGACCGTAGGGTGAGCGGCACGCCGATCAAGGCGGTTCCGAGCAACGCGACGGCGAATCCTCCCGCGACGCGGCGTGACACCTGTTGGAAGCGCGCCCGGGGCACGAATCCGGTGAGGAGCAGCACGGCCGCGCCAGCAACGATGATCGCTGCGAGGTTTGCCAGATAGAGCAACGCGGCACCTTCAGCAAGGTCCCTGCGCCCCGCGGAGAGGACGACGCCGATCGCCGCGAGTGGCGGGACCAGCGCGACCGCGACAGCCACTCCCGGCAACGCCGCGGACACTTCTTCTCTCGACGTGGCGTACGCGCCCGCGGCGCCGGCGGCGACCGCGACGAGGAGATCACGCAGATCTGGCGCAGTGCGCTGCAAGATCTCGCGATTCATGCTGAGACTGGGCATGACGGTCGCCAGGAGCCAAGCCAGGGCGATCGAACCGACTGACGCTCCGACGACGACGCCCATCATGGACGCCATGCGCTTCGGCCAACCCATCACCAGGGCGGCCGCGAAGCCCATGACCGGTGTCATGAGCGGCGCGATCAACATCGCGCCGATGATGATCGCAGTGGAATTCGCGGTCAGGCCCATCACCGCGATCACCACGGAAAGGCCGAGCATCAGCGCGAAGCCGACGGCGTCCGGCGCGTCACGGTGTCCGAACAGTCCCCGGAGGATCCGGCGGCGTTCCTCGGAACGTGTGACTCCCAACCGCAACCGGCGACGACGGCCCGGCCGGCCATTCACCCCATCGTTTGGCTCGCTCGGAGAGCGACTCATCCGGAACCCCCGCTCGTCAACGCCACGCCAGGCCGTGGACCCCCGATCATGCCTCGCCCGACACCCGACCAGGCGCCGAGCGCGGAGACGCGAACGAGGCGGCCGAGCCGTAGGGCCAACCGGCTGCACCATCGTCATCGGCACGGCCGCTGGAGCGCTCACCTGCCGTGCCCGACCAGCGGGGATGGCGGGGGAGGCCCACGTTTCATGGCACGTCGCCGGCGCAAGCGCTTCGGGGCCCCAGGCCGTCGTAACCCGGACGTATCGTCGATCGCGTGACCGACGGCGAGGTGCTCAGGGCCTAGAGCTCGGCTGTTGCTGCCACTCGGCGCGAGTGCCAGAGCCCGAGTCCGACGAGCATGCTCATGACGGCCGCGAGGATGAATGCTGCGATCGCGGCCAGCAACGCGATATGGCCGAACGTCCAGAACCCATAGGCCTCGAGAAGCAATCCTCGCAGCGTCGTTCCCTTGAACGAGGTCTCCACCGCGGCTTTGAGGGTCGCGTCGTTCGGGTTCGCGCGGGACGCAGCGCTCAGTGCGGCGTACACGCCGTGGTGTGGCAGCTCGCGGAGGTGCACGGCGATGTAGTGATCGGCGTACGCCTGGGCTTGACGACCGGTGAGGACTTCTTGGCCTGCGTACTGCTTCAAGTATGGACCGATCTTGGGGTCCGAGAGGTCGGAGCTCCCCTTCTCGGGAAAGAAGATCTGCTGTTGGGCGAGCTGACTCTTGACGTTCGAGTTCGCGAAACTGTGACCCCAGAGGAGCAATGCTCCTGCCACGATCAACACGACCACGAGCACGCCTCCACCAGCACTCACCAGGGCATCGAAGACCCGCCGTCTCATCGCCGCTCCTCTCGATCTTGGAATGAGTCGTCGGTTCCAAGTCTTGCGCGTGTCTCCCCGGCTTTGCGGGAGGCGCCACGAATCGGGTGTGGTCGAGGCGCGGTACCGCCCGAGGATGGAGGAAGAGGGCGGAAGAGACGGCGGAAGGGAACGCCGATAGGGTGCTCGAGACACCAACCAGAGGGATTTGCGAACACGAGCATCGTCGTTCGCTTCAGCCCGCTGCTCTGACAGCAGAGAAACACGACACGACGATCGAGATGCTGGAGGCGGCCGGAGACTCTTCTCCGCGGGGCTGGACGACGTCGGTATCGACACCGATGGGAATCTCCTCGTGAGCGAGATCTGGGACACCCAGGGGCAGTTCAAGGCCTTCGGCGAGTGCCTCATGCCGATCCTCGTCGATGCCGGGATCGAGTCTTCCGGCCCGCCGGCCGTCCCTTCGTTTGTCGCTTCGCCGCGAAGCGTGTCCCTGCGCCGCCGGCACTCTCGACGTCGAGGTCACCACGGGCGAATCGCTCGGCGAGGAGTCTCTCGGCACGAGGACCTTGACCGGGCGTCCCGCCCGAGTTATCCAATTCGTCGGGTCAAGCAGTCGGCCTTTCGGAGCGGAGGAGTTGGTTCGTCTCGAAGGGGGGTTTCTCATGGCGTTGGCGATGCGATGCGAAATCTCAGCTACGGCGAAAGGGCACCGGGTGATGGTGTCGGGCGAGGTCGATATGAGCACGGCGGCTCGGCTCGCTGAAGCTCTCGGCCAGTTCGCCAACGGTTCGGTCGTCGTCGATCTGACCGACGTGACGTTCTTGGATTCCTCGGGTGTCGCTGCGCTGTTGGCAGCCCGCAAACGCTTGGAACGGCGGGGCGTCGAGTTGAGCGTCGAGAGCGCGAGTCCCGCGGCGCTTCACATTCTCCAACTCGTCGGTGTGACACTCGATCTTCAGGTCCCCACCCGCGGGGTGCAGTACTGAGACGGCCGCAGTCGTACCTGAACGGCGACTACCGCTGCCCAGGACGCGCGGCCGGCGAACCCCTCGTCGACCTCGCAGCGAAAGCAGCCGACGCGCTCGCCGCGGGCCGTCCGGAGATTGCCGATCGGTGGGCGCAACTCGCGTTCCGGATCCGTCCCACCGACACCTTCACCGACGAGGACGAACGAACGGAGCATCACCGATGACGGCCGGGCTACGAGTCGTCCCCTTGGCTGGGGTTCACCGTGACCGTCACGTCGAGCTTGCGGTCAGGCCGGCCGGCCAGTGCCCGAAACCGATCGCCGAAACGGTCGTACAGCGACTTGCCGCCGACCACCGCGAGAGACACGACAGCCAGCCGAGAGAGCGTCCGTATGCGCATGCCTGCACCGTAGGACCGCTGCCGCACACCCGGCACCCGGTGGGGGCGGGCACCCCTAGGCCCACGTGCCACTAACAACACAGGAGACCGCCAACCGAACCGCCCCGGGTTTCATGCAGGCTCTGGCCTGCAACCTTCCCGGGACGGTTCAGAACGGGTGGAACGTCCTCAACGGCAAGACGCGTGAGGATGCGATCGCGGCGATGGCCGAATGGCTCGAGCGGCACCAGGACGGGGTGACGTGACCAGGGTCCATGCGGGCGCGCTCCGCCCCTGCATGGAGGGGAGGAGCGGAGCGCGCAGCCGAGCTCGCAGCTCGGGTGCAGACCCGGGTCGATCGTGGTTAGCTGAGTTGGGGCTGTTCGATCAACGAAGCGAGAACGTCGAAGGTGAGATAGTCCATGTCGACGAACTGGATGCCGACCATGACTCCGGGCGTCGCGGGTCGTGAGTGCTTGACGATCCCAGCGAGCTGCACGGCGCCGCCGAGAGCGGGCACGACCAGGTTGACGGTCAGGCGACCCGCGGTGGGAGGAGCGGGTCCGAGGAGTTGGACGCCGGCGCCGCCCATGGAGACGTCCACGATTTGGCATGAGTGCCAATGGTCATCGGTCGACGAGTCCAGCTTGTAATGCGCCAACCACCAGACGGGTTGGCGGTCTCCGCGCTGGGTGATCGGGGCGAACTCTTCTGCCGTCACGCTGACCGCCTCGAACGGTCGTCCCTGCAGCGCCCAGTGTGTCCTCAGGATCGGCCTAGGGTCGTTGCGACTTGAGCCCGCGAGTCGGGGGCGTGGTCTTGGCCTGAGCACGAAGGAGCCGGCTGGCCCAGTAGCAGCCGGTTCCGTTCCGGACGCAGCGCGTCCTGACGCCCCGCATGGCGACTGTTCTTCGACCGACGGGCCGAGCCATCTTGAGGCTCGCCGAGCCGTGCTGTAACGCCCTTGGGGGGCTTTGCGGTCTCGTAATGCCGGCGGGCTTCACGACTCCCGCACTGCCCAGTGTTCGGTCCCGCGGAGCTCGCCGGCACCTCACCAGCCCCGGCGTGCTCGTTGACCGATGCACACACGGCGAAGCGCACCCCACGGCTCTGAGCCCGTCTCTGGTCCCTGAGGGGCTATGGCGGTCCCCCAATCCCTACAACCATTGTGAGAGTAGGGGTGGTAGCGAGCCAGCCTGTACGCCGGATTCTGTCCGGGCGACTCGCGTCGCCCGGGGCGGCCATCCATCTCGGCCGGCGGTTACCCGACGGCTCTAGCGGCCTACCCGGGGTGTCTGGCGGTGGCGAGCCACCGTCGGTCGGACGGGCAGTCCTTCCCCTGTTCGGCCTTGCTCCAGGTGGGGTTTGCCGAGCCGCCCGGGTCGCCCCGGGCGCTGGTGCGCTCTTACCGCACCGTTTCACCCTTGCCTGTGCACCGGGCGAGCCCGGCGCCATCGGCGGTGTGCTTTCTGTGGCACTGTCCTGCGGGTCGCCCCGACTGGGTGTTACCCAGCACCGTGCCCTCGGAGTCCGGACGTTCCTCGGCCCGGGCCGCAGGCCCAGGACGCGGCCGCCCGGCCGGCTCGCTACCGGGCACCAGGCTAGGCGTCGGGAACGAGGTCCTCGACCGACGGATCGTGCCGGCTGAGCTCGTCGACTGGTGTACGCAGTCCGTCACGCGCGACCGCGCGTATCGCGCGGCGCTGGCGCAGCAGCACGCCCGCGGCGAGGACGAGGTACAGGCTGCCGACGCCGATGCGCTCGACGGCCCGCGCGCCATCCGGCAACACCGCGCCCAGGAGGAACTGCGAGATGAACAGTGCAAACAGCGCGTAGGCCTCCTGCACGCTGATCCGCCGGTTCACGAGGACTGCCACTGCGAAGGCCGACTGCGCGGCGGTGAGGAACACCTCCTCGCGCTGCAGCGCGTCGAGCGGAAGGCCGCGGAAATGGCCGCTCGAGACGATGAACACGAGCGGCAGTGAGCCGACGAGCAACGTCCATTGGTTGACCTTCGACGAGAGCAGCGTGCCGAAGCCTCCGCTCGTGTTGAGTCGCCATGCGAACAGTGCCGCGACGACGATCTCGGGGGCTTCCGACGCGAGCGGCGCCACCCATTGGACGAGCAAGAACGTCGAGATCCCGTGCTGCTCACCGAGGTGCACGAGCGAGTCGGCGAACGGCTCGGCGCATGCGAAGATCGCGCCGGCAGCGAACACGAACATGACGCCGACCGCGACGCGTCGTGGACCGGGCGTGAGCGTGCCCACCAGCTGCGCGGGCCCGACCAGATGTGGCTCTTCGGCCGGGGCGCGCGCGATCCGCACCAGGAACAGCACGAAGATCGCGATGAGCACCGCCGAGTCGACGATCACTAGGTCGTGCTTGAGGGGCAGCGTGAGCGAGTACAGGGTCGCGATCGCGAGGAACGCGAGCTCGATGGAATGTGAGCGGTCGAGCGTCACCTCGGTGTCGAGCTCGCCCGTGTACCCGCGCCGGCGCGCGATGTGGGTCATGCGCCACGCGGCGAGGAGCACGACCAGCGACCAGCCGACGCCGATCAGGAGCCGGTTCCCGCCCGTCATGTTGGCCAGCGCCAACGGCGCGTACGTGTCGGGGTCCTTCCCCGCTTTCCAGGCGAACGCGAAGTCGACCGCGTACTCGGGCAGCACGGCGATCAACGCGAGGACGGCCAGCGCGAGGCCCTGGGAGACGTCGAGCTGGAGCACTTCGGCGGCGGCGGCGAGCAGGAATGCGGCCCCGAGGATGGCGAGGCCGTACACGATCGGGCCGCCGAGGTCGCCGGGATCGGCGCTCGTCAGCCTGACGACCAGGCCCGGAAGGGCGGCCGCCGCCGACAGGCCCAGGACCACCGCCTGCCGTGACCGCTTGCCATGCGCTGCGGGGCTTCCGTGGCCGTCCTGCTGGGGCACCGCGGGATGCGGCTCAGGGCGACGAGGCACGACGCCCAATCCTACGGGCGGGCGATCCGGGTGATTCGTCTCATGATCGGGGGAATAGCCGCCGAAGGAATTGCCGTTCCTCGAAATTCGAGATCCCGACGAGGGCCCGCACATGAGCATCCGTACGACCACGTTGCACTGGCGTCAGCTGGCTCGCTGCCTCGGCGCCGATCCGGCGCTCTTCTACCCGGCCGGTGACGACGACAGCCTGGCCGACGAAGCCAAGGCGATCTGCGCGCTGTGCCCCGTGCGCGAGCCCTGCCGGGAGCACACGATCGTGGCGCGCGAGAAGCTCGGTGTCTGGGGTGGGCTCACCGAGCGTGAGCGGCGCCGCGTCATGCGGCAGCGCCGGAAGACAGCCTGATCCGACAACCGCCCCGGTAGGATCCGGCGGGTGAACCCCGCCGAGCTCTGGCCGGAGACGCTGGGCCGGCTCCTCCGGCGCGAGGAGCTCCCCGAACCGCTGATCGTCGCCGCGATGGACGCGATCCTGCGCGGAGAGGCTACGGACGCGCAGATCGCCGGCTTTGCGATCGCGCTCCGATCGAAAGGCGAGACCCCCGCGGAGCTCGCGGCGCTGGTGCGCACCATGCTGCGCCACGCGGCGTCCGTCGTGGTCGAGGACGGCGCCATCGACACTTGCGGGACGGGTGGCGATCGTTCCGGAACCGTCAACGTCTCCACGATGGCGGCGGTCATCGCTGCGGCGGCGGGTGCGCGTGTCGTGAAGCACGGCAACCGCGCGGCGTCGTCGCGCTGCGGGTCGGCAGACGTGCTCGAGGCCTTGGGCGTGGTCATCGACCTCGATCCCGACGGCGTCGCGCGCAGCGTCCGAGAGGTTGGGCTCGGGTTCTGCTTCGCGCCCCGGTACCACCCAGCGCTTCGGCATGCCGGAGGTCCTCGGCGTGAGCTCGGCGTCCCGACGACGTTCAACTTCCTCGGCCCGCTCGCCAACCCGGCCCGGGTGCGGCGCCAGGCGATGGGTGTGTCCGATCCCGCGATGGCCGACCGGATCGTCGCGACGTTGCGTGAGCTGGGTGCGGAGCACACGCTGGTGTTCTTCGGCCACGATGGTCTCGACGAGCTGACCGTCACCACGACGTCCACCGTGCACGAGCTGCGCGACGGAATCGTGCGGTCGTTCGACGTCGACCCCGTGGCGTTCGGGCTCGCGCGAGCGACCGCCGCCGACCTCGCGGGCGGCGACGCGGCGGACAACGCGGCGACCGCACGCGTGGTGTTCGACGGCAAGCCCGGGGCGGCGCGCGATGTGGCAGTGCTCAACGCAGCCGCGGCGCTGGTCGTCGCCGGCATCGTCGACGAGCTCGGCGATGGAGTCGTGATGGCGGGCGCTGCTCTCGACGACGGTCGTGCGTCGCGCACCCTCGAAGCGCTCGTCCGGGTGACGACCGCCGCGCGCGCCGAAGCCTCCTGATGGTCGCAGCGCTCCAGTGCCCGGCGTGCGGGGCGGCGCACGCGGTCGACGAGTTGCCCGACGCCGCCACGTTCCGGTGCGGCAAGTGCAACCAGGTGCTGTCCGTGCCGGCCGCGGTGCGAGCGATGCGCAACGGAGGGGCGGAGCCGGCGTCACGCGGGGGAGAGGCCCGACCGTCGTCTCGATCGGTTCCTGCACCTGTCGTCGCGTCAGAGACGAGCGACCCGCCGGCACCGCCGCGCCGTCGTTCGGCCGCCTCTGTCTCCACCACCGTCACCGAGGTCGCGGAACGGCCGTCGGCGCGCCCGTCGCCCGAGACGGTCGCGCCGCGCCGCGCGCCCCGCCTCGACGCCGCGGCCGAGCCTCGTCAGGGACGAGCACGTCGCCTTGCACCCGTGGCACCACGGGCGCGGCCGGCCTGGTACTGGCGTCTCCTGGCGTGGGCGCTCGCCCTCCCGCTGGGGTTCGTGGTGACGGCGGTTCCGCTGTACGAGCGGTTCGTCACGAAGGACGATCTCGTCGACGTGTTCATTACTTCGGGGATCGGTCGCTACCTCCGATTGGGGATTGCCGTGGCGATCTGGGCGCTCGTGACTGCGTTGCTGGTCCAGCTGTTCGTCGAAGGTGGACAGGCCGTCGCCCGGCGGCGGCAGGCACCGACGCGGAGCGCGAGCGCGCCGGGCGCGTAGGTTCCGCAACCTTGATTTGTGGTTGACCGTGGGTTGAGACGACACCGTTACGTTGCTCACAACGTCACGGTCCCCTGCCTCCCAGCCCGCCCCTGAGAGTGGAGCGTGACGTTGCTCCGGAGCCTGGGGGTCGGCCGAGTGAAACGCTCGGCCGACCCCTGTTCCTCGTCGCATGGCCGTGCGTTGGCTCGACCGAGCGCAGCTCGCGCGTCGGTAGAGTGACCGGATGGCCGTCCGGTATCGCTGCGACGCGTGTGGCAACCTCACGCGCTTCGACGTCGTCTCGACGCGACGCACCCGCGCGTTCCATCACTTCAGCGTGGCCGGCGAGCTGGAGGTTGAGGACGAAGAGGTCCTCGAGTCGGCCGTCGAGGCCGTGACGTGCCGGTGGTGCGGCGCGACCGGGCCGAGCATCGCGGAGATCGCGAGCGGGGACCCGGTGGAGGAGAGCGTTCCCGGCGCCTGAAGTCTGGCGAGCCAGGCTGGTCCACGCTGTAGCTGTCACACCCCGATGTCATCGTGGCCGGAAACCTTGGAGGCCGGATGACCATCGACTGCGCCGAATGCCGTATGCAGGGAACCGACGCGTGCGCCGACTGCGTCGTCAGCGTCGTCGTCGGGCGCACACCCGGTGACGCTGCTCGTCATCGACGTGCAGGAAGCCCGCGCGGTGCGGATGCTGGCGAGCGCAGGCCTCGTTCCAAAGCTCCGGCACACGGCCAAGCGCGCCTGACCGCTCCAAGCAACGGAGTCCGTGCTCGCCCGCCCTCTGCGCCACGACCCCCAACGCGGAGCTAGCCTCCGCCACCGAACTGAGTCGAGGAGTGACGAGTGGACGACGCGGCGAACCTGGCATTGCTGGTGGCACGGGTCTGGGTCGGGACGGTGATGTTCGTCCACGGCTGGAAGCACGTGAAGGCATTGCAGTCGGGCCCGGGCATGGCGAATTGGCTCGAGAGCCTGGGACTCCGTCCGGGTGCCCTGCACGCGCACCTGCTGACGTGGACCGAGGTCGCCGTCGGTCCGGTGCTCGCGCTCGGCGTGCTGACCCCCGCCGCGTACGGCGCGGCCGCGTCGTTGATGCTCGTTGCGTGGATCACCAATCACCGCGACAAGGGGTTCTTCATCACCGCGCGGCCCACCGAGGGCTGGGAGTACGTGTCGACCCTCGCGATCCTGTCGCTCGCGCTGGGGACGCTGAGCCCCGGAACGTGGTCGCTCGACGATGTGTTCGGCTTCTCGTTCCCGTTCGATCCGGGGAAGGCCTTGGCGGTCACCGCGATCGTCGGGATCGGGGGGACAATCGCCTACCTGCTCACCTTCTGGCGTCCGCCCAAGTCACCGGCGTGACCGTGGACCCAGGGGCTGCGGTCAGCCCCGGGGCGTCATGTCGAGGTCGGGCGGCGGTTCCGACGGGATCTTCCAGCGCAAGAACGGCTTGTCGTAGAGCTCGTGGTACACGTTCGCCTGGTCGACCATCTCGTGGAACGCCGCCTCGAAGTCGTCCCAGTCTTCCTTTTCGATGTCGGCCTTGACCCGCTCGACCTGCTCCTCGATGAACTTGTACATGTTGTCGGTGTACTTGGGTCGCAGGAGCACACCCATCTCCATGAGGTTCACGGCTTCCTTGAGCTGGAAGCGGGCGAGCGGCTTGTTCTTCGCCTTGCCCGCGTAATAGCACTTCCAGATCCGCGCCCCGACCTCCGGCATCACCGCGCCATGCCGGGTTGCACCATCCCGAGCTCGTCCAGCGTCAGCTTGCTCTTGCCGGTGTCGATGACGTGATCGTGCTCGGGGACGGCTTCGCTCATCGTTGTTTCTCCTGGTGCCGGAATTCCGGGACGCCGCGGGCACGGGTCCGAGACGCCGCGGACGCTACCAGAGCCTGCCTGCGACGAGGCGCTAGCCGCGCAGCTCGATCGGGACGTACGGGCGCTTCGCGGCGCCCGTGTAGATCTGGCGCGGCCGGCCGATCTTGGTCGCGGGGCTCTCGATCATCTCTTTCCAGTGGGCCAGCCAGCCGGGCAACCGGCCGATGGCGAACAGGACGGTGAACATCTGGGTGGGGAAGCCCATCGCCCGGTAGATGAGGCCCGAGTAGAAGTCGACGTTCGGGTACAGCTTGCGCTCGATGAAGTAGTCGTCGCTCAGGGCGACGCTCTCGAGCTCGAGCGCGAGGTCGAGCAGGTGGTCGCGCTTGCCGAGCTCGTCGAGCACGACGTGGCACGCCTCCTTGAGGATGCGCGCACGCGGGTCGTAGTTCTTGTAAACGCGGTGCCCGAAACCAGAAAGGCGGAAGGCGTCGTTCTGGTCCTTCGCCTTGCCGACGTACTTGGTGACGTCGCCGCCATCGGCCTGGATGCGCTCCAGCATCTCGATGACCTGCTGGTTGGCACCACCGTGCAGCGGTCCCCACAACGCGTTGATCCCCGCGGCGATCGCCGCGTACAGGTTCACTTCGCTGGAGCCGACGAGGCGGACGGTCGACGTCGAGCAGTTCTGCTCGTGGTCGGCGTGCAGGATGAGGAGCTTCTTCAACGCGGTGACGACCGCGGGCTTCACTTCGTAGGGCTCGCTCGGCACCGCGAACATCATGGTGAGGAAGTTCTCGATGAGGTCGAGGCTGTTGTTCGGGTAGATGAACGGCTGGCCCACCGACTTCTTGTACGCGTATGCCGCGATCGTCGGAAGCTTCGCCATGAGACGGATCATCGTGAGCTGGACCTGGTCGGGGTCCTTCGGGTCGAGGCTGTCCTGGTAGAAGGTCGACAGCGCGCTCACCACCGACGACAGCGTGGCCATCGGGTGCGCGTCCTTCGGGAAGCCGTCGAAGAATCGCTTCGCGTCCTCGTGCAGCAGCGTGTGCTTGCGGACGTCGTAGCGGAATTGGTCGAGCTGGTTCTTGCTGGGGAGCTCGCCGTAGATCAAGAGGTACGACGTCTCGATGAACGACGGGCTGTTGTGCCCGACGAGGTCTTCGATCGGGATCCCGCGGTAGCGCAGCACGCCGGCATCACCATCGATGAAGGTGATCGCCGATTCGCACGACGCGGTGTTGACGAAGCCGTTGTCGATGGTGACGTGGCCCATCTGCGCCCGCAGCTTGGAGATGTCGATGCCGCGTTCGTCCTCGGTCCCGACGATCACCGGAAGCTCGATCTCCCGGTCGCCGGTACGCAGGATGGCAGGCGCCTCGGCCATGCGGCTCTCCTCATTCGATGCTCGCGGTGTCGATCGCGGGGTCGATCGTGGTCGGGGGGTCGACTCGATCTCAGCGTATCGCCCTCGTCTCGGCCCTCGCGATCCCTGTCAACCCGGCGCGCCGAACCTGGTGCGCCACTCGTCGAGTGTCGGGATGCGCAGCACGCGGTTGTTCGCACGCGTGTGGCCCATCGTCGCGGAGCGGCCCGGAGAGTAGAGATGCCCCGGGTACAGGACGGCATCGTCGGGTACCCGCGCGAGCTTCTGGGTGAGGCTCTCGTACATCGCGTCGGGGTCGGAGCCGGGCAGGTCCATTCGGCCACAGCCCTCGAGGAACAGTGTGTCGCCCGACACCAGACGATTCGCGACGAAGAAGCACTGGCTTCCCGACGTGTGACCGGGCGTGTGGATCAGCGTCACGTCGACGTCGCCGACCCGCACGATGTCGCCGCTCTCGTGGGCCGTGAGGTCGGCCTCGGAGACGCCGGTCCACTTGGCGACCCAGCGTGCTTCGTCACGCTGCACGTGGATCCGGGGCTCGAGGCCTTCGAGCGTCAGCAGCTCTGCGATGCCTTCGACGTCGTCTCCGGCGAGGTCGCCTCCGCAGTGGTCGGGGTGCCAATGTGTGATGAGCGCACCCGTGCAGCGCAGGCCGTCGCGGTCGAGGAGCTCGACGAGCTCCCGCACGGCGTACGCAGGGTCGACGATCACTGCTTCACCGCGCTCGCGGTCGCCGATGAGGTATACGAAGTTCACCCACTGGGCCGCGACCGGATCGTCGACCGCGAAGTCGATGCCGGCCAGGAGCTGCTGGAAATAGAGGCGCTCCATCATTGCCGACACACTACGGCCGGCCCGCGTCACGTCCGGGGCCCACGGCGTGGCGTCGTAGCCTGCCGCCATGCCGTCGTACGCACAGCGGGTCCGTGAGGCTGATGCCGTCCTGCGGACGATGGACCCGCGCGTTGCCGATGCCATCGATCGCCTCGGGCCGTGCGGTCTGACCGTGCGGCCTCGGGGTCGCACCCACTTCGCGATGCTGACCCGAGTGGTGTGCGGACAGCAGCTCGCGGGCGCAGCAGCACGCGCGATCTACGGCCGGTTCGTCGCCCGCTTCGACGGCGATCCCGCGCCCGAGTCCGTCGCGGCGTGTCCGCTCCCGGAGCTGCGCGCCCTGGGGCTCTCGGAGAGCAAGGCGCGGTCGCTCCACGATCTCGCAGACAAAGTCGTCACCGGCCAGCTGCGGCTCGATCGGATCGCGCGCTCGGGCGACGACGAGGTCGCGGCTGCGATCACGCAGGTGCGTGGGCTCGGGCCGTGGAGTGCGGAGATGTTTCTCCTGTTCCAGCTCGGCCGCCTCGACGTGTGGCCTGTCGGCGACTACGGCGTCCGCAAAGGCGCGGGACGGATCTTCGCCTGCTGGAGCAGCTGCCGTCGCCGCGCGAGCTCGGTGGGATCGGCGACGCCTTTCGCCCTCACCGCTCGGCCCTCGCCTGGTACTGCTGGCGAGCAGCGGACGATCAGGCGCTTACTCGCTGACAACGTCCGGCGCGGCGGCGACAGAGCGAGCGGAGCGAGCGAGGAGCTCGCAGCGAGCGCGACCAGAGTTATGGGCAGCCGCCGCCCCAGGGGCCGGCGCCTTGCCATTGGTAGAGAGCCCAGGCCATGTCGTCCTGGTCGTAGGGCGTCGCGATGTTGGCGGGCACGCCAATGAGATTGGTGCGGCCCGCGTGGTTGGCGGTGGCGTTCCAGGTCGACTGAAGGAATTGGTAGGCGCCGAGGTACGGACCGGCCGGGTTCACGATCGAGTAGTTCCCCCCGCTCTCACGCTGGCGCACGCACGACAGGAACGGATCGTCGTGGTGCGGGTTCACCCCGGGGGTGCCGTCGTAGGGGGGTGACGGCGGAGTCGGGGGTGCGGTCGTCGTGGTCGTGGACCCCGTCTTGGTGGTGGTGGTGGTCGTGTTGGCGGATGTCGTGGTCGTCGGCGCGTTGGTCGGCGGTGCGGAGGTGGCGGAGGTGGCGGAGGCGCCGGTGCTCACGGTCGAGACCGCCGCGGCCGGCGTGTGTTCCGCGGCCACCGCCGCGGCGAGCTTGGCGTCGATCGCCGCGCCCTGATCGCGCAACACCTGGAGCGCGGTTGCCCGCTCCGTCTGCACCTGATCGAGGTCGCGATGCCGTTGCCGGAGCTGCACCGCGGCGCGGTGGAGTGCGTCGTAGGTGGCGTTGTCGGTCGCGTTGACGCGGTCGATGAGCACCGCACGCCGCTGCGCCTCACCAAGATCACTGCTGGTGATCAGCGCGCGCAAGCCGCGTCCGGCGTGCTTGTACGTGTACACGGCTCGCGCCCGCGCCGCGTCGCGGGCGCGAGTGGCGCGGGCCTCCGCGTCGGCGACTGCGGCGGTCACGTCGGCGATCTGCGAGTCGAGCGACTTGTACTCGCTCAGCGCGACGAAGTAGCGACTGGCCAGCTCGTCGGCTTCTGCGCGCAGCGTCGCAGCGTCGGCGCTGCCCGTCGCCTGCGCGCCGGCTGCAGCGGCAGACGCCAGCGCGACCGGCACGGTGACCAGCGCCACGACGCAGACATGGCGAAGCGATGCTCGATGCCGTCGCGGGCGCAGGACGAATCGCCTCCTCCGGGTCGGGCGCTCCAGGGCGCGCGGCAGACCGACCATGCGGACTCGGGGTCCCGCGACGTTAGCGGGAAGTCCGCAGGTCGGCACGTACCGGCGCTTCCCGGTCAATCGCCACCCTTCGCGGTGCCCTTGAGCACCAACACGGGCGCCGGATGTTCCGGCTCGGGCGCACCCTTCGGCTGGGGCTCGATCCAGCTGACGACCGAACCGTCGGTGTAGGTCTGGAGCGCCTTGAACACGATGCGCTTCGCCTTCGGCAGGGGACCGGCCGAGATCGTGAACAGGTCGAACTGGTCGGGGTCGATGCGCCCGCCCTCCCACGTGATGCCGGTGACAAGGCCGCCGGTCTTCTGGACCGTGATCCTCCAACCGGGTTTGGGTTGCACGCGGACGCTCGTGATCTTCTTGGCCTGCGGTATCACCACCTCGAGCTTCACCGTGCTCGCCGTGGTGCTCTCGTTGGGGACGGAGAAGCTCAAGACCTGGTACGCGGCCTTCTTCGCCTGGTTCGGCGTCACGGTGACATGCGCCGACGCGGGTGCCGCGGTGACCACGAGGGCGGTGGCGGCGACGCTTGCGAGGGCGGCGGCGGCGACGCTTGCGAGTGCGACGACGCGCCGGGCGCGCGTCGCGAGGAGCGGGGAACGCACGGTGGTGACCTCCGGACTGGAACGGCGTGGCTGGGGGATGACGTCGTGGACAGTCGTTCGCGGTGTGCCCGCAGTTCCCGACGCCCGACCGGCCAAGGCTCGGGCACGGTAGCCTCGACTCCGCCCACGAGCCCAGGGAGCCCCTCATGGCCGACGACGTCACTGTGTACTTCAACCCGGTTTGCGGCCAAGCCCGTGGCGCGGTCGAGATCCTCGAGGAGCGAGGCGTCGCCTACGAGCTCATCGAGTACCTCAAGCAGCTGCCGACGCGCGATGAGCTCGAGCACATCGTCGACTCGATCTCCGATGTCCCGGCCGAACTGGTGCGCAAGGACAAGCGGTTCGCCGAGCTTGGCCTCGATGTCGGCGACTACCAGACGAAGGAGCAGGTCGTCGCGCTGTTGCTGGAACACCCCGAGCTGATGCAACGACCGGTGGTGTTCGTAGGGGAGCGGGCGATGATCTGCAGACCGAGCGACAAGGTGCTGGAGCTGCTCGGCTGATCCCGGCGCCTGCCCCGGAGCCTCGTCCATGGAATTCGTGCCCTATCCCGGGAGCGGCCGCCTCTATACGGCAGCGCGGCGCGTGCATCTCGGGGATGTCGACGGTGAGGGACGGATGCGCCTCGAGGCGCTCGCGCGCTTCTTCCAGGACAGTGCAACCGACGACGCCGACGACTCGGGGCTCACCACGATCGGCGGCATGTGGGTCGTCCGGCGCATGGTCGTCGTGATCGAGTCGTTGCCGTACTTCCACGACCGCGTCGACGTGGTGACGTTCTGCAGCGGCACGGGTCCGCGGTGGGCGGAGCGGCGCAGCACGCTCACCAACGAGAAGGACGCCCACGTCGAGGCGGCTGCGGTCTGGGTCCTCATCGACGGCGCGGGGGGTCGGCCCATGGCGCTCGACGAGGAGTTCCACGCGATCTACGGCGAGTCGACCCGAGGCCGCCGGGTGTCGAGCCGCCTGAGCCACGTTCGCCCGCCCGACGACGCGCCGCGACGCGCGTGGCCGTTGCGCGAGAGCGACTTCGACGTGCTCGAGCACGTCAACAACGCGCGCTACTGGGAGGCCGTCGAGGACGAGCTCGCGGCGCGGCTCCCGGGCGCGTTCGTCACGCGGGCCGAAGTGGAGTACCGGGGCGCCGTGGAACGCGGCAACGAGCTCGAGCTGCGCAGCGACGTGCACACCCTCGACGGCCGCGCCGAGTTGCGGGTGTGGCTCGTCGACCGCGGTGAGGTGCGGATGTCGGCGGTCGTGAGCGCAGTCCCGGACGAGTCCTCCGCGACCAGCGGGACCTGAGACCAGGCCGAGCGTAGGCTGAGTGCCTTGATCGCGGCCCCGGAGTCCTTCGCCGGTCGGCGCTGCCTGGTCACGGGGGGTCTCGGCTTCATCGGCTCGAACCTCGTGCTCGCGCTCGCCGATGCCGGTGCGCAGGTCGCGGTCGTCGACGCCGCGGTGGCGCGCCATGGCGCCAACGTCGCGAATCTCGTTCCCGGCGTCGGCCCCGGCTCCGAGAGCGCGACCCGAGATGCTCGCATCACGGTCCTGAAGGCCGACCTGCGCGACGCGGGAGCTCGTGGCGCCGGTGCTCGACGGTGTCGACCACATCTTCAACCTCGCCGGGCAGGTCAGCCACGTCGATTCGATGAGCGACCCGCTCTTCGACCTCGCCGTGAACACGACGAGCCAGTTCGCGTTCCTCGAGCAGGTGCGGCGCCTGGCCCCGGACGCGACCGTCGTCTTCACCTCGACGCGTCAGATCTACGGCAAGCCGCGGTACCTGCCGGTCGACGAGGAGCATCCGATCGCTCCCGTCGACGTCAACGGCATCACCAAGTACGCCGCGGAGCAGCTGCACTCCCTGTACCACGATGTGCACGGGCTGCGCACCTGTTCACTGCGGCTCACCAACGTGTACGGCCCGCGGCAACGGCTGCGCGACGACTTCCAGGGGTTCCTTCCCATCTTCGTGCGGCGCGTCCTCGACGACGACGCCATCACCGTCTTCGGTGATGGCAGACAGGAACGCGACTGCCTGTTCGTCGACGACGCCGTCGAGTGCCTTGCGCTGGCGGCGACCACGCCCGACGCCATCGGTCAGGTGTTCAACGTGAACAACGACGAGCGGCTGTCGTTGCAAGAGATCGCCGAAGTGATCGTCACTGCGGCGGGCTCGGGTCGTGTCGAGTCGGTCCCGTGGCCGCCCGACCGTGACGCGATCGACATCGGCTCCTACTTCGGCGACGCATCCAAGGCGAAGCGCGTGCTGGGATGGTTGCCGCGCACGTCGTTTGCCGACGGCATGGCCCGCACCGTCGCGTTCTTCCGGGCGCGTCATCAGTGGTACCGATGACCACCGACGAGACGTCGAGTCGGATCCCCGTCGTCGACCTTGCCCGCCGCGCCGCGGCGCTCGAGCCCGAGCTGTCCGAAGCCGTGGTGCGTGCCGTCCGCTCGGGTTGGTACCTGCTCGGCCCCGAGACGGAGGCCTTCGAGTCCGAGCTCGCGTCGTCCGCGGGTCGCCGGCACACGGTGGCGGTCGCGTCCACGACCGAGGCGTTGCGGCTGACGCTGACCGCGATGACCGTGGGTCCCGGTGACGAGGTCATCGTGCCGGCATTCACGGCGGTACCGACCGCAGCGGCGGTCTGCGCGGCGGGTGCCGTGCCGGTGTTCGCGGACGTCGATGCCGAGACGGCGACCCTCGACCCGCACGCGGCCGAAGCCGCGGTGACGGACCGCACCCGCGCGGTCATCGTCGTGCACCTCTACGGGCGCCCCGCCGAGATTCCCGACCTCGGGGTGCCCGTGGTCGAGGATGCCGCGCAAGCCCAGGGGGCGCTCGACCCGATGGCGCCGACGGTGGCCGCCGCGTACAGCTTCTATCCGACGAAGAACCTTGGGGGCATCGGCGACGGCGGAGCGGTGGTCACCGACGACGGCGAGGTTGCGGATCGGGTGGGCCGGCTTCGCCGCCACGGCCTGGCGCACGGCTACGTCCATACCGAGATCGCGACCAACACGCGCATGTCCGAGGTCGAAGCAGCCGCGCTGCGCGTGGGCCTTCGGCATCTCGCGGCCGGCAACGAGCGGCGTCGCCAGATCGTGGCGCGGTACCGGGAGGCCGCGCCGCATCTCCGGTGGCAGGTGCCGCACCCGGCGCATGTGTACCACCTCTGTGTGGCGCGTCTGGAGGAGCGCGACACGGTGCGCGCCAAGCTGCCCTTCGAGACCGCGCTGCACTACCCTCTGGCGCTCACGCAGCAGCCCGCCTATCAACAGTTCGTGCGAGCGCCGTGCCCTGAAGCCGAAGCGTGGGCTGCCGAGTGCATGAGCTTTCCCTGCTTCCCCGAGATGAGCGACGAAGAGATCGAGGTGGTGTGTCGAGCACTCCCGTGAACCCGGCCGTTCGATCGGTCTCCGCGTTCTTTCCCTGTTACAACGACGAAGCGACGATCGCGTCGATGGTGGAGCAAGCGCTCGCGACCATCGACGAGGTCGGTGTCGACGGCGAGGTCATCGTCATCGACGACGGCTCGACCGATGGCTCGGCGCAGGTGCTGAAGGAGCTGTCGACGCACGAGCCGCGCCTCCGCGTCGTCACGCACCGCGAGAACCAGGGATACGGCGGCGCGCTCATCTCGGGATTCGCGGCTGCCACACGCGACTGGGTCTTCTACACCGACGGCGACGGGCAGTTCGACCCGACAGAGCTCGCGCTGCTGGTGAGGCGCGCGGGTGATCAGATCGACATCGTGCAGGGCTACAAGATCCGCCGCGCCGACGGGCCGCTCCGAACCATTGTGGGGCGCGTGTACCACCGGTTCGTCGCGCTCGCCTTCGGGTTGCGCATCCGCGACACCGACTGCGATTTCCGTTTGATCCGCCGCGCGACGTTGGACCAGATCGAGCTCATCCACACGACGGGTGTGATCTGCGTCGAGCTCGTGCGCAAGCTCCAAGACGTCGACGCGACATTCGTCGAGGTCGGCGTGCACCACTACCGTCGTCTGCACGGCAAGTCGGAGTTCTTCCGCCTCCCTGCCGTCGCGCGCACGCTGCGCGACCTTTTCGCGCTGTGGGTCACCCTCGTGGTGCGGCGCCAGGGTCGGGTCCGGGTTTCGTCGCGAGCATGACGACCGACGTCCCCATGGGGACGTCGACGCGTCGGAGCGCCGCGCGTTCGGCTGCCGCAAGCGGCGCGAACACCCGGTCGAGCGCGCGGCGCTCGACGTCGGACTCGCCCGTCGGCGTGCTCCCGTGTCGTAGACGATCGGCGGCGGCGAGCGCCGCGGCCGCGGGCACGAGGAACGAGTAGGCGTAGGTGAGGCGGCGTGGATCGAGCCCCGCGCCCCGGGCCGAGGCGGCGAGGCCGCGGCGCCGATACCGCCTGCGGCCGTGGACGGTCGCGTCGTGGGCTCGGCGCAACGACGGGAAGGCGGGTTCGACCGTGACGAGTGCGCCGCCCGGGCGCAGCACGCGTGCGAGCTCGCGCATCGCGCGTGCGTCGTCGGGCACGGAGTAGAGCACGGTCAACGCCAACACGACGTCGAACGACTCGTCGCGAAACGGGATCGACTCCAGCGATGCGCGGACGGGAGTGTGCCCCCGGTGGCGTTGGCGGACAAATCGCAGCGCCTCCGGCTCGACGTCGATGCCCACGAGCCTGCCGTGCTGTCGGAGCCACGCGCCATTGCCACCGGGACCGCATCCGGCGTCGAGGATCCGCCGGTCGGATCCGCTGAGCCACGGGACCAGGAGCGACGCGGCGATCGTCGCGCGTGCTGCGGTACCACCAGTGGTCGTCC
The DNA here is from genome assembly GCA_963815405.1 of uncultured Actinomycetes bacterium. Lineage (GTDB taxonomy): Bacteria > Actinomycetota > Acidimicrobiia > IMCC26256 > DASPTH01 > CAWFGR01. The sequence continues at coordinate 664,978 of CAWFGR010000001.1, forward strand.
TCGACGGCCGCGATCCGCGCGTACTCGGCGAGCTCCAAGCCGCCGACGCTAGCCGTGGCGTGCGGTGAACAGGCGGGTCAGCGTCCGGCGACGCGGAGCACGTCGAGCACCATGTCGGTCGACGACCACGACTGGATGCCGACGCGGGCGCCCCGCACCGGCTCGTGTCCGCGCTCCGCAGCAGACGCGCCGAGGTCGCCGACCGCGAGGATCGTCTCGCCGTTGATCAACACCTGGAGCGCGTCGTCTTCGACGACGAGGCGCACGGTCATGTGACCCCTCTGGATCCCGGCGTCGCTCATCGCGACCTTGGCCAGCGGGTTCCAGAGCTCTCGGTCGCCGATCCACTGCCGCACGAGGTAGCAGCCGCCCTCGTACGCGGGGTCGATGTCGAAGGAGTACCCCGACAGGTGGTCGTCGTCGTCGAGATCCGCGCGGAAGAGGACGCCGAATCCCGGGCCCGAGCGGTAGTCGACCTCGACCTCCACGATGAAGCGGTCGGACACCGTCACGTCGGCGAGCGCCCAGCGCTCGTCGGCGCGGCGCATCACGAGCCCGCCGCCGTCGCTCACCTGGAGCGCCGCCGTGTCGCCGAAGTGCCAGTCGGGTCCTGCGACCACCCAGTGCTCATCTGGCCAGTGCTCATCTGGCCCGCGCTCGTCGGAACCCGACGCGTCCCACGTCGAGGGGATCTCCTCCGCGACCGCGACGACCGCCACCGCAGCTTCGTCGAGTCGCCACACAATCGGCGCGGGCTCGTCGAGGTCGGGCGCCGGTTCGCCGATCGGGCCCGGGTCCGGAGCCGGTGCGTGCGCCGGTTCGGTCTCCGCGGCGACCGGTTCGCCCGGCACACGGAGCGCCTCGGGGATCTCGAACGTGAACTCCGACGACGCCTCGGCGCCGACGGTCGGATCGGGCTGTGCGAACCGGTGATCGAACGCATCGTCGTCGATCTCGGCCTCGACCGCAGGCCCGGTCGACTCGTCGGCCGGCGGCTCTGCGAGCGTGTCCGCGGAGGTGTGCTCTGAGCTCTCCTCGGGAGTGCCCCAGTCGACGTAGAAGCCGGTGCTCGTGGCTTCGGGGTTCGGCGGCGCGATGGATGCCCACGCCGAGCTCCACGGCGGGACCCACGAGGGTGCTTCGTCGCCGGCGCCTGGCTCGGCGTCCGCGGCCTCGTTCACCTCACCCTGGGGGATCAGGTCGGCGGTCGTGTACAGGTCGGCGGGCGTGTCCACCGGAGCGTCGGCCGGAGACGACGCGGCCTCTGCGCGGTCGTCCCACGCGGGATCGGGAGCACTCCACGGCGTGCTCGCTCCGGGGGCATCGACGCGCGCCCACGGTGCGTCGAAGCGGTCTTCCACGCGGTCCTCGGTCGCGGGCGGCGGAGCGTGTCCGGTCGCCGCCCAGCTGCGGTCCCGTGCCTCGAGCCAGTCGGCTCGGACGTTCGACGCCCATCCGTCCGCCTCGATCGCGTTCCACGCGTCAGTTGCGGGTGTGCTCCACACGTCCGTCGCCGCGTCGACCGCGGGCGTGCTCCACGGGTTCGGTGTGGTTGGCATGTCCGTCGCCGCATCGGTCGCCGTGTCGGCGGCGCCCCACCTCCGTGCGCCGCTCGTGACCTCGGCGGTCTCGCGCTCCTGCTCGGGTACCGGGCGCGCCGGTGCCCATGCGTGCACGTCGATCGGCGGGGCGTCCGCACCGGTCTGCGGCGCGACCTCCGTCTCGGCCGCGGCCGCGGACTCCACGAGGATCGGATCGGAGGTACCGAGCTGCGCCGGCAGCGGGACGTCGTCGAGGAACGCAGTGGCTCCCGGCGGCGGCGGCGGCGCGAAGACGTTGGGGATGGCGTCGTCGACCGGCAGTGGCGCGGGCTCCGCGAGGCTCGCGAGCGCCGCGTACACGTCGGGCGCGGGCGCGCTGGTCGTCGTCGGTTCCGCCGGGGCGGCGGGTGTCGCGACCGAGGGTCCCGCTTCGAGTGCCCGCGGGCGGCGTCGGTTGAACGACGGCGGTCGCATCAACGAGCGCCATCCCGACGGCGTCGACGGTGCCGCGATCGCGGTCATCTCCTTGCGTGCGAGATCGTGGCGCAGGTGCGAGATCGTGTCGGTCACGCTGATGCTGCCGTCGACCACCGCAGTCGGTGCCGTCTCGGGCGATGGCACGAGCTCCGAGAGGTCGACACCACACGATCCCGCGATGCACCAGAGATCGCTGTCGGGGATGGGCGTCGCGCCGCGCTCGTACGCCGCGCTCGCGGCGGGCGCAGTCCCGCGCCACGGGCGACCTCGGTGAGCGACAGCCCCTTGCGTCGCCGGATCGAGCGCAGTCGCTTTCCCAGCTCCGCGGTGTCGCTGGGTGACGACGCGACGACCTCTGCCATGGAGGCTCTATCGGCGTCCTCCCAGGCGGGCTGAAGGGGGTCGTCGGGGCCGGAAAGGGTCCCGGAGCACGGCTACGGTGCGGAAGCTCATGGCGATCTACGCACTCGGCCGCAACGAGCCCCAGATCCATCCCGACGCGTTCGTGCACCCCGAGGCGACCCTCATCGGCGACGTGGTGATCGGCGTGGAGGCCAGCATCTGGCCCCAAGCCGTCCTCCGTGGTGACACTGCCCGCATCACCGTCGGACCGCGCACCTCGATCCAGGACGGCGCCGTCCTCCACGTCGGCATCGACCTGCCGACGACGGTGGGCAGCGACTGCGTCGTCGGCCACCTCGCTCATCTCGAGGGCTGCACGATCGCCGACGGTGCGCTCATCGGCACCGGGTCCGTGGTGCTGCACCACGCCGTCGTGGAGTCAGGTGCGTTGGTCGGTGCGGGTGCGGTCGTCCCCAACGACATGGTCGTGCCTGCCGGCGCGATGGCGCTCGGCATTCCTGCGAAGCTGCGCCTCGACGCCGTGGACGCGGGCTCGATCGCCGCGGGTGCGGCGAAGTACGTGCAGCGCGTGCACCGATACCAGCAAGACCTCCGGCGGATCGACTGACGCTGCCCCGGAGGTGCTGAGGTCAGCCCTTCACGTAGGCGAGCTTCTCGGCCACGAGGTCGTCGCGGACGCGCAGGACGTCGACGCCACGGATGGCGCCGCCACCCCACGAGTATCGCCACAGCACCAGACAGCGGTCGCCGGTCGCGATCACCTCTTCGGCGTCGAAGTGCGCGTCCGGAGACGACGCGAAGAACTGATCCCACGCGGCTCGCACCGCGCCGGCACCGACGTGACGATCACCGAAGGGCGGCGAGGTGCTCTCGAACACGCAGTCGGGTGTCATCGCTGCCATCACGTCGTCGACCGCGTGACGGTTGAACGCCTCGTTGAAGCGCGCGACGGCCGCGAGGGTGCGACGCGCCGTCGCGTCGGCGGGATCAGACATCGCGTACCTCCCAGATGCTGTCGGTGCTGAGCTCGATCCTTGCACCAGTGTGATCGGTCAGCCGCACGATCGACCCACGGCGGGCGAAGCCGTCGAAGCGGGCCACGACCTCGACCGGTTCCCCGTCGGCGCTGCACGAGATCGCGACCCGAGCGCCGCGTCGGAGGCGCAGCCGTTCGTCCCATCCGTACCGGAGGTGACCATCAGGTCCGCGACGCGGTGGCCGCCCCACGTGCACCTGGTGCGCCCGGTACGACGCCGCGAGGTCGGCGGCCGCGTCGGCGCCGCGGAACTCCACGGTCGCGTCGAGCAGGATGCGCGCGAAGGTCCGACCGTGGTGAGGGAGGCCCGAGTCGAGCCCGAGCGCCCAGTGCACGAGCTCGTGCAGCACGACGCCCTTCGTGCGGTACCGGCGCGGCAGCGTGATGCTCGGCCCACCCTCCTCCCGATAGAACGCCTGCCGCGCACCGTTGCCCGGGCGCATCCGGGGGAGCGCCGCGACCGGTCGATCGGGGAAGCGCTCCCACCACCACAGCGTGCCGACCACGCTTGCGCCGAAGTTCGCGGACGCGTCCAGGCCCGGGAGCGGGCTCACCGGCAACGGCGTCTCGGCGAGGTACACGCGTCGTCGCTGCGCGTCCGCGGCCGAGCCGTGGGTTGCACCGCGTGCAGGCTACGACGTGCACCGCAGCCCGTATCGTTGCGGGAACAACTGACCGGCCAGGTCCGACGCAGCGGGCCGCCGATTCGGAGGTCGTCGGGTGCAGACACCGTGGGTCGAGGTCGAGCATCTCGAGGCATGGCAACGCTTCGTGCGGGCGCATGCGCTCGTGAGCCGCGAAGCTGGCGGCGGAGCTCGAACACGCGTGCTCGCTCGCGCTCCTCGATGTACGACGTGCTCGTGCAACTGGTCGAGGCGGACGGCGGCCGGCTCCGCATGCAGGACCTCGCCGACCGGGTCGTGTTCAGCCGGAGCGGTCTCACCCGCCTCGTGGACCGGATGGTGAGCGAGGGCCTCGTCACCCGCGAGCGCTGCGACGACGACCGGCGGGGGACGTTCGCATCGATCACCGCCGCCGGGCGCGCACGACTGCGCCAGGCTTCGGGCGTCCACCTGCGCGGTGTCGCGGAGCATTTCGCACGTCACCTCTCACCGGCGCGTGCGCGGAGGCGCTGTCGGTCGCCCTCGGCGACGTGATCGACGGCGAACAGACGGCGCCTGCCTAGGCTGGCTCGTCGTGCGGCATGTCGTGACCTTGTGTACGGGCAACGCGGCGCGGTCGGTGATTGCCGGTGCGATCCTCACCGCGCGTCCCCGGAATCCGTGTGAGCACGCGTGGGACGCATGCGATCGACGGGCTCCCCATGAGCTGGCGTACGTGTGACGCGATCCGTGCGCTCGGCCTCGGCACCGACGGACACCGGAGCCATCAGTTGGGCCCCGACGACCTCGTGGACGCGGATCTCGTGTTGGCGATGGCAGCAGAGCACGTCGAGTACGTCCGGCGCGTCCACCCGGACGCTGGCGGCCCGGACCGTCACCCTGCGCCGGCTGGCGCGCGCGACGCGGAAGGTCTCGACGGCGACCTCGCGGCGCGCCTCGCCGTGTTGCAGCTCGATCGGGTCGCGTCGCGGCGTGGGAGGACGTCGACGACCCGGCCGGCTCCGACGCGCCCGAGCAATACGCGCAACTGAACGTGTTAACATA
>CAWFGR010000002.1:0-212911 GCA_963815405.1 uncultured Actinomycetes bacterium
CACCGCTGGGTTGTACGGACTGAAGACGCCAGGGGCCAGCTCAACTACTTGGTCGCTCGGGGGTGGGTGCAAGGTGAACCAGTTATTGACATGGCTGTCGATGCTCGCAAGGGGAACGAGCTTCGGATAGCCGGGTAACACGGGGGAACCATCCGGGTACGAGAGCGCCTTCGCGGTCGTGGTCGTGCCGGGTAGCCGAGAAGTGGTCAGCCCAAGCTCATCTATCAACTTCTGGTACGCCTTGGTCACGAAGCTCTGAAGCTCGTCGGTGTCTGGCGACAAACCGGTGCGCGTGATGAGCATGACCACCGAGCCACTGCGTGCGGCAACAGGTCTTGACTGAGAGTCGTTCCAGTGGCGTCGCCCTTCTTCGGCGTTCGCGGGTCGCGCCAGGAAAGCGAGTCGTCGCCTACTGGAGGGAACGACAGGTCGCCCATGTTGAAGTAGTGGAGCGTGACGCCATTCGACTCCGAGACATCGAACTCGCCACACGAGAAATCGGGGTGCGTCATGAACTTGCGTGCAGCCTTGACCGACGGAAGGGCAAACGCAACCTCTGCAATGGCGGGTCCTGTCTGAGGGTCCTCCGCGAACGCCTTGTAAGCAGAGGCAGTGCTATGGAGCTTCTTCGCTCGCGCGAACGAGTTCGGCGTGTTGCACGCACCGTTGTTCGTCGGCTCGACATCACTCGGGTCGATTGACACCGTGGCCCAACCGGTAGGCATGTCAGAGAGTGCGAGCATGGCTGACGCAAGACGAGCCTTGGAGATGCCCTTCCTCGCGTGGGCGGACTGCGCACCGAACAACACAGATGTGGCCACCACGACCGTTAGCACGAGAACCCGCCGCATCAACCCTCCCCCGCGCACCAGCGCGCCGAACGATAACCGAGTGTTCGGGACGGCTGCGACGTACCAGACCGCATCTAGACGCATCGGCCTTGCATTGCGTCGAATGCTCCGTCTGCTTCGTGTTCAGCGCTTCTCAAGCAGGGCGTCTAGCGTCGCTCTCCTGTGTGGAACACGCTGCTAGCCACGGGCTTCGGCGTGGGCGTGCTCTTCGTGTTCTACCGCGCCGTGAAGTCGGAGTGGCCGGACAACTACATGAGTGTGGACTCGACCGGCCTCGAGTACGCAATCATCAGCCACCCGCTCAAGTACCTCGCGTTTCGCTTCTTGCCCATCTATCTCGTTTGCGTGTTCATAGCAGTACTTCTCGACCGAGCAGAGACCGCGCCGGTCATCGCCGTTGCGCTCATCTGCGTGATTCACGTCCGCTCAACAGCGGCGCAGCGATACTCCGCCTGCTCAAGGAACGTGAGGATGCGCGGCAGACGCCGCTATTGCTCATGCACATCGCCGTCGCAATCGGTGTTCTCGTAGCTGGCGCGCTCGCGTTGCTGGACGCGTTCAGCTCTTGACCAGTTCGTTCCATCACTGCATGAGCTGGGTGCAACGCTCTGGACCGCCGCGTTCGCCGCCGTGTTCGGGGTCTTCATCCTCAACGCCAGCAAGGCGGACCGCGGAACCTGGAAGGCCATCGAGCGCTCGCGTCACAGCATCTCTGAAGCTCTCTATGACCTCGCGGACAGAGAAGCAGCGGCGCACAGCGCGGACCCCGCACTCGTGAAGGCCGTCATGGTCGTTGAGAACGCTCAACGACCGTTGTGGTTCAGACGGTGCGAGAACGTCAAGGGGCGATTCTTCAAGAAGGGCAGCTACGGAATAATGCAGGTCACCGCGGATGGCCCAATCTCAGATGAGGAATCAATCCGGCGCGCAGTGGCCTCGCGATTCGCGGGAGTCCACGTGCCGCTCAAGACTTCGGGCACGTCGGTCCACTGCGACTACGAAGCACTCACAGCCATCGCTCGGAACTACAACCCGTCTGACACGTATGCGAATGCGGTCATCCAAGCATTCTGCGCTTTCTGGAAGAACCCGTTCACGAAGAGCTGAGGGCGTACTCACCGCGCGTCTTTGCTTGCGGCGGAGCCATTGCTCGACCTTGGTCAAGCGGCTTCGCCACATGCCGATAGCCTCTCGTTCGAAGAACTTGGGAGAAGGGCGGAATGAAGCGCTTGGTCGCACCGGTCGTCGCACTGGTCGCGTTGTTCGGACTAGGTGGAAGCGCATTCGCAGCCGCCAAGTTAAATCCGACGACCACGTCAGGCGCGACCGATGGCGCAGCCACGCAGGCGGTCGTCTGCGCTGCCGGATACTCGCCTCTCGCCAAAGTCAGCAGCTCAACGAAGCACAGCGTCTTCGCTGCATATCACGTCAAGAAGAAGGCTCGGTCGAAGTACGTCATCGACCATCTCGTACCCGTGTCCCTCGGTGGCACGAACGACGCGTCGAACCTGTGGCCCCAGCTCCGTACCCGAGCGTCGAAGAAGGACTCTCAAGAGGTCGCCGTCCGGTCCTTGGTCTGTAGCAACCAAATCGACCTTGCGACCGGACAGAATGCGTTCCGCACCGATTGGCACTCAGCCGAGGCGACCGTTCAAACCGCGGCGACAGCCCGCAAGGCTGCCATCGAGCAGTACGTCGCCGCCCAAGAAGCTGCCGCCAAAGCTGCGGCCGAGCAAGCTGCCGCAGCCGCAGCGGCTCAAGCAGCAGCAGAGCAGGAAGCGCAGCGACAGGCTGAGGCTCAGCAACAGCAGCAGGCTTCGTGCCCGAACGGCACCTACGTCAACACGGCGGGGAACACGGTGTGCAGTCCGTATTCAAGCCCGAGCGGTCCGCCAGCCGGCGCGACCGCGCAGTGCCGGGACGGCACATACAGCTTCTCGCAGAGCCGGTCGGGAACCTGTTCCAGCCATGGCGGGGTCGCGCAGTGGCTCTGAGCGCGCGCTCGAACAGGGGTCCGTGTCGATGAACCGGGGCGGGTTCAGCTGGAATCGTTTCCTGGGCATCACCAACGCGAAGCGCAAGGTGTCGCGCGCGACTGGCATCCCGTGGACGAAGTCCGGCCGTCAACGGAAGGTCGGTGCGATGTTCTGGAAGCTGTTCAAGTAGCCGTGCTTAGACGCGGCACCGCTCCGCTCTCACACGCGTAGTCAGCGGCGCGAGGGTCACGGCACGAGGCCCCTAATCGCGTAGGCAAAGCGGGTCGTGAAGGGTGACGTGGCCGTGCGTGCAAGCTGAGCGCCAAGGACGGCAAGTGCCCAAAACGGACAGAACGGGATTGCGCGCGTGACCGCTCAGCGTCGTATACGCTGGTCACACGGCTGTAATTCCACAGCCGTCGTTTAGGCGGAGTTCAGGGGGTCGCCCATGAGCTTGGGCACGATGCGAGCAGCGCAGGTCGGGTGGGCGCTCTACAAGGCGAGCCACCCGCGAGCCTCTATCGAGACCATCAACCTCGTACTCGGCGGGCAGAACCTGCCCCCCATCTCCGACCGCATGTACGACCATTACCGCCGCTTGGAGCGGCACGGCTACGAGACGTACGTGCCCATCAACGAGCTGGACATGGCGGTCAAGGCCGCGCGCATGGGCAAGGCGAGTTAGCGCCCACACCCCTGGCGTACCGTCCACTTCGTGGAATCGAAAGAATGGAAGGAGGTGATAGCGGTGGTGAGCAAAAAGGACTCTCATCCCGCGGAGCGGGATTCCCGTACCGGTCAGTTCGTGGACAAGGGCACCGCCAAGCGGCGTCCGGCCACGACCGAGACTGAGCGCATTCCGAACCCGGGAAAGGGTGGGAACAAGAAATGAAGCAGTGGTGAGCGTGGGGAGCGCCGTCATCGACCCATTCCATAGAGTCGGTACGGCGTTCTCTCGCGTTCGACTCGACTCAGCGCCACGCTTCACCGCGACGAACCGGTCGCGAGCGTGCATAGCTCAGACGCTGTTCGTTCCAGCATCTGACGCGGTAGATTCGTCCGCTGTCCCACCAGCACAAACGTGCCTGACAACGGCGGAACGCCGACAGCACTCCGTAGTCAGATGCTCTATCCGTTGAGCTACGAGCGCAGGTGGAACCACGAAAGTGTAGGCGGGCCGGCCGCGACGCTCCGAGCCGGGTTCGCCACATCGCCGGGGCCGAGGTCCGACTCGCTGCGCTAGAACAGTGCCGTGACGGACGCCCAGTTCTCGGTGGAGGACGACACCACCGGGCCGATCGTCACCGCCAGCGGGCAACTCGACCTCGCCGTGACCGGCGAGCTGCGCGCGGTGCTGTCGCCCTTGTCAGGCGACGTCATCGTGGACCTCACCGACGTCACGTTCATCGACTCGAGCGCGATCGGCGTGCTCGTCGGCGCGCACAACCACCTCACCGACAACGGCGGGACGCTACGCCTGCGCAACCCGCAAGAGCTCCCGCGCCCGTCGTCCTCGAGATCGTCGGCCTCGAAGGCTGGATCGACCGCTAACACGCGTCGAGCTCGAACCACACCGTCTTGCCGTCGGCGTGGCGATCGACGCCCCACGCGTTCGCGAGCCGGTCCACGAGCAGCATCCCGCGACCATGCTCGTCGGCCGCACCGGGATGACGCACGACGGGGACCTGCCGACTGGCATCGTCGATCTCGACCCGCACCCGTCCCGACGAGTGGTGCACCCGGATCGTCATCGGCGCTCCGACGTGGGTCACCACGTTGGCGACGAGCTCGGTCACGAGGAGCTCGGTGATGTCATCGCAGCCGTCGAGTCGCCACGTGCGGAGCGCCGTGTGCAGGAACGCCCGAGCCAGCTGGGGCGAGCTCATGGTGCTCGGCAGTTGCGTTTCGACGGTGTCCATGGCTCGTCTCGTCGCTGCGATGGAACCCCGCTCCCAGATCAGAACAGCGTTCCCGCGGGTGTTCAGCACGAAACGGAAGGCACCTGAGAAGCCGTCTCAGACTCTCGGGCACACCCTGGGCACTGCGGTCGTTACCCCCTACAACACCGCTCCCCGGTGTCCGGAACAGCTTCCTCTCAGGATCCGTCCGGCAGCATCAAGGTCACGGGCGTCTCCCCCGCCCGCCTCATCCCCCTGGAGCCAGCACGATGTCGAACCCCGACGACACGCAGCCGTCACCCCCCGAGGCCACCCCGGGACCCGTCCCCGAGCCACCGCGGCAGGCCTCGCCGCCGTACCAACCGCTGTCTCCGCCGCCGGCCGCGCGTCGGTCCCGCCGCCGCCCCCTCCCCACCGTCCCGCCCGTCCCCGCCGACCGCGCCGCCGGCGGCATCCCTCCCCCCGGGGTGCCGCCGCGCGACGGTCGCGCGGCACGAGCACGCGTCGCGCCGGCGTTCGCTGTCGGCCCTCGCGGTCGCGTGCTTCCTCACGCTCGCCGCGGTCGTCGGCTACACGATCGGTGCCAACAACGGGACCGACTCCACCACCGCGTCGAACACGTTCCCGACGTCACAGATCCCTCAATACGACCCGAGCACCGGTTCCTCGTCGAACGGCAACTCGGGCAGCTCGTCGAGCAACGGGCAGCAGGCCAACATCGACGTGCAGTCGATCGCGGCGAAGATCAGCCCCTCGGTGGTCAACCTCGTCAGCTCGCTCAACGGCGGTGAAGCGGCGGGAACCGGCATCGTGATCTCGTCGTCGGGCCTCGTGCTCACCAACAACCACGTGATCGCGTCGGCCAACGACCTGCAGGCCGAGATCGATGGCAACGGCGAGTACCACCCGGTGAAGGTGCTCGGCTACGACATCGAGCACGACGTCGCGCTCGTGCAGATCGAAGACGTGTCGGGACCTCACCGCCGCGTCGCTCGGCGACTCGTCGTCGGTGCAGGCGGGTGACGCCATCGTCGCCATCGGCAACGCCGGCGGCAAGGGCGGCGACCCGACCGTCGTCAGCGGCACCGTGACCGCTACCGGCCAGTCAGATCACCGCGTCCGACCAGGACGGCAGCAACGCCGAGACGGCTCTCGAACCTCATCCAGATCGACGCCAACATCCAGCCCGGCGACTCCGGCGGCCCGCTGGTCGACGCCGACGGCGACGTCGTGGGCATGAACGCCGCCGCATCGAGTGGCAACGGCGGGTTCGGGTTCGGTGGCCAGTCGACCAACGAGGGCTACGCCATCCCCATCGAGGACGCCCTCGCCATCGGCAAGAAGATCGAGTCGGGCGACGGTGGCGACACCATCCACGTCGGTGCCCACGCCGCGATCATGGGCGTGCAGGTCAGCGACAACCAGACCAGCAACGGCTACGGCGACCCGACCGGTGGCAACGGCGACTTCGGTGGCCCCGCCGACCAGGGCAGCACGACGGGCAACGGCGCCTACGTCGAGGACGTGCAGTCGGGTTCGGGCGCCGACGACGGCCGGCATCGAGCAGGGCGCCACGATCGTCGGCGTCGACGGCACGAAGGTCACGTCGGCCAGCCAGCTCACCCACCTGATGGTTCCCTACCAGCCCGGCGACAAGGTGCAGGTCGAGTGGGTCGACTCGGCGGGCCAGAGCCACACCGCCACGATCGAGCTCGGGTCCAGCAACCCCAACTGATCCCTGCCGGCTGACGTCGGCATGATCGCGACGGCGAAACCGTTGCGGGAGTGGCGCATGCGTGCCAGAGTGCGCGCGCATGCGCCGCTTCCGCGCCGTCGTCGCGTGCGCGGTCGGGCTGTTGTGCGCCGCATCGGTCGCAGCACCGGCGACCGCCGCCAGCAGCAACGGCCGGTCGCGCGACCGGATCATCAGCGTCAGCGGTGACGTCACCGTCGAGTCAGGCGAGGTGGTCCACGGCCCCGTTGCGACGATGGACGGCAACGCCCACATCCGCGGCACGGTCACCGACTACGTCGTGGTCGGCGACGGCGACCTCTTCGTCAGTGGGCACGTCACCCGGGGCGTGGTCGTCGTGCACGGCGACGCGGACATCTCGGGACGCGTCGGAGGCGACGTGGTCGCGCTCGACCGGTCGCGTCATCGTGACCGCGGACGGCAGCGTCGGCGGTGACGTCGTGTCGCGACGCGACCCGCGCATCGCACGCGGCACCGTCGACGGCGAGGTCCGCAGCGTCGACCTCCGAGGCATCTTCACCGGGATCATCATCGGGTTCCTCGCGTACCTGTGGCTCGCGGTGACGCTCTCGATCGCGATCTTCGGTTTGGCGTTCGTCTGGCTGTTCCCGCGCGCGGCCGACACCGCAGCCGCGGCCGGCAAGCGCGTCGCGGCCTCGATCGGGTGGGGCGCGCTGGTGGGGATCGCCGGCCCGGTGCTCGGGATTCTCGTGCTGGTCACCGTGCTCGGGCTCCCGCTCGGCTTCACGATGCTGTCGGGGCTCAACGTGCTCGCGCCCCTGGGCTACGTGACCACGGCGCTGATCGTGGGGCGGTTCTGGGTGAAGGGACTCTCGCGGCGGGCCCGCATCGGCGCGTTCTTCGCCGGGTTCGGCGTCCTGCGGCTGGTGGCGATCGTGCCCGGCCTCGGATTCCTGGTGTGGTTCTGCGTGTGCGTCTACGGCATCGGCGCGGTGAGCATGGCCGCGTGGTACGGCGGCCACGAGCTGCGGCCACGCGATGTCGAGGGCGCGGCACCTCCGCCACCGCCCGAACCTCCGGCACTGCCAGAACCTCCTGCACCGCCGCCCGATGTGCTGCCGGCTGCGACCGAGGAGGCGGCGACCGAGGCGTCATAGGCTCGGTGCATGGAGCGTTCGCTGCTCGGGATCCTCGCCGCGTTCCGCGACGACGGCTTCAACCACGACTTCCGCACCCTCCCGGGCGGGATCGTCGAATGCGGGCAGTGCCACGTCCCGCACCCGGCGAACACCCTCGAGCTGCACCGCCTCGAGCGGCTCGAAGGCGACTCCGACCCCTCCGAGATGCTCGCGGTGTGCGCGGTCGAGTGCCCGAGATGCGGGAGCAGGGGCACGCTCGTCCTCACGTTCGGGCCCGAGTCGACGCGCGAAGACGACGACGTGATGGAGTTGCTCGACGATGCGCGGCGCCCCGGGAGCTGACCGTCACCGCGGTGCACCTCGTCGGGATCTCGGGGAGCTTGAAGGACACGTCGGCAAACTCGGCGCTGCTGCGCGCGATGGCCACTCTGGATCCCGAGCACATCGAGATCTGGCACGGCCTCGGCGATCTCGCCCACTTCACGCCCGACGACGACGGCGGTGCGCCGGTCGCGTCGTTGCGCGCCGCGGTGACGCGCGCGGACGGGCTCCTGCTCGCCACGCCGGAGTATGCAGGCGGGATGCCCGGATCGCTCAAGAACGCGCTCGACTGGTTGGTCGGAACCGGTGAGCTCTACGAGAAGCAGATCGCGGTGATCGAGCGCGGCACCGAGCCCCGAGCGCGGGCAGCACGCCCGTCGCGGGGTCGAGGAGGTCGTCGGCTACCAGGGAGGCCACGTGGTTGCGTCGTTCACGGTCACCAAGGACGACGCGCCGGGTGCCGTGCTGGCTCGGGTCATCGACGCGATCGCGACGTCTGATCACTGACGCGCGAGCGTGCGGGTCGCCCAGTCGCGCCATCCCTCCGGCACGGCGTCGGCGGCGGCGACCCGTTCGAGGAAACCGGCGTCCGCGTCACCCGTCGCGGAGCCGAGCTGCACGATCGTGATGCCCTCGGCGCGCGCCGCGACGGTGATCGCGTCGCCCGCGCCGACGTCACCCTCCTCCACGATGCGGAGGTAGGCGCCGAAGCGCGCCGCCTCCTCGAACCGGTCGACGAAGGACGCGTCGCCCATGCGGATCCCGAGCTTGAAGCAAGGCTGGCGCGGTTGCGCGACCTCGAGCACCGCGCTCCCGACCCGCCAGCGCGTCCCGATCACCAGCGCGCCGAGGTCGATGCCCTCGACGGTCAGGTTCTCGCCGAACGTGCCCGGATCCAGCGCCCGTCCGAGCTCGTGCGCCCACCACTCGTAGTCCTCCACCGCGTAGGCGTACACCGCCTTGTCGGGACCGCCGTGCACCCGCAGATCGGCCTGCACATCGCCGGCGAGGTTGACGCCGCGCACGGCCACCCGCCCGGCCACGGGTGACTTCCAGATGCCGGTCGTCACCGTCCGCCCGTGCCACTCCACCGTCCGCACCGTTCCCACGTTCACCGACACCACCCGGGCCATGTCGTCATTGTCGCCGCCGCGTCGACGCAGGCGTGTTGAGCGCCGAAGTCGCGGCGGTCGCCGAGCGCGCTCCAGCCCATCGACATCGAACCGGGCCCGGGTTACCGTGTGCTCGTCATTCGCGGCGCCGAGCAAGCGCACCCCGGCGATGTTCTGGAGCTCGACGCCCTGCGCGGGAACCAGGGCACCCAGTGCTCGAGTCGTGCCGGGCCTTCGGCGTGCCCGTCGCCAACGCCAGCCAACAGGCCGCTTGAAAGGTGGATCCAGCATGTTCGTCCAGGTGATCAGCGGAACCGTGACCGACGTCGACGAGATGGACCGTCTTGCCGACCGCTGGCAGACCGATCTGCGCCCCGGCGCCGCGGGCTATCTCGGCACCACGGCGGGCGTCACCGACGACCGCCACTTCGTCGTGCTCGCTCGCTTCGAGTCGGCCGAGGCGGCGGCGAAGAACAGCGAGCGCCCCGAGCAGGGCGCGTGGTGGGCGGAGATGGAGAAGGTGGTGGGTGACGTGACCTTCCACAACTGCTCGCGCATCGCGACCCTCTTCGGCGGCGGCAAGGACGACGCCGGCTTCGTGCAGGTGATGCAGGGCCGCATCAAGGACCGGGCCAAGGCCGAGGAGTTCTTCGGGCGTACCGCCGAGGCCGAGAAGTTGCTGGGTGGCGCGCGACCCGACGTGATCGGCGAGGTCATCGCCGTCCACGACGACGGCGACACCTACACCGACGTCGTGTACTTCTCATCCGAAGAGGAGGCGCGCGCAAACGAGGCCAAGCCGATGCCGCCCGAGGCGCAGGAGATCATGGCGGAGATGGACGCCGCGATCGAGGTCACCGAGTTCCTCGATCTCCGCCACCTCACCCTGAGCTGACGCGCGCCTGGGTGCGTCACGATCGAGCCGGCGAGAGCGAGCCGACGTCTGAGCCGCTCACACCTCGGGCTGGGGTCCGATCACGACGGTCACGTCGAGGTCGAAGTTGCGCACGGGCGCTTCGAGATCGGGAGGTCGGGCCGTGTCCTCGGCTGAGCAGCTGCTCTGCGCGTCCATGATCGCGACGGTTGCTGCCGTGGGTTGCGCGGCGTGGTTGCCGTCGGAGAGGAACCGCGTGGCGTCGCAGGTGTCGTCCTGGAGGAAGACCCGGAGCAGGACCGCGGTGTCGAACACGGGGAGATCGCCGGATCCCAACGAACCGCCACACGGCAGCCCGTCGCGGGATGTGCCGACGAGGGCCGACGTCGTCGTCGACTCGCCGAGCTGTGCCGAGTACCCGAACTCGAGCGTGTTGCACGCGTCGTCGGAGGTCGCGCTCAGCGTCACGACCGAGCCGCGGGGAACGACGAAGACGCCGTTGCCCGTGACGGCGAACTCGCCGCCGGCGAGCGCGAAGTCGGAGCACGCCTGTTCGTCGACGAAGGTCTGCCCGCTCGCGCCGACCAGCCGCGTCCACCCTCCCTCCACGCAACGCGGGTCGCTCGGCGGGGGCGGCGGAGGCGGGGGCGGCGGAGGCGGGGGCGGCACGGCCTCAACGACGACGGTCGGCGTGGGCGGTGGAGTCGTCGGCTGCGTGGTCGGCACGTTCCCCGACGACCCACCCGCGGCGCCGGCGATCGACGCCGGCAGATCTCCGAGGCCCCGACCCTTCCCCGCCGCTTGGTCGAGCATCAGGTTCTCGAGGATGAACGGGTCGCCCGCGAGCTCCTCGCGCGAGTAGCCGCGCATCGCACCCAGGACGTCGTCGTTCGAGTCCACCCCCGTCGCCGGGGTGAGGTGACTCATCGATCCGCCCGTGGTCGTCACCGCGACGAAGTCGACCACGTCGATCACGGTGCACGCGTGATCCGCACCTGTGCCGCTGCACGAGAACGCAAACGCCGTACCCTCCACCGCGGCCGTGGTGCCGCCCGAGCTGACCTCGAAGGATCCCGTCTCGGACACCTTGGCGGCACGGCTCCACGTCTCTCCCGCGGTGAGCTCACCGAGGGTTTGACGACCGCCGCGCTTCTCCGTGAGTCGTTCGATCGTGAACTCGGTTGACGGGCCGAGGCGCGTGAGGGAGCCGTCGGCGTAGTCGACCTCGAGCATGCCAGTCGCGTCCGAGCGCACTGTGTCGCCCTGTCGCAACGTCTGCCCCTCGCGCGCGGCGCGGAACTCCGACCCGCCCGCACGTCGGCGCTCGCCGCCGGGCCGGAGGATGCGAAGCGTGGCCGACGGCGTGTCCTTGGCGGCGCGCGCCGCATCTTCCTGTTCCGGACTGGAGCTGCTCATCGCCCAGGCAGTGCCCGCGACGACCAACGCGACCAGCATCGCCACGACGAGCGTCACCACTCCGAGGTCGGAGCGCAGCACCCGGCGCGAGGGTGTCCCGCGCGTCACCGACGTGACCCCGGTGCACGAACCGGTCGTGACCCGGTCGCGACAGGTGTTGCGCAGGCCGCTCGACGGCTTGCCTCCGACCGGCGGAGCTGACTACAACGAACGCCGGGCGGCGCCCACGGTCGATCGGAGAACGCATGACGGAGCAATCGGCGAGCGCCGCCCAACCGGCGCCCGATACCACACCTGCGGACGCGCCGCGGACCGCCACCGAGGGGACTGCGATCGAGAGACCGTCCGTCAACGGACATACCGAAGCGGGACGTACGGTCGAGGCGCTGGAGGCCGAGCTGGCTGACTGGCAGCGGCGCGCGGTCATGTGGCGCGAGCGGGCGCTCAGCACGCAGGCCCTGAACGAGGCCCTGACGAAGAACCTGGAGGACCTGCGGGCGATGCTGCAGCTCCGCGCAACGCTCGACGCCGCTCGGGCCGAGCGCACGTCGGGGGTCGAGCGGGCTCCCGCGGAGCAGTGGTGGACGAAGGTGTTCCGGCGCGAGACGTGGACGACACGCCCCTGACCGGCCTCGACCAGCCCGCTCACTGCCGGGGCGGACCATCGAGCTCCATGTCGAAGGCCGATCCGGCCAGCAGCTCGAGCAGCGTGTTGGTGCGCTCCTGCAGGAGCAGTGCTCGCTCGAGCCGGCGCTCGAGGAGATCGAGCCGGCGGCCGAGGTCCTCGACGGAGACGCACAGCCCGGCGATCGAGTCCAGAGGGTCGCGCTCGGAGGCTCGGGCCCCCGCGTCGTCGTGGGCAGCCGGACCATCGGCCGCCTCAACCTTGCGCTTCTTGGGCTTCTTCGAGGATCCCATAGGGCGGCACCGAGGGCGATCATAACGGAACCCCGGGAGGGCGGCCTCCGCCACCATCTGCTCCGAAACCCAACGATGCCCCCATCGGGAATTACATCGGAGCGTGGCCTCCGCACCTTGAGCGTCAGCACATTCGTGAACGAGCTCGTTCACAAAACCGACCAAAACCCCAGAACGGTGCAGAACGAAGGGTAAAATCTACCACGCTCGGTGGCGACGACTGGCAGTCGTGCCGCTCAGCGTGACACAATGGGCGGCAGCCTCCAAGGGCGTCGACTGGGAGCGCGGGGCGCAACCAACGAAGAGACGGGGAAGTCAATGGCTGGGTTCACTCGCAGGTTGTTCGTGGTGCTCGGGGTCGCGGTGGTGGCGCTGCTGCTCGTCCCCGCCGTGGCGGCGGTGGCTCAGCAGGAGGAGTATCCCCCGAGTGTGAGCCCTGCCGACGCGTCGAAGACCGCCGCCGTCCACGACCCGGCCAAGTCGCTCGCGTTCACCGGCTCGTCGGACGCCGTCCCCATGATCTGGATCGCGGCCGGCTTCGTCGTGTTCGGCGGCGCGTTGGTCTTCGTGGCACGTCAGCGTCGCAGCGCCTCGATTCGCACCTGAGGCAGGGTCGGCGCCTCGCGGCTCGGCCGACCCCTCAACCGTCGGCCTGATCAGGGAGCTCGAAGACCGCGCCGCAGTCGAGCAGCCGCTCCACCGCGTCCGCCACCGCAACGGGCTCCCGGTCGGCGAAGCGCGGCAGATCGATCAGCTCGTCGGGCCGGCGCGGGTCGTGCAGCAGCACCCACACTTCCGGCCCGGCGCCCTCGACGACCACCGGGTCGTCCGCGCCCGGCCGGAGCACGACGACGGCATCGAGCGTCAACCGCGACAGCGTGTGCGGGTCGCGCGCGAGAAGTCTGCTCATCTCGTCCGAGCCCAGCCGACGAGTGCGGGGCACTCGGCGAGCGCGAGCACTTCCCAAGTCGTGACGAGCGTGCCGGCCAGGTCCGACTCGCAGCCCCACGCTCGGGCGAGGAGCAACACATCGACCAGGTTCGGCTGCTCGCGGAGCACCACCTCGGCAACGTCCCGCAGGTGGGCAAGCCGTCGCGTGCCCAGCGCGTCGTCCTCGGTGCAGAGCAGGAGGAGTCGCTGGGGCATCGGGAGCGTCACCAGCTCGAAGCCGCCGAGCGGGAACCGGTAGGGAGGACTGAAGAGCTCGCCCCGGTCGTACGGGAGCGTCCGGACCGCCTCCCCGACTGTCGCGATCCCCGACGCGCCAGCGATCGCTCGGGCGCGCTCGGCGTCGGTACGGTCGACCAGCACCTGCGCGCGGTCGAGTGAGCGCAGCTCGGGGCGCGGGTAGGCGGTGCGCGCCAGGGCGGGTGGGCCCACTGCGCGCCATTCGAGCCCGGCGGCGGTGAGCGCGCCGCCCAGACGGAGAAGCGCCTGCTCCACGACCAGGTCGCGACGCGCATGCACCTGCAACCGCAGCTCGAGCCTCGTCCGGGCGTCGGGCGCGACGACGATCGCACCCGCGCGCACGGCCTCTCCGAGCAAGCCCAGGATCCCGTGTCGTTCGCATTCGTCGACGAGGGCTGCGGACGCTGCCGACCGAAGCGCCTCGCGGGGCAGCGCATGCTCCGACGAGAGACCGAACCCCGCGACGGCCAGGCCGAGTGCGCCCGTCGACCCGCGCGTCATCGGGTCACAGTACGCGCCCTCGCCTCGCTGCCTGCTCGTGCAAGTCGTTGCCCGCTCTCCGCACCGCCTTCGCACAGGCCATCGCCACGGTCACCGCGATCGCGACCGCCGCCACGCACACCGCGGCGACCACGCCGCCCGACGTCGCGCTGCCGGACACCATGAGCGCGGCGACGACGACGCCCCCGATCGCAAGGAGAACCCCATCCCGTCGCCGGGCAGCAGGGGCGAACCGCCATTGCCGGACGCCGGCGGTCGCGCACGCCAGGGCGGCGGCCGCCGCCGCAACCGCGAGGTGCTTCGCGAGCGGAGCACCCGTCGCGAGACACCACGTCGACGAGAGCAGCGAGACCGACGACACACCGGCCAGCAGCGCGATCGGCCACCGACGCCCGCGCCGTGCGCCCCATGGGGCGAGGATCCGGCTCGTCCAGGGCAACGAGCCCCAGGTCGCCGCCGCCGCCACGACCCCGGTGACCCCGATGACGATCGGGAGCCCGGGCGGCAGCGCGCTCGCACCCGCCGCCGCCGCAACTGTCGAACCGGCGAGTGCGAGGGGCAGCGACCAAACAGCCTCCACGAGGCGACCCCCCGCGGCGACTGCCCCGAGGAGCGCGAGGAGCGTGGCCGCGCAGACGGCGACGAGCCATGACGCCGACGCGAACCCGGCCGCGGTGGCCAGCACGAGCACGGCGGACGGTGGCAGGCAACGTCGGAGCGGCGGCCGCCCGTCGGCCCCGAGCAGCAGCGCGAGCGCGACGATCCCGACGAGGCCGCCGAGCGCCGACCCGCGCACCAGCACGTCCGCCACCAGCACGACCAGTGCGCACGACGCGATTCCGAGGGCGCCCAGCACACGTCGACGTGGCGCTGCCCTGCGCATCCCGACAAGGACCAGTTCCGGTACAACTGCGGTCGGCACCAGGGCGAGGCCGACCAGCCACCAACTGGTCGGGGCGACGGTGAGCGCGGTCACCGCGCCGAACAACGCCAGGGGCAGCGCCAACGCGTTGACCGGCAGTTGATGGCGCAGCGCCGTCCGGACCGGCTCTCCGAGCATCACGACGAGCACGACACCCAGGCCGGTTTCGACTGTGACGTAGACCATGGCGCCAAGCACGGACGCGGCGAGGAGCGTGGCTCCGGACGAGCCCGCCGCACTCGTGAACTCCCCGAACACGTACGCGGCGGCGAGCACCGTGAGCGCCTGGCTGCCCGAGTTGTAGCTCATCCGGAGAAACGCGCGCCGTTCCCAGTGCCGACCATCGAGCACGCCGACGAGGAGCGCGAGCAGCATCGGTCCGAGCAGTGGGCTCTCGGACCGGAAGCCCACGATCGCCGCGAACAGCGTGGCGGCCTCGGCCGTCACGCCGACCTCGTTCGGGAAGAACACGAACCGGTTCATGCACAGCGTCAGTGGCAGCGCGAGGACGGCGCACACGCCGAGCGGTGGAAGCGCGACATCGTCGGCGAGCAGCCAACCGCACATGAAGAGCGCGACCACGAGCACGCCGATCGCGTACACGGAGACGCGACGCGTCTGACGAGGCCGATGGACCGACCGACCGCGCTCGCTCTCGGACGCGTCGTCGTGCTGCGCCGCTGCGCAGGGATGCGAGCTCACCGCCGTCGACCGGTCCGTGCGGGCGGACGGATCGCGTCGGCGCAGCGCGCCGGTCGCCACCCTGCGGCCACCAGCGTCAGCGAGCAGAGCCCCAGCGCGACGGACCACGCTGCATGTCCGTCGGCGAGTGCGGACCCGGCCCCGACGCCGCCGATGGCGCTGGCCGCGACCAACGCCGCGGTGCGCGTGCGCGCACGGGGCGCGATCCGCCACTGTCGGACACCGATGAGGTCGATCGCCGCCATCGACTCGAGGGTCGCCACCGCGAGCCATGCCGCGGTCGCCCGGACCTCGGGCGCCGTCGAGATGCTCGACAACGTGGCGAAGAGCAGCACCGTCGTGGCCACGACGACGAGACCCACACGATGTCGGGTCCCGAGAGCGGCACGCGGTGCACGCGCCGAGAGGCGGCCGCGCCAGGGCACGCTGCCGAACGATCGAGCCACGACCGCGGTCGCACCGAGCCACGACACGAACAACACCGCGCCCGTCGGCCCGACCACTCGCCAGACGGCGGCGATCGCGGCGGCGACACCCAAGAAGGGTGCGCTCCAGCCGAACGCGTCGACCGGCGCGCGCCGATGACCGAAGCCGACGACTGCCAGGACGAGGAGCGCCGTCGCCGCGAGCAGCACCGCGACGACCGAACCGACCGGCGCGGGCTCCGACGACGCGGCCGCGACGGTTCCCACCGAGATGGCGACCGCCACGATGGACGTGGCGAAGGCCCGGCAGGTGCTCGGCCGGAACGTGGCGAACCACCACGTCGTGGCGCTCGCGACCACCGCCGCGAGCGGCGCGACGACATAGGCACCGTCGCCGGGCACGACGATCGCGGCGGCGACGACCACGATCACGAGCAGCGGTGACGGTCGCCCCTCGGCATCGACGTCGAGCTCGGCACCGAGGAGCACGGCCACCGTGAGGAGCGCTGCGGTCGTGGCGAGCGACCCCGTCGGCGCCAGCAGCCAGAGCGCGCCGCTCACGGCGACGCCGATCGCCAGCACGGCGCTGACCCGTGCCGTCCGGCCCCTCCACGCCGGTCGGGCCCGAACCACCATGACCAGCTCGGGAGCGAACGCCGAGGGAGCGACGACCAGCGCGGCCAACCACCAACCGAAGCCATCGACCAGGAATCCGGCGGCCGCGCCCAGCGCCGCGAGCGGCAGAGCCAGCCGGTCGACATCGGCGACGCGTCGCACGGCCAGGCGCGCCGGGTTCCCCTGGGCCACGAGCAGCGCCGACGACACCGAGAGGTCCGTCGCGACGAACACCACTGCTGCGGCCACGGCCGCGACGCCGGCATCCACGACCGCGCTCGCACCCCAGAACGCGGCGGCCGCCGCGAGCGCCGCCACGCCGCGGTTCCCGGAGTTGTAGGCCATCCTCACGAACGACCGGCGCTCCCAGTGGGCCACGTCGAGCGGCCCCACGAGCAGCGCAACCGCGAGCGGCCCCAACCAGGGCGCGGTGCCGGCGAAGCCCGTGACCGCGACGAGCACGACGGCGACCTCCGCGGTGGCGGCCTGCTCGCTCGCGAAGAACACGCTGTGGTTGATCGCCAGCATCGCGACCAGCGCCAGCAGCAGCACCGGGCCGGGCGCGGGCGCCTTCGCACCCGCCACCAGCAGCAGCGTCCCCGCGGCGAGCGGGATCGTGAGCACAGCGAAGGCGAAGACGACGACGCGCTTCGGCTCCGACCGCTCCCGAGGGCCGTCCGCGGGCGCGCCGCGATCAGCGCTGGTCCGGGCATCAACGTCCGTTGCTCCACGCCCCATGTCGGCCTCGCCCCCGAGAGCCGGCCAGACGGGCCGGCAACGCCGCCGGCACACCGGCGCCTGGTTGACAGACGTCGGGAGCGGCGACGCGTCACGGGGGGGCCGGGGCGCGCCTTCAGAACAGCGGGAAGAACACCTCCCAGGGCCCGAGGAAGCAGGCCAGGAAGTCGGCGGGCACGGTCTGCCAGCCCGGCTCCCCCGTCAGGTTCGTCGTCTGGCTGGCGTAGCACTCCAGCGCTCGTCGTTTGTGGGCGAGGAAGCCGCGGGTCGAGACCTTCGTCGCGCGGGTCGTTCCTGCGCTGCGAACCAGGCGCCGCAGGGTGCGCCATCCCCGGCGAACCCGGGACGAGCCGCCGCTGTGACCCGGACCGCCGTACCAATACCACGTGGGGTACTCGAAGCAACGGCACTCGTCACCGACGACCGGCCCGAGTCGGCGCGCCGCCTCGTTGAGCGCGACGCGGTCGGGATGTCCGTCCCAGGCGGAGGTCACGAGGATCTCGTCGGGGATGCCCGTGCGTCGGACCAAGTCCTCGAGCTCGTTCACGAGGGTCTCCATGGAGAGCACCAGCGAGAGGTCGTCGTTCGGGAGGAAGACGAGGTCGGGCGCGGGTACGCCGAGCACGTTCGCCGCCTGTCGTGACTCGTCGGTGCGGATCTCGGCGAGGGCTCCTTCGCTCACTTGCTGCGAGCGCGTCGAGTAGCGACCGTCGGTCGCGACGACGACGACCACGCGCGTGCCCGCCGCGCGCTTGCGGGCGATCGTCGCACCACAGCCGATCGTCTCGTCGTCGGGGTGGGCCGCGAGCACCATGCACGACGAAGCAGCCGAGCGCGCCGTCACGTCGTCGGCCCGCAACAGGATGACCCGGCGCCAGGCACCCACCATCGCGCGCCACACCCGTGTCCGGGTCTGCCCCAGCATGCTCACCGTTCTCCGCCTGTCCGCCTGTCCGCCCTGCTCGCGTGCCCGCCACCCCGTTCGGAGGCTCCGCCGCACCCCCACGTTACGATTCGGCGATGCGATCCGCTGCTGTGGGGCGGTCCGACCTCGGGCGCCGTGACCGACCGCACTGCTTCGGAGGCGTCGGGTGACCGCTCCGGCGACCGTGCGCACCGTGGCCTTCCACCTCCCGCAGTTCCACCCGACGCCCGAGAACGACGACTGGTGGGGCCCCGGGTTCACCGACTGGATCAACGTGGCCGGAGCGACCCCCCGGTTCCGCGGCCACCAACAACCCCACGAACCCGCCGACCTCGGGTACTACGACCTCCGCGTGCCGGAGGCCCGATCGGCGCAGGCCACGCTGGCGCAACGACACGGCCTTTCGGCGTTCTGCTACTACCACTACTGGTTCGCGGGGCGCCGTCTTCTCCATCGCCCCGTCGACGAGATCCTGCGCCTCGGCGAACCCGACTTCCCGTTTCTCCTCTGCTGGGCGAACGAACCGTGGACTCGCGCATGGGACGGCAAGACCAGCTCGGTGCTGCTGCCGCAGACGTACTCGCCCGACGACGACGTTGCCCATCTCCGAGCGCTGGTCGAGGCCTTCGCCGACCCGCGATATCTTCGCATCGACGGCCGCCCCGTCTTCCTTGTCTACCGCGCGTTCCATCTTCCCGATCCGATCGCCACCACGGACCGCTGGCGCGCTGAGGCCGAGCGCCTCGGGTTGGGCGAGCTGTACCTGTGCTCGATGCAGACCGGTCCGGGTGAGCGTCATCCGCCGGCGACTCTCGGCTTCGACGCCGCGGTGCAGTTCGCGCCGTTCTACGGCATCCCGCCGCGCACCGGCGCCGCTCGCGTGTCGAAAGCGGTCGAGCGTCGACTAGGGGTCTCGACGCGCTCGACGCTCTTCCACATCGTCGGCTACGAGGACCTGATCGAACGACACCTCACGGCCGGGCCGGTCGACTACACGAGGTTCCCCTGCGTGTCACCCGGTTTCGACAACTCGCCGCGACGACCCGAGCGCGACGCCACGATCGTCACCGGTTCGACGCCGGAGCGGTACGCGCGCTGGCTTCGCGACGCGATCGCCGGCTTCGACCCGCCCTCACCGGAGGAGAATCTCCTCTTCGTGAACGCGTGGAACGAGTGGGCCGAGGGCAACTACCTCGAGCCCGACCGGCGTTGGGGACCGGCGTACCTGGAGGCGCACGCCCGAGCGGTCACCCCGGAGCCACTTGCCGCGGGGACCTCATGACCGCTCCGCACGACGCGTCGGCTGACGCACGAGTGATCGCTGTGTACCTCCCGCAGTACCACCCGATTCCGGAGAACGACGAGTGGTGGGGTCCCGGCTTCACCGAGTGGACGAACGTGGCACGTGCGCGGCCACTCTTCCGCGGGCACGACCAGCCGAAGCTGCCGGGCGCGCTCGGCTTCTACGACCTCCGACTGCCCGAGACCCGCGCCGCGCAGGCGGAGCTGGCCGCGGCGCACGGCATCGAGGCGTTCTGCTACTGGCACTACTGGTTCGCGGGCCGGCGCCTGCTCGAGCGCCCCTTCGAGGAGGTGCTCCGCACCGGAGCGCCGGACTTCCCCTTCTGCCTGGGCTGGGCGAACCAGAACTGGTCGACGATCTGGACGGGCGGCAACCGCCTGCTCGTCGCGCAGACCTACCCCGGCCCCGACGACTACCGCCGGCACTTCGAGACGCTTCTCCCCGCGTTCCACGACCCGCGCTACCTGCGCGTCGACGACCGCCCGCTGTTCTTCGTGTACCGCCCCGCGGAGCTTCCCGACGCGCGCGCCTTCACCGAGCTGTGGCGCAGGCTCGCCGCGGAAGCGGGGCTCCCGGGCTTGTATCTCGTGGGCGAGATCAAGGGCGCGTGGAACGCCGCCGCGAGCGGTTTCGACGCCGCGCTCCAGGTGCCCCTCTACGCGGCGGCGCGGCGACGGCTCAACGGGCCGCTCGGCGCCCGGATGGAGCGCCTGCGCCTCCGGCCGCGCCGGGTCGCCTACGACACGATCGCGACGCCGGAAGCCGCCACGGAGCCGATCCCCAGACTGCCGGTCGTGCTGTCCAACTGGGACAACACACCACGGTTCGGCCGGCGCGGGCTCGTCCTCACCGGATCGACCCCGGAGGCGTTCGGGCACAAGCTCCGAGCCGCGGTCGACGCGGTGCGTGGCCTGCCGGCGGAGCGGCGCATCGTGTTCCTGAAGTCGTGGAACGAGTGGGGCGAGGGCAACTACCTCGAACCCGACCGGGCACACGGGACGGCGTTGCTCCGCGAGGTCGCCGCGGTCGTCCGAGGTGCGCCCGTCGTCAGCCCTACCAAATGATCCTGTTCGCAACCCCCGACGTGGCGCGACCCAGCGGCGGTGTGCGCACGATCTACCGAGCCGTCGACCTCCTCAACGACGCGGGACTGGAAGCTGCCGTCCTGCACACGCGGGCGGGCTTCCGCTGCACGTGGTTCTCCAACTCCACCCGGATCGAGCACCCGCCGGTCACGGTCGGCGGGGACGACGTGGTCGTCGTGCCGGAGGCATTCACACCCGACGACCTCGACCGGTTGGCTCCAGGCGTCGCGAAGGTCGTCTTCAACCAGAACGCGTACCGCACGTTCGCGAGCGCCCGGCGCGACGGTCGCGTCGTGGCGACCACCGCCGAGCATCCCGACGTCGTGCGCGTGCTGGTGGTGTCGGAGGACAACCGCTCTCTCCTGGCGCGCACCTTCCCTCACATGGACGTCGCTCGCATGCACCACTGGATCGACGAGTCGGTCTTCCGTCCCGACCCGACCGGGCGCGAGCGTCGCATCGTGGCCATGCCGCGCAAGCGCCCGGGCGAATTCCGGCTGCTGGTCGATCTCCTGGGCACGCACGGCGCGCTGGACGGTTGGGAGATCCGGCCGATCGAGGGCCGGTCGGAAGAAGAGACCGCCGCCGAGCTCGGGCGGGCAGCTCTGTTCGTCGCGCTGGGCCGCGACGAGGGGTTCGGGTTGCCGGTGGCCGAAGCCTTGGCGAGCGCGTGCCCGGTCGTCGGATTCCACGGCATGGGCGGTCGTGAGCTCTTCTGCTCGGACTTCGCGGTTCCGGTCGAGGACGGCGACGTGGGCGCTCTCGCTGACGCCGTCACGCAGTTCGTCGCCGGCTACGACGACGAACGTGAGGCATGGGAGCGCCGGGGTCGCGAGGCCGTGGCGTTCGTACGGTCCCGGTACTCACGCGAGCAGGCGACGCGCGACCTCGTCGCGTGCTTCGGCACGATCCGGCCCCGCCTCGGCGTGGCGGCCACGACCATCGTCCGTCATGACCTTCCCGGACGAGGGCTCGCCACACGCGCCCGAACACGCGCGGTACGGCTCGGGCGACGGCTCGCGTCGAGCCGCGCACGATGAGGACCCGCGCGGTCCGGCCTCTAGCATGAGACCGGTCCGGATCGCCTCCCGCACGGAGCCCGCATGAGTCCGTCCGACGATCGCGCTCGTCTCCCCGTGGTGATCCTGGCCGGCGGCAAGGGGACCCGCCTGCGCGAGATCACGGGCGAGCGCGTGCCGAAGCCGTTGGTGGAGATCGGCGAGCAACCGATCCTCTGGCACATCATGAAGATCTACGGGTCCTACGGGCTCGAGCGCTTCGTCCTCTGTCTCGGCTACCGGAGCGCGCTCATCAAGGAGCTCTTCCTCCGCCACCGCGAGTACCTGTCGGACTTCACGATCAAGCTCCACGGTGATCACCGCCCCGTGTTCCACAACTCGATGGGCGACGAGCCGTGGGAGGTCACCTGCGTCGAGACCGGGCTGCAGGCCGGTACCGGAGCGCGCCTGCGTCGGGTGCGCGACTACGTCGACACCGACCGGTTCCTCTTCACGTATGGCGACGGCGTGGGCAACGTCGACATCGACCGCCTCCTCGGGTTCCACCGCGAACACGGTCACGTGGGCACCGTCACCGGAGTGCGGCCCACGTCGCGCTACGGCGAGCTCGAGGTCGCCGATGGGCGTGCCCTCGAGTTCAACGAGAAGCCGACCGTCTCCGAGGGCTTCGTCAGCGGCGGCTTCTTCGTGTTCGAGCGGTCGTTCTTCGACTACCTCGACGACGATCCCGACCTCACCCTCGAACAGGGTCCGCTGCAGAAGCTCGCGCGCGACGGCGAGCTCGCGGTCTTCCCCCACGAAGGCTTCTGGATGGGGATGGACACCTGGCGCGACTACACCGAGCTCGACACGCTGTGGGCGAGCGGTGCGGCACCGTGGAAGGTGTGGGAAGGCTGAGCGACCGTCAGACCACCTCCTGCCGGGGCTGCGGCAACGAGCGACTCGAGATCGTCCTCTCGCTCGGAACCCAACCGCTGGCCAACGCGCTGCGCCCGGTGGCCGAGGCGAGCACGGCCCAATCGCGCCACCCGCTCGACGTCGCGTTCTGCGAGACGTGCGGGCTCGCGCAGCTCACCGTCTCGGTCGAACCCGAGACGATGTTCACCGACTACGCCTACTTCTCGTCGTACGCACCGACGGTCGTCGAGAACGCGCGCCGGCTCGTGACCGACCTGGTCGCCGAACGTGGCCTCGACGGCGACGACCTCGCGATGGAGATCGCGAGCAACGACGGGTACCTGCTCGAGCACTACCGGGCGCTGGGGGTGCCGGTGCTCGGCATCGACCCGGCCCGGAACATCGCGGAGGTGGCGATCGAGCGCGGCATCCCGACGGTGTGCGACTTCTTCGGGGTCCGACTCGCCGCCGAGCTCCGCGCGTCCGGGCGTCTCGCGTCGGTGCTGCACGCGAACAACGTGCTCGCGCACGTCCCCGACATCGCCGGCGTGCTCGCCGGAGCGGCGAAGGTCCTGCGACCGGACGGGCGGTTCGTGATCGAGACGCCGTACGTCCGCGACCTGGTGGACGCGGTCGAGTTCGACACCATCTACCACGAGCACCTCTTCTACTACTCGCTGTCCTCCTTGCAGCGCCTGCTCGCCGGGCAGGGCCTCGAGGTGGCCGACGTCGAGCGCATCCCCATCCACGGCGGCTCGCTCCGCGTGACGGCGGCACTGGCGGGTGCGGTCCAACCGTCCGAGGCGGTCGCGGCGCTTTTGGCCGAGGAGCGACGGCTCGGCGTCGACCGCGTCACGTACTACCGCGACTTCGGTGCCCGCGTCGACGCGCTCTGCGCGTCCTTGCGCCGCCTGCTGGGTGACCTGCGGGCGCAAGGACGCCGCGTCGCGGGGTACGGCGCCGCCGCCAAGACGACCGTGCTGCTCAACGCGCTCGGCGTCGACCGCGAGACCGTCGAGTTCGTGGTCGATCGCAACCCCCACAAGCACGACCGCCTCGTGCCCGGCACCACCATCCCGATCCACCCGGTGGAACGGCTCCTCGACGAGCAGCCCGACGACACGGTGCTCTTCGTGTGGAACTTCGCCGACGAGGTCCTCGAGCAGCAGGCCGAGTACCGGGCGCGGGGCGGACGCTTCCTCGTCCCGATCCCCGAGCCGCGTCTCGTGTGACGCCCCCGGTCGGCGAGTCCGTGGCCTGGGGGATCGTCCTCGCGGCCGGGCGAGGGACCCGGTTCGGGAGCCGCAAGCAGTTCGCGGAGGTCGCCGGGGTCACGCTCGCCGACCGCGTCGTCCGGAAGATGCGGTCCGTGTGCGACGGCATCGTCGCGGTCGTCCCCGCCGGCGTCGACTGGACCGGCGAGCACGTCGAAGCCGTCGCCACCGGCGGAGAGACGCGATCGGCATCGGTGCGGGCGGGGCTGGCCGCCGTGCCCGCCCTCGCCGCGGTCGTGGTGGTGCACGATGCCGCCCACCCGCTCACACCCGACCACCTGTTCACCGCGGTGGTCGCAGCGGTCGAAGCGGGCGCCGATGCCGCGGCACCCGCGCTCGCCCTGGCCGAGCCGCTCAAGCGGATCGGCGCCGGCGGCGTCGTGCTCGGGACCGTGCCGCGTGCGGACACCGTGGTGCTCCAAACGCCTCATGCCTTCCGCGCCGAGGTGCTCCGGGCCGTGCACGTCAACGCGCCGGAGGCGGTGGAGGACACGGAGCTGGTCGGGGCCCACGGCGGACGCGTGGTCGTCGTCCCCGGCGCGCTGGTCAACCTCCACGTCACCGCGCCGGAGCACCTGGCTGTCGTGGAGCGCCTGCTCGTCGAGTGACGCCGGGCCCGGGCCTCGTGGTCAGCCCTGGTTGCTGATCGTCACGCCGCCCTCGTCCACGTCGACCGGTCGGCCGGTGAGGCGCGCCGCCGCCCGCCGGGCGGAGATCACGCATGCGTCGGTCATCAGGTACTTCCACTCCGCGTAGCGCCCGACCGTCAGCACACCAGCGCGTTCCAGGTACTCGGTGATCTCCTGCATCGCAACGCGCCGCGGGAGATCGAAGATGGGGTTGCCCTGCGGCACGAACGTCACTCGGGCCGACTCGACCGCATCAGGTGCGTCGACCAGCCCCATCTCGACGAGCTCGTCGACGACCCCGCGGGCCACGAGCTCGTGGTCGTCGGGTACGGGCCGGTACTCGGAGCCGTACACCTCCACCTGCACGCCGGTCTTGCCGGGCGGTGCGTTGTGCGGAGAGAAGTTCTCCGTGATGCTGATGCGGACGCTGTACTTGTCCTCGTCGTAGACGTACATCCACAGCTCGTCGCGGCGGGTGGGGTGCGACGCGGCGACGTCGACCCGGAGGAAATTGGTGCAGCGGAGCGCGGCCGCGGCATCGCGGACGCGGTCGGGGGCGTCGACCGACGCGCGGACGAACGCGGGCAGGGGCATGGTCGAGACCAGCTGCTCATAGGTCGCGGTGCTGCCGTCCTCGAAGTACATGCGGCGGCGGGCCAGGTCGATCCGCTCGAGGCGCGCGCGGTAGCGGATGTCGGCGCCTTGCGCCATGCGGTGCGTGTACGCCATGAAGCCACCGCGGCTCGGGTAGCGGGCGTCGCGACCCGCCACGTAGTAGGTGGACGCCGGCAGCGGCCCCTTCGCGCCGGCGACGACGTCGTCGGGGTCGGGCTTCAGGACCCGGATGCCGATCCAGTCGGTGTCGAGGTTGGCCGGCTCGGTGGTCCAGTACTTGCGGGTGTAGGCGCTGGGGAACGTCTCCGCGAAGACGGGACCCATCGACTGGTGCAGCCACTCCTGGTAGTTGCGGGGCGTCCCGGCGAGGTCTCGACTGGCGAGGAAGCTGTCGAGGCACTCACTCCGGAGGGGCTCGGGCACCTGGTAGAGGTGCGTCTGCGCCGGATGCTCGATCCAGTGACCCCGGAAGTAGTTGCTCGGGCGGATCGGGCACTCCTCGTGCTCGCCGCCGACCAGGTCCGCGAAGAGGTCGCGGACGTAGTCGTTGGCCGTGAACGAGATGTGCGGGCCGTCGTCCCAGGTGAAGCCGTCACGCGTCTCGGAGTGCACGTGCCCGGCGTAGTGATCCGTCGCCTCGAAGATCGTCGTGTCCCGATGCTCCAGGTGGTACGAGGTGGCGAGCCCGGAGATGCCGGCGCCGAGCACTGCGTACCGCACAGCTTGCTCCGCCATCCGGGCAGCCTAAACGGCGGCCGGCGGCGCCGGAACGAGTCGTCAGACTCGCCAGGCCGACAGCGGCCGGTCGAGCAGTTCCTCCAACGCGGCTCGATCCTCGCGGAAGTACTCGTCGAGCTCGTTGCGGATGTCCGGATGCAACTCCGGCTTCGCGGTGTTCGCCCGACGAATGCCTTCGGAAATTCGGCGACGCCAGCCAGCAGGGAACATGCGCTTGAAATGCCAACTTCGCGCAGACGCCAACGCTCGATCGACCGCGGAACTGCGTGAAGGCTTCGTCACCGCGTTGTGGCGCCGATCGGATTCGAGGTCCTCGTACAGGAACACGCGCATCCGCTCCGGCCCGAACCGATCGACGTAGGGGGCGATCTGTCGGCCGTAGAGTCCCCACGAGAGGAAGTGCCTCCAACCCGCACCGTCTTCCTCACCGGCGAGTTCGGCTTCGACCGCCGCGCTGAACGTCTCCAGATGCTCGACCCCTCGACTGCACGAATAGCAGTACTCCGAGTAGGCGCGGTCGACGGGCTCGCGCAGGATCGCCACGACCCGGGCGTCCGGGACCGTTGCCTCGAGACGGACGGGTACCTCAGGATCAGGTAGATAAGCGGCAGACGCTTCGCCGAGCACCTTCGCGTCACCCGCGTCACCGAAGAGATCCGCGTATCCCTCGAGCGTGTCGACGGCAGGCGACTCCGGGTTGTAGATGTCGTGCAGACGCCTCCCCGACTCGCTGAAGTACATCGGTTCCTTGAACCGGCTCATGAACACGTGCGGGTGCTCCGACATGTGGCGCCAGAGCGACGTCGTCCCCGACCTCGCCGCGCCGACGACGAACAGCGTCGGCAATCGCATTTCAGTGGCCACGTCGGGCCTCCTGCCACACCTCTGCCTCGTCACCGCAGGTGGTCAATGCGCGGGCACCTCCCGACGGTTCGTGCTCTCGTCCATGAGGCGAGCGAGGACGACAGATGCGCCCAGGGCATCCTCGAAACCCGCGGCGTCTCCCGCGAGGTGGAAGGCACCGCTCACCGTCGTGTCACGTCTCTTCAACCGCGAAAGGATCCGTTGAGGTGCGCGTCGCACGTGCTCCAGCATCCCCGGTCGTTCCGCAGATTCCTGTGTCGCGAGCGCCGGGTCGCTCGCCGCGAACGCATCGAGCTCCGCCAGCTCGCGCGAGACGTCGATCCCCTGCTCCTGCCGCAGCGCCAACTCCGAGCGTGTGGCGCGCACGAATCCGCTCATGTCGACGTCGTACGGAGCAAGTTCCGCGGGAAAGTGTTCTTTGGCGGTGAGCAGACCTTCGAGGATCAGATTGTTGAGCGTGAAGTTGCTCAAGGGTGTGTGGCTCCGCTCGGTCTGAGCGTCCGCCACGAAGGTCTCGATCTTCTGCTTGCCCGGGTTCAAGAGGACCATGTTCGTCCCCCAGGACTTCGCGGTTCGACCGATGATCACGAGCGGGAGGTCGAGGTGCACGATCTCCTTCGCGAGCGCGGCCGCGATCGGCCAGGCGAAGTACTCGACCCCGAGCGTCTCGAAGACCCGACCGCGTTACGCGCCGCGATCGCATCGGCGATAGAACGAGCGAAGACGAACCCGCTCGGGTGCATGTTGAACTTCGGGCGGAACACGAACAGGCGACCGACGAAGACCTCCTGCGGGACGGTGATCGTGCGACCGGTGAACGCTGGTACGTCCAGTCGGTTGCCCTCGGGTGGAGGGAACGCCCGATCGCGATACTCCGCCTGCCGGCAGAAGACGAAGTCGCCACCGAGTCCACGCGCCTCGGCGAAGTGCTCCAGCGCGGTCGGCAGCAACGCATCGTCGTCGGAGAGCATCATCAGCATCTGACCCGAAGCGTGGCCGCGCGCGAACTCCCAGTGATCGGGGAGCACCATGTGCTGCGGCGGCTGCACGTACCGCACGCGCGAATCGTCGAAGCCTTCCACGACAACCCGGGTGTCGTCGGTCGACTGATTGTCCGAGACGACGACCTCGACGTCTTCGACTGTCTGCGCGATTACGGAGAGCACGGCCTGACGGACGAGCTCGGCCCGGTTGTACGTCGGGATGACGACGCTGAACGAGGGGCCGGTCACGAGCCCGACCCTCGGCACCGACACCATCGGCCCGGGTTGCTCCGTCTACACATCGAGCGCAACGTCGACTCCCTTCTCCCGGTCGTCTTCCATCGGCCGGAGCTCCCACTCGAAGTCCAGGAAGATCGCACCCTCTTCGGGACGGACGCTGTATCCCGTCCCGTACACGTTCGCCGGCGTCACGTCGAAGCTCGCCGCTCGCCGAACCTGGTCGGCGAGGCGGTTCCGATTCGGGTCCCACACCCCGAGCGACACCCAGTAACGGCCGGGCATGAGCGGCAACGGATCGATGCGGAGCAGCATCTCTTCGCGCGTCCTGCGCGGGTGATGTTCACGAGCCGGCTTCATCTTGCCGTGAAACGTCACCAGTCTTTGGTCGAGGTCCGAACGCAGCTCGACACCGACGTAGGCGCCCGGGATCTCGGCGAGACCGTCGAGCTCGACCACCAGCTCGAGCGGATCGCCGATGCGGATCCCCCCGCTCGCGCGCAGCAGCTCGTCGACGAATCGCAGCCGCCGGAGGATCGGCCGTTCCCGACGCTCGCCATCGCCACGGACGCGTAGGTCGAACTCTCCCATCGCGCTCTCGGCCCCGGGCGAGAGCAGCGAGATGTACCGGGCAACCGCTTCGGCCGGTGAGCCGTCGAACTCGATCTTGCCCCCCTCCAACACGATGCAGCGGTGACACAGCGTCTCGATCGCCGCCATGTTGTGGCTCACGAACAGCACGGTCCGCGCGTCCTCGTTCGCCACCTCGCTCATCTTGCCCAGGCACCGGCGCTGGAACTCGGCGTCGCCGACGGCCAGCACTTCGTCGACCAGCAGGATCTCCGGTTCGAGGTGGGCCGCGACCGCGAACGCCAGACGAACCGACATCCCGCTGCTGTAGCGCTTGACCGGAACGTCGAGGAACCGCCTGACGCCGGAGAACTCGACGATGCTGTCGAAATGGCGGGCCACGTGCGGCCGGTCCATCCCGAGCACCGCTCCGTTCAAGAAGATGTTCTCGCGACCCGTCAACTCGGGGTGGAACCCCGTACCGACCTCGAGCAAGCTCCCGACCCGCCCCCGGAGGCGGACCGCGCCCTCCGACGGCTCGGTGATCCGGCTGAAGATCTTCAGGAGCGTGCTCTTGCCCGCCCCGTTGCGCCCGATGATGCCGACCACTTCTCCGGGGCGGACGTCGAAGCTGACGTCGCGCAGCGCCCAGAACATCTCCCTCGGAGAACGTCGGAGAGGATGGCGCAACCGGTTCGAGACGGCCTCGCCGAGAGTCGTCGACTTGAGATCGAGCGCGATCCGGTACGCCTTGCCCACACCCTCAGCCGAGATGGAGAGGTCGGAGTTAGACGACATCGGCGAACTTCCGGTCCATGCGGCTGAAGACGAACGCCCCGAACAGGAGCACGATCACGGCCATGACCGCCGAGTAGATGCTGGCCGCGATCCGCAGCTCCGTCCCCAGCAGTGCCCATCGGAAGCCCTCGAGCACCCCGACCAAAGGGTTCAGCGAGAACACGAAGCGCAGGTCGGCCGGGATCGCGTTGAGGGAATACGCGACCGGGCTGATGTAGAGGATCATCTGCAGCGCGATCGGCAGAACCTGCTGGACGTCGCGATACGTCACCATGAGCGCGCCGGCGATGAACCCGATCCCGAGGGCGAGCATCAACATCATGATCACCCAGATCGGGAGCGTGAGGATCTCGACGCCCGGGAGGGTGCCCGTGGTGATCATCAGCACCGCCATGAAGCCCAGAGAGACCACGAAGTCGAGGATCGCCCCCGGGACCGCCGAGACGGGTAGCGCGAGCCTCGGGAAGTAGACCTTCTGGACCATGGCCGCGTTCTGGACGAGCGAGAAGCTCGACTTCGTGACCGTGGTGTTGAACAGGTTCCAGCCGAGCAGGCCTGCGTACGCGAACACCGCGTAGGGGATTCCTTCGCTCGGGAGCTTGGCCACACGGCCGAACACGAAGGCGAAGATGCCTGCTGCGATCAGTGGCTGCAGGATCACCCAGATGGCGCCGAGGGCGGTCTGGCGGTACCGCAACTTGATGTCACGGACCGCGAGAGCCCGCACGAGCCCCCGGAAGCGCCAGGTCTCCCTCACGTCGACCGCGCGCCAGCCGCGGCTTGGCTTCAGGACCAGGAATGAAGGTGCCGCAGCGCGATCGCTGGGGACGGACACGTCGTCGTTCCTCGAGTGTCTCTCGCCGGACGGGGGGGTGTCGGGCGCAGGCTACCGTTTCGTCCCGGTCGGCCAAACCGCTTCTCGAAGACTGAGGGCGGGGTGTGCCTCCTCTTTCGCCTTCGGGTCGCCAATGGTACAACGGTGCCGTTCGGGCGGAGCTCCGCGCGATGCGCGAGTCGGCGCGCCGTTCCGGACGACGGTGCCGGTCGCCAGAGAACGGAATCGAACCGACATGTCGACGACGCTGGGTGTGGAGGAGCGTCTCCGGGCTGCGCGACGGGTGGCCAAGCGGCGCGTGTTCGGATCTTCGAGCTCGGCGATCTTCAGCCAGAGCCCTATGGCATTGCACGCCGCCCGTCGCCACTTCCGTCGGCATCTGAGGGCGAGCGACGTCTTCGTGGTCGGGCACCCCAAGTCGGGCAACACGTGGCTCGCGTACATGCTCGCCGTCACGCGAGCGGATGGGGACGATGCCCAGGCCGTGAACGTGGGGAACGTGGGGAAGTTCATCCCAGCCGCCCACCGCTGCGAAGACCTGCACGTCCTCGGCTCTCGAGCGCTGCTCCGTTCGTACGACCGGCTCCGCGACCCGCGGGTCTTCCGCAACGAGGAACCACAGCTCCCCGACCTCTTCCCGAAGACCGTCTACCTGGTTCGGGATCCGCGAGCCGTCCTCGTCTCCTACCACCACCACTACCAGGCCGAATACGACGATCCCGCCATGTCGCTCGACCACTTCGTGGGGTCGTACCTGCGGGATCCGTCGTCGGTCGGCGCCAGGATCGCGCGGTGGGACGAGCAGGTCACGGAATGGTCACGTCGCTCGCGCACCCAGGCCGTGCTGCAGATCCGCTACGAAGATCTGCATCACGACGCCGAGACCCAGCTCTCGCACATCGCACTGTTTTGCGGGCTCCCGGCAGGTGAGCCCGTGATCGGGGCCGCGGCCCGCCGAGGTGACTTCGCGGCGATGCAGCAGCAGGAACGCGCGGTCGGCGCAGAGGCCGAGGGCTTCAGGCTGAAAGGACGACGCGGCCAGTTCTACCGGCGGGGTGAGGTGGACGGTTGGAAGGACGAACTGTCCGCGTCCTCACGCGCGGCGATCGAGCGAGAACTCGGCGCCGCGATGCGCACCGTTGGCTATCTCCCGTCGTCGGCGACGGCGACGGCGACGGAACACGATCGGTCGTCGTGATGGGGCATCCATGACCTCGCGGGCGTACAGCCGCCTGCGCCACCTGGAGCTCGGAGACCTCGGCCAGCGTGTGCCGGCGGCAGCGAGGCGGTTCGCGCGTCGCGCCCGACTCGCGAGGAAGCCACGTCCTCCACGCGTGTTCGGGGCACCCCGGTGGGGGAACCTCCGTCGAGCGGAGCCGTTCCCGCGTTCGAGCGGACGCGCACGCCTCGCGACGATCGTCGACGCCTACGTGGACGAGTTCGTGCTCTCGGTCGCCGAGGACCTCCACGGCGAGGTCCTGGAGACCGGACTCGGCAGATACGCCGCCAGGTTCGGTGGACACCGCGTGACCGGGACGCAGCTCCAAGACGCAGATCCGAGCAACCGACAGGCGACCATCGTGGCCGACCTCTCCGAGCCTGACTGCCTGCCCGAGGCTCGCTTCCAGAGCGTGCTCATGATCCAGACGCTGCAGCGCGAGGTCGACGTCGACGTCGCGCTCCGGAACGGGTGGCGGGCGCTCGCGCCCGGCGGGACCCTTCTGGTCTCCGTTCCGTGCATCGCGAGACTCGAGGCCGGGGACGAGGCACACGACCACTGGCGGTTCACTCCCTCAGGGCTCGAGCTGAGCATCCGGCGTGCCTGCCCTGGGACGGAGATCCAAGTGCGCAGCTACGGGAACTTGATCACCGCAACCGCGGCGCTGATGGGCTTGGCGAAGGACGAGTTGACCCTTGCCGAGGTCGGCCTCTCGGATTCGGCGTATCCAGTGGTCACATGCGCACGTGCGAGGAAGGCACAGGCGTGAGGCGGGCTGCACTCCGGGGCCGGACCATCATCCTCGGCTACCACCGGGTCGCGGAGCTCGATCGTGATCCTCACTCGCTGTGCGTCGCTCCCTCGCGCTTCGCCGAGCACCTCCAGGTGATCGCGAAGCACGCCGAGATCGTGCCCCTCCGAACGGTGCGGGAGAAATCGGTCGTCAGCCGGGCGGTCATCACCTTCGACGACGGGTACGTCGACAACGCGAGCGTCGTTGCGCCGATCCTCGACGACCTCGGGGTTCCGGCCACGTTCTTCCTCGCGTCCGGCACGATCGGCTCGCCGCGGGAGTACTGGTGGGACAAGCTCGAATCGCTGCTGCTGACCGAGCCGTTGTCGACCGACCATCTCGAGATCGAGATCGGGACGCGCTGCTACTGGATCGATGTTCGCACCGACGCGGCTCGGCAGCGGGCAGTTGCCGCGCTCTGGTGGCGCCTGGTCGGCCTGCCCGTTCCCGCCATCCAATCCGTGCTGGCGCGGCTCGCTGACGCGTACGGCCTCCCCGACGACGACCGGACTTCGCACCGCGTCATGAACGAGCACGAGCTGCTCGACCTCGGCCCGCAGATCGAGATCGGGGCGCACTCGGTGTCCCATCCGCTCCTGCTCGCCGTCAACCCGGACGAGCAACGGGTCGAGATCAGCGAGAGCCGGGCTGCACTCGAGCAGCTGACCGGGCAGCCGGTGACGTCCTTCGCGTATCCGTACGGCGCCAAAGGCGCGTTCGACGCGAGAACCGTCAAGCTCGTCGAGCGGGCGGGCTTCGCCCTCGCGTGCAGCGGGTTTCCCGGTCTCGTGTCGCGCAGGCAGCATCCCCTGCGCCTGCCGCGCTACTTCCCGATGGACTGGGACGCGGATCGGTTCTCGTGGGAACTCTCGAATTGGTTGGACGGCACCGGGTAGCCGTCGGCGGGGAAGGGCGAGTCATGGGACTTCGGGCACCGGTCATCTTTCTCATCTTCAACCGACCGGAGGCGACGGAACAGGCGTTCACGGCCATCGCCGAAGCACGGCCGGCCTCGTTGTTCGTCGTCGCCGACGGTCCGCGCGCCGGGGTCGCGGCCGACATCGAGCGATGTGCCGCCGCCCGCCGCGATCGTCGATCGCATCGACTGGCCGTGTGAGGTCACGAAGGACTTCGCGGACGTGAACCTCGGCGAGGTCGCGCGGATCCCGCAAGCGATCAGCCGGGTCCTCGACGCAATGGGCGAGGCGATCATCATCGAGGACGACTGCATCCCGGTGCCGTCGTTCTTCCGCTACTGCGACGACCTCCTCGACCACTACCGGGACGACGAACGCGTCATGTCGATCACGGGGTTCAGCCCGCTCGGGCGCCGCGCGACGCCCTACAGCTACACCTTCGCCCGGAGCCCGGTCGCCAACGGATCCTGGGCGACCTGGCAACGTGCGTGGCGCCATTACGACTACGACGTCACGCTCTGGCCGATGCTGCGTGACACCCGATGGCTGCAGGACCTGGTGGCCGTTCCCCAAGCCGCGGCGCTGTGGCGCGCGATTCTCGACGGGGACGTGTCGCCATCCGACTACGGCCTGAGGTGGGTGTTCAACTGCTGGACCCAGAGCGGATTCGGCATCGTCCCTGCGACCAACTTGATCCGGAACATCGGCTTCGGTCCCGATGCGACGAGGATGCGGAAGCGAGGCGCGGAGTTCTTCGCGGTGCCCGCGGAAGAGATGGCGTTCCCGCTCGACCATCCTCCGCTGATCGCGCGCGACCTCGAGCACGACGAATGCGTGTGGAACTTCATGTTCTCGGTCTCGCCACTCGCACGCCGTCGAGGGAGCAGATTGCGACGCGTCGCCTCGAGCCTTCTCAACTGATGCTCACATCGGTCGAGCTCACGAGAGCCACGAGTCGAGGTCGCGTTCGATAATGCCCTGCAGGAGTCGCACGTCCTCCCGATAGATCTCGTTCAGCATGGTGCGCACGTCCTGTGGACACGGGTCTGCGACACGGTTGCGCATGTCGACGGCGGCCCACAATCGACGCCGCACCGGGGTCGGGAGCACACGGTTGAGCGCGGGCGTCGCTCTGGAACGACCCGCGGTCATGCGTTGCAGCCGCGCGCTCTTCACCGGGACCGTTCCCGCGTTGTACACCTTGGTCTCCCCCGGGTTGAACGTCGGGTCGACACCGACGAACGCGTAGAGGTCGTGGATCGCTCGGGAGGGATCTCGTGCGAGATCCTCCTGCAGGATCACGTGCACTTGGCTGCGGTCGAAGAGCTCGAAGTAGACCGCGAGCTGCCGGCCGTAGAAGCCGTAGGCGACGTGGTCCCGATCGCCGTCGCCGTCTGGATTGCCTGCGAGCTCCATCGCGACCGCCTCCCCGAAGCTGCGCGCGCTCTCCAGGCGCCGAGCCCGCCGGTGCGAATACGAAGAGAACGCCCGATCGACCGGATCGCGCAGGATCGCAACGATCTTGGACTCCGGAAGGACGTCGCGGATGCGGTGAGGCGCTTCGGGAAACGGCAGGTACGAAGGCGATGCTTCGCCGATCGCCCGCTCACCACTGACCGAGACGAACAAGGAAAGGTAATCCTCGAGCGTCCGAGCCATCTGCGGATGAACCGAGTAGAACGGCCGCCCAGCACCCGTGAAGTAGTGCGGTTCCTTGACGTGCGTCATGAAGACCTGCGGATGCCTGCGCAGATACTCATAGAGCGAGGTCGTTCCGGCCTTCATCGCCCCGATCACGAAGAAGTTGGGGAGCTTCGTTCGCTCGGCCGGAGTCAGGGTCGCCCAGCCTTGTCGCCGCATCAACTCGTCCATGCTGCGTGCCCTCACCTCTTCACGAACGACGGTCGCGTGGGCGCCCTCCAGTCGACACGACGGTAGGCGCGATTACCATTCGTTCGATGTTCGAGGCGCCCGCGACGGCTCCATGGAATTCCGCGACTACCTCGGCATCCTCCGACGCCGGGCCTGGGTCGTGATCGCCGTGACTGCACTGGTGGTCGGCGCGGCCGCGGCTTGGACCTTCACACGCAGCAATGAGTACAAGGCGTCGGGCGCGCTCGTCTTCACCTCGACGACTGGCAGCGGCCCCGACGTCGACACCCAGGTGCGCATCATCCAGAGCCAAGCGGTACATCGAGCGTGCGCTCCAGCGCCGTCCCGGGTGCGAGCGAAGTCGACGCCAAACAAAACGGTACCGAGCAACAGCGTGACCGTAACTTCGACCAGTGGGAGCCCGCGAACGAGCGCCCGGACCGTCAACGCGCACCTTGACGCGCTACGTCTCGTACCTCCGCGCACAGGCAGAGGACCGCTACGACGCGATCGCCAAGGATCTCCAGCCACAGATCGATGCGCTGCAACAGCAACTGGCGTCGATCGACCTGCAAGTGGCACAGGGCGTTCCGGCCGACAGGATCGCGACCCAACGCGCCACGGTCAGCAGCCAGCTCGCGTCGCTGCAGAGCCGCCTCCAGGACCTGCATGTCGACGCGGCGCTCGCAGGCCGGGACGTCGAGATCGTGAGCCGGGCCACGCCGCCGTCGACGCGGACGTCGCCCAACCCCCGTCAGGACCTGCTCATCGCGCTGGGCGCCGGTCTGCTGCTCGGCGTCGCGATCGCGTTCCTCCTCGAGTTCCTCGACGACTCGATCCGCAGCCGTGAGGACCTGCTCGCGGCCGCGGGAAGCACGTCACCCATCATGGGCGTCATCCCAGCTACCCGTTCGTCGGGAGCCGACGTCGTGTCGCTCTCGGCGCCGCAGTCACCTGCCGCCGAGGCGTACCGCTCCCTGCGGACCGCAGTGAACTTCGCGCGCCTCGAAGGCGCCAACTGCATCGAGGTCAGCTCGCCACGGTCGCGTGAGGGCAAGACCGAGACCGTGGCGAATCTCGCCGTGCTCGCCGCACGAGCCGGACAACGCGTGGTCGTCGTCGATTGCGACCTCCGGTCTCCACGGGTCCACGAGTTCTTCGGGATCTCCAACGACGTCGGCTTCAC
This sequence comes from uncultured Actinomycetes bacterium, assembly GCA_963815405.1. Classification (GTDB taxonomy): domain Bacteria; phylum Actinomycetota; class Acidimicrobiia; order IMCC26256; family DASPTH01; genus CAWFGR01. The sequence continues at coordinate 36,070 of CAWFGR010000002.1, forward strand.
CTCCGTCGTGCACGGCGAGCTGCTCTCGAACGCGTTGCAACGCGTGCCCGGGGTCGAGCGTCTCTACGTCCTGCCGTCCGGGCCCCATCCCACCGAATCCTTCGGAGCTGCTCGCGACCGAACGCTGCCATGAGGTGCTTGTCGTCGCTCCAGGCCGACGACACGCTGGTGATCGTTGACACCCCGCCGCTGCTGGTCGTCACCGACGCGGCCGCGCTCGCGCCCTCGGCCGGCGGCATCCTGCTCGTTGCCGCGGCGCGTGCGACACGGCGGAAGCAGGTGCGCCAGGCGCTCGAGATCCTGCGCCAGGTCTCGGCTCCCCTCCTCGGGCTCGTGCTCTACCGCGCCGACAGCGCGGAGACTGCCGGTTACGGGCGGGAAGCGAGCCGCAAGGAGCGGCGCGAGGCCCGCCGCCGGCGGACTGCGCCGACCGGAGCGCTCTCGGAGACGCCCTCGGAGTCCGGGGTCGGCTGAAGGCGGCGCGCGGCTCAGAGCTGTTCGAGCGCCTGCACGACGGCCTCGATGCCTGCGCCCCACTGGTCGAGCGAGTGCTCGCGCTCGCACCCATCGCCGCAGACGAAAACCGAGATCCTCGAGCTCTTCGTGACGGGCATCGGCGAGCGCCGTGATACTCCCTGCGAGGGATGCGTGGTCTCCCCTGGCGAACACGAGCGGCAGCGCCTCGTCGCCTAGCGCCCCAGCGAACGCGAGCACGCGACGAGAGGACGCGCGCGACCGCAGGCCATGGCCTCGAGCACCACATGGTCGAGTTCGGGTCCGATGCCAGCGTCGATCACCGCGTGCACCCGCTCGAGCAGCTCGGGCAGCCGCCCCACGCCCTCGACGTCGAAGAGATCGACCGACTGGGTGAGCGTCAGCTCGGCCACGAGCGCTTCGAGGTCTCGACGTTCGTTCGGCGCCGAGGAACGGGCCGTGCCGACGAGCAGAAGGCGGGCGTTGACGCCTCTCGCGCGAGCTTCGGCCAGGGCGCGGAACGGAACGGCGAGTCCATCCTGGTACGGCATCCGCCCAACACGAGGATCTGCAGCGGCGGCCGTGGGGGGATGCGGCACGAGCCGCAGCGCTTGAGTGTCGATGCCGCTGCCGACCGCAAGGATACGGCCGACGCCGGTCTCGTCGGTCGGCACCAGCACCACGTCGACGAGGTCGACGGTGTGCCGCTGGATCTCCTCGGCAGGTGGACCGTCGCACCACCAGAGCACCGGAACGTCGAAGCGACGGGCGACGCGGCCCGCCCGCTGCACGGTACGGAGGTCTCCCCCGATGAGGACCGCGGCCTCCGGTGCCCCGCCGCCCACTGCATGCAAGACCGACTCGAGCGACACGTCAGTGTGCGTCACCGCTTCGATCACGAGATCGGTGTTCCGCTCGCGCTCGCCTCGCAGGACTTCCGGGGTCGGTGACCACGACGACTCGGTCGAAGTGGTTGGCCAGTTCCTCAACATGACGATGCGAGAAGCGGTCGTCCGCACCATCGTCGTGGAACTCGCGGATGATGAGCACCAGCGTGCTCACGAAATCGCCCTCCACGCGGCGAGGTGTTCGCAGCCCCCTTCATACTCGGCCAGCGAATCACGGGCCCGGGCGCGTCGTACCCCGTCGCGCTCCCTGGAACTGGCATTGGTTTGGTCCTCCAGCAGTGCTCCAAGAGAGTCGGCAAGCACAGGGACATACTCCGGGGAAACGATTGCGTGAGCCGGCCCAAGATCAGCCAGCTCCACGATGCCACCCACCGCGGACAGCAAGATGGGCCGTTGGCGGCCCAAAGCCTGGAGGATCCACGCGTCCGCCCTTCGAGCGGGAGGGCAGCATGACGCACCGGTTTGCGCCAAGCTGCTGGCGGACCTTGGCACGCAAACGTCAGCGCCACGAGCTTGACGGCATCGGCGATCCGTCCCTCGACCAGCCGCGGCGATCTCGTCGCAAAGTGTGCTCCCCCCAATCATCCTCGGGTGCGTCGCAGGTCCGCGCTGTCGGACGAGCGACCACGCGTCGAGCAACCCGTCGACCGCCTCGCCACGCTCGAGCATGTCCACGAACACAACGCGGGTGACTCGCGAGTCGCGGTGTCGTCACCTGGTTCGCACCCAGGATTGGCGATGACTGCTCACGTGCTGTCGCTGGGCGAAAGGGCTCGAACGCGTGGTCCCGCTCCCATGGCTGCCTGGAGATTGGCGGCAAGATAGTGGTTGGGCCTCGACCACTCCAACGCAACCGCACTGGGACGCGGAATCTGGGCAGTACTTGATGACTACGGCCGTATCGATCCATGATCAGGAGCATTCCGTCCGAGTGCAACTCTAGGGCTACCGGGCAGGGTGGGTAGTAGCTTCATAACGCGACGCGTGGACGTACACGCGCCCAGGCAATCGCTTGAGCGGCATACGACCAAAGAATGTGGCGTCCTTACCAACGTTGGGGCGCAGATCGAAACAGCCGCTCCCACGCATCGGTGATCTTGGTGAGCGAATACTCCCGGTACATCCGCTCCTGGAGCGACTTCGCTCGCTTCGACGTTGCGTCTGGTTCGGCGAACCACTTCACGATGGTGCTTGCCATGGCCTGCGGGCTCTCGTGGGGCGTCAGGCCCTCATATCCCTCGCCAAGCGTGTCTCTCACTCCGGGCGCGTCCCGAGCAATGATCGGGCAGCCATGAGCGGCCGCTTCCATGAGCACCACGCCATGGCCCTCCCAGCGCGAAGACATCACGTACATCGGGCATTGCTCGAACCACGGCGCTGAAGCGGCCTTGCCGTGGAAATGCACCACTCTGTCGAGCCCATTCTCGCTTGCTATCGCCTTCACTTCTTCGAGGATCCCCCCGCCCCCGACGACGTCGAGTTCGAATTCTTCCGGGCGCCCGCTCAGAAGAGCCATGACGTCGAGAAGGAAACGGTGGTCCTTCTGCGGCACGATCCGCCCGACGATGAGCAATCGCCCGTTCCGCCACGCAGGCGGATCCTCGTCAGGCATCTCAACGCCAGGTCTCGCTGGCATTGAGTTGGGAACGACGAGTCGACAGCGACCAAGCACCGTCGCAGCCACCGATCGATTCAGGGCAACTATGCGCGTACCAGCCACGTACGCAGCGAGTTCGAGCAGGCGACCACGACGAGGACGCACGTAGTTCTGGACCCAGTAGAACACTGGAGTCGCGGGACTCGAGAGCGCATGAATGCCGGCGGCCACCGGATTACCGACGTATAGCGCGGCATCCGGACGAGTCGTTCTGATGGCACGGCGAAACTCGAGATTTGCTCGCAACGACTGGAAGCTCTCAAACGTGAACCGAACAACAGAGATGCGCTGGTCGAGTTCCTCGATCCGGTCCAACGCCGCATCGCGAAGAAGGATCCACACGGCAACACAGTGATCTCGTCTTGCTAGCTCGTTGCCTAGGGTCACGACCGCCGCTTCCGCGCCGCCATACGCCAAGCCATTCGTTCCGATGACAATTTTCATCGCGCAACCCACGAAGACAACGCCTGCTCGAGCATTGGCCTCGTGCATGGTGCACCGAACGTCTCCGCGAAGTCGCGAGCGCGGTCGGAGGAGCGTTCAATCATTTGCGATCCAGGCCGCCATGCGTGTGACGCCAGCCTCGTATTCGCCGATGGGGTCCCGGGCTACAACACGCTCTCGACCCGCAATCCCCATCGACGTGGCTACCGACCGGTAAAGCAACACGTCGACCAACGCCGATGCAAGCGCCGACGGATCCTCAGGAGGAACGATGCGACCTTCCACGCCGTCTTCGAGCTGCTCCTCGATGCCTCCGACGCGGGACGCCACGACCGGACGACCGTGTGCCATGCCTTCGAAGACGACACGGGCGAGACCCTCGGAACGTGAGGGAAGGACGAGACACGTGGACGCGTCGATCATCCGTTTGAGCTCTGCCCGGGGAACCGGGTCGCGGAGCTCAGCGCTTTCCGCTAGGTCGGTCTCAACTCGTTGCCGCACCGATGGATGTAGCGAGCCTGCACCGACCAGGGTGAGGCGCGCGTGGGGCACGGTCTTGACGACTTCGGCCCACGCGGCGAGGAGCACATCGACCGCCTTGTAGCGCTCGAGCACACCTGCGAAAAGGACACGAGGCTCATGCGGCAACGGCTGCGGTGGATCATCAAGGAACTCCGCGAAATCGCTGAAGGTGACGAATCTGTCCATCGCACCGGAGTATCCGGTACTGCGCGGCAAGGTCCGCCAATACGCGGGCCGACAGGACGCACGCGATCCGATCGGCGCACGGCCGATTCGGCGACTCTGTCGGTCACCTTCGCCACTGCTCGACGTAGCGGGCTGCCGTACATCCTCGAGGCGGTGCGCCAATCGCCGTGCAGCTCGACTTGGACGAGAGGACGCGCCCTGCGCGGCAGACAACGGCGCAGCGCCAGCACGACCGCTCCTTCGTAGGGGCTTTGGCACACGACGGCGCGGTAGCCGCGCGCTGCCGCCATCCCCAGGGCGAGCGTCGGCCCCACTGTGTAGAAGAAGAGAGTTCGCACGAGCGGTACCGGAACGATTGGAAGCATGACCACTGTCGTGCCACTTGGGTGGAACACGCCGGCAGGCTTCCCGGAACACACGACAACGCTGTGGACATGGCGCTCTGTGAGCGTGTACTTCTTCCGCACCGCATCCGTCGTGGGCCGGACCATCCGTGTGTTTCCGACGAACACCGCAGTCGGCCCTGTTTGGGTGACTTGCTGGAGCAGATTCTCGACCCCGTCTCCACAATGGTCAAAGCGCCAGCCGGCTCCTGCTTCGCGTGCTCCTGCGTGCAGTCGAAGGCGTTGGCGGATATCGCGTAGCCGCTCGAACGCGGCCGCGAGCGCCTCGGGACTGTCATCGTCAAGCAACAACCCACTGAAGCCATCGACCACTACGGACGGAGTCCCTCCAGTGCGAGTCGCCACAACGGGCGTCCCCACAGCAAGCGCCTCGAGCACGACATGGGGCAGTCCTTCGTAACTGCTCATGAGCACGAGGACGTCGGCTGCTGCGAGATGCTGCATCACCACGTCATGGTCAAGTGCGCCCGTGAAATTGACTCGGCCAGTAACGCCGACATGCCCGGCCATCGATTGCAGCCGCTCCAGTTCAGGGCCGCTTCCGACCACTTCCAGCTCTACGGCTGGCGCTAGCGCAGCTGCAGCGATGATTCGGTCGACGCGCTTGTGCGGGACGAGTCGGCAAACGCTCACGACTCTTAGGGTGTCGCTATCCAGTCCCCCGCTACGAGGCACGCGCGCTTCGACCCGTACACCGTTGGGCACGATCGCTACGTCGGACCGGCCCCACGCATTCCGGACGACCGCTGCGAGCTCGGGATTGGGTGTGAACACGACAGCGGCGTTCTTCACCGTCCAGTCGCGAACACTGCGCATGACGCGTACCCGAGCACCGTCGGGTTTGGTGTTCTGCTGGAATTGGTCGAAACCGGACTCGGTCAACCCTCGACGGGAACTGCGTTCCCACGCTGGGTCTCCGACGACACGGAGCACGACTGGACGCCGGGCCACCTTGCCTCCTGCCACAGCCTGGGGCCCGAGACCAGCCGCGTAGATGACGTCGTATCCCTTGCCCCGCAAGGCTATCCACCCCGTCGCGATGGCGGCTCGGACGGGCCACGGCCAGGATCGAGGGAGACGGAGAAGGTGTTCGCCGCTCGTGCGTCCGAAGCCTTCGCCGTAGGCGAGAACATCGACGCGGTGCCCTCGCGATTCCAGCTCGGGGACCAGATCCGCGACGTGCGTGGCCGGCCCCCCGATGTCGGGAGGGTAGATACCCGTCACGATCAGGACGTTCATCGCGAGTTAAGTGCTCCGATCGAAGCGCGAACTGCAAAGATACTGGGTCGACTCATCAGCGGGATTCTCGTCTGTTCGGGTGAACACCGCACCTTCAAGTGGTCGTCATTCCCCCGCCCGAGGCTTCAGTTCCGACACCTTCGCAAGCTGACGCATTGGCTCAGGCTGGCGAAACGATGGACCCACCCTTTGGCTACCCTCGCCAATCAGTGGATCGAGTGGTGTTCGTCACTCAGCGTAATTGACCCGGACGACCCGGTGCTCGGCTTCGTCGTGCCGCAGCTGCGGGCTCTCGCGGCACATGCCGATGTCACGGTGATCGCCAACGAGGTGCGCGCGCTGCCCGCCAGCTTCGACATCGAACTCATCTCCCTCCGGAAGGAGCAAGGCTACGGCAGAGCGCGTCGCGGTACCCGGTACGAACTGATGCTCGGGCGCACCCTCCGCCACGATCGATCTGCTGTGTTCGCGCATATGTGTCCCTTGTACCTGACACTCGCATCTCCAATCGCCCGATACCACCGGGCTCCGACTCTCCTCTGGTTCGTGCATCCGGCGAACACCGCATCGTTGCGGGTAGCCGAACGCCTTGCGGATCGTGTCCTGACCGTGTTCCGGGAGTCCTACCCGCGCAGCTCTCCGAAGGTGAAAGCCATCGGCCATGCGATAGACACGACGCGTCTCGTACTGGCGCCAGTTGTTCGAGACCCCTGGGCGCCTTTCCGCATCGTCGCGCTCGGAAGAACCTCGCCAGTCAAGGGATTCGACGTCATGATCCGTGCGTTGGATGTCGCTCGCCGGAACGGCATCGACGCGACACTGTCGATCGTCGGCCCCTCAGTAACCGACGCCGAGAATCGGCACCGTGCGGAACTCGTGCAGCTCGCCTCCCGCGTTGCACCGACAGCCGTCAGCATCGATTCTGGCGTCGCCCGGTCAGCCGTGGCCAACGTCATCCATGGTGCCGACGCACTGGTGAACGCCACGGACGAGGGAAGCGCAGACAAGGTCGTCTTCGAGGCCATGGCGTGCGGTCGACCCGTCCTCGTCAGCAGCCCCGCGTTCCGGCCGCTCATCCGAGGGACGGAACTACCGTTGACCTTCACACCCGGCGACCATGACGAGCTCGCCCTCCGAATCGCCGCACTCGCACGATCATCGCAGGACACTCGCCAACGCATCGGACGCGACCTTCGAACGCGGATCGAGGATGACCATTCGCTGGACCACTGGGCACGAAAAGTCGTCGAGGAGATCCAGGCCTTGCAGGACCGTCGTCGCTGGGCGTCGACCGGCGTCGGAGGCATCGGCTAGGGAGGTCGTCGCGAAGGGCTGGCGGTACGCTGAACTTCCCGGCCGCGCTCGCGCCCAAGCGCAAGATCCGACTGTGGAGCGAAACTCTTGAACTTTGGAGCGCCGACGGGTTCCCGCGCTCAGCGAGGTCGGCGCTTTCGTCTTGAGGGGCGCACGCTTCTCATGGCTGGGTTCGTCTTACTCGTCAGCGTCCTGTGCGCCCTGGGCCTCAGGTCGCTCTCCTCGCCGACGCCGGCGCTCTGGCTGGTAGCCGGTCCTGCTCTGGTCGCCTTGGGATATCTAGTCGCGCAGGGGCCGCGTTGGTGCCTGCTGGCTCTCGTCGCCGCAGTCGTGTTCGGCCTCTACCAGGACGCCCTCAGCGCTGGTCCGACGCAACTGCGAATCGATGACCTGTTCTTTGTTGCGTTGGCGGTGTGGGCACTGAGAACCCGCAGTGGGCAGGGCAGGCTTCCCGTTGCCGACGTCGGCCAGCGGCAAATCGCTTTGCTCGTCGGTGCTCTGGCGATCTCCTTGTACCCATTGATCGTGCACGCGGGCAGCGACCTATCTAACTCGGTGATTGCTTGGATCCGGATTGTCGAAACGGTCTCGTTGGTATGGCTGGTGCCATACGCGTTGCGCCAGTTCCGCGACTTCGATTTCTTGCTTCGCGGCCTCGCGCTCATGATGAGCCTCGAACTCGTTGGCGCCATCGTCGTCGGCGCGCTCGATGGGACGATCTCCCCTCGCCTCTCAGGAGCGAACGGACCGAACGCCACAGGATTGCTGGCAGCCTTGTTGATCGTCTTGGCCGTGCACTTTCCCGTGTCGATCCACCGCTGGCAGCGCTGGTTGGCGATCGTCATCGGGGTCACTGCGCTCATCCTGACCAAGTCGCTGGGCTCGACTGCAGCAGTGGCGGCTGCATTGGCGATCTATGGATTCCGCCCGCCGGATACCCGACCCTTCCGGAAGGAAGGCCTCGTCAGACCACTTCGAGTCCTGCTCCTCGTCATCGCCGTGCTCGCGCTCGCCGGCACTCTGCGTCCACAAAACCTCCCCGACTCAGCGCAGTTCGGCGACAGCACGACCGTGCATCGCGCACTTCTGGCGACCGCAGGATTCCAGGTCTTCTTGGAGCATCCAATCACGGGCATCGGATGGCAGCAGGCCACGACGGGCGGCTCCCTGGATCGGCTGAATGCTCGCCTCGAGGGTCTGTTCGGTGACGAAGTGAACGCAGTGTTCTATCCGCGTACGGAGTTCAGCCAATACCACAACGCCTACATGCAAGTCCTCGGACAAGCGGGCTTGATCGGGTTCCTCGCCCTCCTCGCCGCCGCCTTCGCCATCGCGCGGGGTGCCGCGCGCATCCTCAGGAACACGCGACCTCGCAGCATGGTGTACGCACGCGCACGTTGTGCAGTGATCATGTTCTTCGTCATAGCCATCTGGTGGAACGACAACGGCTTGTACGGAGGTCAACCAGAATCAGTGCTCGCCGCGGTATTGCTCGGCATGCTGGCGGCCATCCCGCTCGGAGCGGCAAACCTGGCAGACGTGCCCTGACTTCCTCAGAACACGCATACGAGCGGAGAAGGCGCATCCTCGACGGTGCAGGCCTGCTGGTCGTGCTCTTCTTTCCGTCGGGCACTGACGACCGGAGTTCGGCCGCAAAGCGAGCCGACCGCCGAACCACGTTCGGGGTCTTCCTTGCATCGAGCCTGATCCTCGCGGTTCGAGTGCCTTCGGCGTTCGACAAGCTATGGGCAGAGGACGGCGGACAGTTCCTCACAGGAGCACTCCACGACTCAGTGCACTCGGTGACGACCGAGTACCAGGGCTACCTGGCGGTCGGACCGAGGCTGGCTGCGAGTGCGGTGAGCCTGCTCCCGCCGGCGACTTGGGCGACGACCGTGGCGCTTGTCGCGATCGTACTTACCGCGGCCACAGCTGCGATCACATTCAACTGTGCCGCCGCATACATCCCGCAACGCTGGCTGCGCGTCGTTACGGCCATGACGGTCCCGTTGCTCGCGTCACTCGGCATCGAGAGCATCAGCAATCTCGCCAACGTTCAGTTTGTGCTGTCGTTCGCAGTGTTCTGGATTCTGCTCGCCGCGGCCCCTCGGGCGAGCAGCGGGCGCAACGAGCGCAATCTTCGTCCTGCTTGTCGGTCTCTCAACCCCCCTGCTCCTGCCGCTCGTGCCCATCGCGCTTCTCCGGCTCGCTCGCTTCGGTCGGTCGGAGCTGCCTGTGTGCGGAGCCACACTGGCCTCCGTCGCCGTTCAGATCAGCACCTATCTGATGTCGGGTTCCGGTGAACGGTCGGCCGCAGGACTCGCCGGAATCAAGAACATCCCGACCCAGCTCGAAAACGTGCTCCTCAGCCTCGTCGGCTCAGAGCCCCTCGACCGGGCTGGACCGGCAATTGGCGCACTCTTCGCGTTGATCGCGGTGGGCGTGGCGGCCTCGATGATCTGGCGTGCTTCGCGGATCAAAGGCGCGAGTGAGCAGACGCGGCGCAGTTCGTTGTTCGCAGTCGCGACCGTCGCAATTGCCGTAGAGGCCGTTTCCTTCGAAACCTTGAGCGGAGGTCTTTCGGCGCGCTACCTCGTTCTCCCAGGCTTCCTCCTTTCGGCCGCTCTGGTGGCTGCGGTCTCGAGCAGCTGTCCGCCTGCTGACGCCCAGCGATCGCCCACCACGCGCAGCCGACGCGTCATAACTGCCGCGGTAGGGTTGCTCCTAGTGACGATGGCCGCGGGTTGGATCCGAGGCTTCGGGGTCTCCGACTATCGCAAATCTGGCCCGGCGTGGTCATCGGCGGTGAGCGCGGCACAAGCACGTTGCGATACGCAGCGAGACCTCGAGCGCATCAAGATTCCGATCGCGCCCCAGGTGGCCGGCGAGGCCTGGGGCACGGTCTCCGTGCCCTGCGATCGGTTGCGGTAGTCACGCATCGCACGCGGTCTGTGCCGGAAGTCGCGCCGCTACTGTGACGCGACCTGGGCCGGGCGTTGCCCGACGTAGCGAGCGGACGGGTGTCTCTCATGCTCATGAGCCATCTACGCGTCACCCTGCGCACGCCAAGGGTCATCATCGCGTCGCTAGTTCTGCTCTTCGCATTGGCTCCCTCCAGCGCCGCCGCGAAGCCGAGTGCTGGCGCATCTGCTTCCAGGGCGAACAGCGCCGATCGGATGATCTTCTGGAGCGGATGCAGCGACCTGGTCAGCATGACCGACGCCAACCTGCGCACCTGGGCATCCCGCGGTGTCGGAGGATTCTCGTGCAACGTGCGCAGCCTGTTCGGCCTTGGCGGCGACCAGCGATACACGAGTGATCTCACCAAGCTGCATGGAAAGGCTTTCGCGCTCGAGCGCGCCTTGCACAAGTCCGACATCGTGAAGCGTGCACACGAGCTCGGTTTGAAGTTGTACCTCGGGTTCTACTTCGCCAATTCCGACAATCCTCGGACCCCGCTCGCGGAATGGGACGACGATCAATCGTGGACGGGCACGGTGGTTCCCCAAGTGCGCAACTTTGCTGCCGCTGCACACTCCCTAGGGTTCGACGGCGTGGCCGTCGATCAGGAGCTCTACCCGCAGAGGGGTGGGCGAAGCACCGCCAGTTGGGACTGGGATTTCCGAGGGAATCGGCGGTCAGAGAAGGAAGTACGGGCCCTCGCCGTCCGACGGGGGGCCCAAATCATCGAGCGCGCTGCTCGACGCCTTTCCTCAGGTGCAGATCCTCGCTTACGCCAGCTACTTCCCGGAGAGTTGGGACGAGCTCGTACAACGCGAGGTCAACGGCTTGGATCATGCTCGCGAAGTCGCTGCAAATCGACTTCTGGGACGGAATGACGAGCGTCGACGGCTATGCCGCCGTCCGGTTCATCAACGCGATCTTCTACAAGACCACTCATCTCAAGGTGAGCTGGGACGACGCCTACACCTACGAGTACAACCGATTCTTCGCCATGCTGTCGCGCCGACTCTCGAACTGGGATCGTGCCGCAGATCACATCTACGAGTCACCCTTTGTCTGGATCAGCGCCGGGGGAACCTCGTTCGAAGCGGCGCGCGATCCCGACTACGTCGCGGACCAGCTCCTCGCCGCCCGACGATGGGGCATGGGTCGAGAGTTCGCCAACTACACGTATGACACGTTGACGACCTTCGACTACGGCCCGTATGTGGACGGGATGCGGGCTGCGACGACGCCGGGCATCGTCGACCGGCGCGCGCCTGACATCGATGTGCGGGAACACCGCCGTACCGGCGCCTCCGGCGACCATGGGTTTGTGTCCGGGACTGCGACCGATGACTTCGCAGTGCGGGTGGTCAGGTGGTCCACGGACGCCGGGAGCCGCGGCAGCAGCCGGATGCGATGGGAGGCGACGAGTAGTCCGTCAAATGACTCGTCGTGGAGGATGGGCTGGACCGCAGCGGCAATTCCGCTCCATATTGGCACGAACACCATCACAATCACCGTCGAAGACATTCACGGACTGACGTCGACGGTGACCACACAGATACAGGGCTAACCAAGTGCGAATCCTGCACATCCAACGCGTCAAAGGAATCGGTGGATCGGAACGCCATCTGCTCGCCCTGCTTCCCGCCTTGGCGCAGCGAGGCTTGGCAGTACGTATGTGTGTGCTCGAGACCGGTGACGGCCACCACCTCGTCGAGGAGATGCGAAAGCAGGGGATCGACGTGACGGTTCAGCGCGGTGGTTCTGACTTGAACTTGACGCTGATACCGGCACTTGTGTCGGAGATCCGACGGTTCCGGCCGGACGTCGTCCACACACACTTGGTGCATGCCGATGTGTACGGGCAGGTCGCCGCTGCCCTTGCTCGAGTTCCTGGTGTGTCGTCTGTACACGGCACTCCAGCCTTCTACCGGCGCGCGCCTCTGCGGCAGGCCGGCCAGGCTGCGGGTCGTCTGGCAAGACGTCGGATAGCGATCTCTGCACACGTCGCCCGATTCGTCGAGGAACTCGGGCTCGCCCCCGTGGATCGAATTCGGATCGTCCACTACGGCATCGACGCCGAACGGTTCACGCTCGATGCCAGCATGTCGTCCCATACGCGTGACGAGCTTCACCTGCCCCCTGATGCATTGGTCGTCGGCATCGCCTCGCGTCTTATCCCGGGCAAGGGCCACGACGTGCTCATCCAATCGGTCAGTGAGGCCACACGCACCGGGCGGGACATTCGACTGCTCGTGGTCGGCGATGGGCCCGAACGAGCAAGCCTCGAAGCATTGGCGCGCCGATGGTGTCGGCCAAGCGTCGTGCACTTCACCGGTTTCGCGGAGGACGTGCGACCCTACCTCGGAGCGTCCGATGTGCTCGCGTTTCCGACGCAGCAGTGGCTCGGCGAAGGTTTCGGCTTGGCTGCGCTCGAGGCAATGGCGACAGGCAAACCGGTCGTCGCCTCTCGTGTGGGCTCCTTGCCCGAAGTCGTTGATGATGGCGTCACGGGCGTTCTCGTCCCGCCAGCGTCGGTCACCGGTTTCAGCGACGCTCTCATAGGTCTGGCGGACGATCCTGCCCGCCGCGCCCGATTCGGGAGGAAAGCTGCGCTGCGCGCTCGGGAAGTGTTCCCTTTGGAGTCGATGGTGTCGCGGACGATCGACGTCTACGGCGAGATGTCCATCGACGCAAGCGGAATCACGGCGCCTTGACCACGACGGTCTTGGTGAGACCCTTCACGTCGACCGCGGTGATCGTGATGTTTTCGCCGGCCGCTGCCGGGACCGTCGCGGTCCAGTCCATGTGCCACTGGTACGTGGAGGTGTAGTCGCCAGCTGTGACGACCCACGTCATCGGTACTGCACCGGAAGCGCCCGAACTGGTCCGCCATTGCACGGAGCGAATCGCCATGTTGTCCGACGCGGTGCCCGTCAACGCAACGGCGGCGGCGTTGCGATTCGGCGAGCCTGCCGAGAGCGAGGGCGGTTGGGTGTCCACGATGCCGGGCGCCGCCGCGGCCTTCATTCCTGGCACGAACGGCGAGTAGTCAAAGCCGTTCAGCGAGCCATAGACGTAATTCACGAATGCTCCGTCGATGCCCCAGCGCCGATATGCCGCGAGCTGATCCGCGACATAGCTCGGTGGACGCGTCGGCCTCGAAGCTTCCTGGCCCCGAATTGATCCACGCGAACGGTGTGAGGCTGACGCGGCTCGACGCGTACGACCAGTTCGTCAAGCGGTGGCTCAGGAGCGCGTAGACGCGGTTGAAGTCGTACGTGAACGCGGAGTCCCACGTCGATTTGTAGAGGTGGCTCGTCTTCGTGAAGATCCCGTCGGCGAAGCGGATAGGACCATAACCCGGAATGCTCGTCATCCCGTCCCAGAAGTCGATCTGCACTTTGGAGGCGTTCGCATCTGGGATGCCGTTGATCACCTTCTGGACAAGCGCTTCCCACCCATCGGTGAAGTATGTCCAGTAGTCGATGATCTCGAGCCCTGGGTATGCTGACACGAGGCCCTGCATGAGTTGCGCGCCGCGGGCGCGGACCATGGCTCGCACTTCCGTCTCAGAGTGCGTGTTGCCGGGGTAGTTCCAGTTCCACGTCCCCGGCGTTCCCGCCTGCCCTGGGTAGGGCTCTTCGTCGAAGGCGAGCCCGGAGAACCCGAGGAGTCGCGCTGCACCGGCGAGGTCTGCCATCTTCGGAACAACGGAGTTTGACCAGCCTGCATCGTCGAACCACTCGACGAGGGGAGTCTGGGCGTTCCAGTAGCTGCTCAGGCCGACACCGAGCCAGAGCTTGATGCCGCGTGCAGCGGCTCGGCCGACGATGTTCGTGTCGCGCATCGCCCGCTGGAGGTCGTACTGGGTGCCCTTCAGCGGATTCGTGCCATCGGCGGTGAACTCAGCCGATCCTCCCAGATTCCGTAGGTAGTTCAGCTTGCAGACGAAGCCTCCGACGCCACGGTCTCGCCACTGGTCGAGCGCGGCGTCGCTCAGCGCGAGAACGTCCCAGCAACCAGTCCAGAAGATCATGCGGTTGGCCGCCGCGCCGGCGCCTGCGGGTTGCGTGTCGGCGGGCGGTGGCGTGGTCGTTACAGGCGCCGTCGTCGTCGGCGCCGTCGTCGTTGGCGGAGGGGCGGGTGCGGTCGGCGGTGCACAAGCCGCAAGGCCCACCGCTGCCACAAGCGCGCCCACTACCGAAATGCGGAATCGCGCGGATTTCCTAGAGCACCACCGACGGCTACCAACGGCGACCCAACCCATGCAGCGCGTATCGGGAAAGGACGTGTCTGCCTTGAGCCCCGAGTGAGCGAGGGCAAGATGCAAACCGGTCGTCGCACGACAGGTCGTGCAACAAAATGACGCCTGGACGCTGCGTCTGTCACAGTTGTAATGGAACGGCCGGCTCCCGTCCCGGTTTGATGCGTGGGTCATCCACCTTCAGGCTGACGGACGGAGCCACATGGACGAGAAGAGCCGGCCGTGTCCGCAACCAGGATGCCCCGTCGGGGCGCGAAGTGGGTAGGGCTTGATGTCGCCCGCGATGCGATCGCGGTGGGTGTGCTCGATGGGTCGTCGGAGAGTGCACCGCGACTGGAGAAAGTCGCGCATGACGAGGTGTCGATCCGTCGGCTGGTGAGCCGGTTGGGTGAGCCGAGCCGGTTGCGGGTGTGTTACGAGGCGGGCCCGACTGGCTATGAGTTGTTTCGGTTGCTCGCGTCGATCGGTGTCGCGTGCGAGGTGGTGGCGCCGTCGTTGGTGCCAGTCGCTCCCGGTGACAAGGTCAAGACTGATCGTCGCGACGCGCGGCGACTGGTGCGTCTCTATCGCGCGGGTGAGCTCGTCACGGTGCGGGTCCCGACTCGCGAGGAGGAAGGCTGTCGGGATCTGTGTCGGTTGCGGGGCGCGGCGGTGTTCGATCGTGGTCGAGCGCGTCAGCGTCTCGGGTCGTTGTTGTTGCGCCGCCACCTGGTGTATCGCGACGGGTCGACGTGGACGCTCAAGCATCGGCGCTGGTTGCGTTCGTTGTCGTTCGACGACACGGGAACCCAGGCGACGTTCGCGCACCTCCTCGCCAGTGTCGAGGAACGCGAGCTGCGCGTCACCGCGATCGACGCTGACCTTGCGGGGTTCTTCGCACGTGGGCTGTTCGTCGACGAAGTCGCCCGCCTCGCCGCCTATCGAGGCATCGACCAACTCAGCGCGCTGGCGATGGCGTCGGAGGTGTGTGACTGGCGGCGGTTCCCCGCTCCCGCGAAGTTCATGGGCTTCGTCGGTCTCGTGCCCAGCGAGTACTCCACCGGGGCGAGCACACACCGTTACGGGATCACCAAAGCCGGGAACGCGCACGTCCGCCACGCACTGGTCGAAGCCGCGTGGGCCTATCGACATCCGCCGCGAGTCAGTCCCGAGCTCCAACGCCGACACCAAGGACTCGCTCCCGACGTTGTGGCTCGTTCCTGGGCTGCCCAGGTCCGGCTGTGTGGACGGTTCCAACGCCTCGCGGCGCGAAAGACCGCCGCACCGTTGTCGCCACCGCGGTTGCCCGCGAACTCGCTGGTGAACCGCCCCGGGATCCATGGAGGCTCCGTCTTGTGAGTGAAGGATGGAGCGATGCCACGTCATGGGAAGTATCCGAGGGAGTTGCGGGACCGGGCGGTGCGGATGGTGTTGGATCATCAGGCCGAGTACGGGTCGCAGTGGGAGGCGATCTGTTCGGTCGCTGACAAGTTGGGACCGACGCGCGAGTCGGTGCGACGGTGGGTCCGCCAAGCGGAGGTCGATGGCGGGGTGCGTGCGGGCCCGACGAGCGATCAGCTCGAGGAGAACAAGCGCCTGAAGCGTGAGAATGCTGAGTTGCGTCGCGCGAACGAGATCTTGAAGGCGGCGTCGGCTTTCTTCGGGGCGGAGCTCGACCGCCAGTCCAAGAGGTGATCGCGTTCGTCGACAGCAACCGGGACCGTCGCACGGTCGACGGGCTGGTGTGGGGAGTCGAGCCGATCTGCACGACGTTGCAGTTCGCTCCCCAGACCTATTACGCGGCGAAGTCACGGCCGCCGTCGGCGCGGGCGGTCCGTGATGAGGAACTGAAGCCCGAGATCACCCGGGTCTTCGAAGCGAACTTGTCGGTGTATGGGGCCGACAAGGTCTGGGATCAGCTGAACAAGGACGGCATCGCGGTGGCGCGCTGCACCGTCGAACGGTTGATGCGTGAGCTCGGTCTGCAGGGATGTCGGCGTGGTCGGACGTGGGTGCGCACCACCGAAAGCGACGAGACGCTCGAGCGTCCGGCGGATCTCGTCGACCGCGAGTTCGCCGCGTCGGCACCGAATCGGCTGTGGGTCGCGGACATCACGTACGTCAAGACTCACTCCGGGTGGGTGTATCTCGCGTTCGTCGTCGACGTGTTCTCGCGGATGGTCGTCGGCTGGCAGGCCTCGAAGTCGTTGCGGTCCGACCTCGCCATCGACGCGTTGGAGATGGCGATCTGGAACCGTCAACGCGTCGGCGCAGATGTCTCTGGTCTCGTGCATCACAGCGACCGTGGCGTGCAATACCTCTCGATCCGCTACTCGGATCGCCTCGCCGCCAACGAGATCGTCGCGTCGGTCGGCTCCAAGGGCGACAGCTACGACAACGCGCTCGCCGAGAGCTTCAACGGGCTCTACAAGTGGGAGCTCATCTATCGACAGGGACCCTGGGCAGGCATCGAAGACGTCGAGTTCGCGACCATGACCTACATCGACTGGTTCAACCACCGCCGCCTCCACGGCGAGATCACCGACGGACCCAGCTACACCACCCCAGCCGCATTCGAAGCCGACTACTACCGTCACACCGTCACCGCCGACCTGGCCCTGACTCAAACCACCGAGTCTCTATGAAAGTCGGGGCGGTTCAGCCACCTCAAATAGGGCCGTCGAAGTTTGCCGTCTCACACCCGGCGCATGAGATCGCTGCAGCTCTTCCGACGAGACGGGCGAAGGCGGCTCTCACGGCGTCCACGGTCCGATTCGCCGGCGGGCGAAGCCACTGAGCTGGCCCCGGGATGTGCACTCCGACTTCTCCTACGAAGCTCCGTCGAGTTCCCGGAGGACCGCCGACGCCGCCGCATGAAGCTCGACCGTCGAGACTTCGAAACCGCCGTCCCCTGAGAGACGGCTGCCGGCGACCGCGCGGTGGGCGAAACCTGCTTCTCGGGTGAGCCAGGGCCCATCCACCCTCCGCAGGAAGTCGACATCGCCCGGAATCAATTCGACCAACCTTGCATGGCGCCCAATGAGGTGGACCAGATTTGCGAGCGCGGCGCCATGCGCCGCAACGACACGTCGGGCGGAGCGAAAGAGATCGATCTGCTCATGCAACGGCACCGCATCAAGTTCGGCCTGGACGAACCCGATCGGTGTCAGGACGTCCAGCATTTCGTTCTGATTGGTCGAAGTGTCGTTCGAGGAACGGGGGTCGTATGATGAAGATGAGCTGATCACTCTTGCTCGCGGGCTCTCGCTCGAGAGACCGCCGAGGAACCTCGTGGTGCTCATGCGTGAATAGGTCACGGGCGAACAGCGCGTTCTCGAATCGCATCGGGCCTTGTACGCACAGGATCACGCGGTCGGCAGTCACCGGCTGGTCGTGGACGATCCACCGCCGATCACACAAGCGTTGGGTCTGGATCATCTCTTGAAAGAACCTTCGGGACCAGAGTTGCGGGCTGACGAGACACGGAATGGTTGCCGGCAGCTTCCGGTCTTCCATCATGATGAACTTGCTCAGCACCTCGTCATGGCAATGCCAGAAGTTGGCCTCCCAGGCGGTCCGCAAGGAGATGACCTCGGGCAAATGAAGGAAGGCTGCTCGTCGCGTTTTCCACCGCGCGATACGCGAGAAATGATCCCCGGGACCTTCTTGCAGCTGCCACCAGTTGAAGGACGCCCGGTAGAGGCCTCGGCGTATGAAGACGTAGCCGTGCCGATGCTCGATCAGTGTTGGTTCGCGGACATCGACGAACCGGCTCTCGTAACGTGAGATGCACAGAAGGCGCAACTGCGCCTGCGACCAAACCGTCGGCGTCACCGCGTTCTTCCAACCAAACATCGAGGTCGGCCAGCGGCGTGTACGTCTCGACTTGCGTGTACTTGTCCATGCGGTGCCGAGCGCGCCGAGTCAGGACGGTCGTTGCCCGCGCCGCGGACGATCGCACTGCTCCGATGAAATGCGCTCGAATCGCTCGCACGAGATTCGAGGCTAGAGGGCTCGTGGCGCCCACGACCCGGGCCTGCAGCCTTGTTGACCGAGCCGCTACGGTGGCGGGCTTCGAACTGCGAGAGATCGGACGGCATGCTCTTCTCACGTCGCAAGCGGGCGACTGCGGTCGAGCCAGAGGTCGCGCACCCGAACGTGCTCTCCAATGGCGATTCGCCAGCCGCACCTCCCGCCGACATACCGGTCGAGGGCTCTGCGGGCCCCGGCGCCCATCCGACGATCGCTGCTCCGATCACCGCCGCTGCCCCGCCCGCTGTTCCGCCCGCCGACTGGACCACCGACCCGGCCGGGACCGAGGGCGGAGGCGCGCCGGAGGGTCCGGATCCGGTCGGGAGACGCGACGCCGACGACGATCTGGACAGATTCTTCGCCGCGCTCCGCCAGGTGGTGGAGGACGCGCGGGAACGGCTGCCTCTCGATTCAGACGACGTCGAAGACGACGCACTCGACGACGCGGAATCGGAAGACGAGCCTGCGTCCACTGGCTCAGGCGTCGCGCTGAGCGTCGAGGCCGCGGGCACAACCGAGCTGGCGCCCTCCACCGCCGAGCTCGTCGCGTCGCTCGAAGAGGATCGTGACCGGTGGCGGGAGCGGGCGATCGTCTGGCGTGAACGCGCCATGGGCGCCGACCTCCTCGTGAAGACGCTCAACGAACACATGAGCGATCTCAAGGTCAACCTCGACGACCTGCGCGCCGCCATGCAGGCAATGGCGGGTGCCCGTCGGTCGAACGAGCGCACCGCGGCGCTGCCCCCCGCGCCTTCTCCACGTCGGAGCGTGATCGACCGGCTGCTCGATCCCGGAACCTGAGGGACGCGACTCAGCTCGTGGAGCGGGCGTGAACCGCCTGGTGGATCCGTTCGGCTGCGGCGTCCTCGATCCAGGCCAGCCCGTCCACCGAGATCTCGCCCGGTGCCAGGCGCTCCACGTGCGCGCCGAGACCGATCCATTCCCCGAGCATGGCCGCGTCGTCGCGCGGCCACGGCGGCGCGAGCCTCTCAGCAGGCTTCCGTCGAGCCGCGACGTGCTCTGCCGACCGGAAGCGCTGACGAGCTGCAAAGCGCGTGACCACGGCACCCACTCGCCGCGTCAACCGCGCGGCGTCGACCACCGTCCGCGTGACTCCTGCGCGTCGCGCCGATGACACGTCGGATGTCTGGTTCCGCCGTGCGGTGAGCAGTCGACGCATGTTCGTTCGTCCGGGTGGGGGCTGCGTCGAGTCACGGTACCCGCCGCGGAGGCGCGGGTCGCGTCTCTCGACGATCGCGCAGCATCTCTCGAACGATCGCGGCGAGGTCCGCCGTGAGCACGTCCAGGCTCGCTCGTCGCGCGTAGCGGTCGTGACCTGCCACGGCGATCGCCTTCCGGAGATCGTCATCGAACCTCAAGGCGTGGATCGCGTCGGCGATGGCCACCGGATCGCCAGGAGTGCACCCCCACACGTCGGTGCCCGGCCGCAACAGCTCGCGGACCGCCGGCGTGTCGGCGGTGAGGACCGGGCGTTCGCACGCCAGGGCGTCGAAGACCTTGTTCGGGATGACGCGGCCGGCCTTGGGCGACGTGCCGAAGATGCCGAGGCAGAGATCGCCACGGGCCATCCACTCGGGCAGCTCCTCGAGTGATCGCCGCCCGAGGAACGAGATGCCGCGCACGCCCAGCTGGTCGGCGAGCGCGCGGATGTCGCGCTCCGTCGCCCCCGATCCGATCACGTCGATGGCGACCGGCTCACCGCGCGCCTCGAGGATCGCGGCTGCGCGCACGACGTGCTCGAGGCCGTGCAGTGGGATGAAGCTCGCGTACACCACGACCCGAAAGCCCTCGTGCTCGACGAACGGCCGTGGCCGCATGACGTCGTCGTCCGCACCCACCCAGAGCCGACGGAGCTTCCGGCGCGGGACGCCGAGATCGGCTGCGAAGTGGTCGGCGTGCGCGTCGGTGTCGACGAGGACGACGTCGGCGAAGCGGCATGACCATTCGTCCTCCCACGCGACGCGTCGTCGCGCGAAGGGGCCGGTTCGACTGCCGCGATCCTCTGCAGACTCCTGCAACGACACGAAGGCGTCGAACAGCACCGGGGCTCCCCAGCGTCGGGCCACGGCGCGAGCGGCCGCGACGTCGGCATGACCCGGGAAGCCCACGACCACGAGATCGGTAGGACGCGCGAGCGCTCTGCGCACGAGCGTGGGCGTGCGTCGCAGGTACGGGCCCGGGTCGGTCACGACGTGCACTGCGGCGCCGGCGCGGCGGAGCGCCTTGCCGACGATCCGGTTGCGGGAGTAGCCAGGATCGAAGTGACCGAAGTGCGTCACGCGCAACCCGGCCAGCGGGGCGTCCGCCGCGTCACCGGGCGCACCAGGAACGCGATGGTCGGACACCGGCCGCCAGCGTAGGCGGGTCTCCGAGGGTTCCACGCCATAATGGTCCGGTGACGGCACCCGCTTCCACGGGCGCGACCGGGCTCGGCACCTCGATGCACGAGCTCTGTGCGGAGCTCTTCCCGATCTGCCGGAGCATCACCGGCAACGGCGTGCGGGAGACGCTTGCCGCGATCGGACAGGTGCTGCCGCTCGACGTCCACGAGGTGCCCTCGGGGACGCCCGCGCTCGACTGGACGGTGCCGCCGGAGTGGAACATCCGCGACGCCTCGATCCGCGACAGCAGCGGACGACGCGTCATCGACTTCCGGCGGACGAATCTGCACGTCGTCGGGTACAGCGCACCGGTCGCGGCGCGCATGACCCTGGGCGAGCTCCGCTCGCACCTCGTCAGCCTGCCGGATCGGCCCGACGTCGTTCCGTACCGCACCGCGTACTACGACGAGGGCTGGGGCTTCTGCGTCGCGCACAGAGACCTGGTCGAAGGGTTCGGCGCCGCCGGCGACGACGAGCTCTTCGACGTCGCGATCGATGCAACGCTCGCCCCCGGACGCCTCACCTACGGCGAGTGCCTGCTCGAGGGCGCGCTCGATCACGAGGTGCTGCTGTCGTGCCACGTGTGCCACCCGTCGATGGTCAACGACAACCTCTCGGGCATCGCGGTGACCACGTACCTCGGGTCGCTGCTGGCATCCATGCCGCAGCGCCGCTTCACCTACCGCCTGCTCTTCGTCCCCGGAACCATCGGGTCGATCGTGTGGTTGTCGCGCAACGAGGCGGCCGTCGACCGCATCACGCACGGGCTGGTCCTCACCGGCATCGGCGACGCCGCGCCGCTCATGTACAAGCGCAGCCGCCGCGGCGACGCCGACATCGACCGCGTGGTCGAGCACGTGTTGTCGGCACGGTACGCAACGTCACCCCGCATCGACGACTTCTCGCCGTACGGCTACGACGAGCGGCAGTACTGCTCGCCCGGGTTCAACCTCCCGGTGGGACGCCTGGGGCGATCGCCGCACGGCGAGTACCCCGAGTACCACACATCGGGCGACGACCTGGCTTTCGTGCATCCCGGCCAACTCGAGGACGCGCTCGACGCCCTGCTCGGCGTCGTCGAAGTGATCGAGGGCAATCAGCGGTACCGCAACCTCGCGCCGAAGGGCGAGCCGCAGCTGGGCCGGCGCGGGTTGTACCGCGCCCTCGGCGGCGGGCTCGACCGCCGTTCGGTCGAAATGGCCCTGCTCTGGGTCCTGAACTACTCGGACGGCGGGCACGACCTGCTCGACATCGCCGAGCGCTCGGGCCTGCCCTTCTCCTCGATCCGCGCCGCGGCCGACGCTCTGCTGGCCCACGACCTGCTCACACCGGTGGACTGACGCCGTGGAGTTCGGCCCCTGGACGTTGCAGGACGCGCTCGGTGTTCCGGCCCCAGCCGCACCGCGACGACCGCGGGTTCTTCGTCCGCACGCTCGACGCCGGCATCCTGAACGACGCGGGTCTCGACCACACCGGGTTCGTGCAGGAGAGCCAGTCACGCTCGCGCCATCGCGTGCTCCGTGGGCTCCACGGTCGTCGAGCGCTGAGCGAGGGCAAGCTCGTGCGGTGCGCCCACGGTGAGGTCTTCGAGGTCGTCCTCGATCTCCGTCCGTGGTCGCGCACCTTCCTGCAGCACGACTCGATCGTCCTCGACGACAATGATCACGTCCAGCTCTGGGTTCCTCCGGGCTTCGTCCACGGCTTCCAGGTCCTGTCGGAGCGCGCCGACGTCTGCTATCGGATGGACTCGCCCCACGATCCGTCACTCGACCTGGCAGTTGCGTGGGACGATCCCGAGCTGGCGATCGACTGGCCGCTCCCCGACCCGGTGCTGTCCGACCGCGACCGCTCGGCTCCCCGCCTCGCCGACGTGCGCGGCGACCTCGGCGGCTGGTTCGGGACGAGCCCAGGCAACCTGCGAAGTTAACCCGCCGTTGCGCGAGTGTTGAAGGTCGCCCCATTGGCAAGAGCCAACCGCGACCGTAGGCTCGCAGTTCTTGGCCCCGATCCGCGTGCTCCGGGTGATCGATCGCCTCAACGTGGGCGGGCCCGCGCTCCAGGCGACGGTGCTGAGCCGCGGTCTCGACCCCTCCCGGTTCGAGCAACGCCTCCTCGCCGGCAGCGTCGACGCCGATGAGGGCGATTTCACGCAACTGCGTGCCCCCGACCTCGCCGTCGAGTCGATCGCGGGGCTCGGGCGCGCGCCCGACGCCCGCGGCGACTTGCGGGCACTGCACGAGATCAGCCGGGTGATGCGCGAGTTCCGCCCCCACATCGTGCACACCCACAAGGCGAAGGCCGGGGTGCTCGGGCGGTCTGCGGCGTGGACCCACCGCGTCCCGGTCACTGTCCACACCTTCCACGGCCACCTGCTCACCGGATACTTCTCCCCCGTGAAGACCCGCGCGGTCGTCGGCGTCGAGCGCACGCTCGCGCGGGTACGACTCGCCTGGTGGCCGTGGGCACGCAGGTGCGCGACGACCTGCTCCAGGCCCGGGTCGGTCGTCAGGAGCAGTACGTGGTCGTGCCACCGGGCACGGGGTTCCCCTCGATCCCGGACCGGGCCGAAGCGCGCCGGCGACTCGAGGTACCGCAGGACGCGCCGGTCGTGTCGTTCGTCGGGCGCCTCACCGGCGTCAAGCGGCCCGAGCGCTTCGTCGATGCCGCCATCCGCCTCGCCTCCGCACGGCCCGACACCCACTTCCTGGTCGCCGGCGACGGCGAGCTGCTCGAGTCGCTGCGGGAACGCGCCCGGCCCCTCGCTGATCGGATCCGCTTCCTCGGATGGTGCAGCGACATGGCGGAGCTCCTCGCCGCCAGCGATGTCGTGATGCTCACGTCGGACAACGAGGGCATGCCCGTGTCGCTCATCGAGGCGGCCGCGGTCGGGGTACCTGCCGTCACGACACGCGTCGGGAGCGCGCCCGAGGTCGTGCTCGACGGGGTCACGGGGTTCGTCACCGAGACCGACGTGTCGGCGTTGGCGGCCGCCACCGGGCGCCTGCTCGACGACGGAGAGCTGCGCGCGCGCCAGGGGACGGCGGCACGGACGCGCGCCGCGGAGTGCTTCGGCGCGTCCCGTCTCGTGAGCGACATCGCCGAGCTCTACGAGGAGCTCGCCGCGACGCAACACGATGTCCGGCAGACGGTTCGCGGGGTTCCGACCGGTTCTCGCGCGAACTCTGAGTTGCGATTCGATGTCCCCTGGAGACAACCAGCTGATCGTGGATAGGGTCTGCGCTTCGGCATAGCTACTGCACGTCCCTGCTCTTCCATCCGTCTCTCCCATCCGTTTCCCCCGACCCGTGGCAGGCAGCAATGGTCGACGGTGTGCGCATCGCTCTCGCCGGCGGCGTCGCTTTCGTTCTGGTGGCGCTCCTCGTGCCCCTCGCCCGGCACGTCGCGCTCCGGCGCGGCATCACCGACAACCCCGCCCCGGGCAAGGCGCACGTCTCACCCACCCCGTACCTCGGGGGTGTCGCCATCGCGGCGGGGGCCATGGCCTGCTCGTTGGCCCTTCCCGACTGGAAGAGCGAGGCCGCCGTCATACTGGCCACCGCCACCCTCGTCGCCATCACCGGCCTCGTCGACGACATCCGCACCGTCCGCCCGAGCATGCGCCTCCTGGTCGAGGTGGCCGCCGCCACCGCCGCCGCCGCCGCCGGCGCCCACATCCAGCTCTTCGACAACCCCCTCGACTACGTCATCACCGTCGTGTGGATCGTGGTCATCACCAACTCCTTCAATCTCCTCGACAACATGGACGCGGCCGCCGGATCGATCGCCACGGTCATCGCCGGCGCTCTCGCGATCACCGCCTTGGCCGAAGGGCAGCGACTCGTGGGCGGCATGGCGGTGGTGGTCGCCGCCGCGTGCCTCGCCTTCCTCCTCTACAACTGGCACCCGGCGCGGATCTTCATGGGCGACGCGGGATCGCTGTTCCTCGGCTTCCTGCTGGCGGTGATCTCGTTGAAGCTGCGGACACCGGTGCCACACGCGGCCAGCATCGTGGCCGTGGTGCTGCTGGTGGGCCCGGCGGTGTTCGACACCACGCTGGTCGTGGTCTCGAGGGTCACGCACGGGCGCAAGATCTACGTGGGCGGCACCGACCACACCTCACACCGCCTCCTGCTGCTCGGGCTCGGTCGCCGGAGCGTGACTGCGGTGCTGGTGGGAGGCACGGTGGTGTCGTGCGCGTTCGGCGTCCTCGTTGCCGAGGGGCTCGTCGAACCCGAGGTCGCGGTCCCGATCGTGCTCGTCCCTGCCGTCGCCGCGCTCGTCTTCCTCCTGCGCATGGGCGTCTACGAAGACGACGACGGGCAGGGTCGAGGGCGACTCAGCGTCCATCCGTCCCGCTCGCGCCGCCACGCGCGGCCTGCGCACCGTCCCAGCGGCGCGGAGCTGCAGCCGGGACAGGTTCGCCCTCACCTCCACCCCAGTCCGGATCCGCTCCGCGGGGTGCACAAGCCCGAGCGCTCCTGATCGGGACGCCGACGCGCCGGGGCGCCGACGGCGGACTCAGGCTCGACGGCGAGACGTGCCTGCCGGCCCGCCGGTGATCGAGTCACCCTTCGTCTTGATCCACCACTCGATCGTCCGGGCCAAGCCCTCCTCGAGCGCGATCTCCGGCGCCCAATCCAGGATCTCCCCCGCCCGGGTGATGTCGGGGACGCGCCGGCGCGTGTCCTCGAAGCCAGGGCCGTAGTAGCTCTCGTATGCCGTCGTCTCGATGCCCGAGCGCGAACCCACCGCGGCCCGGATCATCTCGGCCAGCTCCAAGATCGTCGTTTCCCGTGGGTTCCCGAGGTTGATGACCCTGCCCTCGGCCTCGGGCGTGAACCCCGCGAGGAGCGTGCCCCGCACCGTGTCGGAGACGTAGGTGAAACAGCGGCTCTGCCGGCCGTCGCCGTGCACGGTCAGCGGCTCACCACTGAGCGCCTGGCGGAGGAAGTTGGCGACGACCGAACCGTAGCCACGCTCATCGAGGCGCGGTCCGTACGAGTTGAAGTACCGAAGGATCACCACCGGCAACTGATGCGCGGCATACGCGGAACGCGAGGTGCTCGTCGATGGCCTTGGCGGTCGAGTACGACCACCGGTGCACGGTCGTCGGGCCGAGGACCCGGTCGTCGTCTTCGCACATCGGAACCCGGGCGGTCTTGCCGTACACCTCCGAGGTCGATGCCACGACGACCTTCCGCCAGTGCTTGAAGCAGGCACTCAGGACGTTCTCGGTGCCACGGGTGTTCACGAGCAGCGCTTCGAGCGGAGCGTCCACGATGTGCCGAACACCGACAGCCGCGGCGAGATGGAACACCATCTGCACGCGCTCGACCTCGCGTTCGACCAGCGCCGCGTCCAGGATCGAGCCGTTGACGAACCGGACTTCGTCCAGGCACCCGGCCAAGTTCGCCGCGCGGCCGGTGGTGAGGTTGTCGAGCACGCTGACCTCGTGATCAGCTTCCAACAAGGAGTCGACGAGGTGGGAACCGATGTAGCCGGCACCGCCGGTGACGAGGATCCGCATCCGTGAAGTCTACGAGCGACCGCCTCCGGAGCAACCGTTGGGTCGGGCACGAGTGCTCACCGAGCGACCGAAGAAGCCGATCGGTCGTGATCCTCGTCGATCATCCCGACCTACCCCGCGTCGCCATCTGTCGCTGCGACCGGCGCGTCACCGGCCTTCGGGGCGATGCTCTCGGGTCAACAGATCGGTTGCATGATCGTAGGGCCGACTCAGACGGGCGTCGATGCTCGCCGACATGACCGACCTCGACTCGTCGAGGAAGACCCGCACCCCGAGCACCGAGCGGAGCCGGTCGGCCAGCGCGGCGAGATCGGCGTCGTCGACGACGTCGTTGCAGATCACGAGGAACTCGTACTCACCGAGGCGACCGACCGTGTCGTCGGGACGCACTGCAGAGCGGAGACGGCCCGCGATCAGGGGCAGCACGTCGAAGGACGAACCTGCACTCGACGCGAGGTCGTCGGGCACCTGAACATCGACGAACAGAACCCCCACGCTCCGTCGTGTGCGTCCAGCGCGGGCGAGGGCGACCTCCAGCCGATCTCGAACGAGCGGCGGCCGCGGCAGCCGCGTCGCGGGATCGAAGAGCTCCTGGTAGTCCTGGTGCTTCTGCTTGTCGCGCTCGCGCAGTATCCCCATGCTGCCTCGCATGACCGGTGCTGACGCCACACCGTAGCCACGCGCCCTCACCGACGTTCTTCGGATCCGGGAGCCGTCGGCTTGAACGCGAACACGACGCGGCCGGCTGCATTCAGCGACGACCGTGCACCCGCCTACGCTGCGCCGGTGACTGCTCTGCCCCTGGCCGCTTCGGTCGACGAGTCGCTGCTGGTGTTCTCGGTGGTCGGCGTCGCGGCCCTCGTGCTGGACGCGGTCACCCAACGTCTCCATGGCCCCAGCGGCACGACGGCGCGCGCCGACCGCATCGTGGTCGCCGCCGTCGCGCTGGGCACGATCGTTGCGGTGCTGGCGGGGGTGAGGTTCGAACCAACCCGCGTCGGTGTGCTCGATGTCGCCCTGACTGTGCTGCTCCTGGTCGGGGTCCCGCTCGCGGTCGACGGCATGACCCGCGCCGGTGGCCTGATCTGCGGGGTCAGCGTCCTCGCCGCACTCGGCGCGTATGCACTGGCCGGATTCGGCCGCGACGACGAGCTCGCGGTCGTGATGGCGGCGGTCACCGCGGTGGCGCTGGCGGACGCGGTCATCGGCACCACGGTGGTGGGCCGAGGGCTGCGCGTCGCCACGGGATTCGGCATCGCACTCGGAGCATTGCTCGTCGACCCGGTGCACGGTGGCGGCCGCCCCGCGCTCACCGCGATGCTGCTCATCGGGCTCTTCGCGGTCGACGCTGTGATCGTGGCCGTCGGTCGGCTCCGACGGCGCGAACCGCTCGGGCGCATCGGCGACGACCACCTGCCGGACCGGTTGCAGGCGCGCGGCTGGCGTCGACCCGCGGTCATCGCGTTGCTCCTCGTCGTCCAGGCGGTGTTGTCGGCGCTCGCCGTGTTCAGCGGCCGGGCGGTGCTCTCCACCGCGTGGGCCGCGCTCGGCGGCCTCGTCCTGCTTCTCGTCGTCGGCGTGCTCGCCGTGCACGGGACGAGCACCGCGGCGCCGACCCGGCGCGTCGGTCGCTGGGTGGCGCTCGCGACGGTCGCAGTCGTCGTGGTCGTGTCGGTCGGGGTCGGCGCGACGGGGCTCGCCGCGAAGGACACGTACGACCTCATGGAGAGCGGGCGCGACCACGCCAAGGCCGGCCTGTCAGCGGCCCGCGACGGCGACACGGCCGCGGCGCGCCGGTCGTTCCTCGCCGCTGCACGCGACTTCGAGACCGCGCACGACAAGCTCAGCTCACCGCTCCTCCTGCCCACCATGGCGGTGCCGTACCTGGCTTCGAACATGCGGGCGGCGCGCAGTCTGGCGGCGATCGGCACCGACCTCGCCGACGCCGGCGAGTCGGTCGCCGCGGCGGTGCAACCGAACGCGCTCGACGTGGTCGGCGGTCGGCTGCCGCTCGAGGAGGTCCGCGCCATCACGCCGAAGCTGGAGCGAGCCACCGGAGTCCTCGACGGCGCCGAACGCCGGCTCCAGGAAGTGCGCGACGATCCGTACCTCGTCCCCCAGGTCCGGGACACGGTCGACAAGGTGCAACGCGAGCTGGGCAAGGCGGCCGTCGAGGCCCGCCACGCGGCGCTGGCCGCGCAACTCGCACCCGCGCTCTTCGGCGGCGACGGGCCTCGCCGGTACCTGCTCGTCGTGCAGAACAACGCCGAAGCGCGTGCCACCGGCGGGTTCATCGGCAACTACGGGGTGCTGACCGCCGACAACGGCAAACTGCACATCGATCGGCTCAAGCGCACACGCGAGTGGAACGAAGCCCTCGCACTCAGCCAGCCCGCGCTCGAGGCACCCGCCGACTACGCGAATCGCTACGCGCAATTCCGACCCGAGCGCACGCTCCAGAACGTCAACATGTCTCCCGACTTCCCGAGCGTGGGCAAGGTGCTCATGGCGCTCGCGCCCGACGCCGGCGTCGGGCCCGTCGACGGCGTGATGGCGGTCGACCCCGCCGGGCTCGCGGCATTGTTGGAGCTCACCGGCCCGGTGCAGGTCGAAGGCTGGTCCGAGCCGATCAGCGCCGACAACGTCGTCCACATCGCGTTGAAGGACGAGTACGAGGCGTTCGCGGAGACTCCGGAGCGGGCCGACTTCCTTGGTGACATCGCGCAGGCCGCGGTTGACAAGGCGACGGCGGAGAACCTGGGTCGGCCACCGCAGATCGCGAAGGTTCTCGGCAAGGCTGCCCACGAGGGCCACTTCATGTTCGCGTTCGCCCGTCCCGCCGAGCAGCGCCTCGCCGAAGACCTCGACGTCGCCGGTGGCCTCGCCACCCCGCGAGAAGACTCGCTGGCGGTGACCACGTCGAACGCGGGCGCGAACAAGATCGACACGTACCTCCAGCGCACCATCGATGCCGACGTCCACGTCACGCCCGCCGACGACGGCACGACGGCCGACGTGCACACGACGGTGTCGGTCGCGCTCGCGAACCAGGCGCCCGCCGAGGGCTTGCCCCAGATCGTGATCGGCCCCTACAAGGCGGGGTTCGTCGCAGGGGAGAACAGATCCTTCTTCTCCCTGTACTCGCCGCTTCGCATCGACAGCACTGCGGTCGACGGTACGCCCACTCCGTTCAACCACCAGCGCGAGCGCGGCCAAGATGTGACTTCGTCGTTCGTCGACATCCCGTCGAGCTCCACCAAGACGTTGTCGGCGACCCTGGACGGCGCGGTCCCGCTCCGGGACGGCTGGTACACGCTGCGGATCGACCACCAGCCCACCTACAACGTCGACCAGGTGCACCTCTCGATCAAGGTGCCCCGCTCGTGGCGGATCGACAATGCGGTGCGGGCGAAGGTCGACACGCCGCAGCAGGCATCCGCCACGTTGTCGCTCGAGCGGACGACGACGGTACGGGTCCACATCGTCCGCTCGGCCGGTGCCAGCCTCTGGGAACGGCTCAGTCGGCCGAACTGAGAACAGGCACACCTCAAGTTCGCCCCCGGACGGTCGAAGTCCTTCGGGGGCCACGGTCACGTCGACCGGCAGGGCCCAGACCTCGAGGAGCGCGATCGTGCAGGCAGCCGGTGTCGACATCTTGTTGCAACGCATCGAGGATCGCACCGCCAAGGTCGCCCTCGTCGGCCAGGGCTACGTGGGACTCCCCGTCGCGATGCGGGTGGCCGAGGTCGGCATGCCGGTGGTCGGCTTCGATACGTCACCGACGCGGGTCGACGCGCTGCGCGCCGCACGGTCCTACGTCGAGGACGTCCCGGACGAAGCGCTCCAGGCTGCGCTGGACGCGGGCTACGAGGCCACCACCGATCCGGTCGGCATCGCCGGGTTCGACGTCGCGGTGATCACCGTTCCCACCCCTCTGCGCGAGGGTGTCCCCGACCTCACGTTCATCGAGTCGGCAGCCGACGTGGTCGGCGGTCACCTCCGTCCCGGTGTCCTCGTCGTCCTCGAGTCGACGACCTATCCCGGCACCACCGCCGAGCTCGTCGCGCCGATCCTGGAGCGGGGCAGCGGCCTGAGCGCCGGTCGCGACTTCTTCCTCGGCTACTCGCCCGAGCGCATCGATCCCGGCAACCCGACGTGGGGCTTTCGCAACACGCCGAAGGTCGTGTCGGGCATCGACACCGACTCGCTCCGCGCCGTCGAGGCGTTCTACGGCTGTCTCGTCGACAAGGTCGTGCCCGTCGGGTCCACGGCCGAGGCAGAGCTCGTCAAGCTGCTCGAGAACACCTTCCGCCACGTGAACATCGCGCTGGTGAACGAGCTCGCGATGTTCGCTCGCGATCTCGGTGTCAACATCTGGTCGGCGATCGACGCGACATCGACGAAGCCGTTCGGCTTCATGCGCTTCACACCGGGGCCGGGCGTGGGCGGCCACTGCCTCCCGATCGATCCGTCGTACCTGGCGTGGAGCGTCGAGCAGCAGCTCGGGCAGCGGTTCCGCTTCGTCGAGCTCGCCAACGACGTGAACAACCACATGCCCGACTACGTCGTGTCGCGCGTCATCGCCATGCTCAACGATCGGTCACGCGCGGTGCGCGGGACGCGCATCCTCGTCGTGGGCCTCGCCTACAAGGCCGGCACGTCCGACTGGCGAGAGTCGCCCTCCACCACGGTGATCTCCGAGTTGCTGCGCCTCGGCGCCGACGTGCGCGTGCACGACGACCACGTGCCGCCCGAGGCCTTCGACGACCTGGGCGCGCCGTCGGCCGATTGCGGTCCCGCTGAGCTGGCCGCAGCCGATCTCGTCGTGCTCCTCGTCGACCATCCCGACCTGCCCTACGACGACATCTGCCGCGACTCGGCCGCCGTCCTCGACACCAAGGGAGTCCTGCGGGGCCGGGACTTCGCCGGCGAGTTGCTCTGACGACCACGAAGCGTCGCCGCCAGTTACCACGTAACGCAGAGCTTTCCTCCGATTTTCGTGACATATTGAACACGCTCTGCGAGAATCCCACGCTTCGTAGTACTCTGTGTACGGGCGAGTGAGCTCCGTGGCCGATTGGGGCTCAAGTCGCGCGCAGGGCGCGACGACTCGGAAGGGGTGCAGGGCAGAATGCAGGGGAGCGGGGCACCGGGGGGGCACGAGGGGTCGACGTCACGTCGGCTGAGCGTCCGCATCGCCCGCGCCGCGAGCCAGATGCGGGGCGACATCCCGCTCATGTTGCTCGACATCGTGATGGCACTCGTCGCCTACACGTTCCTCCTCATGTTGCGATTCGACCTCGACGTGCCGACCCTCTACTGGAACAGCTTCCGGGTCTTCGTGGCGGTCGCGTGCATCGTCCAGATCGTTGCCACCCTCGCGTGCGGGGGCTATGGCCGTACGTGGCGCCACGCGAGCATCGACGAAGCGCGCCGGCTTCTCGTCGCGGGTGGCATCACGCTCGTCGTCCTCCTCGCCGCGTTCGGCTGGCGTGACAACCGCTTCCCATTGTCGGTCGTCGTCTCGGGACCGCTGCTCGCCACGTTCCTGTTCGGGCTGGTGCGCTTCCAGTCGCGCCTGTTCGCGTTCCGACGCTCGGGCTGGCAGGGCACCGGCGTGCGCGTCGCCGTCGTCGGGTCCGGTACGCAGGCGGCCAGCGCCCTGCGCGAGATGCTCGACAGCCCGCACCTCGGCCTGCTCCCCGTGGTCGCGGTCGACGGTGACCGGTCATTGCGCGGACGCACGATCCACGGCGTACCAGTGGATGGCAACGTCGACGAGCTCGCAGGCGTCATCGACGCATACCGCGTCGACCAGGTCCTGCTGGCCATCCCGGACGCGCCTCGCGACGTCGTTCGCCGAGTCGCCGACACCGCCGACACCGCCGGGGTCCCCGTCCGCGTGCTGCGCACCTCGGGGTCGTGGGTGCACGGCATGCCTCGGCTGCGTGACATCCGCGAGCTGGACATCGAGGATCTCCTCCGCCGGACGTCCGTGAGCATCGATCTCGAGCCGATCGCCGCCATGCTCACCGGCAAGCGTGTGCTCGTGACCGGCGGCGGTGGTTGGATCGGCTCGGAGATCGTGCGCCAGGTGGCGGCATTCGCTCCGTCACGACTCGCACTGCTCGACCATGACGAGACCCATCTGCACGACGCGCTGCAGGAGGTCGACGGCTGCGCCGAGCTCGCGCTCGGCGACATCCGCGACGCCTCCGTCGTCGATGCGATCTTCGCTGACGTCGTCCCCGAGGTCGTCTTCCACGCAGCTGCGCACAAGCACGTGCCCATCCTCGAAGACTTCGCGTGCGAGGCCATCCGCACCAACGTCTTCGGCTCGCTCAACGTGCTCAACGCCTGCGTCGAGGCGCACAGCGAGCACGTCGTGTTCATCTCCACCGACAAGGCCGCGACGCCCACCAGCGTCATGGGCGCGACGAAATGGCTGGCCGAGCAGATCCTCATCGCGCGCGCGCCCCGCCCCGGGTACGGCGCCGTCCGGTTCGGCAACGTCTTGGGAAGCCGTGGCAGCGTCATCCCGACGTTCCAACGCCAGATCGCCGAAGGTGGCCCCGTCACCGTCACCGATCGTCACATGACGCGCTACTTCATGAGCACGGACGAGGCGGTGCGCCTCGTCCTCCTCGGGGCGTCCACGGTGCACGACCAGCCGATCCTCGCCCTCGAGATGGGCGAGCAGGTCAACATCTACGAGCTCGCCGAGCGCATGATCCGGCTCTGCGGCTACCAGCCGCACGAGGACATCGAGATCCGCCTCGCCGGCTTGCGTCCGGGTGAGAACCTCGCCGAAGCGCTCATCGGGCCCGCCGAGCGGCTCTCGACGGAGCACGACGACGACCAGTTCATGAGCATCGAGCCGTTCCGTCTGCCACCCGGGGAGCTCGACGACGCGCTCGCACTGCTCGACGATCTGGTCGTGCGCGGTGATCATGACCGTGCTCGCGCCGTCCTGCTCGAGCTCGCCGCTCAGGCCGCCCGGAGGCGTCCCGAGAGCTCGTCGGCCGGTTCCTGACCGCTCCAGCGCCCGCGTGAGCCAGGCGCTATCGTCACACCTCGTCCGATTTGTGGGGGATGGGCGATATTCTGAGGGGTGGTTTGCATCATCCGCACCTCGTATGGGTACACCTGCGATCATGGTCGCGACCACCGCAAGGACCCGGGGGGAGAGGCGAGTGGTGAACGGTGTGAGATCTCGACGACGACCACGTGGCAGCGCGACAGGGTTGCTCGTGCAGCTGTGCTCCCTCGCCGTCCTGATACCGATCTTCGCGTCGCGAGCCGCCGGCGACCCGATGCGCCTGGTGATCATCGCGTTCGCCGCCGTCGCCGCTGTCGCCCTCGTCATCCTCCGACAGCGCGAGGAACGCGTGAGCGCGGCGCGGACAGAACGGCGTCTCCGCGACTCGACCCACCCCGTCGAACGGGTGCGCGACAACCCCAGGCATCGACCGGAGTTCGTCACGCGAGTTCAAACCTCGATGTTCGAGGACACCCGCGTTGAGCGCGCGCAGAACACACTGACTTCTTGATCGATCGGGATGCGCCGGAGCTCAGACGCTGGGTGACCGCGGGCGACCGTCGCGTCGACGTGACGAAACGCTCCGGTCCCGAAGCGAGCAATGGGCGGCTCGCTCGCGCCGAACCCGAGGAGTGACCGTGGGCTCGCTCTGCGCAAGCAGGGGGCCGGCGCGCGTTGCGAGAACGAGGACGATGATCGAGCCCACGACGAGGTACCGCGGTCGCCGGCGATGCACTGCGGAGGTGGTAGGCGCACGCTCGCGTGTTCGTCTCCGCACCGTCGGTGGCGCGATCGCCACTTCATGCTTCGCCTCCGTCGGAATCAGTTGGCGAAGGTCCGTGCCTTCGCGCGCGCGCCCAGTTACGCTGGCCGCACTGCGTGCAGAGGCACCCAGGGGCGTGGCGGACAAGACGACCAGCGAGACCCTCGATCGCGGAGCACTCGTGTTGGCCTCAGACAAGGTGAACATCGGGGATCGAGTTCGTCGTCGTCGGCTAGCCGCGGGCTTGACGCTGCACGATGTGGAGCGACGTACGGCAGGCGAGTTCAAGGCGTCCGCGCTCGGCGCATACGAGCGAGGGGAACGCGTGCTCTCGGTGCCGCGGCTGCTCAGGTTGGCAGAGGTCTTGGGCGTCAGCGCTGACGAGATCTTGGGCGAGGAGCCGGAGATCAACCTCACCGCTCTCCACGAAGCAGAGCGAGCGGAGCGGAGCGCACCATGGGACGAGCCTGCGCTCATGGCACTGGCGCGATTCGCTGCACACGTTCGCACGATTCGCCACTCGCCCATTCACGAGCCCCTCCACGTCCGCAAGTCCGACTGTGAGTTCATGGCGATGCTCTTCGGCACCGACCCCACGACCATGCAGCAAACCCTCGTCACACTCGGAATGAACGTCGGGTGACGCCGACCAGGCCGCGATGCGTCGACGGCGATCGAGGTGAGTGGTTCCGAAGCTCGATTCGTCCCGTACGGTGACGATGACAGGATGGGCATCCTCACCAATTGGCCCGGTGAGGCGGGATCACGTGATCGACAGGATTGGCGGAGAGCATGGGTACGCGCACACTCGTCACCGGCGGAGCCGGTTTCATCGGCTCGAATCTCGTCGATGCCCTCCTTGCCAGAGGTGACGAGGTCGTGGTGCTCGACGATCTCTCGACCGGCTACCGCGAGAACGTCAACCCCGACGCGCAGCTCGTTCGAGGCGACGTGTCCGATCCCGCCGTGGTCGATGCGGCAGTCAAAGGATGCGATCTGGTCTTCCATCAAGCGGCGCATCGCGCGGTCTTCCGATCAGTGGAGCATCCTCTCGCCACCAACCGAGCCAATGTCGACGGAACTCTCAATCTCCTGGTTGCGGCACGCGATGCGGGCGTGCGCCGGTTCGTCTATGCGTCGTCGTCATCGGTGTACGGAGGCGCGGAGATCCGTCCCACACCTGAGACCGCGCCCCTCGTCCCCCGCTCGCCGTACGCGGTCTCGAAACTCGCAGCCGAGCACTACGCCCGCGTGTTCTACGAGTTGTTCGACTTGGAGACCGTCTCGCTGCGATACTTCAACGTGTTCGGTCCCCGCCAGCGACCGGACAGCCAGTACGCGGCCGTGATCCCGCTGTTCATCGAGGCGTTCCGGACCCACTCGGCACCGGAGGTGCACGGTGACGGTCTCCAAAGCAGGCACTTCGCGTACATCGAGGATGTGGTGGTCGCGAACCTGCTCGCGGCGGAGGCCCCGGCCGACCGCGCGGCCGGGCGCGCGTACAACATCGGTGGCGGTCAACCGTGCAGTCTGTTGGACCTGCTGGCGGAGCTCGAGGCGATCATGGGCCCGACGAAGACCCCGAACTTCACCGAAGCGCGCGCCGGGGACGTGAAGCACACGTTCGCCGATCTGTCAGCCGCCGGCTCCGACCTCGGCTACCACCCGAAGGTGGGCGTTCACGAAGGTCTCGAGCGCACCGTGCGCTGGTTCACGACCAGGTGAGCTCAATGACGCGACCGCGTCTCAGTACGCACCGCGACGCCCGATCACCGTCGGCACCGTCTTCGCGATGATCGCGAGGTCGGTGATCAACGACCAGTTGTCCACGTAGTAGAGGTCGAGTCGAAGGTACTCGTCGAACTGAGTGTGGTTCCGGCCGGTCACCTGCCACATCCCTGTGAGTCCTGGCTTCACTCGGAGGCGCTGGAACGCGTGCGGCGGCCATTCCGCTGCCTCGGTCGGGAGCGCGGGCCGCGGGCCGACCATGGCCATGTCACCTCGGAGGACGTTCCACAACTGCGGTAACTCGTCGATCGACGTTCGACGCAACACGCGGCCGATCGCCGTGATCCTCGGGTCGTGCTCGATCTTGAACATGGGACCATCGAGCTCGTTGTCGCGTCGCAGGTCGGGCAACATCGACTCGGCATCTTCAACCATGGTGCGCAGCTTGAAGATCGTGAACGGGTCGCCATCCCGACCGACCCTCGTCTGCCGGAAGAACACCGGCCCAGGTGAGGTCATCCTCACGATGACCGCCGAGACGAACACAATCGGCCCTGTGACGAGGATGAGCAGACCGCACAGCACCACATCGAACGCCCGCTTGGCAGCTGCACGCCAACCGTCGCGCAACACGGGTTCGACGTACAGCACGGGAAGTCGACCGAGCGGCCGAACGGTGATGCGACTCGATGAGATGTCCAAGAGCGTCGACGACAACTCGACGTGCACTCCCCGTTCGGTGAGCTCTCGGATCAGCCCGGTTGACGTCGGCATGTTCAGTGCGGACGACGCGATGACCACTCCGCTCGCGTTCTCGTCCTCGACGAGACGCAGCGTGCGGTCGACGACGCTCGCATCGAAGCGACCTGCATCCTCCGATCCGTCGACCTCGGCGCCGGGGACGCGACCGACGACGCGATAGCCGAGTTGTGGCTGACCACGGAAGAGCTCCTCGATCGCCGTACCCTCGTGGTTGGTGCCGACGATCACAACCCGCCGACACATGCGGCCCATTCGTCGCCGACGAGCGAACACAGAGCGCACGGCCATGCGCTCGACGCCAACGCACACCAAGACCACGATGGCGATGACCAGGTACCAGCTGCGCGCGACCCTGAGCTTCAACAAGACGGCCGCCAACGCCAGGCTGATCGTGCCGTACGTCACACCGACGACGAGACGACGCACCTCGTCGACTGCCCGAGTGAGGTGCCGGGAGGTGTAGAGGTGAGCTTGGAAGAATCCCAGCACCCATCCGGGGAGGGAAACCAGGATGATCTTCGTGTACTCGACCGACATGCTGCTGCGGGCATCCCGATGCAAGAGGACGAAGACGCCAGAAGCCACCACGGAGCCAACGAAGATGGTGACGACGTCGAGCGCGACGAGCGTGAGGCGAAGATGCCCACGAAGCACGACGCGCGGACGCCGACGTGGTCCTCGCTGTTCGTAGCCTTGATGACGCCTTCGCCGCGGTGCGTGAGTCGCGCGGCGCATCCCGCCGAGGCGCAACCCGCCGTGCGTGGTCACGGTCGCGTTGTCATCGTCTCTTCTCGTCACACTGCTCATCGCACCGCCCGCGCACATCGGCGTTCAGACAACTGCCGCTCGGCGACCAGCCGAGCCTCGGCCGTCACGCACCGACGTCCGCCACCTCGCTCGCGTGGAGGGTATCGACGTGGCGCGAGGTCTCGCTACCCTTCGCGTGAGAATTTCTCGCGAACAGTGCTGATCGGTTGACTCGAGGCGTGGATCACCGCGCACCGTGGTGATAAGACGTGATCTTGTGGCCGGGAATTGCCGGCAGAGTGACGAAACGAGAACGAAGACCCCACAGAGTGACAATGACCAATCTGACCGCGACGACATCCTCCGACCGCAGCTCGAGCTCGCGAAGTTGCCCGCTGACCTGCGTGATCGTGACGTTCAACAGCGCGCCGTGGATCTCGCCGCGCCTTGCGGGCTGTCATCGCTTCGGACGTCCCAGGGCTCGAAGTCGTCGTCGTGGACAACGCGTCGACGGACGGCACGCTCGCCGCCGCATGCGAGTTCTCCGATCTCGTCGAGGTGGTCACCCTCGACGAGAACATCGGTTTCAGCCGCGCGTGCAATCTTGCGGCGCGCCGTGCACGGGGCGAGTTCCTGCTCTTCCTGAACCCCGACACCGAGATCCGGTCCGATGCCGCGCGGCTCGCCATGGATCACCTGCAGGAACATCCAGAGGTCGGGGTCGTCGGCGGAAGGACGTTCTACCTCGACGGCTCACCAAACCCGACCTGCTGCTTCCGTGAGCCCTCGCTCTGGTCGGCGTTCTGCTCCGCGTCCGGACTGTCATCCGTGTTCCGTCGGAGCTCGCTCTTCAACCCGGAGCACATGGGCGCTTGGCCGCGGGACGACGACCGCGAAGTCGACGTCGTGACGGGCTGTTCGCTTCTGATACGAAGGTCCCTCTTCGAGGTTCTCGGAGGTTTCGACCAGCGGTTCTTCCTCTACAGCGAGGACACGGATCTCTGTCGACGGGTGCGTGATCGAGGACTCACCTGCGTGCATCTCGCCTCCGTCGAGCTCGTGCACGCCGGCGGAGCATCCGAGCCGGAGCGCGCCGAGAAGGTTGCGAAGGTCATGCGCGCCAAGAGCCAGTACTACGAGAAGCACTGGTCACCACTCCGGGCCCGTGTGGGCATCGGGCTCCTCGACGCGACCGTCCTGTCCCGTCAGATGGCTCATCGGGTTTCGGGCGATCGCGCGGCGAGGGATCGCTGGACCGACGTTTGGCGTCAGCGCTCGGAATGGCACCGACCACCGCGTGGACGTGTGCTCGACTCCGGGCCGAGCGGTCAGACGAGACAATTGACGCCCCAGGTGCCGCTCCGACCGCACCGGATGTCGCACCGAACGCGCATGGCCTACCGGTGGACACGTCACCTGGCCCGTTCGGTGCGCTCACGCGACTACGACTTCGCGCTCCAGGGCGCCGAGTCGCTCGCTCGCCTTCCCGCGCTCATCGCTGCGGACTTGGTCAACGCCCCTCGTCATCGTTGCAACGTCTGCAATTGGTCGGGTGCGCAGTTCTATCCGAACACCGGGCCCGGATATCACGAGCCGGCAACCACATGCCCGGGTTGTGGGAGCCTCGACCGACACCGGAGCCTCGTCGCGTTGCTTGCTTCGTCGACCTCGTGCTTCGCGCCCGGCACGCGGGTCGTCGAGGTCGCCCCGATGCGAGGATTCGAGGCCCTGGTCCGTCAACAGCCAGGGGTCCACTACACGAGCTTCGACCTCGCGCGCCACGCGATGGAGCGGGGCGACATCACCGCAATGAGGTTCGAAGGTGACTCCGTGGACTACTTCGTGTGCTTCCACGTGCTCGAGCACATCGCCGAGGAAGGGAAGGCTCTCGCCGAGATCCACCGTGTGCTTCGACCCGGCGGAACCGCGGTCGTCCAGGTTCCCGTAGACTGGCAGGTTGCCGAGACCTACGAGTATGACGCTCCTGATCCACGAGAGGTCGGGCATGTGCGGCGCTACGGACGGGATCTCGCAGCTCGACTCGAGCGGCACGGATTCGATGTCGACGCCGTGACGATCACGGACCTCGTTGATCCGACGACGGTCCAGCAGTTCGGACTCTCCGATGAGCCGATCTTCCTCGCCCGGAAACCCGGACGGCCGAACACGTGATCTCCGTCGTGATCCCGGCGCACAACGAGGAAGCCGTCATCGGTCGGCTCCTTCGTTCCCTGCGGGACGGCCGCCTCCCCGGCGACGAAGTCACCGTGGCGTGCGACGGCTGCGTCGACGACACGGCCGACGTCGCGCGCCGCTTCGAGGGGGTTGGTGTTCTCGAGCTCCCTCGTGGCGGCAAGCCATCAGCTCTCAACGCCGGAGACCGTGTCAGTTCGCACTTCCCGCGCTTCTTCGTCGACGCCGACGTGGACGTCACCATGGCTGCGCTCCACGAGGTCGCCCGCAGGATGACGGGTACCGTGCACGCAGGTGCGCCTGCGTGCACCGTCGACAGAACCAGGTCTTCCTTCCTCGTCCGCTGCTACTACGACGTCTGGACGCGACTGCCGTACTTCACCAACGGCCTCCTCGGGTCGGGCGTCATCGGCCTGACCGAAGAGGGAAGATCGCTGTTCTCCGAGTTTCCCGACGTGATCGGGGACGACAACTTCGTGTGGCGGCAGTTCACAGTTGACGAGCGTGTCGCGCCGACGG
Source organism: uncultured Actinomycetes bacterium (assembly GCA_963815405.1). GTDB lineage: Bacteria > Actinomycetota > Acidimicrobiia > IMCC26256 > DASPTH01 > CAWFGR01. The sequence continues at coordinate 76,128 of CAWFGR010000002.1, forward strand.
ACGTCACGTTCACGATCACGGCTCCGCGAACACTCGGTGCACTCATCCGCGTGAAGACGCGCAGCCGTCTCGGCGTTCTCCAACTCGACGAGATGCTGGGGCGTGCTCCAAAGAGCGACGCGCGTGAATCATCCACGATGGCCGCGTTGCGTCTCTGTCGCGCGCCGCGACTCTGGTTCCCCGTTGCCGTCTACGCCACGATTCGGTGTGCGATCTACGTCCGGGGCCATCGACGGTTGCGTCGTCAGGACTTCGCGGGTTGGGAACGTGACGACACCTCTCGTGCACGTGGGATGGAAATGACATGACTCAGTCGGTCAGAGGCTGGAACGATCGGCGTCGATTCGCGCGGCGAGACGGGGTGGTCATCCTCGTCATGAACCTTTCGGTTCCACTCGACCGACGCGTGTGGCTCGAGGCTCAGGCGCTCGTCCACCGGGGGCGACCTGTCTCGGTCGTCTGTCCTCGGGGGTCAGGGGAACGCCGTCACGAGGAGCTGTCCGGAGTCCGGATCTACCGCTTCCGGCCTACTCCGCCGGGGACGGACGTCTTCGGCTATCTCCGTGAATTCTTGGTCTCTTGGCTCCGCGCATTCCTCCTCACGTTCGTCGTCTTCGTACGTGACGGCTTCGCGGCGATCCAAGCCTGCAACCCACCGGACACGCTCTTCGCACTCGCCGCTCCCTACAAGCTCCTCGGGATCCGGTTCGTGTTCGACCAGCACGATCTCTGCCCCGAGATCTTCGAGGTCCGATTCGGGACCGCGCGAAGAAGCCTTTGGAGGCTTCTTCGCGCGCTGGAGCGAGCGACATACATCACCGCGGATCGCGTGATCGCGACCAACGACTCGTATCGATCGATCGCGCTCGAGCGTGGCAAGCGAAACCCCGATCACGTGGTCGTCGTGCGCAGCGGACCCTTGTCGAGTGAGTTCCGCCGGCACGAGCCGCGTCCCGAGCTGCGCGAGGGACGAGACCATCTCTGCTGCTACCTCGGCGTCATGGGACCCCAAGACGGTGTCGATCTGCTGGTTCGTGCGGTCGACATCGTGGTCCACCGGCTCGGGCGCAGGGATTGCCAGTTCGCGGTCCTCGGCTTCGGCGAGTGCGAAGCCGACCTGCGTCGGCTCACCACGGACCTCGGGCTCGACGAGTGGGTGACCTTCACCGGCCGGGCTGACGACCGGATGATCAAGGAGTACCTGTCGACGGCCGATCTCGGCATCAGCCCTGATCCCCGCAACGACTTCAACGACCGTTCGACCATGAACAAGGTGCTGGAGTACATGGCGATGGGTGTGCCGGTGGTCGCCTTCGACCTCCACGAGACGCGCGTCTCGGCTGGCGACGCCGGCGAGTACGTGCCGCCGAACGACGTCACTGCACTCGCCCGATCGATCGTGCGGGTCCTCGATGATCCGAGTCGCCGCTCGGCGATGGGACGGTACGCTCGCGAGCGGATCGAGTGCGAGCTCGGATGGGAGCATCAGGCACCACGGTACGCGTCCCTCTATGACGCATTGCTTTCGGGTCCGGTCGCGGGGTGACCACAACTCCGTCACCGGCTGCAGCAAGTTCACGCATGCGATACAGACCGGAGAATCGAAGTCACGTAGAGTGACCGCGGGTTTGCCGCGACACCCGTGTCGCGGCCACGGGCGACCTGGAGATCATCGCACATGGACCTCTATTCATCCCTGCGAATCGTACGGAGGTGGTGGTACCTCGCAGTGCCGCTGCTCCTGCTCACGGTGGGAGGTGCCCTCGTCGCGGTCGGTGAAGTGTCGGCCTCGAAGCAGGCGAGCGGAGAGGTGGTCGTGCTCGCCGCGCCGAGTCCGCCGGCAGCGACCAACGACAACCCCAATCCACCGGAGGCGAACAATCCGTACGCGCTGATGGCCCTTCCGGACGTCGTCGACGTCCTCAGCCGCACGGTGTCATCCGACGCGACCGGGCGGGTCCTCGAGCACAGAGGCCTTCAGGGCACGTACACGGTGCAGGGCAACCAGAACTTCCAGCGCGGACCCATCATCACGATCGAAACCACGGCACCGGACGAACGCTCGGCGCTTCGGTCGTACCGGCTCGTCGCATCAGAGGTCGCGTCGACACTCGACGGCCTCCAGGATCAGGTCGGTGCCAACCCGGCCTTCCGAGTCAAGATGCAGCGTCTGACGCCGCCGCAGGTCGCGGCCACGAGCACCCTCACCGACCTTCGGGCGGCCCTCATCGCCGTCGCCATCGGTCTGCTCCTGACGCTGACCGTCGTCTTCGGCGCGGAGTCGATCTCGCGGGGACGCGCCCGCCGCGCCGCTCGCCGCACGACCGCCGACGCGGCAACCGACTCCGTGTTGTGGAACAGCGAGCGGGCGCCGGTCGCGCTCGTCGAGAGCGCCGCCACATCCGAAGACCTCCCCCCCGGCGGACCAGGTGAGCCGGACGAGGCGTTCGACAGTGCCCAGCCCGTGGAGATGGCCGATCTCGCCGAGGTCCCGATGCCCCGCAACGGCGCCGCCTCGGAGAAAACCAACAACAGCAACCAGACCGAGCGCGGGTCGTCGGAGACGACGCGGTCAGCGAGCGACGGCAGCGGAGGGGAGGGCACCGGAACCACGTCCTCGGAGATCGAGACGAGCGTCGTTCCGAGCGAAGAGTCGTGAGCCACACGCTGACCTCGCGTCGGTGGATCGAGAACCCGCAGGATTCGGGCCGCGAGAGCGGACGCGGAGCACCCCACATGGTCAGCGAACCGAGCAGCGTGCTGCACGCGCTCGAGGTCTTCGTCGCCCTGCAGCTCGTCGTACCCACGAAGCTCGTGGTGGCTCCGATCGGTCAGGTCGGATCGCCCGCAACGCTCTGGGGTTTCCTCTGCCTGCTCTGGTACGGATTGTCGCTGCTCTATCGAGACTCGGGCTTGCGGCGTGGTCGTCAGCCCGTCCGTTGGGCGATCCTCGTGGTCCTGATCGTGTGGTTGCTCAGCTACATCGCGATGCTCGCCCGCGTGGCCCCAGCTGCCGAGAATGCAACCGCGGACGCCGCGCTCCTGCACTTTCTGTCGTGGACGGGCATCGCGTTGCTCGCGGCCGACGGACTCGGTTCCGTTGAGCAGCTCTACAAGCTCGCCCGATTCATCGTCGCAACGACTGCGATCGTCTCGCTCGTCGCGATCATCCAATTCCTCGGCCAGAACCTCGTCGCCGAGGTCACCAACCTCCCGGGCTTCGAGGTCTCCGGAGCCCTCACCTCAGTGACCAGCCGGGGCGCGTTCGCTCGTGTCGCGGGTACCACCACTCACCCGATCGAGTTCGCGACCACGGTCGCGATGGTGTTGCCACTCGCGCTGCAACTGCTGCAGTGGGTGCAGAGACGCCGGCTCTGGCAGGTCATCACCGTCGTGATCGCAGTTGGAATACCGATCGCGCTCTCGCGCTCCGGCTTCGTGGGTATCGCGGTCGGATTGACCGCGCTCTTCGTCGCGTGGCCAGCACGCCGACGAGTGAAGGTCCTCGGTACCATCCTGCTCCTCACGGCGGTGTTCTTCCTCGTGGTTCCTGGTCTGGTCGGGACCCTGGGCCGGACCCTCACAGCCGGACGGAGTGATTCGAGCATCACCGGACGGACAGACGACTACGCAGCGGTCGCACCGCTGATCGACGAATCGCCCATCATCGGGCGCGGTGCCGGCACCTTCACGCCGCCCACGTACCGCATCCTCGACAACCAGTATCTGTTGGCGTTCGTCGAGACTGGCGTGGCCGGAGTCGTGGCATTGTTCCTGCTCTTCGCGATCCCCGCGATCGCGGCCCGCGATGCGTGGAGTCGAAGCACCGACCGTCGCCTGCGAGATCTCTCGCGTGCCCTGTTCGCGTCTGTCCTGGTCGCGATGGTCTCCGCCGTCACCTTCGATGCCTTCAGCTTCTGGACGTTCTCGGGCATGGCGTTCCTGGTGATCGGGATGAGTGGCGCCGCGTGGCGACTGCAGCGAGAGGAGTCGCGCTCGGGTGCGTCGTTCTCGTTTGCACCGCGACGACGCGCGTGAGCTCCCAGTCGGCACGGCGCGGCCTCGAGGTTCTGGTCTGCGTCGTTGCGATCCTGGCGCTGATCGATGTCGGCAAGGGCCACGCGTCGCTGCCCCGCGATCCTCGTCACGGGCGGTCGGGTGAGTCGGAGCGCGGGAGTGCCGCACTCCCCCACGGACTCTCGCCCGATCCACGGGACTACGGGCCTCGTGACCGGCTGCCGCGCCGAACGGCTTCGGGCTCGGTCAAGGTCACCAAGAAAGGCGCGGTGGTCGAGAACCTCAAGATCACCGGTTCGCTCACCGTCGCAGCCGACGACGTCACGATCCGCAACGTCCAGTTCAAGGCGCCGTCACGATGGGCGTGGCAACAGCGGCGCTCGTTCGTGAACGTGACCAAAGGATCGACTCGCACGGTCATCGTGGACTCGACGTTCAACGGCTCGAACGACAACGGTGTTCCGGTGGTCTACGACGCCGTCTCCGGCTACGGCAAGATCACCGTGCGTCGGAGCGAGATCACGAAGGTTGCCAACGGCATCGAGTGGGGATCGGGTCTGATGGAGCGCTGCCTCCTCCACGACATCTGGCAGTCAGGTCCCAAGTCTCAGTGGCACGCCGACGGCATCCAGTCCGATGAGGGTTCCGGGATCGTCGTGCGGAACAACTACATCCGCATGGGGCGCCCGCCGGCGGGCTACTGGTCCCAGACGTCGGCCATCGGGATGTGGGCCGATCGCCAGCCCCACGCCACTCTCAAGAACGTGCTCGTGACCCGCAACGTCGTGGAACCCTTCGGTGGCTATCTCTTCTATGCGGGGATCACCAACGGAGTCGACGACGCGACGATCTCGAACGTCGTGTTCTCCGACAACGTCGTCCGTCGAAAAGGCGCACAGCCCTCCGACTATGGCGTGTGGTACCAGACTCGCGAGAACCCCATCCACGCTGACCGTACCGGCAACGTGTACGACGACGGCACACCCATCCCGCCCGACGCGTGAGCATGCCATCGCTCCGAGGTCACCATGGGTGACGCCAACGAAGAGGTCGAGCTAGGGGTCGCGGGCGTCGACGAGGACATCCAGGTGCTTGGTGGCCGCGTCCGACAGGGCATGAGGCTCAGCCTGTCGGTGACGTGGATCGAACGCGCATGGATCTTCGGGCTGGGCGTACTGATTGCGCGAGGTCTCACGGAGAAGGACTACGCCGCATTCGGCGCCGCGCTCGCGTTCGTGGGAGTCCTCATCACGGCCGACGACCTCGGAATGCTGGCTGCGGTCATCAACCATTCCGCTCCCGTGCGCAAGGTCGCTCCGTCTGCCGTCACCGTCGCCGTGACGAGCGGCGCGGTTCTCTACGCCGCGTATTGGTTCGCGGCACCTGCGATCGCGCGCGCCTTCGGTCTCCCCGCGGCCACGCAGGTGTTCCGGGTCGTGGGGATCGGCATGCTCGCTGATGCGGCGAGCATCGTGCCCAACGCCGTCATCCTCCGGGAGCTCCGGCAGAAGCGCCGATCACTGGTCGTGCTCGCGCGCCTCAGCCTCCGGACGGCCGTCACGGTGGCCGTGTTGCTGACCGTGAAGGGAGCCCTGGGGGTCGCGTGGGCGTTCGCACTCGGCGAGATCGCGGCCTTGGCGGTCGCCTGGTGCTGCAGCCCGTTCCGTCCGTTGCCACGGTTCGATTGGGCGATCGTGCGCTCGTTGCTCAAGATCGGCGTTCCCGTGAGCGTCGGCGCGGTCTTCGCGATGGCGACGTTCAACGTCGACAACCTCATCGTCGGCAACGTCCTCGGACCCACCGAGCTCGCCTACTACCTGATCGCCTTCAACGCCGCGAGCTGGCTCGTCAACATCGTCGGCGGTGCCGTCACACAGGTGGGCGGGCCGGCGCTGGCGGAGTACAAGCGGCTCCGGCAACCACTCGGCACGCTCGTGAGCCGTTCGACGGTGTGGCTTCTCGAAGTCGCGCTCCCCTGCTCAGCGCTGCTCGCCGCGCTCGCCGATCCTCTGATCCGCTTCCTCTACGGTGATCGCTACGCTCCCGCGATCGACGTGTTGCGCATCATCGCCGCGCTCGGAGTCGGGCGCCTCCTCGTCAACCTGGGACGCGACGGCCTCGTTGCCGACGGCTTCGCGCGGACGTACGCCGTGATCCAGGTCATCTGGGCGAGCATGGTCGCGGTAGGCGTCTACGTGGGCACGCAAGTCAATGGTCTGTCGGGTGCCGCCACCGCCCAGGTGATCGTCGCATCCTTCGTGGCGGTCGTGACCTACGTGGTGCTCGACCGCAAGCTCGGCGTCGGCGCTTCCTTCCTGCGCCTCGTGATCCGGCCCGTCTTCGGCGCGGTCGCGGGCGGAGCAGTGGCCTGGCTGGCGTCGGATGCGATGCAGTCCGTCGGCGTGCCGCTCCTCCAACTGGTCGTGGGCGGGATCCTCGGTGGATTGGTCTGCTTCTTCGCCGGCTTCAGCCGCGAGCGTAGGGAGACGCTCCTCGACCCGTTGCGACGTCGTTGGGTGAACCGGGGATCCGTTCGCGCCCGGCGCGGGACGTCGCACGACGTCGTGGACACGAATCCCGCGCCCAGCGAGCGCTGAGCTCCGATCAGACTCGAAGGCCGAGTGCTCGTCTCGTGAGGAACGACAGGTGGGAGAGAGCGTCGACCGAGACGAGGCGGGCGAGCTCCTCGTGGCGTAGCACCTTTCGTACGAGATAGAGCTTCGCCATCATCCGCTCCTCCGGGGAGATCTCGGCGCGGTTGATGGCGCTCAGGTATCCGAAGAAGACGACCTTCGGGTACCAACCAGGGATGAAGTTCGGATCCGCCCACTTGGCGCGATCGCGTTCGTTGCTCATGATGCGCGATGCGTCATCGTGCCATCGATGCAGGAAGAGCGGCTCGTCGACGCAGGCGAACCGGCCGGCCAGTGCGAGCTCGACGAAGACGACGCGGTCAGTTCCGTAGAAGGGTTGCTGCAGCGTCGAGTGCTTGAACGCGGTACGGCGGATCACACCGAAGAACGCAGCACCGGCACGGAAGTGAAAGGACGCGGCGCGGAACCGCTCGTGGGCCCGCTCGCTCGCAGCAAAACGCGCGAATCTGGGATCCTCGGGCTCGCGGTGGAGGGTGCCCTCCTTGGAGAGCCACACATCGCCGAACGGGAGGAACGGGTCTCCGTTTCCGTCGATGAGCGTGGAGCGCGTGAAGGCGAGCACCACACCTGGATCAGCGTCGAGCTCATCGACACAGCGCTCCAGGAACGTGGGACGCAGGACGTCGTCGTGCGCGTGCCAACGGAAGTATTCGCCCCGCGATGCGGCAAGCGTGATGTTGTAGTTCCGATTGGCTCCGACGTTGACCTCGTTCCGCAAGAAACGCACCCGGGAGTCCTTGGCCGCGATCTCCGCGACGATCTCCGGCGTCTCGTCCTCCGAGGCGTTGTCGGACACGATGAGCTCGAAGTCCTCGAACGTCTGATCGAGGTGCGAGTTGATGGCCTCGGCGATGTAGCGGGCCCCGTTGTAGACGGGAAGGCCGATGCTGACCCTGGGGGCGGACTCGGCAGGCAATGCTCGCTCAGCCTCGCAACGCGCTCGGTGATCGCCGACGATCCTCGACGAGCAAGCCGACCTCACGCACTCGAGCCGCAGTCATGGCCGCTCCCACGTGCCGAAACCACCAGGCCATCTGAATGTCTCGGCGAGGATAGCTGCGAACGACGCCACCAACTCAAATCGTAGGATGCCTCGAGTGGCTGTGGAGAGGCTGTCGGTGACGTTCGTGCTACCGAACGTGCAGTTGACGCCGAGCGGTGGCCCACGCGTCGTCTACGAGTACGCGAACGGACTCGTCGCCCACGGTCACGACGTGACCGTCGTGCACCTCAAGGTGCCGGCACAAGGCCCCGGTCCGCGCCTTGCCGCAGGCTGGCGCGACGTGCGAAGTCGGTGGCATGCCCGAACGCTGCGGCAAGGGGCCCACTGGATGAGCCACGACGAGCGTGTCGAGATGATGTACCTCCCGCACTCGGGGCCCACGGACGTGGCTCGTGCGCTCCCACCTGCCGACGTCCTGGTGTCGACGTTCTGGACCACCTCGGTCTCGACGTCACTGGCCACGGCCGACAACGGACAACGGGTCCATCTCGTTCAGGACTACGAGGTGTGGGCTGCGCCGAAGCCCGTCCTCGACGAGGTGCTCCTCGAACCGATCCCGAAGATCGCGATCTCACCGTCGCTGCGCGACCTCCTCGTCGACGACGTCGGCTTGCCCCCATCGCTCGTCTGGATGGTCCCGAACGGCGTCGATCATCACGTGTTCCGCCCTCGGACCGGTCCCGCCGCCCGAGCGCCGAGGGTCGCGTTCATGACGAACACGGTCCCCCGCAAGGGCCTCGACATCGCCGTCGAGGTCGTGACGGCGGTGCGGTCGGTTCGACCGGAGGCGACGTTCGTCGCCTACGGAACGATCCGACGCCCGTCGTTGCTCCCTCCGTGGGTCGACTACGTACAGCTCCCCTCGCGTGAACAGCTCGCGGGCGAGGTTCTCGATTCGAGCGCCGTGTTCCTGTGCCCGAGTCGCCGCGAGGGCTGGGCGCTTCCGGTGACGGAGGCCATGGCGACCGGGTGCGCGGTCGTATCCACACGCAATGGAGGTGTCGAGAGCTACGCGGTCGACGGGTTCAACGCACTCCTGTGTGACGTCGACGACAGTGCCGGGCTCGCCGCAGCCGTCGTGCGCCTCCTCGACGACGTCACTCTGCGGTGTCGCCTCGTCGATGCCGCGCGGGAGACGGTCGAGCGGTTCAGTTGGGAAGCCTCGGTACGCGGGTTCGAGGAAGCGCTCAGGGACATCCGCGGCCTCACGGCAGACCCATGAGGTCGGGAGTGACGGCAGGAGCCCCGTCGCGATGCCGTGGGCTCGTCAGTTCGAGGAGGGCTCGGACCTCGCAACCATGCCGGGCCCTGGAGCACCGATAGTGGAACCATGGAGCACATGCTCGCCACGCTGGGAACACGCGCGGACGGCGCAGGGGTTCGACACGACCGGATCCCGAACCGGTCGCCGGGTACCAGTTCGGTCCGATGATTGAAACATGCCCGGTGTGCGGTGCTGCCGCGCAGCCGTCGTTCCTCGACTTCGGGTACGTACCGATCGACTGCGCGCATCGCTACGTCGATCGGGAAGCCGCGCTCACCGCGCCGCTGGGCAATATGCAGCTCGTCGCCTGTGAGTCCTGCACTGCCGTCTTCAACGCGGCCTTCGCGGCAGACCTGGTCCAGTACGACGGCGACTACGAGAATTCGCAGTTCTTCTCTTCCGCGTTCCGCGAGTACGCCGAGACCCTCGCCAGGTCGTTGTTGGAGCGCAACGTCCACGATGGTGTCGTCGTCGAGGTCGGAAGCGGCAAGGGAGAGTTCCTCTCACTGTTGGCTCGCGGAGCACGAAACCGTGTGATCGGCTTCGACCCCTCGTACCGTGGCGAGAGCCACCTCGCGCTCCGAGGCCTCCAGGTAGAGATCGTGCGCGACTACTTCGACGAGCGGTCGGCACTCGCCGACATCGACCTCGTCTGCCTCCGCCACGTGCTCGAGCACGTCGAGCAACCCGTGGAGCTCCTCGATCGCATCCATGCCGCGATGGCCCGATCACAAGACGCTGTGCTCTACGTGGAGGTTCCCAACGCGGCCTTCACCTTCACCGCATCAGGAATCTGGGACATCATCTATCAACACTGCACGTACTTCTCGAGCGAAGCCTTGGCGAAGGCTCTCGAGCGGGCGGGCTTCGAGGTCCGGTCGCTGCGATCGGCGTTCGACGAGGAGTTCCTCAGCGCAGAAGCCACCATCGGCCACGGTCGTTTCCCCATCGGTTTCGCGCGCGAAACACCCGACATCGGGTTCGACCACATCGCTCGCGCGCGGGATGTCGCAACTCGCACGATCGAACGGTGGCACAGGTTCCTGCAGTGTCGCCAACCTGCACGCACTGCGCTCTGGGGGGCAGGCGCCAAGGGCGTCACCTTCCTCAACGTGATGCGTGAACATCGCATCGCGTTCGCGATCGACGTGAACCCTCGCAAGACCGGATCCTTCGTTCCGGGTACCGGTCATCGAATCCTGAGCCCGACCGATCTTGCCGCAGTCGGTGCTCCCATCGAGACGGTGATCGTCGCGAACCACGTCTACGAGCCTGAGGTGCGCGCCCAACTTCACGAGATCGGCCTTCACCCCGGGATCGTGGCACTGTGAACTTCGTCTCACTCAGCTGTTGACGGTCACGTTGCTCGTGGCTGCCCGTGAGTCGGGCATCAGCCGTTTCGTGTACGCGTCCCCATACGGAGTCCCGAGATCCGACCAAGCCCAGACCTACTCCCGAGTCGACTCCGCTGCTGCCACGCTCGCCGCATGCGGTCTCGAAGCTCGCAGGCGAGTCACCGGAAGTGCACGGCGACCGACGCGCCCGGTTCGCTCACACGCCGACGAGTTCGGACTCGACTCCCATGCCTGCGAGCAGACGACCGATCTCGTCGAGGTAGACGGAGTTCATCACCAGGACGAGATCGGGTCGGAAGTCGGCCATGAAGCTCGGACCGACGATCTCGTGGCCGGTGCCGACCATGAAGGTGCCCGTCTTGTTCGGATCGACGTCGACCACGAACTGCACCTCGGCGCCGATGCCGAGCGTCGTGAGGAACGCGACACCCTTCGATCCTCCTCCCCACACCACGACGCGACGCCCACGGGCGGCGGCTTCGCGCAACATCGTCCGATAGTCGTCCAGCTGTTCCGGCACCTGGTGGCGGAACCGCTCCACGGACTCATGGATCGCCGGCAGGTCGTGTTCGAGTGCGAACTGCTGGCCGCTCTGAGGCTGAGGACGGCTGTCGAGCAGGATGTACTGATCTGCGTACTCGAGGCGCAACTCGATGGGGTCGAATCCGTTCGTGCGGAACAACCGGGCCAGTGATCCGGGCGTGAAGTACGAGCAGTGCTCGTAGTAGATGTCCCAGAACGCGTTCTCCTGGAGCACCCGGAGCACGTCGGGGAGCTCGAACAACACGAGCGTGTCCGGTCGGTCACCGACAGACTCGTGCACGGCGGCCACGAACTCGCCGACCGGACCGATGTGCTCGAGGGTGTGCCGGCACACGACGGCGTCCGCGTCGAGCGGGCCATAGCCCGGACCGTAGAGCTCGTTGACGAACCGAACCCGCTCGTTGGCAGCGAGTTCGACACGCCCGTCGATGTACGACGGGTCGATGCCCAGGCCTCGGTTGTCTCCGAGGTCGCACAGGAGCGCCAGGAACTCGCCTTTGCCGCAGCCGATCTCGACGACCTCGGCGTCGCGCAGGTCGTAGCGGTCGACATAGCCCTGGGCGAGATCGTGGAGCCACTGCTGGAAGTACGGTGAGAACCCCTGCGTCTCCTCGCACATCGTGCAGTACTCGTTGAGGCCGACGTCGAACGCCGTGTTGGCGACGAACCCGCACATCGGACAGAAGCCGAGCCGCATCGCGCCCCGCGGATAGCCGAGTGCAGTCTGTCGACTGTGGAGCATGAGCGTGCTGTGCGCGGGGATGTCATCGAGCTCGTAGAAGATCTCGAGATCGGCACGCCCGCACGCGGGACAGGGGAAACGTTCTGCGGTCATGCTCTCCGAACCAGTTCAGACGATGTGCGGTTCAGGGATCGGCACGATGAACCGACCTCCTCCGGCCAGGTATGCGGCCTGCTGACGAGCGATCTCGTCCTGGAAGTTCCAGGCCAGCAGCAGCACGAAGTCGGGCCGTTCCTCCAGCAGCGCCTCGGGGCTGCGGATCGGGATGTGCACGCCGGGCATGAGCAGTCCCTGCTTGTGCACGTTGCGATCGACGACGAAATCGACCAGATCGGTACCGATCCCCACGGAGTTGACCAGCGTGCTGCCCTTGGCGGCCGCGCCGTACGCCGCGATCCGGGCACCGTCGCGCTTCAGCCCGCGGAGCAGGTCGAGCAATTCGGTGCGGATGGCATCGACGCGGCCCGCGAACTCGCGGTAGTACGCGAACGACCGCATCCCGTCCGACTCTTCTCGCGCGAGGTGCTCCTTGGCCGTGGAGCTCCGGTCCTCGCGCTTTCCGATCCACCAGCGCAACGTCCCGCCGTGAAGGTTCGGGAAGTACTCGACGTGGTTCAGGAACATGCCGTGTCGCCCGACGAGCGCCTCCACCGAGGAGCACGAGTAGTAGCAGAAGTGCTCGTGGTAGATGGTGTCGAACTCGGTGTGCTCGATGAGGTCGCGGACGTAGGGGTTCTCGACCGTGATGATGCCGTCCTCCTGGAGCAGCGCCGCCATGCCGCCCACGAAGCTGTTCAGGTCGGGGACGTGCGCCATCACGTTGTTGGCGATGATCACGTCGGCGCGGCGGCCCTCCGCGACCAGACGCTCGGCCAACTCGAGCCCGAAGAACTCGGCCAGCGTGGGAACGCCCGACTTCACCGCGGTGGCCGCCTGGGTTGGGGCGGGGTCGATGCCGAGCACCGGAACGCCGTGTTCGACGAAGTTGCGAAGGAGGTAGCCGTCGTTGCTGGCGAGCTCCACGACGAAGCTGTCGGCGTCGAGGTCGCGTCGCTCGATCAGACCGGCGGCGTGGGCGCGCGCGTGCTCGAGGAGGTGATCGGAGAACGACGAGAAGTAGAGGTAGTTGTCGACGAAGAGCTTCTCGGGAGGGACCTCTTCGAGGATCTGAACGAGCGAGCACGCGGGGCAGAAGGCGACTTCCAGAGGGAAGCGCGGATCCTCAGTGGCGGTCGCCTCCGGCCGGACCAGCGCATCGGCGAGCGGCGTCGAGCCGAGGTCGAGGAACGGCTGCAGACCGGGCGTGCCGCAGGAGCGACACGGTGGCATGGCCTCACCCATGCGCGTTGCGCGCCACGGTGGTCGTCCAACGGAGATCAGGGCCGAGGCGGTCTGCGTCGAGCAGGGTGCGCACCGTCTGGATGCGCTGCAGACGCGCGCCGGTCAGGTCGTCGAGCGTGAGTGACGCCGCCCGGTACGCGTCGACCAGCTCCTCGATGCCCGACCGCACGGTCCACTGTGGTTGAAAGGCTGGGACCAGCGCGCTGAGCTTGTCGCAGGAGACCCGGTAGTTGCGCTTGTCGGGACCGGCGTGCTCGGCGAGCTCGACGGTGCTGCCGGACACGAGCTCCTCCACGAGCTGGGCGACCTGACGGATCCGGTAGTTCTCGGTCGTGGCCCCGACGTTGAACGCCTCGTCGTGCACCACGTCGCGCGGTGCCTCGAGCAGCGCGAGGAACGCGCGCGAGATGTCCTCGATGTGGACGAGGGGCCGCCAGGGTGTGCCGTCGCTCTTCATCAGCACCTTGCCGGTCGTGAACGCATAACCGACGAGGTTGTTGACGACAAGGTCGCCCCGGAGTCGGTACGACATCCCGTAAGCCGTGGCGTTGCGAAGATACGTAGGGCTGAAGGTGTCGTCGGCCAGCGCCGCCAGATCGCGTTCCGCGTGCACCTTCGACGTTCCATAGGGAGTCACGGGATTGAACGAAGCATGCTCGTCGAGGATGTCGTCTCCCGCGGCGCCGTAGAGGCTGCACGACGACGAGAACAGGAAGCGCCCGACCCCGGCCGCCTTGGCCGCAGTGGCGACGTGCACGGTGCCCCGGTGGTTGATGTCGTACGTGCAGTCGGCATCGAGGTCACCGAGTGGATCGTTCGAGATGGCAGCGAGATGCACGACGGCGTCGAAGCCGGCCAACACGTCCGGGCTGACGTCGCGGATGTCCATGTCGATGGCGGGCACGTCGGCAAGGCGTTCGCCGATCGCGCACTCGCGGAAGAGCCCGGAGTCGAGACCAACGACGTCGTGCCCGGCCGCGAGGAACAGCGGCACCAGCCGCTCGCCGATGTAGCCCTCGTGGCCGGTGACGAGTACGCGCATCAGTTCACTCCCGGGTCCGCCAGGGAGCGGCGCCGGTTTCCCAGAGACGCTCGAGCAGCTTCTTGTCGCGCAGCGTATCCATGCACTGCCAGAACCCCGAGTACTGGTACGCCATCAGCTGACCGTCCTTGGCCAGGTTCTCCAGGGGCTCCAGCTCGAACTGGGTGTCGTCGCCTTCGATGTAGTCGAAGACACCTGGCTCGAAGACGAAGAAGGCACCGTTGATCCAGCCCTCGCCGGTCTGGGGCTTCTCGGAGAACTCCAAGACGCGGTCGCCGTCGAGCTCCATGTGCCCGAAGCGGGCCGGCGGTCGCACGGCCGTCAGGGTTGCGAGCTTGCCGTGGGAGCGATGGAACGCGAGCAGGCGGTCCAGGTCGAGATCCGAGACCCCGTCGCCCCAGGTGACCATGCACGTCTCGTCGCCGAGGTAGGGCTGGAGCCGCTTGATGCGCCCGCCGGTGGCGGTGTAGAAGCCGGTGTCGATCAGCTCCACGGTCCAGTCGTCGCGCGCTCCGTGGTGCAGCTCGACCGAGCCGTCGGCCAGCCGGACGGTGAGGTCGGTCGCCAGGGAGGAGTACTCGACCATGTAGCGCTTGATGACCTCGCCCTTGTAACCGAGCGCGATCACGAACTCATTATGTCCGTAATGGGAGTACGTGCGCATGATGTGCCACAGGATCGGCTTGCCGCCGATCTCCACCATCGGCTTCGGCAGGGCCTCGGTTTCCTCGGCGAGACGCGTGCCGAGACCGCCCGCCAGGATCCCGACCTTCATCCGCGGAAGAATATCACTCTGCGCGCGAGCCGGTTCAAGTGAGAACGAGGCAACCGTACGAGGACCCCGGGAACACCAACCAGCACTCTCATGACGAGTGGACCACCGACCGGCCCAGCGGCGTTCCGTGAGGATCGCGCTCGGTGTGCTTCGGGCTGTCGATCGTCGCGGTGGCTGCTGCCGCGGACTGGGTGAACGACGATTTCCCTGGGGACTGGGCTCTTGGCTCGAAGACGCCGGCCGACGTAGGAACGTTCCTCGGGCAGCCGTCTCCCGGTCAACGTCCGGAACCTGGTCGAAGAGCCGGACATCGGCGTGATCGCGATGCACGCAAACGCGCGGACCGGACGTACCGAACGCCGCGATGAACGCGCCGGTTCTGAGCGCGCTCGCTCGAACGATCGTCCTACTGACGATCGTCCGACGGGGCGTGGGCCATGACGCATCCACGTTTGCAAGCCGATGCCGAGGTGAGTCCGACGGTTGCTGAGGTCGGGGCGCAGGCCGATCGATCACTTTTCGCATCATTGTCTTGGATGATGTGTGAGCGAACGCCAGACCAGTGTGCCTTCGCGCCATCGCGTCTCCGACAGCTCGTCCAGGTTCCGGAACGCGCAGTCACCCAGCTGCAGGACCAGATCGGAGAGGCGGCGCGCCACGTGCGCGTGCACGGCTCTCCTGCGCCCGAACGGATCGAGGATCTCATCTTCCGCGCGAGGTCCACGACCAAGGCGGCTTCGATGCTCGTGAAGTCGCTCGAGCCAGGCCCCGAACGGCTCGCCTATCTTCCTGCCACCGATCTCGCGGTTGAGCCGATCCAGCTCACCAAACACAAAGGCTCGCGGGATGATCTCAGGCACCATGAGTGCCGCTTCCCAGACATGCGCGTGAGTCATACCAAGGACGAGGCTGCTGTTGACCAACATCCCGGGTGCTGCAACGCGGCTCCGGTGAGACGAGAGGTCAATCCCGAGCCGGCGCATCGTCGCCACGGTGGGAGCTGGGGGCGATTGGCCCTCCGAGGCGAACCCCGCCGACTCCACGCGCAACGGTGCGTTGCAAGCTGTCGCTCGCTGGCGGAACATTGCCTCGGCCATGGGTGAGCGACAGAGGTTGCCCGTGCATAGCAGGAGAAGCGAGATTCGATCTTTGATAGGTCGCATTCTACGGAGGCCCGAGGGACGTCAGATTCACCGCATTGCCGGGCTTCCCCCGAAATGCGGATGGAGTCATTGCAAGCTGACCGGCACGATCCGCGGAGGCCTGTTGGCACTCACGGTGGGGCGAGCTTGCAGATGATGCAGGTCTTGATGGACGAACTGGTGCCCGCGCGGCGCGGCGCGAAGGGCACGCACGGTTCAACCGCCGAAGCCACCGCGCGTGACGCGTCGCGCTCCGCGGCGAGTCACCGGTACTTGGCGACGACCGAACGCGCACACGACGGGCTACGCGCACCTCATCTGGTGAAGCGGAAATTCACCGCGGATCGTCCCGAGGCCCTGTGGGTCACTGACCTCGAGCGCGTGCCCACACGTTCGCATTGACCTGGCAGCATGATCACTGACAATCACCTCAACCAACATGCGGCGGTGACGAATGCGCCACTTCCCGACGAACATCACGGTGGCTCTCGCCGTCGTCGGCCTCCTCGCCACGAGTGGAGCGGGATCCGAATGGCTGACGCTCCGTTCCGACTCGAAAGCGACGAACCACGCCCGCTGGCACCTCACTTGGCACGAGGAGTGGAACGAGCACGCCGGGACCCAGCCTTCGCACCGTCGTTGGAACTACGCGATCGGGAACCGCGAGGCGGATGCCTGGGGCAATGATGAGCTCGAGTACTACACCGATGAGCGCGACAACGTGGCCACAGATGGCGAGGGCAACCTCGTCATCACGGCACGAGTCACGCCACCGGGCCTGCATACCCCATGTTTTCAGGGCGGAGACTGTCAGTGGACGTCCGGCCGCATCACCACAGAGGACAAGTTCACCGTGCAGACTGGGCGTATCGAGGCTCGCATCAAGGCTCCGGCAGGCACAGGCATGTGGACGAGCTTCTGGATGCTCGGACAGCGGGGCGGTTGGCCAGCTGGCGGCGAGATCGACATCATGGAAATGCTCGGGAACGAGCCGGACACCGTCTACGGCACGTTGCACGGCGCCGACGCCGATGGAGCACCTTTCGCCGACGGCGGGACCAAGGTGCTCGAGAGCCCACTCGACGCGGGCTACCACGTGTTCAAGGTCGAGAAGCGCCCCGGCGACATCAGATGGTTCGTCGACGGTGACCTCTACCATCGGGTCACGCGCGCCGATATGCCGCCCGGAAGACACTGGGCATTCGACCAGCCGTTCTTCCTGGTGCTGAATCTCGCAGTCGGCGGCACTTGGCCTGGTCCGCCCGACGCCACCACTGTGTTCCCAGCACAGCTCAAGGTCGATTGGATCCGCGTCTATACGCGGCGCGGCGAAGGACGTGATACCGCATAACGGTGGCGCTCGAGGGTGGCTATTATCACACAATGTCGCACCCGCCGCATCGCGCACATGAACGTCCAGCCCGTGCATCGATACGTCCAAACTAGAGGCAGTACGATCAAGGCCGCTCCTCGGCGTAGGCCCTGGGAGAGCCCACATATTCACGGTAAGCGGGCCCCCGTTCGTGACCTTCACTGCAATCTCAAGCACGCGCTCGACCAGTCGACAATATCGTTCGGATATGTCCACCACAGATGGCGAGCTCTTCAGCAGCGATGGATCGTCGGCTTCGCAGCAGGCCCGGTAGGCATGACTTCCTCATCAAATACCGGGTTCCGTGGTGATTCCCTTCTCATACCGTGGCGTGGGTGATCCGACCTCGGAGCGGACCGAGTTGGCCGGAGCTGCGCAAGGTGGAACGAACGCTCGGCTGCGCATGGAGCCAGATCTGCTCAAACGAGCGACGGCCTTCTGGTGAGCCGCGGGTTGATGCGTGCGATCCACGCTGAGTCTGACCGGGCCAGCGCCCGGGCCGATCGACTCGTGGATCAACCACTACAACCACCACCGGCTGCACTCGAGCCTCGTCGACATGCCTCCAGGCGAATGGCAACAACTCCACCGTCAAACACCAGGCCGTCCAGGCCGCGTCACCAATGTGCTTGATCAACGGGAGGAAGCCCATGGATCTCATTTGCTTTCCTCATGTTTTCAGCGCGATCATATTTGAATGTGTCATCAACAGACGATCGACAAAGGGTCAGAGAGGCAAGTCCCCGAGGGCTTTGTAGCAACGAGAGACGCGCGGATCAGGGCAAGGATTCGCAGCAATCATCTCCTGGCTACCAGCTATACAATGATCTGGAGAGCAGTGCACGCGGTGGTCCGGAGCATCGTTCGCCCTGCAGCCTTCCGCGCCGCGATTGCTGTGCTGGCGTTGCGCGGTCGAGGCTGTGTCCCGAGTCGTCGAGTTCTCAGACTGCTGCGCTATGGCTGGGCGAATGATTACGCGGCGTCTCTTGAGTACCTGGAGGAAGTCGCGCGACAGGCAATTGCGGCCCGCGGCTCGATCGTCGAAGCTGGCAGCGGATTGACCACCATCGTCCTTTCCCACATCACCCGGCGAGATCAGATCATCGTCTCCCTGGAGCATCTGCCCCAATGGGCGGAGCGCGTGTCGCGCCACATCTCTGAACCCGGAACCCACCGGCTTCTTTTGAGACCGCTCACGAAGTATGACGGGTACGACTGGTATGCGATCGGCGCAGAGGACGTGCCCAGCGATGTTGCATTGGCGATCGTCGACGGTCCCCCAGGAAATACACGAGGAGGGCGCTACGGCGCTCTACCAAACCTCGCACCGAGATTCGGATCCGACGTCGTCGTCTTGTTGGATGATGTACATCGATCTGGCGAGAAGCAGGTGTTGGCGAAGTGGGCGAGGGAGTTCGGCATCCGGGCCGAGGTTCGCGGTGATGGTTCCCGCGTCTTCGCAGTCATGCGCATACCACAGGCCGGCGATTGTCGGACGTAGTTGACCGGCGGACAATGGTGTCGGCGAGACCGTTCCATACGAGACGCGACGTGGCGGTGCTGGACGAAGAGCGTCGAGGGACTCATGGGTGGGCTCGTCGATGACGGACGGGATGGAGAAGCGTGCACAGTGTCGAGGGCTGAGACCCGGCACGTGTTCATGAGCATCTCGTGTCGCCTCTGGGAGATTCGGCGGCGCTCATTGCTCGAAGGCCGGCGACGATCTCCTCGCGTTCAAAGCGAAGGCCCTCTCGGGCTCGATATCCGTCACCTCGCATTGGTCAGGAGTAGAGGTCGATTCGCGCCCGAACCCCACCGGCACACACAGCACAACAACGAGCAGAGGATAGAGTTGGACCCGCTGGCGGGACAGGATCCCGAAATTCCCAATCGACGAGAACGCATACGCGAAGAACAGCGAGAAGAGGAGCGCGTAGGCGACGTAGGGTCTTCGAAGCATCGCGCGCGGCACGGACGCCAAGCGTCGAAGCGACGTCAAGATCAGCGCCAAGAGGACCACCCCCTCGAGCGAACCGAGAAGCGCTTGGGCGTTCTGTGCCTCGTAGGGCCACGGTCGGAAGACGACTGCAATCCCAGCCTGCACCGCGCCGATCGGTGATGTTGGCCGCACAGCCTCGTATTCGCTGCCACCCTGATTCGACTGCTTGTTGGCGGTATTGAGCACCTCTTCAGCACCACCCTGATCGAGCACGTTGACTCCGAAGAGGGTCTGCATCTGGCTCGCAGCCGCGACCACTCCTACCGCCAGAACGGCCAACATGGCGATCTTGGCGACTGGGCCGAGAATCGAACGCTTCGACGCTGGCCGCAGTAGATAAGCGGCGAACAACGAGACCATCCCGATCAGGGTGACGTGCGGTCGGACCATTGCGGTACCGAAGCCCCCTATGATCAGCGCGATCATACCCCAATGTCTCCGGTCGAGAATTCGGGCTGTTCCATAGGCCATGAGCCCGAGGTTGAGCATCATCCAAGACTCTTTGCCGATGCTGGACGGCCAAAAGAGCAGCGACGGAAGAAAGAAGACCAGAAGACCGTAAAGACGCGCGTCACCCTCAGGGAAGGCGATGCGAAATGCACGGTAGAAGAGGAAGAGCCCGACAAATCCGAACCAGGAGAATACGAAGAATCCGGCGAGCTTGCTCGCGCCGGTTACGGTGTATACAGCCCCTGTGACAATCTCGATGAAGCCGGTGCCGACGACTTTCTTGCCGATGTCGACGATGAAGTCGCCGTGCCGGAAGCTGGCGGCGAGGATCTTGCCCCGCTCGTGATACACGGTGGCGTCGGCCGAGCTGTACACGGCAAAGGTGACGTAGTAGCGGACGACCGACCCGACGAGCTTCAGCACCACAGCTGCCATCACCAAGCGCGCGGTCGCGCTGGTTCCATCGGCCCGCGCCGCGCTGAGCGCCAACGGCAAGGTGAGCGCGATGAGGATGGGTGCGATGAGGATGCCGCCCCACACGTCGAAGGACAGGTGCGACATCGACCACGACAGGACAACGAGATAGCACGCCGCTGCGCTGACCAGGACCACCGAGCGCGCCGATGGTCCCGGCGACGGCAAGAGTCGCCAGAGCACTCTCACGAGTACTCCAGCACGCGGTCGTACAGCTGCTGTGTCCGGACCATTGCATCTGCCAGGTCGAACTCCTTGGATCGGGCGGCGCCCTCATTTCCGAGCGCGACTCGACGAACCGGGTCGTCCAACAACTCAGCGAGCGCCCGCGCCAGGGCATTCGGGTCACCAGGATCCACGAGCAAGCCGTTGCATCGATCGGTGATCACTTCCGGGATCCCGCCGACGCGCGTCGCCACCACGGGCACCCGAGCCGCCATTGCTTCCAGCAAGGCGATTGGGAGTCCTTCGTAACGAGAGCTCAGCGCGAACACGTCGAACGCGCAGAGCAGGTCGAAGACGTCGGACCGTAGGCCTGTGAACGTGACGCACGAGTCGAGAGCGAGATCGCTCGTCAAGGCCCGCAGCTCCGCTTCCAACGGCCCCGTTCCGACGATCACCAACCGCACACGCCGCCCGGATCCGGCGAGTAGGGCGGTCGCCCTCAGGAGGCTGGCATGATCCTTCTTGGCCGTCAGGTTTCCTACCGTGCCGACGATCTGGTCGTCGTCGCGATAGCCGAGGCATTCTCGCGCGCGGGTTCGCGCGTCTTGGCCCGAAGCGATTCTTGTCGTGTCCGCTCCGTACCTGATGACGACGACGGGTGGCAGGACGACCGGCACCCACTTGGGTGGCTCCATCGACGCAGCGACGGCGTCTGAGACGGCGATGACGGAACGGTTTCGAGCGATCGTCATCATGTTCGCAACTCGGGTCGTCGGCCGATAGCGCTTCCAGAGGTTGTGTTCCGTGTGGAGCGTCGGCACTGCTCTTGGCAAAGCGAGCCGAGCTCCGATCCCGACGTATGGCATGTGCGTGTGAACGAGGTCGATTCCGCGCTCGTCCACCAGGTCTCGCAATCCACGGACCCAACGCACGTCGAACGCTCGACGGCTCTCGAGGAGGTGCACCGGGACATCAAGCGCGTCGAGCTCCGATACGAGCGCGTCCTTCCAGGGAAGGACGTATGCCACCTCCAGGTGATAACGCGATCGGTCGATGTGCCCGATGCCACTGACGAGCAGCCGTTCGGCGCCGCCCTGCCCGAGGCCCTTCGTCAGCATGAGGATCTTCTTCGGCACGGTACGGCTCGCCGATGCTTCAGGAACGATCACGCACGTGATCAGCTCGACGACTCGACTGACGGCTGGCTGTCGCCGCGCTCGGGAGGCATGAGGGCGAGCCCCGGGCGCTCATTGACATCGGGCTCTCGCTCGACCTGGTCCGCTGTGGGCTGTGCACCGGCACCCGACCCGGCACGCCTGGCCTGGCGACCGCGCGACCGGTAGTCGAGTCGATAGTAGGAACGCGCCGACGGAAGCTGTTCGGCGCCGATGAGCACGACCCCGGCAACCATGGCGTGCATCCGTTCGAGGAGCTCGCGAGCGCGCGCCGCTGCTTCCATCGACGTGACTCCCGATCGGCACACGACAACCACTGCGTCGGCGAGCGGGATCAGCACGCTGGCATCATCAGTCGCGAGCAGCGGTGGGGTGTCGATGACGACGACGTCAACGAGCTGTCGAGCAGACGAGATGAGATCCAAGTTGCGGGTCAAGAGTTCACCTGGGTGCTCGACCGGTTCACCGCTTGGTGCGATGGAGACACCCGGAACGCTCGTCTCCTTGATCAGAGCACTGAGCGACTGCTCATGACGTGGCTTCGCCAGCTCCTCTGTCAGCCCCGGAGCTTCGGAGACGCCGAAGTAATTGTGCAGTTCCGGCCGACGGAGATCGCAACCGAGTACGAGCACCCGCTTGCCGCTCTCGGCAAACGTGACGGCAAGGTTGGCCGACGTTGTGGTCTTGCCTTCCCCCATACCCGGCGATGCAACAACGACGACGAGAGGGGCCGCCTGAGCGGGCGGCTCCAAGCCGCGTTGGAGAGTGGCGCGTTGTCCAGCCTCACCGCGGGGGGTGCGTGCGACGCTCGAGGCAACGACGAGCGCGGTGCGGAGGCTTCGGTAGACCTCAGCAGACAACGACTCCGGATCCCTGACCGCGACGATCGACTTGCTCGACCGCAGCGATCGCTTGAGCGACGGAACCTCACCGAGCACTGGGGCTTCGAAGGCCCGCTCGGCGGCTTCTTTGGTGCGGATTCGGGTGTCGAAGCGGGTCAAGACCAACACGATGACGATGCCGACGAGCAAGCCCATGATGCCGCCGATCGCCAGACGAGTCACCCGACTGGTCGACTCGGTCGCCCGGCTTGCGGTCGCCCGCTGCAGTGTCGACAGACCCACCGATGCCGAGCCGCTGGCCTGGAGGTCGGCCAGCTTGCTCTGGGCATCGGAGATCTGACTCTGCAGGTTCGACGCTTGCGACGAGACGGGTGGAACTGCCGCGAGCTGAGCTTGGAGAGCGGCGATCACCTGGTTCTGCTGATCCACGGCCGCTTGCTTCGCAGTTTGCGCCTGGTCGTCGAGCGATGCGACCAACGCCGAGCCATACGCGTCCGCGAGAGTGACGGCTCCGTCCGCCGAAGCAGCCTCGACGGTGATCACGATCGCGTTGAGGGTGGGGTCTGCCTGCGCGGCGACGCCTGTCGACACGGCCCGAGGATCCTCACCGAGTTGCTTGGCGACCCGATTTGAGACGTCACTCGACGTCACCTGGAACGCCTCGCGAGCGAGCCCCACCGTGTTGTTGCTGTCGCCGTCCTGCGCCAAGATGGTGACGGCGCGATACAGCGGCGCCGAGCTCCCGCTCGAGGTGACGAAAGCAGCGACGAGCCCGACGAGCGTGAGGCCGAGGATCAGCAGCCACCAGCGGCGCAGCGCCCGGAGATACTCGACAGGATCCATGCCTACCCCGTTTCGCAGTCGCAGGTTCGGCGACCGCGACGGGGCATTGCCGTCCTGTCCCCGCCTGGCCTCGCAACCTCAGTGCGCGGAAAGACTGGCTTCCGCACCGAGCTCGGACTCAGTAATTCCATCAAACATGATCGCCGCACGAATCTGCCGACTTGAGCGGGCATTTCGCCGTCCGGCGGCCTATATCGGCTGCCGCGCAGCCTACTCCATGCACAATCCCCTGATTCACGTCGGCGCAGAGCTCCGCGAGCCCATCCAAAGCCGGCGCGTCACCGCCAGAAGCGTGCTCGATCGCCGACGCCATCTAGAGCCTCAGGATGTAGTGGAGGCTGAGGCAGGCCACGCCCATGGTGATGCCAACGACGACCAGCGCAGCGAGCGCCGACTGCTCGAGGCCGGCGACCCGGGAGCACAACGCCACCACGACACAGTGCGTTCCGAGAACGGTGAGCGCGACCGGGGCCGTCCGAGGTCGGGCTCGCTGGGCGAATGTTCCGAGCCAGCGCAGGAATGGCGGGAACACGAATGCACCCACGCAGGCCGATGCCCCGACGACGGCGCCCGGTCTCGCAGCACCGTCGGTTGCGGCGAGCCACGCCACGAGCCCGACGAAGGCGGCTCCACCCGCGCCCCCGACACGTGTCGCGCGAATCGGCCACCCGGTGACCCCGACCGCAAGAGCGACGCCGAGTACGACAACCGTGTGCTCCGTGTCGGGGGTCGTGACGTACGTCCCGAAGATCGTGATGGCGAGCATCACCGGTCCCACGGACTGAACCGCGTCCCACTGTGGCCATTCTGCGATCGCGGCGCTCCCCGCGAGCACGGTCACCAGTGCGGTGGCGCGTGGTACGTCGCCCTCGAGCGACGCCGCCACGAGCAGGGCACCGGGAAGAGCTACGAGCGAGCGCACGACGAACGGACGGCGTTCGCAGACCACCTCCGCGAGGAAGAGCACTCCCAGCCCTGAGACGAGCCAAGACCATCGCGGCACAGGAACGTCGGCCACGCGCATCGCCAGTAGGCCGCCGAGGCAGACGCTCGCTGCCGCCACGCAGAGCTCGCGGGTGAAATCTGCAGTAGCTGGCATCATGCGGTCGCGAAGCAGCGCTGCTCCGACCAACAGGAACGCCACCACCACGCCGACGAGCACGCCGGTACGAAATCCGTGAGCGGTCATGAGATCGCTCACCGGCTGGACCATCTGCGTACGCTACCGAGCGGACGCTCGAAAACGTTCGGCGTGACCGAGAAGCGACGGGAGCGTGATGTGCCCACGCAAGAAGCGGCCCGTACGAGGCACCGACCACTTGTCGCCCATGTCACGACCACCGACATGAGCCTCAAGCTCCTGCTCGGTCCCCAACTCCAGGCGTTCGCCGCCGCCGGGTACCGCGTAGTCGGCATCTCTGCGCCGGGCCCTGACTGCGGCTGGCTTGAAGACGTCGGGATCTCACACGTTCCGTTGCAACACGCGACGCGCGCCGTCGACATTCGTGCCGACGGCGCAGCACTGATCGAGCTGGTTCGTCTCCTGCGACGGCTCGAGCCTGACATCGTGCACACGCACAATCCCAAGCCCGGTGTCTATGGGCGGATAGGCGCGCGCCTCGCTGGGGTCAAGCGGGTCGTGAACACCGTGCACGGTCTCTACGCCACTCCGGACGACAGCGTGCTTCGTCGCGCAATCGTCTATGGGATCGAGCGCGCCGCCGCCACCTGCTCAGACATGGAACTCGTGCAGAATCCCGAGGACGTGGAGGTGCTTCGTCGTCTTCGCGTGCCGGAGAATCGACTCGTTCTGCTCGGCAACGGCATCGACTTGACCCGCTTTTCTCCGGGACACACACCGCAACGACGCGTCACCGAGATTCGAGCGGAATTCGGTGCGGGTCCGGACGACGTCCTTGTCGGTGCCGTGGGTCGACTCGTCCGAGAGAAGGGCTACCAGGAGCTCTTCGAAGCGGTCGGCATGCTACGTGCGCGATCACCACGAGCGAAGTTCGTCGTCATCGGCCCTTCCGACCCCGCGAAACATGACACGATCAGCGATCACGACATCGACCGCGCACGGGCTCTCGGTGTCACATTTGCTGGACGTCGCGACGATGTCGAAGCCTGCTACGCGGCGCTCGATGTCTACGTGCTGGCGTCCCACAGAGAGGGCTTTCCTCGATCCGCGATGGAGGCGGCGGCGTCGGGACTCCCGATCATCGCAACCAACATTCGCGGTTGTCGACAGGTCGTCGAGGACGGGGTGACGGGAACTCTGGTCCCGGTGTCGTGCCCGAGCGCGCTCGCCGATGCACTCGCTCTCATGGTCGACGACGATGCTCGGCGAATGGCATTCGGCGAGGCCGGAGCACGAAGAGCCAAGGAACAGTTCGACCAAAAGAGGCAGATCGACATCACCCTGGATGTGTACCGCGCACTCCTCGACGACACTCCTGATGCCCACAGCGCACGGTGACAGCAACCGCACGAACGACACGGACGGCCCCCAGACGGTCCTTCAGAGGTAGAAGGCTCTCCACCGGAGACTTCCGGCGGCCAGGCCGGCACGCCACGCGAGCCGTCGAGACCACTCGACGCGCTCGTACGAGCCTCGGAAGAGATCGGGGAGGTGATAGGCGAGCCACGCCCAGTCGAGCATGGCCGTCTTGAACCTGGTGCGCGGCATTCCGGCTTGATGGAACGCACGGTACAGACGCGGGTGGCCACGAGCAGAGATCCAGATCTTGCGGAACAGCTCGCGGTCGCTCGATGGCAACCGGTACGCAACCACGGCACCGGGCGCAAAGCCGATCCTGAACCCCGCCAGCTGGGCGCGCCACGAGAACTCGACCTCGGTGCCGCCGCGGACCCAAGCAGGGTCGAACCCCCCTATCCGCTCCCAGACCCGCCGGTGGATACCCAGATTCCCGCCGAATGCGTACGGCAAGAAGTTGGCGGCGAGTTCGAGGCCGTCAGCTCGGTAGGGCGGTCGCCATTGCAGAGTACGTGGAGGGTTGAGCAGCTCGAGATCCAGGCTCCCACCAACCATGTCGAACGACTGGAGTCCGTCGTACATGGCGTCGATCCACCCTGGCGCGACGACGTCGTCGGCGTCGGCGAGGAGGATCACGTCAGCCTCACTGGAGCGGACGCCCTCGTTTCGCGCGGCATTGCTCGAGACCTGACGGGACGCGTCGACCACCTTGAGCGATGGCATCCGAGCGGCGAAGGACTCGACGACGGCCGTGGTCGAGTCCGTCGACCCGTTATCGGCAACGACGACCTCACACCGCAACTTCGTCTGCTGTTCGGCCAACGCTTCCAGTTGGAACGGAATCCATTGGGCAGCGTTTCGTACGGGAACGACGATGCTGACGTCGGGCCGCTCGTCAGTCGTGATCACACGAGCCTCCGCATCACACGCTGGCGTGTTGCCTGTACACTGACGTCGCCGGGGGCGCTGCGCTGCCCGCACCACTGATCGACGATGCGAGCACTCTACGTCACACCGACGTTACCGTGGCCCCTGCAGTCGGGTAATCGTCGGCGCATCCAGATGATCATCCGCGGGATCGCACGTGTTGCAGACGTCGACCTGTGCGTGTTGCGCGACGAAGATCCCGGAGACGTGCCGAGCGATCTTCCCGTGAGCCGGCTGCTGCAAGGCCCGGCACCACACTTCGTCCGTAGCCTGGGCACGCAGTCCTCGTGGCTCGTCAGACCCACGCGAACACCAAGTGAGCTCACGGGTCTCGAATCCGGTCCAACACGTGAGATCCTTCGTTCGTGGGTCACCGCGACCGGCGCGCGCTATGACGCCGTCTGGTACGACAGACCCCTCGCCTTCCTCGTCGCCGGAGCCATCGACCGGGCAGGAAGCATCGTGGATTTCGACGATCTCGAGGATCGCAAGCTCGGGGATCGCCTTCGTCTCGAGGGTCTCGAGCAGGGCACGTGGGGAGGGCCACCGATTCCAGGGTGGCGACACGTGGCGCGCTTCAAAACCCGGCGCAACGTCACGGGTTGGCAGCGCCTGCAAGCCTCGATCGCACACCAGGCCGACTTCGTGACGGTGTGCAGCCACGAGGACGCTCGCGTGCTCGGACAACCGAACGCGGTCGTGGTGCCGAACGCTTATCCGCTCGTGTCGAACCCGCTCGGCCGACTCGTGGTCGCTCGGCCGCCGACATTGACATTCGTCGGCCTGCTGACGTACCGACCGAACCAGGACGCGGTCCAATGGTTCGTCACAGAGGTGCTTCCGCTCGTCCGCCGCGAGATCCCCGATGTCGAATTGCGAATCGTCGGCCGCGCGAGCGCTGCTGTCGCCGCATTGGAGTCGCTCCCGGGCGTCACGGTCACCGGACGCGTCGACCGCATCGAGGACGAGCTCGCTCGCGCTGACGCGTCGATCGCACCGATTCGCTTCGGTGGTGGGACTCGTCTGAAGATCCTCGAGGCATGGGCACACCGCATACCGGTCGTCTCCACGTCGGTGGGTGCTGAAGGTCTCGGGGTCGTACACGGGACGCACGCACTCATCGCCGACGGCGCTTCGGAGTTTGCGCAGGAGTGCGTACTCATCCTGAGCGACGAGACGACGAGAGCACGACTCGCTGAGCGCGGCGCGGAGCGCGTCGCCAGCCATTTCTCCATGGAAAGGTCCGAATCACTCGTGGCTCAACTCATACGCGACGCGACCACGAAACCAGGAGATCGCCCCACGCGCGGCTTCACGAATGACCTCAGCTGAGCCGACCGGCATCTGAAGAGGCGACTGTCGAGTCTGGTCGTGTGACATCGTCCGCGACGACATGTCCGTCTTGAAGTCGGATCACGCGGTTGCAGAGCTCAAGAGTACTTGGCCGGTGGGAGATGATGATCACCAAGGCTCTCTCGCTTGCGGCGTGAATCGCGCGTTGCACCCATTCCTCCGTCTCCAAATCGAGCGCACTCGTCGGCTCGTCGAGCACAAGGAGGCTCGGATTCCCGACCAACGCGCGGGCGATCCCGAGCCGCTGGAGCTGACCGCCGGAGAGGTCACGACCCGCCTCGCCGAGCTCCGTGTCGTACCCCAACGGTAACGCCGAGAAGAAGGCGTCGAGCCCTACAGAGTCCGCGACACGGCGCATTTCGGCGTCGTGGAATCCCTCGCGGAAGAAGGCGATGTTCTCGCGTACCGTTCCTCGGACAAGGTCGGGATACTGGGGAACCAGCGCAACCTGTTCGGTCCAGCTACGAGCCGAGTACATGTCGATCGGTTGCCCGTTCACGAGCATGCTGCCCTCTGTTGCATGCCGCAGGCGGAGCAGAAGCTGAGCGAGTGTCGACTTTCCGCTGCCCGACTTTCCAGCGAGCCCGACCACACCGGGAGAGCTGAACTCGAGCGTCACGCCGTGCAGCGCCTCATCACCATGAGGAGCCCCCGGATAGCGGTAGGAAACTCCGACCAGCTGGATGTCGCTGATTCGACCGGTCGTCTCCTCTCCGAACTCTGCGCGCGCCTCCCGCAGCTCGGCCAACTCCCGATCCAGGCGCTCGACCGACGGGACCATTTGGTGGTACTCCTGCTGTGCACTGCTGAGTTGCTGCCCGTAGCTGAGACTGCGGATGAAGAGCAGGGCAACGGCGCCCAGCACCGTGATGTTGGTAGAAGTGAAGCTCAGCGCAACACCGAGCGCCGCGATCACGAAGAGCATGCCGAGCGTTTGGTACAAGAGTGGAGCGAGCCCCGAAATCATCGTGAGCCTGCGTTGCAGGACCGCGAACTCGTCTGCCGTCCGGCGAAAGCGCTTCAGCACGGCCACCTGGGCTCCGAAGAGTCGGATCTCTCGGCCCTCGCGGGCGGCCGCGTTCACGAGCCTTCCGGATTCGATGCCGACCGTGGTCGCTTTCTTTCCACCTTCACGCGAGAGCTTGCCCAACGGTCGTTGCAAGACGACCAGCATTCCGCCGACGAGAGCGAGCACGAGTGCGGTCAGCGGAGCCGCGACGAAGGCCATCGAAACCAGGACGACGAAGCTGAGCGCGGCGTTGACGACCTTTGCGATGATCATCAGCCCGCCGCTCGCCGCCGAGACCAGGCCGACGACGCCCTGGAGCTCTGCGGGAGAGAGCTGGGCGACGTGCTCGTAGTCGGCGTCGAGCATCAGATGGACCGCCTCGACGCGATGGACCCGCTCCCAATGGCTCACGGTTCGCGCCCGGAGCCACAGCGAGACACTCCTGAGCGCCGCGGAGATCACCAAGAGCCCACCGGTGATCAGGAAGAGGGTGAGTGTGTCGTAGTGGAACCCGACCGGCCCCAACGTCGCTGCCGCGCTGCTCCCCTTGTCTGTCGCGCGCGTCGCCAAGCTGACGAGTGCAACCAGCGTCAAGCCTTCCGCTATGGCTGCAACCGCCGTTGCGAGCGCTGCCGCCAGCACGCTGCGGACGTGCGAGCGGTAGTGACCCCAGAAGAACCTGAGCACGGATGCACCTACTGCTGAAAGGAAGAAAAGGACAGCCCTACCGATTTTTGAGGCTAGTGTGTCCTCGGCAGGGTGCGGACAATGTTCGTGTCGACTGATGGCACACGCCCCCTGAGCTGAAATCTCTCAGGGGTGCGTTCCACCGGGCCGAGACGTTGTCGTGCGAGTCCTTCACGTGATCGACAGCTTGGAGCCAGCGGGCGCAGAGCAATCTCTGCTCTCGATGGCGCCCCACCTCCTCGATCGGGCTGTGGAGCTCCAGATCGCCCACTTCGGCGCGACGGACGGCCTCGGCCCGCGCTTCGAGGACCTCGGCATTCCGGTTTTGCGCCAACCGTCAACCGCTGCAGTGGATCGCATACGGGGGATACACGAGCTGGTGGTCCGATCGCGGCCGTCACTCGTGCACACGACGCTCTTCCAGGCCGACCAGGTGGGGCGGCTCGGTGCGAGCTGGTCACGAGTCCCGGTGGTGTCGAGCCTGGTGAACGTCGCCTACGGTCCCGAGCAGCGCGCGGCAACGGGTTTGCCCCGTTGGAAGGTCGAAGGCGCACGCCTCGTCGACATGGCAACGGCCCGCCTCGTGCGACGATTCCACGCGATCAGCGAGACAGTGGCAACCGTCATGGGGAAGCGGCTCGCGATCCCCCGGACGCGCATCGACGTGGTACCGCGTGGACGCGATCCCGCGGCGCTCGGCCGGCGCACACCTGAGCGTCGGACTGCGGTCCGCACCGCACTCGGCATCGACGACTCGACGCCGATGATCGTCACGGCCGCACGCCACGAACCCCAGAAGGGCTTGGAAACAGCAGTCGCAGCGATGGCACTTGTGCGTCAGGCCGCACCCGATGCTGTGCTCTTGATCGCAGGCCGGGGAGGTAACACGACCGACCGGTTGCGAATCGACATCGCAGCTGCGGGGCTCGAGCAGACCGTACGCGTCTTGGGGGCTCGCACGGACGTACCCGACCTCATGGCGGCAGCGGACGTGTTCCTGTTCTCCTCGCGGTGGGAAGGCTTGGGCGGGGTCCTGATCGAAGCGATGGCGCTCGAGGCCCCGATAGTTTGCAGCGATCTCGCCGTCGCGCGAGAGCTGCTCGTCGACGACGACGGCCGGACGCTCGGCCGTCTGGTGGCAGTCGATGACGCCGCGGGCTTCGCGAACGGATGCCTCGCCGCCCTCTCCGACCCGGGCGATTCGCCGGCCCGGGCGCGCCATCGCTTCGTGCATCGATACACGTCCGAACTGGCGGCAACGGGACTCCGGGACTTCTACGAGCGGACCCTGTCATGACCCGCACGCGCGTTCTTCAGGTGATCTGGCGCCTCTCCCGCTCGGGTGGTGCCCAGACGGTTGCACGCAGCTTCTTGGCGGGATACGACCGGACCCGCTTCGATGTCCACCTGTGCACGATCCG
The DNA here is from genome assembly GCA_963815405.1 of uncultured Actinomycetes bacterium. Lineage (GTDB taxonomy): Bacteria > Actinomycetota > Acidimicrobiia > IMCC26256 > DASPTH01 > CAWFGR01. Next base: position 107,220 of record CAWFGR010000002.1, read on the forward strand.
CCCGCTCTTCTCGGAAGACGGTGTCGACGACCTCGGAGGAGGGATCGTGTACCACCCGCTCTCCCTCACGGGAACGGCGACACCCGCCCTCCGCATGAGAGCCGCACGGGGGATCGCCCGGGTCGTCCGGCAGGTGCAACCTGACGTCCTCCACGTCCACGGTGGAACAGCCTCGTACTCGTTGCCCGCGGCGTTCGCGCAACGCGGAGGCGCCCGACTGATCGAGGTGCACGACGAGCCCCAGAGTGGCCGGATGTCAAAGGGAAACCGGCTCGTCGAGCGGCTCATGGTACGGCGTCTCCACTTTCGACCCGTCACACACTCGGTTGCGGTACGGGACAAGACCGCCGCGGCCTGGGACCTCGACCCGCGGGACATCGACCTCGTCCCGCTCGGTGTCGATGTCGCTGCGCTGTCGCAACCGGCCACCGACCGGCGCATCGTCCGTTGCTCCCTCGGTGTTGGCGAGCGGGTACCGCTCATCACCTACCTCGGACGGCTCGTTCCAGAAAAGCGACCCGACCTCTTCGTCCAGGTCGCGGCACGAGTTGTCGAACGGTGCCCCGACGCGGTGTTCGCCTTCGTGGGCGAGGGTTCGAGCCGTGACGCCGCACAAGATGAGGCGCTCAGATTGGGCGTCGCCGATCACGTGCTCCTCCCCGGATACGTCGACGATCGCGTCAGCCTGTACCACGCGTCGGACGTGTTTCTTTCGACGTCCCGCTACGAGGGGTTTGGGTTGGCCATCGCAGAGGCGATGGCCGCAGGCGTGCCAATCGTCTCGACGCTGGTGGGCGGAGTCGGCGACGTCGTGGGGGATGCCGGGATCCTCGAGCCTTCCGAGGACCCCGATCGGATCGCCGACCACGTCCTGTGCCTTCTCGACGATCCTGCTCGACGAGCGGCGCTCGGTCGAGCCGCCGCGGTACGAGCCCGCAAGGCTCTCGACGTGCGCGACTCTGTCGACGCGTTCGAAGACGTCTACGACCGCCTCGGGGCAGCTCAGTGATGAACCCGACGGTGACCGCGGTGATCCCGACGTATCGTCGGCCAGATGTCGTCGCCCGTGCGGTGGCGAGTGCGCTGTGTCAGACGGTCGCGCCCCTCGAGGTCATCGTCGTCGACGACGAGCCTTCTCCGGATGCGTCGGCAGCGGTCGCCGCGGTCGCCGATCGGCGCGTCCGCTACATCGCCCATGAACGGAATCGCGGGCTCTCGGCTGCCCGGAACACCGCCATCATGGCAGCACGAGGAGAGTTCATCGCCTTCCTCGATGACGACGATGAATGGGCGAAGAACAAGCTCGAGCGCCAACTCGCGGTCGCCGCGCGCAGCCCTCATCCTGTCGTGGTGACGAGCTACGAACGTTGGCAACGGCTCGACGGTACCTCGCACATCCGAGACATCAAGCTCGACGGCGAGGTGTTGCGAAAGCTTCTGGCGAGGGACGCGGTGCATATGCAGACGTTGCTCGTGCCGGCACGGTCATTCGCGGATGTCGGCGTGTTCGACGAATCGCTTCTCCACCATGAGGACATGGACATGGCGATCCGCCTCGCCCGGCGCTACCGCTTCATCACGGTCCAGGAACCGCTCACCCTGATCCATGTGACTCCTCACTCGCTGAGCGCGAGCGTTCCGAACCGGATCGCGGCCATCGAGAGCCTCATCGACAAACACGTCGAGTATCGGTGCGATCGCCGTCTGCGAAGTGCCTTACTCTGTCGTCTGGCTCGCCTCCATGCGGAGAACGACGACCGTCTCGCCTGGCGAAACACTCTTCGAGAAGCCGTGAAGCTCTGGCCGTTGAACGCCACGGCCGTCGCGATGTGGTCCACCGGGACGGTGCTGGGTCCGGGCCTGCACATCGGCGCCTCCCGTCTTCGAAATCGCCTCGCGCGCGCGGCGCGTGGACGCATGGGACCGCGGCCATGATCAGCGTCGTGATACCGGCACGCAATGCCGCAGCCACGCTGGGAGCGCAGCTCTCAGCCCTCGCAATCCAGGCTCACGGAGCGACCTGGGAGGTGATCGTCGCCGACAACGGGTCGACGGACGACACCGCCGAGGTTGCGTCGGCCTTCGCGAACCGGATTCCGGTCCGCGTCGTGGACGCCTCGCGCCGACGGGGACCGAGCGCGGCTCGCAACATCGGGGTCACTCATGCCGTAGGCGATCTGCTGCTCTTCTGCGATGCGGACGACGTCGTGCTGCGCGGATGGGTCCCAGCGCTCGCGCAGGCAACAGGACCTGGTCGCTGCACCACCGGTCCCTACTTCGTGACAAGCCGCACTGACATCGATCCCGGAGACTTCGACACATGGATGCCCCTTCGACGATCGGTCCCCATGTACCTGGGACAGATCCCGATGCTCCAGTCGAACAACCTCGCCATCGCTCGTGAGGACTTCGAGAGCGTCGGCGGGTTCGACGAGGAGCTTCGGTGCGCCGAAGATGCCGAGCTCGGGATTCGCCTCGTGGAGCACGGCTGTGAGCTCGCTTGGTGCCCTGATGCGCGCGTCGTTTCGAGATCCCGAGCGACGTCGCTCGCTCAGTTCCGACAGTTCCTTGCGTATGGTCGATGGGATGTCAGGGTCTACCGGAAGCATCGCGGGAAGGCATTGCACCGGCCACCGCTACGTGACGCGTTGCGCGACTACGGCTCGCTCGTGGTCCACCTACCACGACTCGTCGACCGTGGCCGCCGTCGATCGTGGCTGGTCACTGCCGGACAACGGACCGGCCGCCTGGTCGGCTCGTTCAGGGAACGGACGCTTTGCCTATGAACGTTCCGTCCTCTTGCTCGCCGGCGCGTGTGCTGCACGTCGTGACCTCCACTCATCGTCGCGGCGCTCAGACCTATGCGGTCGGTCTCCACGAATCGCTCCGGCGACGCGGTTGGACGAGCAGCATCGTCGCGCTCGACGGCGGCGGCGACCTTCCCGTCGACTGGGTCGGTCGAGGTCGCTTCAAGCTCACCACTCTGGCCGAGCTCGTCCGGCGTAGCCGCAGGGCCGACGTCGTCGTCGCGCACGGTTCCAGCACGCTCCTCGCCATGTTCCTGACCACCCGGCTCACGCGCGTCCCATATGTCTACCGCAGCATCGGCGATCCGGATCACTGGGTGTCGGGACGATTGCGGGCGTTGCGTGTCGGAACGTCCCTCCGCCGTGCGGCCGCGGTCGTCACACTCTGGCCTGAGGCGGCGGCGCGCCTCTCGGGGCGCTACCGCCTCGCGGCGTCTCGTGTAGTGACGATCCCGAACGCGGTGGTGACAACAGCATTCGCCCCCGTGACCGCTATGGACCGACGGCAGGCTCGTTCGGCACTCGACCTTCACCCGAGTGCGCGCATCGTCTGCTTCGTGGGATCGCTGTCCGCCGAGAAAAATCCCTACGCCGCGGTCGACGCGGTGGCACGGTGCCCGCGTGATGTGCTCCTCCTCGTAGCAGGCGACGGTCCTCTTCGGGACGAGACGGTGGCGCTCGCCGATCGCCTCCTTCTGCGCCGCCATCGATTCCTCGGGGCGGTAAGAGACGTCCGCACCGTCCTCGCCGCCTCTGACGTGCTCCTTCTTCCGAGCGACACCGAAGGTGTTCCCGCCGCGCTCATCGAAGCCGGTCTCATGGGACTGCCGGTCGTCGCCACGGATGTCGGTGGGGTGGGCACGGTTGTCGACGACGGCTTCACGGGGGTACTCGTACCAGCTCACGACCGCGAGGCACTCGCGAGCAGCTTGATGATCGCACTGAGGAGAGCACCGGTCCTGGGTCGCGCGGCCGCGGCGAAGTGCCGCGAGGAGTTCGACATGGAGCGAAGCGCCGATGCTTGGTCCCGCTTGCTCAGGGCGGTGGCACCAGCAGGGGCGGACAGAACCCGTCATGCGCTCGAGCACAGCAAGAGGTGAGAGAGGAACTGAGTATGAGCTCAATGGGCACGCACCGGCTGATCGACATCCAGGACCGCGCTACCTGGTCCGCCGCACTGGCCGACCTGCCACATGGATATGCCCACACATGGGAGAGCTGCCACGCGATGAGCATCTCCAGCGGCTGGACGACTTACCTCTACTGCTGGGAGGGTCGGACAGGTCGCGTCGTCTGTCCCATCTCAGAGCGCCCATTTGCTGACGCAATCGACGTCGTGACGCCATACGGATTCAATGGCTTCACAGGCCTCGGCGATCTCTCAGATTTCCCTCAACTCTGGTACGACTTTGCCCGATCCCAGGGTTGGGTGTGCGGGTACATCCAGATGAATCCGCTACTGCCGCCACCTTTCAATTACGAGGCCCGCGATCACCTGACGGACAAGGACGTGTTCGTGATAGATCTTGAGAAGGAGCCCGACGAGCTCTTTGGCGCCATGGCGCGGGGCCGGCGAAATCTCATGCATCGTTGGCGACGCGGCGATGGAACGATCACGGACGACCCTCAACGTATCGAGGACTTTGGCATCGGCGAGATTCAGCGCTTCCTTGCGAGGCGTGAAGCAACCTCAACCTTTGACATCGCGGAGGAAGCGTGGCGAGAGTTGTTGGGCGCGCCCAACACGCTCAGCCTCGGTGCCGAGATTTCGGGTGAAGTCGGGGCTGTATTGATGATCGGTCTCGGAGCAACCTCAGCCGATGCCCTCTACATGCCGTCGCGACCAGGTGACGAAGATCTGACCACGCCGCTCATGTGGGAGGCTTTCGGTCGCCTCCGGGAACAAGGCTTCTCTCTCTACAACCTCGGTGGCGGGCTTCGCCCCGGGGATGGGATCGAGCGATTCAAGCGCTATCTGGGCGGTGAGCCACGGACCTTGCACGTCCTTCGTCAGATCTATGACCAAAACACCTACGCTCAGATGTGTGACGCCACCGGCGCGGATGCTGGCGATTCCGACGGCTACTTTCCCGCGTACCGAAGGAGCGCGACGTGAACAGCGGACGACGAGTCCACGGGCTCGCGATCTTCGGCGGAGATCCAGCGTTCACGGACACTCTACATGTGGGACGTCCCAATATCGGAGATCGTGATCGACTCCATAGTCGAATCGATGAGATGCTCGATCGTCGGTGGCTCACGAACGACGGACCGTTCGTGCAAGAGATGGAGCAGCGAATTGCCGAGCTGCTCGGCGTGCGACACTGCGTGGCCACATGCAATGCCACCATCGGTCTGCAACTCGTCGCGCATGCCTTGAACCTCACCGGACAGATCATCATGCCTGCGTTCACCTTTGTCGCGACCGCGCATGCACTCCGATGGATCGGGCTTGAGCCGATATTCTGCGACATAGATCCGCTCACGCACACCATCGATCCCGAATGCGCAGCAAAACTGCTCAACGACCGAACCGGCGCCATCGTCGGCGTGCATACGTGGGGCAATACCTGCGACACCCAACGGCTGCACGATCTCGCTGCTTCGTACGGCGTACCCGTTTACTACGACGCGGCCCACGCATTCGCCTGCTCCCGCGACGGTCGTATGGTCGGGGGCTTCGGCTCGGCTGAGGTCTTCAGCTTCCACGCTACGAAGTTCGTGAACGCATGTGAGGGAGGCGCCATTACCACCAATGACGACGAGCTCGCGGACCGCTTGCGCTTCACTCGCAACTTTGGCTTCGAGACGTTCGACCGTGTCGTCACGCTCGGGACGAACGCGAAGATGTCGGAGCCCTCGGCGGCCATGGCACTCACTTCGCTCGAATCAATGGAAACGTTTGTCGCGGCAAATCGGGCAAATTATGACGCATACTGCACTCGCCTCGCGACTGTCGATGGGATTGACTTGATGTCGCACCGAGATGGCAGCGAATCGAACTTCCAATACGTAGTCGTGGAAGTTGACGCCAGCGAATGTGGCCTTACACGTGACCGCCTCTTGGAGGTGCTCCATGCCGAGCATGTTCTGGCCCGCCGGTACTTCTATCCCGGATGTCACCGGATGGAGCCCTATCAACAGGAGAATGGCTTGGCGTCGCCCCACTTGAGAGCCACGGAGGCAGTTGCCGACCGCGTACTGATACTGCCGACTGGGACTGCGGTGACGCCCGACGACGTCAACACGATTTGTGATCTGATCAAACTTGCAGTGGACAACGCTGCGAGGTTGTCGCGCGTTGGCTGACTGAGACACCCGACATGAGCGAAGAAGCCTACGAACCGGACGTCAGCGTCATCCTGCTGACATACAACCACGAGCGATACATCGAAACGGCGCTGGAGAGCGTGCTCGCGCAAGAAGGTGATTTCACTTTCGAAATCATCATCTCCGAGGACTGCTCCACAGATGACACCCGCAGCATCGTTGATCGGTTCGCATCCATGCATCGAGATGCGGTGTATTTGTTCGAACCGACTGCCAACATTGGCGCAATGGCCTCATTCGTGCGAGCGTACAACTCGACCAGAGGCGCCCTCATCGCCTATCTGGACGGTGACGACTACTGGAAACCGGGGAAGCTCGCACGTCAGGTCGAGTACATGCGCACACACCCCGACTGTCCCATGTGCTTTCACGCCTGCGAGATCGTCGGCGACGGCTCGGTCGAAGGTGGCGGCGACGTCGCAATTCCCGGCCGCAACGCCAACTACAAGGGCGACTCCCTGTCGTTCGCCGAGTTGGCGCAACACGACCCGATCAACTCGTGCTCCGTGCTGTTACGCAGGCACGTGCTGGGTGAGCTGCCGGAGTGGTTCACAACGCTCGAGGTGGGAGACTGGGCTCTCTGGCTCCTGCTCGCACAACATGGCGACATTGGCTACATCGACGAAGTGCTCGGGACCTACCGGGTCCATGCCGGGGGACTTTGGTCCGGAGCAGGTGCTGTCCGAAGACGCGAGATCGAGGTGCGGTTCCTCAAGTCGATGCGCAGCCACTTCGTGGAGCATCGGCGCGAGTTCTCTGATTCGATTGCTTCGTCCCTGATGCGGAGTGCTCGAGCGCGAGAAGCCGTCGGCAACCGTGCCGGCGCCTGCAGCGACGTTCTGAGATCACTCGCCGCCGCGGCACCACACCTTCATCCCCGCCAGATCAAGGACGCAGCGAAGGTTCTCGGTCGGGTTGGGCTGCCGAGGGCGTCAGCCGCCCTTGCTGCCGCCGGCAGGGCCGCGCGCGTTCCACCGCGACACACCGATATCCCGGTCGAACTCGACTCTCAGCTCGACGGGACCGTTGGGTCTGCTGCGCGTTCGGCTGAGAGTGGTTGCGACTGATCATGCTGGCTCTTCCTCGTGATCCTCAAGGCATCGAGGTGAACGCAGACTCGTACGCGACGCGGGCGAGCTTGCCGAGAGCGCGTTGAAGACGGCGAAGGTTCTCAGTTCAATGCTTGAGATCTCATCCCGACCCGGCTCCCGTTAGCCGATGTGTGTCTCCGGAAACCGATCCTCGATCTCGGGGATCGTGAGGTGGTCTTCCAGGATGGCATCCATCAAGCTCGCTCGAACGCGGCCCAGGGTCTCCACGAGGGCAGCACCGACCCGTGCGAGTACTGCAGCGATCAAGAACCCTGAGGTGCTGCTGATTGCGATGACGTAGCGCCAGATCGGCGCATCGTTGTCCCATTCGTTGTTCACGTATGCCACGGATGCGATCGCGGCGATCACGAACAGGAAGAACAGCACGATCCCCAGGCGGTTCAGCGACTGCGTCAGTCGCTCCACCTTCGACTTCGATCTCACCACGACAATGTCCTCGGTGCGGTGCCTACGCCTCTCGGACGTGATCACTCGCGGAAGTTTACTCCGATCGGGAGTGACCCACCGCGATGCGTGGGCGCGATACCGAGATCGTTGTGTCGGGGGCCCCCTACGTTGTCGTAGCTCAGTTTGGAGGGGCTGGTTGCCGTGGTTCCGAGAGGACGTCGGCATCGATCGGTTCAACCCGCAGTTCACCACGCTCGACCCAGCGAGACATCCCCGGCCTTCTTTCGATGTCGGTGGTCGATGCCATGGGCAAGAGCCTTTCGGCTGAAGGCGAGTCATCGCCGACCAGGCCGAGCGCTGAAACTGATGCGCAACCCGAGTTGTTCATCTCACGATCCGTAGGATAATCTCACGGTAAGCGCGGGAGGATGCCCCAAGTGGGTGAGGCGGCGGGTTCGAATCGTGTGGCTTGTCCTCAGGACAGGATCCTCGTGTGCGGCTTGCAGTCGAGCGGCGCGACGCTCGTGGCGTTGTTGCTTTCGCAGGATCCATCGACTGTTGGTGTCTTGGATCTGTTTTGTGGTGAACGCATGCCGAGCGTGGAGTATCTTCCGCAGGACCGCTCACTCGTGCTGAAGATGACGTTCTCGACGTTCTGGGGCCTGGAGGAGCAGATAGATCGCTTTCAGGCGACCCGTACCGTATTGGTCCTGCGTCATCCAGCGCACAACTATGTGTCGCTCGATTCGAAGTATTACCGGGACTACGGGGGCATGCTCGAAGACAAGTTCGCGGTGCTCGAACGTGTATTCGAGCAGCGCGAACGTTTCGATTCCATCATCCACTACGAAGATGTTGTCATGCGTCCGTCTGCCGTAATGAGCCAACTCCGCCAGATACAACCGGGCATCGACAAGTCTGCGCTACAACTCGCGAGAACTCGTAGTTCGCTGATCGAGGACGCGTGCCGATATGCCTGGCTGAAGGCGACACTTCGTGGTGCGTGGGAGGTCGGGAATGTGCACGAATCTCCGGGCTTGGATCCCCTGAGTGTCTTCAAGGACGTGCCGCCAGATATCACTGAAGTGGTCGCAAAGCTGTGCCCCAAGACCAATGAGTACTCTGACAACTTCTATTCTGCCGAATATTCCGCGCGACGGGTTCGATTGCATCTCTGGATGCAGCGCCGTGTCTACATGTCGGCTCGAGAACACGCGAAGCAATCGAAACGAGCGCTTCGGCTTGCGGCTCATCGAATGAGAAGCGTGCTCTTGTGATGGTGTGATCTACGTTGTGATGTCGCAGGACGTTCGGAGTGCCCCTATGCCCCCACACCGCCGTGTCACTGCCACGATACGACGGCTCGCGCTTCAGGATGCCCGCTGTTGAGCCGACTCATCCTCTAGGTGGCTCGAGCAGGGTCGTGGAGGTTGAGCCGTGCATGTCGGTACGTAGCGAGGACACCCGCCCGCCGAGGGCGCCGACGCTGGTCAGCGTCGTTATTCCAGTCCGCAACGGGGCTCAGTTTCTTCAGCACCAGCTCGACGCGCTCGCTCGACAACGGCCATGCGTGCCGTTCGAGGTCGTTGTGGCGGACAACGGGTCCGAGGACGACACCGTGTCCGTCGTACTGTCCAACACAAGTCGCATCGCACAGCTCCGTCTCGTCGACGCCGGAGACCGACAAGGCGCGGCGCACGCCCGCAACGTGGGGATGCACGAGGCGCGGGGGGACTTCATCGCATTTTGCGACGCTGATGACATCGTTGCCGACGACTGGATCAACGCACTCTTGAGAGCAGCGCGTGGAGCGGACCTCGTCGCAGGGCGGCTCGAGACCCGCGTCATCAATCCCCCACGTGCTCTCGTTCAGCGCGGCACTGCGCATCTGGATGAAGCCGATGCAGAACGGCGCGCTCCGATCGCGCTTCGATTCCTTCCTTATGCTGTCAGCGCGAATCTGGGCGTGTGGCGCTATGTAATCGATGCAATCGGTGACTGGGACGAACGTTATCGCGTTTATATGGAGGATGTGGACTTCTCGTGGCGGGCGCAGTTGCAGGGGTTCGAGCTCGCGTATGCCGCTGACGCCGTTGTGCACTACCGCCTTCGTGGAAACCTTCGTACGATCTTGAGTCAGACGTATCGGTCCGCTCGAAACGAGCCACTGCTCGCCGCTGTGTACCAGGAGGCTGGAGCGCAATCACCGCTCGTCGAGATTCCAGGCCGCGCGCGATGGCTGCTTCGGAAGTGCTGGCATCTCCTCCGGGGTCAAGTTCAACGAGCGCTGTGGTTGCGGAGGGCGGTCACCCTCGCGGGACTCATTCGCGGCGGGCGTGAAGTTCGAGCGGGCATGTGGAGCCACGAGGGCATTGAACCGGTCTCAGCGACCGGGAAGGAGAACCTGGCTGGGCGCCCCGAAATCTCGTGATCTGCATTCGCCGAGCGGCGCTGGACTCGTGGCGCTCGGCGTCCGACCACCCGGCGGAACTCCTGCGTCTCGCTCGCATGGTGGTCCTCGATCTCGCGTCGCAGTGTCCCCCGCCAGGAGCATGGGACCACCTTGAGGTGAGTCTCGCCAGGAGGATGGGACCGCATCGGCGCCGGTGATGGGACCACCGGAGGTCCACCAGCAGCGGTGCCGCCGCCGGTGCAAGACGTTCCTCGCCACCGCCCTCGGGCACGCCCCCGTGCGACGGCGCTACACGTGCACTCTGAACGCTGCGCCGGCTCCTCAAACGACTCCGCGCGTCACGCCATGACAACAGCCAACGACGCCGAGATGCCCAAGCTGCTGCGCGTCGACTTGCTCATCATCGACGACTTCGCTCGTCACCCCCTCGACGCGCTCGACACCGCGAATGTCTACGACCTCGTCGTGGAACGTCACCGCGCCGCAGCAACAATCGTCACCTCGAACCGCGAACCCGTCGAGTGGCTCGGCGACATGGTCGACCCACTCTCCGGCCAATACGCGATCGACTGGCTCCACTCAGCCGCCCACGAACTCGTCCTCGACCCGTGTCCTACCGGCAACGCCAGAAGCCAATCATCGTCCACACGGACGCGCTCGACCCCGAACCACCAACCCGACCAACATCAAGCCGCCAACGCCGAAGCCCCCGACAAGTGGTCCCAAGCCACAGCGGATTGACCATGAGCCCGAGCGCTTTCCCGGCACCAGCTGCTCTACCCGGGCAACGGCTCGAAGCTCGGACTCTGCGGTGGGTGCTGTCCGGTATGCCAGGACGACGCACCCTCAGTCCAGCGGTGCTGCTTCATGTTCGCCTTCGGCGAAGAGGCCGAACGAACGTAGCTCCTCCGTCGCCCTCTCGTAGCCGTCTGAGATCTCCTCGTTGGCCGCCCACACAACGAATTCTCGAAGCCCTTCGGCGAGCGAGACCGCCGCCTCGACGCCCAGTACTCGTGACATCCGCGCAGGGTCGGCGATGCAGGAGTGGACATCGCCAACCCGGAACTCACCTACTTCGCGGAGCGTTGGCGTTACGTTGAGCGACTCGCCGAGTTCTCGGGCGACCTCGGCGATGGTGGACGACGTACCAGAACCAACATTCACGATCATCGGCGACGAAATATCTGTGCGAAGCGCGGCTTCATTCACGCGCACAACATCAGCTACGTGGACAAAGTCTCGAACTGGCACACCGCGCTCATAAATAAAAATAGGAGAGCGAGAAACGAGTCGCCCGTAGAAGATCGAAACAATACCAGTATAGGGATTGACGAGTGATTGTCGCGATCCATAGACGTTGAAATAACGTAAAACGGTCAGGGGAAGTCCGAAGGTCTCACAAACATGTGCACACAATTCCTCTTGGCACCGCTTGGTCCATCCATACAGTGACACCGGCCGGAGCGGCCGATCCTCACTCGACGGAACCGGAACGACGGCACGTTCGCATTGCGGGCATGTCATAGCGAAATGCCCGCTTTCGAGCGCCGCTCGACTCCTGACTGGAGGAAAGACAATCCCGCAACACGAGCATCGAAATGTACCTTCGCCATATACTGCCCGGGAGGACGACAGAACGAAGCGCCTGAGGTCGATCCGCGACTTGACGATGCGATCCAAGAGGTTCGCGGTACCGGTGACGTTTACATCGGTGTAACCACGGACGTCGTACATGCTCTGCCCGACACCCGTCAGAGCGGCGAGGTGTACGACTGACTCAACTCCTTTGAGCGCGCGGTCAACGATGTCAGGGTCGCGAACATCGCCAACGATCCAGTCCACGTCTCCTGCAAGATCCTGTGGAATGGAACCACGCGGTTGCCCGTGCACCTGCGGATCAAGACTGTCGAGGATCCGAACCTTCACGCCGGACGCAAGCAGGGAACGAACGGTATGGCCACCGATGAACCCCGCTCCACCAGTAAGCAAAACTAGGCCGAGCGCCGTCGGGCGTGTTGGTGGCGAATTGCTGGGATCTTCGATACCCATCAGTCAAGCATCATCGTGCAGGTACCACAGCACGGCTCGCAGATGGCCGAGAAGTTCGTCGTGATGACGGGCGCAATCGAGAAACTCGGACGACATGGAACGCTCCCATGGGGGTGCGAGGCAAACAAGGAACCTCGCTATCCACCGCGGTTCAGGGGTGCGGCTTGGTTCCGGCTCGGGCCGCAAACGAGCCTCATAGGCAGATGCTACCGCCTACAGCAAAGGCGGATCCCTGATGTCGCGTTCCAGTCAGGCAACCAAGCTCACCGCGGTCACCGGAGCACCCAGCGGTCACCAAGGAGAAGCTGCTCCCAAGGTCATCTACCCCTTCGTCATCGCCGAGCTCATGACGCGGGGCTCGTCCCTGCGCAGCGCGTCGCGGACCGTGTTTCGCGCCACGCCGAGCCGTCGCGAGGTCGCCTTTGATTCTCACCCGCTCGCAAGGTGCAGTCGACGGATCTCAGCCCGTTCTCCACCATCGATCACCCCCGTTCCTCCCCGGCTCGGCCTCGAGCCAGGGTCGAGTTCCATCACTCCAAGTGGTGGAACCGACCGAAAAGGGTCAGTGCTTGTTTTCACCCCCGGCGACAACGCTGACATGGCGCCGAGCGCGGGAGTATGCGCACACTGGCGGTCCTTGGGCCATGCCTGCGCCGGTGCTTGCGGAGCCTGGATCTTTGCTGACTGCAGCACGAAGCCAGCGAACGGCTCCTCCCAGATCGAAACAGCAGTAGCTTCCGCATCGTCCGAGGGGTCCAAACCACCTGACAGCGCCCCGACGAGAGTTCACGCGCCCGAGCCTTCATGAACCCGGGCCCAGGAGTCCTCATTGGACCAGCTGCGAGATCGCATGCGCAGGCTTGGTAGCCTAACAAGGCTTGCCCGTACCCATTGAGGGACCACTCTGCCGAGGTGTCCTATGAGCCGAGGTGGAAATCAGGTCAGTACGCCCTTAACCTCGGTGATTCTGCCCGTGCGAAATGGCGCAAGCCGATTGGCTGAACAACTCAGTGCTCTGGCGAGCCAGTCCTATCGAGGCGAGTGGGAACTCCTCGTCGTGGACAACGGATCTGTCGATGAGACGCGCAATATCACCATGGATTTCCGCCACCGGTTCGCATCTCTTCGATTGCTGGACGCAGGGGAGCGCCCGGGTGCCGCATATGCACGCAATGTCGGGGCTCGAGCCGCGGCGGGCGAGTTCCTTCTCTACGTGGACGCCGACGATCGCGTAGACGAAGACTGGCTTGCTTCGATGGTCGCCGCTTCTCGCGAGAGCGACGCGGTCGGGGGGGCCCTGCACTTGTTCTTCCACGATCGCGCCGGCAATTCGGTGTACGACGGTCCGCCGCTCCAGGCACTCCCGAGGATACCTGGCTCGTCGCTGTCGTATGCCGCCGGAGCAAATTGCGGGATACGTCTCAGCGTCCTTGAAGCCGTTGGCGGCTGGGATGAACACTTCTTTGCTGAAGAAGAAGTCGATCTGTTCTGGCGAGTTCAACTCGCCGGGTACGAACTTCGCTTTGTCGCGGATGCGCTGGTCGATTACCGACTGCGCAGCAGTTCCCGTGCCGTTTGGCGGCAGCATCTGCGATATGCGCGATGCTTTGCCCTCCTGCATCGAAAGTTTGGGAATGTACTGATGCCACGGCCCTCTCTGAAATCTGTCTTTAGCGAATTGATGCGAACTTCGCTCGCTGTCCTGAAGAATGCGCGCTCGCCCCGATCTCGCCGAGGGCTGTTGATCAAACTAGCCAACCTTATTGGTTCTGTTCTTGGTAGCATCGAGCATCGTCACCTCTACGTTTCGCTCTAATCGAGCTTTCTGGACGCTAGAGGCTGCAGACTAGGGCTCGCAGCCGGGTCCACATAGTCACCAGAACGTATGTACAACGCGCTACAAGAAGGTCCAGGTTGATGCAGACATCGAAGCAGGCGAGGAAGCCAAGGAGGATCCTCTTTGTCTGCGAGGCGGTGGCCCTCGCGCACGTTAGTCGTGCGATTGTTCTTGCAAATGCCCTTGACCCCGCAGAGTTCGAAACCCATCTCGCCTTTGACGGTCGCTACTCATGGATCGCACCCGAAGCTCGGGCCGCAGCTTTTCATGAACTCAGCAGTATAACGCCCGGACACTTTAGGGACGCCGCTGATCGAACCGGCAGTCACATCCACACGCTAGAGGATGCTCAGCGGTACGTGAATGATGAGCTGAGAATCTACGAATCTGTACAACCCGATCTCGTGGTGAGTGATCTTCGCTACTCAGCATCCACGAGCGCAGCGGTCTATGGTGTACGCAGCGCCGTAATTGTAAATGCGCACTGGAGCCCGTATCGCCTGTTGGAATTCCCTGATTCGCCGCCGCGCCCAGTTGCGGTGGTTCCGCCCTCAAGCAACCGAAGTCTCGTCGCGCGCGCAAGGCGCAGGCTTGATCGTTGTTTTCACCGAACGGACCGATCTGAAGGAGATCTTGCCGATCTCGTTGATGTCGCTGCCTTCAATGCAGTCCGTCATGAGCACGGCTTAGTTCCCTTCAAGGACTATGAGCACCTAATGACGGGCGCTGATTACGTGTTCTATGCAGACCCACCGGGTCTGATCAAGATGAAGCCTCTTCCACCAGAGCACCAGTTCATCGGTGCGGTAACTTGGTCGCCATCCGTTGATCTCCACCTCGGCTCGATCGGAGGAGACCGACCGTTGGTCTATGTCACGTTGGGTTCGACGGGCGAGACCTCACGCTTGCAGGCGCTTATCACGGAGCTCGCGGAGTTCGATGCCGACGTGGTTGTCGCCACAGCGAACCGAGTTGAGATTTCGACGAGAGCATCGAATGTGCTCGTCTCCGACTTGGTTCCTGGTGATGAGATCTGTCAGCGCGCTTCGGTCGTGGTAGGCAGTGGTGGAAGCGGCACTGCCTACCAGGCTCTCCGCCACGGCACGCCGTTCGTTGGCCTGTGGAGTAATCACGACCAATATTTGACCAGCTTGATCCTGCAAGAAAGCGGAGCAGCTCTTGCGCTCGGCCCAGGAACGCCTGTAGAGGAGATCGCGGTCTCGGTCAATAAGGTCTTGACGGACCCATCATTTTCCCGGGCTTCTCAATACCTAGCGCGATACCTCTTTACGATTGAAGCTCCAGAGGTCTTCCGGACCGCACTGAGGCGGCTGTTTGAGTTTGCTTGAGATCCCGGAAGTCGACCCCTGCCTCTTGGGGTTGATATCCAAGCCTCGAGCGCTGTACGACGGGCCTGCTGGAGACCCAATGGCCGATCGACCCCTCCCGCGGAGGTGCTGCGACAATTATCGCGTCATCGACCACCGGAACCGGAGAAGGAAATGTCCTCCTATCCCACGCGCGCAAACCGCGGTGAGAGTTTCTCCGCCGTGAAATCCATAGCGATCGAGAATCTCAGGCCAGTCCCTCGAAACGTCGCCATCGAGTGCGGCACGGTTGACGGATGCAGGAGGAGACTCCCTGGCTTGTACGCCAGAACGATCTCCCGCTCGCCCGCTTCTCCGCCAGGTATGAAGTAGCTCGTATGTCCGGAGTCGTTCAGGTCCTCGCCATAGACATGAATGACTCCCGACACCAGTCCGAGACCGTGGTCGTGGAGGCGGATATCGTCCCCGTCCCGATAGACGTTTCCCCACGAGGTGAAGTACTTCAAAGGCCGGTCAACCTGACAATAGCGACTGTAGTCCTGAAGGCAGTCGAATACGGTTCGTCGTAGAGTCTTGAACTCGGGATATTCGAGCATCAAGATGTTAAGGTCTTCGACATAATACGCCAGACCATTGAAATAGGAGTTCGGCGATTCCGGATCGATTGGGCCGTACCTACGAGGCAGTTCCACCTCCAACTGGAGGAGAATGTCCGCGAGCGCGTCCCCGAACCGTTCAGGAAAGTCGAGCCTGTAGCGGGTCAAAGGCGCCGGCACAGACCCGTCGACGACGCGTTCGAAGTCGAGACCCCTTCGCGTGCGCCACATTTGCACGATGTTAGCGGGCTCGAGCGCCCGGACGCGCAGCCGACCGACCGGGTAGAGCGGACGCGGCGCACTGGCTTCGCGAGTCTGGCGACATGACCGTTCGACATGATCGGATCGGCGAAGCACGACATCGGGGCTCATGGTTCCGAGCCAGTAGAGGGCCGCTGCTCCAGAGGTCACCGTTGCATCCGCCTGGGCCCTTGCTTCGGTCGGTGCGGTCGATCTCGCGGCTGAATCGCCCTGGGTTGATCGGAGGCTCCTGACCTTGGAACGAGGATGGAGTCATGTTCAGAATGTCACCTGGGAAGCCGACCACGCCGCACCGGTCGCCCGGGAGAGAAGGCTCAACCGGTGCGGCTCGTGCGTCAGCGACGTGGAGAGCTCGGGACCGATCGCCACTCTTCAACTCCGCGACACCTATGAAGTGGCGACGCGGAGCGCGCGAAGCGCATTGTGAAGCGAAGGCGCAGCGCTGAAGGAGCGCCGCGCGGCGCGGCGCGCTGCGCTCGGGTTTCCGGCGCGCCGTTGCATCTCTGCAATCCGTAACAATTGGAACGAACGCGCACGCCGATGTGTTGCGAAATATGATTCATGCAGCTGCATGATCGACTCGCGCTCTGTTGCACGAACGATCCACGGATTTCCATGTCGCGGCTCGTCATGGTGTCGGAAGAACACGCCGACGCGAGGATCGCATGCAAAGGGGGAAGTTTGTGACAGGCGAAGCCACCACTCGACATCCTCGGCTCCGCGAAGACGCTCATCGAACAGCGGCGTGAGCGAGCGTCGCACCATCGCTTGCCCCACGTTTGGGGTCATTCCATCGAGAATCACATCGGAAGTATCACCCTCCAATCGGAAGGAAGTGCGCCCGCTCGAGCCGATGGATTGAAGTTGGCAAACTGCGACGTCGGCTCGTTCGCTGGCGGCCAGGCCGATTTCGAGACGCCGCGGAGCGAAACGGTCATCACTATCGAGGAAGGTGATCCACTCACCACGCGCTGCATCGATGCCTGAATTACGCGCCGCGGCCCCTCCACCGTTTTGCTGACGGCGCAGCACCATCAACCGAAGATCACGTGGAACGGTGATTGGCTCGGGGCTCGCGTCGTCGACCACGATGCACTCAAAGTCCTCTACAGTCTGGCCGAGTACGGATGCCAGTGCCTCCTCGAGCAGGGAGTTCCGACCGTAGGTAGGAATGACCACAGTGATGAGCGGCGTCCGCTTACCGTTCTGCATCTCAAGTGGCTCAGGGAGCGACGGCTATGGCGTCCGGAGACCTGTGGTCCTGTGCTGGACCTTACGTGCGACCATACTCACACAGTAGCCAAGTGACCCTCAGCAATTAGGCCTTCAGCGCCAGACGCGTCGTGACGAGCTCCCCATTGATACCTTGAAGCATGCTCAATGGGTGCTTGGCCCCTCGCCAGAGGCGTCTCGCTCCAAGATGTCTACGTCAACATTGCCGCAAGGTGTGCTCGTACCCCGCCATAGGCCTGCAAGGCATGGTTCATCGACCTAAGCGGTGGTGGAAATGAACCAGGTCTGAAGGAGGTCTAGGGAGTGTCGCAGAGCCGTCATGCGCACAAAAGATCATGAAGTCTGTTGACCCGATTGAAAAACGGAAAGGGAGCGTTAGGTGAAGGCGAAGTTGCTTTCCCTGCGGGATGTCGATGCCGCCGTCGTCGAGCGCTGGCACCATTTGGCGACGCATGCACTGGAGCCAAATCCGTTCTTTGGACCGAATGTGCTCATGCCGGCCGCCAACCATCTTGAGGACGACGGAGATCCGAAACTGTTACTAGTGGTCGAGGATAGTTCCGAGATACTCGTGGTTCTTCCGGTGGAACGCGTTCGAAACTGGCACGGGTATCCGCTGCCGATCCTTCAAACTTGGTTGCCGGGCGCAATTCCGTTCGGGACGCCTCTTGTGTCTCCGAATCGCACAATGGAAGCGTTGCGCGTACTCGGTCGCGGACTGGTTGGTAGATGGCCATTTGCTCGGTCACTGATCATGCCAAGCGTCTCCGAAGGCGCGGTGAGCGAGGCGATGGACCATGTGACCTCGCGCGGCGCGCGGCGTTACGATCGGGCTCACAGAGCCGCTCTCACTCGACCGCCGAACAGCTGGCGACCTGAGGACTGGCTGACGCGCAAGCGAGGCAAGGAAGTAGATCGTTGCGTTCGACGCTTGGCTGAACAGCTGGGCTATTCTCCTTCTTTGACGCGAATTCCGGCCACTCCCTCCGCACTTGCTCAGTTCGTATCCATGGAGGGTTCGGGTTGGAAACATGACGCCGGTGTCGCCCTCAGTAGTCAGGCTGCTCGCCGACGATTCTTCGAGGACGCGTGCCAACGGCTCGACGCGCGGGGGGAGCTCCGCTTGTTGGCGCTCGGCGACGCTGGTAACCCTGTTGCGATGTCGTGCATAGTCATTCAGGGGGGCCGCGCGTTCGCCTGGCTGGACGCGGGGTCGCCGGAGCATTCGAAGGCTGCGCCGGGGGTAATCGTGAAGCTCGCCGTCATCAACTGGTTGCGTGAGCGTGAGAATGTGACAGCATTTGACACCGGTAGCGATCCGCACAATGACTTAGTCAACGAACTTCATCCGGATAGGATCGTGGTAGCGACCATCGTGGACGGTTGGGATCCTACGGGGACGAGAACCAGGCTTTACATGAAGAGGCTGTTCAAGATCATGGACATGGGCAAGCTGTGGCTTCAAGGAAGACGCCGCCAAACTCAATGAGTCAACGCGGGCTCTGCAACCGAAATCTGGTCGCCAGTCCATCTGGTATGGGCGGGATGCCTGGCCCGCTTTGGCCGAGCGAAGTCGGTCGGGGCGAGCATCCGGCGCGAAGAGCGGCGTTAGCGGGGCGCTGAAAAGCGGATCTTGAGCGTCGTTCGTCCTGGCCGCGGTGTGTTGGTCGGGTCGTTGTCGAGGTCCGCGTGGCTCGCGTACCCCGCTTCTTGGGTGGCCAGCCTGACAAGACGAGATCACAGGGTCTGCGACGCTCCCCAACACCTTTTCAGCAACCTGTCAACGAAGCTCTGGCGCAGGACCCTCGGCGACCGCGGTATCTCGGTCCGAGGTCGGACGATCAGAACAACTCGACGTCGCCCATGGTCAGGTTCCACGCCGCGAGCTCGGGAGCGGGCGACGAGTCGAGGGGTCGGCACGCGAGCACCGGCCCGATCCCCGGCACGCGGATGAAGGGCCCTCTCGCCACACTGCGCTGATCGAGGCGGATGACGTAGTCGGCCGGCACGGCTCGGCGCACCTTGTCAATCAGACGGCCGGCGAGGCGGCCGTCGCCCTGGGGCACGACGACGTCGCAGAGCACGCACTCGACCGCCTCGCCCCGCTTGCGCCGTCGGAACACGGCGAACCCGTTCCGCAGAGCCGTGCCGAGCGGTAGCACCCGGTACCCCAGGGGTTCGAAGCCGTAACGCCATTCGAACAGCTCCGGGGTGCGGCGGGTGACGATCCTCTGGCTCCCGGGCTGGGTGGCGAGCAGGTCGCTCACCGCGCTGCGATCGGTGAAGACTTCGGGCGCCGCGTCGCCGACCTCGGTCGGGACCGGCCAGCGGTCGGCCGCGGTGCGGGCCTTGTGCGCTACGGAGAGAAAGCGCAGACGGGTCGGCATCACTGCAGCGCGGAGCCGGCCAACCTCCGTCCAGCCCATCTTCAGGTAGCCGGGGAGGCTCTTGTCGTTGGGGGTGTTGAAGATCAGCTCCACGCCGTCGTCCGGCAGCTCCGCGAGCCCTCCGAGGGTGAGGCGGGTGAAGATGCCACGGCCCTGGTAGTCCGGATCCGTCGCGGTGTCGACGGCGCGCGCGGCTCGGATGACCCGACCGCCCGGGAAGAGGAACTCCCAGCGCAGGAACGTGCGGAACCCGACCATCCGATCGTCGTCGAGCACGACCCACATCGGCGAGACACCGAACGGGTTCTCGACGTGCTTCCAGGAGAGGAACGCGGCGTCGTCGTCCTCCCACCCGAGCGCGCGACGCGCAAGCTCCACGATCTGCGGGAAGTCGTGGACCGACGCGCGCCGGATGCTGAGGTCGTCGGTGGTCATCGCGAAGCCGATCCGCGCGTAACGTATCGCCTGTGAGCCTGCTGCGAACGGCTGTGAAGGCCAGCGCGGCCGCCGTCGACACCATCCGCCGACCGCCGCCCGGCTTGGTCGTTCTGATCTACCACCGCGTTGGTCGGCGGAGCGCCATCGAGGTCGACCTCCCGTGGTCTGCATTCGCGGACCAGATGGCATTTCTAGCCTCCGAGACGAAGCTGGTCTCGCTCTCCGACGGAATCGCCAGGCTCTGTGAGCCTGACGAGGTTCCCGAGCGGCTCGTGGCCGTCACGTTCGACGACGGCACCGCCGACTTCGCCGACGAGGCGGTGCCGGTGCTGGTGGAGCGCGGGGTGCCTGTGACGTTGTACGTCGCCACCGAGTTCCTCGACCGGGGGCGGTCGTTCCCCGACGATGGTCCGCCGCTGTCGTGGGCGGCGCTACGCGACGTGGCGTCGACCGGCGTGGTGGACGTCGGGTCGCACACGCACACGCACGCGCTGCTCGACCGCCTGCCCGAAGGGGAGATCGCCGGTGAGCTCGACCGGTCGATCGAGTTGATCGCCGAGCACGTCGGCCGGGCACCTGAGCACTTCGCGTACCCGAAGGCGGTGATGGGGTCGCCGACGGCCGACGCCGCAGTGCGACAGCGGTTCCGGTCCGCCGCCATCGCGGGGACACACGTGAACAAGTACGGCCGCACCGACCCGTACCGGCTGGCCCGCTCTCCCGTCCAGGTGAGCGACGGCGTGCGCTTCTTCCGCGCCAAGGCCGACGGTGGCATGGGGTTCGAGGACACGCTCCGCCGTGCGGTGAACCGCAGCCGCTACCGCGGAGCGACCTCCTGACCTGCCGCGTTCTCCTCTGTCAGCGCGCGCCGAGGACCGCGTTGACGACGCGGGCGACGTCGACGTCCGACATGGAGGAGCCGCTCGGGAGGCACAACCCGGCCTCGAAGATGCGCTCGGCGACCATGCCCCCGCGGCACGGAAAACCCGCGAACAGCGGCTGCAGGTGCATCGGCTTCCACGCGGGGCGGGCCTCGATGTCGAGCGACTCGAGGTGCTCGCGCACGGCGGTGGGCGACGCGCCGAACGCCGCCTGGTCGATCGTAACGACCGTGAGCCAATTCGTGGGCTTGCCGCCCGGGAAGTCGGGCATGAACCCGATGCCACTCACGTTCGCGAACGCCTCCCGGTACGCGGTCTTGATCGCCCGCCGCCGCGCCACCTTCGCCTTCAGGCCCTGCAGCTGCCCCCGCCCGACCGCGGCGAGCAGGTTGCTCATCCGGTAGTTGAACCCGGTCACCGAGTGCTCGTAGTGCGGCGCCGGATCACGCGCCTGGGTGCTGAGGTAGCGCACCCGGTCGATCGCGTCAGCGTCGTCGGACACGAGCATCCCGCCACCGCTCGTGGTGATGATCTTGTTGCCGTTGAAGGAGAACACGCCGAAGCGGCCGAACGCTCCGGCAGCTCGACCGCCACAGGTGGCGCCCAGTGCCTCGGCTGCGTCCTCGATCACCGGTACGCCGTGCTGCTCGCACGCGGCAAGCAGCGGCCCGTACTCGCAGCACTGCCCGTACAGATCCACGGCGATCACGGCGGCCGGCAGCCGACCGTCGCGGGCGCGCTCCTCGAGCTCTTCGGCCACGAGCTGCGGGTCGAGATTCCAGGTCGCCTCGTCGCTGTCCACGAACACGGGCCGCGCGCCCACGTAGGTGACGGCGTTCGCGCTCGCCACGAACGTGAGCGTCGGCACCAGCACGTCGTCACCGGGGCCGACACCGAGCATCATGAGCGCGAGGTGCAGCGCCGCGGTCCCGCTCGACAGAGCCGCCGCGTGCGGCACGCCGACGTACTCGGCAAACTCCCGCTCGAACGCGTCGACCATCGGACCGAGCGGGGCGATCCAGTTCGAGCCGAACGCCTCGAGCAGCAGCGCGCGCTCGATCCGCCCGACGTCGGGCGGCGACAGGAAGAGCCGGCTCACCGGCGGAACGCTAGCAACGCGCAGAGCGCGACCGGCGCGCTTGTAGCCTTGGCCGCTGTGAATGTGCTCTTCACCGGCGGTGCCGGATTCACCGGCGCCAACCTGTGTCGGCAACTTGAGGCGTGTGGGTACGCCGTCCTCGCGCTCGACGAGCTCTCGACCGGTAGCAAGAACAACCCGCGCGATGTCGACACGACGCTCGTCGAGGGATCCATCCTCGATTCCGCGACGCTCGACCTCGCGATGGATGGTGCGACCGCCGTCGTCCACCTCGCGGCGTCCGTCGGTCTCCCGATCGATCACCGACCCGATGGCGTCGCTTCTGGCCAACGCACCGACGCCGTCGAGGTGCTCGAGGCGGCGCGCCGGGCCGGCGACGTGCAGGTGATCATCGCCGAGCTCGAAGTGAACCTCGGCACGACCGTGACCGTCGAGCACACCGAATCGCGTGCGGGTGACGTGAAGCGCTGGCAGGTAGACCTCACCCAGCTGCAGGAGCTCTTCCCCGACGTCGTTCCCGCTGCGCTCCCCGACGCACTGCGCGGGACGGTCGGCTGGTTCCGTGGGCAGTAACGACGCGCTGAAGCGCGTCGTCGACGTCGTCGGAGCGTCGACCGCGCTCGTCGTGTTGTCGCCGCTGCTCGCGGTCGTCGCGCTCCTGGTGCGGGTGCGCATGGGGACGCCGGTGCTGTTCCGCCAGCAACGGCCGGGCCGCGACAGTCGTCCGTTCCTGATGGCCAAGTTCCGCACCATGACCGACCGGCGCGGACCCGACGGCGAGCTCCTGCCCGACGCCGAGCGCCTCACCGCGCTCGGGAAGTGGCTGCGCCGCACGAGCGTCGACGAGCTGCCCGAGCTCCTCAACGTCGTACACGGTGACATGAGTCTCGTGGGGCCGCGGCCGCTGCTCATGGAGTACCTCCCGCTCTACACGCCCGAGCAGGCCCGCCGGCACGAGGTGCGGCCCGGCATCACCGGGTGGGCGCAGGTGAACGGACGCAACGCGGTCACGTGGGACGAGAAGTTCACCCTCGACGTCTGGTACGTCGACCACCGCTCCACCCGGCTCGACCTCGAGATCCTCTGGCGCACCGTCACTGAGGTTTTCAGCGGACGGGGCGTGAGCGCGCCGGGCCACGCGACCATGGAACCGTTCCGCGGGAGCTCGTCGTGAGTCGACTGATCGTGCTCGGCGGTTCCGAGCAGGGCCGGCAGGTGATCGACGCCATCCTCGCCGGCGCTGCGCACACCGCGGTTGGCGTTCTCGACCGCGCGTTGGGGCAAGGAGCGGTCGTGGGCGGCGTACCGGTGCTCGGGCGTGACGACGACCTCGCGGTGTGCGCGGCGGAGGTCGGTGCCGACCAGTACGTCGTCGCCATCGGCGACAACTGGACGCGGGGCGCGCTGCTCGAGTGGGCAGAAGCCGCCGCACCTGGCCTGGCTGCAGCGACCATCGTGCACCCGTCGGTCGTCGTCGGCCACGACGCGACTGTCGGCGCGGGTTCGATCCTCCTCGCCGGCTGCGTGGTGGGCAACGACACGCACGTCGGTCGCGGTGCGCTGCTGGGGATCCGCTCGTCGATCGACCACGACAGCGTCCTCGGCGACTTCGCCAGCCTCGGTCCGGGCGCGACCACCGGTGGCACGGTGCGCATCGGGCGACGGACTGCGATCGGCATCGGCGCCGACGTGATCCACGGCATCACGATCGGCGACGACACCGTCGTCGGCGCCGGCGCGGCGGTGGTCGCCGATGTTCCCGACCGGGTCGTCGCCTACGGCGTGCCGGCCCGGGTGTCTCGTAGCCGTCAGCCCGGTGAGCGCTACCTCTGAAACCGGGGCCCCTGATCCGGCACCGCGGTCGGCGGGCACTATTTTCTCCGGACGTCCGGGCGCGCCCCGCCGGGAGCGCCCACCCGTCCCGGAGGAACCCTTGTCCGACCGCCCGCGGGATCATACGGAGGGTGCGCCATCGCCGTACTCGCTCCCGAGCGAGTACGCACCCGCGCCGCCGCTCAGCCGGTACGACGAGTTCGACCCCCACGACGACCTCCCAGCGGTCACGCTCCACGACCGCGACGCCGAGGTCGTCGTCGAGCCTCCAGTGCGCGCGACCGGGGCCGACTCCGTCGACCTACGTGCGACCGCGCACCCCGAGGCGCGCACCCCGGCGGAACCGGCCGTTCGCCTCTCGCGTCGCGAGATACGCGAGCAGCGCGAACGCGAGCAGGCGGCGGCGAAGTTACACGCCAAGACCACCAAGAAGCCACGCTCGCGGCGGTCCAGGTGGATCCGCCGCGGGATCGCCGTGGCGATCGTGATCGCGCTCGTCCCGGTGGCGGTGTCGTACGTCGACTACCTGAACAAGCCTGGCAGCGACACGCTGTCGGTACGTACCGTCGAGTGGATCCGCGACCACGGCGGCAACGGGATCGTCAACACCGTCGAGCGGTGGTGGTACACCAACAACCCGCCACCGACCGGCGGCACACCGAACGCGATCAAGACCCAGAAGACCGTCGCCGACGCGACTGACAAGTCGAGCGCGCCTCCGACCTATCCGCAGATCCAGCGCCTTCCGCCGCCGACCGCGCGTGTCCCCACGCCGGCGACGGACGTACAGGAGAACGAGGGCGTGTGGCAGCCCACGGGACGCCTCGTGCTGGGTCAGCCGGCGGTCTACACCACCTTCGTGCGCCCCGACGCGGCGCACACCGCTTACTACACGGGCCTCATGTGGCTCGACACCAAGCTGCTGCGGGCCAACTACGTGGTCGGTACCGAACAACCCGGCGGCGGGCCGAACCCGTGGAACTCGCAGATCCCACCGGAACGACGCGACGTCGCCATCGCCGCGTTCAACTCCGGCTTCAAGATGGACACCGCCAACGGCGGTGCGTACCTCGACGGGCAGACGATCGTCCCGCTGCTTGACGGTGCTGCGTCGTTCATCATCAACCAGGACGGCTCGGCCAACGTCGGCGTGTGGGGACGCGACTTCGTGATGTCACCAGACATCGAGGCGGTGCGGCAGAACCTCGTCCTCATCGTCGACAACGGGCAGCTCAACCCCGGCCTTCGCGAGAGTGACAACAGCGACTTCGGTGCCACGCTCGGCGGCGACGTCTATGTGTGGCGGTCGGGGGTGGGCGTGACCGCCGACGGCGCACTCGTCTACGCGGGCGGCCCGGCGATGTCGATCACCGCGCTGGCGCGCACGCTGCAGGCCGCCGGCGCGGTGCGGGCGATGGAGATGGACATCAACACCGACTGGGTGAGCGCCTTCACCTACCAGCCCAACGTCACCGTTCCGGGTGACCCGATCGAGGGCGTCAAGCTGCTCGACGGGATGACCCACGACGGCAGCCAGTACTTCCAGCAGAACTCGCGCGACTTCTTCGCCTTCACCGCCGATGCGAAGCTCGCCACCCCGTCGCCGTCGACCACGACCACGACCCGGCCGAAGAAGAAGAGGTAGGTTTTGGCGCCACTCGACCTCCTCTATGAGGATCGAGTGGCGCCAGAAGCGAGATAGGTGCGCAGCGTCCGCAAGGCCGGGCCACCGTCGCGTACGAGGTCCGCGGCGGTGAAGACGACCGGGCGCCATTGGATGTCGGAGATCCGGTTGCGACGGTCGTTGTCGCGCACGATCGCGAGCTTGCCGGTGTGGTGCTCGTAGCTGTCGTACTCGATGGCGATGCGATGCTCCGGGTACGCGGCATCGACCCGGGCGATGACCCGACCGTTGTGCCTGATCTCGTACTGGAACCGTGGCATCGGCAGCCCGTGGCGGCGGAGGAGTTGCTTCAGCTTCGTCTCCATCGCGCTCTCCGGCACGCCGGCGAGCGGATCGAGCTCACCAACCAGAGAGCGGAGCACGCCGATGCCGTTCCGACCGCGCTTGCCCTTGCGCCGCACGAACGCTTCGAGCCGGGCGATCGTCGTCAGCTTGCGATTCAGCGCCCGGTCGAGCGCCATCTCGACGGTCGACTCGAGCACGACGGCAGCGAGCCCGAGCAGCGTCTGTTCGATCGACGTCGTCGGGATGCCGTCGATCGTCTGCATGTCGACATCCTTCAAGAGCTTGGTCTCGTGGACGACGAGACCCGGCGACTTCGCTCGTCTCGAACGGCGACACGTGATCTCCATGATGTCGCGGCGGCCTCCGGGCAGGCCCCAGAGCTCGGCCGCGGAGCGATGTGACGCCACGGCGAGCCCGTGCGCCGCCCAACACGCGGCGAGCACCGAGCCCCGCCATGACTCCGGCGCACCCGCGATCGAGTAGACGCCGGGAGCGCGCAGCACCCAGCGGCCGGTCCTGACCCGGACTTCGCGTTGGCGTGCTCCGATGCCCGCGGCGGCGGCGTGCTGGTAGGTGAAGACCCCGTGCTGCCGCGCGGCCACGGTGGCGACGCGTCCATCCGGCGAGATGTCCATGCTGCAACAGACGCACGGGCACCGAATTCATCTCGCCCCTCTGTTTGGCGCCACTCGACCACCTCTACGAGGATCGAGCGGCGCCAAAACGTGCCCGGGGTGAGCCGCTACCTCGGGTCGAGGGTGAGGCTGCAGGAGTTCATGCAGTAGCGCTGGCCGGTGGGCGCGGGGCCGTCGGGGAACACATGCCCGAGGTGACCACCGCACCGTCGGCACACGACCTCCTCGCGCACCATGCCGTGGCTGCTGTCGACCTTGATCTCCACCGCGTCGGACAGCATCGGCTCGAAGAAGCTCGGCCAGCCGGTGCCTGACTCGAACTTGGTCGACGCGTCGAACAGCTCGGCGCCGCAACCCGCACAGCGGTAGACGCCGTCGTCGTGGCAGTCCCAGTACTTGCCGGTGAACGCCCGCTCGGTGCCGGCCTGGCGCAGCACCTGGTACTGCTCGGGGCTCAGCTCCTCCCGCCACTCCTGATCGGTCTTGACGACACGGTCGTCGCTCATGCTCACTCGCTTCCTCGGGGGTCGTACACCAGACACTCGATCTCCACCGACGCGCCGGCTGGTAGAGCCGCGACGCCGATGGTGCTGCGCGCCGGACGGTGGGGTCCGATCACGCCCTCGTACAACGCATTGACGGTGGCGAAGTTCCCGAGATCGGTGAGGAAGATCCCCGTGCGGGCGACGTCGCCCCAGGTCACGCGGCAGTCGGCCAGCACCGCCTCGATGTTGGCCAGCACCTGGCGGGTCTCGGCCTCGATCCCGCCGTCCACCAGCGTCCCGTCGGGCCCGAGACCCACCTGGCCCGCCAGCACCACGAAGTCGCCGGCGCGCACCGCCGGCGAGTAGGGGCCGGCGACAGGCGGCGCGCCCGGCGTGGGAATCGGCTCCACGCCCATCGTCAGCAGTCGGACGTGTCGACGACCGGGTCGTGCCAGTGGTCGGGGTCGGCGATGAGGCGGTCCTGCTCCGCGGGACCCCACGAGTGGACCGGGTACGGGATGGCCGGGCCGTGGTCGGTCAGCACGTTGTCGACCGCCCGCCACGACGACTCGACGCCGTCCTCGCGCGCGAACAGCAGCGTCTCGCCGTCGAGCGCGTCACCAAGCAGTCGCTCGTAGGCCGACGACTCACCCGGATGGTCGTTGCACAGGAACAGCTCGACGCTGTCGCCCATGAAGCCGTCGCCGGCAGCCTTCACCCGGACTCCCGCCGCGATGGAGATGCGCGGATTGAGCTGGAAGCGGAAGTAGTTGGCGTCGTGCGCGCGGTGCTCGTACTCGGAGAACGTGTTGGTGGGCGGCCGGTGCAGCTCGACGCGCACCTCGGTGCACGTGACCGGCAGGTTCTTGCCTGCGCGCACGTAGAACGGCACACCGGCCCAGCGCCACGAGTCGACGTGGAGACGTACCGCGGCGAAGGTCTCGACGTCGGAGTCGGGCGCGACGCCGTCTTCGTCGCAGTACCCCTCGAACTGGCCGCGGACGAGATCGTCGGGCTTCAAGGTGTCCATCGCCGCGAACACGCGCTCCTTGCCGTCGCGCAGCTCCTCGACGCCCGGGCCCACCGGAGGCTCCATCGCGAGCAGCCCCACCGTCTGGAACAGGTGGTTCTGGATGACGTCGCGCAGGGTGCCGACCTCCTCGTAGAACCGGCCCCGCCCCTGCACGCCGAAGTCCTCGGCCATCGTGATCTGGACCTCGCGCACGTAGTTGCGGTTCCAGATCGGCTCGAGGAAGGAGTTGGCGAAGCGGAAGTAGAGGATGTTCTGGATCGCCTCCTTCCCGAGGTAGTGGTCGATCCGGAAGATGTCGCGCTCGGGGAACACCTCGTGGAGCACATGGTTGAGCTCCTGGGCCGACTTCAGATCACGCCCGAACGGCTTCTCGACGATCACGCGGGCGTGCTTCGCCGCGCCCGACGAGCCGAGCCCCTCCACCACCGTCTCGAACATCGTCGGCGGGATGGCGAGGTAGTGCGCGGGGCGCGCGCAGTCGCTCAGGTTCTGCTTCAGCTCGGTGAACGTCGACTGGTCGTTGTAGTTCCCATCGACGTAGCGCATGAGGCCGGTGAGCCTCTCGAACGCGTCCTCGTCGTCGACGCCGCCGCCGTATTCGGTGATGCTCTCGCGCGCGCGTGCGCAGGTCGTCGACGGTCCACTGCGACGACGCCACGCCGATGACCGGCACCTCGAGATCGCCCTTCTTCACCATCGCGTAGAGCGCGGGGAAGATCTTCTTGCGGGCGAGATCGCCCGACATGCCGAAGAAGACGAGCGCGTCGGACGGGTCTCTCGCCACCACTACTTGGACTCTCCGATCGTCTGACCGAGCTTCTCGTCGTGCCCGCCGAACTCCTTGCGCATGGCGGAGAGGAGCCGGTCGGCGAAGTCGGCGCCGTCGCGCGAGGTGAAGCGTGCGTAGAGCGCGGCGCTCAGCACGTCGGCGGGCACGCCCTCGTCGACCGCCGCGTGCACGGTCCATCGACCTTCACCGCTGTCGGACACGCGACCCTCGAAGTCGGACAGGTCGTGGCTCTGCGAGAGCGCGTGGGCGGTGAGGTCGAGCAGCCAGCTGGCGACGACGCTGCCACGCCGCCACACCTCCGCGACGGCGGGGAGGTCGAGGTCGTACTGGTAGTACTGCGGATCGCGCAGCGGCGCGGTCTCGGCGTCGGCCTGGCGCTCCGCCTTGCCGGCGTCGGCGTTGTGCAGGATGTTCAGACCCTCGGCGTAGCTGGCCATGATCCCGTACTCGATGCCGTTGTGGACCATCTTCACGAAGTGGCCGGCTCCGTTGGGCCCGCAATGGAGGTAGCCGTTCTCCGCGGTCGACGCGTCGCCCGTGACGCCGGGGGTGCGCGGCGCGGCGTCGACGCCGGGTGCGATGGTGCGGAAGATCGGGTCGAGATGGGTGACGATGTCGTCCTCGCCACCGATCATGAGGCAGAAGCCGCGGTCGAGCCCGAACACGCCACCACTCGTACCCACGTCGACGTAGTGGATCCCCTTCGGCTGCAGGCGAGCAGCGCGGTCGACGTCGTCGCGGTAGTAGGAGTTGCCGCCGTCGATGATGATGTCGCCGGGCTCGAGGTGTTCGACCAACTTCGCGATGGTGTCCTCGACGAACGCCGCCGGGACCATGATCCACACAGCCCGGGGGGTGCTGAGCTTCGCGACGAACTCCTCGATGGAGTACGCACCGGTGGCGCCCTCGCCCGCGAGCGCATCGATGGGTGGCTTGCTGACGTCGTACGCCACGCAGTCGTGTCCGTCGCGCATCAGGCGGCGAACCAGGTTGGCGCCCATCCTGCCGAGACCGATCATGCCGAGTTGCATCGTGCTCCCTTCGTCGGCGCCTCCCAGCTTGCCAGGCGCCGGGACCACGACGCGCCGGGCTACCTCCGGAGTCGCCGGTATCTCCGGATGAGGGCGGTGGTGCTGCTGTCGTGCGCGAGCGGGGGCTCGTCGGCGGCGGTCAGCTCGGGGACGATCGCGGTGGCGAGCTGCTTGCCCAGCTCGACGCCCCACTGGTCGAACGAGTTGATGTTCCAGATGGTGCCCTGCGTGAACACCTTGTGCTCGTAGATCGCCACCAGCTGCCCGAGCGTGTGCGGTGTGAGCCGATCGACGAGGATCGTGTTGGTCGGGTGGTTGCCGACGAAGTTGCGGTAGGGCTCACCCTCGGGGGCGGCGCGACCGAACGCGAGCGCTTCCGTCTGCGCGAGCAGGTTGGCGGTGAGGAGATCCTGGTGGGTGCCGACCTCGTGGTTGGCGTGCACGAACCCGATGAAGTCGGCCGGGATGAGCTTCGTGCCCTGGTGGATCAGTTGGTAGAACGCGTGCTGGCCGTTGGTGCCGGGCTCACCCCACACGATCGGGCCCGTCTGCATCGTGACCGGGTTGCCCTCGAGGTCGACCGACTTGCCGTCGCTCTCCATGTCGAGCTGTTGGAGGTAGGCCGGGAAGCGGGCGAGGTACTGGCTGTACGGCAGGATCGCCTGGGTCTCGGCGCCGAAGAAGTCGTCGTACCAGATGCCGATGAGGCCGAGGAGCACGGGCAGGTTGCGCTCGAGAGGCGCGGTGCGGAAGTGGTCGTCGACGGACCGGAATCCGGCGAGCATCTCCCCGAACTGCTCGTGGCCGATCGCGACCATGAGGGAGAGCCCGATGGCCGAGTCGTACGAGTAGCGGCCGCCCACCCAGTCCCAGAATTCGAACATGTTGGCGGTGTCGATCCCGAACTTCGCCACCTCGGTGGCGTTGGTCGACACCGCCACGAAGTGCTTGGCGACGGCCGACTCGTCGCCCCCGAGACCGGCGAGGCTCCACTCACGCGCGCTGCGCGCGTTGGTGAGCGTCTCGAGCGTGGTGAACGTCTTCGACGAGATGACGAACAGCGTCTCGGCCGGGTCCAGGTCGTGGGTGGCCTCCCAGAAGTCCGTGCCGTCGACGTTGCTCACGAAGCGGAACGTCATGTCGCGCTGCGAGAAGTCGCGGAGCGCGTCGTAGGCCATGTGCGGGCCGAGGTCGGAGCCGCCGATGCCGATGTTGATCACGTTGCGGACGCGCTTGCCGGTGTGACCTACCCATTGGCCGCTGCGCACCCGGTCCGAGAAGTCGGCCATCTGGCGGAGCACCGCGTGCACGCCGGGCACCACGTTCTCACCGTCGACGTCGATCACCGCGCCTTCGGGGGCACGCAGCGCGACGTGGAGGACGGCGCGGTCTTCGGTCACGTTGAGCTTCTCGCCCCGGAACATGGCGTCGATGCGATCGCGCAGGCGCGCCCGCTCGGCCAGGGCGACGAGGAGCCGGAGGGTCTCGGGGGTGACGCGGTTCTTGGAGTAGTCGAGGTACAGGCCGTCGAGCGCGACGGTCATGTCCACGCCCCGGCCGGGATCGCCGGCGAAGAGGTCGCTCAGGTGGACGTCGCGCAGCTCGGAGTGGTGCGCGTCGAGCGCGCGCCACTCCGGCGTCTCGGTGATCGGGGCCATGCCCCACCCTAACGAGCATCTCAGAGTTGACCCCCGCCTGTGTACGTGAACTCTGAGATGTTCGAGGGGACGGGAGCTACAGGCCGTAGGCCTCGAGGAGACGGAGCCAGACCTCGCTGACGGTGGGGAACGCCGGGACGGCGTGCCACATCGTGTCGAGCGGCACCTCGCCCACGATCGCGATCGTCGCCGCGTGCAGCAGCTCGCCGACACCCGGGCCCGTGAACGTCGCGCCGACCACCACCCGGCGTGCGTCGTCGACGACCAGGCGACACGTGCCGCTGATGCCCCTGCCGTGCACGGCGGCACCCGCGACCTCGCCGGTGCCGTGCTCGACGACCCGCACGTCGACACCCTGCGCACGCGCCTGCGCTTCGGTGAGCCCGACCATCGCCAGCTGCGGATCGGTGAACACCACCGCTGGCACCGCTCGGTGGTCAGCCCACGCCTCGATCGACGCGCCGCGCAGGATGACGTCGGCCGCGATGCGAGCCTCGTACTTGCCCATGTGGGTGAGGTGCGTGCGGCCGTTGCAGTCACCGATCGCATAGAGCCAACCGCCCTCGACCCCGGTGGCTCGCAACTGGTCGTCGACCTCGACCGCCTTCCCCGCAACGAGACCCACGGCGTCCAGCCCCACGTCGTCGGTCTGTGGACGCCGTCCCGTCGCCACGAGCAGCTCGTCACCGACGAACGTCCGGCCGTCGCCCAGCGAGAGCGTGACCGGGCCTGCGTCGCGCTCGCGCGCGACCCGCTCGACCGACGCGTCGAGCACGACGTCGATCCCCTCGTCGACGAATGCGTCACGCAGCTGCGCGCTCGCGAACGGCTCGAACTGCGTGACGAGGCGCGGCCCGTCGTCGACGATCGTGACCTCGCGCGCGCCAAGGCGCTTCCACGCCTGTGCCATCTCCACGCCGACGACACCACCGCCCACCACGAGCAGCCGCGCCGGCACCTCCTGCGCGCTGGTCGCGGCGCGGCTGTCCCACGCGCGCACGGTGCCGAGCCCCGCGATCGGCGGCACCACAGCCGACGACCCGGTCGCGACCACCACCGCACGCGTGGCCTCGAGCTCACGAACGCCCGACCCGCCGCTGAGCTCGACGTCGACTCGTCGCTCACCCACCAGTCGGCCGTGCCCGCGCACCAGCACCCCGCCCGCACCCGCGAGCCACTTCGCCTGGTCGTCGTCGCGCCAGTGGGCCGCGAGGTCGTCACGGCGGGCGAGCGCGGCGCCCACATCGAGCTCGCCGGTGACGGCCGCCGCGGCGCCCGGCACCCGCCGGACCTCGGCCAGCACCTCACCCGGCCGGAGCAGCGCCTTGCTCGGCATGCACGCCCAGTAGGAGCACTCGCCGCCGACGAGGTCTGACTCGACCACCGCGATCGTGGCGCCGCAGTCGGTGCAGCGGCCGGCGATGTTCTCTCCGGCCGAGCCACCACCGATCACGACCACGTCGAACCGCTCCACGGGACTGAGTGTCCCCGTATCGCTCACGCGTTACGCCGCTCGCGACGAGAATGACGCCATGACCACCGTCCTCGGCATCGACATCGGCGGCACGGGCATCAAGGGTGCGCCCGTCGACACCCGCAGCGGCCAGCTCCTGGCCGACCGCCAGCGCATCCTCACCCCGCAGCCGGCCACACCCGACGCGGTCACCGCCGTGGTCGGCGAACTGGCGAAGTTCTTCGAATGGACCGGTCCCACCGGCGCGACCTTCCCCGCGGTCGTGAAGAACGGCGTGCCCCGCACCGCGGCCAACGTCGACAAGCAGTGGATCGGTACCGATGCGGCTGCACGCTTCGCCAAGGTGATCGGGGGCGACGTCACCGTCGTCAACGACGCCGACGCCGCCGGCGTGGCCGAGATGACGTTCGGTGTGGGGAGCGGTCGACGGGGCCTGGTGATCATGGTGACGCTCGGCACCGGCATCGGCAGCGCGCTGTTCATCGACGGCGAGCTCGTGCCCAACACCGAGCTCGGTCACCTGAAGATGGGCAAGCACGACGCGGAACGGATCGCCGCCGAGAGCGTGCGTGAAGCAGAGGCCCTGTCGTGGAAGGAGTGGTCCGAGCGCGTCGAGGAGTACCTGCTCCTCGTCGAGCGCCTGTTCACCCCCGACCTCTTCATCATCGGCGGCGGGATCAGCAAGAAAGCCGACAAGTTCGTGCCTCGCCTCGGCAAGGTGCAGACGGAGATCGTGCCCGCGCAGCTCCTCAACGAGGCCGGCATCGTCGGGGCCGCGCTCGCGCACACGCGCCGCGCCGGCGTGGCCCACACCGACTGACGCGAGCGTGGGGGTCAGGCGGGCGGATCGCTGATGGGCGTGCGGCCGGCGAAGCCGGCGTCGGGCCAGTGCCACCACTCGATGGCGTCCTCGCCGTCGAGCCAGCACAGCAGGTAGGTCTCGCCGGACGACGAGCGCGCGGGGAAGTCGATCAAGCCGCGAGCGGGATCGCGCACGATGATGCCGTCGGCGTCCAGCTCCGCGACCAGCGCCGCGATGTCGGCGTCG
This sequence comes from uncultured Actinomycetes bacterium, assembly GCA_963815405.1. Lineage (GTDB taxonomy): Bacteria > Actinomycetota > Acidimicrobiia > IMCC26256 > DASPTH01 > CAWFGR01. Next base: position 141,334 of record CAWFGR010000002.1, read on the forward strand.
AGGCGCGCGCCCTGGCCGTTGGCGGTGGGTCGCGCTTGCAACAACTGCCGCAGCCGCTTCACCTTCGTGCGCACCTCGGGCAGCGCGGCGGTGGCCTCGTCGAGGGTCCAGTGACGCACGAATCAACGATAGGGGTGCAGAGGGGTCGCCACTACGCTTCCGCCCGATGACTCGGGTCGGGTTCCTCGGTCCTCACGGCACGTTCGCGGAGGAAGCGCTGCTGACGCAGCCCGACCTCGCCGCGGGCGAGGCGGTGCCGTTCCGCGACGTCCCGCACGTGATCACCGCGGTCGAGCGCGGCGAGGTCGACGCCGGACTCGTCCCCATCGAGAACTCCATCGAAGGCTCGATCACCGTCACCCTCGACACGCTGGCCTTCGACACCGAGCTCCTCGTGCAACGCGAGGTCGATCTTCCGGTGTCACTGCATCTCTGCGCGCCGAAGGGCACGAAGCTGTCCACCATCACGACCGTGGTGTCGCACCCCAACCCGCTCGGCCAGACCCGGATGTGGATGGCCGAGCACCTCCCCGATGCGGTCGCGGTCGCCGCCAACTCCACCGCCGAGGCCGCCCTCCAGGTGGCGAAGTCGCGCAAGGCGGGCATGGCATCGATCGGCACGCGCCAGGGCGCGGCCAATGCCGGCCTCGAGCTCCTGGCCAGTGAGATCGAGGATCACCCGGAGAACGAGACCCGCTTCGTGCTCGTCGGCTACGGCGTGCCCGCGCCCACCGGCCACGACAAGACCTCCGTCGTCTGCTTCCAGCGTCAGGACCGCCCCGGGTCCCTGCTCGCGATCCTGCAGGAGTTCGCGGCGCGCGCGATCAACATCAGCAAGCTCGAGTCGCGCCCCACCAAGCGCGACCTCGGCGACTACTGCTTCTTCATCGACTTCGAGGGGCACCTCGACGACGAGCTGGTCGCCGACTGCCTACGCAACCTCGCGGCCAAGCAGGCCAAGGTGAAGTTCCTCGGTTCGTATCCGGTCGCGGGCGACGACGGTCACGTGCGGCGCAAGGCCGTCACCAAGGCTTGGCGCGACGCCACGACGTGGCTCGACGGCCTGCGCGACCAGATCCGTCACGAGGATCTCGCGTGATCGACCTCAAACGCCTGCGCGACGAACCCGAATACCGCGCGGGCATCGAGCGCAAGCGCGTGCGCGAGGGACTGCTCGACGACGTGCTCGCGGCCGACGGCGCGCGCCGCGACCAGCTCCAAGTGGTCGAGGAACTGCGCACGCGTCAGAACGCGGCGTCCAAGGCGATCGGGAAGGCGGGCCCCGACGATCGCCCCGCGCTCGTCGCCGCCGCGAGCACACTGAAGGACGAGCTCAAGCGACTCGAGGAGGAGCTCGCCCGACTCGACGTCCGAGTGCGCGCGCTCGCGCTCGACATCCCCAACCCCGCTGATCCGTCGGTGCCCGACGGTGGCGAGGACGACGGCGAGGTCGTGCGCGTCGTGGGCGACACGCCAGCCGCACCACCCCTCGACCACGCGGCACTCGCCGAAGCGATGGGATGGGTGGAGAGCGAGCAGGCGGTCGTGATGAGCGGCTCCCGCTTCGCCTACCTGATGCGCGAGGCGGTGCTGCTCGAGCTGGCGCTGGTGCAGTGGGTCACGACCACGCTCGTCGGCGAGGGCTTCACCCCGGTGGTGCCGCCGGTCCTCGTGCGCGAGGAAGCCATGGAGCAAGCCGGCTTCTTCCCCACCGACCGGTCCCAGGTCTACGAGGTCGGCGACGACGAGCTGTTCCTCGTCGGCACGAGCGAGGTACCCCTCTCCGCACTGCACCGCGGCGAGATCCTCCCCGCCGACGGCCTGCCTCGCCGCTACCTCGGCATCTCGTCGTGCTTCCGGCGCGAGGCTGGCACCTACGGCAAGGACACGCGCGGCATCTTCCGCGTCCACCAGTTCGACAAGGTGGAGATGTTCTCGTACGCCGACCCCAAGACGTCGTGGGACGAGCACGAGGCGCTGCTCGCGATCGAGGAGTCGATCGTCAGCGGGCTCGGCCTGCCGTATCGCGTCGTGAACATCGCGGCAGGGGATCTCGGCGCGGCGGCGGCGAAGAAGTACGACGTCGAGGTCTGGCTTCCCTCCGAGGGGGCGTACCGCGAGCTCACGTCGTGCTCCAATTACCTCGACTTCTCGGCGCGGCGTTTGTCGACGCGGATGAAGGTCGCCGCCAACTCTCAGGGAGGCGGCAACCAGCTCGTGCACACGCTCAACGGCACCGCGTGCGCGATCGGCCGCACCCTCGTGTTCCTCTTCGAGCACTACCAGGACACCGACGGCAGCTTCACCGTCCCGGAAGTGCTGCGGCCCTATACCGGGTTCGATCGCGTCGACCCGCGCTGAGGGGCCGGAACCCGTCGTTCAGTCGGTCGCCGTCGAGGGGAGGATCATCGAGAGGATCGCCGGGGCATCGGCCGCGTCCGCGTGCAGCAGGGTGACGAGACGCTCCTCGATCGCCACCGGACTGTCACCGAGGGCGGCGGCGAGCTCCACAAGGTCCTCGTGGCGCAGCGTCGGCGCGGTCACCTCCCGGCCCGCGCGGAGCTCCATCACCATCGAGAGGTACTCGCGCAGGAGGGCGTCGAACGCGTCGGGGCCCTGCACCTCGTGCGCGCCGCTGGACTCGTCATGGTTGAGGACCCGAAGGGTGTAGCCGGGCGGCAGGAGCTCGAACACCGAGACCCGGCAGGCCTGCGCCAGCGCCCCGAGCTCCCGATCCGTCGGCACCTCCGTACCCTGCTCCAGGTCGGCGATTCGTCGCGTCGAGAGCCTGCTCCGCTTCGCCAGCCTGCGCTGCGACAGACCGGCCCCATGTCGCGCCTCTTCCAGACCGCGACCGAATTCGGCTGTCATGCCGCTCGCAGTCTGTGCAGTAGCCATGCCTTCTCATCGGCCACCCGATGGGCTCGATCAAGCCCAACCTCTGAGAAATTGGTCAATCGGACGGCAATCCCGCCGAAATCTTCTTGTGAAGCATCCGGCCCGGACCGGTGCTCGAAGGTGGGAGGTCGGCCCGCGTGGGCGCGAACAGGAAGAACGACAAGAAGAAGCACAAGAAGCGCCAACGGCAGCTCGAGCAGCTCTACACGGAGGGAACGGCCCTCCTCGACGACCTCGTCGCCGAGGCCCGCGACCGTGCGCAACAGATACGGGTGGATCTCGCCGAGCTCGGCGTGCGTACCGTGACCGAGGCCGAGGCCACACTGCACGCCACCGTCGAGCAGGCCGAGGCCGCCGTTCGCACCACGATCGAGCACGCCGAGGCACAGCGCGATGCGATCGAAGCCACGCGAGCGCACGTGACAGGGGCGACCGACGACGTCGATGCTCAGATCCGAGCGCAGATTGCCCGCATCGACACCGCGGTCGAAGCGGGAATCGCCCAGGTGGAAGGTCTCCGGCCCACGACCGACGCGCGGCAACTCGAACAGCTCGTCGCGGCGAGCACCGCCGTTCTCGACGACCTGGTCACCGACGCACGCGACCATGCGCAACGTCACACGGCGGATCTCGCCGAGCTCGCGGCCCGGACTCGGGCCGAGGCCGAACAAGCCGACGCGCGGCTGTGCACGACCGTCGAGGAGGCCGAGGGGGCGGTGCGCGCCGTGATCGAGTACGCCGCGGGACAACGCGACGCGGTCGAGGCCGCGTGTGCCCAGGCCATCGGGGTGGCCGTCGATGTGGACGCTCAGATCCGAGACCAGATCGCCCGCATCGCCACCGCGGTCGAAGACGAGCTCGCCCGCCTGGAAGGACTCCAGGTCACCACCGACCAACAGCTCTCGGCCGCCACACGACGCGCGCTCCTCCGCATCGACACCACAATCGAGCGCCGCGAAGCAGACGACCCGGCACACACCGACGCGCCGCGGCGGCTCGAGGAGCTCGACTCCGAGCCCGAGTCCGACTACGAAACGGCGCAGAGCTTCGAGGAGTTCGACTCCGAGCCCGAGTCCGGCTACGACACCGCGCAGAGCTTCGAGGAGTTCGAGCGCGCCTTCGTGGCGCCCCCTGCCGACACCCCGACGACGTCGGACAACCTGACCTCGGTGTTCTGGGACGGTCCCCCGCCTCCGTCCTCAGGGCCGTTCGCGCCGGACCCCGCGCCGGCGGAGACATCGCAGTTCGAGTCCTTCACGGACGCCGAGCCGTCCGCGTCCTCTACGGGTGCGCCGTCACCCGCCGCGGGGGCCGTCACCCAGGCCACGGTCACCTCCACGCTCCGGGGGGGCAGCCCGGTCACGTTTGACACGTCGCGTGCCCAACTCGTCACCTCGCTGTCACAGTTGCGGCGTGCCGCGGCCGACGGCTGGATGCGCATCGAACCGGTCCACCGCGCGTCGCAGGGCCAGGCTGTCGCGTCGCTGCGACTCGCCGTGCAGGACGTCATCGGCGGTTGCGAATACCACGACGTGCCCGGACGCGCGTCGTCCGGCAGCCGACGCCCGATCACCGTCGACATCCAGGAGCTGCTCCACGCGGTCGAGGTCCAGCAGTACGGTGACGACGCCCTGTCGCTCACCCTCGACGGCGACGTCACCATCGGCACAGTCCTCGTGCCCAGTCGGAGCGCAACCGTCCCGATCCTCACAGGAGAGCGGCGGAAGGTCGAACGCATCCAGCTGCAGCCTGGGGGCCGCGACGGTCTCGCGCTCGACACCCTGGCCGGCCGGTTCGTTCTCTCCTCACGCGTCGTCTCGTCGTTGCGCTCTCGGCGTGCGTACGACGTCGACCTGGTCATGGTCGGAGAACAACCGTGTCTCTCGGCACGCGTACCGGGGCCGACCGAGGACGCCATCGCGACAATCGAGATCCCGCTGCGCGAAGACGCATCGGCTCTCCAAGAGGGCGCGGCCGAACGACGCGAGACCAGCGAAAGCCCGGTCGGCCAGCTGGTCAGTGCGTTGTCGACGGGTTCCTCACCCGACGAGCTCGTCGGGATCATCGCCAACGGGGTCGGCTACGCACGGCGCCGCGCCGCGTCCCATCCCGCGCTCCCGGAAGCGGTCATTGCCGGCATCCTCCGTGACGGCACCGATGCGATGCGCAGTGCCGCCGCGTCCAATCCGAGCATCCCCATCTCGGCGATCGAGCTCGCGGTGGCCGACGAGGCGCCTGCCGTACGTGCGGCCGTCGCCGCGAACCCCAACGTCGCGCCTGCACTGCTCTTCCAGCTCCTTCGGGACGACTCGGCACAGGTCCGCGTCCGCGTCGCGCGCAACCTGGCGCTCCCTCCCGAGATGCTGGTGCTCCTCGCCGACGACGGTGACGCGAGCGTGCGCGCAGCCGTGGCCGCTCATGAGTCGTGTCCGGTCGAAACACTCGTCACATTGTCCGGCGACACGTTCCCCGGGGTATGTGCGAACTTGGCGACGAACCCGAAGTGCCCGGTCGACCTGCTCGAGCGGCTGCTGAGCATCGTCCCTGAGGTCGTGCTGTCGAACCCGCGTACCCCGGAACACGTGCTCGTCGCGGGGGCGCAGGTCGGCTCCGGCGCCCTCCGTGCAGCCGTCGCCGCCAACCCGTCGACGCCGGCACGAGAACTGCAGACCCTCGCACGCGATCCGGACCGCACGGTCGTGCGTGCGCTCGCGACGAACCCGAAGGCACCGGCCAGCGTGCGCCGTCGGGCGCGTCGCCGGAGTGAGCGCGCCAACACTTCGAAGCGCGGCACGTCCAAGGCCTGACGCGAGCCGCACCGCGGCCCACCGCATGGAGGAGTCGCGGGGTGGTCATTCCATGCGTTGGACCGCGGTCGTCTGACGTCACGCCTACCCTGATCCTTGGAGGGGTGCCAGAGCGGCCGAATGGGACGGTCTTGAAAACCGTTGAGGCGCAAGTCTCCGAGGGTTCGAATCCCTCTCCCTCCGCAGGTCAGGGGCTATTTCTGGATCTGAGTCGACTTCCGGCATGCGATCTTGCCCATGAGTTTGCCCATTAAAGTTGAGGTGGGGCAGCGGTCATCCATTGCGTGCTCTGTGGATGAACGCCTCCCCTACTGCGCTCAGATCGTCGGCGACGACGTGCACGGTGCCGACAGCGAGCGCGTTGCGGATCCAGAGCACCGTACGGTCGACATCGTTCACGAAGAGCTCTTCTATTTGCAGCGCACACCATGCTCCGAGCCCGGCAGGTGCGTGCATAAGTGTGCTCGCGATGCTGCCGTCCGCGTCCCGAAGTGCCAAGAGCCGATACATGTCGTAGGCGTCGCTCCCGCGTTTTGCTGCCGTGGCTCCGCGCCGCTTGCGAATCGCGTGGAGCTTCATCGCCACGAGAGCAGCGGGCGTCGCGACTTCCACCTGCGCCGACCTCGACGTTCGGCCGGCGCGGTTGCGCGCGACGACGAGCATCGGCTCCGCGGTCTCGAGGGCCCATGAGTGGGCGATCACGAATGAGCGGTCGAGTTCATCGATAGGCAATGCCTCGGCAGCGGGAACATCGCCGACCTCCAGTAGGTCGATGTGGACGCCGGCGAGCTCGACTCCATGCGGTGTTCGGCCTGCCCCGTGACCCATCAGCACTTCGACCGCGCTGGGAACCGCGTCGTCCCGGGCCAGTGCATCGACGTCTGCAGTGGGGCGGTGCGCGGCTGCCAGCTGGCACATCACCGCCACGCCCCCGATCACCGCGGTGCGCGGCATGTCTTTGAGCGCAAGACGCCCGAGAGCTTCGACGAAGCGCACGACGGGACTGTCTTGCTCGACGACGAGCACGACTTTGTCCACGACTACCAGACCCTCTGGAAAGGTGCGGGCGGCTGCCATTGCTGGAGCGCCTCGGCGCCTCGCGCCGGGTCCTGCGCAAGGTCGAGCGCGACGAACAGCGGATGTGCGCCGGGCCACATCTCGCCAGGTACGTCGTAGCGCCGATCACAAACGACGGGGAGCGGCGCGACGGCGACACGAGCGCCGCGTTTCTCCGAAGGAACGCCCTCGCCGAAGAGGTCCAGCGCGCGGCGCAACAATCGATCTTGGGGCACGTACAAAGCGGGGGGAAGGGCGCTCGAGACCACCAGTGCTGCACCCCATCCCGCGGCGGCGCGGTTGTCGGTGAGAGCCCACCCGGCCTGGTCCAGGTCGTCAAGGCCGAGCCCGAGTGACTGGATTCGCGTGCGGTGACCTGGCGGTGGCGCCTCGGCGAGCCAGCGCCATCGAGGTCGCCACGCCTCGGCGGCGGCGGCGAAGAGCTCGGGAACGAGAGGCCGCCCATCCGATCGCACGAGCCCCGCGTGGCGCACGACGGACGCTCCCTCCGATACGGAGCTCAATGCGAGTCCGGCGCGGCGCGCCATGTCGGTGAGTGTGGGCGGGTTCTCCGGCGCTAGCAACAACTCAACCGCGAAGGCGAGTCCGCCGCGCCCTCTGATCGCGTCGGTTGAATGGACGGGACGTTCTGCGCGTGGAGACGCGGGTACTGCGCTGTCGATCATCAGAGGCGGGACCCAGACTCGGAGGCTGCCTCGCCGATCGAGCCATCCCACGCCCGCCTCCATCAGGAGCTGGCGTGCGCCACGCGATACCTCATCGGCGACGAGAACGGTCTCGTGGGCGCGTTCGGAGGATGTGGACAGGTCGGCGATCACAGAAGCTGCGCGCGGTGTCGACACGACCGTCTCGGGTCGTGCCACGAGGGCCACTGCTCCGTCGCCGCTCTTGACCTCTAGACGCGGGGCAGGGACGTTTCGATCGACATCGACCCAGAGCGCTTCCAGCGCGTCCGCCAAGGCGTCTCGCGCCTCGAGGTTGTGCTCCGGCGTTCCCACGAGGTCACCCTAGCACTTCGGACTTCGGCTGTAGCCGTTGACCGAAGAGCCGAGCTAACCCGTTCCTGCCCATGAGTTTGCCCATCAGTCCTGGTCGTACGGGGCAGATTCGCAAGGCCCAACGAGCCCCCGCAGATCTGTGACCAGCACAAACGCGACGGCGTAGACGACGAAGACGAGGATGCGCCCTCTTGAAAACCGTTGAGTCGCAAGTCTCCGAGGGTTCGAATCCCTCTCCCTCCGCCCCTCAAGGTGTCGACGCGTCGATGAGACGGTCGATGTTGTCGAACACGTACTGGACCGATTCGTGATACGTCATGGCAGCGGCGCGTGCCCGCGCGGCTCGGAGGGCGTCGGGCCCGAGCTCGTCGACCGTCCGGGCGAGCCGCTCGTTCGTCGCCAGCACGTCGAATGCGGGGAAGGGCGCGATGGCGCCGCTCTCGGAGATGGCGGCGAGCTCGATCGCCAGCGTGGGGTCCGTGCCGGCGATCGAATCGGCGAGAGATGGGAGTTGCATCGACAGGTAACCGACCTCGCCGGACCAGTGCAGCCGATCGACGACGTCGCGGGAACGCCGAAGACCGGCGACGAGCTCTCCGCGGTCGTAACGACCTGACGCTGGTACCCAGCGCGGCGGCGACGCCGCCGTGGCGCCTGACCCACCGGAATCGCAACGTCGTCGTTCACGAGATTCTCAGGTGGCAGGGCTCAGATGCGGTCGCCCGACCACGGCCTACTGTGGCGCCCGATGAGCTACGCAGTGGACTTCGTCAACGTCTCCACCGTCGGCTTGGAGTCGTCGCCGGTGGCGGACGCACTGGCTGGGTTGCGGGCGAACGAGGCTCGCTACTTCAAGAACAAGTACGACCACGTCTTCACGGTCGAACCGGCCGCCAAGGCCAAGCAGGCCGTCGACTGGGTGGCCCGCATCCTCGAGGAGGAGCGCGGCATCGTCGTGGCCTCGCCGCCGCTCGAGGCGACGACGATCCAGGTCGAGAACATCCGGTGGACCTACGTGTTCTACGAGAACGGCCTCTCGATCAACGTCCTGTACCCGCTCGACGAACCCAAGAAGCGGGCCGTCGGGTTCAAGCTCTCCGAAGGCATGGAGATCCCCGCCGAGCTCGGCTCGTTCAAGTTCGCACGGCAGAAGTCGAAGCTGGCCGGGACGATCCGCGGCTCGTACTTCGTGATCAAGGGCGAGTACTGATCCCCCAGCGGCGGGCTCGCATGAGCAGCACGCGCGGGATCGTGTACGCCTCGGGATGGTCCCAGGTGTCGCGACCAGCCGGGGAGCCGGAGACGGTTCCTCCATGTCCTCGATCAACAGACCGGCCGTCCCCATCGCATGGACGTACCGGCTCAGGCGTCGATGGATGAACCTCAGGGCGACCCCGGGCGCAACCTCGTCGACCACGACGTCGTCCTCGAGGTACTGCCCGACCCGCCAGTAGTGCTCGCCGGCGATCCGATCGTCGACCCAGCCGCTCCTCGGCGCCTGCAGCAGGGGATGGCTCAGGACGAGCACGAAGCGACCGCCCGGGACCAGCGTCCGGGCCACCTCCTGGATCGCGTCTTCGAACGCGTCGACGTGTTCGAGCGCGAGGCAGACGACGACGCTGTCGAACGCCTCGTCCCGGCACGGGAGCGCGTCCGCCCGCGCACGCGCGTACCGAGGACCACCGGCGCGGTCACGGGCCACGACGACCTGCGACCAGGTCGGATCGAGTCCGACGACCTCGGCGCCGAGCGCGGCGAGGTGCCGAGCGACCTGTCCCTCGCCGCAGCCGATGTCGAGCACGCGGCGAGCGCCGTCGAGATGACGAGCGACGAGCGGCAGGATCTGGTCGACGTACTCCGGGTCGGCACCGGCGGAGAACTCGCGCTGCCACCATCGGGCGTGCTGCTCCCACAGCGCCTCGTTGTCGCCGCTCGCCATGAGCATTCCCCGTGCGCGCGTCCGTGCGCGTGATCTGTTCGGTGCCTGTAGGGTCATCGGCGCCGGGACGGTGAGCCGTCTCTTGGCGCACATCGTCGAGGGAGGAGCAGGGCCATGGACATCGGGCCGGTCGAGATTCTGGTGGTCGCGTTCCCCGAGAACCAATTCACGGGCGAGATCGCGCCGGCGCTCGAAGAGCTCGTGACGAGCGGGTTGATCCGGGTGATCGATCTGGTCTTCGTCACCAAGGACGCCGACGGCAACGTCGTCGGCATCGAGCTCTCGGAGCTCGATGCCGCGACCAGCTCGGCGTTCCAGCCGCACGTCGAAGAACCGAGCGGGTTGCTCGCCGAGGAAGACATCGAAGACCTCGGCGCGGAGCTCGAGCCGAACTCCTCGGCTGCGATCCTGCTGTTCGAACACCTCTGGGCCACGAAGTTCCGAGACGCCGTGATCGACTCCGGCGGTCAGCTGGTCGCCTCGGTGCGGATCCCCAAGGAAGTGATCGACGAGGTCGTCGCCGCAAGCTGACGACGAGCTCCTATCGGCCGCACACGACACCGACGCGAGAGGACGAGAACATGCTTCGACGAGGACGACCCATCATGCGGACAGCCGCAGTGGTCGGCACCGCAGCCGTGGTGTCCGGCACCGTCCAGCATCACCAGCAGCAGAAGTACGCGGCGCAGGACGCTGAGGCGCAGCAGCAGGCGTATGCCGAGCAGGCGCCTCCGCCGGCGGCGCCGGCCGCGCCCGACCTCAACGCGCAGCTCCAGCAGCTCGCGCAGCTGCACGAGCAGGGAATCCTGACCGACGAGGAGTTCTCGGCGAAGAAGGCCCAGATCCTCGGCATCTGATCCCTCTCGGGTCATGACCACCGGGATGGCCGCGCGCCGTCGTGCGCGGCCACCGTCGGCCTCGGTCAGACGTAGACCTCGTCGCGCTCTCCGTACGCGACCAGCCCGTGGATCACGAGCATGTCGATCACGATGATCACGAGCGCGGCCGGCCACTGGGGTGTGAAGATCCAGAAGAAGGCGAAGATCGCCTGCACGGTCGCGGCCAGAACACCGACCCAACGCGCCCACGGCTGCCGGAAGAACACGAACATCCCGGCGAAGAACACGACGGCACCCACGATCACGTAGATCCAACCCCACGTGTCGAGGTTGTTCTCGCTGAAGAGCAGACCGTTCTTGAACGTCGACTCGACGGCACTGCTCGCGTTGAGCGCCCACAAGCCGTTGATGAACATGCTCGCTCCGGCGATGACCATCACCACCCCGGCGAAGACGATCCAACCCGTCCCTCGCTTTGTCGGCTCTGTCACGGTGACCCCCTTGTTCGAACCAATTCAGGTTGTGACGACATTCTTTCGGTTCCGGGATTCCCGGGCGGGGATGGGGAGTGCCTCGCCGTCATCGCCGCCGAGAGCCCTGAGCCCGCTGGTTGAGTGTTCAACTAGTACGCTGGGGGGATGCCTCTCACCCTCGCCGTCCCCGAGTCCCATCACGACCTGCTCAGCCGGGCGACCGTCGCCTTGAGCACTCACAACGCCGACGGGTCGATCCAGACCACCGCAGTGTGGGTCTTGCTCGACGACGACGGCGTGCTCCGCATGTCGCTGGCGACCAATCGCCAGAAGTACCGCAACCTCGCGCGGGAGCCCCGGGCCACGGTGTTCGCCCTTGATCCGCAGAACCCGTACCGGTTCCTCGAGGTACGCGCTTGGGTCACGATCGAGCCGGACACCGACAAGACGTTCGTGCGCACCGTGTTCACGGCGTACGACACCGACCTGGAGTCGATGCCGGGCCTCCTCGACGAGGAGCGGGTGATCGTCACCTTCCACCCGGAGCGCGTCATCGCACAATGAGCTGACGCTCTGCACCGGGCGGAACCACGCGCGCCGCGCGCACATGACCGCGTGTGCGTTCAGAGCGCTCGCCGGAGGCGCCAGCGAGCCGACGGGTGCGATGGCGGGTGCACCCGCCGGCGCCTTCGCGCTTACAGGGGGATCTCGCGGTAGATGCCGCTCGCAACGCTGGTGACGGGCGCGTTCGCGCCGATGAGCATCTCGAACACCTGCTGGCCGGCCGGGTCGTTCGCGTACGCGTCGCCGAGACGACCGACCGCCTTCATGTCCTCGAGCTCCCACGATGCCGCCAGGCAATCCGTCAGCATGCCTGCGTTGGTGAGCTGGATGAGCCGACAGTTGGTGGCGCCATGCCCCTCGACGAAGTCGAACGCGGCGACCGCGAGCTCGAGGACGCCTTCGAAACGACCCGGTACCGGTCGCGAGATGTAGGCCTCGGTCACCGGCCCCCGGCGGGTAGGGCCACTCCGCCCCAGCGGGATCTCGTTGCCCAGGCTCATGCCCATGAGAATGACTGGGCTGTCGTCGCGGTCGGCGCGGTCCATCAGCGCCTCGAGCTCGGCGTCAACCGTCAGCGAGTCGTTGAACTCACCCCACGCCTCCGCGTTCTCGAACTCGGTGCTGAACACGTGCGATCCGGTCATCTCGCCGGCCATGGCGGCGACGAGGAGCCGGCTGTCGTCGGCACCGTGGCGCTCCAGCAGCTTCGATGCTTCCAGGGCCATGGCGACGGCGTCGTGACGACGGCCGGGCTTGGCTCGACTCACGGTTGACTGCACTGTGGACATGGGTCGCCCCTCTCCGTTTGTGCGCGGCGCGCGGCCGCGCGTCACCGGTTCGCCTCCTGCCTCGATGCGCCGAGACCCGATGGCGTGGTGCGCGGAGCGCAGAACGCGAGCGTCGCCTCCTTGCCGTGGGGGTGACGGCGACACCGACCATTCACGATGCGCTCGGAGCCTCTGGGTGTCAAGGGAGCAGCGCGCGGGATGCGAGACTGCACCCCATGTCCGCGACCGAGGAGCTCCTCGAGAACAACGCCCGGTTCGTCGCCGGCTTCGACCACGCCGATCTCGAGGCGCACCCAGTGCGACCGGTGGTGCTGGTCACGTGCATGGACGCCCGCATCGACCCCGCGCTCGCACTCGGGCTCGTCCCCGGCGATGCCCACGTACTGCGCAACGCGGGCGGGCTGGTCACCGACGACGTCGTCCGCTCGCTCGCCATCTCGCAGCACACGCTCGGGACACGCGAGGTGATGGTGGTCCAGCACACCAAATGCGGCATGCACGGGCTCGACGAGAACGCACTCGCGCTGCGCATCGAGGCCGCCGCCGGCACGCCACCCAACGCCAACGTGCGCTTCGGCGCGTTCACCGACCTGGAGACGAGCGTGCGCGCGTCGGTGGCGCGGCTCCGGCGCGTCATCGCTCCTCCTCCACCGCGACCGAGTCCGGGGGTTCGTGTACGAGGTGGAGACCGGTCGCGTGCGCGAGATCGACTGACCGCCGTCGCGCGCGGCGCGAGAACTAGCGCGCACCCTCGCGTTCGAGCAATGCCTGCTTCACAGCGAGACCCCACGCGTAGCCACCGAGCTCACCCGTTCCGCGCACCACGCGATGGCACGGTACGACCACCGAGACCGGGTTGCTCCCGCACGCGGTGCCGACGGCACGCGCGCCGCCGGGCACTCCCACCGCGGCCGCCACCTCGCCGTAGCTGCGCGTCTCACCGAGCGGGATGCGCTGCAGCTCCTGCCAGACGCGCAGCTGGAAGGCGGTTCCACGGACGTCGAGCGGGAGCTCCTCGCGCGGGAGCTCGCCCGAGATCCGTCGGAGCACCTCGCCCACCGCGGGCGCGAGCGTCTCGTCGTCGCGCACGACCAGGTCGGCGGCCGGGAACTCCTGGCGCAGCCGGGCCTCGAGCGCCACCGACTCGGCGCCGACTGCGATCCAGCAGATGCCACGCCCGGTCGCGGCGACGAGCAGCGCTCCGAGCGGGCTCGACACCACCGTGAACGCGATCCTTGCGCCCGCGCCACCCGCGCCGTAGGACGCCGGCGTCATGCCGAGCCGGGCGTCGGACTGCTCGTAGAGGCGGCTGCTCGACCCGTAGCCCGCGGTGTAGAGCGCGCTGGTCACGTCGCGGCCGTCGCGCAGCTCGGCGCGCAACCGCTCGACGCGCTGCCCGGCCGCGTACTGCTTCGGCGACACGCCCAGCACACGTCGGAAGTCGCGCCGCAGGGCGTCGGCGCTGATCCCGAGCGCGGCGGCGACGTCACCGACGCTCGCGTGATCGCCGTCGTCGAAGCGGCGGCAGGCGGCCTCGACGCGCGCGACGCGTTCATCGGTGGCCGGGGCCGCGGGCCGGCACCGGCGACAGGCCCGGTACCCGTGCCGCTCGGCGTCGGCGCCGTGGGCGAAGAACGCAACGTGCTCGGGTCGCGGGCGGCGACTGGGGCACGATGGTCGGCAGTAGATCCGCGTGGTGCGCACCGCGTACACGAAGTCGCTCGCCGGATCGCGGGCGAGCACCGCGAGCCAACGGGGGTCGTCGGCGAGCGCCGGGGGGGTGGTCGTGGTGGTGGTCATGGTGCCGTGATACCGAGCCCCGGGCCCACGCGCTCTCCGGTTCCGGCGCGTGAAGTCACGACGGCGGTCAGTGGTGCGAGGCCGTCCACTCGAGCAGCCGCTCGACCGGCCAGGTGTTGACGATGCGGTCCTCGGCCACGCCGGCCTCCGCGGCCCGGGCGCAGCCGTACGGCTGCCACTCGAGTTGGCCGACGGCGTGGGCGTCGCTGTCGATCGACACCTTGCAGCCGGCGGCCACCACCTGCTCGAGCAGGCGCATCGGCGGGTCGAGGCGCTCGGGCCGGCAGTTGATCTCGACCGCCTTGTCGAAGTGCTGGCACACGCCGAACACGAGGTCGGCGTCGAAGGTCGACTCGGGCCGACCCTTGCCCAAGACCATGCGACCGGTGCAGTGGCCGAGGATGTCGGCGTTGGGGTTGGCCATCGCCGCGACCATGCGGTCGGTCATCGGCTGCTCGCTCATGCGCAGCTTGGAGTGCACGCTGGCGACGACGACGTCGAGCTCGGCGAGCAGGTCGTCGTCCTGGTCGAGGCGGCCGTCCTCGAGGATGTCGACCTCGATGCCCTTGAGGATCCGGAACGGCGCCAGCTCCTCGTTGAGCTCCGCGACCAGTTCCAGCTGCGTGGCCAGCCGCTCGGCGTCGAGACCGTGGGCCACGCTCAGCGACGGCGAGTGATCAGTGAGCGCCATGTAGCCGTGACCGAGCTCGGCCGCCTTGTGCGCCATCTGCTCGATGGTGGCTCCGCCGTCGGACCAGTTCGAGTGGAGGTGCAGGTCGCCCTTCAGTGCGGCGCGGATCGGCGCGCCGGGGCCGGCGTCGGGCGCGGCTTCGGCCTCGAGCCGGGCGAGGTACTCGGGCACCTCGCCGTCGAGCGCCTGGGCGATCACCCGAGCGGTGCTCGACCCGATGCCGGGCAGCTCCCCGAGATGGCCCTGCGCCGCGAGCTGGCGCAGCTCGTCGAGCGGACGGTCGCGGATGGCATCGGCCGCTTTGCGGAACGCCTCCTCCTTGTAGCGGCCCGCTCGCTCTCGTTCGAGCAGGGTCGCGATCTGCTCCAGCGCGTCGACGGGATCCATCACACCGGTCGCATCTCCATCCGTCGAAGGTACCCGCCCGCCTGCCCGGTGCGAACCACGGGGTACGTTCCTCGCCGTGACTCGCACCGACAACAGCCCCGTTCCCGACTACCCCGGACTCCTGCGACTCGACGGGCGCCGCTTCGTCGTGTTCGGCGCGGGCCAGGGCATCGGCCGGCAGGCGTCGCACACGCTGGCGTCGGTCGGCGCCCGGCTCGCGTGCGTCGACCAGGACCCCGACCTCGCGGCCGACATCGGCGCGGAGGTGGGCGCCACGCCGCTGGCGGGCAACGCGTTCGACCGCGATGACATGGACCGCATGTTCGACGAGGCCGGCCGCGCCCTCGGCGGGATCGACGGCGTCGTCGACATCATCGGCATGTCGCGCTACGCCGACCTCGTCGACATGACCGACGACGACTGGAACTGGCACTTCGACATCGTGTTGCGTCACGCGTTCCTCGCGATGCAGTACGGCGGGCGCGCCATGCGCGAGCGAGGCGGCACCATGGTGTTCGTCGCGTCCGTGTCAGGCCTGACCTCCGCGCCGCGCCACTCCGCGTACGGCGCGGCCAAGGCAGGGCTGATGTCGCTGGTCCGCACGGGCGCGGTGGAGTTCGGGCCGACGGGCGTTCGCGTGAACGCGGTTGCGCCGGGTGTGGTGTGGACCCCGCGGGTCTCCGCGTTCCTCGGCGACGAAGGTCGCGACCGCAACATCGCGAACACCCCGTTGCGTCGGGTCGCGCAGCCCGCCGACATCGCGGCCGCGCTGCTGTTCCTCGCGTCGGACCTCGCCGCGTACGTGACCGGGCAGACGCTCACCGTCGACGGGGGGGTGGGCGCGAAGTTCCCGTACCCGATGGCCGACCTGTGACCGAGGCCCGCTCGCCCGATCCCTTCCTGCGCGGCAACGCGTGGCCTGGCACCGACGACCTGCCCTACCCCCGCGTGGACCCCGCCGATCTCGACCGACTTCCGGGCGACACCGCGGCGTCGGCGCGCCTCCCGGTGGGCGTGCGGCTCGAGCTGGTGGGCGCGGCCGACACGCTGGAGCTCGACTACCGCACGTTCACCGACGACCTCGGCTACCGCGGCGAGGGCGCCGGAACCGCGTTCACCGTGATCGCCGGCGACACCTCGCGCTCGACACCGGCCAAGCACGGCACCGGCACCGCGCGCTTCTCGCTGGCCGAGATCGACCGCGACCCGGCCCAGCCGATCGTGGTGTACCTCCCCGAAGGATTGCGTCCACGCGTCTTCGCGCTTCGGATTCTCGGCGGCGGGCTCGAGCCCGCGCCGCGCGGCCCGCGTTGGCTCGCCTACGGCGACTCGATCACCGAGGGGTGGATCGCGAGCGGACCCGCGGCGCGTGGCCGGCGGTGGCGGCGCGCGCGTCCGGCCTCGACGTCGTCAACCTCGGCTACGCCGGCGCAGCACGGGGCGAGCTGCCCTCGGCCCAGCAGATCGCCGCGCTCGACGCCGACGTGATCTCGGTGTCACACGGCACCAACTGCTGGAGCCGCATCCCGTTCTCGGTGGCGATGTTCCGCGAGCAGACCCGCGCGTTCCTCGCCGTCGTTCGCCAGGGCCACCCCGACACGCCGATCGTCGTGACCAGCCCGATCCTGCGCCCCGACGCCGAGGACACGCCCAACCTGCTCGGCGCCACGCTGGCCGACCTGCGCACCACGATGGAGGAGGTCGCTCGCGAGCGCGTCGCCGCGGGCGACACTCACCTCACGCTGGTCGAGGGTGGTGATCTCGTGAATCCCGCCGACCTGCCCGACGGCGTCCACCCCGGCGACCACGGCCACGGTGTGCTCGCTCAGGCGTTCGGCGGCGCCGTCGCCGCCGCGGCAGGAGCGGGCGGTAGTGGGCGACGGTGAAGACGGTGAAGACCTTGAAGAGGCGGTTGCCTACACTGACTCGTCACTGGAGGGATGACTGAGAGGCCGAAAGTGCTCGCCTGCTAAGCGAGTAGGGGGTGACAAGCTCCCTCGAGGGTTCAAATCCCTCTCCCTCCGCCACACGCCACGTCCGCAGTTCCCGGCACCGCCTCCCGCTTGACGCGCACACTCGCTCACTCTGTCGTTCGTCGCGGTCGGCCTGATCAGTGGTTCGTGCAGTGGACCGGGCGGCGCCACCTCACGCCATGACGAGGTTGGGCGGCCGCTCGCCGCGCAGCACCGCGACCGCGCCCTCGCTGGCGAGCTGCGCCATGCGCCGGCGCGTCGCTTCGGTGGCGCTCCCGATGTGGGGGAGGAGCACCGCGTGTGGGGCCGCGAGCAGGCGACGGTCGACTTCGGGCTCGCGCTCGTAGACGTCGATCCCCGCGCCGAAGATCGTCCCGTCCTCGAGCGCGGCGGCCAACGCGACTTCGTCGACCACCGGGCCGCGGGCGGTGTTCACGAGGACGGCCGACGGCTTCATCAGCGCGAGCCGGCGGGCGTCGATCAGGCCGCGGGTGCCGTCGTGCAGCGGCACGTGCAGCGAGACGAAGTCGGCGCGGCGCAGGAGGTTGTCGAGGTCTGCGACCCAGCCGGTCATGCCGGTGTCGCGACGCGTGTGGTGCAGCACTTCCATGCCGAACCCGGCGGCCCGGCGCGCGACGGCACGGCCGATGCGACCGAATCCGACGAGGCCGAGCGTGGCCCCGTGCACGTCGACGCCGAGGAAGTCGCCGATGTGGAACCCGGTCCAGCGACCGCCGCGCAGGTCGGCCTCGGCGTCGGTGGCGCGACGCGCCGCGGCCAGGAGCAACAGGAAGGCGAGATCGGCGGTCGTCTCGTCGAGCACCCCCGGCGTGTTGCACACCGCGACGCCGAGGTCGCGCGCCGCCCCGACATCGATGTTGTCGTAGCCCACCGCGACGTTGGCGACGACCTTCAGCCGCGGCGTGCCGGCCTGCAGGACGGCGGCATCGATGCGGTCGGTGAGGATGCAGACGATGGCGTCGACCTCACTGGCGAGCCCGGCAAGCTCGGCGGCGGAGTAGGGGTCGTCCGTCGGGCGCTGCACCAGTTCGTGTCCCTCGGCCACGAGCGGGTCGAGCCCACCGTCGGGCAGCTGCCGGGTCACGAGGACGCGCGCCATCGCTACGGTCGTCTCCGCTTCTTCGTCTCCATCCCCATCTCCACGGCCGGCGAGCGTAGACGGGCTGGTCACGCCCGTTGCCAGGGCTCGGGGGCGGAATGTACGTTTTGCGGACTCGAGCGAGGGCAGCAGCGATGGGGCGGACAGGGCGGATCCGGCGAGCAGGGCACGACGGAGACGCGCGCGCCAACGTGGTCGACCTGCGCGAGCTCGTCGTCGAGCACCGCGCCGACATCTTCCGGTACGCCCGGTCGTTCTGCCGCAGCGACGCCGACGCCGAAGACCTCGCGCAGACCGCGGTGGTGCGTGCGCTCGCCGCCGGCTCCGAGGTGCGCGATCCCGAGCGGGCCAAGTGGTACCTGTTGCGGATCGTGCGCAACCTCGCCACCGACCAGGCGCGCGCCCGCGCCCGCGTCGCCGTCGAACCGTGGGCCGACCTCCCCGATACCGTGTCGGTCGAGCCCGCACCCGACTCGCGGTTGCTGCGCGACCAAGAACACGAGCTCCCCGCGCGGTGTTCGCCGACCTCCCGCGCGTTCACCAGGAGGTCCTGCAACTGCGCTTCGTCGAAGAGCTCGACCACGCCGCCATCGCGGCACGGCTGAACACCACGGAGCACGCCGCGCGCCAGCGCGTCTACCGCGCGATGCAGGCGCTGCGCGCCATCACGCAGCGACACCAGATGGGTCTCGACGGCCCGTAGCCCGTTCTTGCGTACCTGCACCGTGCACGTCACGGCGCAGCTACGCCAAAAACGTCGGGTTCAGCTACCCCGCCAGCAACGCGCGGGCGCCCATCTCCACCGAGGGGTGGCGGAGGCGGGCGAGGGCGCGAGCCTCGATCTGGCGCACGCGCTCCCGGCTCAGGTTGACCAGCTGGCCGACCTCGTCGGGGGTGCGGGGCTCGCCGCGGTCGAGACCGAAGCGCAGCGTGAGGATGTAGCGCTCACGCTCGTCGAGCACGGCGAGGAGCTTCTCGATCTCGGCCGGGAGCATGGCCCGGGCGGCCGACTCGTAGGGCGATTCGGCCCCACGGTCCTCGACCAGGTCGCCGAGCTCCGTCTCGCCGTCTTCACCGACGGGCGTCTCGAGCGACACCGGCTCCGCGAGGTGGGGGATGAGCTCCTTGACCCGCTCGGGCGCGAGGTCGAGCTCCTCGGCCAGCTCGTCGAGGGTGGCGGGCCGGCCGAGGCGAGCCTCGAGACCAGCACGCTCCTTCTGGAGCCGAGCGAGGTTGTCGGCGGCGTGGACGGGCAGGCGGATGGTGCGACCCGCGTTCGCGATGCCGCGTTGGATGGCCTGACGGATCCACCAGGTCGCGTACGTGGAGAACTTGAAGCCCTTGCGCCAGTCGAACTTCTCGACCGCGTGGATGAGGCCGAGGTTGCCCTCTTGCACGAGGTCGAGGAGCGGCATGCCCGACGCCTGGTAGCGCTTGGCGATGGACACCACGAGACGGAGGTTGGACTGCACGAACTGCCGCTGGGCGGCTTCGCCCTTGCGGACCAGCCGCTGCAGATCGCGCTTCTCGGCGCGGGTGAGACCCTTGTCGACGGTGTCGAGGGTCTCGCGCGCCGCCTTGCCCGCCTCGATGTCCTGGGCCAGGCGGGCCTCGTCGTCCTTGGTCAGCAGCTGGTGCCGGCCGATGTCTTCCAGGTACAACCGAACGAGATCCTCATTGTCGCGTTCGGTGCGGTTACGTACTCGAGCCACGGTGCCTTCCCGAGGGTAGGTTTGCGGTCGCCGAAGGGGGAGTGGCGACCGTCGACATTAGAACGACGGGGGATGCGTCCTTGTTCCGGAGATCTGCTTCCCGAGATCTGGGCGACCTCCGCGAACAGTCTCGCGGAGGGGGACCCTCCATTGTGCACCTTTTTGGGTGCCCCACGCACATCAGCGGCAACCCCCCTGCCCACAAGTCGACCGCGTGCAACTCCGGTTGCGGCCGTCTGGAGATCCAGACCGTTCAGCGGCGGGAGCGTTCGAAGCTGACCTTCACCGCCTCCTCGGGGCGGCGCTGCTCCGCCTCGGCCACATCGGTCAGCACGTCTTCGTCCGCCGCCGTGAGTGGCGGGGGCACGAGCGAGCGCGGCACGAGATGCCGAGCGCGCACCACGTTCACCTCGGCCGAATACACGGTGATCTGCGCCGCGAGGTACAGGAAGAACAGGAGTCCGAGCACGACGCCGAAGGTGCCGTAGAGCTCGCTCGCGTGACGGAGTTGGCGCGCGACCAACCAGCCGCCCAGTGCCTGCAACGCGGTCCACGCGATCCCGCCGAGCACCGCGCCCGGCAACAGATCCTGGGTCGCGACCTCGTGGGGCGTGAGCACGCGGAACGCGAGCCAGTAGAGCGCCACGTTGAGCACCACGACCAGCGCGGTCGACAGGATCGGCATCGCGGCGCCACCCGGCACGAGCGTCGCGACGGTGGAGAGCGCGGCGGTGCCGATGACCGCGAGCGCGAGCACCGACAACACGAGCAGAGAACGCAGGAGGCGCGGGACGAAACCCGGTCGGCGCGCACCCGGTACGTTCCACACCTCCGCCATCGTGTGCTGCGCGACCTGGGCCACGCCGAGGGAACCCCAGACGAGCACGAGAAGACCGAGCACGAGGGCCAGCCCGTTGCCGCCCAGCGCGCCGACGTTCCGATGCAGCTCCTGCCCGACGACAGGAAAGTCGGCCAGTGCGGTGTCGAGCAGATCGTGGCGAAGTCCGGGATCGTCGTGTGCGACGTAGCCGAGCACCGTCACGAAGACGAGCAGCATCGGGAAGAGCGCGAGGAAGCCGTAGTACGTGATCAGCGCGGCCAGCTGGCCACCGCGGTCGTCGCCGTTCTTCTTCACCACCCCGACGACGAAGGCGGCGAACCGGTGTCGTTGTTGCCAGGCGTCGATGCGATCCAGCACCCGCACACGAGTGTCGTGCCCGGGGACGCATCGGTTCAACCGGTCGCGACGCTTCCGCCGAGCGGATACGGGAGCTACTCTGAAACCGAGTGCGACGCGTCGAGTGCGACGCTCGGAACGCGCACGTCCACTGCTCCGGACCCTGGCGGTGCCACCCACCACCGTGAGGTCCGCGATGCAGTCCGCTCCCACCTTCGCGCCGCCCGAACCGGCGGACGAGGTACCACCGATCCCGCCCGCGGAACGATGGTCACCCGTCCCGCCGCCTGCGTACCGCAAGGCCCTCTCGGCGCTGGCCATCGTCGGACCGCCCGTGACCGCGATCGTCGTGACCGTGCGGGCGATCGGCCACCCGATCCCGTGGCTGAACCTGACCCTCCTCACCGCGTTCTACTTCGTGATCGCGCACGGAGTGACGATCGGCTTCCACCGTCTCTTCGCCCATCGCAGCTTCGAGGCCCGCCGCCCCCTCAAGATCGTGCTGGCCGTGCTCGGATCGATGTCGTTCCAAGGTTCGCTCATCGGATGGGTCGCCGACCATCGCCGCCACCACCGCTACTCCGACCGGTCGGGCGACCCGCACTCTCCCGTGTGGCGGGCCGGCGAGCGCCTTGCGGGATGGCGCGGGCTCCTGCACGCGGACGTCACCTGGGTGTTCAGCAACCCCCCGACGCCGCGCACCGAGTTCGCGCCCGATCTCCTCGCTGACCGGGATCTGGTGCTCATCGACCGCTTGTTCGTGCCCTGCTGCATCGCGACGCTGGCCCTGCCCTTCGGTCTCGGGTACGCGCTCACGGGCACCGTCGGCGGCGCGCTGGGCGCGATGGTGTGGGCCGGCGTGCTGCGCATCGGGCTGGGTCACCACCTCACCTGGTCGATCAACTCGATCTGCCACCGATTCGGCACGCGGCCGTTCCGGACCCGCGACGGCAGCACGAACTTCGCACCGCTCGCGGTGCTGACTGCCGGGGAGTCGTGGCACAACGCGCACCACGCGTTCCCGACGTCGGCGCGCCACGGCGTCGAGCCCGGACAAGTCGACACGTCGGCTCGCCTGATCCGATGGTTCGAGCACCTCGGCTGGGCTTCGGAAGTACGGTGGCCCGACCGGCTCCACCTCGACGCGCGCCGGATGACGAACTGAGATCCCGTTCGGTCAGCTCGACTGACGCGGCGGCGTTCCGCGGCGGCGTTCGTTTGGCGGCCTCGACGAGCACGTCGGTCAACGAGCCGTCGACGATGCCGCTCGCGGTGTCGCTGAGGAGTTGGTTCCTGTCGCGCGCGATGCGTCGGATCAGCGCGAACGCCTCGTCGACGTCGACGCGGTTGCGTTCGGCCACGACGCCCTTCGCCTGCTCGATGATCACCCTCGATTCGAGGGCGGTTTCGAGCTGCGCGGTCAGGACGTTCTGGTCGCGGATGAGCCGGGCCTGCAGGATGCCGATCGTCGCGATGTCGGCCATCGCCTGCACGACGGCGAGGTCGTCGTCATCCAGGGCACCGTCGCTGGCGGAGAAGAGGTTCAGTGCGCCGACCGCCTGACCTCTCAGCCGCAACGGCACGGCCGACACTGCCGCGAAACCACCCTCCTTGGCGCGCGGTCCGAACTCGGGCCAGCGAGCACACGCCTCGGCCGCTGAGTCGGAACGCACGACGACACCGTGGTGGAACGCCTCGAAGCACGGACCCTCTTCCAGCTGGAGCTCGAAGAGCTCGACGAGCCGCATCTGCTCGCTCGAGCACGCAACGTGACGGAGTCGACCGTTGGCGTCAGCGAGCATGATCCCCGCCGACGACACCCCGACCAGCTCCACGCTGCGTTCTGCGAGCGTCTGCATGAAGTCGATCACGTCGTACTCGTCGACGAGTGTGTCGGCGAGCGATACGAGTGTCTCGATCAGCCGTTGTTGGTTCGCCATGTGACGACACCTCGGAGCGAGTGTGTACCCCAAGTGTACGGAGCGCGAACGCAGCCGTTCCGAGGGCCTGGTGTCAGCCGAAGCGGAGCTCGCCCCCCACGACGGCGGCGGCGACGTCGGTGATCGCGCGGTTGCCTGCGAACGCGTACGCCCGGAGAAGCGCCACGGCGTCGTCGACCGTGACCGACGCCTGCACCGACACCATGCCGGTGGCCTGGTGGACCACGGCGCGGTTGGCCGGAAGGTGTTCGAGTTGTCGGGCGAGCGAACCGTCCCCCGCGATCGACTGCCAGTCGAGGACGGTGCGGCCCGCGATGTGTGCGACAGCGAGCGCGTCGGCGAACTGCTCGTCGCTCAATGAACCCGACTGCAGCTCGTAGAGGTTGAGCGCGCCGATGCAGACCGGCCCGACGAGGATCGGGAATCCGAACGCGGCTCGGACGCCGGCGGCCAGTGCGCCTTCGCGGAAGCCCGGCCACCGGACGACGTCGTCGGCGCCGAGGTCGGGGATGAGCACCGGCTCCCGGCTGGAGAACGCGTCCATGCACGGTCCCTCTCCGAGCGAGTACTGCACCTCCTCGACCGCTTCCGTAATTGGGTCGGACGAGCAGACCGTCCCGAGCGTGTGTCCGTGCAGGATGAGCACCACACCCGCGCCATGGACGCCGGCGGCGCTCGCGGACGAGACGCACAACGAACGCTCCGAGTCCTTCAGCGAGGCGGCGAGCGTGGGCGCGATCCGGGCGACTCGTTCAGGGTCCGCCACGTGTGCGCTCATGCTCCGCTCCGTCCCGACTCGTCACATCGAGAGAGGTGCGGGCGAGACGGGGACTGGATGCCGTCCACACGCGGTGTGACCCTTCGCACCGTAGCCGCGGTGCACGGCTACGGTGCGCGGCTCCACGGCTTGGTTCCGTCATTCGTGGTGCAGGAGAGCTCGCATCCGCTCGGTCAGCGACGGCTCGATCGCATCGCCCGATTCGATCACGAGCTCGCGCAGCTCGCCGGTCCACGCGAACGGCGGCTCATAGTCGGCGCACACGGGAAGGCCCCGGTCGCGACCGAGCAGGAGCATGGTCCCGCCGTGTTGGAACACGATCGGTGCGCCCACCTCGAGCACGGCGTGCGCGACGAGCTCGTCGTCGTGGAACAGCCCGACGCCCGGACCTTCGAGGCCGGGGGTGTACACCGCGGCGAGCTGGTGGCGGCCGGCGGGTATGTCCATCGCACTCTCGAGGCGAGCTTCGTCGCCGGCCCGGTTGACCACGAACACCAGCCGTCCGTCGCGCACGAACAACGCCAGGCCACCGGTCCAGTCCCCCATGGCGGCCAGGATCCCCGCCGCACCGGAGGCCGGCACGTCGACGTCGGCGACCATGCGGAACCCGCCGAACAGGCGCACGACCGAGTCGTCGGGCACGGGCCCACCCTCGGGCCGGTAGACCGCTCGCGCGGGCACCGGGTTGGGCCACGCGATGACCGCGCCGAAGCGACCGATGAGCTCGTCCACGAGCGGGAACACCTGGTTGCGCTCGGCCTCCGCGGTCCAGCGGGCCTGGAGGTCGGCGAGCACGTCGGGATGGTCGGCGGCGAGGTCGTGCGTCTCGGCGAAGTCGTCGGCGAGGCGGAACAGCGCCCACTGGTCGTCGGCGAAGTCGCGACTGCCTTCGAGGAGGCGCTCCTCGTCCATCACGCCCTTGGACACGTGATCGGTGGTGGCCTTCCAGCCGTCGGCGACCATCGACCGGGAACCGAGCATCTCGAAGTACTGGACCGTGCGTGGTGAGGGGGCCGCGGCGTCGGTGAACGTCTCGCGGATCGACACGCCGTCGAGGGGCTGCTGCACGACGCCGTCGACTGACGCCGGTGGTGCGATGCCGGCGACGTCGAGGACCGTCGGCATCAGGTCGATCGCGTGCACGAACTGATCGCGCACCGCGCCAGCGGCCTCGATCCCACGCGGCCACTGCACGACGAGCGGCGTCCGGGTGCCGCCGAGCCACGTGTAGCGCTTCCAGAGGCGGAGCGGCGTGTTGCCGGCCCACGCCCAACCCCACGAGTAGTGCGGGTAGGTGCGGAGCCCGCCGAGCTCGTCGCTCCAGGCGGCGTTGCTGTCGACGGTGTCGGCGACGTGCTCGGTGAAACGGTGCTCGTTGAACGTGCCGAGCGCGCCGCCCTCACCGCTCGTGCCGTTGTCGGAGAGCACCATCACGAGCGTGTTGTCGAGCTCGCCGAGTGCGTCGAGCTGCGCGAGCAACCGCCCGATCTGCGCGTCGGTGTGCGTGAGGAAGCCGGCGAACACCTCCTGTTGGCGGGCCAGCATGCGTTGCGCGTCGCGCGGGAGCGACGACCACTCGTCGATCCAGCTCGGCCGCGGTCCGAGCTCGGTGCCCGCGGGGACGACACCATCCGCGAGCTGACGGGAGAACACGTCGGCCCGCCACTGCTCCCACCCCCCGTCGAACGCGCCGTGGTACGGCTCGACCCATTCGGGCGCGACGTGGTGCGGTGCGTGCATCGCGCCGAGCGCGAAGTAGAGGAAGAACGGACGATCGGGTGCGGCCTGGTGCTGCGCGGTGATGGCACGGACGGCCTCGTCGGCGAGATCTTCGGTGAGGTGATAGCCGTCGCCCGGACCACGCGGCTGCTCGACGTAGTGGTTGTCGCGCACGAGGTGCGGCGCCCAGTGGTTGGTGTCGCCCTGGAGGAAGCCGTAGTACTGCTCGAACCCGAAGCCGAGCGGCCACCGGTCGTACGGTCCCGCCACGGAGCGTTCGCCGCCGGGCACGAGGTGCCACTTGCCGATCGCGAGCGTGTTGTAGCCCGCATCACGGAGGACACGCGGCAACGGCGTCGCCGACCGCGGGATGCGGCCGGTGTAGCCGGGGAAGGCCATCGGCAGGTCGGTGAGGAAGCCCATGCCGACTGCGTGGTGGTTGCGCCCGGTCATGAGGCACGCCCGCGTCGGCGAGCAGATGGCCGTGACGTGGAAGTGGTTGTAGCGGAGACCGTTGGCGCCCAGACTGTCGATCGCGGGAGTCGCGATCCCCGAGCCGAAGCAGCCCAGCTGCCCGAAGCCCAGGTCGTCGAGCACGATCAGCACCACGTTCGGCGCCGTCGGGCCCGGGCGTGCAAGGGAGTAGTCGCCGGGCACCGACTCGGCGATCGAGAACCCGGTGCGTGGCTCAGGGTTCGTCATGGGCGCAATCTACGCGGGGCTCGAACGCCCGGGAGCGAGATGATGGTCAAGGCGCGGCTCTCCGGTGGGCGAGGGGGAGTTGAACTCCGATCCCACGCCGTCTGAAGGATGGTAGTCAGCCCTCTGCAGTGATGCTGACCTGCGGCTTCGCGCGGCGGCGTGCTGGACGATGCTGGCCACTTCTACCGGATTTCGAGTCGTCCGGTAGAAGTTCCGGTAGAAGTCGGCGGCCGCAAATCACCAGTTCGCGGCCCGCCGAGGCACCACTTCGTAGGCCCGAGGCCCAAGACAACGCTTTCGTTTCTTTCGAATTACGAGTAGTCTTGACTCATGACCAACGCCATGACTCCAACGGACCCAGCGGTGGATCCGAGTCGCGACGACGAGGTCGTCTTTCCGCCGGAGGACCTTGACCAGCTGCTTGACCTGGCGCGCTTCGTCGAGAACCACACGGAGCCAGGGCTCCTGTTGGGCCCAGACGGCGAACAGGTCCCGCTGCCCGCTGAGGTCTACCGCGTCCTGCGGCAAGTGGTCGAGGTGATGCGCCAAGGGAAGGCCACGCTCGTCGCCCCTCAGGGCATGCTGCTCACCACGCAGGAGGCCGCGGACTTCCTCGGGGTGAGCCGGCCGACCTTGGTCAAGCTCCTCGAGAGCGGTGCGATCCCATTCGAGAAGCCCAACCGGCACCGCCGCGTGCGACTCCAGGATCTTCTGGAATTCCAGACACGGCGGCGCATGGAACGGCGAGCCGCACTGAACCAGTTGACCGAAGAGGCGAGCGAGCTCGGGCTTTACGAGGGTCGCCCGCCGACTACGCAACCGCGTTGAAGTCTGCACGGCGACGTCGCTCCCGAACAGATAGCGAGTGATCCTTGCCGCGGTACACGGCGCTACTCGACGCGTGCGTACTGGTGCCCATCGCGCTGGCTGACACGCTGCTGCGCGTCGCCGAGCGCGAGCTGTACCGGCCACTCTGGTCCGACCGCATCCTCACCGAAACCGCGGCAGCGATCCTCGAGATACACCCCGACGTCGACCCAGACCTCGTCACCAAGCGGTTCGCCGCCATGAACGACACATTCGAGGACGCGTGCGTCCAGGGCTGGGAACACCTGGAGGCGGCGGTCACACTCCCCGACCCCGACGACTGTCACGTCGTTGCGGCGGCAATGCGTGGGAAGGCCGACACGATCGTCACCGCCAACCTCCGAGACTTCCCAGATGACGTGCTGGCGCCGCTGGACATCGCGGTCGTCGATCCTGACGACTTCCTTCTCGATCAGCTCGACCTCGCTCCGCGTGTCATACTCGAGGTTCTGCGCGAACAGGCTGACCACACGCGCAACCCTCCACTTACGCCGACCGACTTGCTCGCTCGCTTGGCGCGGGCCGGCGTACCTGGCTTCGCTGACGAAGCCAGCCGAATGATCTGAGAGTCCTGCCGACGGTTTGCGGCAACCAGAGTTATCTCCGGGTCAGCAATTCCTCGATTCGGTCGAACACACCTGCAACTTCGCGCTGACACTTGAGTCTCTGACTTTCAACGACCCGTACGTGGGCGACCGACTGCTTGCGGCGAGTTATGGCGTCTGCATGCGGCGGTGGGCCGACGAGTCGCCGTCGTCCGAGTTTGCTGACGGTGTCGTCGAACTCGCTTCCCAACTCGTCGACGGGGTGCTCTGTCCATCGGACGACTACTTCACGTGGCACACGTTGGCGCGTGGCTACGCGATCGGAATCGTGCAACTTGCTCGCAAGGTCCGGCCACGCGCCCTTCCAGCAAGCGTGCTTGAAGCCCTGGTTCCCGACCCGAGCAGTGCCCCATCGCCCTTCCGTGCCGTCAACCGCATTCGTCTCGCGGAGGTAAGTGATGGCGACCACGCTATCCACATGGACTTCGGCAACTACACGATGGGCCGACTAGTTACTGGTCGTCAGAACTACGACATGAAGCACTTCGAGTACCGCCGGGTGCGGCGCCAGATCGAAGACCGTATTCGGCGCCTCGGCTACTCGAAGGAGCAGTTTGCCGAGATCGATCGCGAGATCGGCCGAGCCAACTGGCGCGAGGACCGCGGGCGCAAGACCGACCGCTACGGAAAGAAGTACTCGTGGATCGCGTACTTCGAGATGTACGGGTTGCGCGATGCGCTGGGCTTGCTGAACGACACGTGGCACGGACTCGAACGGAGCTCTGACTGCGACGTCGATCCGACGTTTCCTGCCGACACGCCAACATGGCTCGCGCCTGTCGGAGACATCTTCGACGCCTCGCCCACTGATCAGCGGGAGTGGCTCGAACGCGGCCAGACACCGGACCACCGGTGCCTGCTGGACCGCGCCGAAGTCGACGGTGTGGCGGGCGACTGGGTTCTCCTCGACGCCACGATTCGGGACCGCGGCTCACATGGCCGAGAAGTCGTCAGCCATGTCGTCTCTGTGATGGCATCGACGGCCAACGTCCGGCGGCTACGCGCCGAGTTCGCACGCGGACACAGCTTCGGCGACCAGGGCATCCCTGAGAGCGGCGCCGACTACTACACGTATTTCGGCGAGGTCCCGTGGTCGCATCACTACGGGTCAGACGCGCGCACAACGACGGGACAGCCGAAGCGAACGAGGGAGCGGGCATTCGACTACTTCGACCGCGGCCGATGGAGGCCTGGCATCCCCGTCGAAGCAGCTTCGCGCCGGCGGGTCTGGGAGTCATATCACAGCGACCTCAATCAGATCGGCTCAGTCGAGTTCCCCGCTCCGCCAATCGCAGACTTCCTGGGCCTTCAAGGGGCCGGCGGCTCAGCGGACCTCCTTGACCCCACCATGCGGCTCGCGACGCTCTATAGACAATCGCCAGACGACCTCGGCTCGCACTACCTCTACATCAGACGAGATCTGCTCGACCGCTACCTCAAGCGCCGCAAGCTGCAGATCGTTCGTGCCGTGTGGGGCGAGCGGACCCTGCACTACGACTTCTTCAAGGGCGACATCTCCGACGAGATGAGGCAGCCGTTGATCGACCGAGTCAACACGTTCCGCTTCGTCGACTGTCACGGGGAGTGGCTGTCGTTGGAGCAGGACGCCACCGAATGACGTTCGAGCCGCCCCGTCTGTCCAAGGAGCGACGCGCCGCGTGCAGCATCAGCAACGGGCGTCAGGCCAGCTACCAGCGATGTGCGGTAGAAGTCCGGTAGAAGTCGGCCATCGATCCGCTGCACTCGTACGCGATGACCTGCACCTTCTCGGTGGGCGAGGGGGGACTTGAACCCCCACGTCCTTGCGGACACAGGCACCTGAAGCCTGCGCGTCTGCCAATTCCGCCACTCGCCCGGAGTGCGACAGGGTAGCCCGCGCACCAAACCCGCGAACATCTCGAAGTTGGGGGTGAAATGACCCAGCGAACCCCGAGATGCTCGCTGTGTTCGGTGAGTCGCGGGTGCGGGTTGGGCGGAGGGGTGCCTCGGTACACTCTCGGCGTGGGACTCCAGGGGTTCGAGCGGAGGCTCGAGCGGCTGGTGGAGGGGACCTTCAACAAGGCCTTCCGCAGCGGACTCCAGCCCGTCGAGATCGGTCACCGGGTGACTCGCGTCCTCGACGACGGCCGCCACCTGGGTGTGAACGGTCGTCCGGTGGCGCCCAACAACATCGGCGTCTACCTCTCCCCCGCCGATTTCGAGCGCTTCTCCTCGTTCGCCGAGGCCCTGGCCCGCGAGCTCGCCGAGGCCGCCCGCCAGCACGCCCGCGACGAGGGCTACCAGTTCGTCGGGCCGGTGACCCTCACGCTCGTGCCCGACGACACGCTCAAGACCGGTGACTACGACGTCGTGGCCGAGATCGCCGAGGGTGCCGGCGGCCACGTCGGCTCGCTCGTGCTGCCGGACGGCCGTCGGGTCGGCCTCGGTGAGCACATCACGTCGCTCGGGCGGAACTCCGACTGCACGGTGACCCTCGCCGACCCTCGGGCCTCGCGGCGCCACGCCGAGATCCGCCCCACCGCCGACGGGTTCGTGATCGCGGACCTCGGATCGATGAATGGCACGCTCGTCAACGGCACCGCGGTCAAGGAACGGGTGCTGCACGACGGCGACGAGATCTCGGTGGGAGCGACGGTGATGCGGTTCGAGGCCTCGTAGTGCCCGAATCCGTCCTCACCATCCTCAAGTTCTGCTTCCTCGCGCTCCTCTACCTCTTCCTCTTCCGGGTCGTGCGGGTGGTGGTGAAGGAGATGCGCGCGCCGGCACCGGTCCCGGAACGACCCGCGGCGGCGCCGAGCGCGGCGCCCGTCCCCGCGTCGCGACCGGTCAAGCCGGCCAAGGGGCGTGGTCCCGGTCGCCTGAAGATCCTCGAGCCGGCGACGCGCCAGGGCGAGAGCTTCGCCCTCACCGACGAGCTCACCGTCGGCCGGGGAGGCGGCTGCGGCATCGTGCTCGCCGACGACTCGTTCGTGTCGACGGTGCACGCGCGCGTGTTCCGGCGCGAGGGCGCGGTCTACGTGGAAGACCTCGGTTCGCGCAACGGCACCCTCCTCAACGGCGAACCACTGGTGCACGCGTCGCAGCTCCGCCGCGGCGACCACGTCCAGTTCGGACAGACCGTGGCCGAGGCAGTCCGGTGAAGACTGCGGTGAAGGCTGCGGTGAAGCGGGTGAAACGCACGCCGTGAGACTCGTCATGGGGGCCGCCACCGACGTCGGCCGGGTTCGCGACGGGAACGAGGACGCGTACCTCGTCGACGACGCCATGGGACTCGTCGCGGTCGCCGACGGCATGGGCGGCCACCGTGGCGGCGAGGTGGCGAGCGCGACCGCGCTCGAAGCGCTGCGGGCCGCGATCACGAGTGGGCGGCCACTCCGGGAGTCGATCGAAGACGCCAACCAGGCCGTGTTCACCAAGTCGCTCACCGACACCAACCTCCGCGGGATGGGCACGACCCTCACCGCCGGAACGCTCGTCGCGGGCGGCACGATCCTCGTCGGCCACGTCGGCGACTCCACCGCGTACCTCCTCCACGAGGGTGAGCTCCGGCAGGTGACCGACGACCACAGCCTGGTCGAGGAGCTCGTCCGCGAAGGTCGCCTCACCGCCGACGAAGCGGCCGTGCACCCGCAACGCTCGATCATCACGCGCGCGCTCGGGGTCGACGCGTCGGTCCAGGTCGACGTGTACCCGGTCGAGCTCGCGCCGGGCGATCGGCTGCTCCTCTGCTCGGACGGCCTCACCGGCATGGTGCAGCCGGACGAGATCGCGGCCACGCTGCGGCGCGAGGACGATCCGAACCGCGCCGCCGCGCAGCTCATCGACGCCGCCAACCAGGCCGGCGGCGAGGACAACATCACGGTCGTCGTCGTTGCGGTGACCGACGAAGCTCCGCTGCGGCGACTGCCCGAACCGGTGGCCCCGGTCGAGACCGTCGCGCCGATCGAGGAACCGCCCGCCGAGCCGAGCGAGCGACGGCGCCGCGGCGCACGTGGCGTCGGTCGCGTCCTGCTCTGGGCCCTGCCGATCGTGCTCGTGCTCGCGATCGCGATCGGTGCCGTCGGCTGGTACGCGCGCAAGAGCTACTACGTGGGTGTCAACCACGGTCAGGTCACCGTGTACAAGGGCGTGCCGGGCGGGTTGGCCGGCTGGGACCCCACCATCGAGCGACGCACCGCGCTCGAGGTAGCCGCACTGCGGCCCGCGGCGCAGGCCCAAGTGGAAGACCACCAGACCTTCTCCTCCCGCGCCGACGCCGAGGCGTTCGTGACCCGTCTCCGGGCGCAGACCACCACGACGACGAGCACGACCACCAGCACGACGACCACCACGACCCCGACCACCACGACGGCGGCGCCCGCGCCCCTGGCACCGGGGCCATGAGATCACCCACGGCGCACAGGCGCCGCAGCCGGGAGCTCGGTCTCGGACTCCTCGCGGTCGTCGTGACCTGTTCGGGCTACGTGCTGCTGCTGCTGGCCGACCGGCCCGACATCCCCGCCGACTTGTGGGTGTTCCTGCTCGCGGTGCTCGGGCTGTACGTCGTCGCGCACCTCGCGGTCCGACGGTTCGCGCCCCGCGCCGATCCCACGTTGCTGCCGATCGCGTTCCTGCTCAACGGGATCGGATACTTCACCATCTCGCGCCTCGACCGCGACCTGGCGCGCGTGCAAGCGGTGTGGACGGCAGTCGGCATCGCCGCGTTCGTGCTCACGCTGGTCTTCGTGCGCCACATCCGCACTCTCGAGCGCTACAAGTACACCTTCCTCCTGCTCGGCATCGCCGCGCTGCTGTTGCCGTCGCTCCCGGGGATCGGCGCCGAGATCAACGGCGCGCGCTTGTGGGTGCGCGTCGGCCCGGTCAACTTCCAGCCCGGCGAGGCGGCGAAGGTGCTGCTGGTCGTGTTCTTCGCGGCCTACCTGGTCGACAAGCGCGAGTTGCTCGCCACCGGCACCCGGCGCATCGGACGCCTTCGCCTTCCCGACCCCAAGCACCTCGGACCGCTGCTGCTCGCGTGGGCGTTCTCGATCCTGGTCATGGTGCGCGAGAAGGATCTCGGTTCCTCGCTCCTCTTCTTCGCGGTGTTCGCGGCGATGCTCTACATCGCCACCGATCGCTGGTCGTACCTGCTCGCCGCGGCGGCCATGTTCATGGCCGGCGCGTTCGTGGCGTACCAGCTGTTCGCCCACGTCACCGACCGGGTGACTGCGTGGATCGACCCGTGGTCCGTCTACAGGACCACGGGCTTCCAGCTCGTGCAGTCGATGTTCGCCCTCGGGTCGGGTGGGTTCGCGGGCACTGGCCTCGGGCTCGGCAGCCCGCAGAAGATCCCCAACGCGTCGACCGACTTCGTGCTCTCGGCGATCGGCGAGGAGCTCGGCCTGCTGGGCACGGTGGCGGTGTGCATCATGTTCCTGCTGCTCGTCGGCAGCGGGTTCCGCATCGCCCTCCAGACTGACCGACCGTTCTCGAAGCTGTTCGCGGCCGGGCTCACCACCATCATCGGCGTGCAGACGTTCGTGATCGTGGGTGGGGTGATCCGCGTCATCCCGCTGACCGGGGTGACGTTGCCGTTCATCTCCTACGGCGGGTCGTCGTTGATCGCGAACTTCGTGATCGTCGCGTTGCTGTTGCGCATCTCGGACGAGACGGTCGCACGCGCGGAGGCGCCGCGCGCCGTCGCGACCGCGCGCACCGCGGTCGGCGGACTCGGCGGAGAAGGGGGTGACGCCGCCTCCGCGCTGCCGCCGGCGCGCCGGTGAACCGCCCGATCCGCCGCGTGGGGTACGCGGTGACCGTCCTCATCCTGCTCCTGGTCGCGCAGCTCACCTATCTGCAGGTGGTCGACGCCGACAACCTCGCGCACGACAAGCGCAACGTCCGCACCCAGTTGAAGGAGTACAACCGGGCCCGCGGCAACATCCTGACCGCTGACGGCCAGATCGTCGCGCAGTCGACCCCCACCACCGGCGACTTCAAGTACCGCCGCGAGTACCCGCAGCAAGGCCTGTTCGCCCAGGTCGCCGGCTACCAGTCGTTCGTCAACCTCGTGGGCAGCACGGGCGTCGAGGAGTCGTACAACGACGTGCTCACCGGCCAGGACACCAGCTTGCAGCTCAGCAACCTCGGCAATGTGCTCAGCGGGAAGTCGCAGACCAACAACGTGGTCCTCTCCCTCACCGAGACGGCACAACAGACGGCGGAGCAGGCGCTGCACGGTCAGCGGGGCTCGGTCGTCGCGCTCGACGTGCAGACCGGCGCAGTGGTGGCGATGTACTCGAACCCCACGTACAACCCCAACGGGCTCGCGGTGCACAGCACGCAGTTCGTGCAGAACTCGTTCAACTTCATCAACAGCGACGCCGCCGGCGACCCCGCGCTGCAGCGGGCGTACCGCGAGACGTATCCACCGGGTTCGACCTTCAAGGTCGTCACGAGCAAGTCGGCGATCGAGACCGGCAAGACCGGGCCCGACGATCGCGTCTTCGACTTCACGGATGGCTTCCAGATCCCGGGAACCACGAAAACCCTCCACAATTTCGGAAACGAGACGTGCGGTGGCACCCTGCGCGAGAGCTTGATCGTGTCCTGCAACGCGACCTTTGCGCTTTTGGGTTACGAGATGGGCGACGCGTTCCCACCCGCGATGGACCAGTGCGGCATCGCCGCCGCGCCGCCCATCGACCTGTCTCCGTCGGCGGCCGAGAGCGTCGGCCCCAGCGTCGGCGACCCGCTACCTCGGTTCGCGCTCGCGGGCATCGGGCAAGGCGACGTGCGGACAACTCCGCTGGAGATGGCGCTCGTCGCCGAGGGCATCGCCAACGGCGGGAACATCAAGGAACCGCACGTGGTGAAGGAGATCCAGAACAACGACGGCAAAGTCGTGCAGACGATCGGCTCCAAGGATTGGACGACGTGCATGCAACCCGCCACCGCGGCCGCGCTCACCAGCATGATGCAAGACGTCGTGAACAGCGGAACGGGCACCGGCGCGCAGATCGACGGCGTGGACGTCGCAGGCAAGACCGGTACGGCGGAAACCGGCGTCGAAGGCGAAGCGCCGCACGCGTGGTTCATCGCCTTCGCGCCCGCCACCGCCCCGCGCTACGCGGTCTCGGTGATCGTCGAAGGTGGCAACACCGGCGGCACCGATGCGACCGGAGGCGCAGTCGCCGCGCCCATCGCCAAGGCCATGCTCCAGAACCTTTTGGCCACCAACCCGTGAGTAGCCTTCCGTGACCATGCCGCCCGCCACCCGCGTCTTCGCGAACCGCTACGAGCTGGGCGAAGAGATCGGCCGCGGCGGCACGGCCGACGTCTTTCTCGCGCACGACCGCGTGCTCGACCGCCGCGTCGCGGTGAAGGTGCTGTCACCGCAGTTCGCGTCGGATCCCACGAACATCGAGCGCTTCCGGCGCGAGGCGCGGGCCGCCGCCGGCCTGAACCACCCCCACATCGTCGCCGTCTACGACTGGGGTGAGGAGGACGACACCTCCTACATCGTCATGGAGTACGTCCCCGGGCAGACGCTGAGCGAGGTCCTGCAGACCTACGGCAGCCTGGCCCCCGCCGACGCGGCGCGCATCGCAGCCGAGATCGCCGACGCGCTGTCGTTCGCGCACGCGCACGGCGTGGTGCACCGTGACGTCAAACCCGGCAACGTGCTCGTCACGCCGCAGGGCCAGGTGAAGGTCACCGACTTCGGCATCGCGCGCGCGGAGTCGGGCGAGCCGCTCACGCGCACCGGCGCGGTGCTCGGCACCGCCACCTACTTCTCTCCGGAACAGGCGCAAGGCTTCGCGCTCGACGGCCGCTCGGACGTCTACGCGCTCGGCGTCGTCCTCTACGAGATGCTCACCGGCGTCGCGCCGTTCACCGCGAGCACTCCGGTGTCGGTCGCCTACAAGCACGTGCGCGAGGCGCCGACCCCACCGTCGTCGCTCGTCTCCGACCTCCCCCCGACGATGGACCACATCGTCCTCACCGCGATGGCGAAGAACCTCGACGAGCGCTACCAGTCGGCCGAGGACATGCGCGCCGATCTCCTCCGCTTCGGTCGCGGCCGGCCGCTGGTCGCCGCTCCTGCAGTGGTGGCGCCCGCGTCGGTGCGCGTCGCCGCGCCCGCGGTCGCCGCGCCGCGCCCGCGCCCCGGCGACCCGTCGCCGCGCAACCCGCCCCGCCACGACGTCGACGCGGCCGGTGGGGCCCGATCGTCGTGGTGGGCATCGCGCTCGTGCTGCTCCTGGGGTTGATCGTGTTCCTGCTCGCAAACTCCAACTTCGGCGACAGCAGCCCCTCCACACCGACCAGGGAGGTCCCGGGCGCGACTGGCTTCATCTACGGGCAGGCAGAGGCGGGACTGAAGGCACAGGGCTTCACCGTCGCCCGGCAGGACGAGGACGAACCCGACCAGCCGCCCGACCTCGTGATCGGTCAGGACCCCGAAGCCGGGCGCAAGATCCGCAAGGGCGGGCTCATCACGCTGAAGGTCAGCAGCCCCACGATCTCGATGCCCAACGTGGTGGGCCAGAACAAGAGCCAAGCCACCCAGACTCTGGGCGCGCAGAACCTCACGCCGAACTTCGTCGAAGAGGACAGCGACCAACCCCCCGGCACCGTGCTGCGCAGCGACCCCGCCGCCGGCGCGCCGGTCCCGAAGCTGCCGACGGGTGGGCGACCGACAGTGAACGTGGTCGTCGCACGCGAGCCCAAGGTGCCGGTGCCCGACGTCGCCGGACAGGATCCGTTCCCGGCGCTCAACACGCTCAACCAGGCGGGCTTCCAGGTGAGCGTGGCCGACGCCCCGAGCGACACCGTGCCCAAGGGCAAGGTGATCGGCACTGATCCTCCGGCGGGCACGCAGTTGGCGAGGGGTGCCCCGGTCAACCTGCAGGTTTCGAGTGGCCCGAACCTGGTCGACGTGCCGAACGTCGTCAACCAGCCGCGCGCGACGGCCGAACAACTGCTGAACGGGTACCTCGGGTTCGGCGTGACGGTGCAGTTCGCCAACGCGGGAGCGGCGAAGAAGGGCATCGTGGTGGCGCAGAGCCCCACGGGCGGCAAGGCCGCCAAGGGCTCGACGGTCGTCATCGTCGTGGGCCTCTGACCCGTTGACCCTCGCCGTCTGGTACGCGGAGCACGGTCGTCACGATCTGCCCTGGCGCCTGACGCGCGACCGGTGGGACGTGCTCGTATCGGAGGTGATGCTCCATCAGACGCAGACGGCGCGGGTCGCGGCGGTGTACGAGAAGTTCCTGACGCGATTCCCGACCCCCACCGTGATGGCCGACGCCGGACCAGCGGCCGTGATCGAAGCCTGGGGACGGCTCGGCTATCCGCGTCGCGCGCGTCGTCTCTACGACGCCGCGGTGATGCTGCGCGACCACGGCTGGCCCGACGACCTCACGACGCTCCCAGGTGTCGGGCGCTACACCGCGGCGGCGGTGCTCGCGCAGGCCGACGACGTCGACGTCGCCGCGGTGGAGGTGAACGTGCGACGCGTCGCGGAGCGTGTCACGGGCGCGCGGCTCTCCGAACGCGCGGCTGAAGCCCACAGCGTCCGCGTCGGACGACCGCTCCGGGGCCGCGATCGTCTCCTCGCGCTCATGGACGTCGGCGCGCTGCTGTGCCGTCCACGCGAGCCGCGTTGCCGCGAGTGCCCGCTGCGCCGGCGGTGCGCGACCCGCGGTCCACTCCCGGACGAGTCGCGACACCGCCAGGCCCCGTTCGCCGGAAGCTTCCGGCAACGGCGTGGGCTCGTGATGGCGCGCCTGAGGGAGGGAACGGCACCGGCGCGCGAGCTCGACGCCGACGCGCTGGCGTCACTCGTCGACGACGGTCTGGCGGTCGTGGTTCGAGGGCGGGCCCGCTTGCCCTGACCGACGCCGGGACTCAGGCACGGACGGGGCCCAGGAAGTTGCCGAGCAGCGAGTGCCCGGCCTCGGTGAGGATCGACTCGGGATGGAACTGCACGCCCTCGATCGGCAGCTCGCGGTGACGCAGTCCCATCACCAACCCGTCGTCGGACTCGGCGGTGATCTCGAGCACGTCGGGCACGCTGTCGCGGGCCACGACCAGCGAGTGGTAGCGGGTGGCGGTGAATGGGCTGGGCAAGCCGGCGAACACACCGCGGCCGTCGTGAGTGATCTGCGAGGTCTTGCCGTGCATGACGTGCGGCGCGCGCACGACGCGACCGCCGTAGATCTGACCGATGCACTGGTGGCCGAAGCACACGCCGAGCACCGGCACGCCGGCTTCACCGAACGCCCGGATGGCGTCGATCGACACGCCGACATCGCCCGGTTCGTCGGGACTGCCGGGGCCGGGGGACACGAGCACGGCATCGGGTTCGAGCGCGCGCAGTTCGCCGAGCGAGACCGCGTCGTTGCGGTGGACGACCGGTTCCGCGCCGAGCTCGCCGAGGTATTGGACGAGGTTGTAGACGAACGAGTCGTAGTTGTCGATCACGAGCACCCGCACCGCGGGAACGCTACCGGGCGGGGATCGCAGCGCCGTCGGGATTGGCTAAGGTCGCCAGCCGTGGCACGCACCAAGAAGGCGCCCGCGGCTCCGACCCGGCGCCCCACCAAGGGCTCGCGCTACACGCCGCCCGCCCCCAAGCAGGTCAAGCACAGCCACCTGTGGGTGCCGGTGACGATGTTCACCTGCCTCGCGCTGGGTGTGCTCGTGATCGCCGGCAACTACATGGAGCTGCTGCCCGGCGGCGAGGTGAGCAACAACTTCCTGCTCATCGGCCTCGTCCTGCTCATCATCGGCTTCGTGCTCTCGACCTTCTTCCGGTGACTCATCCCTAGTTGGGGCAATTGTCCGAACCCCAGACGTGTAACTCCACACAGGTTTCTCCACAACCTGTGAACAACGCGGCGGGTCACTGAGCGACCAGGACCATGTCCTCGCGGCAGTGGCGGGGTGGCTCGGGGACCTCCTCTTGGGCCGCGGTCATCGTCACCTCCGCACCGCACACGATGCAGCGGAAGTGCAGGTCGACGGGCTTGATGTCGTCGGGATCCGGCTCCGCCGGCGGGGCCACGTGGAATTTCCGCAGCATCGACGCGCCGATCACGTAGACGGTGAGCGCTACCGCCACACCGATGACGATGCGCACGATCGTCCACGCCATGCCGCGATGCTCGCGCCGCCAGCGTCGCAAACGCGAACGCGGAGCAGAGCCCGGGGCGGCGGCGCTACAGCCGTTCGATCAACACGGCGTTGGCCAGCCCGCCGCCTTCGCACATGAGCTGGAGTCCGACGCGGCTGCCGCTGCGTTCGAGCTCGCACAAGAGGGTCGCGGCGAGCCGGGCGCCCGACGCGCCGAGGGGGTGCCCGAGCGCGATGGCGCCACCGTTGACGTTGACCTTCTCCATGTCGGGGTGCACCTCGTGCGCCCACGCGAGCACGACGCTGCCAAACGCCTCGTTGATCTCGATGCGGTCGACCGCGTCGAGCACGATCCCTGCCCGTTCGAGGATCCGGGCGGTGGCCGGGATCGGAGCGGTGAGCATGAGGATCGGGTCGGCGCCCGCCAGCGCGAAGTCCACGACGCGTGCACGCGGCGTGAGGCCGAGGCGAACCGCGGCCTCCTCGGAGGTGACCAGCACCGCGGCAGCGCCGTCGCTG
Source organism: uncultured Actinomycetes bacterium (assembly GCA_963815405.1). GTDB lineage: Bacteria > Actinomycetota > Acidimicrobiia > IMCC26256 > DASPTH01 > CAWFGR01. The sequence goes on from CAWFGR010000002.1 coordinate 180,825, forward strand.
ATCTGCGACGAGTTCCCCGCGGTGATCACGCCGTCGGCCTTGAACGCGGGCTTGAGCCCGGCGAGTCGCTCGACGGTCGTGTCGGCGCGCACGCCTTCGTCGGCGACCATCGGTCGCGTGCGGCCGTCGACGCTGACCGGCACCGGGACGATCTCGCGGTCGAAGCGCGCCTCGGCGGTCGCGCGCGCCGCGCGCCGCTGGGATCCGGCCGCGAACTCGTCGAGCTGTTCACGGGTGAAGCCCCACCGCTCCGCGATGAGCTCGGCCGAGATCCCCTGCGGCACGAGGTTCGGGTACCGCTCGACGAGCCGAGTGCCGAACGGGTCGGCACCGAGGACCGACGAGCCCATGGGCACCCGCGTCATGCTCTCGACGCCGGCCGCCACCACCACGTCGTACGCGCCCGCCATCACGCCTTGCGCGGCGAAGTGGAGCGCCTGTTGCGACGACCCGCACTGGCGGTCGACGGTGGTGCCGGGCACGGAGTGCGGGAAGCCGGCCGCGAGGAGCGCGTTGCGGCTCACGTTGAGCGCCTGCTCGCCGACCTGCGACGCACATCCGGTGATCACGTCGTCGACCAGTACCGGATCGAGGTCGTTGCGTACCGCGAGCGTCGTGAGCACGTGGGCGAGGAGATCGACTGGATGCCACCCGGCGAGCTGCCCGTTGCGCTTCCCGAGCGGGGTGCGGATGGCGTCGACGATCACGGCGGCCGGCATGGGAGAGCCCTCCTCGACGGGTGGTTGCGAGGGTACCGGGGGCGGCAAGGAGCCCCGGTAGCCTCACCCGGTGCGCAACATGGACCGGTCCCTCGGCGACGGCGGGATGCCGTTGCTCGGGCAGCTCGGCGTGACGTTCGAGCACTACGGCGAGGGCTGGGTCGAGGCCACGTGGACGCCGACCGCGCTCGCCGGCAACCCGTTTGGCATCGTGCACGGCGGCGTGTACGGCGTGGTCCACGACGCGGCGATGAACTTCGCCGCCAACAGCGCGCTCGAATCGGGTGATCGCGTCGCCACCCTCGACGTCTCGTACCAGACGCGCCGCGCGCCGAAGGTGGGCGACACGCTCGCCGTGCGCAGCGAGGTCACCCAGCTCACTCGCCAGGTCGCGTACGTGGAGTCGACCGTCGGTGACGCCGACGGTGCCGTGGTGTCGCGCGCGATGGCAACGTTCATCGTGCGCCGCAAAGCCGAGTGACTGCGCCCGCATCGGCGCCGGGGCCGATCTCTCAACGCATCCGTCGCGGCTGGATCGCCGAGCTCCTGGCCGGCGTCGTCATCTACCTCGTGTACGACTGGCTGCGCGACCGGGTGTCGGGCGTGAGCGCCGACGCCTATCGTCATGCGGTACAGGTCGTCGACGCCGAGAAGTTCCTCGGCCTCTACCACGAGCACTCGTTGCAGCACGCGTTCCTGAACGTCGACTGGTTCATGGCGTTCTGGAACATCTGGTACGGCACCATCCACTTCGTCATGCCGGTGGTGGCCTTGGTGTGGCTCTACCGGAAGCTGCCGGCGCGCTACGTCCGCTGGCGCAACACGCTCGTCCTCATGCTCGGGGCCTCGATCCTGGCGTTCTGGGCCTACCCGCTGATGCCCCCGCGGCTGATGCCGGCGCGGTACGGCTTCGTCGACACCGCGGCCGCGTTCTTCAACTTCGGGCCCCAGGTGCGGGTGCACCTCGGACCCAACGGCCAACCGTCGGCCGAGGCCATCCGGACCTACGGCAACCTGTTCGCTGCCATGCCCAGCCTGCACGTCGGCTGGTCGACGTGGTCGGTGCTCGCGGTGTGGCCGCTGCTGCGACGCACGTGGGCGAAGGTGCTGTGGGTGCTCTACCCCGTGAGCATCTTCTTCTGCATCGTCGTGACCGCGAACCACTGGATCCTCGACGCGGTCGGCGGCTGGGTCGTGCTCGGGGTCGGCTACCTGGGCGCGCTGGGCATCGAGCGCGTCCTCAGTCGTCGGCGGGCGCTGGGTGCGAGCGCGGAGGCCAGTGAATCTCCGCCAGTCCGTACTCCGGGAACGGTGGGAACTGCGGGAGGGTCCTGACCACGTCGACGGTCGGCGGCTCGCGCAGCTGCTGCTTGCTCTTCACCCCGAACCACACGAGGTGCAGCGTGAAGTCGGCCAGCCAGTCCACGCCGCGGTCACGCATGTACGCGACGGTGGTGTCGTCCTGGTATGCGCGCGCTGCGTCGGGGTTGACAACACCGTCCAGGTTCACCACTTCGATGCGGTCGTTGGCGTAGTAGCCGAACGCGCCGCTCTGCCACGCCGCGAGCACGCTGCCTGAGGGCGGGTACGCCACCGCCGCCCGGGCCGCGTCGCGGTAGCCGGTGACGGAGTCGAACGCCGACGGCGTGGCGTCCGTGTCGGTGAGGTGGCGCGCGTCGGCGCGGAAGGCGGCGACCGCGCCGACGACGAGCACGGCCGCGGCCCCGGTGACCAACGGGATGCGCCACGCGCCACGTGCCCGCCACACGTGCTCGACGGCGACCGCGATGATCAGCACGGCGACGCACGCCACGGGGGCGAGGTAGCGGGTGAAGTACCACGCCACACCGAACCACGCGTAGAAGAGGAGCAGCCCGGCCGCGAACACCGGGAGCGCGGCCACCGCGAGCTGGGGCATCACTCGCCGCCGCGCCCACCCGACACCGATCGCGACCAACCCGACGACGAGCGCCCAGAACACGAGGATGCCAACGACCGGATGGTCGTTCAGGCGTTCGCGCAGCGACTGCCACACGTCGAACGGACCACCGACGACAGCGCCGGCCACCTGGGCGAGACCTTCACGGGCGAAGGGACGCAGCGGCGCGAGGTCGTGCGCGGCGGAACCGCTCGTGGGCACCGGCGTCCCGAACTGCACCGTGCACCAGATCCACCACGGTGCCAGCACCACGGCACCCGCGATCGCTCCGGGAACGACGAGGCGGCGCGGACCACGCCAGAGCTGGAGCGCGCCCAGCAACGCGACGAGCAACAGGAGGTCGACGCGCGCGAGCACGGCGAGGCCTGCGACGACGCCGGCGACGACCGCACGACGAGTCCTCGGCGAGTCGCCGGGCGAATCGTTGGCCCAGATCCACGCGGCGACGAGACCGGTCGCGCCCAGGATGGCGAGCGACGTCTCGAGCCCGCCCAACGCCATCGACACCGCGACCGGTGAGATCGCCCACAGCGCGGCGGCCGTCACCGCGGCGACGCGACCCGCGAAGCGGTACGCGATCCACGCCAGCACCACGATCGTCAGCGTGTCGACCAGGACGAGGAGCGCGAGGTCGACGCGCAACGCGGTGTCGGGGTTGTCGCTGAGCCAGTACACCGGCACCATCAGGAAGCCGAGCAGCGCCTGGAACCCGCTGGTGAGCGTGTGTCCGTCCACGGTGGGACCGTGCCCGTGCGCGATCGACCGGGAGATGGTGAGCGTGTAGTACGTGTCGTCCGGGATGAAGAGTTTGTCGATCACCCCGATGGGGCGCACGAGCACGGCAAGTCGGAGCACGAACCCCGCGACGGTGATCCCGGCGACGGCGGCGACCGTCGCGTCGACGCGCGACCGCACCCCCGCCAGCATCCGGTCATGCTAACGAGGCGACTCCAGAGGCCCGACGCGGTGCACGAACAGCACGCGGTCGAGCAGGATGAACTGCGCGACCCACAGGAGCCCGAACCCACTCAGGTGCGCGGTGACGATCACACACGTGCGCATCGGCTGTCCGAGGTGGGCGCCGTGGAGCCAGGAGTCGGTCAACGCCACCGCGATGGTCGAGAGCACGAGTCCTGCGAACGACAGGATCCAGAACGGCATCACCTCGCGCCACAAGTCGGACGTGTCGCGCTTGCCCCACGTCCAACGACGGTTGAGGTGGTACGACGGCACCGTCGCCACCGCGGTGGCGAGCACGTTGGCGATCCACGCCTCCAGGCCGAGGCCGAGGGTCGTCGCCGCGAGCGTGGTGACGCTGATGATCGTCGTGATCACCGAGACGCCCATGCACCGACCGAGTCGGGTGACGAGGGGTGGCGGCGAGGCGTGTCGCGCTCGGACGTGCAGGGTCGACGTGTCGATGCTCCCATCGTGGCGCCCGACTCATGAACCCCCGCTGAATCGGGCGTCATCGCGTGCGAAGCGCTCGTGCAGCACCACCAGCAGCGCGACCAGTGCAGCCAACACCACACCGGTGAGCAACACGGGCTGGCCGGTGAAGGTGGCGGCCGCGATCAACGCGACCGCCACGCCGTATCCGAGCAGCCGATCGCGGTGCACGCCGTGCAGCAACGTCTGGATGAACGCCACCGCGAGGACGTACAGGATCACGGGGATCGTGAACGCCGCCGCGGCGGCGACATCGGAGATGCCAGTGCGGTCGGTGACCGCGCCGACCATCACGGCCACTCCCGCGCCCACTGCGGCCGCGGAGGCGAACACGACATAGTGGCCGTATCCCCACGGGAAGCCGACGCGGTTCGACACCAGGGCCGTAGCGGCGGGCTTGGCGAAGTAGATCCACCACATCGAGAACACGGTGAGCAGCGCGCCGACGGCGGTGAGCACCATGGTGGCGTTGGCGTCACGCTCGTCGACCACCACCTGGAACGCCGCCGACGACGCCAGGATCGTCTCGCCGAGCACGATGATCGTGAAGAGCCCGTAACGTTCCGCGATGTGCTCGGGGTGCCAGGAGGTGTTCGACGCCCGCTCCGCCCACGCGGGCACGAGCAGCTCGACCACGCCCAGGACGACGAACGCCCAGAGCGGCCAGCCGAGGATCGCCACCCCCGCCCAACCGACCATGCACAGCGACTCGCCCACCGCGTAGCGCCGGTCGGTGATCCGTCCGAGTGGATCGTGGTGGGCCGCGCGCAGCCACAGGGTGACGAGTGCGGCCCGCATCACGACGTAGCCGACGAAGGCGATGTCGAAGTCGCGGTGCTCGAACGCGCGTGGCACGCCCGCGGCCAGGATCAGCACCCCGGCCATCTGCACGAACACCAGCAACCGGTAGACGACGTCGTCGTTGTCGTAGGCGGAGGCGAACCACGTGAAATTCATCCACGCCCACCAGATGGCGAAGAACACGAACACGTAGCTGACGACGGCGCGACCCGCGTCGCCGTGGCTGACCGCGTGGTGGAGCAGCGACGCGGCGCGGGAGACCGCGACGACGAAGCACAGGTCGTAGAGGAGCTCCAGCGGCGTGGACGACCGGTGCTCCTCGTTGGAATCGCGTGCGCCCATGGGCCGTCGCCACGTGCCCGTCATCGGCGAGACGGTAGCGGGCGTCGCGCACCACCGGCTCGGTAAGGTCCCGGCGTGACCGTGACCGGGATGGCCAACTTGGCGGTGAAGGTCGCCGATCTCGACGCCGCGTGCGACTACTACGAGCGCGCCGGAGCCGAGATCCGCGACCGGATGGAATGGCGCGGCGCCGAGCGCGCTGACGTGCTGCTGGGGGCGGTGCAGATCACGCTCTTCACACGAGCCGTCTACGAGGACGCGGTCGCGCTTCCACCTGACTGCTTCCTGCACCCCGCGCTCTTCACCGACGACCTCGACGCGCAGCTCGCCGGGCACGACGTGGTGTGGGGTCCCGAAGTCGTCGAGGGTCCGTTCGGGCGTCGCCGCATCGCGTTCGTCGCTGCACCAGGCGGTCTCCGGCTCGAGTTCATGGAACAGCTCGGAGAAGAGGATCGACCATGAGGGTCACGCGCTTCCACCACGTGTCGGTGAACTGCCACGACGCGTCGCTCGACGCCATGGACGCGTTCTACGGCGGACTGTTCGACCTCGCCGACGTTCCCCGCCCCGACATCCCCGGCGTGCCCGGAACCTGGAAGGGCGTCGGCGACCTGCAACTGCACATCGTGGGCGCGCCACCTCGCGGCACGCCGATCGACTCGACCGGCAACCACTACTGCGTCGCCGTCGACGATCTCGACGCCGCCGTCGCCGAGCTCGAAGCGAAGGGCATCGAGTACAAGCGCGCGGTGCAGGGCGCATCGAACGTGCAGATCTGGATCAACGACCCCGCCGGCAACACCATCGAGCTCCAGCAGGATCCGGCACCTCCGCCGTTCGGGCACGGAGCCGGCCGATGACGTTCACGCCCTACGACCGTCCCGTGCGAGCCGCGTTCATCGGCCTGGGTCGCATCTACGACCTCAACGTGCGCGCCTACGTCGACAACCCCGACGTCGAAGTCGTCGCGCTGGTCGATCCGAGCGAGGCACGCCGCGCCGAGCGGGCGCGTGACTGGCACGACGCGCGCACGTTCGCGTCGGTCGAGGAGCTCGCCGCGAGTGGTGTGGAAGTCGACACGGTCGAGGCACTGCTGCCCATCCCGCTGCACGTCGAGGGGGTGGTCGACCTGCTCGGCCACGGATGGCACGTCAACCTGCAGAAGCCGATGTGCAACACGCTCCCCGACGCGCAGCGCATGCTCGACGCCGCGCGCGCGAACGACCGCGTGCTGCGCGTCATGGAGAACTACCTGTTCTACGAGCCGCTCCAGAAGCTCAAGGCGACGGTCGACGACGGCACCATCGGCGATGTCGTCGGCTACCACCTCAAGATGGTCGCGAGCGGGCGGGGCGGGTGGGACGTCCCGGCGAGCAGCTACGAGTGGCAGTTCACGCAGATGCGCGAGCACTCCCGCGGCATCCTCGTGTTCGACGACGGTTGGCACAAGCTCGCTACCGCGCTCTGGATGTTCGGCCCGGTCGCCGAGGTGCGCGCGTGGATCGGTGCTACCGAGATCGTTCCCGGCATCACGATGGACGCGCCCACGACGATCGCGTGGGAGCACGAGAACGGCGTGCGCGGGGTGTGGGACATCACGCTGGCGCCCGACCTCTACCTGCGTTCCGACTACTACACCAACGACGAGCGGTGGGAGGTCACCGGACGGCGCGGCTACGCACGCGTGAACCGCTGCACTGGTCGGGGGATCCAGCAACCGAGCCTCGAGGTGTACGTCGACGGCGCGCTCACCGCGCATCACCATCTCGACGACGACTGGGGCAGCAGCTTCCGCGACTCGGGCCGCCACTGGTTGCGCTGGCTGCGCAGCGGGGAGGGCCCACTGCGGTGGAGCGGCGCGGAGGCGGTCGACGTGCTGCGGTTCGCGCTGGCCGCGTACGCGAGCAGCGCGGCCGGCGGGATCGGCGTGCACCCGGGAAAGGTGGAGTAGATGCAGGCGTGGCGAGTGCACCGACACGGCGAGCCCAACGACGTGTTCCAGCTCGACGAGATCCCGGAACCGACCGGCGCCGACCTCGAGGGGCTCGGCATGCACATGAGCGGCTGGGTCCCGGCGGGTCCGGGCATCGAGCCGTTCCGAGACTGGGTGATCCTGCGCATGTCGGTGGCGGCGCTCGCCCTCCCCGACGTCACGATGGCGCGGGGCTCGTACCCGGTGCCGGTGGCGATGCCCTACGTGTCGGGGCAGGAGGGCGTCGGCACTGTGGTCGACGCGGCCCCACAACGACAGGAGCTCCTCGGCAAGCGAGTGGCGGCGGTGTGCATCCAACCGTTCGGCAGCCTGGCGCCGATCTCCGTGGGCATCTCGACCATGTTCGAGGTGCCCGAGTCGATGTCCGACGACGACGCGGCCGCGTTCATGATCCCGGCGCACACCGCGTGGCACGCGGTGCAGCGCCGCGGGCAGGTGCAGGCGGGTGAGACCGTGGTGGTGCTCGGCGCGGCCGGTGGTCTCGGCGCCGCGATCGTGCAGCTGTGCGTCGCCGCCGGGTGCGAGGTGCTCGCGGTGGTCGGCGGTCCGGAGAAGGCGACGGTGGTCGAGGATCTGGGCGCGCGGGCGATCGACCACTCGACCGGTGACTTCGTCGAGGCGGTGCGGACGGCGACAGGCGGGCGCGGCGTCGACGTGATCGTCGATCCCGTGCAGGGCGAGGCCGGTGCCCGCGCGCGCGACCTGCTCGTGCCCGACGGACGTCACGTGCTCTGCGGTCATGCGGGGGGGCTGATCGCGCACGACCCGCACTTCTACGTCCGAAACCACACGCTGGTCGGCGCCACCCTCGGTGGCTACCCGCGGGGGGAGATGACGCGGATCCACGGCGAGACGCAGCGGGAGATCGCAGCGCTCATGGCCGACGGTCGATACCGGCCGCTGGTGAGCCGCGTCGTCGACTTCGCCGACGTTCCCGCGGCCGTCACCGACCTGGCGCAGCGCCGAACGTGGGGCCGCGTGGTCGTCCGCATCTGAGGGCTGGCGCCGACGCGCGCGCGGACGCGGTCGCAGTCGACGATCCCACCCCGATGCCGACCGGCGCCGTCCGTGCCCGACTTCGGCCCGGTTCGACTCGCGAGCGTCATCGGGCCGTCGTGACAGGTAGGGTCCGCCCGTGCACGACCGTGGACGAGCGCGGCCCGCGCGCCGGTGACCGCTTCCGACGGGCAGCCGCGGGCAGCCGCGCGCGGTGAGGAGCTGACGCCCCGGGAGCATCGTGCCCTGCTGCTGGTCACGCTGGCGTGGGCGGCCTGCCTGCTCTACCTCGGTCTGGAGGCGCGCCTCCCGATCGTCGGCGACGTCGACAGCAGCAAGTTCGCCTCGTGGGGGCACGCCTTCGGCACGATGGTGTTCACCGCCCTCGTCTTCCTGCTGCTGGTCGGTCGGCGGGGCCGGACGCGTCATCGCGCCGCGTTGCTCGCACTCGGGATCGCGGTCGCGGGAGGCATCCTCCTCGAGTTGTTGCAGGCGATCGGTGGTGAACGTGACCCCACGGTCGTCGACGCGCTCGTCGATGCTGCCGGCGCGGTTTTGGCCGTCGTGGTGCTCTCGTGGAGCCGGTTGTCGATCGGCACGTGGGCGCGCGTCATCGCCGGCGCCACAGCTCTGATGCTGGCCGCCGCCGTGCCGATCTTGCTCTTTGCGACCACACCCGACGACTCGCCGCCCGGGTGCGACGTCGCGCAGGTCGCGGTGCGCAGCCCCGAGATGGTGCCTCCGTCACGTTCGGTTCCGGAACCCGTCGCGAGCTACGAGTTCGACGAGGCGTCGGGCGACACCGTCGCCGACTCGGCCGGTTCGCCCGCGCTCCCGCTCGAGCGCGTCGGACGGACGGCGTGGATCCGGGGGGGAGGCCTCCATCTCGCCGGCGGCGCGGCCCGGAGCACTTCCCCCGCGTCGGCCATCGTGCGGAGCATCCAAGCTTCCGGAGAGATGACGATCGTCGCCCGTGTGCGCGCGGCCCGCCTCGATCAGACCGGACCGGCGCGAATCATGACCGTCTCCTCCGGCACGAGCTTCGGCCAGGTCGACATGCACCTCGGCCAGGACCGTCGTTCGCTGAGCGTTCGGCTCCGCGCGACGTGCGGTGAGTTCACCTGGACGACGGTCCCGAACGTGTTCACCTCGACGCGTGACCGCGTCGACCTGGCCGTGATCTTCGCCGGCGGCATCGAACGCGTCTACGTCGATGGTGCTCCTGTTGCGGCATGGCGCCTGCGCGGGACGCTCAGCAACTGGAATCCTCGATTTCCCCTCGTGGTCGGCAACGAAGCGACGTTGGATCGGCCGTTCGTCGGCGACGTCTTCGGCGTGGCCGTGTACGATCGCGTGCTGACGAACGCTGCCATCGAGGCGCAGACGGCGGCGTGGGCTGGCTCGCCGTAGCTTGGAACACCTGGGGGAACCTCGTCCGCGCCGCACTCCATCGCACGAACACGTGACATGCCGTTCCATGTGAGCGAGCGGAGTTCGCTTGGTCGTGTCGATCATTCGTCAGCAAGTCTGCGGTTGTCTTCTTGCGACTAGCCATCGATGACTGCGGTGCCCTTGCTTGCGTCGCTCGTCACGATCTCCGCTCGCAGCGGTCGGACGCATCTGCCAGCAGCCACACGTGGCCGATATGGGTCGTGAGCGCACGCGGCCAATGTGGCGCGGCCGTCGTTTTCGGTGGGCCGTCAGCTCTGGGCGCTCACGGCCTGGTTAGGACTCAGTACCTTGGTGATGGCGGCAAGAATCTCCGTGGCGAAGGGCGTGTTGGGGTCGGTCTGCTCAGTGCGCGTGGTGTAGACGATCACCGTCAGCTTCTTGCTCGGCAGGTAGCCGAGCGCGCCGGTGTAACCCTCGAGGTTCGGATTGGTGAAGACCCACCCATTGACGACGGGCACGCCGAGGGCGTAGTAGCGGTCAGGGTCGGGCTGCACCGCGGGCCGGGCGAGTTGCTTCTCGTGGCTGGCCTTGCTGAGCAGCTTCCCGGTTCCGAGCGCTTCGAGGAACGCTCGCAGGTCGGCGAGGTTCGACCGCATGCCGCCCGCGTACCAGGTCCACGATGGATCCCAGAACGTTGAGTCCTCCCACACCCCACGCTCGGCGGTGTGCGCGTGGAGTACCGGTTCCGGAGTCGCAGCGGTGTCCGGCAGGGTCGTGTTCTTCAGGCCGAGTGGTTCGAAGATGCCCTTGGTCATCAGCACGGCCATGGACTTGCCTGTCGCCTGCTCGAGGACCTGGGCCTCGATCACGAAGTTGGTATCGGAGAACTTGAAGCTCGTCCCTGGCGTGAACAGTGGGCCGCCTGCGACTCCGTACGCGATGACCTGATCGGGTGTCCAGTGCTTGAACGGGTCGGCATAGAAGGCCGTGTCGAAGGAGTCGAGGACCGCGTAGTGCTGGTATCCAGTCGTGGAGTTCGCCAGCATCTCGACCGTGATCTGGTCGGCCGACGGCAGGTCGGGGAAGTACTTCGACAGCTTGTCGTCGAGCGACAGCTTGCCCTTCTCGACCTGCTGGAGCAGCACGGTCGACAACATGCACGTCGTAATGTTCCCGGCGATGTGGTGCATATCGACCGTCGCTGGCACGCCCGTCATCGACTCGCCGAGCGCGCCGACCACGAGGGGCTTGCCGTCTTTCCACACCCCCGCGATCACCGCGCCGAGCGAGTCGCCCGTGAACGACGACTGCACGGCGTCGGCGGCCTGTTGCGCATCCACGCTCTTCGCGACACAGAGACCGTCAGCGTTCTTGGTTCCGGCGGGACACTGAGTCGGCGCGGCCGACGCCACACTCACCGAGCCGAAACCGATCACCGAAACCGCGAGCACCAACGACACCACAAGAAGCGCACGACGCAACATCGATCCGCCCTTCTCTCTGGCTAGGCGAGAACGGCGGACTCTAGCCCCAGGGCGTGCTGCAGCAAACGCCTTGGTGTGCCGCTCGATTGGTGCGCGCCCCCCGGACCATGCGCGCCCCACGATCAACGACGAGTCCATGCCAGGTGATTGCAGACGGCGCCGACGAGTTGCGGGTCTCACCGCCGTGCGATGCGGCTCGCCAACATGCACCTCGACACGTTCTTGGTCGGAGGCGCGATGTGATGCATCGCGATGCGTGCGCAGCTCCGTCTACGTCAGCACGGTCGCGTCCCGATCACTACAACTTCCGCCGCCGCGTGTGGGAGCCGGCGACCGTCGAGATCGGCATGACCGGCTTCCGGTTCCACGACCTGCGCCATACCGCCGCCACCCTCGCCGACGCGAGTGGCACGAGCCTCAAGGCGCTCATGGCGCGCATCGGTCACTCGTCGGCCGACGCAGCGCTCCGGTACCAACACGTCATCGACGGCCAGGACGCCGAGATCGTCCAGTACCTCGAGCGCTTTGGTGAGGAACCGCCCGTGCCCTCCTCGTGCCCAGGACGACACGACAGAGCCCGGCCGCGGTGGGCACGCAATGGGTACGCCCAGCGACCCGACGAAGGTCCTGTCCCCACCGGGTCGCCGTCGGCGATCAAGTCGTTTACACGACCAAGTCAGACAAGGTCTTCCTCCGCGTCGGCGACGAGAACCGAGAGCTGTCGTACCTCCAACGGCGGGAGCTGACCTTCGACCGGGGCCAAGCCGCCTACGAGCGGACGCCGATGGACGGAGAGCTCGACTCCGATCTCACCGAGAGCTATGCCGACGCCGTCGGTGCTCCTGACGCCCGTCGGCTGCTGAAGAGCCGCGGCCTCCTCCTCGATGACGACCGCACGACTGTCGGATGCATCCTGCTGTTCGGCGTTCATCCCCAGACCCAACTGCCGCAAGCACACGTTCGGGTGGTTCGGCATCGTGGCACCACCGCCGAGACGGGCACCCGGCAGCAACTGCTTGCCGACGTGCGCATCGAAGGCCCGATCCCGCACCAGCTCGACGAGGCTCGCCGCGTCATCAAGGAACTGCTCCCCGCGCGCCAGGCCCTCGGTTCGGACGGGCGCTTTGGCCCGGTCGGCATCGTTCCCGAAGACGCATGGATGGAGGGGCTCGTCAACGCAGTCGTTCACCGCTCTTACTCGATCTCTGGCGACCACGTCAGGGTCTCGGTGTTCGACGATCGCATCGAGTTCGAGAGCCCGGGGCGCTTCCCCGGCGTCGTCGACCTCGCGGACCCGCGCGGACTTGCTCGCTTCGCGCGCAATCCGCGCATCGCTCGGGTATGCGCGGACCTTCGCTTCGGCCAAGAGCTCGGTGAGGGGATCCGACGCATGTTCGAGGAGATGCGCCTGGCGGGGCTCGCCGATCCGGAGTACCACCAAACCGCCGGGAGCGTACGACTGACGCTTCTCGCGTCACCGGTCGACAGAGCGCTCGACGCACGTCTCCCTGCTCGCTGGCGTCACGCGATGCAGATCATCCGAGACAGCGGCCGGGCCAGCACCGGAGATGTTCAAGAAGCCCTCGACGTGTCACGTCCGGTGACGATCAAACTCCTTCGCGCCATGGAAGAGGCCGGCCTCATCACATGGGTCGGTAAATCGGAACGAGACCCACGCGCCTACTGGCAACCCCGACTTGAATGACACGAACGTCATTCGACCTCAGCGCCTCCCCAACCAAGCAATGGCCGGGCCGGCCGTACTCTCAATGGCGTTGAGAGCGGGTTGAGAGCATGAGCGTCGCGGTGGGTTCGGACGAGCCTCGCGGCAATGAGCAGCCCGAGCAGGAATCATCGGCGTAGCGCGTCCTTCATCCGGCGGTCAGAGACACCTCGGTCGCTCCTCGCTGAGGCGAGATCCGGCGATGGTCCTTCGCCGAGGCGTCAGAGATCGTTCCGAGCGGCGCGGCGGCGAGCGCGCTCCGCGAGCCGAAGGAGAGACTGCGTCTCGTCGGCGTGCATATTGGGGTCCAGGGCCTTGAGTTCTGCCATGCCAGCGATCCGCTCCCAAACATCGGCACCGTCGTAACGAGCGAGGAACGGATCGCCGACGAGAACAGTGCGCAGCGGACCGGTGAGCCGTGAGACCCAACGTGGTCCCGGCATCTGACCGCAGATCATGAGCGCGTAGGTGAGGGCAACATCACACAACGGATCACCCGCGTGCGTGTTGGCCCAATCGATCACGACGGGCCCTCGCGTCGGCGACATGATCACGTTCAACGGATGCAGATCCAGATGGAGCATCCGACGGGGCATCGAACCGTGATCCGGGAACGCCGGAAGCCAGGCGGGGGCCTCGATCTCGTGCAGCCGATCGTGCAAGTCAGCGAGCAACCGCATCGCTCGCGCCGAGGTCCAAGGCCTTGACGCCATGTTGACCATGAGTGGCCCGTCGACGCGCTCCAACACCAACTCGGTCTCATCCGCTCGCAACTCGTGCACAGCCGGTACCGGGAAGCCCTGCTCGCCCACGTAGGTGAGGATGCGCGCCTCCAACTCCAGTGAACGCGTCGTCTTCGCGCGTCGCAACACGAGACCCGGTCCGTATTCGAAGATGTCACCGTCGCGCCCAGACGCAATCAACCGATCTGGTTCTTGCGCCTCGGCCACATCCACAGCATGCTCGCTCCTGAGCTTCCAGCCTTGTTATCCACCGGCGCCTCGCCAGGCCAGGCGATAGGGGGCACCCTTATACAAGCAGCACGGTACGAGATGCGGCAGCATCCTGCCGTGGTGCGCCTGGTTTGGGTGACGGGAGTCTCGGGAGCGGGCAAGTCTTCAGTGTGCGACGCGCTCGAAGTTCCGTGGACACCTTGCGATCGATGCCAACTGGGAGGGCTTGAGTCATTGGGTAGATCGCCACACCGACGAGGTGAAGGTCGATCCCCCCTATCCGGTGGCACAAGGTTGGCTCGCCGAGTTCGCCTGGAAGATCGATGTCGGCCGTGTGGAATCGCTCGCGGCGGCGTCGAGATCGGGGGTGACATTCCTCTGCGGAAGCGCGGAGAACGAGGTCGATGTCTGGCACCTCTTCGATGCGGTGGCGTGCCTCGTCATCGACGACGAGACACTCCGGCACCGACTGGCCATCCGGACTACCAATCAGTTTGGAAAGCATCCGGAAGAGTTGGCAGCGGCGCTCGCTTGGAATCAGCGCGAGGCGCGGCGATACAGCGAGCTCGGCGCCTCCCTCATCGACGCCACCCGCCCACTCGCGGATGTCGTGGAAGACGTTCTTGTCGTCGCAGGGCCGCATCGCCAATCCTGATGCGCTGAGTAGACCGCTCGCCAGAGGTGTCCCTCATGTGTTGTTACACGGGTGATCCAGGCCTGGGCTGAGGACGTCATGGAAGCACGGTTCAGCTGGTGTTGTCGATGTCGTCGAGGAGATGGGCGAAGAGGTGGGCGCGGTCGTGCTGGTCGTTGCTGGCGGCGTGGTCGCGTTGTCGTTGGATGATCTCGACGAACTGTGGGCCGGTTTCGAAGAAGCCGCAGCGTTCGCAGATCGTCTCGAAGTTGCAGTCGAGCGCGACGGGTCGGGTGCAGTGTCCGTTGCCGAGGAGGCGGCGGTGGTCGGCGGCGAGGCGTCGCATGTTCGGCCCGTCGACGTCGGCGGGCATCGGCGTGGCGTTGCGGTAGCTGGTCCTCGACGGCTTCGGTGACGCGGAAGTACTCGTCGGCGACGGTGCGGTCGGAGATCCGCGCGTAGGTGAGCGTCATGCGCATCGACCGGTGACCGAGCAGCGCGGCGATCGCTTCGAGGCTCATGCCGCGGTTGATCGCTTGGGTTGCGAGCGTGTGGCGCAGCTGATGCGGATGCACGGGACCGACACCGGCTCGCTTGGCCACGGCGGCGACGTAGCGATGGATGGTGCGCCGATCGAACGGCTGGCCGTCGTCACGCTCGACGAGGCGACCCGACCGCGACGACTGGACGTGTTGCGAGCCAGTCGTTGATCAACTCGACGAGGACTGGGTGCAGCGGGACGTAGCGGTCGTTGTGGAGCTTCCCGACGGGGATGCGCAGCCAGAAGGTGTCGCCGATGCGGACCATGGCGTCGGACTCGAGCGCGGCGAGTTCACCGGAACGCATCCCGGTGCGGGCGAGGAGCTCGACCATGAGCCGTGCGTCGCTGGGTTCGGATCGACGGCGAGCGCGGCCATGAACTTCGCGGCGGTGGGATCGTCGAGGAACTTCGGGAGTGGTTCGTCTCGTTCGGGGAAGTCACCGGCGTAGATCGGCGAACGGCGGGGTGCGTCGTCGTAGTCCCAGTCGATGATCCGTTCGAAGAACGTGCGCAACAAACAGAGCCGATTGCTGATGGTGACCGTCGCTGAGAGCTTCCGCGCCGTCGCCGTCCCGGGCCGACTCGCCATCCAGGTCTTGTGCGCCTCGACGTGACGATGCTCGATCGCCGCCACCGATCGACAGGCTGGGTCCACGGTGGTGATGTGCCCGGCGAACATGCGCAGCGCGTCGTCGTAGGCCTGCAGCGTGGCCGGACGGGCCGAGACTCGCAGCTGGTCGAGATAGCGGGCCATCGTGGCCGCCATCGCGCGGTCGCCCGGACGAAGATCTCGCTCCCAGGTGAACAGCTTCTGCGGCACCCACTCGACGATGCCGGCTGTCGACCGCGGCGACGGCTTCGTGCGCGCTCATCGGGCTGTTCCGATCGACGCTTGGGCTTCGATCGCTTCGGCGGCGCGGCGGTACTCGCCGGCGAGCCAGTCGGCAGCCGAGATGCAGATAGACCCGAGTCGATGCGATGGAGCGATGCCCGGCCTGGGCCTGGAGCGCCTCGATGGGCATGCCGCCCTCGCGCAGCCGGGTGAAGCACGTGTGGCGCAGCTCGTGGCACGTCCCATGGGCCAGACCGGCGCGTGCTCGCGCGTTGGACGAGCATCTCGTCGAGCCCTTCCGCCGACAGCGCACCACCTCGGGTGCGTCCCTTCAGCGCGACGAAGACCCGGTCCGTCTCTGCGTCCGCTGGCCGTTCCTGGTCGAGATAGCGGGCCACGGTCGCGAAGAACGTCTGCGACACCGGCACCAGCCGTTGATGGCCGCCCTTGCCGTCGGCGACGAACACCCGCCACTCACCGAGGCGGAGGTCTTCGAGGCGCAAGCCGAGCACCTCGCAGCGACGCAGCCCACCCAGCAGCATCGCCTGCACGATCGCCCGGTCCCGCTCGGTGTGCAGCGCCGTCGAGCAACGCCTGCGACCTCGGCCGACGCCAAGATGCGCGGCAGTCGTCGCACTCCACGAACCAACGGCACAACACCAGGCCCGCCGCGATGACGGCTCTTGCGCGTCGGCAGACCCCCGCGGCACCGGATTCACCGCGACATCGCCGCGGACGATGAGATAGCCCGTAGAAGCTCGACACCGCGGCGAGGCGCCGCTTGATCGTCGACGCCGACAACCCCGCACTGCCGTCGGAGATACGCACGACGTTCTCCGCGCCCGCCCGCGGCCGCTGCTGCACGGAGACGAAGTCCAACACGTCGCGCGACGTCACCTCCGCCGGCTCCTTGCGTGACGATCGAGAAGAAGACCTTCAGATCGTGCGCGTACGCGCGCACCGTGTTCGGCCGCACACGCCCGTGCGCGAACTCCAAGAACTCGTCGACCAGGCTCGTGGCCGACACGCCACGACCGAACACCGTGAGCACGGGTCACGCACTGGAACGACGGAGACCACACCACCAGACACCTCCTGCTCGGACCAACACCAGCCGGAGGAGAGTCCCCGGACAGTCAGCCCAGGAGGTGGATCACCCGTATAAGTGCCGGTATGTGGCACGCCTGCGAAATCGAACGGGAGGTCCAGCGGGAGGTCGCGCGGGAGGTCTGGTGGGAGGTGATGCTGACGTCGGGAGGTGTGGCGGGAGGTGCCGCCTGCGCTATTTGAAGGCCTCCGGCCGGTCCTTCAGGCGGACAGCATCCCGGCCGAGGTTGATACCCCCACTGGTCTTGGCGTTGGGCTTCGTCGTCGGCGGCGTGTCGACCTCAATGCAGGGCAGAACTCGGGTCGGCGGACGCGAGCCCCAGCCGTCGTGCTGTCGGACCTGAACGACAGGCCGCGGCCGTACCCGCCATGCGATGTAGCTCGAGCGAAGCTCCGACCACCCACGACAACGACTCGCCGATGCGTTCCGTCACGACGAGTCGCGGGACGCTGAACGCGACGGCCTTCTGCACTCGGGGCGCGAAGTCGAGGACAGCTGAGCGGCCTACGTCTTCGTGGAGCAACAGACGGGTGCATTTTCTCGGAGGCGCCGGTCGCCGGGATGTCCGGTGGGATGTCGGTGTGGATGGTGGTCGTCGTGATGCGGGTCACGACGTTGAAGGCCACGGCCGCCAAGCTCCCGGGTCTGCTCGTCTACTACGCGGGTTTGGCGGAGGACCAGCAGGGCTCGGGGCCGGCGCGGGGTCCGGTGGACTACTACCTCGATCCGGAGGAGCCGCCGGGCCGTTGGGCGGGCGAAGGTCGCGCTGCCCTCGGTCTCGAAGGCACCGTGACCGGCGACGACCTCCGGTCGCTGCTCGAGGGCCGTCACCCGGTGACGGGTGAAGGACTGGGCCACCGGTTCGGAGACAAATCGGCACAAGGGTTCGACGCGACGTTCTCGGCCCCGAAGTCAGTGTCGGTCCTGTGGGCGCTGTCCCCCGATCCGTGGGTCCGGGCCGAGGTCCTCGCTGCACATGACCGCGCGGTCGAGGCTGCCTTGGGGTGGTTCGAACGTCACGGGGCGGTGACCCGCCGGGGCCGCGACGGCGTCCACCAGGTCGACGCACAAGGGCCTCGCGGTGGCGGTGTTCCGTCAGCACACGTCACGGGCGATGGACCCGCAGCTCCATACCCATGCGCTGGTCGCTGCGAAGGTTCAAAACGCTTCGGGTCGGTGGTTGGCGTTGGATGCCCGATTCCTCAAGTTCCAGCAACGCTCCATCGGCGCGATCTACGACGCGGCGTTGCGTGCCGAGTTGACCAGCCGTCTCGGTGTGGGCTGGAGCGAACGCGACTCCGGTGTGTTCGACTTGGCGTGTGTCCCCGACATCGTTCGCCACGCGTTCTCGAAACGCAGCGCCAAGGTCGACACCAAGCTTGCCGACCTGGTGCACCGTTGGAGCGACGAGCATGACGGCGCGACGCCAGACGCCCGAACGATCGCACGCCTCGAGCGGACCGCGGCCCGGACGTCCCGGCCGAGCAAAGCCCACGGCATCGACGCCCGACACCTTGCGGGGCGAGTGGATCACCGAAGCTCGCAGCATCGGGATCGATCCAGCCGCACTCGCTCCGGATCGCATAGCTGATGATGCCCGGCTCGTTGGTCGCATCCCGGATGAGGACCTGATCGAAAAAGTCCTGCTCCACGCCAACGATGAGGCCTCGTCGTGGCTGCGTGCCGATCTGGCCCGCCACCTCGCCACCATCCTCGAGACACACGTCGCGCCGAGCGGCGTCGCCCTGGTCGACGAGATCGACCGGCTCGCCACCCTCGCCGAAACCCGCTGCGTCGGGCTCGGCCCCGACCATCCGAACACCACCCGGCGACGCGACGGACGGCCAGTCACCGAGCACGTCACCGACCGACGCCTCACCACCACGGCCGTGCTCCGCCAGGAACAACACCTCCAACGCTGGGCCACCGCCAACCTGCGACCCGTCGCATCAACTGCCGACCCACAGGCGTCCGCCGCGGCGGCGATCGCCGGCGACGAGCGCCTGGTGCTGGTCGTCGGGCCGGCAGGGACCGGCAAGACTCACGCCACCTCCCACGCCGTCACCGCGCTGCGAACCGCCGGGCGACCGGTGGTCGGGCTCGCACCGTCGGGCAAGGCTGCCGACGTCCTCGCCCGCGAAGCAGGCTGCGCGACGAACACCGTCGCCGGGTTCCTGACCCGCCATCGCGGACGGCCGTCGCCGTGGCCGCCCGGCACGACCGTGATCCTCGACGAAGCCGCCATGACCACGACCGCTGACCTCGCCCGACTCGTCGAGCTCGCCGAGCAGCACGGGTGGCGACTCGCCGCGATCGGTGACCCACACCAGCTTCCCGCTGTCGGCCGTGGCGGGATGTTCGCTCACTGGCGAGACGCTCCCCCACCACACCCTCGAGCAACCCCGCCGCTTCACCCAACCCTGGGAAGCAACCGCGAGCCTCGCCTTGCGCGCCGGGCGACCCGAGGCAATCGACGCGTACACCGAACGCGACCGCATTCACGCCGCTCACCCTGCGCTCGCCGCCACGCACGTCGCCCGAGCACATCACCACCACGCCGCCGCGGGACGGACCGTCGCGATCACCACCACCAGCACCGAGACCGCCCGCGGTATCAACCAAGAGATCCAACGGTGGCGCGGTCGTGCCGGTCATGGTGTCGCGCGCTGCACGACGGCACGAGCGCACAGATCGGCGACCAGATCGCCACGCGTCGCAACCAGCCGTCGCTGCACGGCGCCACCGGTGAGCAAGTCCGCAACCGCCACACCTGGACCGTCACCGCCACCCACGCCGACGGAGCCCTGACCGTCTCGCATCCCGATCGCGGCGCCTTCGAACTACCCGCGACGTATGTCGCCGAGCACGGCGAGCTCGGCTGGGCAGTCACCGGCTACGGCACCCAAGGCGACACCGTCGACATCGGCATCGCCGTCCTCGACAACACCGCGAGCCGCAACCACGCGTACGTGGCCATGACCCGCGGCCGCCACGCCAACCACGCCATGCTCCTCGACTCGACCGGAACTCAGGACCCCTCGGAACAGCTCGCCCGGATCATCAGCCGCCCGGCCAACGGCGAATCAGCCCTCGCCGTCCGACAACGGCTCCACCACGCTGCTGGCCTCGCACCCCCCACGACCAACGATGCGGTCCGCACGACCGAACCAGACACGCCACCGTGGACCGCGACGACCCTCCAACAAGAGATCGACAAGCTGCAACAACGTCTCGACCGGCTCCAACATCGCACCGCCGAGCGCGCCCGACAAGACACCCTCGGGCTGTAGCCCCGCGGTGCCCTGCACGCTGCGTCGCCCGGCCGCACAGACGGGCCTCTCCATCCGGACCTCGACGGTCCGAGTTCTGGAAGGCCTGAGTCGATGGCGATCAAGAAGCTCCCGAACGGCCGTTGGGAGGCCTCCTATCGCGACCCGTCGGGTCGTGAGCGGGTGAGGCACCACCGCACGCGCACTGACGCCGACCGCTGGCTCACCGCCGTGAAGAGCAACCTCAACCGTGGTGAGTTCGTCGACCCGCGCCTGGGCCGCAAGACGTTCGCGGCCTGGGCGGATGACTGGCTCACGACCATCGCGCATGTGCGCCCGAAGACCCGCGCGCACTACGAGTCGATCCTGCGGGTGCACGTCCTTCCAACGTTCGGCACGAGTCCCGTCTCGGCCATTACCTCGTCGGACGTGCGACGCTTTATCGCGGACCGAATCGATCGGGGCTCGGCGCCCGGTACCGTCCGCTCCGCTCGCAAGGTGCTGCGACTCGTGCTCGCGACCGCGGTCGCCGAGCAAGCGATCCGCGCCAACCCCTGCGAAGGCGTACGCGTCCCCGCGTCGCCGCGCGCCGAGATGGTGTTCCTCTCCGCCGAGCAGATTGAGCTGCTCGCGTCGCACATCGACGACCGGTACGCCACCCTCTTGCGCCTCGCCGCCTACACCGGCCTGCGCGCCGGCGAGATCTGCGCACTGCGCGTCGGCCGGGTTGATCTTGACGCCCGACGGATCACCGTCGCCGAATCCGTGACCGAGGTTCCCGGACACGGTCTCCACTTCAGCGAGCCCAAGACCTACGAGCGACGCTCGGTCACCCTGCCCGCCTTCCTCGTTGATGAGCTGGCCAAGCATCTCGTCACACGACCCGAGGATCCCGACGCGCTCGTGTTCACGTCACCCGAGGGCTCGACCCTGAACCACAAGAACTTCTACCGACGGCACTTCAAGCCCGCCGCGATCGCCGCGGGGCTGCCCGCCGAGATGCGCTTCCACGACCTCCGCCACACCTGCGCCGCACTCTGCATCGCGCTCGATGCTCACCCGAAGGCAATACAGGAACGCCTCGGGCACTCCTCGATCAACGTCACCCTCGACAGGTACGGCCACCTCTTGCCCAAACTCGACGAGACCCTGACATTGAGGCTCGACGAGCTGCACCGCGCCACAAGCAGCGGCAGCTCGCGATCCGTTGGGTGACGGTGAGTACCGATCTGGGGTCACCCGTCACGGGGTGTCCCGCGGAGAATTCGCGGAGTGCCCGCTGACTGTCGCCCGAGCCTTTCGGCCCGCAGCCCCCTGACAGGACTTTCGCGGTGGAGACGATGGGACTCGAACCCACGACCCCCTGCTTGCAAAGCAGGATCCCGAGGTCGAACCACCAGGACCCGAATCGTAAAAGTGCTGGTCAGACCCACTATTGGCTGTCCGTCATGACCGCTGAGATACCGCCGTCAACCATCGTGGTGGGCACGTAGTGGGCACGGCCGAGCCATGGAAAGCAAGCGATGGAAACGGTCGTCGGTCCAGAGCCGGCTTGACCGTCAGCCCAGCTTCGCTTCTGTCACCCGACCCGAAGTTCACATTCGAAGGGTGCGTCGGATGTCCTTCATCAGCAGCACGAGGTGCAGATCGTCGGTCGGGCTCGGCTCGAACTCGGGAACGAGGTGGAGGTAGAAGTCGCGTGCCTCGGCCGACTCGCAATGCACCAGCAGGCCCCGACAGCCGATGTCCTCCGAGAGCGCAACGAGCCGCGCGAACACGTCCTGCATGAGCGCGGCACCGAGCCCTCGTCCCTCGTGGTCGCGATGCACACCGAGGCGCGCGAGGAGCGCGATCGGCTGGGGGTAGCGCCCGGCACCCCGGCGCAAACGAGCCGGCGTCGCAGTGGGTGAGACCGAGGCCATGCACCAGCCGTAGTAGGCGACGACGTCGACCCGGTCGACCTCGGTCACGACGAACACCTTGGTGGTGCCGGTTCCGGTCGACTGCCGAGCGTGTCGGGTGAGCCAATCGGACTGCTCAACCGAACGGCACACGAACCCGCTGACGTCGTGTTGGGCGTCGAGGGCCTCTGGCGGCCGATATCGCTGCGTCACTCCGCGAACGGAGAGGGTCGGCCCATGAGTGCAGCCAACCCGGGCAGCTCCCGAGCGCGCCGGGCGTTGATCGCCTCCCACGCGGCCCGCGCCTCGTCATCGAGCTCGAAGCGGTCCCGATCAGCGAGCGCACGGCGGGCCGCTTCGACCGCGGTGGCAACGACGAACTCCGTCAGGTCAGTCTCGGTCAGCGCCGCAGCGCGATCGATGAGATCACGCTCTGCCGGCGTCGTTCGCAGCTCCAACCGCCGACTCCGTCGCCTCGTCTCCGTGGCCATCACCACCTCCTCGCTCAATGTACGTCCAGTGTACGTCCGAGCCAGGAGCCATGGTCACCACCGGAGGCCGAGGAACGTCCATCGGTGCCCTACCTCGGGAATCTGTGAGCTGGGCTCCCCGAAGAACCGCCGACGATCGCCAGATCACCCGTATAACCGGCGTTGGGTGATACCTCAGCCCCTCGCTCGCGCGCGTCGTTCTGGGACAGATTCGGTCAGCGATCGCTGCGCGCGGATCGCCGATTCGGTGCGCTGTCAAGCGGACATGCGCGTGCTCTGCTCGCCGGGTTGCCTGTCCCACAACCGGCACCTTCGTCGTGTTGGCGGAGGCGGCGCGCTTGCGTTCTGGAGCGCGTGGGTCGCGACCGTCGGTCGTCATCGCGACGAGTTGCTGGATGCCGGTGCGCTCGTCGATGTCGGGAGTGGTGACGGCCCGGGCGTGGTCGGAGCGTCCGCGTTTTTAACGGCAGCAGTGCGCGCAATCGTTGCCTGCTTCTACGAGCGGGCCGGTGATACCGGCTCCGTGTTGCTGCCGGCCGCGTCGCCCATCGATACCGCACACGCATTGTCGGGTAGCGGTGCCACGTAGAACCGAGCCACGGAACGCACAGTCCGCCGTTGGACTTCTCGTCTTGGGCCGTCGGCGCGTTCGACGTCGATCCGGAGACGGTCTGCGGGCGCATCCGGAGACCGACGTCCGGGAGCAGCGAGCGGCGTCACCGTCGGCTCAGTGAGAGATCGTCGCTCTGCCGCGTGAGCGACGGCTGCCGAGCCACCAGTCGAGGTGCTCGCTCAGTTCCTCGGTGTCCGCGCCTGCGCCGTGGATGTAGGTCGACGCGCGGCGCCGGAGGAACGGCGCGCCGAGCAGGTACAAGCCCGGAGCGTCGTTGACCACGCCCCCGTCGTGGCGGACCCGACCTGTCCTGTCGAGCACAGGGATGTCGAGCCACGAGTAGTCGGGTCGGTACCCCGTGGCCCAGAGGATCGTACGGATCTCCCCGCTGGACAGGTCGAGGTCGAGCGTGGGTCTGCGATCGACCGTCGTGGGTTCGAAGCGATGTGGTGGTTCGACCTCGGCATCGACCCCCGAGGCCGCGGCCCAGTCATCGAGCCGTGTCAGGAGTCGGGCCATCTTGAGGTCCGCGAGCGTGCACACGTTGGCGAGCGAACCCGAGAACTGGGCGACGCCGCCCCACACGCGGCCGAGGCGACCGACGAGCCGTACCCCGCGGCGGGCGAGCGCGTTGAGGTCGAGTGTCGCGCCCTCGGGTGTGCCAACCAGCTGCGGTGACGGGACGTGCCTGGCTCGGATGATGTCGTCGACGTCGTCGTGACGCTCGTCGAGAACACCGGAGACGTCCATCCACCAGAAGATGTCTCGGCCCCGATAGGTGCGGGGCAGGCGCACGTGCTCGCCAACGGAGAGCGTGACGGGCCGGCCCGACCGGTGGATCTCGTCGGCCAGCTGGCACCCGGTCGCCGACGCTCCGACAACGAGCACACCGCCGTCCGGCAGCTGATCAGGGCCGCGATAGGTCATCGGGGTTAGGGTGGCGAGTGATGGCGGCACACCGTCGGCAGCCGGGGGAATGACCGGCAGGTTGCACGCCCCGGTGGCCAACACCACGGCGGCGGCACGCCAGACCTCGTGGTCGGTCACGACCTGGAAGCCCTCGTCATCACCTCGCACCGAGTGCACCGTGGTTCGGGTGCGGACCGGGGCATCCACGCGGCCGGCGTAGCCGGTGATGAACTCGACCACGTCGGAGATGGGCATGAAGCCGGCCGGGTCGGGTCCTTCGTAGGGGTGGCCGGGCAGGCGCGTCTGCCAGTTGGGGGTCAGGAGTCGCAGGCTGGGCCAGCGCTCGGTTCGCCACGAGTTCGCCACCTCACCGCGCTCGAAGACCACGTGGTCGATCGAGCGCTCGGTGAGGCGGCGACTCATGGCCAAGCCCGAGTGGCCGGCCCCGATGATGACGGCCGAGGTCTGCATCGGTCTTGGTTCAGCTGACCTCGACGGTGACGTTGGTCGGGTTGGTGACGATGTCGTAGACCGCGGAGCGCTTCTGGGACTGCGCCACCAGGGCTTCGATGTCTTCGCGGGTCGCGTCGGCGTCGATGGTGTAGCGGACCGTGATCGACTCGAAGCCGTTGCGGACGTCGGGGTCGGCGCCGAGGATGCCGAGGACGTTCATGTCACCCTGGATGGTCGCGGTGACCGAGCGCAGCTGGATCTCGCGGTGCTGCGCGACGGCGGCGACGCCGGCGGTGAGGCAGCCGACGAGGCCGACGAGCACGTACTCGACGGGCGTGGCGCCCTGGTCCTCGGAGGCGAAGCACTCGGGGTGGTCGACGTCGTACTCGAATGCGGTGCGGTGGCGCTGCTCGCCGCCCAGGCCGCCGAAGCCCTCGACGGTGGAGTGGCTGTGGGTGCCGTGCCGCCAGGTGCAGCTCGCGCGCCACTGGAACTGCGCCGCCTCAGGAGCCGCGGTCAGTGCTTCGCGTGCATCGAGCAGGGCTTGGACGTTGACGCCGTTGTCGATCGGCGTGTCGGTGATGGTCATGCTGTCTCCTTTGGTTGCTTGGGATCGAATTCGCGGTTCAGCGCTGGCGGTGATCGGGTCCGAGCAGCACGGGGAGCGACTCGAGCCCGCGCAGCACGAGCCCGTCGCCGTGGCTCCACGCGAGCGCCGTGCGGTCGACGGCGAGGCGCAGTTGCGGGTGGCGTCGCAGGAGGAGGTCGAACGCGATGCGCGCCTCGAGCCGCGCCAGCGGGGCTCCGAGGCAGAAGTGGATGCCGTGGCCGAAGGCGAGGCTGGGTCCGTCGGCGCGGGTGAGGTCGAGGACGTCGGGCGCACCGAAGTGATCCGGGTCCCGATTCGCCGAGCCGAAGCAGACGAGGACCTGTTCGTGCGCGGGAATCTCGACGCCGGCGATGGCCACGGGCTCGGCCGTGATGCGGAACGTGGCGTGCGGGACCGGCGCGGCGAAGCGCAGCAGCTCCTCGATCGCAGCCGGCACGCGGCTGAGGTCCCGGAGGACCAGCTGCAGCTGGTCCGGGTGGTCCAGCAGGGCGACGACGCCGTTGCCGACGAGGCTGGTCGTCGTGTCGTGGCCGGCGACGATCAGCTGGAACAGGCTCGACAGCACCTCCTGCACCGTGAGCCGGTCGCCGTCGTTCGCAGTGACGAGCACGCTCACCAGATCGTCGGCCGGGTCGCGCCGCTTGGCGGTCACGAGGTCGCCGAGGTAGGCGACGATGCGGTCGGACGCGGCGACGGTCGCCGCTGGCGGATCCCCGACCCAGCCGTTCAGCAGCACCTGGAACCACGCGTGGAGCTCGGCCCGGTCGTCCTCGGGGATGCCGAGCAGCTCGCTGATCACCTGGAACGGAAGCGGGTGGGCGAATCCTGCGACGAGGTCGACCGGCACGTCGGGACCCGCCGCTGCGAGCCGGTCGAGCAGGTCGTCGGCGACGGCGCGGATGGCGGGCTCGAGGGCGACGATCCGCGACGGGACGAAGGCGGCAGCCACGCGCCGACGCAGCCGGGTGTGCTCGGGTGGATCGACGTTGAGCATGTGGCGAGAGAACGCGGACCCGGGGAGCCCCTCGGCCACCGAGTCCGGATCGGCGGCGAGCGCGGCAAGCATGTCCTTGGAGATGCGGGGGTCGTTGAGCGCCTGCCGGGCGGCGTCGTAGCCCAGCACCACCCAGGCGTCGTGGCCGTCGGCGAGGCGCACCTTCTGCACCGGGCAGCGCGACCGAGCCTCGGCGAAGTACGGGTACGGGTCGTCCCGGACCTCGCCACCCCAGCCGCCCCACGAGGCGTCAGCCACCGCACGCCTCCGGCAGGTAGCCGCTGCACACCACGTCGAGACGCGCGATCCCGCCCTCGGGGTGGACGTCGGCGTAGGCCGACTGCTCCACGACGAACCGGCCGGGACCCAGCCGTGCCGCCTCCAGCCGGAACCGCCACACGAGATGGATCCGGCGAGCCACCTCGCCGACGGTGGCCGCGACGGGATCGAACAGCTCGGTGTCGCCGAACCAGCGCTCGAACCGCGCGGCCGCGACCTCGGCGCCCGTCCACTCCCGGAGACCGCCGGGAAGCAGGGCACGCAGCCGGACCGCCGGCGCCAGGGCGTCGCGCGCGGCGCGGAAGTCCTGGACCGCGAGCCCTTCCAGGAAGGACCGGGCGACGGCGAGCTCCGCAACGGTCGACCTCGTCTGCTGTCCCACGACGCCCCCTCGGCGGTAAAGATCGGTCGATCGACCGAACGATCTCAGTGTCGCGCTCGAAACTCTTGATGTCAAGGCTGAGATGTGCGACAGTCGACCCGGTCGATCGACCGACAGAGGGAGAGGCCGTGAGCAAGACCGACGTGGGAGCGGTGACCCGGACCGCGATCCTCGACGCCGCCAGGCGACGCCTGCTCGCCGATGGTCACCGTGGACTCTCGACGCGGAAGGTGGCCGAGGCCGCCGAGGTGCCGCTCAGCCAGCTCCACTACTACTTCGGGTCGAAGCAAGGTCTGCTGCTCGCGCTCCTGGCCGAGGAGAACGAGCGGCGTGTGCACCGGCAGACGCGGATGTACGCCGGCGACCGGCCGCTGTGGGAGCGCTACGAGCAGGCCTGCGACTTCCTCGAGGACGATCTCGACTCGGGGTACGTGCGGGTGCTCCAGGAGATGATCGCCGAGGGGTGGGCCAACGAGCAGATCGCCGAGGCGGTGCGCGCCCTGATCGGCAGCTGGTACGACCTGCTCACCGAAGTGGCGACAGAAGCGGAGACCCGGTTCGGGCCACTCGGGCCGTTCACTGCCCGGGAGATGGCGACGCTCGTCGGCAACGCCTTCATTGGCTCGGAGGCGCTGATCCTGCTGGGGTTCGACCGCGACCAGCTCCCGATCCGTGCCGCCCTGCGACGCGTCGGTGTGCTCATCCGGCACCTCGAGCAAGGAGCAACCAATGCGGACACGAGAACGTGACCGCAGCGACATCGTCGAGCGCGACGGCGTGAGGATCGCGAGGGGGTTGGCGAATGCGGGCTCGTGAGCCGGACGTCGAGGGTTATGTCGAACGCGACGGCGTGAAGGTGGGCTACCAGGTGTTCGGCGACGGCGCACCGACCCTGCTGCTGCTGCCGACCTGGACCATCATCCACACCCGGTTCTGGAAGGCCCAGGTTCCCTACCTGTCCCGCCACTACCGGGTCATCACCTTCGACCGGCCCGGCAACGGTCGCTCCGATCGCCCGCTCGATCCCGACGCGTACACCGTCGACGCTGTCGTGGACCACGCCCTCGCCGTCATGGACGCCACCGGCACCGATCGCGCCATCCCGGTCAGCCTCTCGCAGGGAGCGCAGGAGGCGCTGAAGCTCGCCGCCGACTACGTCGACCGAGTGCTGGGCGCGGTGTTCATCGGCGCCGCCCTCACCCTCGAGCCCGGCCATCCCGAACGCGTCGCCGCCGTCGAGCGCTTCTACGAGCCGTACCCGCCCGAACCGCAGCGTTGGGAGCGGCTCAACGCCCACTACTGGCTCGACCACTACGACGACTTCGTCGAGTTCTTCTTCGCCGAGTGCTTTCCCGAGCCCCACTCCACCAAGCAGCGCGAGGACTGCCGGACGTGGGCCGGGGAGACTACGCCGGAGGTCCTGCTCGCCGACGCGCCGGCGTCGGTCGCGCCGTCGACCGCGCTCGAGTGGGCCCGGCGCGTGTCGGTGCCGACGCTGGTCATCCACGGGAGCGACGATCGCATCAGCCCGGTGGCTCGGTCCGAGACCCTCGCCCGGGAGACGGGCGGCGAGCTCGTGGTGCTCGACGGCGCCGGGCACATCCCCCTCGCACGCGATCCCGTGCAGGTGAACCTGCTCATCCGCCGCTTCGTCGACCGCCTCGCCGGCTGCTCGCCGCGGGTGACACGACGGTCACCTGGCCGGGCACGACCCAAACGCGCCCTCTACATCTCGTCACCCATCGGTCTCGGTCACGCCCAGCGCGACGTCGCCATCACCGACGAGCTCCGCCGGCTCCACCCCGGCCTCGAGATCGACTGGCTGGCCCAGCACCCCGTCACCCGCGTGCTCGAGGCGCGCGGTGAACGCATCCATCCCGCCAGCGCGCACCTGGCGAGCGAGTCGGGGCACATCGAATCGGAGTCGGCCGAGCACGATCTGCACTGCTTCCAGGCGTGGCGCCGCATGGACGAGCTCCTCGTCGCCAACTTCATGGTGTTCCACGACATCGCCCGCGACGAGCCCTACGACCTGTGGATCGGCGACGAAGCCTGGGAGCTCGACTACTTCCTGCACGAGAACCCAGAGCTGAAGACCGCCGCCTACGCGTGGCTCACCGACTTCGTCGGCTGGCTCCCCATGCCCGACGGGGCCGAACACGAGGCCGACCTCACCGCCGACTACAACGCCGAGATGATCGAGCACATCGCCCGCTACCCGCGGCTGCGCGACCGCGCCATCTTCGTCGGCGACCCCGACGACATCGTGCCCGAACACTTCGGCCCCGACCTGCCCGCCATCCGGGACTGGACCGAACAGCACTACCAGTTCGCCGGCTACATCACCGGCTTCGACGCCGCCCAGTTCGCCGACCGCGACGCGCTCGCGCCGAGCTGGGCTATGGGACCGACGAGGCCGTCTGCATCGTCACCGTCGGCGGTTCGGGCGTCGGCGGCCATCTTCTCCGGCGGGTCATCGCCGCCTTCCCCGAAGCCAAACGTCTGGTCCCCGCGCTGCGCATGATCGTGGTCACCGGGCCCCGCATCGATCCCGCCAGCCTTCCGTCCCACGACGGTCTCGAGGTGCGGTCCTTCGTGCACGAGCTCTACCGCCACCTGGCTGCCTGCGACCTTGCCGTGGTGCAAGGCGGGCTCACGACCGCGATGGAGCTCACCGCCACCGGGCGGCCGTTCCTCTACTTCCCGCTGCGGCATCACTTCGAGCAGAACTTCCACGTCCGCCACCGGCTGAACCGCTACCGCGCCGGCCGGGCCATGGACTTCGACGGCGACGGTCCCACCGAGATCGCCGCCGCCATTGCCGAGGAGATCGGCCGCACCGTCGACTACCGGCCAGTCGACTCCAACGGCGCAGCCCGCGCCGCTGCCGCGATCGCCGAGTTGCTCTGATCTGGCACTCCCCACGGATAGCCGTTGGCGTGGAGGAGGTCGGCCGCCCAACACCAGCTATACGTAGCCTCCAGGGTGACCCCGGGATCAGAGCCGGCTTTGGCGACCTCCAGCGACAACGCCACCGGACCGTTGGCGATGCGCACACACTCGAGCACCTCGCCGTCGTCGTTGACACGCACGATCACCGAACGGCGTCGATGCAAGTCGATACCGACATACTGTCGTTGCTGTTCCACCGGGGTCTCCTTCCGTCGTCTCCGGGTTGGTGTGGACCTCCGAGTGTGCTCGCCACACTCGGTTCCCGCTGACGGGAGGAGCTCGGGCGGTTCCCTGTCTTATCGCTCGCAGTGGCAACAGGACCCTCGCTTGGTTCGGCGCCCGAGCCCGCCGCACCCAACTCCGTCACGCGAAGCAGGGTCGCTTCTTCATGACATCAGCTCTGGTCGCGGCTGGCGGGTGCGTGGTGTCCCAGATCGCCCGTACAGATCGACGTGGGACATGACCCCGAGGATTCGTTCCGGGGCACCCCCGAGTTATTGAACGGAAGCTCCAGCGGGATGTCGGTCGGCAGTTGCTACATCCCGATCTCGATGCCGTGGTCGACGCCGCGATCACGCGCGTGGCTCGCGACTTGGTCGAGTCGTTCGGTGACGTCGATCTGGCGTTCGAGGGTGTCGAGGCGTTCGAGATCTGTGCCGTGTCGAGCCTCCCACTGTGCGCGAGTGCGCATCCCGCGTTCGAGATTCGAGCGTCGCATTTCGAGGTCGGCCACCTTCGGATCGTGACCGGCGACTTCAGATGAGAAGGAGTCGACGCGGTGTTCGAGTTCACGGCGTTCGACGCGGTGGGTCATGCGGCCGATGGGTCCGAGGTCGTTGAGGGATCGGCGTGCGTTGTCGAGTCGCCATCGTGCGTTGTCGCGCCATTGCCGTGCTCCGGTAAGTGCTTCGGACAGCTGGCGATACTCGTACGTCGGGTCGGGCGGACCGTTCCCGAGCCGGGCTCGGATGCGGTCGCGTTCGTGGCGGAGCTGCTCAAGCCTCCGATTCTGTGGGTCGCGCTGATCGACGGCCATCTGCTTGGCAGCGCTTCGACCGAGACCGTGACGGATCGCGGCGAGCTGGTCCGGCTCGACTTCGAAGGCATGCCGTTCATCAGCGCGCCGGTTGGCCGCCACGGTGTAGAGCTCGTTGCCGTGCCGGCCGCGTAAAGGGCGGTGTAGGCGTGTTCGCGGGTCAGGGTGTCGTCGGCGAGGACGTAGCAGCGGTCGACGGTGGCGCCTTGGGCCTTGTGGATGGTGGTCGTGTACCCGTGCGTCAGGTGGCCGGCTTCGGCGTAGGCGAAGGGCACGACCAGTCGCTCTCGCCCGCTGACGGCAAGTGTCATCTCGTGTCGCCTGGTGTCGATCCGTTCCACGGTCGCACGGGTGCCGTTGAGGACCCCGAGCGGGTAGTCGTTGCGCAATGCGAGGACCTGGTCGTGTTCGGCGAAGGGCCGACCGCCGAGCACGACCTTGTCTTCACCGAGGTGGCCCTCGTCGTAGAGGACGGAGCGGGCGCGTCGGTTGAGGTCGTCGGTGTCGGCGAGTCGTGCGGCGACCATCAACACGTCGTCGCCGTCGACGTAGGCCGACATCCAATGCTCGACGAGCAAGTCGCGGACGTCATGATCGGTGGTGGCGTGGTGGACCCGGTTGTGACCGATGTACGCGTCGAGGGCCCGATCAGAATCGCCGGCACGGAGCTCGGCGAGCGTGGCACGCTCCCACGCGTTTTCTTGACGGCGGTTGTCAGTCAGGTGGCTGGCGCCGAGCCGGTCTTGCAGACCGGCGAAGGTGCCTCCAGCGTCAATCTCGGGGAGCTGGCACGGGTCGCCGACGAGCACGACCTTCGCTCCGGCGGTCTGTGCGTGGGCGAGGAGTCGGGCGAGTTTGCGGGTGCCGACCATCGCGGCTTCGTCGACAACGAGCACGGTCGTGTCGTCGAGAGTCGCGGCGGTTGGGCCGATGCCGGCAAGGAGTCGATCGATCGTCGACGCCGGGATGCCGGCATCGTCCTCGAGCTGCTGCGCGGCACGGGCCGCAAGGGAACAGCCGATCACCCGATAGCCGGACGCGTTCCAGGCGTCGCGTGAGGCGGCGAGCGCGAAGGTCTTGCCGGCGCCGGCGATGCCTTCGACGATCTCGACCCCGTCACCTGACGTACAGATCGCCTGCATCATCCGCGCCTGCTCCCCGGTGAGACGATGTCCGCGAGTCGAGGGCGGGTCCGGATCACGGTGACGCCGGCAATAGCGATGCCGGTGCCACGCCGGGCGAGCGCGGCACTAAGGAGGCGGGTCTCGGTCTCGAGCATCTCCGGCGTGGTC
>CAWFGR010000003.1:0-16844 GCA_963815405.1 uncultured Actinomycetes bacterium
CGTCGAACGGGAGGAACGAGCGACGCAGTGGTCAGCGTCGGTCGCGGCGATCCTCGCGCCGGTCTTGTCGACGGTTGACGCCGTGGCTCACGACGGCGGCGGTACCGACGACCGCGGCGGTACGGGCCACGGGGGCTCCGACGACACCACGGCGAGCGACGCGTGCGGGGCGCAACGGCATGTCAGACTCCTTCTGCTGCGACTTCGGCTTCGAGCGAAGCGACGATGGCTTGGATGGGAATGCGACCGCTCGCGATCAGCTGACCGCCGGCCTGGCGCACCGCCGAGGCGAACGGTGCCGCCCAAAGGTTCTCCCACACGACGACGCCGGCGACCGTGCCCGGCTCCATCGCTTCCGCCAGGTGGACCACGTCGTCGGCGGCGAGGATCTCGGCGACGTGCGCTTCCAACGCGACGAGCTCGTCGACCTGATCCAAGTCGTCGATCTCGAGGGCCTCCACACTCCCATCGGCCCCCTTTTCGAGGACGAGGAGATCGAGCAGCTTGATGCTGCCGGTGTCGACCAGCCGCGCGAGTTCGGCCGCGATCTCGCCGGTGAAGTTCTTCGATCCTGCGGGGAATTCGACGACGACGAAGTCGACCGGGCCCAGCTCGTCGATGCTCGTGCCCATCATGTCCCTCCAAGAGGTGGGTCGCCGGGGGAACCGGCGATCGGGAGTCGAGCGTCGCACGTCTCGCATCTCGTGGCGTCCACCAGAACGGGTGAAACTGGTGG
Source organism: uncultured Actinomycetes bacterium (assembly GCA_963815405.1). Taxonomy (GTDB): domain Bacteria; phylum Actinomycetota; class Acidimicrobiia; order IMCC26256; family DASPTH01; genus CAWFGR01. Next base: position 737 of record CAWFGR010000003.1, read on the forward strand.
TCGCGTTGCGCTGGCAGTGACGACGCGAAGATTCGCTCGCACGCGTCGGGCCACGAGTATCGGCACGAAGTCGGTGACCGGCGCGTCGCGGTACACGGCGAAGGCCGTCTCGACCTGAGCGACGATCGTGTCGAGCGCGGCCGTCCTCGCGTAACGCTCGTGGAGCGCACGGGCTATCGCCACGACGCGCTCGTCGACGCGCGTCCGAGGGGTGACCGCCATCACCGGTCGTCCTCGAGATCCTTGCAATACCAGCGCGTGGTTGTCCCTGCAGGGCAATCCTCGATGGCTCCGACGGTGCGATATCCGAGCCGGTCGTACCAATCGCCCGTCAGCACGTCGTAGGTCAGACCCATCACGAGGCGACAGCCCTGCTCGTGGGCCTCGTGCTCGACCGCGGACATCAGCTCGCGAGCGAGGCCTCGACGGCGCAGCGGTTCGTCGACCCAGACGACATGAACCTGGCAGCCGCGCCCCCACACGACGCCCGAGGCGCCGGCGACGATGCGCCCGTTGTCGCGCACCACGACCGCGAACTCGCGCTCCTCGCCGACACCCACGGCCGCGATTGCCGATTCGGACATGCGCTCTTCCAGGAACGCGAGGTCGAGTGGGTCCGGGTGTTGCTCGATCGCCAGCTGATACGAGACCTGCTCCACCGGTTCTCCTCGTGCATCGCTACGCGTCGAGCATCTGCTCCAGGAGGCTGGCATCGTCGAAGTACGCGCGCAGCGCGGAGATCTTGTCGCCTTCGAAGTCGGCGACCGCCGCCGCGCCGAGGAGGAGGTCGCGGCCGTTCGGTTCCACAACCACTCCTTCGCCGATCACGAACGGACCGGAGAACTTGGCCGCCACGCGAAACTCTACGAGTCCGCGGTTCCCGAAGATGTCGAGCGAATCGAACTGGATCGCGACGTTCGAGAACGCGTCCTCGCGGGCATCGAGGTTCTCAGCGAGGTCCTTCAGCCCGATCGCGAGCATGTTCGGCGACCACACCGTCACGTTGTCGGCGAAGAGCTCGCTCAGCGAGGTGAGAGAGCCATCGTCCGGCGAGATGCAGGTCTCGATCGCTCGACGCAACACGGCGCCTCGGGGGTGCTCGGCCATGGGTGCTCCCGTCCTCGTGATCAGCGGCTAGATGCCGAGGATCTTCTGCTTGGCTGCCGCGAACTCGTCGTCGGACAGCGCGCCCGAATCGTGCAGCGACGCGATGCGCTCCAGCTCGCTCGCGGCGTCGTCAGCGGCCGGCGCCGGGGCCGGCGGTGCCGCGGGCGGCGGTGGCTGCGCGTACGACTCCCCAGCCCCCGCCTCTTCCTGCTCACCCTGGTTGCGGCCCCGTGCGTACGCGAGCCCACCGGCGACCATCATCGTCCGACGTCGAGTCCGCCGACGCACCATTCCCATGGCTGGCTCCTGTCTTCCGGGGACGATGCGCCCTCGGCAGTCGGTGACCGAACGGAGTCCGGCCTCGTCAGCACCGTACGGAGAGCCCGTGCAAGGGGCATCATCCACATGGGACGATCCTCCGTGCGACGACTCACGTCTCGTCCGCGTCGACCACTGCACAGGTGAGGCCGTCGGATCGCCCGAGACCCCGACGGGTGTACTCGACTCGCAACACGGATCCCGCGCCGACGTGCACGGGGTCCGCCAGCACCCACACCGACGTTCCCCAGCTCGACGAGGGCCAGTGCCACGGATCGAGGGTGTGTGAGACGCCGGGCGCGAGCCCGGCGCGGAAGGTGAGCGCGATTCCGTTGACCATGCCGGGTGGATCGACGACGAGATCGGCGCGGGTGCAGAGCGACGGCTCGGTGAACGTGGTGAGGTCGATCGTGGCCAGGGTGCGAGGGGGTCCGACCGGCGGCCAGCTGGACACCGCTTCGCCTTCGGTGATCGTGTGGGTGGGGCTCGGGAGCGCGGCATCGAGCAGCGGTGTGAAATCCATGTCGTACAGCTCGCGCCAACGCTCCACGGCCGCGCGTCCGAACGCCCGTTGACGGACCTCCGTCTCGGGGAGCAACAGGGGGCGGGCGATCAGGGTCAGCGAGCGGGGGAGGAGGCGAGCGCCTGGTGCGAGCAAGCGCTGTCGCGCGTCCAGCGTGGTCTCGAGGATCTCCTCCTCCAGGGGCTCGTTGCCGATCACCTCGGCGACGAGCACATCGGCGGGCTCGAGCAGCGTGATCTGACGCGACCAGCCCGGGATCAGCGTGATCCGGTCTGCGAGCCCGTTCTGTGCGAAGACGCTTGCGGCGACGTCCGCGATGTCGCTGGCCTCGATCGCGTAGACGTGTCGCGCGCCGGCGCGGGCAGCTGCCACCGCGAGCACGCCGCTCCCTGTACCGATGTCGAGCACGACGTCGTCGGGACGGACCACGTGGGCGATGGCGGCGAGGTAGTCGCCGGTGCGGCGCTCGTCGTGGAGCATCCGCGCGTGTTCTACCGGGTCAGCCCACCCGCTGGTCGGCGTCGGCTCTCCATCAAGGGCGAGGAGCGCGCCTTCTTCGATGAGCATGTTGAGCACGCTCATCGTCGGCGCGAGGTCGGTCGGGGCACTGTCTCGCTCGAGTCGGTCGATCGCGTCGCTCAGCCGGATCGGCTCCTCGAACATCGCGAGAACCGCGAAGCCGCGCGGCCCGATGTCGACGATCGTGCCGACGATCGAGTCGACGAGCACGTGACCCGCGCGATCCCGCCGAGTACGAATCCCGGGTGCCAGCTGCAGCGCGGTGTCGGGAGAGAGGTCCACCGCGCACCATCTTGACGTGTGGCCGGCGCCACCAAATCACCCCAACCGGGTGAAGCCGTGGTGACCGCCATGCGCGATCGTCGACCCACGACGCCCGCGTCGGCTCCGGACGCGGTTCCTCGAAAGGATCCAGGATGAGCGACGTCGATCGAACCCACCTCCCCATCCGCCGCCCGGCGTTCTCCGGCGTCGTCAACCGGACGCTCGACGGATCGACGCCCGACTGGAACCTCATCGGCCATCCCGTCCCACCCGAGGGTGCGCCGAACGTGCTGCTCGTGCTCATCGACGACGCCGGCTTCGGCAACCCGAGCACCTTCGGCGGTCCGATCCAGACGCCCAACTACACCCGCATCGCCGAGCAAGGCGTGCGCTACAACCGGTTCCACGTCACCGCGTTGTGCTCCCCGACTCGCGCCGCGCTGCTGACCGGTCGTAACAACCACGCGGTGGGCTTCGGCTCCATCGGAGAGTTCGCGGGCGGCTTCCCCGGCTACTCCGCGACCTTGCCCCGTGATTGCGCGCCGATCCCCCGGATCCTGAAGGACAACGGGTACAACACCGCCGCCTTCGGCAAGTGGCATCTCACCCCTGACGGGCAACAAGGTCCATCAGGACCGTTCGACCGGTGGCCGACCGGATGGGGATTCGAGTACTTCTACGGGTTCCTCGGGGGTGACGCGAGCCAGTGGGACCCGTGCCTGGCCGAGAACCAGACGATCATCGGCACGCCGCCCGAGTACTACGACAAGGACAACCCCTACTACTTCCCGGACGCGATGGCGGATCGCACGATCCAGTGGCTCCATGGGATCCGCGCGCAGGATGCGACCAAGCCCTTCTTCGCCTACTTCTCCACCGGCTGCAGTCATGCCCCGCACCACGTCACGAAGGAGTGGGCGGACAAGTACAAGGGGAAGTTCGACCAGGGGTGGGACAAGGTCCGCGAGGAGATCTTCGCCCGCCAGAAGGACCTCGGCGTGATACCCGCCGACACCGAGCTCACCGCGCGCGACGACGCGTTCCCCGCGTGGGATTCCCTCCCCGACAACTTGAAGTCGTTCTACGCGCGCCAGATGGAGGTGTACGCCGGGTATTCGGAGAATGCCGACTACAACGTCGGTCGTGTCATCGACGCGATCGAGGAGCTGGGCGAGCTCGACAACACGCTGATCATCTGGATCTGGGGTGACAACGGCGCCAGCATGGAGGGCACGGTCACCGGCTCGTTCAACGAGCTCACGATGCAGAACGGCATCCCCCTCACCGACGAGATGCAGCTCCAGCTCTCCGAGCGCTACGGCGGGCTCGAAAAATGGGGCGCGGCGATCATGGACCCCCACTACTCGGCGGCGTGGGCGTGGGCCGGCAACACGCCCTTCCAGTGGGGCAAGCAGGTGGGATCGCACCTCGGCGGGACCCGTAACCCGATGGTCGTGCAGTGGCCTGCGCACATCAACGACGGCGGTGGCCTGCGCGCCCAGTTCACTCACGTCATCGACGTCGGCCCGACCATCCTCGAGCTCGCCGGCATCCCCGCGCCCGACATCGTCGACGGCATCGACCAGGAACCCATGCACGGATCCTCCTTCGCGGCATCGCTCACCGACGGCGCCGCTGCCGAACATCGCACCCAGCAGTACTTCGAGACCATCGGCAACCGCGGGATGTACAAGGACGGCTGGTGGCTGGCGATGAAGACCGAGCGCATCCCGTGGGTGCTCACACCGGAAGCCCTCAAGCCGTACGCCCCCGGCGTCTGGGACCCGGATGCCGGCCCCGTCGAGCTGTACTACCTGCCCGACGACTTCTCGCAGGCGAAGAACGTCGCGGCCGACCATCCCGAGAAGGTCCAGGAACTGCAGGACCTCTTCTGGCAGGAGGCCGAGCGTTACAAGGTGTTGCCGCTGCTGGCCACCCTGTCGACGTTCTTCGGTCTCGTCCCGCCGATCCCCGAGCAGACGAAGTTCGAGTTCCGGGGCGACGTCCAGAACGTGCTGTCGGGGATGATCCCGCGCATCTACAACCGCTCGTACTCGATCAGCGCCGAGCTGGTCGTGCCGGACGGAGGTGCCGAGGGCGTGATCGTCGCCGAGGCCGACCACCTCGGTGGGTTCACGCTCTACGTCAAGGACGGCAAGCTCACGCACACCTACTCGATGATGGGGGTGTTCGTCTTCAAGCAGGTCGCCGAGGAGAACATGCCGTCCGGCGACGTGACGGTGCGGATGGAGTTCGAGGCCGACGGCGCAACGCCGGCGACTGGCGGCGAGGTGACGCTCTTCATCGACGACCTGCCCGTCGGCAAGGGTCGGATGGACCACACGGTTCCGGTCCGCTTCTCGGGATACTCGGGGATGGACATCGGCCGCGACAACGGCGGCGTCGTCGACCTCGCGTACGAGGACAAGAAGCCCTTCGCGTTCACCGGCACGGTGAAGAAGGTGGTCTTCGACATCAAGCCTCACCTCTCCGCGCAGGACGAGCTCGATGTGCACACCGCGGAGCAGCACGGCCAGGCGGCCCACGCCCTGTCCGGATGACCAGGGACGCGAGGAGCACGCGATGACGATCGACGACGAGACCACGGACGTTCTGATCGGTGGCTATCTGTCGACCGAGGCCGCCCACGAGGACTACGAGTCGGTGCTCGGCTGCGGCGCGCACCTCTTGGGTGCGGTCGTGGTGAGCAAGGACCTCGAAGGTGACGTCTCGCTGGAGCAGTCCGACCACGTGGTGGCGGAGGGCGCGGCCGGCGTGGGTGGTGTCGGCCTCGTCGTCGGTCTCTTCGCGCCGCCGTTGCTCGCGGCCACCGCGGTCGGGGCGGCCCTCGGTGCGGTCGGCGGCAAGGTCTTGCACAAGAAGATCGGCAGCGGCATCGAGAAGATGGCCGAGGAGACGATCCCGATCGGCGGAGCCGGGCTGATCGTGGCGTATCCGCGCTCGTCGTCGGACACGGTCGAATCGGCGGTGACCCGCGCCGTGCAGAAGGTCGTCGGCGAGGCCGAGGGCAACCACGTGGAGGCGCTGAAGCGTGCGCTCGCCGACGCCCAGAAGAAGATGGCCGAGGGCCAGGCCAGCTAGCACGCGGGCCACGACACGGAGGTCGTACGTTGGCCGACAACGGTGCGCCGCACGTGCTGTTCGTCTTCTACTCGTTCACGCAGCAGACCCGCCGCGTCGCCGACACGATGGCGGAGGTGCTGCGAGGACGCGGGTACGACGTCACCGAGAGCGCGATCGAGTTCACCGACCCGCGCTACAGCACGAGATTCGCGAAACGGCCGATGGATTGGCCGATCACCAAGATCTTCGGCATGTTGCCCGCGCAGGTCCGGAAGAAGACCGGCGAGATCCGGATCTCTCCCGAGGCGTCGGCCGGCGACTACGACCTCGTCGTCGTCGGCTCACCCACGTGGTGGCTCACCACGTGCATGCCGGTCCGCAGCTACCTGCACGATCCAGCATCAGGAGGAGTGCTCGCCGGCAAGCCCTTCGCGGCGTTCTCCACGTCACGTCGCTACTACAAGGGGAACCTGAGGACGGTCCGCGAGCTCGCGACGAAGCGCGGCGGACGGTTCGTCGACGACACGCACTTCGTGGCGTACGGCAATCAGGTGATGTCGATGTGGTCGTGGCTCGTGTTCATGCGCCACGACGTCGAGAAGCGACGTTGGTTCGGCGTGCCGCTTCCGAAGCCGAATCTGCGCGACCACTTCGAGGAGCAGGCCACACGCTTCATCGCCAGCGTGGCCGACACGGTCTTCGGGCAGACGGCGCCGTGACCGCTCACGCCCGTCATCGCGGTCATGTCGTCATCACCGGGACCTCCACCGGCATCGGCGCCGCCTGTGCCGTACTCGTCGCGGATGCGGGGTACTCCGTCTTCGCGGGAGTGCGGCGCACTGCCGATGCCGACGCCGTCACGAGGCAGACGTCAGGCGAGGTCACGCCCATGGTGATCGACATCACCGAGGCCGACAGCATCGCCACAGCCGTCGAGACGGTGGGCGGGATCGTCGGTGACCGCGGGATCGCGGGACTCGTGAACAATGCGGGCATCGTGAGACCCGGCCCGCTCGAGTTCCAGCCGATGGCCGACCTCCGCAGGCAACTCGAGGTGAACCTCTTCGGACAGATCGCGATGACGCAGGCGTTTCTCCCGCTGATCCGCACGGGCAACGGCAGGCTGGTCAACGTCGGGTCGATCGGCGGCCGGCTCGTGCTCCCGCTCCACGGCGCGTACAGCGCATCGAAGTTCGCCATGGAGGCCGTCACCGACGCGTTCCGCCTCGAGCTACGGGAGTGGGGGATCCACGTCTCGCTGGTCGACCCGGGCGGCAGCGCCAGCGCGATCTTCGGGAAGACGCTCGCCGCCATCGACGACGTAGAGCGCGACCTGCATGCGCGCGGCATCCACGACTACGAGGCCGACATCATTTCGATACGCGCGCTCATCAAGAAGACGGCCGACGAGGCGTTGCCCCCGGACCATGTTGCGAAGAAGGTCGTGAGCGCGCTCACGGCGAAGAAGCCCAAGACGCGCTACCTCGCCGGCAAAGACGCGCGGAAGATCGCTGTCATCGCCAAGACGCTGCCCGATCGTGTCAAGGACCTTGCCGTCGCGCACGAAGCGGGACTTCCTCGTCAGATGTCGGCAGCCACTCGAAAACCTGTGTGACCCGCCGAGCTCCCCGGCTCGCTCCCGTAACGCGCCGACACTCGGTAGCGGCGGCAGTACGAGAGGTGACAGAGGTATGAGCCGCCGCGTTGTGCTCGCCGTTCGCCGTGCACGGGTCCGCGCGGGTTCGCGTCGATTCCCTCGGCGTAATACCCGAGGTCGAGCCAGTCGTGACACCACTCCCACACGTTGCCGGTGACGTTGTGGAGACCGAAGTCGTTCGGCGCGAAGGCCTCGACGGGCGCGGTCGCGAGATAGCCGTCGGCGCCGGTGTTGGAATCCGGGAACGTTCCCTGGAAGACGTTCATGCGGTGCTCGCCGCCCGGCTCGAGGTCGTCGCCCCACGGGAACGCGGTGCCCTCCCGACCGCCACGCGCCGCACGTTCCCACTCTGCTTCGGTGGGAAGTCGGGTGCCGGTCCACCGGCAGTATGCGACCGCATCGTTCCACGACACGTGCACCACCGGGTGATCCTCACGATCCGCGAGCCCGGTCCCCGGACCTTCGGGGTGGGACCAGTCGGCGCCGTGCACCTGCCGCCACCACTCGGCACCCACGACGCCGCGGGTGTCGGGGAAGCCGTCGGCGAGGAGTCCGGCGAACACGAATGACCAACCGAAGCGCTCGGCGTCGGTCTGCCATGCGGTCGCGTCGACGAACTCCGCGAACGCCTCGTTGGTCACCGCGAACCGGTCGATCAAGTAACCGTCGAGCTCCACGTCGTGGATCGGCCCCTCGCCGTCACCCGGATACGCCCACACCGACTCGTCACCCATGCGGAACGTCCCGGACGAGATCTCGATCATCGTGTCGGGGTGCGTGCCACCACCCGCAGGTACGGACTCGAGGTCGACCACCGACTCGCCGTCGTGCCCGCCGTTCGGGATGCAGCAGGCCTCGCTCATGTGCTGAGCGTACCGGCCTGCCTTCGTCAGATTCCCGTCCGTGGTTGAGCACGTCCACGTCCACGCACCGCACGAGCTCGGTCAGCCCGCCACACCACGACACCGGAACGATGGTTGGAGATCGCGGCCGCGCGCTGCTTCGCTGGCCACGCTCGGCATCGCCTGGAGCGGATTTCAGGCCGCGAAGTGGAGCGGGGTTGCGGGCGCGCCGCTGTACGCCGGCGAGGACGACTCGAAGCCTCGCGAACCGTGCTCGTGACGGCGCAGGCACGCCTCGGTTCGCTCCCGACGCCGTGACCTCGCTCAGGCGAGGAGAGCGATCAGGGCATCGATCGAGACGAGCAGGCCCAGCACGGTGAGGGGATAGAACGTCATCGGTCGCTTGTGCACAGCCAGCCAGTGCTGCACGTCGGTCATCCACTGCTCGGCGCGAGGTCCGAAGACGATTGCGAGGACCACAGGGACCGTCACCAGCGCGGTCGCAACGACGATGTACATCACCGACAGCGCGGTCGCCTCGGCGCTCCCGAGATCGGCGGCCGAGATGGCCGCGGCCGCGAACACGGTCAGCGCCAGTCGCTTCGGTCCCAGTGCGAGGGCGACTCCCGCCACGAACACCGACGGGAGGTTGAGGTGACCCAGTCGATCGAACACCTGCTTCGACCGTGGGTTCGGCTTGGGCGGCTTGTCGGGTGGCTGCGACCAGACGTACCCGCCCGCGCCCACCAACGCGACACCGAGTGCGAGCTCCATCAAGGCGCGCGCGGTCTCGTGGGGGTGGTTGCCAACCGGCAGCGTCGCAGCGCCGACCGCGTAGGCGAGCGCGAGCACGATCACTTGTCCCAGGACGACGCCGATCGCGAAGGCGAGGCCGTTCCACCGCCCGCCGCGGCTGCCGAGCACCACGAGCGTGGCGCCCATTGCCACCGCGCTCGCGCCCGCGACGAAGGCGTACAGGACGACTTGGAGGAAGACCGAGTTCACTGCCGACGCCCGGCGCGTCCGTGCCTACGCGTAGCCCTTGGCGCGCAGCCAGCGCAGGGTGAAGAAGCCGAAGATCGGTGGGATCAGGAACGTGATGCCGCGGAACACGAGCACCGTCGCGAGCGCCGGAGCGGCAGGGATCCCGAACGACGTGAGCCCGGCGGTGAGGGCCGCCTCGGTCACACCGATGCCACCGGGCACCGGCGCCACGTTGCCGACCATGCCCGCGCCGACCTGCACCACCACGAGCTGCGCGAAGTCGAGGTGCTGATGGAACGCCAGGAGGCACAGGCCGAGGAGCGCGGGATAGATGAGGTTTCCGGCCGTGTCGCCACCGACCAGTTGCAGTGCCTTCTTTGGATTGCGCACGACGGCCCAGATGTCGGTCGCGGCGCGCTTCACCGCGGGCACGACCTTGTTCTTGACCTTGGGGATGAAGAGCACGACCCCGATGAGGGCCGCGACGATGGCAATGGCCAACAGTGTGTTGCTGCTCGACGAATCGCTGCTGCTGCTCGTGTCGACGGCGGTGGCGGTGATCGCCGCCGCGATCAGGAACAGGATCATCTGGATCGCTCCGCCCACCCCGGTGCTGAGCACCATCGCGCTTCCTGCCGATGCGACCGGGACATCCTGCTTGTGCAGGTAGTCGATCTGCAGCGCGGTCCCGCCGATGCCGTTGGGCGTGATGAGGTTGAGGAACGTGCACGCGAGCTGGGTGAGCACGGTCGGTACGAAGGGCAGGTCCTTGTTGACGCAGCCGATGAGCGCGGTGGCCCACGACGTGGGCACCAGGGGGTACAGCACGAGCGCGAGGAAGGCCCACGCCCATGTCGCGTTCTCGAACTCTCCCTTGACGGAGTTCCAGTCGATCCCCTCCATGCTGTGGAAGGCGATCGTGACTGCGAAGAGGACGCCGATCAGCATCCCGATGTTGAGGAGGCTCAGCCGCTTGATCTTGAGCGGAGGGACATCTTCCGCCCCGGTCGCAGTGGTGAGATCCGCGCGCAAGGTCTTCAGGGTCTTGCCTTGATGCTTGACGCCCTTGGTGAGCCCGGCCGGGAGTGCCGCCGGCTGCACGACCGGGATGATCGAGCCCGCCCGTTCCTCGCCCAAGACGGCGATCGCGGCGGCGATGGCGCGCTCGTCGCCCACGAGTTGCGCGGTCAACACGAGCAGCGCGGCATCGTCGCGGTCGGACCAATACTGCTCGCCGCTCGCGTCTGCCGCACTGAAGTCGTCGAACCCGACCCGACCGTCGTCGGTCACGAGCACGCGCAGGCCGTCGAGGTTGCCATGAGAGAGCCCGGCCTGGTGCAGCTGGTCGAGTTGTTGCCAGGCGGCAGTGAGCACCGCGTCGGTCACGCATTCGGCATCGAGCGCGCCGAGCGGGGTGCCGGCCGGGGGGCTGGTGACGAGCACGGCCGCGTCAGCGCCACCGACACCGGTGCGGACCAAGCGCGCCGCGCACACGTTCGCGCGTTCGGCGAGCATCAGCGTGAAGCCGATGTGCTCGACCTGCTGGATCCGGCTGCCGAAGACCGGTACGCCGGGGTCGTGGTACATCGCGCGGTGCCATACCTTCGCCGCGATCCACGCGTGTCGCGTTGGTCGCGGCCGAACGCATCTACCCGGTAGCGCTCACCCGTTGCGAGTTCGACGTCCATCACGGACGCGCGCCCGAGGTGCTCGGTCGCGGGCGTGATGCTCGCGATGTCGTACCCCAGATCGGTGAGCGCGCTCTGAACTTCGGCGATCGACGGCTGACCGCCGGGTGAGCCGAACACGACTCGCACGAGCGCGGCCACGGCGAAGCCGATCAGGAGGCCGCCGAGCACGTCGGCGGGGAACCCGGCGCCGAGGTACATCGAGGCGGCGCACACGAGCAGGATGACGATCGCGAAGATCCGGCGCAGCGGCCGCACGAGGTACGGCGCCAGCCCGAAGGCGAGCGCGGTGATGATCGCGACGTGCACGACGGGGAAGACCGGGCCGTCGCCGACGCGCACGTTGACGTTGAGGCCCTGAATGTCGTGGGGTCCGAGGAGCTCGTTGAGGAGCTCGGCGATGCCCCACGCAACCAGCGCCGCCAACGCACCTTGCCAGGCGGCGCGCACCTGCCGGGCGACGAGCAACACCACGGTGACGACGAGCGCGGCCCAGATCGAACCCAGCGCGTAGACGGCTTCCGCCAGGCCGACCATGTTCCCGGCCAAGCTGTTGAGCGTGTTGAACAGGTTGACGTTGACGGTCGACTGCGTTTGGGCCCACATTCCGGTGAGCACGGCCATGATCGCCGCAACGACGAGCAGTGCGATGTCCGCAGGTCGTCGGACCGCCTCCTCGTCGGTGTCACGGATCCACGCCACTGATTGCGAACCCTAACTGAGTTCGTTCTCGCGTGAGATCACCCTGAACGGGTGATTCCGGTCCCCGCGGTGTCCTCGGCGTGGTAGTGAGCGAGGAGCTCGACCTCACGTTCGTGCTTCGGGAACATGAAGTACACGAGTGCCGCGCCGACGATGATCGCGATGATCCCGGCGGCGTACGCCCAGTTGGCACCGTCGACGAACGAGGTCTTGGCCGCGCTCGTGATCTGCTTCGCGTACTGCGGGTACTGGCTCGCGGTGTTCGCTGCACTGGAGAACGACTTGGTCAACTGCGATTCGACGTTCGTGCTCACCTGACTGGCGTTCGGTGACGCCGCGATCTGCTTGGCGAACGCGGTCGCGTAGCCGGCCGCGAGCAGCGCGCCCAGGATCGACTGCATGATCGCTCCGCCGAGATCGCGCTGGAGATCGGCCGTCGCCGAGGCCATCCCGGCTCGTCGGACCGGGACCGATCCCGTCAGCGAGTGCGACGCCGGGGTGCCCGCGAGACCAACGCCGAGACCGACGAACGCGTACCCGAGGCCCACTTGCCAGTACTCGCTCCCTTCCTTCCAGAGCAGGAGCATGGTGAGGAAGCCGAGCAGGCAGAAGACGTAGCCGCAGAGCAAGGTGAAGCGGGCGCCGTGCGATTCGATGAGCTTCGCCGAGCGAGGCGCAGCGAGGACCATGAACACGACCGCGGGAAGGATCGCGGCACCGGCTTCGAGCGTGTCGTAGCCGAGCACGTTCTGCAGGAACTGCTGGCCGATGAACATCGCCCCCATGAGCGAGCCGAACACGATGATCCCCGCGCACGCGGCGACCCAGAAGATGCGGCGAGCCGCGACATCGAGGTCGTAGAGCGGATTGCGGGCGCGGCGCTGTCGGATCACGAACGCGCCCGTTGCCGCGGCGGCGATGACGAGCAAGCTGATCGCGAGCGCGCTCTTGTCGGGCACCGGCAAGAAGTTGATGCCGAGGATCAGCGCACCCACCATCAAAGCCGAGAGGATGCCGCCGAAGTTGTCGACTGGATCGGACGCCTCGTTCACGTGGCTCGGGACGAACTTGAGCGCCATGACCAGCGCGACCGCGGCCAATGGCAGCGTGACGAGGAAGACCGAGCCCCACCAGAAGTGCTCGAGCAGGGCACCGGCCACGAGCGGGCCCAAGGCGGAGATGCCGCCGCCGATCGCCGACCAGAGCGCGATCGATCGCGTGCGAGGTTGCCCCGACCAGAGCGCGGTGATGAGCGCGAGCGTCGTGGGGAACGCCATGCCGGCCGAGATGCCCCCGACGATCCGCGCCGCGGCGAGCACGCCGTCGGTCGGTGCCCAGGCCGCGACGATGCAGGCGGGGATCGACAGCGCCACGCCGAGGATGAGCATCAGCTTGCGTCCGTAACGGTCACCGAGCGCACCGAGGTAGAGGACCGACGCGGCAAGCCCCAGGGAGTAGCCGACTGCGATCATGTCGAGCGTCGTCTGCGACGAGTCGAATGCCTTGCCGATGTCGGGCAGCGCGACGTTGGCGACCGCCAGGTTCAGGTTGGCGACGGCAGCCACCAGGATGAGCGAGACCAAGACCACCTTCGCTCGGGCGGGCGCGACGTCCGGTTCGCCGACAGGTGCCGTGGCCACGAAGCGAGACGATAACCGCAGCGAACGACCCGGCGTGTCACGAGCTGTTCGCGGCTTTCGTGGAGTTCGGGACGTTCGGACCCCACAACCCCTCCCGTTGTTTGGTTCAATATCGGAGTTGGGGGGTGGCGGTGCGAGCGGAGGAGCACGTGGCGAATGCACTGAGGCGTCCCAGCTCGCGCCACGGCATCGTGCAGCGCAACCGGCTGGTCGACGAACTCCGATCGGCCTCCGACGCACCGGTCCTGCTCGTCGTCGGAGGCGGCGGCTTCGGCAAGACCACGATCGTCTCGCAGTGGCTGTCGGACGACCCCCGCTCAGTCGGGTGGCTCACCGCGACGCGACAACAGGACGACCCCGCGATGCTCCTGGCCGACGTCGTCCGCGTCCTCGACGAGCTCGAGCCGCTCGACCCCCGCGCCAAGCAGCAGCTCGCGACTGTCGCGGTCGACTTCAGCAGCGTGTTGGTCCCGCGGCTGGAACGCATCGTCGCGGAGCGGGCTCGGCCCTTCGTGCTCGTCATCGACGACGCCCACCTGCTCCGGCGCCAGATGTCGTGGGCGCTGGTCCAGGCGCTCGCCGATCGTGTTCCCGCCGGATCCCAGCTGGTGCTGATTTCGCGCACGCAGCCGCAGCTGAAGCTTGGACGCATGCGAGCCGATCGGCGGGTGCACACCATCGGGTCGAGGGCGTTGGCGTTCGACCGTGGCGAAGCGGCCGCGTTGTTCGAGATCGCCGGACTCGCGGTTCCCGTGTCCCAGGTGGATCGGCTCTGGCAGCGCACCGAGGGGTGGCCCGTGGGTTTGTACCTGGCGACGCTGGCGATCGCAGAAGAGGACGACCCGGTCCACGCCGCTGAGCAGTTCGCCGGAGACGACCGACTCGTCGTCGACTATGTCCAGGACGAGCTGCTCGCGGTGCTGCCGCGTGGCGTCCGCCAGTTCCTCCTGCAGTCGTCGCTCCTCGAAGAGCTCACGGCGCCGGCGTGCGACGCGGTCCTCGACCGAGACGATTCGGATCGCCTGCTCAGCGAGGTCGCGGGTTCGCTGCAGCTGTTGATCCCGGTCGACCGCCGGCGAACGACCTACCGAATGCACCAGCTCATGCGGGAGACGTTGCGCGGCGAGCTCCGTCGCCGTCAGCCCCAACTTGAACGGGTGCTCCACGCCCGCGCGGCGAGGTGGTACGAGGCAGGCGGCGACTACGACCGCGCCGTGGAGCACTGGAAGGCCGCTGACGATCGGGAGCGGCTGGAAGCCGTGATCTGGAAGGCGGTCCCACCCTTCGCTGGTGCGGGCCTCACCGCGACCGTCGACCGCTGGCTCGAAGACCTCACGATCGAAGAGATCACAGCTTCTCCGGTGTTGACCGTCGCCAAGGCGTGGTGCGCGCTGACGGACGGCGACATGGGATCACTGCGTCACTGGGCGGCGGTTGCATCCGCGATGGGCGACGACGTCGAGCTTCCCGACGGGAATCCCGTCGCCGCATCCGCTGCGCTCCTCCGCGCGGTGGTCGGCGCGAACGGCATCGAGGAGATGCGGCAGGACGCTGCGCGCGCGTATGCACTCGACCGGGTGGGAAGCCCCTTCCGTTCGGTGGCTCGCTATCTCGAAGGCGCTGCCCTGCGGATCGAGGGCCGTGCGGCAGAAGCTCGGGATCGGCTCCTGGAGGGAGAGGCTCTCGGTGCGATGGGCGTGCCGGCGACCCAGGCTCACTGTCTCGCTCAGCTCGCGGCCCTCGCGGTCGAAGAGAACGACTGGGACGGAGCCCTTCGATTCGTCACTCGTTTTGACGGCGTCCTCGAGCGCTTCGCGCTGCGTGAACGTCCAGCGATGGGCGGTTCCCTTGCCATTACGGCGCTCGTGCACGCTCATTCCGGCGACTCCGGAGAAGCGCGCATCGAAGCGAAGCACGCGCTGTTTCTCGTGTCCATGCTCGCGACGGTCGCTCCGTGGATCAACCTCGAAGCACGGGTCCACCTCGCACGAACGTTCCTGCTCCTCGGCGACGTCGGTATGGCTCGCACGCTGACGCGTGAAGGCATCGAGATGCTCGCCCTGGTCCCGGACGCCCCGGCGCTCCAAAGCCGCCTTGCGCTCGTCGAGCAGGCCACGGAAGCCGAGCACGTACCGATCGGCGTTCTCGCCACCCCGATGACGCCCGCGGAGATGCGCGTGCTCCGCTACCTACCGACGCACCTGACCTTCGCGGCGATCGCCGCGGAGCTCTTTGTCTCCCGCAACACGGTGAAGACTCAGGCGATCTCGATCTATCGCAAGCTGAACGTGAGCTCCCGCGATCCCGCGGTGGTCGCAGCTCGTTCCCTGGGCCTGCTCGATGAGTAGCCCCTGGTCCTTGGCGGTTCATCCCCATCGGGTGACGCTGGGAAGGCCGGCGTACGCGACGATGGGGCTGTGAACGACACCGCGAAGACCTCTCCCGTCATCCACCTCGATCCCGACCAACGGGCCCGGATCGGTCGGGCGGCGCGGTCCGCCGTGCCGCGTTCCTCCCACGCGGCCTGGACTCCAGGACCCGACCGGGCTGACCCGACCCAGCTGCTCACGGGGCAGGAGACAACTCGCGTCCCCGATCTCGTACCGATCCGTCACGAACGGATGCTCGCCTCTCCCTTCACGTTCTACCGGGGTGCCGCCATCATCATGGCGGCCGATCTTGCGACCGTTCAGAATTCCGGCCTGCGCGTGCAGGCGTGCGGCGACGCGCACCTCTCGAACTTCGGCGGATTTGCCGGGCCCGACCGTGCGCTGCTCTTC
>CAWFGR010000004.1:0-309511 GCA_963815405.1 uncultured Actinomycetes bacterium
TGTTATGTCCTACCTACTCGTTTCAGTTTCGTATTGCTGCCCAAGGAGCCTTCGCATGTCGTACGACAAGACGTCCGCCCAGATCCACGACAGCCTGTCGCATCCCGTCATCGACGGAGACGCCCACTGGCTGGAGCCCTACCCGATGTTTGCCGACTACCTGGCGACGGTCGGCGGCGGCCGAATGGTGGACGACTACACCAAGATGCTCACCGGACGCAGTGACCTCTGGTACTCGATGGCCCCCGCCGAGCGTGCGGCGCTGCAGATCAAGCGCCCCGGGTTCTGGCCCTTCACCGCGGGCACGGTCAACTACACGACGGTGAACCTGCCGCATCTCTTCCACGACCGCCTCGACGAGCTGGGCATCGACTTCGCGATCGTGTACCCGTCGGTGGGGCTCGCGTACCTGAGCATCCGCGACAGCGTTCCGGCCGAGATGCGTCAAGCATGCTCCGCCGCGTACAACCTGATGACGTCGGAGGCCTTCTCCGATCTCTCGCCTCGCATGACCGCGGTGGCGACCATCCCCACGAACACCCCGGACGAAGCCATCGCGGAGCTCGAGTTCGCGGTGGGGGAGCTGGGCATGAAGGGCATCGTCATCAACGGGCACACGATCCGGGAGCCCGTCGGCCCGGACCCCATGCCCACGCCCGACTTCTACGCGCTCGACAGCCCCTACGACTACGACCCGTTCTGGAAGCGATGCGTGGAGCTCGGCGTCGCCGTCACCGCGCACGGCACCGCGGACCGTTGGAGCCAGTTCCGCTCACAGAACTACGTGTACAACCACATCGGCTTCTTCGCGCAGGCGAACTTCAGCTTCTGCAAGGCGGTCACCATCGGCGGTGTGCCGCGGCGCTTCCCGAAGCTGCGCTTCGCGTTCCTCGAGGGTGGGGTGGCGTACACGGCCAACCTGTACTCCGACCTCGTCGGTCACTACAAGCTGCGGAACCGCGAGGCGTCGCACCGGTACCTCGAGCCCACGAACATCGATCGCGCGGAGTTCACCGAGTTGTGGGAGCGCTACGCGAGCCCTCAGCTGAAGGGTCGCGTCGACGAGGTGTTCGCATCGATCAACCCGCAGCACCCGTTCCACACGGCGCAGCAGCTCGTGGATCGCGACATCGACGCCGACGACTTCGTGGAGGTTCCGGGACTCGAGGAGATGACCCGGTGGTTCCAGGAGAACTACTACTTCGGCTGCGAGGCCGAGGACCCGACGATGGCGTACGCGTTCGACGGCAAGGCGGGGACGACGCTGAACCCGTTGCTCGGCTCCGACATCGGGCACTTCGACGTCACGGTCGCGGCCGACGTGCTCGCCGAGTGCTGGGAGCTGGTCGACGACGGCATCTTCTCGGAAGCGGATTTCGAGCGGGTCGTCTTCCGGAACAGCGCCGAGCTGCACACCGCGATGAACCCCGACTTCTACCGTGGCACCGTGGTCGAGCGCGCGGTCGACGAGCTCCTCGCGACCCGGTGAACGCGGGCCGGTAGCCTCGAGGGAGTGACCGACCGCTCCTCCTCGACGCCGCGCCGCCGGGGAGACGTGATGGCAGCGCTGCGTCACCGCGACTTCGCACTGTTTTGGACCGCCGCGTTCCTCTCGAACACGGGCATGTGGATCCAGTTCGTCGCGGTGCCCTACCTCGTCGATCAGATCACGCACTCGACGGCCTGGGTCGGCGTGAGCGCGTTCGTGACCTTTGCCCCAGTGGTCCTCGTCGCCCCGATCAGCGGTGCGCTCGCCGATCGGCACTCGCGGCGAGCCGTCCTGCTGTGGACGCAGACGCTGATGATGCTGGGCGCAGCAGGACTGTGGGTCCTGACGGATCTCGGGAGCGCAACCCGCGGAGCCGCCCTCGCATTCGTCGCCGTCTCGTCGGTCGGCATGGGCCTCACCAGCGCCTCGTGGGACGCGTTCGTCGTCCAACTCGTGCCGAGGGGCGACCTGGTCTCCGCAGTGCGCCTGAACAACCTCCAGGTGAACCTCGCGCGCGTCTTCGGCCCCGCGCTCGCCGGCCTGATCCTCGCGGTGAGCGGTCCGGGGACCGCGTTTCTCGTGAACGCGTTGTCGTTCGTGCTCCTACTGGGCGCGTTCCGGCGCGATCGAAGCGCGACCGGTTCCTGCGGTACGACCTGGGACCATGCGTCAGCACTTCGGCGACGCGGTCCGCTACACGTGGCGGCGCCCGGCGATGCGCTGGTGCTTCCTCATCGCCGCGCTCTACATGTTCTGTGGTGGTGCCGTCTGGCAGATCGCGGAGCCGATCTCCCGCCATCTCCTCCATGCCACGGGTGGGCGCTACGGAGCGCTCCTCGCCGCGTTCGGCGGGGGAGCGGTGATGTCGGCGCTCTTGACCCTGCGCTTCGGCGACTCCGTCCGGGCATCGCGCACGGTGCTCGGTGCGCTCGCGGGCGTCATCGTGGCCGAGCTCCTGATCGTGCTCGCCCCGAGCTACGGCGTTGGGATGGCGGGCTTCGTGGTGTTCGGTGGTGCGCACGTGCTCGTGATCGTCACGGTGATGACGGTCATGCACGGGGTTGTCCACGAGGAGTACCGCGGTCGCGCCGCCGCGATCCTTGTGATGGCATTGAACGGGGCGCTGCCCGTGGGTGCGCTGGTCCTCGGGCTCGCGGCTTCGGCGGTCGGGCTTCGTCCCGCGATCGTCGGTGCCGGCGTGTTGCTCGTCGTCGTGTCCGGGGTGGTGGTCGCCCTCACGGGTGGGTTGGCCGGGCTCGACGATCGTTCCGTCCCGCGGACCAAGTCCCAACCCGAGGCGACGGCTCCATTGGGCGGAGGCGAGCCACTCGCGTACGGTGCCCCGGGACAGCGTGCCGGTGACCGTCGAGCGCGAGAAGGAGCGGTTCGTGGGGGAAGTCTCGCACCAGGCATCGAGGCGGGTCGAGCAGCCGATACCGCGTGAGGCGCTCCGTCGCCTCTTCGAGCCGAAGTCGATCGCGCTGATCGGGGCGTCGGACCGCAACATCTGGACGACGCAGGTAGCGACCGCGCTCGAGCGCGGTGGCTACGAAGGCACCCTCCACTTGGTGAACCCGCGTTCACCGGAGGCACTCGGCCGCAAGACGGTCGCATCCGTGCAGGACGTCCCGGAGGCGGTCGACCTTGCCTACATCATGGTTCCGGGTGCGGCCGCCCTCGACGTGCTCGACGACGCCGCGGCAGCGGGCGTGACGAGCGGCGTCCTCCTCACCTCGGGCTTCGCGGAAGCCGGGGAGGAGGGCCGCGCGCGGCAAGCGGCGCTCGTGGCGCGAGCGCGCGAGCACGGCATGGCGCTCATTGGCCCCAACACCTTGGGCTTCTTCAACGCGCAGCGGCGGGTGAACATGTTCCCGGGCAGCGGCTTCGTGAACGTCGATCCCGGTCCGATCGCGCTCGTCTCGCAGAGCGGTGCGCTCGGCGCCATCATGCTGAACTCGTTGGAGGCCTACGGAATCGGCCTGAGCCTCCTCGCGAGCACCGGGAACGAGGCAATCGTGAGCGTCGCCGACGTGATCGAGTACCTCGTCGACGACGAAGGCACGCGCGCGATCGCGCTGTTCGCGGAGTCCATCAACCGCCCACAGACCCTGCAGCGCGCGGCGGCGCGAGCGCTCGAGGCGGGCAAGCCGATCGTCGCGCTCAAGATCGGCCGGAGCGAAGCTGGTGCACGCGCCGCGGCCGCACACACGGGCGCCGTGGTCGGTGACGACCGCGTGATCGACGCGGTCTTCCGTCAGGCCGGGATCGTCCGCGTGGAATCGCTGGAAGAGCTCGTCTCCACCGCGTCGCTGATGGTGTGCACGGGCCCCATCCGTGGACCGCGCATCGGCGTCGTCGGCGTATCGGGCGGCGCGTGCGACATCATCGCCGATCGCGCGATCGAGGTTGGCTTGGAGCTCCCGACGTACACGCCGGAGACCCAGGAGCAACTGCGCGCGACCCTTGCCGAGTACGCGACGGTGCAGAACCCGCTCGACGTCACTGGCGCGGTGGTGAACGACCCGCAGATGTTCAAGGATGCGGTCACTGCTGTGGGCAACGACCCGGGCATCGACGCGGTCGTCGTCGAGATGGAGCTGACCACGGCGCGCGGCAATCGGCCGATGACGTCCACGCAGGGGATCGCCGAGGCGCTCAACGCGGCGCCGATCCCCGGCGTGTACCTCCCCACGATGGGTCATGGCTTCCTCGAAATCGAGCGTAGGCGAGCGGCCGAGCTCGACGTGCCCGTGGTCGGAGGGGGGATCCACCTCGTGGTCGGCACGCTCGCGCGCGCACCGTGTGGTGGAGCCGCCGACGCGAGGCACATGCTGGCGACGCGCAGGCCGTGCCCGAGGCGCCGGTCGCGGTCCCCGAGCGCGCCGCGCGTCACGGGTCGTGGTCGGAGGCCCAGGCGCGTGATCTGCTCGCCAACGCCGGCGTGCCCGTGATCCCGGCGGAGCACGCGGAGGATGCGGCGGCCGCGGTCGCCGCGGCCGAAGGGATCGGGTACCCGGTGGTGGTGAAGGCGGTCTCACCGACCTTGGCACACAAGAGCGATGTCGGCGCGGTCCGCCTCGACCTGCGCTCGGCCGATGCGGTGCAGGCCGCCTGCGAGGAGATCAGCGCACGGATCGCCGCTCTGACGCCCGCCCCGCCCCTCGTCGGCTTCCTGGTGAGCCCGATGCGCTCCGGCGGTACCGAGCTGCTCGTCGGTGTCGTGCGGGACGAGACCTGGGGTCAGGTCCTGGCCGTGGGCCTCGGCGGCATCTGGACCGAGATCTTCGCCGATGCAAGCATCCGGGTCCTTCCGGTCACCGCGACCGACGTGCGGGCGATGCTCGACGAACTGAAGGGGGCCGCCCTGCTCCGGGGCGCCCGGGGTGCTGCGCCGGCCGATCTCGACGCGCTCGTCGACGCCGTGCTTCGATTCGCCGCGCTTGCGCAAGCGCTGGAGGACGACCTGGAGTCGCTCGAGGTCAATCCGCTCCGGGTCGACGGCGCCACGATCGAGGCGCTGGACGCCTTGGTGACCTGGAGCACCTGAGCGAGCCCGCCGAGAGGCGGGCGGAAGCGGGGCCGAGCGGCCCGGCGCCGCAGGCGCCCAGAGCGGAATCCTGAGCGAGCCCGCCGAGAGGCGGGCGGAAGCGGGGCCGAGCGGCCCGGCGCCGCAGGCGCCCAGAGCGGAATCCTGAGCGAGCCCGCCGAGAGGCGGGCGGAAGCGGGGCCGAGCGGCCCGGCGCCGCAGGCGCCCAGAGCGGAATCCTGAGCGAGCCCGCCGAGAGGCGGGCGGAAGCGGGGCCGAGCGGCCCGGCGCCGCAGGCGCCCAGAGCGGAATCGTGAGCCCGCCTGACGGTCCAGTTCCGGCGGGGAATGCCGATAGCAGGCGGATATGTCTCGGCAGGGCCCCCGATCGCACGGCCGCACGGTCGTCGCCGCGGTCGTGACGTTCGTGCTCGCGTTCGCCATCGCCGCGCTCTCGACGCGGTCGGGTGGGCCCCACTGGACCCCCGCGGGCGCCGGGTCGGGTGCCGCGAGCCCGGCCGGCCCGCGCGGGCAGGACACGGGTCCCGGTGCCATCGGCACACCGGCCCGCTACGGCGTCGGCGTCGTCACGGTGGTCTTGGTGGATGACACGCGGGTCATGCCCGCCGCGGAGGACTGGCCCCCACTCCGGGGCGCCGGCTTCTCACCACGATCCGCTACCCGGCCGACGGCGACCCGGATGCGAGCGAGCGCACGCGCGCGGCCGCGGCGGGGCGCTTCCCGGTGGTCGTCCTCGCGCACGGCTTCGCGGCAGAAGGGGACGACTACGCGGTGCTCGCGCATGATCTCGCCGCCGCCGGCTTCGTCGTCGTGGCGCCGGAGTTCCCGTCGTCGAGCCACGCGCTTGCCGGTGAGCCGCAACGAGTGGATGTCACCGAGCAGGCGCGGGACGTGTCGTTCCTGCTCGACGCGCTGCAGGATCCGGCGCGCCAACCGGCACAGCTCGCCGGGCACCTGCGCGACGGCGCCGCGGTGGTCGGTCACTCGGATGGCGGGACGACCGCGGCGCTCATCGCCTACGCCGACTGCTGCGCGGACCCTCGGATCCGTGCGGCGGTCGTCATGTCGGGCGCGGAGACCGGTGCCGACACGACGTGGTTCACGAAGCAATCGCCCGCGCTGCTCGCGATCCACGGCGACGCCGACGAGGTCAACCCGTTCGGCGCGAGCGCGCAGCTGTACCAGGACGCGTCGTCACCCAAGTGGCTCATCGGCGTGGTGGGCGGATCGCACGCGGAACCCTTCACGGGTGCGACGGAGTCGTTCGGCGTGCCGGCGCTCGTGGCCGACTTCCTCACCGCGATGCTGAACGGCGACAGCTCGGCCGCGGCGCGGCTGGCCACGCTCTCCGGACCCGATGAGGACGATCTGAACATCGCCGCCCACGACTGATTGCTCGCCTCGGATTACGCTCCGAGCCCGCGCTTGGAGGTGGAGCAGTGTCGGAGCGCTCGCGCGAGCAGCTGCTGGAGCGGCTCAGGGTCGTCGCCGTCGAGGTCACGACATCGGTCGGGGACCGTCTGCTGCGTGTGATCGCGCGGCTCATCAGTCGTGCGTCCTTGATCCCGGACCAGCCCTTCTTCGATCCGCGCGACTTCCCGTGGACGGCCGAGCTCGAATCGGAGTGGAAGACGATCCGCGCCGAGCTCGACGAGGTGCTCCAGCACCGCGACGACCTACCCAACTTCCAGGACATCTCGACCGATCAGTACGAGCTCACCCAGGACGACCGGTGGAAGACGTACTTCCTCTACGGCTACGGCTTTCGCAGCGACGCGAACTGCCGTCGTTGTCCGCGCACCGCCGCCTTGGTGGAGCGCATTCCCGGGATGAAGACCGCGATGTTCTCGATCCTGGCGCCCGGCAAGGGCATCCCGCCGCACACCGGGCCGTGGAAGGGCGTCGTGCGCTATCACCTCGGGCTCGTCGTGCCCGAGGGCGAGACGGGGATCCTGGTCGGCGGTGAGACCGGCCGCTGGGCCGAGGGTGCGAGCCTCGTGTTCGACGACACGTTCGAGCACAGCGCGTGGAACGACACCGACCAGACGCGGGTCGTCCTCTTCGTCGACTTCGTGCGTCCCCTGCGTCAGCCGGTCAAGGCGCTCAACACGTTCATCATCTGGGCGATCGCGTACTCGCCGTTCATCCAGGACGCCAAGCGCCGCCACCTCGACTGGGAAGCGCGGTTCGAGCGTCTCCGCGGCGCGAGGAACTAGCAAGCTCCCCGCGTCAGGCCGTCTTCGGGCGTCAGCCCTCTTCGGACAGCTGGCCGTTGTCCGAGAGGACCTTGAGGATCGCCTCGGCCGCTTCTTCGAGCAGCGCCGACGTGTGATCGCGCATCAAGCTCAGACGGATGAGTCCGAGCCCGCGACTCACCGCCGGGGCGACCACCGGATTGGAGTAGACGCCGGCCTCGAGCAGCTCGCGGGCGATGATGACCGCCGTCACCTCGTCGGACTGGCGCAGCGGGATCGTGATGATGGCGCTCTCGGGCGGGTTGACCGGAACACCGCGCTCGGTGAGCAGCCCGACGAAGAGGTCCACCTTGGCGCGCAGCTCGGCCGCCATCTCTGGTGCTTCGCGGAGCATCCGCAGCGCCTCCAGGGCAGCCGCGACCGAGCCCGGCGTGTTCGACGCGGTGAAGATCAACGGGGCCGCGTCGAGGGTCAGGAGCTCCACCGCGTCCGCGGATCCCATGAGGGCACCACCGCAGGATCCGAGCGCCTTCGAGAACGTGATGGTGGTGAGGTCGACCTGGTCGAGGACGCCGAGGTGCTCGGCCGCGCCCCGTCCGAGCTCGCCCAACACGCCCAGGCCGTGGGCCTCGTCGTCGAGCACGAAAGTATTTGGCTTCGCGTGGGCGATTTCGAGGAGCGCGGGGAGGGGAGCGGTATCGCCGCCCATCGAATAGACGCCGTCGACGATGACGCCCTTGCCCGGGTCGCCGGGCAGCTCGCGGAGGACCTGCTCGAGGCGGCCCATGTCGTTGTGGGGGAACCGCTTCAGGGTCGCTCCGGAGAGCAGCGCCCCGGTGAGCAGGGAGTTGTGGACGTCCTTGTCGAGGATGGCGAAGTCGTGGCGGTTCAGGATCCCGGCGATCGTGCTGAGATTCGCCACGTAGCCCGTGGAGAACACGAGCGCCGCCTCGGTGCCGTAGAACTCGGCCAGCTCGCCCTCGAGGGTTCGGTGCAGGTCGAGGGTGCCGTTGAGGAGGCGTGATCCCGTGACGCCGGTGCCGAACTTCGTCGTTGCCGCCCGCGCCGCCTCGATCACCCGTGGGTGGTACGAGAGGCTCAGGTAGTTGTTGGAGCCGAAGTTGATGTAGTCCCGGCCCTCGATGGTGAGGCGCGGCATCGAGGCGCTCTCCACCGTCTTGTAGTAAGGCCAGTAGCCCGCTTCCTTGGCCATCCGGTAGTCGGCCAGGCGCGGAAACGCCTCCAGGCGATTGCGGAAGAAACTCATCCGGAACTCAATGCCCCCTTGGAGCCGATCGCGTGGAGCCGATCACGCGGAGCCTACTGACAGTTGGTCAAGTGTACGGCGGTTGGGTCGGTCACGCGGGTTTAGGTCGGGGCCGGCCCGGCATCGGCGCCCGCGGGCTCCGGAACCGCCACGAGGCCGGTCGCGAGGCCTGCGGCCTCGGGATCCTCGATGATCTGCTTGGCTCGCTTCAGCGCGTAACCGGCGACGAGCCCGTCCTCGACGCGCTCGTCGAAGGTCCAGCGCAAGGTCATCGTGCGTTGGCGGCCCGGACCGCTGGTGGGAGAGCCCGGCGCGGCAACCGGTCGTCCGATGACCCCGAACACGCCGATCGAGCCGTACTCGTAGAGGTGGTGGTAGCAGGGCTCCATGCCGAGGCTCGCGAGGTTGGCGAAGAAGACGCTCGCGTACATCGGGTCGCTCTCGATCATGGAGCCGGGCAGCAGGCCGAACGCGTCGGCCCAGCGGCCGACGGCCATCACGAGCCGGCGGAGCACGCCGGGCAGCTTCATGATCAGCGCGATCTCGTGGTCGCTCGCGGCGCTGGTGCCCACCGAAGCGGTCTTCATTGAGCTGGCGCTGCATTGCTGCGACCATCTCGGGGAAGGGCTCGTGGGGATCGAACCGCCGCTTGATGACGACGAGCGGTGAGCCTTCCCGCAGCTTCTGCTTCGCCGAGTACGAGAACCAGATGCCGCGACGGTCGTAGAGACGACCACCGGCGACGAAGCGGTTCATCGTGGGGTAGCGGTCGAGCACCTGGAGCACCGCCCACATCACGAGGTGCTGCACGCCGATCGGGGCTTCCGGATGCGCTTCGTTGAAGCGGCGGATGAAGCCGTCGGTCAGGCGGAGGTCGCACTGCTGCTCGAAGTAGACGGCCGACTCGTTCCGTGACCGCATGAGGTACGGCATGATGCGCCGCGTCCCCGGAACGTCGCGGACGAGATCGCCGTCGGGTCGGCGCCAGAGCATCGGCGGATGGTAGCCCTGCGAGATCGCGCGCCCCTGCCCGGTAGCCTTCTCCCGATCAAGAGGCCCTCGATCAACGGAAGGTTCGCTCGCATGCGGCGCTCGGGTTGGCTGGCCGCGGCGATCGGGGCCGCGTCGGGGGTGGCGCTTGCGGCGGTGGCGGCCGGGGTCGAGGACCTGGTGAACGGCGGCGGTCGGCGCGCCGTCGCGGGTCCGGTGCTGTGGGGGCTCGGAGGCGGGCTCGGGCTTTCCGTCGGCACGGTCCTCGCCGCGGTCTGGACGCGCCGCTCTCGCTGGATCACGGCCGCGGCCGTGCTCGGGGCGGTCCCGTTGCTCGTGCTGCTGGTGGTCGCGTACAACGACGAGCGGCTAAACCTGGGCGATCAATTCATCGGCACCGCGTTCGTCGTGGTGATCCCGGCGACGATCGGGGCGATGGTGCTGGGCTTCGTAGCGCTGCCCCTCGCGCGCCTCCTGGGCGCGCGCCGGCGCTCACGCCGTGCGCGCGGTCCCCTCGACCGTCGAGGTCAGACGAACTCCGCGATCAGCTGAGCGAGCACGACGGGCTGGTCGCCCTGGATGCTGTGCCCCGCGCCGGCGACTCCAACGACTCGCGCCTGCGGGCAACGTCGCTGCAGCTCCGCGGCCGCGGCGTCGTCGACGACCGTGCCGTGCGCGAGCCCGCGGACGAGCAGCACCGGGACCTCGAGCGCGTCGACATCGGTCCAGAGTGCTTCATAGGCGGGCAGCTCGGGCACCTGGGACCGGGGCAGGCGTTGGTGGCGCCAGATCCAGCGGCCGTCCGGGCGACGCATCGCGTTGTGGAGAGCACCCCGACGAAGCGACGACCTCGTCCGCGTCGGGTTGAACTCGACTGTGCGCTCGAGCAGCTCGTCGAAGGTCGCGAAGCTCTCCGGGCCGTCGATGAACCGGCGGATCGGGGCAGCGGCGCGACGATCGATCGCCGGGGTGACGTCGACGAGGGCGAGCGCGTGCACGAGGTCGGGCGCGCGCGCCGCGAGGGCGATCGCGGTGAGACCTCCGAGTGACATCCCGACGACGGCGTGGCCATGGGGGGCAAGCGCCCGAATCGCGACCTCGACGTCGGCGGCGTTCCGCCGGGGGTCGAAGGGCCCCTCGGGTCGAGGATCGGAGTGACCGTGACCGGTGAGGTCGATCGCGACGAGTGGTCGACCGAGCACGAGCGCGACCGTGTCCCACGTGTGCGCGTTCTGGCCGCCGCCGTGCAGCAGGACGAGCTCGGGTTCGGATGCGCCCCAGACGAGGGCGCTGAGACGGCGCCCGCCGTCGACGTCGACCATCACGCGCCGCACCGCCGGGGGCTCGTCGAACGGAAGTGACCACTCGGCGGCGTTCTCGTGGAACAGCCCGAACTCGTCGTAGCGCTCGGGATCGCCGCCGGTCGCCGGGGTGCCTGCCGGGTCGCCCATCGGAGGGACGGTACTCGCGGCCGGTAGAATCGCGTCTCCCCCGCTCCTCCTGGAAGGCTCTCATGGCCGCGCGCGCCGACCTCCGCAACGTGGCGATCGTCGCCCACGTCGACCACGGCAAGACGACGCTCGTCGACGCGATGCTTCGTCAGACCGGGTCCTTCCGCGCGCATCAGGAGATCGCGGAACGTGTCATGGACTCGATGGACCTGGAACGCGAGAAGGGCATCACGATCCTCGCGAAGAACACCGCGGTCCGATACGGCGACGTGAAGATCAACATCGTCGACACCCCCGGCCACGCCGACTTCGGAGGCGAGGTCGAACGCGGCCTCACGATGGTCGACGGCGTGTTGCTCCTCGTCGATGCGAGCGAAGGACCGCTGCCACAGACGCGGTTCGTGCTGCGCAAGGCGCTCGAGGCGCGGTTGCCCGTGATCCTGGTGATCAACAAGGTCGACCGTCCCGACGCGCGCGTGGCCGAGGTCGTCCACGAGGTCGAAGAGCTCTTCCTCGACCTCGATGCCGACGAGCACCAGATCGACTTTCCCATCGTCTACTGCAACGCCCGCTGCCGGTCGCGCGGCGCTCGACCCGACCGACCCGGAGCTCCTCGCCGGCGGCACGGAGGAGTCGGGTCTCAAGGTGTTGTTCGAGACCCTCCTCGAGCGGATCCCGGCGCCCAGCTTCGATCCCCGCCACCCGTTCCAGGCCTTGGTCACGAACCTCGACGCCTCCCCCTACGTGGGCCGCCTCGCACTGTGCCGAGTCCATCACGGGACGTTGCGGCGCGGTCAGCAGGTCGCGTGGTGCCGCGCCGACGGCACCATCCAGAACGTGCGGATCACTGAGCTCTCGGTGACCGAGGCGCTCGACCGGGTCGACGCCGACGAGGTGGGGCCGGGGGAGATCATGGCCATCGCTGGTCTCGCCGAGGTGACGATCGGCGAGACGCTCGCCGATCCCGAGGACCCGCGGCCGCTGCCCGTGCTCCACGTCGATGCCCCGAGTCTCTCGATGACGATCGGGATCAACACTGCGCCCCTCTCCGGCCTCGAAGGCGACAAGCTCACCGCCCGCTTGGTGAAGAGCCGGCTCGACGCCGAGCTCGTCGGCAACGTCTCGGTCCGGGTGATGCCCACTGACCGTCCCGACGCGTGGGAGGTGCAGGGGCGGGGAGAGCTCCAGCTCGCGGTGCTCGTGGAGATGATGCGTCGCGAGGGCTTCGAGCTCACCGTCGGGAAGCCAGAGGTCGTGACGCGTGAGATCGACGGCAAGGTGCACGAGCCGGTCGAGAGGGTCGCCATCGACGTACCCGAGGAATACCTCGGGGTGGTGACGCAACTCCTCGCCCTGCGCAAGGGCCGCCTCGAGCAGATGGTGAACCACGGGACGGGCTGGGTCCGCATGGAGTACCTGGTGCCGGCGCGGGGCCTCGTGGGGTTCCGCACCGAGTTCCTCACCGAGACGCGCGGGACCGGTGTGCTGCACCACGTGTTCGACCGCTACGAGCCGTGGCACGGTGAGCTCCGGACTCGGCGCAGCGGGAGCCTGGTGGCGGACCGCCGGGGCGTGACCACCGGCTACTCGCTGATGAACCTCCAAGAACGCGGCTCGATGCTCGTCGGTCCGGGCGCCGAGGTCTACGAAGGCATGGTGGTGGGCGAGAACGCGCGTGCCGGCGACATGGACGTCAACCCGACCAAGGAGAAGAAGCTCACCAACGTGCGGGCGTCGTCGGCCGAGGAGCTGGTGCGCTTGGTCCCACCACGCCCGATGTCGCTCGAGCAGGCGCTGGAGTTCATCGCCGACGACGAATGCGTCGAAGTCACGCCCCGGTCGGTGCGGCTTCGGAAGGTGATCCTCGACGCGAGCGTGCGTGGCCGCCTGGCGAAGAACCAGAGCCGGCCGCCTTCTTCGTGAGACCTGGACGCCCGACCGCGCGCCCCCGGCCTCGCGTACCATCGACCGCGCGATGCGCCTGCCCTCCCTGAGCCCGACGGCCTACCGGCGGATCACCTTCGTCGCCGCGGTGCTGCTCGCCGTCATCATCGTGACAGGAGGTGCGGTGCGGCTGACGTCGTCCGGCCTTGGCTGCCCCTCATGGCCGCACTGCTCGACCAGCGAGCTGGTCAAGCACAGCGCGTCGAGCATCCACAAGACCATCGAGGAGACCAACCGGCGCTTCACCGGCGCGGTCTGTGTGGCCGTGATCGTCGCCGTGCTCGGCGCGCTGCGGCGCGTGCCGCGTCGTCGTGACCTCACGTGGCTCGCGGCCGGCTTGGTCGTCGGGGTCCTGGCCCAAGCCGTGCTCGGCGGTCTCACCGTGCTGTTCGACCTCGCGCCGCAATTCGTGATGGCGCACTTCCTCCTGTCGATCGTCCTCCTCACCAACGCCATCGTGTTGCACCGACGTGCGGGGCAGCCCGACGGTGCGGCAAGGCCGCTGGTGAACGCGGGCGCGATCCGCGCGGGGCGGGTGCTCCTCGTCCTGGCCGGCGCCGTGCTGTTCACGGGGACGATCGTGACCGGTTCCGGCCCACACAGCGGAGGCGGTGCTCACGACGACGTCAAGCGGCTCGACCTCGCCATCCCCGAGGTGGCGCGCGTGCACGGTGTCGCGGTGATGACGTTCCTCGCGGCCGTCCTGGTCACGCTCTGGTTGCTCACGCGTGCCGGCGCGCCGCGGATCGTCCTCCGCCGGGTCAGCGTGCTGTTCGTCGTGCTCGTCGCGCAGGCCGGCGTCGGCTACACGCAGTACTTCACCGGTATCCCGCCGCTACTCGTCGGGATCCACATCGCGGGGCGGCGTCGGTGTGGGCGGCGACGCTCGCGCTGTACCTGGGGTTCTTCGAGCGGGTTCCCGACGCGGCGTCGGCGGTATCGCCCGTGGCGGCTGGCGACCCGTCCGTGGCTCCCGCGATGGCGTGAGCCGCCGGGCGTCAGTGAGCCGGTGCCCTGCGCTTGGCTCGTCGAGCCAGCAGCCGGCGCGCCGCGATCCCGACGCGTTCGGTGTGGCGCATGAGACGCTCCCGCGCAACCTCGGCGGCGGCCTTGAGGTTCTGCAGCTGCGGGACTCGCCAGTGGCGCAGCACGACCGGCACGAGGATCTGGTCGTGGTGCAACGCGAAGTCGTAGACGCCCGCGTCGGCGATGAGGCGCGCGTGTGCAGTGAAGTCCGGGATGCCAGTGCCAGGCATCGCGAAGTTCCGCACCTGTCGGTCGATCGCCGCGACCATCGTCGACGGATCGATCTCGAGTGCAGCCGAGGCGAGGTCGCGGTAGAAGAGGTGGTGCAGGTTCTCGTCGGCGCTGACGCGCTTCATGATCTCCATGCCCGCGCGGTCATCGAGAAGCTTGCCGGTGTTGCGGTGTGCGATGCGCGTCGCGAGCTCCTGCAGGGCCACGTACACGATGCCGTCGGCGATCGACGGCGGTCGGGGCACGACGCCCCTCGTCACCTGATGCATCCGTGCTCGTTCGAGCTCGCGGAGATCGAGCGCGCGCGTGATCGTGAGGTAATCGCGCAGCACGATGGAGTGCCGGCCCTCCTCGGCGACCCAGCGACGGCTCCATTCACCCCAGACGTCGTCGCGGCCGAACGTCGTGGTGATGTCGTGGAAATAGTGGGGAAGGTTGTCCTCGGTGAGCAGGTTGATCAGCAATGCACTCCGCACGGCCGGGGGAAGTTGCGCATCGCGCACATCCCACGCCTCACCGCGTGCGAAGTCGCGGCCCGCGGCTCCACGGCGTCAACTCGTGTGGGAACCACTCCTTCGCGCTCGCGAGGTGACGATCGAGCAACTGGCGCGCGGTGGGACGCAGCTCGGCGAGCAGGGCGTCGTCATCCACGGTGAGCCACGGTATCGCGGGGACGCAACCGTGCTGCACCGATGGGTCGCCACAGGCATCCGCGACGAGGACTGAGGATGGACGTCCATCTCGTCGACGGCACCTACGAGCTCTTCCGCCACCATTTCGCGGTCCCGTCGCACCTCGACCCGACGGGCATGGAGGTTGCGGCGACGCGCGGCGTTGTCGGCACGGTGCTCGGGATGCTCGAGCAGGGGGCGACGCACGTCGGCGTCGCGACCGATCACGTGGTCGAATCGTTTCGCAACGACCTCTGGGCCGGGTACAAGACGAGCGCGGGCATGCCGGCGGAGCTCCTGGCCCAGTTCTCCCTCGTCGAGGATGCCTTGGCCGCGCTCGGGGTGCGGGTGTGGCCGATGGTCGAGCTCGAGGCCGACGACGGGCTGGCGTCGGCCGCCGTCGTCGCCGCGGCCGACGCGAGGGTGGAGCGCGTCTTCGTCTGCAGTCCGGACAAGGACCTCGGACAGTGCGTGCACGACCCGATCGTGGTCCAACTCGACCGCCGCGGTGACAGCCGCGTGTACGACGAGGCCGGGATCCGCGACCGGTTCGGCGTCGGGCCCGCGTCGATCCCCGACTGGCTGGCGCTGGTGGGCGACTCGGCCGACGGCTTTCCCGGCCTTCCCGGCTGGGGTGCGAAGTCGGCGTCGGCACTATTGGCCCGCTACGAGCACATCGGCGCAATTCCCGACGACGCCACGGCGTGGGACGTCACGGTCCGGGGCGCCGGCACGCTGGCGGCGACGCTGGCGGGCTCCCGGGAGCTCGCGGCCCGCTTCGTGGAACTCGCCACCCTTCGGACCGACGCCGCGGTGGGGTCGGTCGACGACTGGCGCTGGACGGGTCCCGAGGCGGAGTTCGAGGGTTTCGCAGAGCGGCTCGGAGCGGGCGGCCTGGTGGCCCGCATGGAGCGCCTCGCCGTCGAGCGGTGCCGGCCGCCGACCGGTGACGGGGGCTGGAGCCAGACGGGGTCCCCGTAGCTGTCACACCCCAGGCCTACCGTCCGCGCATGGACATTCTCGTGGTGATCGTGGTGGGCATCGCGGTGCTGGCGTGTGGCGTTGGCGGGCTGGCAACGGGCGCGTGGCTGGTCGATCGGGCCGCCCGGGATCGCATCCGCCGGGCCGAGGAGGCCGCGGCGGGCGCGCTCGCGCACGCCCGCGAGGTGGAGGCTCGACTCGGCCTCGCCGAGCAGGCGCTGGCTCACGAGCAGAAGCTCGGCCGGGAGCGGGTGCGCCTGCTCGAGGCGTCGCAGGGTCGCCTGACCGCCGAGTTCAAAGCCTTGTCGTCTGAGGCGCTGCGGGAGAGCAGCACCTCGCTGCTCTCCTTGGCGGAGGAGCGGTTCGCGACCGTGCAGTCGAACGCCAACCGTGAGCTCGACGCGCGCCGTCTCGCCGTCGAGCACCTCGTCGCGCCGCTCGGGGACTCGCTCTCCAAGATGGAGAGCCGGCTCCAGACGATGGAGCTCGGGCGCCAGGACGCGTACTCGGCGCTCGTGACCCAGGTGCGGGCGCTGCACGAAGGTCACGAACGTCTTCGGGTCGAGACCGGAAACCTCGTCACCGCGTTGCGCAGTCCGAGCGCGCGCGGCCGATGGGGCGAGATCCAGCTCCGCCGAGTCGTCGAGATGGCGGGCATGCTCCACCACTGCGACTTCACGGAGCAGGCGGGCCTCGAGGGTGCCGACGGACGACTCCGTCCGGACATCGTCGTGCACCTCCCGGGCGACAAGACCGTGGTGATCGACGCCAAGGCGCCGCTCGAGGCATATCTCGACGCGGTGAGCGCGACCGACGATGCG
Source organism: uncultured Actinomycetes bacterium (assembly GCA_963815405.1). Lineage (GTDB taxonomy): Bacteria > Actinomycetota > Acidimicrobiia > IMCC26256 > DASPTH01 > CAWFGR01. The sequence continues at coordinate 16,613 of CAWFGR010000004.1, forward strand.
ACCGCCCGGACCAAGTTGGTCGCCCACGCCCGACAGCTCCGCGTCCACGTCGACAAGCTCGCCGCGAAGTCGTACTGGGAGGCGCTGAGCAACGCGCCGGACTTCGTCGTGCTGTTCCTGCCGAGTGATCAGCTGCTGAGCGGCGCGCTCGAGCACGACGCGGGCCTCATGGAGTACGCGGTGGGGAACCGCGTCCTGCTCGCGACGCCGGTGACGCTGATCGCGCTGCTGCGCTCGGTGGCCTACGGGTGGCAACAGCAGGGGCTGGCCGAGAACGCGCGCCGCATCGCCGAGCTCGGGCGGGAGATGCAGGATCGCCTGGCACGCTTCGCGGAGCACCTCGCCAAGGTGGGCCGTGGGCTCGAGTCCGCAGTCGACGCCTACAACGCGTCGGTCGGCTCCTTCGAGAGCCGGGTGCTCGTCACCGGGCGTCGCTTCCAGGATCTCGAGGTCGCCGGCCGACCCGTCCCCGAGCTCACGACCATCGACTTGCGGCCGCGGCCCGTCGCGAGCCGGGAGGAAGGGAAGCCGACGTTGGAGCCGGTGCGCAGCGTCGATTCGCTCCCCGCGGGCGACGCCGAAGCCAGCGCGGCGGCGGGCTGACCGGTCAGATGCGCCGGAGCAGCTCCGGCGCGACCGGGCAGTCGAGGTAGCGACCGACGGTCGCCGGCGGGACGAACCCGCCAGGCAGGACGACGCCGTCGAAGGCCATGAGGTCTCGGGCGAGGACGGGGCTCGTGGTCTGGCTCTGTGCGCCCGGGAGATGCGCCAGCAGCGCGTCGTACACCTTGGGTGGCAGCAGGCAACCCACGCCACCGACCAGCCAGATCGCGCGCGGCGTGTCCCGGCAGGCATCCACGACGTCCGCGGCGTGGGGAGTGAGCAGTGCCTCCGACGGCGAAAGTGCCTCCGCCCGGATGAGCACGGGGCCCCCGCCGACGCCTTCGAGAACCGGCCCGTGAACGAGCCGGACGGTCGCGTCGGTTCCGAGCGCGGCGCGCGCGATCCGGAACAGATCGCGATCTTCGACGACGCCGACCTCGACGCCGGGAACGCCACGCAACGCGCGGGAGAGCACCGCGGGGGTCTCGTCGTTGCGAAGGGTCTCCTGTGCTTCCCACGCAGCCTCGGCGGGCTCCGCCGCCGCGAGGACGCGCGCCGAGAGCCACCAGAGCGGACCGATGGTCGGATGGTGTGCGAGCAACCGACGGCAGGCGACGACCAGGCCCGCGGGGTCGTCCTCGAAGTAGGCGAGGCACTCCGCGGCGTCGATCGCGAGGGTCGCGCCGTCCTCCACCGAGCGCGCGATCGCTCGCAGACGCTCGAACGGAAGCACCGCGCGACGCTACTGCCGCCGCGTTCAGCTCGGAACCCGTCCGGGTCAGGGATGCGCGAGCGCCTTCGCTAGGCTCCCGGCCCCGTGGAATCGCCGACCGACGCCGTCGTGGTCGAGGCGCTCCGCAAGCACTACGGGGACATTGCCGCGGTCGACGGGCTGTCCTTCACGATCGGCGCGGGCGAGGTGTTCGGCCTCCTGGGACCGAACGGCGCGGGGAAGACCACCACCGTCGAGATTCTCGAGGGTTACCGGCGCGCGGATGGCGGTCAGGTGCGGGTGCTCGGCGTCGAGCCGTGGAACGAGCGATCCCTGCGCCCGCGCATCGGCGTGATGCTGCAGGAAGGCGGCCTCTACCCGGGCCTGCGTCCCCCTGAGCTGCTGCGCCTCTTCGCGTCGTACTACGACGACCCCGAGGATCCCGACGCGCTGCTCGCGCTCGTCGGTCTCGGCGACGCATCCCGAACGCCGGTACGCCGCATGTCGGGCGGACAGCAACAGCGACTGTCGTTGGCGCTCGCGCTCATCGGACGGCCTGCGCTCGTGTTCCTCGACGAACCCACCGCCGGCCTCGATCCGCACGGGCGCGCGACTACCTGGGCCATCGTCCGCAGCCTTCGCGAGCGCGGCGTCACGGTGGTCCTCACCACGCACGCCATGGACGAGGCGGAGCAGCTCTGCGATCGGGTCGCGATCGTCGACCAGGGGCACCTCGTGGCGTCCGGCTCACCCAGCGAGCTCACCGCGCAGTTCAGCAGTGCCGAGACGACGTTCGCGGCGCCGGCGGCACTCGACTGTCGCGCGATCGCGGTGGCACTCGGGCTCGCCGCCGAATCTGTGCGCGAGGTGCGCGCGGGGGAGTACCGGATCGCCGCTCCCGCCACTCCGAGGCTCCTCGCCGCGCTCACCGCCTGGCTCGACGAGCGGGACATCTTGCTGACCGCGCTCTCGGCCGGCCAGCGATCCCTGGAGGACGTCTTTCTCGATCTGACCAACGGATGTCGATCATGAACGGACGCGCGGTCGCGGCCCAAGCGCGCGCGGAGATGCTGCTGACGGTGCGTCGCGGCGAGAGCCTGCTCGTCACGTTCGTCATTCCCCTCGGCGTCCTCGTGTTCTTCGCGAAGGTCGACACGATCACCACATCGTTTCGGCACCCGGTCGACTTCCTCGTGCCCGGCATCCTGGCCCTTGCGGTCCTGTCCACCGCCATGGTCAGCCTGGGGATCGCGACCGGATACGAGCGTCGATACGGCGTGCTGAAGCGATTGGGATCGACGCCACTCTCGCGAACGGGGCTGATCCTGGCGAAGACGATCAACGTGCTCGTCGTCGAGATCGTCCAGGTCGCACTGATCGTGGGCACGGGCCTCGCCCTCGGCTGGCACACGTCGGTGCTGCGGCTCCTGGGCGCCGTGGGAGCCCTGCTCGTGGGTACCGTGGCCTTCGCGGGGCTCGGGCTCGCCCTGGCGGGCCGTCTCCGCGCGGAGGCCAACCTGGCTGCGGCCAACGGCTTGTTCCTCGTGTTGCTCTTCCTCGGCGGCATGGCGTACCCCCTGGGCGACCTGCCGCGCGCACTCGAAACGTTCTCTCGCGGCCTGCCCGCGGCGGCGTTGTCGGAGACGCTGCGCGGCATCGTCGCCCCCGGCGTGGGGTTCCGCTACGTCGAAGCTGCGATCCTGCTCGCGTGGGCGATCGTCCTGCCCCTGCTCGCCGTGCGCGTCTTCACCTGGGAGGAGTAGCGGCGGTCGTCGCCTCGATCGTGGCGATGCCGGACTCCAGGTCGTCGCGCCGCAGGGTGCCGTACAGCTGACCGTGGATCTGGCCGTCGCGCCCGATGAAGAACGTCTGGGGGATCTGCGCCACCGAGAACGCACGCGCGAGGGTGCCGCCCGGATCCCGGAGCAGCGTCCAGTTCGCGTGCATCCGCCCCGCGAAGTCGCGGGAATCACTCGTGATGTCGCGATAGCTGATCCCGACGACGACCAGTCCCGTGTGCCGGTGCGCCTTCACGGCGCGCCTCAGCTCCGGGAACTCCTTCCGGCATGGCGCGCACCACGACGCCCAGAAGTTCACGACCACGGGACGGCCGCGCAGGTCGGCGAGATCCGTCATCACACCGTCGAGCGTGCGCAGGGTGGCGTCGAAGAAGACGGCCGAGGGACCCGAGAGCTGCGGGGCGTCGTCGGCGGGCGGGGGCGCGGTACCGAGCACGGTGGGCCCGTGTCGAGGGCGACCACCGGCCGCGACCACGGTCGTGATCCCGGCGACCACGGCCACGACGACGACCGCGATGCTGCCGAGGAGCCAGCGGCGACGGCCGGCGGCCACCGGCTCAGGCGCGGCGGACGAGGACGTCGACGGCAATGACCACGAAGATCGCAGCGAGGTAGAGGTTCGAGAACCCGAAGAGCTGGATCGCGCGCTCGGGAGTGGGCTTGGCCGTGAGACGCGCGGCACGGAGCACGAAGAGCGCGCCGAGGAGCGCCGCCGTCACCGTGTAGACGAGCCCCACGCCGCTGACGAGCGGGAGGACGAGCGTGGTGGCCGTCACCACGACCGAGTAGCCGAGGATCTGTCGCGCGGCAGCGGGGATCCCCTTCACGACGGGCAGCATCGGAATGCCCGCGGCCTCGTAGTCGTCGGCATAGCGCACCGCGAGGGCCCAGAAGTGGGGTGGAGTCCACACGAAGACGATCGCGAACATCACCCACGCGGCGAGACCCACGCTCCCGGTGACCGCCGCCCATCCGACGAGCACGGGCACCGCACCCGCTGCGCCACCGATGACGATGTTCTGGGTGCTCCGAGGTTTGAGCCAGATCGTGTACACGAACACGTAGAAGACGGCCGCGCCGACCGCGAGCGTGGCCGCGAGCAGATTCACCGTCCACGCGAGCAGGCTGAAGGCCAGCACTTCGACGACGATGCCGAAGACCAGGGCGGCGCGCGGTGAGACGCGACCCGTCGGGAGCGGCCGGTGCCGCGTCCGACGCATGATCTGGTCGCGGTCGCGTTCGATCCAACAGTTGATGGTGTTGGCACCCGCGGCGGCCAGGGTTCCTCCCACGAGGACCTCCACGAGAAGGTCGAGGGGCGGGAGCTTGCCGGCCGCGAGCACCATCGCCGGGACGGTGGTGACGAGGAGCAGCTCGATCACCCGCGGCTTGGTCAGCGCGGCGAACGCCCGCAGGCGCCCCGTGAACCCGCTCCACGCAGCCACAGGAGCGCCGAGCCCGACTACCGAAGGTGAATCAGCCACGCGTGATCGAATGTAGCCGTCAACTTTTCCCCGACTCGAAGCGCCGTCGAGCAGCGGTCCTGTCACCGGAGCCTGCGGGGCACGCGGTGAAGCGACGGGTAACCTCCGCGGATGCCCACTCGACGCGCGGGGTCGTCTGCCGGTCCGTCCGGCGACGTGAAGCAGGCCGTCCGCATGACGGCCGACCGCATCCTCGTGACGCCGTCCGAGGAGGTGGGCGACCGCAAGAGCCGCGGCGGGATCCTCATTCCTGCAACCGCGAACGTGAACCGCCGTCTCGGCTGGGGCGACGTCGTCGCGGTGGGGCCCACCGTTCGCAACGTCGAGGAGTCCGACCGCGTGCTGTTCGCGCCCGATGCGGGATACGAAGTCGAGATCCGCGGCGAGGAGTACCTCATCCTGCGCGAGCGTGACGTCCACGCAGTCGCATCGACTCGCGACGAAGGCCAGACCGGTCTCTATCTCTGAGCCTGACGGAGTGTGCCGTCAGGCGGTGGTCCGTAACACGACCGGCACCTCGGCGGGATGCTCGACGCGCGCCGACGCAATGCCGCGCTCGCGGTCCGAGAGGTAGGCGGCGACGTCGGCGTAGAGCTTCCGGCCGAGCATCCGGCGCAATTCCTCCGCCAGGCTGCGGTACACGGGCTCCGTTCCTGTGAACGCGGCGGGCTCCTCGGTGCACCACCACCCGAAGTCCTCGCCACCCTCGCCCCATCCGGAACGCCCGTACTCGCTGAGCGTCGAGATGACGGAGCCGTCCTCCTGCTCCTCGTCGACGCGCCGCAGCGGGAGCTGCCAGCACACCTCCGGCTTCACGCTGCTGTGGTGGACGCCGACCCGGGCCGCGTGCTGATGCAGGGCGCAGCCGGCGCCGTTGGGGAAGCCGACGCGGTTGAGAAAGATGCACGCGTCGCCGACGACGCGGGTTCGCCATTCGGGGTTGCCGTCGTCATCTTTGCCCATCTTCTCGAAGATGCCCTTCTTGCGACCGATTTTCGCGAGCTCCCACTCCTCGTCGGTGAGCTTCGTCGCAATCGTCACGACGTGATCCCGGTCCTTGCGATCCGAGAAGTACGCGCCGTGCGTGCAGCATCCGATCATTCGCTCGGGTGCCGGCTTCTCCTCCACCCCCTGACAGCCGCATCCGAAGATGCATTGCCACGACGAGAGTAGGAACGTCACGTCGATCTGCCAGGTCCGCGCCTTCTCCTTGGGATCCTGGAACGTGACCCATTCCCGAGTTGCTCGCGCCATGCGCACCTCCTGCGATGTCCCATCGGGAGCGTAGCGACCAGTGCCGTAGGCTGCGCGACATCGACGACGGCACGGCACTCCTCGCCGACCTGCAGGCCGCTCTCGGACCGGAGCGCGCCCGTGCCGAGCCGCTCGAGCTCGGGCTCTACGCGCGCGACGCCGGGGTGGCGACCGGGCGCGCCGGCGCCGTGTGCTTCCCGAGGAACGCGCACGAAGTCGCAACGATCGTGCAGATCGCGGCGCGACACGATCGGCCCTTCGTCGCCCGGGGGAGCGGCACCGGCCTCGCGGGTGGCGCGACGCCGGTCGGCGAGCCCGTGGTGATCGTGACCACGCAGCTGAACTCGATTGTCGAGGTGGATCCGCTCGATCGGGTTGCGTGGGTCGAACCCGGCGTGCTCAACCTGGACCTCAGCCGTGCCGTCGCGCCGCTCGGGCTGCACTATGCGCCCGATCCCTCGTCGCAGCAGGCGTGCACCATCGGTGGGAACGTCGCCACGAACGCCGGAGGGCCGCATTGCCTCGCCTCGGGGGTGACGGCGGCGCACGTCCTCGCCGTCGACGTCGTGCTCGCCGACGGCGCCACGGTACGACTCGGGGGTCTGGAGCCGGATCGCCCCGGGTACGACCTCCGAGGTTGCTTCGTCGGCAGCGAGGGCACGATGGGCATCGCTACGCAGGTTGCGGTCCGGCTCACACCCAACCCACCTGTCGTCCGCACCCTGCTCGCCGACTTCGGCTCGATCGACGACGCCGCGGCGACCGTGAGCGGGATTATCGCCGCGGGAGTCGTGCCCGCGGCGCTCGAGATGATGGACGCCGAGATCACCGCGCGGTCGAGGACTACGTGGGTGCGGGCTATCCGCGTGACGCCGCTGCGGTGCTCCTCGTCGAGCTCGACGGTCTCGAGGGCGGCACGACCGCTCAGGTCGAGGCCGTCCGCTCGGTGGCGACGGCGAACGGCGCGCGCACCGTGCGCGTGGCGGCCGACGACGCGGAACGCGCGCTCCTCTGGAGGGGGCGCAAGTCGGCCTTCGGCGCGATCGCACGGATCGCGCCCGACTACTACCTCCACGACGCGGTCGTCCCACGCACCCGGCTCGTCGACGTGTTACGCGAGGTCTACACGATCGCGGCCGAACAGCGACTGACGATGATGAACGTCTTCCATGCGGGCGACGGCAACCTGCACCCTCTGATCGTCTTCGACGCGGCGAGCCGGGAATCTGGGCGCGCGTCAGTGCGGCCGGCGACGCCATCCTTGCGGCCTGTGTCGCTGCGGGAGGAGTCCTCTCGGGTGAGCACGGGATCGGCTTGGAGAAGCGCGACGCGATGCCGCTCATCTTCGGCCCCGACGATCTCGACGCGCAGGCACGGCTGCGCGACGCGTTCGACCCGGGCGGGCTCGCGAATCCCGGGAAGGTTCTGCCACAGGGCAGTCGCTGTGGGGAGCTCGGCCGGATCCCGGAGGGGACGTGGATCTGAGCCTCGCCGGCGACGTCGTGGAGCTCGCCGCGGCCGTGGCCGCCGCCGACGCCGTCCACCCGGTCGGCGCGCGCACCCACTCGGAGATCGGGGGCGCACCGTTCCCGCAGGGGATCGACGTCCGCGCGCCTGGGGGCATCGTGCAGTACGACCCCGCCGATCTCACCGCGCGCGTCCGAGCAGGAACGACGGTCCGCGAGCTGGGGGAGCGCCTGGGGGCCTCGGGGCAGGAGTGCCCGCTCGATCCCCGCGACGACCGCGCGACGATCGGAGGAGTCGTCGCGTCCGGTCTCTCCGGAGTTCGCCGGCTGCGCTACGGCCCCCTGCGCGATCGGGTGCTCGAGGTCAGCTTCGTGACCGCCGCGGGCCGGCTCGTCCGCGGCGGCGGACCGACCGTGAAGAACGTGAGTGGCTTCGATCTGCCGCGCCTGCTCGTGGGCTCCCTCGGCACCATCGGGGTGGTCGTCGAAGTGGTGCTGCGCTGCCAGCCCCTCCCCTTGGTGTGCCGGTGGAGCACGAGCGACGACGACCCCGAAGCGCTGCGGGCGCGCGCGTACCGTCCGTCGGCGATGCTGTGGGACGGCTCGACCACCGCCATCCTGCTCGAAGGCCACGGAGCCGACGTCGAGGCCGAGCAGCGGGCACTCGGCTCGGAGGCCCTCCCCGAGGCACCCGTCCTGCCCGAGGGTCGTCATCGAGGGCGCATCTCCGTGCGGCCGCAGCGCGTGCGCGTGCTCGGAGCGAAGCTTCGGGGCATCCCAGGGGCCCGATGGCTCGCGGAGGTCGGGGTCGGCACCGTGCACGTGGCGAGTGACGACGAGAGCGATCTCGCGAATGCGCGGGCGGCGGCCGAAGCGCTCGACGGATGGCTCCTGCGCGAAGCCGGAGCGCCCGGGCTCGACGGGTTCGGCCGCGGGGTGGACAACCCTGAGCTGACGCGTCGGGTGCGCGAGGCCTTCGACCCCGCCGGAAAGCTCGCCCCCGGGCGGCTCCCGTGACGGCGCTGCCCGTGGGGCGACCGCCGCTCCCGGTCGCCGACGACGACCTCGTCGCGTGTGTCGCGTGCGGTCTCTGCCTTCCGCACTGCCCGACGTACCGCGTGACGGGACTGGAGATCGCGTCACCACGCGGCCGGATCGCCGCCATGCGCGCCGTGCAAGCCGGCGCGCCGCTCGACACCGCGTTCGAGCACGCGATGGAGGAGTGCCTGCAATGCCGAGGCTGCGAGGCCGCGTGCCCGTCGGGCGTGCCGTTCGGCCGCCTCATGGAAGGCGCTCGCGTCGCGCTCGACGACACCCGCCGCACGCGTCGTCCCATCCTGCGCCGCATCGGAGAGTGGTTCGGCTACCGCGTCGTCCTGCCGCACCGATCCGTCCTCCGGGCGTGTACGTGGGTCCTGCTCGTGGCGCAGCGGCTTCATGCGGTCCCGCGGCGCTTCGGGCTTCCTCGCCTGCTCGCTCGCGAGATCACGCCGCCGCTTCGCGGCACGGCCGCACCACACGTGGATGCGATGCTGTTTCCCGGGTGTGTGATGGACGCGTGGCAGCGGGACGTCCATCGGGCCGCGCTCCGGGTGATGCGCGCCACTGGTGCGGTCGTCGGCCTCCCCGGTCGTGGGAGCGATTGTTGCGGTGCGCTCCACGTGCATGCCGGTCGGATCGAGGAAGCTCGCCGGCTCGCGGCGCGCGTCATCACCTCCGTCCCTCCCGGCGTCGACGTCGTGGTCGACAGCGCCGGCTGCGGCGCCGCGATGAAGGAGTACGGTCACCTGCTCGGGACGGAGGAAGCGCGCGCCTTCTCGGCGCGCGTCTTCGACTTCGCGGAGTGGGTCGAGCCGCGGGCGCCAGTGTTGCCGCGCCGCGGCCGGCCCGTGGTCGTGCAGGATCCCTGCCACCTCCGCCATGTCCAGCACGCCGAGGGGGCGGTTCGACGGTTGCTGGGCCGGTCGTACGAGATCATCGAGATGGGCGACGACGGGCTGTGCTGCGGCGCCGGCGGCGCCTACGCGCTGTTGCAGCCGGAGCTGTCACGCGAGGTCCGCGCGAGGAAGGTCGCGGCAATCCGGGCAGCGGGCGGAGTGGAGCCGCTCGTCTCGTCCGCGAATCCCGGCTGCTCCATGCATCTCGCGGCGGCGGGAATCGTGGTGCGCCATCCCGCCCAGCTGGTCGCCGATCTGCTCCCGGAGGACGACGATGTCTGAGCTCGAGGACCTGGTGACACATCTGACGCTCATCGAGGAGCGGCTGCGTGACCTCGCGTATGACCGACTTCGCGTTGCCGCCGAGGAGCACGACGCCACCGCCGCGGCCGACGAACGCCGCATCCTCCAGGCGCGCCGCGCCGTCGAGCGGGCAATCCATGCGTTGAGCGACGGGCGCTGACGCGCGTCGCGTGACGTCGGTCAGGTGGACGCGCGACCGTTCAGCCGGTCGATGAGCATCCGGAGTCGCGACCATCCACGGCGGTCGAACCTGAATGCGACCCGTTCGAGGTCGACATGGTCGTCGTCCTCGACCTCGGCGGGTGTGGGCGGGATGCTCTCGAGGGCCCCGCGCACGATGATGTCGTGGAACTCAGTGCTGAGCGCGGCAAGCTCTCGTGCGTTGGGAGCCTTGCACATGCGCAACACGAGCATGCCGTCGACGAAACGCTGTGACCGGAAGTTCGCGTAGAAGCCCGTGATCTCCTCGACGGCGACTTCCGGGTCGTCGGTGATCCGGATCAACGCGAAGTCGGTGGGGGAGATGTAGCCGGGTCGGCCAAGTTCCTCTTCGACGAAACGCTTCCACGAGTGCCAGTAGGTCCCGCCCGGAACGTCGAGCAGGACGATGGGCGCGGGCTGCGCCTTGCCCGTTTGGACCAGCGTGAGCAGCTCGAACGCCTCGTCCATGGTGCCGAAGCCCCCCGGCAGCAGGACGAAAGCGTCGGACTCCTTGACGAATTCCAGCTTCCGGGTGAAGAAGTACCGGAAGTTCACGAGCTTGGGATCGCCCGCGATGAACTGACTCGTCGTGGTCTCGAAGGGCAGCTTGATGCTCACCCCGAACGCGTTGTCGGGGCCGGCGCCTTCGATGCCGGCTTCCATGATCCCAGGGCCGGCGCCGGTGATGACCATCCAGTCGTGCGCCGCCATCGCGGCGGCGATGCGGCGCGCCTGGTCGTAGAGGGGGTCCTCGGGCAGCGTGCGGGCCGAGCCGAAGATGGCGACCTTGAGCTCCGCGCGGAACGGCGCGAACACGTGGAACGCGTGGCGCATCTCCTTGAGTGCCGCGTTCGCAATCTTGAGATCACCGCGGTCGGCGCGGTCGCGCGCGAGTCGCAACGCCGAGACGATCAGCTCGAAGACCAGGTCCTGATCCGCGGTCGCGCCGACGCGTGCGACGAGAGCATGGACCGCGGCGTCGAGGTCCCCGTCGCCGGTGCGGTACCGGGCACGGCGGGCCATCAGCGCACGCCGATGATCGGTGCCGCGAGGTCTCGGAGCGACGTCGCCGGCCGCGCGCCGAGATGACCAATGATCTCGCCGGCCGCGAGGGCGCCGAGCCGGCCCGCGGTTCCGAGGTCGTAGCCCTGCGTGAAGCCGTACAGGAAGCCCGCCGCGAAGAGGTCGCCGGCACCCGTGGTGTCGACGACGCCGTCGAGCGCGCAGGCGTCGACCACGTGGGTCTCACCGCGGCCCACGACGATCGCACCGGCGGCGCCGCGGGTGAGCGCGGCGACTTCACACTCGTCGCGGACCGCCTGGAGGGCGCCGTCGAAGGACGCCGTGCCATAGAGGGTCGTGATCTCGAGCTCGTTCGCGAACAGCACGTCGACGTGGGTCGCCACCAGGTCGAGGAAGTCGTCGCGGTGGCGCGCGACGCAGAAGGGATCGGAGAGCGACAGCGCGACCCGGACGCCGGCGCGTCGGGCGGTCGTGGCGGCATGGCGGTACGCGGCCTTCGCCACGGGGTCGTCCCAGAGGTACCCCTCCAGGTACAGGATCTGGGCCGAGGCGATACGCCCCTCGTCGAGATCGCTCGCCGAGAGCAGCGCAGACGCGCCGAGGAAGGTGCTCATGGTGCGTTGGGCGTCCGGCGTGACGACCACGAGGCAGTGACCGGTCGGCGCGCCATCCCCCGCCCGCGCGGGGAAGAACTCGACGCCTGCCGACTGGATGTCGTGGGTGAACACGTCGCCGAACTCGTCGGCGGCGATGCGGCCGACGAAGCCCGCGCGTCCTCCGAGCGCCGCGACGCCGACCATGGTGTTCGCGGCCGAGCCCCCGGAGACCTGCAGCGTCGGACCCATGTCCGCATAGAGGCGCGTGGTCTGCTCCGAATCGACGAGCGCCATCGTGCCCGACACGAGCCCGTGGCGGGCGAGGAAGTCGAACGATTCCTCGCTGATCACGTCGACGAGGGCGTTGCCGATGCCAACGACGTCGAGCGCGGTCATCCGAGCGTCACCGCGGCGCGACCAAGCTCGATCGGTACCGGCGCGGGGTCGAGCTGCTCGGGGGGCGGGCGGAGCCGCGTGCCCACCGTCTGCACGCGGCCGTACAGGGTGCTGCGTTGCTCCAATGGGCGGCCCAGCCCTGCCACGATCCCGGCGAAGCCGGCGTCGTCGAGCTCCTGGCCGTGGGATGCACCGGCCGCTCGCGAGATGTTCTCGTCCATGAGCGTGCCGCCGAGGTCGTTGCAGCCCGCGAGCAGCGCCTGCCGGGCGCCCGCGAGCCCGGCCTTCACCCACGACACCTGGATGTTGTCGATCCACCCGCGATAGGCGAGACGACCGACCGCATGCACGAGGAGAAGCTCTCGCATCGTCGGTCCGGTCCGGGAGCGACCCTGCAGGAAGATCGGCGTGGCCATGTGCACGAACGGAAGGGGCACGAACTCGGTGAACCCGCCGGTCTCCTTCTGGAGCGCACGCGTGCGCACCAGATGACGGGCGACATGAATCGGCGCTTCGACGTGCCCGAACATGATCGTCACGTTCGAGCGCAGCCCGACCTCGTGGGCACAGCGGTGCGCCTCGAGCCACTCTTCGGTCGTGACCTTGTCGGGACAGATCACCGCGCGGACCTCGTCGTCGAGAATCTCGGCTGCGGTACCGGGGAGCGTCGAGAGCCCGGCGTCGCGAAGCTCGCGGAGATAGTCGCGCAGCGGCATCCCGAGCCGGCGCGCGCCTTCGGTCACCTCGAGTGCCGTGAACCCGTGCACGTGGATGTCGGGCGCGGCGGCCTTCACCGCGCGGGTGACGTCCAGGTAGTAGCTCCCGTCGAAGTCGGGATGGATCCCTCCCTGGAGGCAGACCTCCGTCGCGCCGCACTCGACCGCTTCGACGACGCGGCGCTGCATCTCGGACAGCTCGAGCAGGTACGGGGTTCCCCGGAGGTTCAGCGAGAGCGGACCCTTCGAGAACGCGCAGAACCGGCACCTGAACGTGCACACGTTCGTGTAGTTGATGTTGCGGGTCCGCACGAAGGTCACGACGTCGCCGACGACCTGTCGGCGGAGTTCGTCGGCCGCCTCCGCGACCCGTCCGACGTCGGGTCCTCGCGCCTCCAACAGCGTGACGAGCTCGGCGACGTCGGGTTCCTCGGCTCCGAGGATCCCGACGAGCACCTCCGCGACCGCGCTCGTTCCCCGTGACGGCCAGTGAGGGGGCACCACCGTCGGGAGCAACGTGGGTGGATCGTCGTGCCCGCCCGCCGACCAGGTGTCGTCGCGTGCGAGCGACTCGCTGTCCGAGGCGCGCAACACCGGCGCGCGGATCTCGGGCGCGATCCAGCGCTCTGGCTCGCGGCGCGAACTCGGGATACACGGTCATGCGGGGCGCCAGCGTCATGCCGGCGCGCTCCGTGGCCACGCGGAGACGATCGAGCGTGGGCCACGGCCGTTCGGGGTTGACGTGGTCGGGTGTCACGGGAGAGACCCCGCCCCAGTCGTCGATCCCCGCTGCGAGCAGCGCGCCGAGATCGTCGGACAGGTTGGGAGGTGCCTGCACGTGCACCTCGGGGTCGAGGACGAGCCGGGCTACCGCGATCGACCAGAGCAGCTCGTCGGGGGGGCACGGCGGCGCGCCGTGCATCGCGGTGCCGGGCTTCGGCAGGAAGTTCTGGACGATCACCTCTTGCACGTGGCCGTGGCGCCGGTACGCGTCGCGAATGGCGACCAGCGCGGTGAGGCGCTCGGCCCGGGTCTCGCCGAAACCGACGAGGATGCCGGTGGTGAACGGCACGCGCACCTCGCCGGCGGCGTCGAGTGTGGCCAGGCGTCGGGCGGGCGCCTTGTCGGGGGCGCCGAAGTGGGGGCCACCGGGCGTCCCGAGGCGATCCGCGAGGGTTTCGAGCATCATTCCCTGCGACGCGCTCGCCGACCGGAGGTGCTCGAGTTCGCCCCGAGACAACGCTCCCGCGTTGGCGTGGGGGAGCAGGCCGGTCTCCTCGACCACGGCCCGGCACGCCGCGTGCAGGTACCCGATCGTCGACGCATGATTGTGCGCGGCGAGCCAGTCGGCAGCGAGCGGGTAGCGCTCCTCCGGTGCTTCGCCGAGAGTGAACAGGGCTTCGCGGCATCCGAGCGCCGCGCCCCGCCGCGCGATCGCGACGACCTCCTCGATCGACAGGTAGGGACTTCGAAGGCGTGCGGGAGGCTGCGCGAACGTGCAGTAGCCGCAGCGGTCGCGGCACAGCATCGTGAGCGGGATGAACACCTTCGGCGAGAAGGTGACCCGGCGACCGTGGGCCTCGTCACGGCGTGCCGACGCCGTCGCCATCAAGGCCTCGAGGCGCGCGTCGAGCAGCGTCGAGGGCTCCGCCGGATCGAACACGCCCGCAGCCTAAGCGACGTCTCCGGCGGTTCCGCCGCCAGCGGCGGCGCTGTCGACGAGCCAGATGACGTGGCGCGCGGCGACGTGGGCCGCGGGGACGTCCCCTCCCCGCAGGACCCGGGCCAGGGCTTCGCGCTTCGTCTGTCCTTGCACCGTGAACACGACGAGCGCCGCGCGTGCGAGCGCGGGATACGTGAAGGTGATTCGCTCACAGGGGTGCAGCGAGTCCCGGACGGCGACAACCAATCGCTCTCGTTCGGCGAGCGCGGCGCTCCCTGGGAACAGCGACGCCGTGTGTCCATCCGGTCCCAGTCCGAGGTGCACGACCTCGATCGGCGCCGCGGCGCGCAGGAAGGTGTCCATCGCGACGGCAGCTGATTCGGGATCGGCGCCTGCGGCGCGCACGGAGTGCACCCGAGCTGCGCGGGCGACGTCGAGCAGCGCTCTGCGGGCCATACCTTCGTTGGACTCGGGATCGTCGACATCGACCCATCGCTCGTCGCCGAAGGTGACCTCGACGTCGCGCCAGTCCGGACGGGTCGCGGCAAGACGCTCGTAGCATCGTTGCGCCGTCGCGCCGCCGGAGAGAGCGATCGAGCGCGGCTCCGCCTCGCGGATCAGCTCGGTGAACGCCGCAGGGACGTCGGCCACCACGCGCACGTCGCCGTCGAAGGCTGAGATCAGGGCGTCCGCCACTCGTCTCCACGGGTTCGCAGCATCGCCTCCGCGGCGTCGGGCCCCCAGGTGCCCGCGGCGTATCGGCGCAGCGGGAGCCCGCCGGCCGAGAAGGCGTCGAGGAGAGGCTGGATCAACCGCCACGCGACCGCGACCTCGTCGGAGCGGATGAACAGCGTCGGGTCGCCGTGCAACGCGTCGAGGAGCACGCGCTCGTAGGCCTCCGGCGTACGTTCGGTGAAGCCCTCGCGGTAGCTGAAGGTGAGCGGGACAGACCGTGTGGCGAACGCCTGGCCCGGGATCTTCGCCGCGAACCGCAACTGGATGCCTTCGTCGGGTTGGATCCGCATAACGAGCTCGTTGGGCTCGATGGTGTCGCGGGCATCCGGCGGCAGCGGGAGGAAGGGCACCGCCTTGAACCGCAACGCGACCTCGGTGACGCGCTGTGCGAGCCGCTTGCCGGTCCGCAGGTAGAACGGCACGCCCGCCCATCGCCAGCTGTCCACGTCGAGCGAGATCGCGACGTAGGTTTCGATGGTGCTGTCGGGTGCGACGCCCTCCTCCTCCCGGTAGCCGGCCACCGGTGCGCCACCGGCGACGCCCGGCGTGTACTGCGCGCGCACGACCCGTCGAGGGAGGTCGTGCGGCGCGAAGGGGTGCACGGAGCGCAGCGCGTTGACCTTCGCGTCGCGGATGATGTCAGCATCGAAGGTCGCGGGAGGCTCCATCACCGTGAGCGCGAGGACTTGCAGCGCGTGGTTCTGCACGATGTCGCGCAAGGCGCCCGCCTGCTCGTAGAAGGTCCCGCGGTGACCGACCCCCACGTCTTCCGCGATCGTGATCTGCACATGGTCGACGTAGCGACGGTTCCAGAGCGGCTCGAAGATCGTGTTCGCGAAACGAAACGCCAGGATGTTCTGGACGGTCTCCTTGGCGAGGTAGTGGTCGATCCGGAAGATCTGCCGTTCTTGGAAGACACGCTGGAGCTCGTCGTCGAGCGCCTGCGCCGACGCGGTGTCGTGACCGAACGGCTTCTCCACGACGATCCGGTGCGCGGTGCCGTCGGGCTCTTCGGCGAGCCCCGCCGCGCCCAGCCCGCGTGCCACGGAGACGAACGCCGAGGGCACCGTGGCCAGGTAGTAGAGCACCGTCGCATCCGTGCCGCGGTGCTCCGACTCGTCGAGCACCTTGGCCAACCGGGCGTACGTGTCCTCCTCGTCGAACGACCCACCCACGTAGCGGAGCTCGACCTCCTGGGCGACGAGTGCCTGCCAACCGTCGGGCTCGGCGAACTCGCCGGCGGTGAGGGAGTCACGGACCCGGGCGACGTAGTCGTCGTCGCTCATCACCGTCCGGGCGACCGCGACGATACGGAACGGTCGGGGGAGTTGGCCACGTGCGGCGAGCGACGCGAGGGCTGGGTACAGCTTGCGGTGCGCCAGATCGCCGGTCCCGCCGAACACCACCAGAGTCGCCGGCTCCGAAGACGACGAAGCGATGCTCACGGAAGCTCCGGGCTCGTCGCCCCAGCTCGCGTCACACGGCGATGATATGGCCGATGCCGGACCGGTCCGTCGACGTGCCGAGCGTCACTCGCCGGCGCATGGATGCGCCGATCACGGAGTGGCCGATCCTCCTGGCGAGTCTGCACCGTGCTCTCGTACCCCGCGCTGCCGTCGAGGTCACTGTGCGGCTCGGGCGCGACACATCGGTCGCCGTCGAGGACGTGTTCCACGGGGCCGGATTCACGGACGTCGTGTGCGGGCCGCGCCGCGGCACGTGGCTCCGCGTCTCCGGGTCCCGCGCGCGACGCTGGCCGACACGGTCGGTCGTGACCTCCGAATCCTGGTCTGCGGGCTGAACCCGAGCTTGCACGCAGCTGACGCGGGCTACGGCTTCGCGGGACCCGGCAATCGCTTCTGGTCGGCCGCGCTCCAAGCCGGTGTCGTCACGAGCGAACGCGATCCCGTGCGCGCGCTGGTGGAGGACCACGTCGGCATGACCGACCTGGTCAAGCGGGCGACGCCGCGAGCGGCGGAGATCTCCACCACCGAGTACGCGACCGGCATGGAGCGCGTCGAGCGCGTGGTTGCCTGGCTCGAGCCGCAGGTCGTCTGCTTCGTGGGCCTCGCCGGTTGGCGCGTCGCTCGGGATCGCGCCGCACAGGCTGGTCTCCAGCCCGCGCTGCTCGCCGATCGCGCGATCTACGTGATGCCGAGCACCAGCGGCCTGAACGCGAGGGTCACGCGCGCCGAGCTCGTCGAGCACTTTCGTGCGGTGGTGGCGCTGGCCGAGTGACGGCTCCGCCGCCGGCCAGGGAACAGCTCGGCCGGCTGCTCAGGCGGCGAGGTCTTCCTGACGCTTGGCGACCGCGTGCACCGCGTCGTGGAACGAATCGGCGAACGACGCGACGCCTTCGGCCTCGAGGGTCTGGGTGACGTCGTCGAAGTCGATACCGGCATCCGCGAGCGCGGCGAGGACGCGCTCGGCGTCGTCGAGTCCCTCGATCAGGGTTCCCGCGCGCTGGTGACCTTCGCCACGTCGCAGCGCGTCGATCGACGCGGGTGCGAGCGTGTTCACCGTGTCGGGGCCGACGAGCTCGTCGACGTACAGGGTCGACGAGTAGGCCGGGTTCTTGGTCGACGTCGATGCCCACAGCGGGCGCTGTACGCGTGCGCCCTGTGCAGCCAGCGCGGCCCAGCGCTCATCACCGAAGCGTTGTTGGAACAGGCGGTACGCGAGCTTCGCGTTGGCCACTGCGGCCCGCCCGCGCAGGACATGACCATCCGGAAGTCGGCGGTCCGTCTCGGTGTCGACCCGACTCACGAAGAAGGATGCGACGGAGGCAACCGTCGCGGGATCGCCGCCCGACGCGACGAGGCGGTCCAGACCGCGCAGGAAGGCCTCGATCACCTGTTCGTGCCGGGCAAGCGAGAAGATCAACGTCACGTTGACGTTGATACCTGCCGCGATCGTCTCTTCGATCGCTGGGACGCCCTCCGGGGTGGCGGGGATCTTGATCATCACGTTCGGCCGGGCGGTGCGTTCCGCGAGCCACGCCGCCTGGCGGATGGTCGCATCCGTGTCGTGGGCGAGCAGCGGGGACACCTCGATCGACACGAAGCCGTCCGCGCCGCCGCTGACGCGATGGCTCGGCTCCAGCAGCTCGGCTGCGTCGACGATGTCGGGCAGCACGACCTCCCAATAGGCGTCATCCGGCGCCAGCCCCTCACGGACCGACGACCGGACTCGGTCGTCGTAGCCGTCGCCCGCGGCGATCGCCTTGTCGAAGATGGTCGGGTTCGACGTCACGCCACGGATGCCGTCGAGCTCGATGAGTCGCTCCAAATCGCCGTCGCGGATCAGCGGCCGCGACAGGTTATCGTACCAGGGGCTCTGGCCGAACTCGAGCAGGCGCGCAATCGGGCTCGTCATCGGGCTGGTCCTCCCAGGGCGAGTACACGGGCGCGTTCCGTGACGTGCGCGGGGGTGAACCCGAGCTCGCGCAACGCGACATCGCCCGGTGCCGACAATCCGAAGGTGTCGATGCCGATGACGTCGTCGGCATAGCGGTCCCATCCAAAGGTTGCGGCGGCCTCGACCGCGAGCACCGGAGCGCGAGGCGGCAGGACCGAGTCGCGGTAGCTCGTCGGTTGCGCGGCGAAGAGGTCCCACGAGGGCAACGACACGACCCGCGCGCCGATCCCCTCGGTCTCGAGGGTGTGGGCGGCCTCGACGCACAGTGCCACCTCGGACCCGGAGGCCACGAGCACGACCTGCAGGCTGGCCCCCTCGTCGACGAGCGTGTACCCCCCGCGCGGCAGCCCGTCAGCGGCGCGCTCCGCGGTCCCCGCGAGGACTGGTGTCGCCTGGCGAGTGAGGACGATCGCCGTCGGCCGTTCTCCGTCGACGTGCACGCGGTACGCCTGGGCAACCTCGTTCGCGTCGGCGGGGCGAATGAGGCACAGGCCGGGGAGCGCGCGGAGCGACGGCAGCTGCTCGACCGGTTGGTGCGTCGGCCCGTCCTCGCCGAGGCCCACCGAGTCGTGAGACCATACGAACGCGGTGCGGTAGCGAGCGAGCGCCGCGAGGCGCACCGCCGGTCGCATGTAGTCACTGAACACGAAGAAGGTGCCACCGGCGGGCAGCAGGCCGCTAGCGGCCATGCCGTTCATGATCGAACCCATGGCGTGCTCGCGGATGCCGTAGTGGAGTTGTCGCCCCCCGAGCGCGCCACGCTCGACGACCGAAGCGGGCTTCACCTCGGTGCCGGTGTTCTCAGTGAGATCGGCACCTCCCGCGACGAGGCCCGGCACGACATCGAGGACCGCGTCGAACACCTTGGCCATCGCGCGGCGGGTCGCGACGGACTCGCCCGCATTCCAGGAGGGCAGCTTGCTGGCCCACCCGGCGAGGCCGCGCCCTTCGATGCATGCGTCGTACTCCTCGGCAAGCGGCGAGTCGCGCTCTCGCAGCGCCAGGCGCCGGCCTTCCCACGCCTCCCGTTCCGGTGCACCCCGCCGGCCCGCCGCGCGGTAGTAGGCGAGCACGTCGTCGGGGACCACGAACGGCTCGGGCGCGAGGTCGAGGATCTCCTTGACCGCCGCGACCTCCTCGGCGCCGAGCGGGTTCCCGTGGGCAGCCGATGTGTCGGTGAACCTGGGCGACGGCCAGCCGATGTGGCTGCGCAGCACGACGAGGCTGGGTCGGTACTGTTCGGCCATCGCCGCGCGCAGCCCGCCCTCGAGCGCGTCGAGATCGTTCGCGGCTTCGCCGAGCTCGACCACGTGCCAGCCGTACGCCTCGAAGCGCTGGGGCACGTCGTCGCTGTACGCGAGCTCGGTGGGACCGTCGATCGTGATGTGGTTGTCGTCGTACACGTACACGAGCCGGCCGAGCCCGAGATGTCCGGCGAGCGACGCCGCTTCGTGGCTCACACCCTCCTCGAGGTCTCCGTCGGAGCAGATGGCGAACACATGGTGGTCGGAGACGTCGGCGCCGAAGCGGGCGCGGAGGTTCGCCTCCGCGAACGCGATGCCGACGCCGTTCGCGAAGCCTTGGCCGAGTGGTCCCGTCGTGACCTCGACACCGGCCGTGTGCAGCCGCTCCGGGTGCCCGGGCGTCTTCGAATGGAGCTGACGGAAGGCGCGGATGTCGTCGAGCTCGAGCCCGAAGCCCGTGAGGGAGAGCATGGCGTAGAGCAACATCGACGCGTGGCCGGCGGAGAGCACGAACCGGTCGCGGTTGGGCCATTCGGGTGCGGCCGCGTCGTAGCGCATGATGCGCGTCCAGAGGACGTGCGCGAGCGGCGCGAGCGCCATCGGCGTTCCGGGATGACCCGAGTTGGCCTGTTGCACGGCGTCCATGGCCAGACCACGGACGACGTTGATCGCGCGTTGCTCGAGCTGGTCTGCTCCGGTCTGTTGCGGCATGCGACCCCTTCCGTCGAGCTCCGTCGGGCTCCGTCCGGCGTACCGCGCCGCCAGTCCGAAGCGCCAGCCTACGTGCGGCCGAACAGGGCAAGACTGGCGGTGAAGCCGTGCACGAAGTTCTTTCCCCCGACGGGTCCGATCTCACCCGCGCAGAACGTCCCCGCGACCGGCAGGGGGCCGAGCAGCTCTTGCACGACACGCGCATCGTGGTCCGGACCGCCGAAGAGATGACGGCCGCGGCCGTTGCAGGTGAAGAGCAACGCGGCGTCGGCGGTCTGGTCCGCGAGCAGCGCCCGGAGGTCCTCGTCGGCGGCGTCTCCATCGCGGACGTGGAACTGGACCGTGTGGCCGACCTCGACCCAGTCGCCGATCGCGACGACACCCGACTCGGGGTCGGCACCGGTCACGCTTCGTACGAGGAAGTCGCCGCGTTCGAACCACGCCTTGCGCTCGTCGACGACCACGCCGATCTGGAGCCCGTGGCGCATGAGCTCCCGGTCGTCGGGCATCGCCTCGGCCGCGCATTCCAGGAGGCGCCGGTACGCGGGTTGCCCCCCGAGCTCGATGAGGAACGTGCCCTCGGCGCGCGTCACGACGAACGGCTGCCCGACGGGTCGGCACCCCTGCGACACCACCGGCCGGACGTCGACACCGTGGAGGACCACGCCGACCGCGCCCGCGCGGTGCACCGAGTGGCGTGACAACAGTCGGTTGCCCCCGGGATGGGTCGCGCCGGACGCCAGACCTCCGAAGGCGGGAAGGCCGGGCGCGGCGTCGTCGAGGACGCGGAGCCAGTCGTCGACCGGGAAGCTGAACGGGTCGGCGAGCAGGAACACGGCAGTCGGGTCCCCATCGAGCTCCGGCCAGCCGACCATCGCGGGTCGAGCGCGGCCGGACGCCATCGTCAGCTCGAACGGTGTGCACGTGCTCGGCGGCAACACGCCAGCGAGGACCGCGAGCGCGGGCTCGCCTTCGACCTCGTGGCCGTTGCCGACCACCGCGGCGGCGCTCGCGCCAAGCAGGACCTCCGGCTCGAGGAGCCGGTCGAGCGCGTCGGAGATGTCGTCGAGCGCCCCGGCAAAATGTGGTGACACGAAGCAGACAGCGAGTGACGGCGCGGCACCGTTGAGCTGCTCGACGACCTCACCAACGACCTCTCCGAGCGCGCGCTCGCCGCGACCGGGTGCCGGGAGAGTGCCGCAGCGAACATCGCCGACGCGGGACTCACCGCGCGCCGCGGTCGGTGAACAGCGCGACGCGCAGACGGGCGAGACCGAGGAGCGTGCGCGGCACGCGCTGGAGGATCGGCGTGCGCGACGGGCGGCGCTCCTCGACGGTGACGGGCAGCTCCTCGACCCGCAGACCCGCGCGTTCGGCCCGGAGCACGAGCTCGGTGTCGAAGAGATCCGTGCCGAGCCGGCACTTCCGCGCCAGGGGCTCGACCTCGCGCCGGCGCAACACCTTCATCCCGTGGGTGTCGGACACCCGGAGGCCGAATCCGAGGCGCAGCAGCGTCGAGAACGCCGCGGTCACGAGCCGGCGGGTCCAGGGACAGCGCGTCGACGGTGCCCGGCAGTCGTTTCGAGCCGACGACGATCGCGGGCGCGGGGACCTGCGCAGCACGGTCGCGCGCGCAGTCCAGGAAGTCGAGGTCGTAGTAGTCGACATCGAAGTTGACGACCAGCTCACCTCGGGCGCGCAAGAGGCCCGCGCGCAGCGCAACACCGTAGTCGGCCAGGGGCAGGGACACGCAGTCGACTTCGGGATTGGCCGCGGCGAGTCGCATCGCGAGCTCGAGGGTCCCGTCGATGGAGCCGTTCTCGACCACGATGATCTCGAAGCTGGCGCCGCGGGCCCGCAGCCCGTGGAGCAGGTCCCCGATGCAGTAGTCGAGGAACCCGATCTCGTTGTGCGCGGGGACGACGATCGAGAGCTCGAGCTCGACCGGGGAGCCGGTCACCCGTCCCGCCCGGTCGAGCCACACGCGGCGCCTCGGCAGGGCACACTGCCGGGGTGCACTCGCGACCCAGGGGGGACCCGCTCACGCGGTCAGGCTACCGACGTCGGTTGCCACTGCCGTACTGGTCGGTGCCGCTTCTGCTCGTCGCGGCGGTCGTGCTCTCCGTCTTCGCACTGCAGACGAAATCCGCGCCGCGCCCCCGGTCGACCGATGCGCTCGCGACTCCCGTGTGGTCGGCGCGGCGGGCGCCCCAGCCGCTCGTCTACGCCACGGGTGGTCAGCAGCTGCAGGCCGCGCTCTCGACGGCGATCGGTCCCAGCGCGTGCGTGACGGTCGATGTCGGGGGGCTCGCCGTCGCCGGCCGCGACTCGGCGACGCCCATTCTGGGTGCGTCGACGCAGAAGCTGTTGACGGCGGCCGCGGCGCTCGACGCGCTCGGGCCCGACACGGTGTTCGAGACGCGCGTCGTGGCTCCAGCCGCGCCGAACGGCGGGCTCGTCGACCGGGTCTGGCTCGTGGGCGGTGGGGATCCCACGCTGACGAGTGCCGAGTACGGCGCATACCTCCAGACGCGCGTGGAGACGCGCGACGTGACGACGACGACGAGCCTGGAGTCGCTCGCCGACGCGGTCGTGGCACAGGGCGTCCGCCGCGTGCCGGGAGGGATCCTCGGAGACGACTCGCGCTACGACACGCAGCGGTACCTGCCGACCTGGAGGGACACCTACCGCACCGAGGGCACGATCGGCCCGCTCGGGGCGCTGACGGTGAACGACGGGTTCTCCACGTGGACACCGAGCCGCGCGCCCTCGACCGACCCGGCCCTGAACGCCGCGACCGAGCTCACGAGGCTGCTCCGTGCGCGGGGGGTCGAGGTCGGCCCGCCGGGCCGAGGCACGGCGCCGGCGACGAGCTTCGTGGTGGCCACCGCGAAGTCGGCGCCGCTGCGGGAGCTCGTGACCTCGATGTTGCGCTCGAGTGACAACCTCGCCGCCGAGCTCCTCGTGAAGGAGCTGGGCGTGAAGCTCGCGAAGGACGGATCCACGGCCGCAGGTGTCCACGCGCTCGGAGAGCGGCTCACCGCGCTCGGCATCCCACTCGACGGAGTCATGCTCGTCGACGGGTCGGGGCTGGATCGCGGGAATCGCATCACGTGCCAGGCGCTCTCGTCGGTTCTCGCGCTCTCGGCGCGCCCCGAGTTCGCCGCGCTGGGGAGCGGGCTCCCGGTCGCCGGACGGTCGGGCACGTTGGCAGACCGGCTCAAGGGGACGCCACTCGACGGACAGCTCCGGGCGAAGACGGGGTCGCTGCAGGGAGTGACCGCGCTGGCCGGCTTTCTCGACGGAGCGTGGCCGGTGCGCTTCGCCTTCGTGGCGAACGGCGATTTCTCCGAGACGGCCGGCTACACCTTGCCGCGAGAAGATCGCCGGGATCGTGGCGAGCTTCCCGCAGTCGCCACCGGCAGGCACGCTGGTCCCGGCGCCGGCATCGCCCGGCGCACCGAGCGCGTCCGTCGCCGCGCGGGGTGGGAGCGGCTGACGTCCGCCCGCCGGCGCTCGTTCCTTCCCTCCGGGGCCTGGACGCGCGATCCTTGCAACTCGGCGCGGCGGCGACCACAATCCTGCGCCGACCCCAGGAGCACCCATGGCGAGGACATCCCCAGACACGTCGAGCGGCCGCACCCCGCCGCTGCCGCAGCTCGTGAGCGAGCTCTGGGACCTGGTGCTTCGTTACGTGCGCCAACAGACGATCGTCCCGCTGAAACAGCTCGGCCGCTACGTCGCGTTCGGCATCCTCGGCTCGCTGCTGTTCGGGATCGGGGTGCTGCTCCTCGCCGTCGGTTGCCTGCGCCTGCTCCAGACGGAGACCGGGACCACCTTTACGGACGACTGGTCCTTCGTGCCGTATCTCATCGTGGTCGTCGCCCTGTTCGTGGGCGGTGGCCTCACCTGGCTGGCGCGGCGCCCGGCCCGGATCTCCCAGGAGCGGCGATGAGCACGTACGACCGGACGGTCACCCGGGCCGACATCGAGGCGAAGCTCGGCGAGATCAAGCAGGTTGCCGACACCGGCGCCGCGTCGGCAGGGAAGGCCGGGAAGGGCGCGGCGGTCGCGGCGGGCATGGTGGGCGTCGTCCTGGCCTACGCACTCGGTCGGCGCCGGGGCCGCAAGCGCCGCATGTTCGTCGAGATCGTCCGGGTCTGAGGACGCCTCGATGGGACTGATCCTGCGCCGTCTCACGACCTCGGGCTGGAAGCGCGGAGTGCTCGGGGGCTCGCGTGCGTGGACGACGATCGGGTGCGTCGCGATCGGGCTCCGTGTCGCCGGCGCCGTGCTTCGCACCCGTCCCGAGCGCGTGAGGGTGGCCCAACTGCGTCCGGGCGACCGGCTGGAGATCCGCGCCCGACGACCCTGACCGCGTGCGGCAGGGCAGGCGCCGGCGTCACGACCGGTACCCTGAGCGCGGGATGAGGATCGTCATGCGCAACCCGCGCCGAGAGCTCGACCTGCCCGGGCCGATGACGGTCGACGCGTTGCTCGCCCGTCTCGACGTGAACGCAGAGTCGGTCCTCGTCATTGCCGACGACGAGCTGGTGCCTCGCGACGCGCGGTTGCACGCCCAGGCGGTCGTGGAGATCCGGCCGGTGATCTCGGGGGGCGACGGACCGTGAAGTGTCGGGTCTGCCGCGGCCCCGCGGTACTCGACGTGCGTCGCCACAACGCCGCCTTCTGCCGTCAGCACTTCCTGCACCACTGCCGGGAGCAGGTCCGGCGCGCGATCGCCGAGCACCGGATGATCGCCCCCGGCGATCGGGTCCTCGTCGCCGTGTCGGGGGGCAAGGATTCGCTTGCGCTCTGGGACCTGCTCGAGGCGCTCGAGATCCCGGCGGATGGGGTGTACCTCGGGTTGGGCATCGGCTCGTACTCCGACCAATCGCTGGAGTTCGTCCGCGCCTTCGCGGCGTCGGGCTCACGTGAGCTCATCGAGGTCGACCTCGCCCGTGACTACGGCTACGACGTCCCGCGCGCCGCTCACGCGACCCGCCGCGCGCCCTGTGGGGCGTGTGGACTCTCGAAGCGGCACCTGTTCAACGCCGTCGCGCTCGAGCACGGCTACGACGTCGTCGCGACCGGCCACAACCTCGACGACGAGGCGGCGGTGTTGTTGGGCAACGTGTTGCGCTGGGACGCCGGCTACCTCGGCCGGCAAGCGCCGGTGCTGCCGGCAGCGCCCGGGTTCGCGCGGAAGGTCAAGCCATTGCTGCGCCTCAGCGAACGCGAGACCGCGGCGTACTGCGTGCTCGCGCGACATCGACTACCAGGTCGAGGAATGCCCGATGGCGCACGGCAACCGCCATCTCGGCTACAAGGACCTGCTCAACGAGCTCGAGGCGCGGTCGCCCGGCGCGAAGGCGTCGTTCCTCTTCGGGTTCTTCGAACGAGGCCATCCGCGCTTCGAGCCGGACGCGGTCGAGGAACGCACCACGCTCGGCGCGTGCATCGCCTGCGGCGCGCCCACGCCGGGCGACGTGTGCGCGTTCTGCCGGCTCCGCGAGCGCGCCGGCGCGCTCGCCGTCCCGGTGCGCCTCGCCGCACCGAGCTGATGGGCCGTCCTTTCACCGAGGGCGAACGCGTCCTGCTCGTCGACAGCCGGCGACGCCGGCATCTCGTGACGTTGCGCGCCGGTGCACAGTTCCACTCGCATGCCGGATTCCTCGAGCACGACACGTTGATCGGCGCGCAGGAAGGCACCTCGGTGCGGACCACGCGTGGCGCTCGGCTGATCGCGCTCCGCCCGACCCTGTCGGACTATGTGCTCGAGATGCCTCGCGGCGCGCAGGTGATCTATCCGAAGGACCTCGGCCCGATCCTCATGATGGGCGACGTGTTCCCCGGTGCGCGCGTCCTGGAGAGCGGGATGGGCTCGGGCGCGTTGACGATGACGCTCTTCGCGCGCGGTCGGCTCTTCGGGTCGCGTCACGGGTTACGAGATCCGCGACGACTTCGCGGCTCGGGCTCGCGCCAACGTCGACGGCATGCTCGGTCCCGACGTCCCCCTCAGCGTCGAGGTGCGCGATGTCTACGAGGGCATCGACGAGAGCGACCTCGACCGCGTGATCCTCGATCTGCCCGAGCCGTGGCGGGTCGTGAAGCACGCCGGGCACGCGTTGCGCTCGGGCGGGATCCTCCTCGCCTACCTGCCGACGATCGGGCAGGTCGCGCGGCTGCGCGAGGAGCTCGACGACTCAGCATTCGCCATGGCGGAGACGGTGGAGGTCCTCCACCGCTCGTGGCACGTCGACGGCCAGTCCGTCCGGCCCGACCACCGCATGGTGGCGCACACCGGGTTCCTCACGCACGCGCGTCTCCTCGTCCCGACGACCTGAGGCTTCGCGGGCGTCGGACGCGCTCAGTCGACTTCGATGAAGATGCACTCGCCGGGGCACTCCTCGGCCGCTTCGATCACGGCGTCATCCATGCCGCCGGGCACGTTCGCGAGGCCCTCGGCGCCACCCGGGTTGCTGAAGACCTTGTCGGCTTCCTTGACGTACGCGAGGCCGTCGTCGAGCAGCGTGAACACGGCGGGCGCGATCTCTTCGCAGAGACCGTCGCCGGTGCAGAGGTCCTGATCGATCCAGACCTTCATCGTGGCGTCCTCATTTCCGTCTCGGTGTTTCGTCGAATCATGGATCGGTGGATATCCGCTCGACAGTTTCACACGCCAGTATAGGGTAAATCCAACGCGAGATACGGTGCGGAGCTTGCCCGAGTCGCCCGCGGAGCCGGGTGTAAGGTCCCGCGCAAGCAGCCGGTGATGGACCGCACGCTCTCAGGAGGTGACTGCGTGGCTCCTGAGCACGACCGCCGTTTCGAGGAGTACGAGCGCCAGGTCACCGACCTGCAAGGGCAGCTCAAGACCCTCGAGGAAGAAGTGGTGGTCCTCCGCCGCCGTCTCCACGACGCCCCGAAGCGCGTCCGGACGCTCGAGGAACGCCTGCTCGAGACCAAGGCCCAACTTGCGCAGGCGGTCTCGCAGAACGAGCGGCTGTCGGCGACCCTCCGGGAGGCGCGTGAGCACATCGCTGCGCTCCGCGAGGACGTCGAGAAGCTCACCATGCCGCCGTCGGCTTACGGCACGTTTCTCGCGGCCAACGACGACGCCACCGTCGACGTCTTCACGTCCGGTCGCAAGATGCGCGTCTCCGTGCACCCCGAGGTCGAGGTCGCGGAGCTCCGCCGCGGCCAAGAGGTCGTGCTCAACGAATCGCTGAACGTCGTCCTGGCGCGGTCGCCGGAGGTGGCCGGCGAGGTCGTGTCGATCAAGGAGCTGCTCCCCGGCGGGCGACGAGCCCTGGTCATTGGTCGGGCCGACGAGGAGCGGGTCTGCGAGCTCGCCGACGCGCTCTTCGACGTCGTCTTGCGCAGCGGCGACCACGTGCTCATGGACGCTCGTTCGGGCCTGCTCGTCGAACGGCTGCCACGGCCCGAGGTCGAGGAGCTCG
The DNA here is from genome assembly GCA_963815405.1 of uncultured Actinomycetes bacterium. GTDB lineage: Bacteria > Actinomycetota > Acidimicrobiia > IMCC26256 > DASPTH01 > CAWFGR01. The sequence continues at coordinate 44,336 of CAWFGR010000004.1, forward strand.
TCCTCGAGGAGGTTCCCGACGTCACCTACAACGACGTCGGCGGCCTCGACGCGCAGATCGAGCTCATCAAGGATGCGGTGGAGCTGCCGTACCTGCACGCCGAGCTCTTCCACGAGCACGAGCTGCAACCCCCGAAGGGCATCCTGCTGTACGGCCCGCCCGGATGCGGCAAGACGCTCATCGCGAAGGCTGTCGCGAACTCGCTTGCGAAGCGCGTCGCGGAGAAGACCGGGAACGACTCGACGCGCTCCTACTTCCTCAACATCAAGGGCCCGGAGCTGCTCAACAAGTACGTCGGCGAGACCGAGCGCCAGATCCGGCTCATCTTCCAGCGCGCGCGTGAGAAGTCGGAAGAGGGCGTGCCCGTCATCGTCTTCTTCGACGAGATGGACTCGCTGTTCCGCACCCGCGGCACCGGGATCTCCTCCGACATCGAGAGCACCATCGTGCCTCAGCTGCTCGCGGAGATCGACGGCGTGGAGAGCCTGAAGAACGTCATCGTGATCGGGGCCTCGAACCGCGAGGACCTCATCGATCCCGCGATCCTGCGTCCCGGTCGGCTCGACGTGAAGATCAAGATCGAGCGGCCCGACGAGGGAAGCGCGCGTCAGATCTTCGGCCGCTACCTCGGGTCGCACCTCCCGCTCGCCGACGAGGAGACCGGGCGTCACGGCGGCCCCGAGGGCGCGGTCGCGGCCATGATCGACGAGTCGGTTGCGCACATGTACGCGGTCAACGACGAGAACCGCTTCCTCGAGGTGACGTATCAGAACGGCGACAAGGAAGTCCTGTACTTCAAGGACTTCTCGTCGGGAGCGATGATCGAGAACATCGTGCGCCGTGCGAAGAAGCTGTCGATCAAGCGACAGATCGAAGGTGGCCACAAGGGCATCTCGACGCAGGACCTCGTCGATTCGATCCGCCAGGAGTTCCGCGAGCACGAGGACCTGCCGAACACGACGAATCCAGACGACTGGGCGAAGATCTCCGGTCGCAAGGGCGAGCGCATCGTCTACATCCGCACGCTCATGTCGCAGGGGGACGATGCCGCGGGCGGACGGCAGATCGAACGCGTCACCACCGGCCAATACCTCTGATGGGGCACCAGTAGGCTGGATTCGTGGCCGTCCCCAAGGTGTGCGGGATCGAGACCGAGTACGGCGTCGTCCTGCGCGGGGTCGCCGATCCCAACCCGGTGCTCGCGTCATCGCTGCTGATCAACGCCTACGTCGAGCACCACAAGGTCGGCTGGGACTTCGAGGACGAGTCGCCGGGTCGTGATGCTCGCGGGTACGCGCGCGAAGGGTCGTCCGCACCGGAGATCGAGACGCACCTCGTCAACACCGTGCTGTCGAACGGCGCGCGGTACTACGTCGACCACGCGCATCCGGAGTACTCCACGCCCGAGTGCGGCGACGCGCTCGAGCTGGTCTGTGCCGACAAGGCGGGAGAGCGCGTGCTTGCCCGCTCGATGCTCGCGGCGAAGCGCTTGCTCGAGCCCGGCCAGGAGATCGTCGTCTACAAGAACAACTCCGACGGCAAGGGCAACTCGTACGGCACTCACGAGAACTATCTGGTCGACCGATCCGTCGCGTTCGCCACGCTCGTGCGCAACCTCTTGCCCTGGTTCGTGACGCGCCAGGTGTTCACCGGTTCGGGCAAGGTCGGCACCGAGAACGGCGCGACGCGCGTCGACTACCAGCTCAGTCAGCGCGCCGACTTCTTCGAAGAGGAAGTCGGGCTCGAGACGACGCTGAAGCGCCCGATCGTCAACACACGCGACGAGCCGCACGCAGATCCCCAGAAGTACCGGCGACTCCACGTGATCGCGGGGGACGCGAACCTCTGCGAGGTGGCGACGTTCCTCAAGGTGGGAACGACGGCGATCGTGCTCGCGATGATCGAGGACGAGTTCATCGACAAGAACCTGTCCATCGTCGGACCGGTTGCGGCGATGCGCACCGTCTCGCACGACCCGACGTGCCGCGCGACGGTCGAGCTCCACGACGGCGGCCGGGCCACAGCGGTCGAGGTGCAGTGGGAGTTCCTGCGGCTCGCGCGCAAGTACGCCGAGGAGACCGGCCTGGAGGCGTGCGGCGGCTCGCTGGTGGGGGAGCAGGTGCTCGCGCGCTGGGAGGCGGTGCTGACCCAGCTCGAAGCCGACCCGATGGAGCTCGACGGCCAACTCGACTGGGTCACGAAGCTCGCGCTGCTCTCCGCCTACGTCGAGCGTGATCGTCTGGACTGGTCGGACCCGAAGCTCGCGCTCCTCGACCTGCAGTATTCCGACGTGCGTCCCGACCGCTCGCTGTACGAGCGGCTCGTCCGTGCGGGCAAGGTCGAGCGCCTCGTCGCCGAGCGCGAGGTCGTCGCGGGAATGATCGAACCGCCGGCGTCGACGCGCGCATACTTTCGTGGGAAGTGTCTCGCCCGGTGGCCGGATTCGGTCGTCGCGGCGAACTGGGACAGTGTGATCCTCGACGTCGGCAGCGATCCGCTCCGACGGATTCCGATGATGGAGCCGCAGCGAGGAACGAAGAGCCACGTCGGGGAGTTGTTCGCAGCAGTGACCAGCCCGGCGGAACTGGTCGACCGCTTGCAGGCGTAGAGGAGAGGTCATGCCAGAGCGAGAGCGCAAGCAGAAGCCGGCGCCGAAGGAACGCACCAGCGAGACCGCCGAGGTCGACGCGCCCGCGAAGCAGGGCGAGAAGCTCAAGGAGGAACTCGATGACCTCCTCGACGAGATCGACACCGTCCTCGAGGACAACGCCGAGGAGTTTGTGAAGGCATATGTGCAGAAAGGCGGCCAATGATGCCCCTGACCAGGGGTTGTGCTGTCAGACCCGGCGTGTGACGTCAGCGCATGACGCGCTGCCCAGCATGCGGGGAATGGAAATTGGCTCGAGGACTTCCCGCCACGATCGCAACATGAAGGACGGGCGCCACGCGCTCTTGCCAGCCTTGTCACAACGCGCGGCAAGGAGGCAAAGCCGCATCTGCCGGCGCACCTCGATGATCCAAGAGGGGGCGGGGCAGTCGCGGAGAACCCCCGTGTAGGCTCGCCCGCCGATGAGCGAGCTGCCCCTCCCGTTCTTCTCGCCGGGGATCGACCCCGGTCCGTCATTCGTCGACCTGCTCCGCCGCGTCGCTCCCCACGAGCTGCCCGGAGCCGGTCTGGAGGGCGCGGGATCGACGCTCGAGATCACCCACGGGACCACCGTCCTCGCGATCCGCTTCGCCGACGGTGTGGTCATGGCGGGCGACCGCCGGGCGACCGCGGGGTACACGATCGCGAGCCGGCGGATCGAGAAGGTGTTCCCGGCCGACGAGCACTCGGGCGTCGCGATCGCAGGGGCCGCAGGGCCGGCGATCGACCTGGTGAAGCTCTTCCAGGTGCAGCTCGAGCACTACGAGAAGATCGAAGGCGAGCGTCTGTCGCTCGAAGGGAAGGCGAACCAGCTCGCACAGCTCGTGCGCGCGAACCTGCCGGCCGCGATGCAGGGCTTCGCGGTGGTGCCGCTCTTCGCCGGCTATGACGAGCCCCGCCGCGCGGCCGCGTCTTCAGCTACGACGTCACCGGCGGCAAGTACGAGGAAGCCGACTTCCAGGCCAACGGCTCGGGTGGTGTCCACGCCCGCAACTGGATCAAGGCCATGTGGAGCGAAAGCATGACGCGCGACGAAACCGTCGACGTCTCGTTGCGCGCCCTCTTCGCGGCAGCCGACGAGGACGCCGCAACCGGTGGACCCGACCTCATCCGCAACATCTTCCCGACCGTCGCCGTGATCGGCCCGGCAGGGTACGAGATGCTCACGAACGAGCAGGTCGCGGAACGCGCCGCGGCGTTGCTCGGCGGTCGCGAGGAGGGTGCAGGCCTGTGAGCATGCCCTTCTACGTCTCGCCCGAGCAGGTGATGAAGGACCGCGCCGACTACGCGCGGAAAGGCATCGCCCGGGGTCGCAGCTTGCTCGCGTTCAGCGCGGTCGACGGCATCGTGATCGTCGCGGAGAACCCCTCACGCACGCTCTACAAGGTGAGTGAGATCTACGACCGCATCGCCTTCGCGGGGGTCGGGAAGTACAACGAGTTCGAGATGCTGCGCATCGCCGGCGTGCGCCAAGCCGACATGAAGGGCTACTCGTTCGCGCGCGAGGACGTCAACGCCCGTGCCCTCGCCAACGCGTACGCGCAGACTCTCGGCCAGGTGTTCACCCACGAGATGAAGCCCTACGAGGTCGAGATCCTCGTTGCGGCGGTCGGCGACGATCAGGCCGGCGACGAGCTCTTCCACATTCTCTATGACGGGACCGTCATGGACGAGGAGGGCTGCACGGTGCTCGGCGGCGAAGCCGAGACCATCGCGCAGACGCTCGACACGCGCTACGAGGCCGTGATCGATCACACGGCGGCGATCCGCCTCGGGGCCTCGGTGTTGGGAGAGCCGAACGGCTCCCTCGGTGCCGATCAGCTCGAGGTTGCCGTCCTCGACCGCAACCGGGCCCGCCGCGCGTTTCGGCGAATCCGCGCCGGAGAGCTCGAAGCGATCCTCAACGCGGCCTGACCGACGCTCGAGTCGTCAGAGGTTGCTCAGGGAGACCCAGAGCGGGGCGAGCAGCGCGGCGCCGAGGAGAAGCCCGGCAACCCACATCGGCCAGCGCGGCGGCCCCGCGCGGTCGACGCCGGCATTCCACCACTCGCTCGGCGGACCCATCGTCGCGTCGACTTCGTCGATCAACAGGACCATCCGCGCGTCGTCGAGCTGATCCTCGGGAACGAGGACGTCGACGCGGGCCACGTCGCCCATGGTGAGCCCCGTACAGCCGCTCGACGCGCCGGAGAGCTGTGCGTCGATACCCTCCGATTCGAGCCGGGCGAGGAGCACGTGCGCGTGAAAGCTCCCGCTCACCGATGTCAGTGCCGCGAGACCGGGCACGTGGCGCTCCACATGCTGATGGTACGCCTGGGCTGGCTACACCTGCAGGGTGCGTGCACGGCGGCACGAGCAGCGCGCCCCACCGCTGTACCGTGGGCCCGTGGAACGTCGGATCTTCGGGCTCGAGAACGAGTACGGCGTCACGTGCACGCTACGTGGTCAACGCCGGCTCAGCCCCGACGAGGTCGCCCGGTACCTGTTCCGCCGCGTGGTCTCGTGGGGCCGCTCGAGCAATGTCTTCCTCGAGAACGGTGCGCGCCTCTATCTCGACGTGGGCAGCCACCCGGAGTACGCCACGCCCGAATGCGACTCGATCCTCGACCTCGTCGTGCACGACAAGGCCGGCGAGCGAATCCTCGAGGCGCTCGTGCGCAGCGCGGAGCAGCGGCTCCGAGAGGAGGGGATCCGCGGCGAGGTCTACCTCTTCAAGAACAACACGGACTCGGCCGGCAACTCCTACGGCTGCCACGAGAACTACCTGGTCGAGCGCGAAGGCGACTTTACGAAGTTCACCGACGTGCTGATCCCGTTCCTCGTGACCCGACAGGTGTACGCCGGTGCCGGCAAGGTGCTGCAGACGGCCCGCGGCGCGATGTACTGCGTCAGCCAGCGCGCCGAGCACATCTGGGAGGGCGTGTCGAGCGCCACGACGCGGTCGCGACCGATCATCAACACGCGCGACGAGCCCCATGCCGACGCCGAGCGGTTCCGCCGGCTCCACGTGATCGTGGGCGACTCGAACATGTGCGAGTACACGACGTTTCTCAAGATCGGCGCGACCTCGATCGTGCTCCGCATGCTCGAGGAGGATGCCCGACCATGGCGCGATCTCACCCTCGAGAACCCGATCCGCGCGATCCGTGAGATCAGCCACGACATCAGCTGCCGGCGCCGCGTGCGCCTCGCCAACGGGCGCGAGCTCTCCGCCGTGGAGCTGCAGGCGGAGTATCTCAACCGGGCCCTCCAGTTCTCGAAACGCCGCGGCTTGTCGCCTCAGGAGGAGCAGGCGCTCGCGATGTGGGAACACGTCATGACCCACCTCGAGAACGACCCGCTGAAGCTCTCGACCGAAGTCGACTGGGTCGTGAAGTACCACATGATCGAGGCGTACCGCGAGCGTCACGACCTGCCGCTGACGCACCCCCGCGTGGCGCTGCTCGACCTGGCGTACCACGACGTCACCAAGAGTCGTTCGCTCTACTACCTCCTCGAACGACGCGGCGCGGTGGATCGCGTCGTCGACGACGACGCGATCGAGCAGGCGATGTCCGTCCCGCCGCAGACGACGCGCGCCAAGCTCCGCGGCGCCTTCATCAAGCGCGCCAAGGAGCGCAAGCGCGATTACACGGTCGACTGGGTGCATCTGAAGCTCAACGACCAGGCGCAGCGCACGGTCCTCTGCAAGGACCCGTTCAAGTCACGCGATGAGCGCGTCGAGCGTCTCATCGCCAGTCTCTGATCCCTTCGCGACCACCGTGCCGTCATTCCGCATCGGGACCGTCGCCGCGCTGCTCGACGCGCGACCGGGACTGCAACGCGTCGAGGTCGACCTCGACGACGGGCACGCTCGCGCGTACGCACTGACACAGCTGACGGGTCCCGTTGCCGCAGGGGACCGCGTCGTCGTGAACACGACAGCCGTCGAGCTCGGCCTCGGCACGGGCGGCTGGCACGTCGTCCACTGGAATCTCGAGCGCGGCCAGTGGAGCGAACCAGGACCGGGACACATCATCAAGGGCCGCTACACGAGCCTCCAAGCCGATGTCGGCAGTACCGAGGAACATCTCGAGGCGCTCGCGGAGGTCGAGAGCATCGACGGGATGCCGGTCGTCGCTGCGGCGTTGCACAGCCAAGTCCCGGCGATCGCTGCAGCGTTCAAGGCGTGGCGCCCAACCGCGCGACTCGCGTACGTGATGACCGACGGCGCCGGGCTGCCCATCGCCCTGTCGGATCTGGTCGCGAAGCTCCGGACCGGTGGGCTCCTCGACACCACCGTCACCTGCGGCCACGCGTTCGGAGGCGACCTCGAGGCCGTGTCGGTCTTCTCCGCGCTCGCGGTCGCGCGCCACGCCGCCGGCGCAGATGCCGCGGTCGTTGCGATGGGTCCGGGAATCGTGGGCACGAACACGCGCCTCGGGTTCAGCGGCATCGAGGTCGGCCCCGTGCTCGACGCCGCCGCCGCGCTCGGGGGGCAGGCCATCGCATGCCTGCGCGTCTCGTTCGCCGATCCGCGCCCTCGGCACTACGGCCTGTCGCATCACAGCGCGACCGCGCTGCGGCTCGCGACACGGTCGCGGGTCCGGGTCGCGGTGCCGCGCCTCGTCGACGTCGACCAGGCGGCACGTCTCGATGCTGATCTCCGCGCCGCGGGCCTGGACGAGCGCCACGAGCTCGTCGTCGTCGACGACGCGCCGGACGCGCTCGAGCTCTTCGCGACCGCGGGACTGCACGTGGAGTCGATGGGGCGACCCGCCGCCGCGGATCCTGCGCTGTTCCAAGCCGCCGCGGCAGCGGGCACGCTCGCCGCGCGAGCGTGTGATCGACCGTGGCTGACCGTCTCGAGCGGCTCGTCAACCTCACCGCGACGCTGCTCGACACGCGCCGGCCACTCACCCTGGAGGAGCTCGCAGAACGCGTCGAGCCGCGCTATCCCGAGGACGTGTCGGCCCGGCGCCGCGCGTTCGAACGTGACAAGGAGACGCTGCGGGAGCTCGGCATCCCGATCAGTGTCGAGACCGCCGACGGCTTCGGGTCGAACCAGGCCTACCGGATTCGCCCGGGTGACTACTACCTCAAGGACTTCGCGCTGGATCACGACGAGCTCGCGGCATTGCACGTTGCCGTCACGGCGGTGCGACTCGAAGGCGGCGACGCCGATCCGGGGCTCGAGAAGCTCGGTGGGCGCGCGGGTCAGTCGGCACCGAGTGCCATTGCCGAGCTGAGCCTGGCGCCGGCGCTGCCCGCGCTGTTCGAGGCCGTCGCCCGCCGCGTGCGCATCGAGTTCTCGTACCGGGAGGAGACGCGCCACCTCGAGCCGTACGGGGTCGTGCTCCGCCGCGGTCACTGGTACGTGGTCGGTCACGATCTCACCCGCGATGCCCCGCGGTCGTTCCGAGCGGATCGGATCGAGGGTTCCCCGGTGGCAGGACCCGACGCGGCGTTCGTCCCGCCCGCCGATGTCGACCCGGGGCGGTTCGTGCGCGACGACCCGATGTCCTATGGCGACGACGATCCGATCGAGGCGCTCGTCCGAATCGACGCGTCGCGCGCGGCATGGGTTGCGGAACAGCTCGGTCCCGATGCGGTGCGGGAGCGCCAAGACGGAGGAACCATCGTCGTCGCGCTCCCAGTGGTCAATCGCGCGGCGTTCCGCGGCTGGGTGCTGGAGCTCCTCGACCATGCGGAGGTTCTCGCGCCGGAGATGCTGCGCGGCGAGGTCGTGGCGTGGCTGGAGGCGATCGCACAGACGGAGTCGGCACGATGAGCCCGCGGCCACTCGTTGGTCCGCGGCTGCAGCGCGTGCTCGCGTCGGTGCCGTGGGTCCTGGCGCACCCCGGGGTCACGCTCGACGAGCTCGCGCAGCGCTTCTCGGTCGGTCGAGCGGAGCTGGAGCAGGAGCTCGAGCTCCTCCTGTTCTGCGGATTGCCGCCCTATACCGCGGATCGCCTGATGGACGTTTCGGTGATCGACGGGACGGTCTCGATGCGGCTCGCGGAATACTTCGACCGCCCGCTCCGACTCCGACCCGCGGAAGGCCTCGCGCTCCTTGCCGCGGGGCGAGCGCTGCTCGCCGTCCCGGGTTCCGATCCCGAGGGCCCGCTCGCGACCGCGCTGGGCAAGCTCGAGGCGGCACTCGGTGTCCAAGGTCGCGTGTCGGTCGACGTCGGTCCGGCCGGCCAGCTGGAGGAGCTCCAAGCAGCATTGACAGACCGTGAGCAGGTCGAGATCACCTACTTCTCGTTCGCTCGCGACGAGATGACGGTTCGCATCGTCGACCCGTGGCGCGTGTTCCATGCGTTCGGGGCGTGGTATCTCGCAGCGTGGTGTCATCGCGCGAATGACGAACGGATCTTCCGCGTCGACCGCGTGCGCGCCGTGCGCCGTCTCCACACTCCAGTGACACACGCTCCCGAGCCCGACGGCGCGAGCGACAGCGTCTACACGCCACGCGCCGACGACGTCCGCGTCACGTTGCGCCTCGAGCAGGATGCGTCCTGGGTCGCGGAGAGCTATCCCTACGAGCAGCTCGAGCAGCTCGACGAGGGGCGCAGCCGTCTCACCCTCGCGGTGAGCGAGGTGGCCTGGCTCGAACGACTGCTCCTGATCCTCGGACCCGGGGCGACCGTCGAGGCGCCGCCGGCGCTTCGCGACGTCGCTCGCGACGCGGCGACGCGAATCCTGAACCGCTATCGCGACGCCTCGTGAGCCCGCGTCCGGATCCTCGGGCTCCACGTGCGAGGATGTCTCCCGCATGACCGCCGCCAACGGGCCCGTCGCGAGCGACGACGAAGGGAACGACACCGTTCGACGATCAACGGGCGTCGTCGGAGGCCCCGAGGCCGAGACGACGGTCGGGCCGCCGCTCGGGCCGCCCACCGAACCCGTCCCTCTCGGCGCCGGAACCACCACGAGCGGCGCCGGCAGGAGCGGGGGAGGGGCGGGTGGGAAGCGGGTCTTCTCGAAGGCGGCGACCGAGTGGGTCGTGCTCGTCGTGGCCGCGATCGTGATCGCGCTCGTCATCAAGACGTTCCTCTTCCAGGCGTTCTTCATCCCCTCCGAGTCCATGGTCCCGACGCTCGAGGTGGGAGACCGCGTGCTCGTCAACAAGCTGAGCTACAAGCTCCACGATGTGCATCGCGGCGACATCGTGGTGTTCGAGTCGGACCCGAACCATGATTGGCGCCGGGCCGGCATCAAGGACCTCGTCAAGCGCGTGATCGGCCTCCCGGGCGAGACGGTGACCCAGTGCGAGGGCACCCACGTGTGCATCAACGGGTCGCGCCTTCAGGAGCACTATCTCCCCGCCGGAACCGAGACGACCTTTCCCACCAAGACGCCGCCGGGATGCGCGGCCGACAGTCCGCCGCAGGGCTGCACCGTCCCCGCCGGCCACTACTTCGTGATGGGTGACAACCGCCCGTCATCGGCCGACGCGCGCGCCCACGGACCAATCACCGAGGGCAGCATCGTCGGGCGGGTGTTCGTGAGGATCTGGCCGCTCAACCGCCTCGGGTTCCTGTAGCACGCCACTCGCTCACGGTTCCGACCATGCGCCGCACGTCGTCGCAGTACAGCCCGTCGACCTGCATGGCGAGCACTGCGCGGAGGTGGCGCACCGTCTGGACGTCCCAGGCGAACACCTTCCGCCCGAAGCGGTGGTAGAGCCCGACGAGGCCCGCGGTCCAGTCGGTGTGGTGCATGTTCACGGCGTCGATCCCCGCGGCCGCCAGGTTCGAGGCATGACGCTCGAGGGCGACGTCGAGGACGCGGCGGTTCGTGGTGTGGACCAACCGCGCCGCTGACGCCCGCTCGCGCAGCTCCTCCAGCAAGCGGGCGCTGCCGGAGCACACCCAGAGCCGAGCCGTCGCCGCGTGGGCACCGGCGACCTCGAGCACACCGGCGCCGACCTCCGCGGTCTTCAGGTCGACCGACAGCTCGAAGTCGGTACCGAGCGTCTCGTAGAGCTCCGTGAGCGTCGGCACGCCGGCTCGTGCCAGCAGCGCCGCCGGCGTCCGGGCGACGGGCATGCGCCGGAGGCGACCGAGGCGGACCACGTCGTCGTGGACGAGCACGACCTCGCCGTCCTGGCTCAGCCAGGCATCGGTCTCGAGCCCCGTGGCGCCGAGCTCCAGCGCCCGGCGAAAGGCGCCCAAGGTGTTCTCGGGCAGCTCGCTGCGGGCACCACGATGAGCGAACGTGATCGGGCGCACCGAGGCATCTTGCACCGTGAGAGCGCCTCGACCGACCTCGACGGGTCGCTCAAGTGCCGCGGTCGGCCTGCCGATCCCAACGGGGACTGCGGAGGTGGGACTTTGACGACGATCCGAGCCCAATGCCCGGATTGCGGGGACGTACAGCTGCCGATCGAGGGGCTGATGGTCCTGGTGTACGAGACCGAGGGATCTGGCTCCTATTCGTTCTCGTGCCCCGGCTGCGATCACCGGGTCAGCCGTGACGCAAGTGCGCGGCATCGTGAGTCTGCTCGTCGGCGCGGGCGCGCCCCACTCCACCTGGCAATGGCCCGCCGAGCTCGCGGAGGCCCGCTCGGGCCCGCCGCTGACGCCCGACGACCTGCTCGACTTCCACGTGCTGCTGGAGCACGACGACTGGTTCGCATCGCTGGCGTCGAACATCCATCAGGACGGCCGGGACTAGGTTCGGGCGATGTGGACGACAGGCGCGGTCGCAGTGGCGCTCGTGGCCGCAATGGTGGTCGTCGCGCGGGTGGCCCGCCACCGCGCTGACGACGTCACCCCGACCGTGCAGGACTTCGCCGATTTCCGCGCCGCACTCTCGCGACACGTCGACGCCGTCGAGGTGGAGGCGCGCTTCACTGCTCGTCACCTCGACCGGCGCCTCGGAGGCGGCACCGCCCGGAGTTAGGCTCGGCGGGCTCCTCGCCCCCGAAAGGACCGGACGGCATGCCCTCCCTCGGCCCCGCCGAGATCCTGGTGATCCTCGTCGTCGCCCTCATGGTCTTCGGGCCCAACCGCCTTCCCGAGATCGCTCGCCAGGTGGGGAAGGCGGTGCGGGAGTTCCGCAGCTTCCAGGAGGACCTGCGCAGCCACCTGCGTGAGACGGTCGGAGACCTCGGCATCGACCCGGCAGGGGGCGACCCGGTCCCGAGCCTGGCGCCCCGGGAGGACCCTCCGGACGCGGCAGCGCAGGACACCGACGACGGTCCCGATCCTCCGCCGGCCGAGCAGGCGTGAGACGACGTGAAGCGCCGCAGCCACCATCCCGAAGGCCGGATGACGATCGTCGAGCACCTGGCCGAGCTCCGGTACCGCCTCATGGTCTCGTTCATGGCCATGGGAGTCGGCGCGATCGTGGCGTTCATCTTCGCGCCCGACGTGATCCACTTTCTCGTGCGCTACTACCGGAACGCGACCCACGGCCGCCAGCATGCGCTGATCTTCATCGGCCCGCTCGACGCGTTCGCGACCCGGCTCCGCATCGCCACCTATGGCGGCATCATCCTGTCGCTCCCCGTCTGGCTCTGGCAGCTCTGGCGCTTCATCACCCCCGGCCTGCGGCCGACCGAGAAGCGCTACGTGATCCCATTCGTCGTGTCATCGGTCGCGCTCTTCGCAGGTGGGGCCGTCGTCGCGCTTGTGACCCTGCGCCCTGCGCTCGACTTCCTGCTCAAGGTCGGCGGCGCGGACCTGCAACCCAGCCTCACGGCGGACAAGTACATCTCCCTGGTCTCGCTGATGATCCTGGCGTTCGGACTCGCGTTCGAATTCCCGATCGTGCTGATGTTCCTCCTCCTCGCCCGCGTGATCACTACCCGTCAGTTGCGCCGGTGGTGGCGGTGGGCCGCGGTGGGCATCGTCGCCTTCGCCGCGGTCATCACGCCGAGCCAGGATCCGTACTCGTTGTTCGCGATGGCCATTCCCATGTACGTCTTCTACGAGGCGTGCATCTTCATCGGAAGGATGCTCAAGCGATGACGGTCGAGCCATGACGCCGCGCCGGGGCGGCGGACGCCACGCCAGCACCTACAAGAGGTCGCGGATCGTCGCGAGGTCGCCCTGGCGATCGCGTCGGCGGTCGCGATCCTCGTCGTGACCGCCTCGCTCGTCTGGTTCCTCCGACCGAACCGCGGCAGCTCGTCCTCGTCGACGACGTCGACGACCGAATCCACGACCGCGACGACGACCCCGACGACGACCCCGACGAGCGACTCGACCACGACGGCTGCGCCGACGAGCAGCTCGCCTTGAGCGAAGCGCGCCGACGCTTCGAGGCGCGGCTGGGCTTCCCGCTCGACCCGTTCCAGGTTCGTGCGCTCGACGCCTTGGACGCCGGCCAGTCGGTGCTCGTCGCCGCGCCGACGGGCTCGGGAAAGACACTCGTCGCGGAGTACGCGGTGGAGCGGGCGCTGGCCCACGGCGGCAAGGTGTTCTACACCACGCCCCTCAAGGCGCTGTCGAACCAGAAGTACGGGGACTTCGGCCGAGCGCTCGGACCGGAACGAGTGGGTCTGCTCACCGGCGACAACAGCGTGAACGGTGACGCGCCAGTCGTCGTCATGACTACCGAAGTGCTGCGCAACATGATCTACGCCGCGTCTCCAGCGCTCCAGGGTCTCCATTACGTCGTCCTCGACGAGGTCCACTACCTCCAGGACCGCTATCGCGGTCCGGTGTGGGAGGAGGTGATCGTCCACCTCGCGCCCGAGGTGTCGCTGGTCTGTCTCTCGGCGACGGTGTCGAACGCGGAGGAGGTCGCGGCATGGGTCGAGACGATTCGAGGGACCACGGCCGCGATCATCGAGGAACGCCGGCCGATCTCGCTCGAGCACCGCTATCTCGTCGCGGAGCGGGGGAGTGACCATCTGCACCTCCTCCCGACGTTCGTGAATGTCGCCGGCGAGCTGCGTCCGAATCCGCAGGCGGAGCGACTCGAGCCGCGGCGCGTGCGGGGACCCGGTTGGGGTGGGCAGACACGTTCCCGTCTCCGCGCCCCCACGCGTGTGGAGATCGTCGAGCAACTCGAGTCCGAAGGGATGCTGCCCGCGATCGACTTCGTCTTCAGCCGGGCGGGGTGCGACCAGGCCGTCGACCAGTGTCTCGCCGCCAGCCTGCGGCTCACCGATCACGGAGAGCGGACCGCGATCCGCGCGATCGCCGAAGAGAGCACGCGATCACTCGCGGATGCCGACCTCGAGGTGCTGCGCTACGGCGAGTGGATCACCGGGCTCGAGCACGGCTTTGCCGCGCACCACGCGGGCATGGTCCCGCCCATGAAGGAGGCGGTCGAACAGGCCTTTGCCGCAGGGCTGGTGAAGATCGTCTTCGCGACTGAGACCCTCGCCCTGGGGATCAACATGCCCGCGCGGACGGTGGTCATCGAGAAGCTCTCGAAGTTCACCGGCGAACGCCACGAGGTGCTGACGCCCGGTGAGTACACCCAGCTGACCGGCCGCGCCGGGCGCCGTGGAATCGACGATCGCGGCTACGCCGTCGTGTGCTGGAACCCCTTCGTGCCCTTCGATCAGGTGGCGACACTGGCCTCACGGCGGACCGACGCGCTCAGGTCGTCGTTTCGACCCACCTACAACATGGCGGCAAACCTCGTACGCCGCTACTCGGCCGCGCAGGCGCACCACTTGCTCAATCTCTCGTTTGCACAGTTCCACGCGGATCGAGCGGTGGTATCGCTCGAGCGCCAGCTCCAACACAGCCAGGAGCTGCTCGGGCGCCATCGCGAGGTGGTGGAGCGCGGGCCCGGCGACGTCGACGACTACCGGCGCCTGCTCGCGGAGCTCGACGCGATCCGCCGCGACCGTGGCGCGACGCGACGGATCGTGCAGGCGATCGACGAGCTGAAACCGGGTGACGTCCTCGTCACGCGCCGGCGGGGAGGGCGCATGGTGGTCCTCGGCCACGACCACCGGCGAGGCGCGACCCGCGTGGTCGGCATGAACACCGAACGTGAGCTGGTGCGCCTGGGTCCTGACGACTTCGACAGCCCGCCGCGACGCGTGGCGTCACTTTCGCTGCCGACTCCCTACGCTCCGCGTGATGCCGGGTTCCGAAGACAGGTCGCAGAGCGCCTGCGACGCGCGCAACTGCAACCTGACCGCCGGCGCGTGCAGGACGACGAAGGTCGAGCCATCGAACTTGTGGCGCAGCTCGCCTCCCATCCACTCGCCGCCGACCGCAACCGCGACGCGCGGGTGCGAGCAGCCACCGCGGTCGAACGACTCGAGCGCGAGACCGCGCGGCTCGAACGGCGAGTACGGAGTCGAGGCGAGAGCCTGGCCCGACAGTTCGACCGCGTCCTCGGCGTCCTCGAGGCATGGGGGTACGTCGACGGCTGGTCACTCACCGAGTCGGGTGACGCGCTCGCTCGGATCTACAGCGAGTCGGACCTCCTTGTCGCGGAAGCGCTGCGCGAGCAGCGACTCGACGGGCTCCGCGCGCCGGAGCTGGCCGCGGTCGTGTCGTGCTTCACGTACGAACGCCGCGGGCCCGACGGCCAGCAGCCAACGGGACCCTCGACCTGGCCGAGCACGCGTGTCGCAGCACGCGCCCGCGATCTCGATCGAATGGTGCAGGAGCTGAACCGATCGGAGGCCGACGCGGGGCTCCCGTCCACCCGCTCGCCTGATCCCGGCTTCACCCCGTACGTCCACGACTGGGCCGCGGGTGAGGCCTTGGCCGACATCCTCGACGACGACGAGCTCACGGGCGGTGACTTCGTGCGCAACGTGAAGCAGTGCATCGACCTGCTGCGTCAGATCGGGCAGGTCGCCTCGAGCGCGGCGACGCGCGAGACCGCGCTCGCCGCCGCTTCGGCATGCCATCGTGGTGTCGTGGCCGCGTCGAGCCTCGGTGCGCCGTGATCCGACCAGGCGAGCCCTGGGGCGAAGAAGGCGACCACACGCCCGATCTGGTGCTCGCCGGCGACGACCGGGCCCTCGCTGACGCCGTGCGCGCGGCGCCGGGCGCCACGATCTGGTTCCGTCCCCGCCCCAGCTCCGATCTTGCCCGCGCGTTGGGTCTGCGCGACACCGCGCAACCAGGGACGACAGCCGTCACCATCGACGCGCTCCGCGTCGTCGGTGCGCAACTCGACACGCTCGCGGTCAACGCGGTCGTGCTCGGAGTCGCGCCCGATCGCCAACACTGGTGGTCCGCGACCACCACCATCACCGCGACGATCGACGGCCGCCCGGTCTTCGACGGCGCGGCGTGCGGGGCGGTGATCGCGACCGGGGAGTACCTCCGCGGCGCCGACCTCGTGCCGCGAGGCCATCCCGGCGACGGCCGTGCCGAGACGCAGGTGTACGCGCTCGCGGCCGGGCAGCGCGGCGCGATGCGACGACGCCTCGTGCACGGGCAGCATCTCCCGCATCCGCGGATCCGCACTGCGAGCGGGCGTCTGACCGAGGTCGTGAGCCACCGTTCCATTCGCCTCGAGTTGGACGGTCGACGGTGCGGGACGGTCCGAGAGCTCCTCGTGGAGGTGGTCCCGGCCGCGTGCACACTGCTCGTCTGAGGGGGGGTGCAAGCCTCGGGCCGGTCCACCGCCCGCCGACAGCTCGCCGATACGATCGCCGATCCAGGGACGGAGGCGCACACCGGTGGGGCTCTACCACAGCGAGCATTTCAGTGAAGAGGAGCAGGCCGTCCTCCGGCCGTACTTCACCAACCTCGACCGGCCGGTCTTTGCCCTGGTCAACCTACCTGAGGTGGTGAAGGGCGCGCTCTTCGCGCGCTACTCCCGCACCCACAAGAGCCTCCGGCGCCTGTTCCTCGACGAGTTCGTCGCCGACCTCGACCTGACCGGCGATCTCGGCGTCGACGCCACAGTGGGCCTGCGCCGCGCCGAGGAGCTCTACGACCGCGTGTTCCTCGAGTACGGCGACGACTCCGTCGCGCAGCTCGGCGGCGTGCACCTCGCGTGCGAGCAGGCGTCGAACCTCTTGACGAAGATCCTCGAGTGGGGCCGCTTGATGGCCTACCTCGAGCAGTCGACGCGATACATCCCGTACGACGCCCGTCTGGGCGGGCGCTATCGCTACGTCCGCGACCAAGCCGTCTTGTCGTCGCGGCTGGGGTGGCGCTACATCGCCGACATCGACGCGCTGTTCGACACGTATGCCGCGATGCTGCCGATGCTCGTCGACTGGGCGCGGGAGCGCTACCCGAAGGAGCCGTCGGACTCGGACTTCGTGTACAAGCAGACGATCCGCGCCAAGGCGTGCGATGCGGCACGTGCGATCCTGCCCGCGGCGACGCTGTCCAACGTCGGCATCTACGGCACCGGGCAAGCGTTCGAAGGTCTGCTGTTGCGCATGCGTACGCACCCGCTGCCGGAGGCGCGCGAGTACGGCGCCTCGATGCTCGAGGAGCTCCGCAAGGTGATTCCGTCGTTCCTCACGCGCGTCGATCGGCCGGATCGCGGGGTGGTGTGGAGCGAGTACCTGGCCGCGACGCGCGACGACACCGCCGCGGTCGTCGCGCGCGTGTTCGGCGGCGAGGAGGCCCAAGCGCGACCCGCGGTGACGCTGGTCGACTTCGATCCCGAGGGCGAGGACAAGCTCCTGGCGGCGCTCTGCTATCCGCACACGCACCTTCCCGAGGACCAGGTGCTGGCGCAGGTGCGCGGGCTCACCGACGGGCAACGGGCCGAGATCCTGCGCGCAGCCCTCGGCGAGCGGGTCAACCGTCGGCACAAGCCGGGCCGAGGGTTCGAACGCATCGGCTATCGCTTCGACGTCTTGGCCGACTACGGCGCGTTTCGCGACCTGCAACGCCATCGCATGTTGACGATCGAGTGGCAGCGGTTGTCGCCACGACACGGTTACGACGTGCCGGAAGCCATCAGCGAAGCCGGACTCGCCGAGCGCTTTCACGAGGCAATGGCGTGTTCCGCCGCGTTACACGACGCGTTGATGGAGGACTATCCCGAGCAAGCCGGTTACGCGGTGTCACTTGCATACCGCATCCGCTTCGTCATGCAGATGAACGCGCGTGAAGCGATGCACCTCCTCGAGCTGCGCACTGCGCCACAGGGACACGCCAGCTATCGCCGCATTGGACAGGAGATGCACCGGCTCATCGGCGAGCAGGCCGGTCACCGCGCGGTTGCGTCAGCGATGCGTCATGTCGACCACACCACCTACGAGCTCGAGCGCTTGGAGGCCGAGCGGAGTGCCGCCGCACGTCGTGTGGGCGACGTCGGCTGAGAAAAAGTCGTGATCCTCTGACCTGCGTCGACGCGCGTCAGTGCTGGTCAGGCGATCAGCCCGGACGCCGCCTCCGCTTGACAGCAGACCCTTCCGTCAGGCGTACTAGCGGCGTCCCCGCGAGCGCGGCGAGTCACCACTCGATCGCGTGCCACGGGAAGTTGTCGGGGGCCCAGGAGCCCAAGTAGAGAACGCTGCAATAACCCGCCTGCCGGAACAGGTTGGGCCAACCAGTGGCCCCAACGGTCTCCTGGGTCCTTCGACTCTCGCCACGGCGCACGGCGCCGACGCTGCCCGTCTCCCGGGAATAGCGCGCGTCGCCACGGAGTTCCGGTCGCACATCCCACGTGGGGGACGGCTGTTATATTGCGCCCCCCAAACGCCCCCGGAGCAACGCATGAGCGACGACGAGTTCGACGAATCCGGCGATCTCGACCTCGATGACGAGGATCTCGAAGAGGACGCGCTCGACGACGAGCTCGTCGACGACGCCGACGACATCGACGCGCTCGACGACGTCCTCGACGACGCGGACGAGGAGCTGGAGGTTGCCGACGTGCCGGCGCCCGCGGCCGGTCGCCGACCGGCCGCGACCACGTCGACCGACGAGCAAGAGGAAGAAGAAGACGACGAGGACGACGTCCTCGACCTCGACGAGGAACTGCACCCCGATGACGTCGAAGAACCCCTCGATGTCCTGCTCCAGGAGCGCACCGCCAGCGCCACCCTCGAGGACGACGAGGAGGAGCTGGAGGAGGACGAAGTCGACCTCGACGAACGCGGTGACGGGCCCACCAAGATCCTCCCGCGCCGCCCGGGCGAGTTCCTCTGCTCATCGTGCTTCCTCGTGCTGCCGAGGAACCAGCTCGCCGACGAACGCCGCGTGCTCTGTCGCGACTGCGCCTGAGCCGTGGACGCGGAGCCCGGCGACGACCGTAGACTGCGCGGCGTTCGAGCGACGGAGAAGCCAAGACCACCGGAGGAGGTGCTGCGATGCCCGAGGAGCCGCCCCCGGTCGAGAAGGCGCTCACACTCCTGATCTACGCGCCATTGGGCTTCGCGATGTACGCGCGCGACACGTTGCCCAGCCTGATCGGCCTCTTCGCCGCGCGTGGCAGGCGCGAGCTGCAGACCAACGCGAAGCCGGTCGAGCGCACCGTCGAGCATGCGCGCACGATCGGGGGGACCGTGCTCGAGGCCGCGACCGCGCCCGACGTCCGTCGGCGCGTGGAGGAAGGCATCGACGTCGCGCGTGACGTCGCGACGGGCGCGTTCGGCAGCTTGCTTGCGTGGCGCACGGGTGAGCGTCCACCGAGACCGGAGGCGCCGGCGTCCACCGCGCCGGTCGACGAGAACCCCCGCACGGAGCCCGACGTCCCTCCTGCGACCACGTGGTCCGCGCCACCGATCAGCCACACCTCGGCGGCTCCGAGCACCGTGAGCCCGACCGCGCCCGTCGACACCGCGCCGAGCAGCCCGTCGGCGTCCTCGGTACCCACACGGCCCGGCGGCCTTGCGATCCCCGACTACGACGAGCTGTCGGCCTCGCAGGTGGTGGACCGACTCGAAGGTCTCGAGTCGAGCGAGCTCGACGCGATCCGTCGCTACGAGCTCGCCAACCGGGGTCGGAACACGATCCTCGGGAAGATCGCGCAGCTCACCTCCTGATCGTGGAAGCGGCGCGCCCCGCGGTAGGTGACGACATCCCGCGCGTCGTCGAGCTGGCTCGCCTCTGTCGAGCCGAGCTCGGCCCACTCAGGGGCGGTGCCCTGTGGCTCGAGCGCGACGCCTGGCCCGAGCCGCTCGACGACGCCTACACGCAGCTGCTCGAGCGCGCCGATGCCCACCTCGTGGTCGCCACCATCGACGACGTCGTGTTGGGCTTCGCCGCCGTCGTGCTCGAGACCCTGCGTTCGCGCGCGCGGCTCGGTGTGGTGACCGACCTCTATGTGGAGCCCGACGCGCGCATGGTCGGTCTCGGCGAGCTGCTCCTCGACGACCTCGTGGCGTTCTGCGCCGAGCGGAGATGCGTTGGAATCGACGGTGCCGTACTGCCCGGGCACCGCGCCTCCAAGGCCTTCTTCGAGGACCAGGCCTTCCTCACGCGAGCCCTCACGGTCCACCGAAGCCTCGCCGACGACACCTCCGAGTAGCGAGCACGCCGAAGCGATGGGACCCTCGGTTGCGGTCGGCGCCGTCGTCGTCGACGGCGAGCATCTTCTCCTGATCCGGCGGGGGAGGGGTCCCGGCGCCGGGCAATGGTCCGTGCCCGGTGGCAAGGTGCTCCACGGGGAAACGCTGCACGAGGCTGTGGTGCGTGAGGTCGCCGAAGAGACCGGCCTCGACGTGGTCGTCGATCGCTTTCTCGGCTGGGTCGAGCGTTTCGGCGATACGCCTGAGCCATACCACTTCGTCATCCTCGACTTCGTCGCGGCGCCGCTCGACGGTCGCGACGCGCGTCCCGGTGACGACGCCGACGCGGTCGCATGGGTCCACGTGCTCGACCTCGGCGACGTGGACCTGGTGAACGGCCTCTACGACTTCCTCATCGACACCCGGATCGTGCCCCGCTGAATCTTCCTCCTGAACGCCCATAATCCTCGTTATGACAAGTCGTCCAAGGACGACTCGTCATAACTTCTTTGGGTCACTCTTCGGCGTCGGCGAAGTCGCTTCTGACAACTCGTCTCAAGGACGACTCGTCATAACTTCTTTGGGTCACTCTTCGGCGTCGGCGAAGTCGCTTCTGACAACTCGTCTCAAGGACGACTCGTCATAACTTCTTTGGGTCACTCTTCGGCGTCGGCGAAGTCGCTGAGCGGCGGGCAGGAGCACATGAGGTTGCGGTCGCCGTAGGCACCGTCGATACGACTCACCGGCGGCCAGTACTTGTCGCCGCGCAACGCCGGCACCGGGAAGGCAGCCGTCTCTCGGGTGTACGGGCGGTTCCAGCCGTCGGCCACGACGTCGGCCGCAGGATGCGGGGCCTGTCGCAACGGGCTCTCGACCACGTCCCACTCGCCGCGCTCGACGCGTGCGATCTCGGCGCGGATGGCGATCATGGCGTCGCAGAAGCGATCGAGCTCGACCAGGTCCTCTGATTCCGTGGGCTCGACCATGAGGGTCCCGGCGACCGGGAACGACACCGTGGGCGCGTGGAAGCCGAAATCGACCAGACGCTTCGCGACGTCGTCGACGGTCACGCCGGTCGACGCGGTGATCGGGCGCAGGTCGAGGACGCACTCGTGCGCCACCCGTCCGTGCGGGCCGGCGTACAGGACGGGATAGTGGTCGCCGAGCCGGGCGGCGACGTAGTTCGCACTGAGGATCGCCACCTCGGTCGCACCTCGGAGCGCTTCCCCGCCCATGAGCGCGATGTACGCCCACGAGATCGGCAGGATCCCCGCGGAGCCCCACGGTGCGGCGGAGACCACGCCGACTCCACCGCCTGGCGGTCCTGCGGCCGGCACGACCCGGTGCCCGGGAAGGAACGGGGCGAGGTGGGCGCGCACGGCCACCGGCCCAACGCCGGGGCCTCCCCCGCCGTGCGGGATGCAAAACGTCTTGTGCAAGTTGAGGTGCGAGACGTCAGCGCCGATGTGACCGGGTCGCGCGATCCCGACGAGCGCGTTGAGGTTCGCGCCGTCGAGATATACCTGACCTCCGCACTCGTGGACCACAGCGCAGACGTCGCGCACGTGTGCCTCGTAGACCCCGTGCGTCGACGGGTACGTGATCATGAGCGCGGCGAGGTCGCGCGCGTGGGTGTCGGCCTTGCTCTTCAGGTCGTCGACGTCGACATTCCCCTCGTCGTCGCACTGCACCACCACTACCTGCATGCCCGCCATGACCGCGCTCGCGGCGTTGGTGCCGTGCGCCGATTCGGGGATGAGGCAGACGTGACGTTCTGGCTCCCCGCGGCTGGCGTGGTGGGCGCGGATTGCGAGGAGGCCGGCGAGCTCGCCCTGCGATCCCGCGTTCGGCTGGAGCGAGACCGCGTCGAATCCCGTGATCTCGCACAGCGCGGCCTCGAGCTCCGCGAACAGCTCGAGGTAACCCTGCACCTGGTCGAGCGGCGCGAACGGATGGATCGCCGCGAACTCGGGCCACGTGATCGGCATCATCTCCGCGGCGGCGTTGAGCTTCATCGTGCACGATCCGAGGGGGATCATCGTGCGGTCGAGCGCCAGGTCACGGTCCGCGAGCCGGCGAAGGTAGCGGAGCATCTCGGTCTCCGAGTGGTACCGGCGGAACACCGGGTGCACGAGGATGTCGGAGGTGCGCCCGAGCGCCTCGGGGATGCGAACGCGGGTGGTCTCGCCGGATTCGTCGACGGTGCCGAGCACCGCACCCGCGACCGCCGCGACGACGGCATCGGTGGTCGTCTCGTCGAGGGCGATCCCGACGGTGTCGGGGTCGACGAGACGGAGGTTGATCCCCCGTGCGCGCGCGCCGACGCGAGCACGGCCGCAGCGCGACCGGGCGTGCGGACCGTCAAGGTGTCGAAGAACGTGTCGTGCACCAGGGTATGGCCGCCCCGCTCGAGAAGGTCCGCAAGCCGGCAGGCGTGCCGGTGCACGCGCTCGGCGATCGCGCGCAACCCCTCGGGTCCGTGGTACGCGGCGTACAGGCCGGCGATGTTGGCGAGGAGCACCTGCGCGGTGCAGATGTTGCTCGTCGCCTTCTCGCGCCGGATGTGCTGCTCACGGGTCTGGAGCGCGAGCCGCAGCGCGGGGCGACCTGAGGCGTCGACCGAGACGCCGACGATGCGGCCCGGGACACTCCGCTTGAACTCGTCACGGGTGGCGAGGAACGCGGCGTGCGGCCCGCCGAAGCCCAGAGGCACCCCGAAGCGCTGCGCGGATCCGACGACCACGTCGGCGCCGCACTCCCCCGGCGCAACGACGATCGCCAACGCCAACAGGTCGGCGGCCACCGCGACGCGCGCCCCCATGGCATGCGCACGATCGACGGTGGAGCGCAGGTCACGCAGGTGCCCGCTGCTGGCCGGGTACTGCACGAGCACTCCGAAGATACCCTCCCCCACCAGGTCGAGGTCCGGGTCGCCGACCACCACCTCGATGCCGATCGGTTCGGCGCGGGTGCGCACCACATCGAGCGTCTGGGGATGGCAATCCACGTCGACGAAGAAGGTGCTCCCACCTTTCGCGTCGAGGCGGTGCAACATCGCCATCGCCTCGGCCGCGGCCGTCGCTTCGTCGAGCAGCGAGGCGTTCGCGATCTCCATCGCGGTGAGATCGCAGACCATCGTCTGGAAGTTGAGGAGTGCCTCGAGCCGGCCCTGCGAGATCTCGGGTTGGTACGGCGTGTACACGGTGTACCACGCGGATCTCCAGGACGTTCCGTTGGATGACCGGAGGCGTGAAGGTGTTGGCGTAGCCCATGCCGATGAGCGAGGTGCACACCTCGTTGGCCCCGGCGAGCTCCCGCAGGCGGGCGAGCACCTCGGCTTCACTGCGCCCACTCGGCAGCACGAGCGCGGCGCGGTCGCGAATGGTCCCGGGGACGGCCTGATCGACCAATTCGTCGAGCGACTGCACCCCGAGGAGACCGAGCATCGTCTCGATCTCCGCCGGACTCGGACCGATGTGGCGCGCCGCGAAGCCCGCGTCGAACGTCAGGTCGAGCCGAGCCAGCATGCTCCGAGGCTACCGGCCGACGAACGGCAGATCCGTGACGACGGCGTCCACGACGCGGCCCCGCACGTCGACCTGCACGGGGTCGCCGACCGCGGTCTCGGGCGGGAGGAACGCGAGCGCGATCCCACGTTCCAACACCGGCGAGAAGTTCCCACTCGTGACCATCCCGACGGCCACTCCCGCGCGCAACACCGCCGCACCCTCGCGCGCGATCTGGCGGCCCTCGAGCACGATGCCGTGCAGGCGGCGCATGACCCCGCGTGCCCGCTCGGCGTCGAGCGCGGCGCGCCCACGGAAGTCGCCCTTGTCCCAGCGGACCACCCACCCGAGGCCGGCCTGGAGCGGCGTGATGCCCGAACCGAGCTCGTGCCCGTGGAGCGGCAGGCCGGCCTCGAGTCGCAGTGTGTCCCGGGCACCCAGCCCGGCCGGGCGGATGCCCGTCTCGAGGACGGCGTCCCAGCATTCCTGCGCCGCGCCGGCGGGAACGTGCAGCTCCACTCCGTCCTCGCCCGTGTAGCCCGTCCCGGCGACCCAGCCGTCCTCCTTGCCGGGAAACGTCGCCGCGCCGACGCGGAACCGGCCGATCGCGGCGGCGGCGGGCTCGACCGAGCCCAGCAGCCGGCGTGCGTCCGGGCCCTGCACTGCGAGGATCGCGCGCTCCGTGGTGACGTCGCGCACGGTGCAGGCTCCGCTCCCCCGCTCGTCGATCGCTGCGTCGAACGCGGCGACGATGCGTGACGTGTTGGACGCGTTGGGCATCACGAGGAAGTCCTCGACGCCCACCCACCACACGATGATGTCGTCGACGACGTGCGCGTCCTCGGGATCGAGCAGGTGCGTGTACTGCGCGCGGCCGGGAGCGATCCGTCGGAGGTCGTTGGTCAACGCCCACTGCAGCAGCGCGAAGGCACCCGGCCCGGCGACCCGGAGCGTGCCGAGATGCGACACGTCGAAGACGACCGCGTGCTCCCGGCAGGCACGGTGCTCGTCGAGGACACCCGTGTACTGGATCGGCATCTCCCACCCGCCGAAGGGCACCATGCGGGCGCCGAGCGCGCGATGCGCAGCGTCGAGTGGGCTGTGGCGGAGCTCGGACACCTCGTGGCGCGCGCGTCAGGCCGACTCAGCGAGCGGGGTCGTGGGGCCCGACTCGTCGCGGTCTCGAGTGTCCTCACGCTCGAGCTGGCTCGGTACCTCGAGGCCGTACTTCCCGAGCAGCTCGAGGTAGTCGCGCTGGTACAGGACCTTCACCTGGACTCCGGGGTAGAGCTCCTGGGTCCGCCGTGCCTTGCGGTTCTTCTTCGTCACCAGCTTCTGGTTGAGCGTGGTGATCTCGATGTACGTGTCGTACGCCGGCAGGTAGAAGTCCGGCGTGAACGCCTGCGCCGGGCTGCCCGCGCGGTCACGTTCCAGGACGAAGGTACGAGGCTCGTACTGCCACTCCACGCCGTAGAAGTCGAGGAGCTTGGCGAACTGCCGCTCCGAGTTGTGCGCGAAGCGCACCTGCTCGTGGGGAAGCGGCGAGGCGATGACTCAGGCCCCCGCGGCCGACTTCCGGCCGCGACCGCTCTCGCCGTGGCCGGCAGCTCGTGCCGGTCGGCGATCGGGCTGGAGCTCGAGGATCCGCGCGTCGAGCTCCTCGACGACGTGCCCGAGCGGCACGATGTTCAGCACGCCCTGACCGTGCCGGACGAGATCGACGAGATCCTCGCCGTTGCGAGCGAGCACCGACGTCGTTCCCGCGAGCACGAGGCTCGCCGCGGCCCAGTCGTCACCCAGGTCTTCGCGCAGATACTCGATGGCCTTGCGCGCGGCCTGGAGCTTCACGCCGGCGTCGAGGAGGCTCTTGATGACCTTGAGCCGCACGAGATCACGGTACGAGTACGAACGCTGCGTCCCACTCCCCCGCGCATCGGCGATGGACGGTCTGACGAGATCGGTCCGCGCCCAGTAGTCGAGCTGGCGGTACGAGATCCCGACGATCGCACAGACCTGCGGACCGCTGTAACCGTGCTCGGTGAGCGACGGACCCATGCCGGCGAGCGTCGGCTGGATCATCCGTTTCACCCGGGCCGACGTGCTGGCGCCCGATTTCGGCGCGCTCGTGGTATCCCGGGCCCTCGTGCGATCGACCATGGAGGTGGTGCGCTCCCCTTCGGTACCGCTCCGGTGCACCAGAGTGACAGAGCCGTAGTTACGGACGTGTCAGGTTATCCGGCGCGACCCTCGACGTCAACGTTCCGAGGAGGTCGAGCGAGGAGCTCGAGCCGGCGATCCGGTCACTCGTCCCGGGCGAAGTCCTCGGGCTGCACTTGGTCGAGGAACTCCCGGAACTGCTCGACCTGCTCCTCTTCTTCGTCCTGCTCGAAAAGGACCCCGGCCTCCTCGAGGACCGCCTCATCGGCGAAGATCGGCACCGGGTCCTCCGCCCGCACGGCCAGCGCGATGGCGTCCGAAGGCCGGGACGAGATCCGGTACGTCGTCCCCCCGTCGGCGGTCTGCGCCAGCTCGATCTCGGCAAAGAACGTGCCGTCGTGGAGCTCGGTGATGACGACTTGGACGAGCTGCGCGCCCAGCTGGTCGAGCGTGGTCTTGAAGAGGTCGTGCGTCATCGGCCGCGGCGTCTCCATCCCCTGGAGCGCGTAGACGATGGCGGTCGCCTCGGGAGGGCCGATGAAGATCGGCAGGTACCGCTGCCCCTCGTTCTCCCGCAACAGGACGATCGGCTGGTTCGAGGGAACTTCGACTCGGACTCCGACGAGCGACATCGGGATCACGGGCGCCTCCGATCGCGAAGCTCACCCTAGCACCGACCCCCCGGACGCCTTCCCCGATCAGCAGGTCCCGTACACCGTCGCGACGTAGGCAGCCGGGTCGCGTGTGATCGCGCGGCGATCCACCGTCACGATGCGCGGCAGGTTGCGGTACAGGTCCGCGACATGCAGCCCGTAGCCGAGCACGAACACGTCGCCGATCTCGCACCCGACGTAGCGGACCGGCAGCGGCACGATCCGGCGCGTGGCACGGTCGAGCATCGTGCACACCTCCACCGTGCGCGCGCCGAGGCCGCGGAGATGCGCGAGCAGGTAGCCGACCGTGAGGCCCGTGTCGACCATGTCCTCGACCAACACGACGTCACGGCCCGCGACGTCGAGCTCGAGGTCCTTCAGGATGCGGACCCGCCCCGAGTCGGGCGCGTAACGCGAGATTGCGATGAAGTCGACCTCGACCGCAGTGTCTTCGACCGCGCGCGCGAGGTCGGCGAGAAAGATCAGCGCGCCTTTCAGCACCCCGACGAGGACGACGCCTGCGGGGTAGTCGCTCGTGATCTCGGCGGCAAGACGTTCGACATGGCTCTGGATCTCGTCTTCGTCGAGCAGGATCGCCGGCGGTGCCGGAATCGCCGCGTCGCCGGCCGCGCTCACTCCGCGAGCGCCTCACCGATCGCGCGTCGGAGGAGCGCGGTCCGCAAGCTGCGACCGAGCGACGCGAGGTCGACGAGCTCCTGCTGCAGCCGCTTGCGCGCGTCCGGATTGCGCTGCCGGACGTACGGCATGAGCACCTGGGAGAACAGCGAGGCCTCGCGCTCGGCGAAGCTCAGGTACATGCGTAGGTGGCGAGCTTCGAGACCGCGACGATAGAAGCCCGCGACCGTCGTGGCGACCACGAGCGCGTCGCCGTCGTAGCGGGGGTCGTCGCCCGCGTCGCGTGCCGGCGCGAGCAGGCCGAACGATCCGAGCTCCGCGATCTCGGCGGGGGCCAGTCCCGACGCCTCGGCGAGCTGTGCGCTCGTGAGCAGGTCATCGAGCTCCGGAGCGTCGTCGTCGGTGTCGACGTCCTCGAGGGGCAGCGTCGGCGCGAACGCGGGCCGAGCCGGGCGCACGGGCCGTCCCCGCCGCGCGCCGGCCGATGTGCGCCCGGCGGACCCGGACTCGACGGCCGCAGCAGGTGCGCTCGTCGCACCCGCGGCTTCCTCCACCGTCCTGAGCTCGTCGGGATCGGCAGTGCCGGCAGGGTCGAACACGAGCAGCTGCTCCTCCCCCGGCGGGATCTGATCGAGCCGCTCCTTGATGACCTTGAGGGGCAAGAAGTGCTCCTTCTGCTGGTGCAGGATCCACCGGAGGCGCGCGAGGTCGCGGGCGTAGAACTTGCGGTAGCCCGACGGAGTCCGCTCTGGACCGATCAGGCCTTGGCTCTCGAGGAAACGGATCTTCGAGATGGTGACGTCCGGGAACTCGTCGCGGAGGTGCGCGAGGACTTCGCCGATCGAGAGGTGTGGGTCGCCCGTCATGCGTCGGCCCCGCCGACGAGGAACAGCAGCACGAACCGTCCGATCTGCAGGTCGTCCAAGTGATGGAGCGGCGCGACGTCGATGCGGCGCCGGTTGACGTACAAACCGTTCAGCGAGCCCGCGTCCGCCGCCTCGTAGCCGGTGGGGAGCCGCCGCACGACCGCGTGCCGGCGCGACACCGTGATGTCGTCGAGGAAGATGTCGGAGTCCGGGTGGCGGCCGATGGTCGTGGTCTCCGCACCCAGGAGGTACCGGCTTCCGGCGTTCGGGCCGCGGCGCACCACGAGGACGCCAAGGCCGTCGGGGACGTCCTCGAGGAGCGCGGCGTACTCGTCGTCGATCTCCAGCCGGTCCGCGAGATCGGTCAGCGGCAGCGTCGTGTCCTCGGGGAGCACCATCGGGGTGCCGCACGAGGAACAGAACTTCGCCCCTGCCTCGTTCTCGTGGCCGCACCGCAGGCAGCGCATGGATGCAGGCTAGCCGTCCTCAGGGTGACGTCGACGTTGAGCTCCACCGCAGTTCGACCCTCGAGGTCAGCTGCACGTCGAGGGCATGCTCGAAGCCTTCGACGAGCGCGTCCGCGACGACACGCGGATCCGTCGGTGCCCCGAGCTCGCGCAGCGTCACTGTCGCCGCCCGGAGCTCTGCACGGTCGACGGCCGGTATGCCCGGCCGCGGGCGCACGAGGTCCGTCTCGTCGAAGGGGAGACGGTCGAGCAGGATCGAGCCGTGTTGGAGCACCGCCCCGCCCCGACGCACCTGCGCGGATCCGCACAGCTTCCGGTCGCCCACGCGGACGTCGGCTCCCTGCTGACCCGCGAAGCACACGGGGCCGACGAGCCCGTCGCTCCGCGCCACCGCCGCTTCTACACCCAGGGCGGCGAGGCCGATGATGATCCCGCCCGCCAACGCGCGGTACAGCGCGTCGACGCGCCCTTCGTGTCCGGGTGGCCGCGGGAGCGCGACCGCGTAGGTCAGGTCGGCGCCGTGCAGGAGTGCCTGCCCGCCGGTCGGACGGCGCACCACCTCCACGCCGAGCCGCTCGCACGCCGGACGGTTGACGTCGTCGTCAGGCTGGAAGTGCCCGAGGCTCAACGCGGGCGGCGACCATCGGTACAACCGCAGCGCAGGCACTGCACCAGCGGCGACCTGCTCGAGCAGCGCGAGGTCCGAGGCCATCTGCCCCGCCGCGTCGAGGGGGGTCTCCAGGTCGTCGACGAGGCGCCAACGCGCGGCGCCCGCTACTGCTGCTCCACGAGTGCGCGATACGCGGCTGCGTCGAGGAGCGCGTCGAGCTCGTGCTCGTCGCTCATCTCGACGGTGAAGATCCACCCCTCACCATAGGGATCGGCGTTGATGCGTTCCGGTGCGTTCGCCAACGCGTCGTTGACGGCGACGACGGTTCCGCTCACCGGGGTGTAGATCTCCGAGACGGACTTCGTCGATTCGACTTCGGCAATGCCCGCGTGCGCGATCACGGCGACGCCGACGTCCGGAAGCTGGACGTACACGACATCGCCCAACGCATCCTGCGCGAAGTCGGTGATACCGACGCGCGCGCGGGGACCGTCGGCTGCGACCCATTCGTGCTGCTCGCTGTAGCGGAGCGCTTCGGGAACGTGCATCGGGCGATCGTAGGTGGTCAGTGCAACAGCTGGCGCACCCTGTGCAGGTAGTCGTGAGCCAGCGTGCGTGCTTCGGTGTCCGACGGTGCCTCGGCCCAGATGTGGGTCAGTGCCTCCTCCGGATCGGGGAGCACGAGCGCCCAGCGGTCACCCTCGATGATCTTCACGCCGTCGATGAGCTCGACCTCGTCGCCGCCAGCTCCTTCAGCGATCTCGCGCATCACCGCGCCCTTGCGCTCCCATGGCGTCGGGACGGTCTCGTGCACCACATGGCTGCGCGGAAGGTCGTCCACGAAGCTCGCCAGGGGCCGATCGATCGAGGCGAGCAGGTCGAGGAGCTTCACGAGGGTCACGGCCGAGTCGAACGCCGGCAGGAATTCCGGCCAGATGCAGCCGCCGTACCCGTTGCCGGCGAAGCGGACGCCGGGTTCCGACCCCACCTCCATGAGATGCGTCCCCCAGACCCTCGTGCGGAGCACCGTGCCTCCATGCTGCCGGGCGATCGCTTCGACGGCACTCGTGACGTTGACGGGCGTCGCCACCACCGAGCCCGGATCGCGCTGTGCGACGAGGGCGACGATCGCGAGCAACAGCTGCTCGGGGCCGAGGACACGCCCGCCTCCGTCGACCACGGTGCCGCGCTCGCCGTCGGGATCCACGATGAAGCCAAGATCCGCTCCCGACGCGCGCACGAGGTCGGCCAAGCGTGCGACGTGGGCCTCCGGATGGCTCACGACCGCGCTCGCGGACGCGGTGTTCGGGAAGGGATTGACCGCGAGGACCTCTCCCCCGAGCTTCGTGAGCACGCTCGGCATCAGGATCGACACCGCGCCGTAGGAGTAGTCCACGACGATCTTGAACTGCCGCGCCCGGAGCCGGTCGCTGTCGACGACGCGCTCGAGCGCCGCCGTGTACTGCTCGAGCGCGCGCGGCGGGAACACGATGTCGCCGATGTCGCCGGCGAACGCACGTCGGTAGTCCTCGCGGTACAGCAAGCGCTCGACCCTCCGTTGCGCGGACGTGTCGATGTCGCGGCCTTCGGCGTCGAAGAACCGGATCTCGACGCTGTCGGGGTCGCCCGGCGCCAGTCGCACCGTGACCCCGCCCTGTGCGGGCCCGTTCCGCACCTGGAAACGGGTCAGTGGCACGGTGGCGAGCTCCAGGTCCTCGACGTTCACGCCGGCAAGGTTGAGCCCGCCGATCACGGCGCGCTTGAGCGCACGCCCGATGCGGCTCGTGTCGCGGCTCGCCGTGACGGTCGCGCCCTTCGGCAGTGCCGTGCCGTACGCGGTGGCGACCCGCACTGCGAGCTCGGGCGTGATGTCGACGTTGGCGAGGCCGCGGACCCCGCGACGTCCGAACAAGCTGCGCGCGCCACGGCTCTCCCAGACGATGGACGCCGTCACCGTCGCGCCCGGCTCCACGATCTTGAACGGATAGACCTTGACGCCGGGGTTGATGACGACGTCGTCGCCAATGAAGCACTCGTCGCCGACGACGGTGCCTTCCTCGAGTCGCGCTCGGGTGCGGACGTTCGTGTTCCGACCGACGACGCATCCGCGCAGCATCGCGCCGGGACCGACGTACACGTGGTCGTGGCACACCGCACGCTCCAGGAACGCATCGGCCTTCACCACGACATCGGTGCCGAGCACCGTGTACTGGCGAATGTGGGCACCGGCTTCGATGCGGCAGCTGTCACCGATCACGACCGGGCCTTCGATCCGAGCTTCCGGGCTGATCTCGACGTCAGTGCCGAGCCATTGGTCGTCACCCATCCGGAAGCCGCCGATGTCGACCCTCACGCGACCGTCGAGCACGTCAGCGTGGGCGCGGACATAGGCCTCCAGCGTGCCGACGTCCTCCCAGTAGCCCTCGGCGACGTGGCCGTGAAGGGTCTCGTCGCGCTGCAAGAGCGTCGGGAAGACGTCGCCGGAGAAGTCGACCACCGCGCCTTGCGGGATCACGTCGAACACGGATGGTTCGAGCACGTAGATGCCCGTGTTGATCGTGTCGGAGAACACCTCGCCCCACGTCGGCTTCTCGAGGAAACGCTCGATCCGGCCATCGGCGCGGGTGATGACGATCCCGAACTCGAGGGGATCCTCGACGCGCTTGAGCGCGATCGAGGCGGTGGCCCCCGCGCCGCGGTGCGCATCGACGAACGCGGTGAGGTCGATGTCGGTGAGGACGTCGCCCGAGATCACGAGGAAGGTGTCGTCGAGCTCTGCCGCGGCGTTGCGCACCGATCCGGCGGTACCGAGCGGGGAGTCCTCGATCGCATACCGCATCCGCACGCCGAAGTCCGAGCCGTCGCCGAAGTAGTCGCGGATCTGGTTGGCGAGGAACGCGACCGTCACGACGATGTCGTCGAAGCCGTGCTGCGCGAGGAGCCCGACGATGTGCTCCATCATCGGTTTGTTGGCGATCGGCATCATGGGCTTCGGCGTGTTGCTGGTGAGCGGCCGCAATCGGGTGCCCTCACCGCCGGCGAGGATCACGGCCTTCACGACGCCGCCGTCCCGGTTGCCGGCCCCGGTGCAGATGTGGCTTGTCGTGCACTCCGCCCGGTGTGCAGCGCCTGCCGGGCGAGGGGTACATAGGTCGCCGCCGCGTAGTAGCTGAGAGCCGTTCCGGTGACGGTGAACACCCACGCGACGACGAGCGCGAGGTCGTGTCCCTGTGTGATGGAGCTGGCGAGGAGGAACGCGGGAACGCGAACATGATCGCGAGCGTGCCCGCCTTGCCCGCCCACTGCACGTCGACCCGCCGGGCGCCGGCGATCGCGAGTCCGAGGACGGCAAGCGACACGATCGCCTCCCGAACGAGGACCACGAGCCCGACCACGAGCGGAACGGACCCGTCGACGAGCAGGCTCACCCCCGCGGTGATCAGCAGGATGCGGTCGGCGGTCGGGTCCAGGACCTTGCCCACCTCGCTCGCCTGGTCGTAGCGCCGCGCGATCCAGCCGTCGACCCAGTCCGACGCCCCCAACGCGGCGAGCAGCGCGAATGCCGCGATCCGGTGGTCGGCGGCCAGGAGCCATACGAAGACGGGCACGGCCAGCAACCGCACGACCGAGATCGCGTTCGGGACGGTCTTGATGCCGCGGTCCCCGTCCATCAGTGCAGGCTATGCCGCCCGGGATTGACGTTCCGGGACGTCGTCGCGTCGTGCTTCAGGCGATGTCGTACTGCACTGCCACGCGACTCGTGAGGATCGGCCGGATCACCTCGACGAGGACCGCGCGGTGTTCCGGGTGGTCCCGGTACGTCTCGTAGCCGGCAGCGTCGTCGAAGTCGGCGGTGATCGCGAGGCTCGCGTTGGCGGAACCGTCGATGCCGGCGTCGACGCCGAACGCGTACGCGCGAATCGCCGGGATCTGCGCCCGAAGACGTCCGAGCGCGTCGAGCACCGCCTGCCGCTGCGCCGGCGTCGCGTGGTCGACGAACGTCAGGCACGCGACATGGCGGATCACAGCAGCCCTCCGGACGTGCCGCCGTCGACCACGAGGCCGGCACCCGTGATGAAGCGAGCCGGCTCGGAACACAAGAACGCGGCGACACGCCCGAAGTCCTCGGGGCGTCCGAGCACACCGGCAGGAATCCCCGCGGTGGCCCCTGCGATCCCGTCGCCGTACAGATCGTGGAGGCGCTCCGTCTCGTGCAACCCGGGCTCGAGCGTGTTGACCGTCACGCCTGCCGGCGCGACCTCCTGCGCGAGCGCACGCAGGAACGCCGTGAGCCCCGCACGCGGGTCGCCGACACGATGAGGATCGGGGACGGCCGGCGCACCACGACGGACGTGATCGCGAGGACGCGTCCCCAGCCCGCCGCGCGCATCGCCGGCACCGCGGCGCCGCACATCCCGATCGCCGACAGGCAGTTCAGCTCGATCGCCTGCTCGTACGCCGCGGGCTCCTGGTCGGCGAACCCGCCGGGAGGTGGACCGCCCGCGTTCGCCACGAGGATGTCCACCCCGCCGAGCGCGTTCGCCGCCGCATCGACGAACGCCGCGCCGCCGGCCGCGCCGGAGACGTCGGCGACCAGTGGGACGACCGATGGCCCGATCGACGCGGCGGCAGCTTCGATGCGCTCACGCGAGCGGCTCCCGATCGCGATGTGCACGCCTTCGGCCGCTAGCGCGCGAGCAACCGCCAGTCCGAGGCCCTTGGACGCGCCCGCCACCGCGGCGCGCCGCCCGGCAATGCCTAGATCCATCAGCCCCGTCGCGCGCGTCGCGCGTGGTCATCAGTGGATCGAGCCCGTCCCGTCGCGGAGGTTCCCCGCGAGGTGACCCGTGCGCAGGGCGATGATCTCCGCGCAGACGGAGACCGCCGTCTCCTCCGGCGTCCGCGCCCCGATGTCGAGTCCGATGGGCGCCATGACGCGGCGCAAGTCCTGCGTCGTCGACGCCTGCTTCGCGCAGTCGCGCCGTCCGTTTCGCGTGCGTGGTGCGGGAGCCCATCGCGCCGATGTAGCCGGCGCGGGTCCGCAACGCGCCCGACGATCGCGGGAACGTCGAACTTCGCGTCGTGGGTCAGCACGCAGATCGCGTCGCGAGGCCCGAGCTCGGACTCGATCGTGGCGAGATAGCGGTCGGGCCAGTCGTTCACCACTTCGTCAGCCATCGGGAACCGGCGCTTCGTCGCGAACACGGTACGGGCGTCGCAGACGGTCACCTGATATCCGAGCACCTTCGCGACCTTTGCCAGCGCGGCCGTGAAGTCGACGGCGCCGAAGATGACCATCCGCGGCGGGGTCGCGAAGGATTCGATGAAGACCGAGACCGTTTCCTCACGCGCTTCGCCGTGCGCGCCGTAGTGACGTACCGAGCTCAAGCCGGCCTCGAGCTCGCCGAGCGCATCGCGCGTGACCACCCGGTCGAGGTCGGGATCGCCGAGCGTGCCGAGCACGTCGCCCTGGCGGGGGACGAGGAGCTTCGCGCCGAGCTGCGGTCCGGCCGTGACCGTTGCGAGGGCCACGGGCAGGTTGGCGCGTAGGGCGGCTTCGAGGGCGTCGAACACGGGCGTCGGACCCGGCACTGCCGGCGGGGCTGCGCTCACCAGTCGAGCGGCTCGACGAACAGGTGGATCGTCCCGCCGCACGTCAGCCCGACCGCGAACGCCTCGTCGTCGGAGTATCCGAAGGTCACAACGCCGCGCTCACGTGTGCCGTCGAGCACCTCGAGCGCGGTCGTGACCACCGCGCCTTCGACACAACCACCCGAGACGGAGCCCGCGACCTCCCCGCGTCGTTGACCACCATCGTGGCGCCCGGATCCCGCGGACCCGAACCGTCGAGGGCAACGACGCGCGCGACTGCGACGCGGTGGCCGGCGTGTCGCCAGCGATCGATGTCGTCGAGCACTTCCTTCATCGCTTCCGCCCTCCCTTCGACGATTCCTCACGCTCCGGCGCCCTTCACCGGGACACG
Source organism: uncultured Actinomycetes bacterium (assembly GCA_963815405.1). Lineage (GTDB taxonomy): Bacteria > Actinomycetota > Acidimicrobiia > IMCC26256 > DASPTH01 > CAWFGR01. The sequence continues at coordinate 79,202 of CAWFGR010000004.1, forward strand.
ACCTCGGCGAGTTGCTCCAACGATGCGATCGAATGGCCTTCGACGAACTCGTCAACATAGGGCAGCGCCGCTGCCATTCCGCGGGCCAGCGGCGCGAATCCTGGGCTCGCCTTCAGTGGGTTCACCCACACGACCCGGTACGCGACCCGATGGAGTCGCTGCATCTCTGACGCGAGGAGCTCCGGATCCCCCCGGTCCCAGCCGTCGGAGAGGATGACGACCACCGCGCCGCGGGCCATGCCGCGCACGCCCCACTGGTCGTTGAACACACGGAGCATGGCCCCGAGCCGTGTGCCTCCAGACCAGTCGCTGACCCGGCGCGCCGCCGCGGCGAGCGCGGCGTCCGGGTCGCGAGTGGAGAGCTCGCGCGTGATCCGGGTGAGCCGCGTCCCGAGCGCGAAGGCCTCGACTCTCCCCCGCCCCACGACCACGGCATGGAGGAAGCGGACCAGGGCACGTGCGTAGGGTTCCATCGAGCCGCTCACGTCACAGAGCAGCACGAGACGGCGCGGTCGCGTCGACGGCTCGCTGAAACGACGGTCGATCGGCTCGCCGCCGGCGCGGAGCGCGCGTCGGACGGTGCGGCGGAGGTCGGGGTGCCGTTGCCGGCGCGACGCCGGGCGCCGTCGACGCGACCGTCGCAGGGCAGCCGTCATGCGAAGGTCTGCCATCAGTCGCCGTGATTCCAAGAGCTCTGCGTGCGTGAACGTCGCGAAGTCGCGGTGGCGCAACACCTCGGCCGGGCTGTACCTGACCTCGAGGACCGGTACCTCCTCACCGTCAATGGCGTCGGCCGACGCAACGTCGGGGTCACCGTCGTTCTCGTCGAGACCGAGGACGAGCTCCATCACGTTGGGTGCGGGTTCGAGCTCGGGTGGCGCGGCGCGGTCCCACCATGCTGCGAAGGCGCGGTCGTAGGTCGGGAGGTCCTCGGGCCGCCGCACCAACGTCGCCTGCCCCGCCCAGTACACCGCGTCGCGCGTCTCCACGCCGACGGCCGCCAGCGCTTCGGCGAACATCAGGGTCGAACCGACCGGGACGTCGAGGCCGGCGCGCCGCAGGAGCCGCGCGCGAACCCGACCACCGCCCGGTCGAGGGTAGGTGTGCCGGACTCAGGCACTGCGTTCGAGCGCCGCGTGGACGACCTGGTCGAGGCCGGCGCTCCGCGTCCGCTCCTGGTCCTCGCGGTACTTGAGGATCGTTCCCAAGGTGAGGTCCACGTGCCGTTCGTCGAGCCGCGGACAGCCCAGCGCCAGCAACGCCTGCGCCCAGTCGATGGTCTCGGCGACACCGGGCGGCTTGTAGAGGTCGAGCGTCCGCAAGTGCTCCACCGCGGCGGCAACCTGGCGCGCCAAGGTCTCGGGAACCTGGGGTGCCCGGACCCGGACGATCGCGAGCTCCCGGTCGAAGTCGGGATGCGTGATCCAGTGGTACAGGCACCGCCGCTTCAGCGTGTCGTGCACATCGCGGGTGCGGTTCGATGTCACGACGACCAGCGGTGGCACCGACGCCCGGAAGGTCCCCAGCTCCGGCACCGTCACCGCGTAGTCGGAGAGGATTTCGAGGAGGAAGGCCTCGAACTCGTCGTCGGCACGGTCGACCTCGTCGACGAGGAGCACGGGAGGCGTGCTGACCCCGACCGACTCCGACTCGTAGCCGATCGCCCGGAGCAGCGGTCGGCGCACGAGGAAGCGCTCCGAGTACAGCTCGTCCTCTAGCGTGCCAGTCGCGAGCGTCGCATTCGTCGCTTCGACGGTGCGCAGGTGCAGCAATTGCCGCGCGTAGTCCCACTCGTAGACGGCTTGCGCGGCATCGATGCCCTCGTAGCACTGCAGCCGGACGAGCTCGCCGCCCGTCCAGCGCGCCAGGACCTTCGCGACCTCGGTCTTGCCGACACCGGCTTCACCCTCGAGGAGCAAGGGACGCGCCAGCTCCATCGACAGAAAGATCGCGGTCGCCAGCCCTTCATCGGCGAGGTAGTCGTGCGCGGCGAGTGCGGCACTCACCTCGGCAACGGTGCGAGACATGGGGGCGATCGTACCGCCCGACTTCGCGCGACCACGCCGGTTGGACGGCGCGTCGAAGACAAGGCTTGCGGCCCGTTGTAAGATTTGGGTGTTCGGGTCCATCCGTCGAGCCGCGACCCGCCTCCCCCTCCGCAGGTTCGCCGAGCTCGACGGATGGACCTCCTCCCAGCATGACGGATCCGTGCGAGAATGTCCGCGCGCCCCCACGCTCCGCCGCGGGCCCCCTGGAGCCCCGGTTTGGGAGCCGCATCGCGGGCCCCAGCCGACTCGCTGAAGGTGCGCTTGACCCAGGCTGGCTGATCGGCACGGGCTCGCGCCTCGCGCTCAGTGTTCATCGACGACTCCGTGCGCGCCGGACAGCCGTTCTTCGCGACACCTCCATCGTCTTCACCTCCGACAACGGATTCCACCTCGGTCCGCACCGACTTCCGGCGGGCCAGCAGACGCCCTACGACACTGACGCACGGGTCCCGTTCCTCGTGCGCGGACCGGGACTCCCACACGGCGCACACGCCCGCGCGCTGAGCGGGAACGTCGACCTCGCACCGACGTTCGCCGCCATAGCGCATGCCAGGGCGCGTCGACAATGCCGACGGGCCAACGCCGCGTGGTGGCGAAGCCGACGGCTCCGGGACCCCGTGCCAGCAGCTTGGAGCCCCCCGACGTCGACCAGGGTGGCAACGCGAAACTGCTGACGACCGGCTCGCAGGCCCGGACAAGACGGTGATGGAGGGCCCACCGCAGACATCACCCGACAAGACCGCGCCGCCTACACCGCCATTGACCACGGAGCGTGAGATCGCTCGCCGAGGCCGCGGGTCGTCATCAGGCCGCAGCGCGACCCGTCAAGCACCACATGGGCGCTCTGACCAGGGGAATTACCGGGTTAGGGGACGGCAAATTTTTTTCCAAGAGTCTCTTCAGTTTCGACCACACAGATGCCGAAATCTCTCCTGCGGCCGGCAACCGGTCGCCTCACGGACGAGACGACCGAAACGAGAAGGGGACCCTTCGCATGGCACACTTCGAGATCCTCAAGGCGTGGCTCCAGGCCAAGTTCACCAAGGACGAGCGTGGCGCGAGCCTCGTCGAGTACATCCTCCTCGTGGCTCTGATCGCCCTCGCGGTCATCGCTGCGGTGATGTTCCTGGGTGGCAACATCAAGAGCAAGTTCAACTCGGCTGGTAGCGCCCTCAGCTAGCAACCGCTCGAAGACGGCGGGGCCCCTGCGATCCAGGGGTCCCGCCGTTTTCTGTTGTTCGGGCAGGTTCCTGACGTCGAGCGCGGGGGCTGAGCGCCTAGCGCGCCGGTGCGTCGGCACCGAAGAGCATGCGCGAGATCTGCTGCGCCGTCGGGGTGTCGAAGGCAAGATCCACACCGACCCGCGGCGACGCCGGATCCACGTCGACCGCTGGCATGACCCTCCGCACCGTGCCGCTCAGCGGCATGAGGACCACCGTCTCGCCAAGGCGCTCCACGTCGATCACGAGGGCATCGCCCACCCGGACCGTGGTGCCTTCATAGAGGACGAGCGCGGCGCCGACCCGTGAGACGTTGACGACGACGCATGGCCGACGCTCCTCGACCCGGGACGTCCCGAGGCGGTATTGGCCCAGCCAGTGCACGTCTCGGCGTGGCGCACGGCGCCGCTCCCCCACGTCGCGCTTCTTGCGGAACACGGTCGCTCCCGATCGTCGCCCAGTTGCAGACAGCGTAGGCCGCGCTCGCGGGCTCCCCGGACGAGCGCGCGCGTCGCGGGGCGTTTCGGCCCCACCGATGCCGGGAACGGTGCATGTGGACAGCGCGATCAGCCCGGTTGCTATGGAGCCGGGCTGGCAGCGAAGGGAGGTACGCCATGGGGAAGCCTTCGCGCGCACGTACGGTCGAGCGCCGACGGAGTAGTCGGTCCTTCGACCCGACGCAGGTCGTCGCCATGCTGATGGGGGGCCTGGCGGTAGCGCTCGGCTTGGCTGCCCTGATCACCACGGGGGTGAACACAGCCGACCTGTCACGACCGCACGCATCGGTGCTTGGGCTGCATCACACGCCCGAGCTGGCACTCTGCGAGATCGCGTTCGGGGTCGTGATGCTGTTCTTCGCGATGCTGCCGCTGGTCGGGAGGCTGGTGTCCGCAGTGCTGAGCGTTGGGCTCGTGGTCTTCGGCGTGCTGATCCTTGCCGACGACCACCAGACCAGCTGGCAGCGCTCCCTCGGCGTCCACCACGCCAATGGCTGGCTCTTCGTCGCGGTCGGGGGCCTCGGCACCCTGGCGTTCGTCGCGCTTCCGGTGGTGCGGACAACACGGGTGACCTCGGTTCGCGAGATCCCGGTCGAGCGCGAAGTCCCGGTCGAGCGCGAGGTCCCGGTCGAGCGCGAGGTCCCGGTGGAGACACCCGCGGCGCCCGTCGCGCCGACGCCCCGGGCGTCGCACCCCACGCGGCACGGCTGGTGGCACCGTCACCGCGCCCGCCCCGTTTCGAGCTGAGCGAAGCCGCGGTCGCGGCAGTCAGCAGCTCCCCGCGATGCGCTGCTGATCCGGGGAGCGGAGCGCCTGCGCATCAGCCCGCACGAGCACCCGACAGAACGCTGCATCGAGGGCGATGCACGCACGCCCGCCGACGACGATCAGCTCGCGAACGTTGTCCTCGCGGCTGCGGCTCTCGACGACCTCTGAATGTGTTGCTCGCCGAATCGGTGCCGAGGTCCAATAGTCGCAGAGGACCTGGTCGCCGATGCACCCCATGAACCGCTCCGGTCGTGACCGGCGCAGCGTCTCCGAGCTCGTCATCGCGCCCCCGATCGCCGTGGGCGAGGCACCGAACGCCGTCCGCTCCCCTGTCGCCTCGTCGCGCCTTCACTATCGCCCCCGCGTCAATCTGTTCGCAGCCCTTGCTTCGCCACGCAAGGTCGAGGATCATCACGTCGACGGGTCCTCAGGCCGGTCCCAGGAGGAACTGCGATGGACTTCGTACAGCTCGTCGAATTCTCGACGTCGAACATCGACGACGTCGACCGTGCGTTGACCGAGTACCGAGCCAAGCGTGAGGCCGCCGGCGCGCCGATGCCCGTCGAGGTGTTGCAATGCAAGGACCGCGACGCCGCGAACCGGTACGTGGCCATCGTGAGGTTCCCGTCGTACGAAGCGGCGATGGAGAACTCCAACCATCCCGACACGAGCGCGCTGGCCGAGACGATGCGCGGCCTCTGTGATGCCCCGACGGTGTTCCGCAACCTCGATCTGCTGGAACAGTTCAAGAGCTGAGGCAATCTGTCGATCGGCCGAACGGTCCTCGTGGGCGGAGCAGCCGGCGGTTACGGTCGCCGGGTGGACGTCGGGCTCCCCGAGGCGAGGGCGGAGCTGTCCGAGCGCGTCGGCCCCGAGCGGGGCGCGGCGATCGAGCTCTTCATCGCGATGGAGGCGGCGGTGCGCGCCGTCAACGCACCCGCCGACGGGGATTCCGGCGTCAACGACGCAGTCGACCTCGTGGGCGCGCTCCGCGAGCTGCTGGCCTTTCGTGACAGTGAGCTCCAGTGCTTCGGTGACAAGGCGTTCGCCGCGGTTCAGCTCATGGAGCGCACGCGCGCCGCGACTCGAGAGTGACCGCGAACGAATCGGGACTCGCTGCGAGCCACACAAGAGCCCCTCAAGCCCGCGCTCGCGACCAGCCTGCCGCCGCCCTGATCACGCTCTCGCCGGACGCCACCTCGGGCCCGCGCCTGACGGTGGCGGTCAGAATCCGGGCCAGCGCGTCATGGGGTCGTCAAACGACGAGGTCCGCACCCGCGCCTCGTGCCACGGCTCGTCGAGATCCATCGGCGTCGGCGATGCCGCGATCTGGTGCTTCGTCATACGGATCACGACCCGGTGATGCGCACGGTCGACGGAGACGACGCGGTCGACGGGGATCACGTGTCGGCGTCGGAGCATTCCGGGCTTGACCACGAGGCACTTCGTGGAGTCGTCGGCAGTGAGGTCGGCGACCTTGCCCATGCTGCCGTCGAGTGCCTCGACCTCGAAACCGACGACATCGCTCTCGAGCTCGTTCATGGCGCACCTCCGAAGCGTCGTGTCAGCACTTCCATTCTCGAGATGGACCTGCCTCAGTTCCTACCCGCGATGGGCACGGACCACCCATCGCGGCACTGGTTGGGATCCTCCGCAAGGGGTACACAAGCCCCGTGGAGACGAGACGCTTCATCAGCGTGATGGTGCACCGGGCCGAAGATCTCGCCGCAGAGGCTCGGGAAAGATCCTGTGATGACTCCAGACGCAGGCGCATCTTCGAAGAAATCACCCGCGTGGAGCACGAGGTCAACATCGTCGCTTCGGGCGACGCGCGCGCACGTGCGATCGCGTCGCCGTCCTCAGCGGCGCGTGTGCTCGTCTAGTGCTCTCGCGTGTAAGTCATTGTGAGTTACGCGACCTTGAGTGGTCTTCCGTCGTAGGTCCAACGGAAGGGTCGGGCGTGTCGGTTGTAGTCGTCGATGAACGCGACGATGCGGTCGGCGAGGTCGTCGACGGAGTCGAACTCCCCGTGGCGGATCACGCGTCGTTCCAGGATCGAGAAGAACAGCTCGACTTGGTTGAGCCAGCTCGCGTGCGTGGGCGTGTGGTGCAAGAAGACCCGCCGGTGACGGTCGAGGAACTGCTCGACGTCAGGGGTGCTGTGCGCGGAGAGGTTGTCGACGATGCAGTGCAGTTCGAGTTGGCGTGGGGTCTGCGCGACGAGATCGGTGAGGAACTCGACGAAGTTCGTGCCCCGAGTCGAGTCGGTGACCCAACCGGCGACGGTGCCGTCGTGGACGTTCAGCCCGGCGAAGAGCACGGCGGTGCCGTGACGGACATAGCCGTAGTCGCGGCGTCGCGGGGCGCCCGGCACCGCGGGTTTCGTGGGGTTCACCCGGGACTTGGCTTGCATCTGGGACTTCTCGTCGACCGACCAGACCACCGCGTTCTCCGGCGGGTTTCAGATACAACCCACAGACGTCGCCGGCCTTGACCCAGAAGTCGGGGTCATGCGACGTCATCCACGACTCGGTCTGCCAGGGCTTGAGGTCCAACGCTTTGCAGATCCGCCACGCTTGGCTCGCCGAGATCCCCACCCCGTGCTGGGCCATCCGCGCCGCCAACCGGTCCATCGTCCAGCGCGTCGCGGGATCCGGCGGCGGTTCGGTCACGGTCTTGACCAACAAGATCACGTCGTCATGGTCATAGACCGGCGGTCGACCCGAACGGGGTTCGTCGTCGAGGCCCTCGAGCCCGAACTCGACGTAACGGCGGCGCCACACCGCGACCTGGTTGTAGTGCATCCCAACCATCTCGCCGATCGCACGATTCGACGCACCATCCGCCGCGAGCAACACGATCCGCGCCCGCTGCGCATACCGAGCATCGATCGTGCGGGACCGCACCCACGACGCCAACTCGATCCGATCATCGTCCGACACTGACAGTGGAGGAAGCCGCATGACCCCATCCAAACACATCACTATCACTAACGCGAGCATCTACTAGTGCTCTCGCGCGTAAGTCATTGTGAGTTACGCGACCTTGAGTGGTCTTCCGTCGTAGGTCCAACGGAAGGGTCGGGCGTGTCGGTTGTAGTCGTCGATGAACACGACGATGCGGTCGGCGAGGTCGTCGACGGAGTCGAACTCCCCGTGGCGGATCACGCGTCGTTCCAGGATCGAGAAGAACAGCTCGACTTGGTTGAGCCAGCTCGCGTGCGTGGGCGTGTGGTGCAAGAAGACCCGCCGGTGACGGTCGAGGAACTGCTCGACGTCAGGGGTGCTGTGCGCGGAGAGGTTGTCGACGATGCAGTGCAGTTCGAGTTGGCGTGGGGTCTGCGCGACGAGATCGGTGAGGAACTCGACGAAGTTCGTGCCCCGAGTCGAGTCGGTGACCCAACCGGCGACGGTGCCGTCGTGGACGTTCAGCCCGGCGAAGAGCACGGCGGTGCCGTGACGGACATAGCCGTAGTCGCGGCGTCGCGGGGCGCCCGGCACCGCGGGTTTCGTGGGGTTCACCCGGGACTTGGCTTGCATCTGGGACTTCTCGTCGACCGACCAGACCACCGCGTTCTCCGGCGGGTTCAGATACAACCCACAGACGTCGCCGGCCTTGACCCAGAAGTCGGGGTCATGCGACGTCATCCACGACTCGGTCTGCCAGGGCTTGAGGTCCAACGCTTTGCAGATCCGCCACGCTTGGCTCGCCGAGATCCCCACCCCGTGCTGGGCCATCCGCGCCGCCAACCGGTCCATCGTCCAGCGCGTCGCGGGATCCGGCGGCGGTTCGGTCACGGTCTTGACCAACAAGATCACGTCGTCATGGTCATAGACCGGCGGTCGACCCGAACGGGGTTCGTCGTCGAGGCCCTCGAGCCCGAACTCGACGTAACGGCGGCGCCACACCGCGACCTGGTTGTAGTGCATCCCAACCATCTCGCCGATCGCACGATTCGACGCACCATCCGCCGCGAGCAACACGATCCGCGCCCGCTGCGCATACCGAGCATCGATCGTGCGGGACCGCACCCACGACGCCAACTCGATCCGATCATCGTCCGACACTGACAGTGGAGGAAGCCGCATGACCCCATCCAAACACATCACTATCACTAACGCGAGCATCTACTAGCGCTTCCTGTCCGGGTGTTGAGGTTGCACGTCCCCCACTTGGTGGGGGCGGTGATGGACCCTTTGGTTCCTACCAAAGAGCCGAAGGAGCCCATCACCGTGACCCCAGCAGAGATCATCTACCACCGGCGTGTGCGCGTGCTGACGCACGCGAAGGAAACCGGGAACGTGGCGGAGACGTGCCGGACATTCGGGGTGTCGCGAACCCGGTTCTATGAGTGGCGTCGCGCGGTTGAGCGCTACCGACTCCAGGCGTTGATGCCCAAGGAACGTCGGGCGCCGCAGATGCCGAACGCGACCCCGACATGGGTGGTGAACGAGCTGCTCAGTCTCGCGGTGACGGAACCGACGATGGGGTGCCGCCAATACGCAGACCGGCTCGGCGACCGCGGTCACGGCATCGGCAAGTCGACCGTGCAGGACATCCTCGTGCGCCATGGTCTCGGCCGGCGCCACCAACGCGTCGCCAGAGCCGCCGCCATCACCGCGCTGGCCAGCGGGTTGATCACCGAAGCGGTCACCGAAAACGAACCCTTCGGGTTCTGTCACTGGGCGGCCCGGCCCGGTGACCTGGTCGCCGTCGACAGCTTCTACATCGGGAACCTCAAAGGCGTCGGGAAGGTCTACCAACTCACCGCGATCGACACCGCGACCCGCTGGGCGATCATCATGATCGTGCTCGGCGTTCCCAACGGGACGGTCACCGCACGGTTCGTGCACCACGTCGTCCGGCGTTACCAGCGCCTGGGCGTCACGGTCCGGTGCGTGCTCAGCGACATTCATCCTCAGTCCCGCCCTGTGATCCGCGTTCTGGCCAGCTGACGGGACGAGGCTTTGGAGGGTCGGCGCCCGCCCGTGTGTCGCTACGAACCGATCGAAGCCATTGGACTTCTTGCCTGTTGATCGCGGCACCGGGCGGGGTTCACGCCGTCGAAGTGGATGGCCCTGTTAGGAACCTGGTGACGCGACTGGCCGGTGGTGCCGGGAGCGATCCCTGATAGCGAATGTCTGGTGCCGCCCTTCGTCGTCGTGGCTGCCGTCGGCGACAACTCAAACGACTCGAAGGGATTCAGGATGAAGATCAGGATCGGTGTCGACATCGCGTGTCGCTCACCGCACCACGCCGCGTGCGCGGACGAGACGGGGATGATCTTGTGGTCGGGGCATCGGTTCCGGACCGATGTCGCTGACCTCGAGGCGCTGTGGGCACGAGTGCCGGTCGCGGTCGACGAGGTGATGGTGGTGATGGAACCGACGCGCAACGCATGGGTGCCACTCGCGGCGTGGTTCCGCCGTCAGGGCGCGGTGGTGGTGCTCGTCCCGTCGGAGCAGTCAGCCGATCTGCGCGACTACTTCTCCAAGCACACCAAAACCGACCGCCTAGACGCCGAACTGCTCGCCCGGCTCCCGGTGCTGCACCCCGAAGGTCTGCACTTGACCGAAGCGCTCGGCCCCGGCGATCCACTGAAGCGAGCCGTGAAGATCCGGGCCGGGCTCGTGCATCGGCGCACCACGGCAATGGCCCGTCTCGACTCGCTGCTGGAGATCCTCGGGCCGGGATGGACCGACGCGCTCGGAACCCGGATGACCCAGACCACCTTCAAGTTCCTCGCCGCGTATGCCAACCCTCACCAGGTGAAACGGCTCGGAGCAGCTCGTCTGGCTCGCTGGTTCCAGCACCACAGCCGCAAAGCCTGGGGGCCGGAGCGAGCTGCTGCGATCATCGCTGCCGCGGATGCGACCATCGCGATCTGGGGCAATGACGGCTTCGACTTCGAGGCGCTCGCCGCCGACATCGCGGCCGAGGTCTCGATCGCGCTGGCGGTCTCCGAGCAGATCGCGCTGCTCGACCGCCGCATCCACGACCTCTACGTTGAAGCCGACCCCGACGGGATCGTCCGCTCCGCCCCCGGAGTCGGTGACATTCTCGCCGGCCAGATCCTCGGACGACTCGGCGACCCCACCCGCTTCGCCAGCCTTGCTGCAGCCCGGTCCTTCTCCGGACTCGTCCCCAAACGGAACGCGTCCGGCCTCACCGATCACGCCGGCGGACCGACCAAACGAGGCGACGCCTGCCTCCGCGCGGCGCTGTTCCAAGCCGCCGACCGCGCCCGCAAGGTTGATCCCACCCTCGCAGCTCGCTACCAGCGACTCATGTGCGACACCGGCCGCCATCACAACTCGGCGACCTGCACGATCGCCGCCGTGCTCCTCACTCGCATCGTCGCCTGCCTCCGCAACCACACGCACTACGCACTCCGAGACGCCGATGGCACCCCGATCACCGACGCCGAAGGACGAGCAATCGTGGCTGACCGCTACCAGATCCCCGCCGAGGTCCGCGACGCCCGACGCTCGATCGCCAAAACACGCAGCGCCACACGGCGGGACGAGCGGGCCAACAAAGGAGTCGCTGAGCGCTCCGAGACACCGCTCGTCCCGATCCCAGCCTGACCGACCATGAACCCCTTGACAACGCTTAGGAACTCAACGGACCCGAATACAAGGCGAGGACCTTCACCGAAGCGCTCGCCGAAAAGGAACTCGGCCACCACCGGATCCCACCCCGCTCCCCGAACTACAACGCGGTCTGTGAACGCTTCCAAGGCACCGCGCTCCAAGAGTGCTGGCGACCCGCGTTTCACCGCCGCCGTTTCATGAGCATCCACCAGCTCCAAGCCGAGATCGACAGCTGGTTGATCCACTACAACAACCATCGACGCAACCACGGCGACTTCATGCGCGGCCGCACCCCCCGAACCGTCCTCGACAATCACCGCAACCAACGAGCAGCATGAACATCAACCACAGGGCCCATCTGTCACCTCGACTCCCGGCCCGGAAGGTCTAGCGTGCGCTCGTGACGTTCGAGGGGGCGTACGAACCGAGCCCGCGCGCCCGCGTCGCCGAGCAGGTGCGCCTGTACGAAGGCTCCGGCGGTGTCGAGGGCGGAACGCTCGAAGGGCAACCCTGCGTCATCCTGACGACGCTCGGGCGCCGCAGCGCCAGCGTGCGCAAGACGCCGCTCATGCGCGTCGAGCACGACGGCACCTATGCCGTCGTCGCTTCCCAGGGGGCGCGCCGCACCATCCGCAGTGGTACGCGAACGTCCTGGCGCACCCCGAGGTGCAGCTCCAGGACGGGTCGAGCGTCCGCCGGTTCCGCGCCGCGAGGTCCATGGTGCCGAGCGCGACCTGGTGGACACGCGGCAGAGGTCTGGTCGCCCTACGACGAGTACCAGACCCGGACGGATCGGGTGATCCCCGTCGTCGTGCTGGAGCCGCTCGCTTCGTCATGACGGCTGCTCGGTCTCGGTGCCGGTATGAGAAGGATTTCGGGCCACCCGGAGGCGCCGACATGCCGCGGCGCCCACGGGGGACTTCCCATGGTTCAGCGCACGTGGCGCGGTGGGTTGATGCCCTTCGCGCGGATGGGGTCGAGGAACGCGGCGCGCATGTCGACGACCAACTCGCGGAAACGAGGGACGAACTCGTCCTGCAGCGGATGGCGCAGGTGCGCCTCGAGCGCGGCGACGTCGGAGTACGCCGAGACGAGGTAGAACGCGTCGGGGTCTTCGACCGAACGCCCGACGACGAAGAGCTCGGTGTGGTCGTCACGCTGCCACTGCTGGTCGAACCACGCCTCGAACAACACGATCAGCTCGTCGGCCCGACCGTGTGCTGCGGTCACCGCAACCGCGGCGACGACCTTGCCCGTGATCGTCGCCCTGGCGCGGTCGAGCCTCGATTCCGCGGTCCGCTCATCGTCGGGCATCGGCCGACGCTACGCCTCCGTGCGGCGCTGCCCGGGACGTGGCCGGCCGCGGCTCAGGGCCGCATGAAGCGGAGCTGGTGGTACGCAGTCTGCGACGCGCTCGACGACGAGCTCGACGATCCGTTCGAACCACCCATGTTCGGGCAGTCATGCGTGCTCGGACCATCGCCGTTGCCCGACGGCGAGCTCGCCGGCGGCGTCGTCGTGGTCGGATCGCTGGTTTGCGCATAGGCGTAGCTCACCACGCCGAGCCCGACCAGTCCGGCGACCGCACCCGCGGTCACGATACGTCCCACGCTCAGTCTCATCGTCTTGTCCTCCGATCGTCGACGAGCAACGCTGAGCGCAGCGTGCACCCACTTTGTAAGAGGCCACTGGTAGTGAGCCGTGCGCGCGGTCATGGTCTCGAGCGCCACCTCTCCTCCGAGCAACCCCGGCCGCACCTGCTCTACGCTGCGCCGACGCGGCAGATGCGAGTGGAGAGGGGTGACCATGCAGGACCCACCGCGATCGGTGACGACGTCCACGTGCTCCCGTCGAGCCTGTCGTTGCCCGGCGTCGGCAACATCATCGTCAACGCGTACGTGCTGCTCGCAGAGCGGCCCGTGCTCGTCGACACCGGCTTGGGTGTCGAACGCGACGAGTTCCTCGAAGCGTTGCGAGCCGTGATCGATCCGGCCGATCTGGCCTGGGTGTGGCTGACGCACGACGACTCCGATCACCTCGGGAGCCTTCACGCCGTCCTCGAGCTGGCACCGAACGCACAGCTGGTCACCCATGGTCTGGGGGCGTTGCGCATGTTCTCCGGCGCCGGATGCCCACTCGACCGCGTGCATGCCATCCGGCCGGGCGACGTGATCGACGCCGGAGACCGCGAGCTGCCGCGGTGCGGCCCCCCGTGTTCGACAACCCCACGTCGACTGGCTTCGTCGACACGAAGACCAACGCGTGGTTCGCGGTCGACGCCTTCGGCGGCGATCCTCAGCGGAACTCCGGCGTCCGCCGCGGACGTCGCCGAGCCCGAGCTCGTCGGCGGCATGACCGCGTGGGCGACCTTCGACAGCCCGTGGCTCCACCTCACGGACGCGTCCCGACTGCGTCGAACGCTCGACGACGCGCGGGCCCTCGCGCCGTCGATGGTGTGCACGTCACACCTGCCACCGGCGCCGGGAGCGATGCTCGACCAGTTGCTTGCCGTCGTGGCCTCGATCCCGGACGCGGAGCCGTTCACGGCTCCCGACGCCGAAGGATTCCGGATGCTGGTCGCCGCGATGCACGCACCGGCCGAGGGGTGACGTGCCCCACGCGGCGGTCGACGGCGCGCAGCTCTTCTTCACCGACGAGGGGGACGGATCACCCGTCCTCTTGGTGCACGGGTGGTCGTGCGACTCACACGACTGGAGCTGGCAGCTCGAGGAGTTCACGGCCCGGCACCGGGTGATCGCGGTCGACAACCGCGGTCACGGCAAGTCATCGGTCCCGGAGGACGGCTACTTCCACCGCGTGTTCGCACGCGACGCCGCGCAGCTGCTCGAGCAGCTGGGCACCGGACCGGTCGTGGTGATCGGGCACTCCCTCGGAGGTGTCATTGCCGCCGCGCTCTCCGTGGAGCATCCCGAGCTCGTCCGCGCCATGGTCGCGGTCGATCCCGCGTACGCGATCCCCGCCAGCATGCGCGACGGAGTGCTGCAGATGATCGCCGCATACCGCGGGCCGGGCGGTCACGAGGTCGCGAGCACTGCGTTTCCGGGGATGGACACGCCGGTCTCACTCCCCCATCTCGTGACGTGGCACCGTCGCCAGCGCGCTCGGCACGCCCACGCGCGTGGTGGCGGAGACCTTCGCCGGGATCTACGAGCCCGAGGACCAGATCGGCCTGGATCCCGCGAGCACCGAGTACCTACGACGCATCGCGTGCCCGGTGCTGCTGATCAGCTCGAAGACACCCAACCGGGTCAACGTCTCCAAGCACCCGGCGAGCGCCGTCGTGGTGTGGGACGACGCGGGGCACTGGTCACACCAGGAGCGGCCAGAGGTGTTCAACCGGCTCGTCCTCGACTGGATCGACGGGCTCACACCGGCCTCGCGCCGAGGCCCCCACGATCCGTCAGGTCACGAGTAGAGGCCGCGGTCGCGGAACCCCATCGAGTGGCGGCTTCCCTCGGGCCGCCCGGCGTAGGGCTCCGCGACTTGCTCGAGAGTCGGACCGATCTCAGCCGCGACGGACACGAGCGCGTCCTGGTCGAGACCGAGCTCCCGCGCGGCCGTCTCGCCGAGGATCGCGCGCACCGGCTCGACGGGGAGACCGCCGAAGGTCTTCTGCATCGACGCGAGCGTGTAGGGCCACGTCCCTTCGGGATGCGGGTAGTCGCGGCCCCACATCATGTTCTCCCAGATGTCGTCGTCGATCGTCCCTTCGGCTTCGTGACGCGACATGAAGCTCGCGCCGACGTAGCAGTTCCGTCGGAGATAGAAGCTCGGCGGCTCGGGCAGCAGGTCGCGGATGAAGGGCGTCTCGCGCTCTTGGAGCGTCGCGTAGTAGCTCGAGTCGAGCAGCGTGAGCGCTTCGGTGTAGCCGTCGCTTCCCTGCTCGGTGAGGATGAGCCGCAGCTCCGGGAAGCGAACGAAGGCGCCACCGAAGGTCATCTGCCACAACGCGCGGCGCGAGACGAAATGCACTTCGGCCGACTTGATCGCAGTCGCACCCGGGCCCTCGAGCGGCAAGAGGTCGAAGGCCGAGTGGGTGTGCAGCGTGATGCCGTGCGCCTCGCACGCGGCCCACAAGCGATCCCACTCGGGCATGTTGTAGGAGGCAAGGCCCGGACGCGGCGCCGGGAAGTTGATCGCGCGGAAGCCTGCGGCGGCGAGCTGCTCCACCTCGGCTGCGGCTGCTTCGACGTCCCAGATCGGGGTGTGACCGAGACCGATCAGTCGCTCGGGCGCTGCGGATGACCAGTCCTGGAGGTATCGGTTGTACATCCGAATCCCCGCGTGGCGGAGCTCCGACTCGCGGCCGGAGGTCGGGACATCCGAGCCCGAGAACGGGATCGGCTGACCGTTGAACCCGCCGTGGTGGATCACTTCGGCCACGACACCATCGGTGTCCATGTCGGCGAGGCGCCGGGCAACCGACACGTTGATGTCGTCGTCGGCGTAGCGTGCCGTGATGTCGGCGAGGTACGACGTGCTCAGCTCGGTGGTCGCGCCGTACGAACCGGCGGCGACCGAGCCGGCGAGCCACGGCTTGTCGGGTACCGATGCCACGAACGTGTCGAAGTCGTCGAGGTAGCGCGCTTCGCAGTAGTCGCGGTACACGCCGACCCGAGGACTCAGGTGCGAGTCGAGCGAGACGACCAGGTAGCGGTCGGCGAGCCGCTCGTCGTGACCCGGCTCCGCCATCGCGGTGGTCTGTGCCATGACGTCCTCCCCCTCTCCACACGTGTCCGCGCCTCATTCATGCATGTCCACGATTCGGCACGCTGGCGCGGGCCTGCCGGCCGCGCGGATCGCACTGTACCGGCCTGGCGCCGTCGACCATGGGGGCGCACGGAGCCTACCGAGCGTCCGCGCGCCGGCGGAGCTGCGGCCGTTCGTTCCGCGGACGCGTTCGCGCGACCAGCAGCCTGCCACCGGACGCGGCTCAGCCGGAGGGGACTGCCCCCTCCCGCACGAGTCGATCCCACACGCCGCCGATGAGGTCAGTCGACTCGTCCAGGAGATCCGGGTCGCAACGACCGAGCAGGACTTGCCCCGGCAGGCACGCGGCTTCGAGACGCGTCCGCGTGTCGGGCTCGAGCGACGGCGCGCGGGGTTTCAGGTCGCCGCGCACCGAGCGCGGCGGCGCGTTCCATCCAGCCGGGATCGTCGGGCAGGTCGAAGAAGTCGGCGATCTGCCTCAGCGTCCGGACGGGGTGCGCCAGGACGTCCTCGAAGCGGATCTGCAACAGCTGCTCGGGACGCAACCGTGGGAACTCCCGGAAGCCCTTGCAGATCTGGTAGGTCCAGTACTTCCCGAACCGCTCGGGCGCCGCCTTGTCCCGTCCGTAGAAGCGCGTCCACCGGGTCGTCTTCGCTCATGCGCGGGTTGCGGAATGCTTGCTCGATCTCGGCCTCGGTCGGCAGCTGCTCCCGGTACTGCACCGCGAGCACGAACCAGGCATGTTCCGTCATCGACAGCGCGGACTCCGGGCCGTCGCGGTGCAGGTGCAAGTACCGCGCCTCGGGGAAGACGTCGAAGGTCTCGCCGAGATACCGGATGCTCGCCCCGGAGCGCTCGACCCATGCGTCGCGGCCGAGACGCTCGCAGAACCACGCCAGCAACGCGCGGTACTGGTCGCCGACGCTGCGCGTGGGTTGCGCCGCGGCCCAGGCCGCGAGCTCGTCGAACAGGGCGTCGGGATCGTCCGCCGCCAAGAGCGGCAGCGCCGCGCGCAGGATCGTCGGCATGTTGAGCCGGCTCTGGTAGCGGCCCCGGCTCGAGTCGTAGGTGGTCTCCTTGTACGCGATCGAACGCTGCGCCATCAACCGACCGAGCGCGCCCACCGCGGAGACCCGACGCACGAGCTCCGCGCTGTCCATCGGTCCGTCGGGATAACGATTGGTCGCACCGAACGCGGCCATGAACTCCGAACCGGAGAGCAAGCGCCGGTTCTCGTGCAACATCGTCGAGAGCATCGTCGAGCCCGAGCGACCGGTGCTGATCACGAACCGTTCGATGCCGTCCATGCGCCCCCCCACGTGATCCCGACCGCTACCGGCGCGGAGCGTAGCGGGCCGGTTGACACGGTGTCATGACTCGGGATGCAGTGTTACGAAGGCGCATGGCGCGGGGCGGCGCTCTGTGCAGCGCTATGCCGCGTTCGACGACCGTCGACCGATGAGTGTCTCTCGCGGTGTCGTCCGCAGCCGCCACCACACCAGGATCCCGCCGATCGGCCCGGTCACGATCACGAGGATGGTGTAGCCCCACGTCCAGCCCAGCTTGGACCGGATCATCACGGTCATCGCCACGAACGCCATCCACACGAGGCCGTGAACGAAGCCCGCGGCCGCCTTGCCGACGTCGCTCGGTTGGATGATCCAGAACTCGAAGAGGACCAGGTAGGTGACCGTCTCGAAGAGGGCCATGAACCCCAGGGCCTTGGCCTTGCGTTCGAGCTCACTGCTGGGGTCGTCCGCGAAGTCGGGCACGGGGTGCACGGTAGGCGCGACTCATGGCAAGCGCTACGCGGAGCAGTCCGCGAAGCTCCTCACCACGGCGCGTTCGCGACCTCATGCGCGCGGCCGTCGATGCGTCACCAACACGAAAGCATCCACGAGATCCGGCGATTGCTGCACTTTCTCTTCGCTGCCGGACTTGAACCTGGGACCTTTGGTCCCCCAGGCTCGCCACTAGCCGCTCAGCGTGTCCAACCTGATACCCGACAGTCCTCTGACCAGCGGTTTCGCGGAGGCCAACGAGACGGGCATGGACGCTCGCGCGCGGTTCCGAGACGATTCTTGGCAGCAGAATGGCAGCAAGAACCTGGGCCGGTCCTGGGCTCGGCCGGCTCTTTCGTGCCCTCAACTCGCCGGGTCGGGCCACCGTTCATCGTGCGACGGAGAAACGCCTTGGCGTTCCGGAAGGTCGGTCCATCTGACAACGCTCGCTCGGGATGATCCGCGGTGGAGTGCTTCCACGAAGACGCCGAACTGCTTGAAGACCGGCCGCGTCAGGTGATAGCGCTCACCCCACTGGAAGTCGTCGGTTCGCGTGAGCGTCAGATGAGCGACCCGGCGGTCGATGTCGGTGCGAGCGTCCTCATCGAGAGAGAACGATGGCGCGTATTTCGGGCAGTAGTCCACGGCCAGTAGGTCTTCCTTGAAGGGCGCGGACTTGCCGAGGAAGTCGTCCAAGACCCTGATGTGGACCAGAAACGCCTCATGGACAGCGCGCCCCAAGTGGATGTCTTCTATCGGGACAGCTCCGCTCGGGGTGAGGCGTTGAATCGTGGTGCGGTAGGTGCCGTGCGCCACCTGTTCGATCTCGTAGCAGACGTGCACACCGTGCCAGCTTCGAGGGTGCTGTTGTCGAGGACGCGCACGCCGCGGGACGCTACTGGCCGGTTCGGTGGCGCTCCAGCCACGCGCCCATTACCGCGCGCGTCGCGGCGAGAGGCGCTGGCTCTCGCAGCACAGCCGCTTGGCGTTCCAGGGCACGGAGTCGGGATTCGAGGCTCACAGCGTCTCCGCTTCGTCAGAAAGAAGTCGTGGCGGGGGCAGCCGAGCCACCCCCGCCACGACGTTGCGTGTGTCTGTCCAGTCCTCGCTTGCGGGCCGGTCGGAGGCAGGCAATGAAGGACCTGCTGGCACCCGGACGCCGCACTCTGTGCCAGAACTATCTTGTTCATTTATTCAACATGACGAAGTGACTGGCTGCGGTCTGATCGACGACATCGCCACTGGTGCGCCAATACGCCAACCATCCGGCTTTCGCCCGTCGGGAGCCGGTTGGCGCCCATGATCATTCGTGTTAATGACCAGGCGTGGTTCCGAGCTCCCTGTCATAAATTCGATAACCCGTTCGGAAATACCCAGATCATTATGTTGATCTTCGCTGCCGGACACGATCGTGCTATCCATCGCGTGAGCAGTAGACCGGACGTCCGAGCAGCAGCGACGGCGTGTTCGCACCGAGGTCGGTCCAGATATTGGTCCGATGATGCTGTCGTGTCGAACTGCCGGATCGTGTTCGCGATCGCCCGATGCATCAACCACGACGCCGTTTGCTTGATATCGCTCGCTCAACCCGTTGCACATCGAGTAGATATCGGACGGCCCGAGATCGGATCTCGACTGTGCTCCCGACTGTTGCCGAACACGTACGTGCCGAAGCGCACACGTGACCGGGTCACGACCCCATACGGCATTGCCGTAGCCGGTGCCGGTCACGAACGCGGTTGCCTCGAGGTCGTTCTCGCATCGCTGATCAACCGTGTGATCTCGCCGCCGAGATCGCTAGTCGGCAACCAGCTCGTAGCGAGCTGCCAGGAACGCACTCGCCCATGTGGTACGTCCACGTCGGTCGCGCGACCGTCGGGGTCGGTGTCGGCTCTCTCGGACTTTCGGTGCGTCCAAGACGCCGTGACACCCACCGGTCGACAGGCCGTGAACGACCTTGCTCGTGGTCGTGCGCACATCGGCGATCTGCCGCACACGGATTGCTGGCCCACTGGTCGATCGATCGCGAGGCCCAAGTCGTAGGCGATCGGGACGCTGAATCCGCCCTGCGGTCGGTCGTGCCTTCATTCCGACAGTGCTTCGTGACCGTCGACCGTCGACGAACGCTGACGCTCGCTCCTCATCGAGAACACGCATGCGACGACGGTCTGGGCTGCGTGAGCATACTTCGGAACGCGGACTGATACTGCCGGTCGTCGCGGCCGATCGTCCACCGGGCACCGACGTTCAGCGGTGTCGGACGGGTCGTTGAGGAGCTGGTCGACGATGCCGGTCATCTCGTCGCTGATCGCCGTCGAACGCTCACACGCACGTACAGGCGCACGGTACGCGAAGCTCGCGCTCGGCGACGCACGACCGCGCGTCGTCCGCCCACGGATCCCCGCGCACGCTTCATCACCTCGGGACGACGGGTCGACGCGGGCACCGTCACCGGACACGAAGTGAGACGGAGGCAGAGTCGCGACGTAGTCACGCAGCTCGTCCTGGCGCAGCGCGTGCACCTCGTCGAGCTGGCCGGCGAGACGCGAAGCTTCGCCGCGAGTTCTTCCATGCGGGCGCGACTGCTGCTCGGTCGGTTCATCGACCGCGACCAGGTTCTCCAGCTCGGATCGGATCGACTCGGCTTGACGCTTCAGGACGCTTTCGCGGTCAGCGAGCACAGAAATAGCGGTGGTACTCATCGGAACACTCCTAAGGAACGGGCGCGCCATCGGGCGCGAGCAACAACGACAGGCGGCGCTCCTGCCTTTGGTCACTCCCAGCGGCGCTGGTACTAGACCCGGCGGGGCTCCTGTCGGGGTCGCATCCCGTGCCGCACACTCCCGGAGACGGGTACTAGTGCGGCGGTGATGAGAACCGCTCCCGACAGGGTATCGCGAAATCGCGATCACGCGTCAGCCCCCGAATAAAAAATTCACGGGCCGGGTCTTCGGCTTGCCGTGTTCGTTCGCGTTGCGTGGTGGCCCCCCTCACCATGGCCGGAGTCCGCTGCCGTCGCGTTGCCTTCGTGCACGTGCTGCGACTCGCTGATTGCGTTGCGCGATGTTGCAGGTAGAGCACGCGGCGCGGAGATTGTCGAGCTCGAACCAGTGTCCCCCGCGCCTCCAGTCGACGATATGATCGACGTGTTCGCTGTGCCCTTGCAGCCCGGCAGGCGGAGCTGGCATTGGAAGCCGTCACGGGGCAACACCTGCGGGCGGAGCGATGGCTATGCCGCGATAGTCTAGGGGCGTTCCATCACACCCCGCTCTCAAGCTGCGCCAGACCGGATGGCTACTCATCTCCTGCTCCGCCAGAACACGCCATTCGGCACCGAGCATCGATCGCAGTCGCAGAACAGCGCCTGACTCTCACCACACATCGCGACACAACAGCCGGATGATGTTGGGCCCCCGCGCTCGTTGATCACGGCACGGCCCGCCATCCTCCGGGACGAATCGTGTGCGCCGCTTCGGGCGTGTCACACCCCGACGAGAACCGCATCGTCTGCCGACAGAAACGGCACACCGCCAGCTCACCCATCACAACCCTCGATGTTGGCGTGGGGGGGATTTCGACGGGCCGGCTGGTCAGCGGGGCGTCTCGTTCGTGTTGGGTAGGTGCCCCCACCCGTGGGCGTGCTGCGCATCTCAGTTTCCTGATCCTGCGAAGCTGTCGCCTACGAAGAACGCTGACATGGAACTCAACCGAGCACGACGGGCTCTGCCACTCCTACCGTCACCCCGATCCAGCCCTCCCCCCCGGGGTGCAGTCGTGCGCTCCCCGGCTCTGCGCGGATCGCGATCGCACGGAGGTCGGGTGGCAACTCGTCGATCAAGGCGAGCTGCACGTCGAGGAGTCGACTGGCGTCGATCGCCTCGTACTCGGGCAGGCGGTTCATAGGGTCCCCCTGTTGGTGCCGTTCCCTCGTCGGGTGGGCGGTTGGTAGTGGGCGTCGGTTCGGCGAGTCCGGGCGATCCGCTTCTTGTCCCGCTTGCGGCCACTCGATGCGCCGGCATGGCGGCTCACCGGTGCTCCTGTCGTTCGTCCTTGTCGATGAACTCGCGGTCTTGAACCAGTTGGCATGCGGCGTCGAACCACCGTTCGCCGTGGTCGGGGTCACCGGAGATCCAGACCTCGACGGCCTCGTGCACATCGCGATCACGAGGTCGTGTTGTCCGGGGTCATCGCAGCTCCCCACGCTTGAGGCGGACGTGCTGGGCTCGGAGTCGGGCAACCTGTACGCCATGGTCCGGATCACCCGCATCGAGTGCAGCGAGCCGTTCAGCGAGCCATTCATCGGGATTGACGACCTCAGCCGACAATGGCGTTTCACGCGTGCCATTGCGTGCCAGCCCGTCGTCGGCACGCGGTGGCATGCGTTGATCGCTTGTGGGTCGTGCTCAGCGTGATTCCGACGTAGTACCGGGTCCGGTTCTTCCTGTCCCGTGGCTGGCGGACCTTGAGGCCGGGAACGACGGCCCGGAGGTCACGGCCGAAGGTCTGGGACCGACCCGGCTTGTGGCCGTTGTCCTCGGCCCAGAGCTTCCACGCCTCGTAGAGCGTCTCGACAGGCGACCTCGTCGGGCCGCGACGTGCGCAGCGGTCGCGGACGAACGCGGAGACGGGCGACACGAGATCCTGGAGCGCGACGATCGCATCCGTCGCGACGACTCGGGCTCGGTGAACCGGCCGTGCCGCTGGAGCCGCTCGAGGCCGTCGAGCGCCCAGTTCAGGATGCCGGGCAGCTCGCTCGCAGAGCTCGTCGGTGAGCTTCGTGTTCTCGCTGGCCGAGCCACGATTCGGTGCAGGGTGAGCACGACGAACCGGGTGCCGCGATGGCGCCGGACGCGTCGCCGAAGCGCGGCAACTCGTTGGAGATCAGCAGGAAGCGGGTGGGCAGCGTGCCCGTCCAGTGCTCGTGGTACTTGCGGTCGATCGTGAGCATGTCCTCGCCGGAGATGGACAGGAGCCGTTCGCACGACCTGGTGCGCGTTGGCGCCGCCGAGCCGGGCGTCGGAGACGATCGCGAGCGGCTTGCCGATGAGCGGTGCCAGGCCGAAGTTCGGTCGCCAGCGACGCGAGCGTCGGGCCGGCGTAGTTGCCGGCGCCGACGAGCGCCTTGAGCGACGCGGGCGATCACGCCCTTGCCGGCCCGGATCGGGCCGACGAGCAGCAGGATCTTGTGGAGGTCGGTGCGGCCGGAGATGACGTAGCCGAAGAACTCCTGAAGCGCGTCGATGCGAGTCGGGGTCGTCGGGCCAGAGCTCGTCGAGGAACGTCAGCCACCGTTCCGGCTCGGGCGCGTCGGGGTCGTAGCCGAACGGCACCGACGATCCGCGTTGAACAGCCGGGGTCGTGGGGGTACAGCTTCCGGGTGGGGACGTGCAGCAGCCCGTTTCGCACGGCGACGATCTGCGTGCGTGGCGGGGTCTCGATGCCGCCGATCCATGACGGGGCTTGCACGTTCTCCCGCAGGTGGTTCGAGCGCTCGGAGAGCGTCGAGGAGGTCGGCGACCTTGTAGCGGTTCGGCGCCCACGGCTTCATCTCGGGCTTCTTCGTGCTGTCGTCGATGTAGATGGCGTGCTCGGTGTAGCGTGTACGCTGCGGACTTTGAACGCGCTGTTCTTCGAGTTCCACCCAGCGGGTGGCGGTCCACGACACCAGCCGCCACGCCAACGCCGGAGGAGCACTCCTCCCGGATGCGAGTACCGGTTCTCCAAGAGGCAACGGGCAACGGCCGTCGGATCTCGCGGTGACGGCAGCTCCGGCTGTATCAGCGTGCCCATCAGGCCGCCACCGCCGCGAGACGCGTGCGCCACATCCGGGCCAGCTCGGCTGTCTCCCGACACGTGGCCGCGAACTGCACGGTCGCCGCCGCCGTTCCGCCGTAGAGCTTGGCGATCACGACGCACAGCTCAAGTTCGTCGACGAGACGATCCAACTTCGCCGGATCTTCGACCCGTTCGGGCCGGCAAGGGCGAGGATGTCGCTCTGGATCTCACGCACAGGTCGTGGCCACTGTCGCAGGTCGGGTGTATCTTCGCCCTTGGTCGAGCCAGCCAGCCGATCCAATGTAGCGTCCCGGCCCCCGTACCCGGGGGCCGTTGCTGTCCGGGCTTCACGGAAGCCCCAGCATCTTGCGGAGCGCAGCCGTCGGGACGACGCCCCGCTTGCCGCAGCGAATGGTCGGCAGATCTCCCCGGGCGGCGGCGGCGTAGCTCGCGGCACGACCGAGGTCGATGCGAGTCGGCCGGCCTCCGGTACGGGCAGGATCGGCCGGACCTCTGGGTCTGGGATGCGGTGCATTGTGTCCATGCGACGACTATCGCATATGCGACAGTCCTTGTGCGTCCGTTTCAGTCGCCTTATGATGCGCCTTATGCGACAGCAGCTTTATGCCATGAAGACGGTGGGCGATCCCGAGCCAGGACCGCTCATCTCGCTGAACAAGTGGGTTCAGGTCCCGGCGACCTTCACAGTCGTGATCCGCTACGGGCCCGAAGGCATGACCGAGATCGACATCGACCAACTCCACGAGGCGACGCTCGAGGTCGAGGTCGTTCGAGGCACCCCTCGCGCCCGGTTGTCGGCGTCTGCGCCCCGCCGGGAGTCTTGGGCTCAACCGAGCTGCGCCTGCCCCTGTACGAATGGGTCGAGAAGGCATGCGGTTTCGTCTGCACCGTGACCGATCCGCCCTTCTGGACGGACCCGAGCCCAGAACCGATGGACCTCATGAGCGCCGTCATGGAAGAAGGCCGACGAGCGGCCGAGAGCGTTGCCAGGCGGCGCACGTTGAGCGATGACTTTCTTCGCGCCGCGGTCGAGGTGTACGTCGGATCCGGTCACGACGTCGAGGCTCTGCGCGAGGCGTTCCCGTGCTCGGCGCTCCCAAGCGTTCCGCTACTTGAAACTTGTGCTGTGAGCGTGGACTACTCGAAGGAGAGAAGGCATGAAGGGCCGCACCGACAAGCGTGGCGGCGCATGGGCTTACGTCGTCGATGTCGGACACGACCCTGCGACGGGAACGTCGCCGACGCGAGCGAGGCGGCTTCGCCGGGAGAAGGATGCGCAGATCAGCGCTCAACACAGTGCTCGGGCAACTCGCAGAGGGCCGCGGATACGTCGAACCTTCCAAGCGACGACGCTCGCGGTAGCTTCGTGCTCGAGGAGTGGCTGCCGTACCGTCGGATCACGGGTGCGCCCGTCGACGGCTGTTCTCATACCGGCAGGCGCTCGAAGGCCGGGTACTCCCGCGCATCGGTGCGGCTCGAGCTCCGCAAGTTGCGTCCGACCCGGCACGTGACCGGACCTGTACGCGCGATCTGCTCGTCGAACGGTGGGCGTGACGAGCGGCGCGGTTCGAAGCTGCAGCCCGCGGACGGTGCGCTACACCGGCATGGTGTTCACCCGTGCTCTCGACGACGCGGTGAAGGCTCGGATACCTCGCGACCGAATCCGGCGAAGCTCGTCGAGCGGCCGAAGCTCGCGTCCGTGGAAATGAAGGTGTGGTCGACCGTGGAGGCTCGGGCATTCCTCGTGCGCACGCGCGACGACCGGCTGTACGCCCTGTGGGTGCTCTACCTCACGACGGGCTACGGCGCGGTGAAGCGCTCGGGTTGCGATGGGCCGACGTCGATCTCGACGCAGGACGGCTCGCGGTGCGTCGCACGCTCGTCGCAGGTCGACGGGCAGGCCCGAGTGGTCAGAGCCGAAGACGGAACGGAGCCGGCGCGTCGTGGCGATCGACGAGGAGATGGTGACGGTGCTGCGGGCCCACCGGACAGCGCAGCTGGAGGAACGCCTCGCAGATGGGCGCCGGGTACCAGCGATGAGAACCTCGTGTTCGCGACGGTCACCGGGACGGTGCTGCACCCGGACAACATCGACCCGGGCGTTCGAGCGGCACGTGAAGGCCGCGAAGCTGCCCCGCATCCGGCTCCACGACAGCCGCCACTGCCGCCGCTACGTTGCTCCTCGACGAAGGCGTGCCGCTCAAGGTCGTGAGTGAACGTCTCGGGCACAGCTCGATCGCGATCACCGGCGACCTGTACCAGCACGTCACCGAGCACATGCAGACCGACGTGGAGAAGGCGGGCCGAGCGCTGCTCGGAGTTTCGGCAGCAAATGGGCAGCAAACGGCAGCGAGCGGCCCAGGCGGAGCTGCGTGTGAGCCAATTTTGCTCTGACCTGCACTTTCTCTGTCGGGCTGCCGGGACTTGAACCCGGGACCTTTGGTCCCCCAGACCAACGCGCTAACCAAGCTGCGCCACAGCCCGTGCACGGCGTGTCGCCGCGGGCGGCAGTGTAGACGGGCGCCTCGCGGCTAGAGCTTGCCGGCGAGCCACTCGAACAGCTGGAACGTGCGGTAGCCGAGATAGACCGCGAGCGCGCCGGCGAGCAGCTTCAGATGCCACGGGATGCGATCGACCCTGTCGTCGCCGTCGGTGGTCGCCGTCTCGTCCGGTTCGACCCGCTCCACCGGCGCATGGGCATGCCCCGGTTCGACCGCGTGACCGCACACCGGACAGCTTCCGTCTTCCCTCACCGTCGACGGCGAGAGAAAGCGGTCGCAGGTGTCACACCAGGGCACGACGCCATTCGAGCACGCGACCGGCGTGAAGATTCAACGCCAGCACAACGGCAGCCAAGATCGCGGTCAAGAGTGCCCGGGAGCCGTTGCTTCCCCGCAGCCGAGATGCGACCCTCGACACGTCGAGTCCGCGCACGCTGGTCCCGCCCTTGCCACGCCCGCTGCCGGCTCGTCTGAGCGTGTACCTCCTTTCGACGCAAGGGGGTGCACGCTCATCTCTTTCGTGCGGTCGGTTGGCCTCAGCTGTTCCGGAGCCGAACCCGTAGCTTGATCGGCGTCGGCCCCAGGGTGAACGCCTCGCGCACGCACCGCTCGACGTAGCGGAGATACGTGGACGGCAGCTCGTGGGTCACGAAGAGTGTGAACGTCGGCGGATCGCTCGCGCCCTGCGTGGCATACATGATCCGGGGGCGGTGACGCCGGACGGTCGGCGGCGGGTGCTTGGCCTGTGCGTCACGGAGCACCTTGTTGAGCTCCGCCGTCGGGATCCGCCGGTGATACGCCTCCTCGGCTTGGCGCAACGCAGGGAGGATGCGGTTGGTCATCCGACCGGTGAACGCCGAGACCGTCAGCACCGGCGCGTAGGCGAGGAACGCGAGGCGGTCGGCCACCGCGACGCGCGCCTCCTCGCGCTGCTCCGCGTCGAGCAGATCCCACTTGTTCAGCACGACGACGATGGCCGTCCCTGCCGCGTCGACGCGTTCGGCGAGCCGCTGGTCCTGATGCGTGACGCCTTCGGCCGCATCGATCACCAAGAGCGCGGCGTCGGCACGATCGACCGCTTGCAAGGCGCGCACCAGGCTGAAGTACTCCGTGGGCTCGTCGATTCGGCTGCGCCGGCGCATGCCTGCCGTGTCGACGAACCGCAACGGGCCGTCTTCCGTCTCGATCACGGTGTCGATCGCGTCGCGCGTCGTTCCCGGCTCGTCGTGCACGACCGACCGTTCGTCGCCCACGATGCGGTTGAAGAGGGTGGACTTCCCCACATTCGGCCGGCCGACGATCGCCACCGAGAAGATGTGCTCCTCCTCCCCCGCCACCTCGTCGGCGTCCGCGTCCTCCGGGGGCAGCCGCTCGACGAGCGCGTCGAGCAGGTCGCCGCTCGCGCGGCCGTGGATGGCCGACACCGGGTACGGCTCACCGAGCCCGAGCCCGGCGAAGGTCCAGATCTCCAGCTCGCGGCGTTCGTCGTCGACCTTGTTCGCGACGACGAGGACCGGCTTCCCGCTCTGCAGCAGGATTCGCCCGACCTTCGCGTCCTCCTCGGTGATCCCGACGGTCACGTCGACCACGAAGAGGATGACGTCGGCAGTGGCGACCGCGCGTTCCGCCTGCCGGCTCACCTGCTGCGCGAGCGCGTGGGAGCCCTCCGCCGACGTCGGGGCCAGCCAGCCGCCGGTGTCGACCACCGTGAACGACCTGCCGTTCCATTCCGCGACGACTTCCTTGCGATCGCGCGTGACACCCGGTTTCTCTTCGACGATCGCGTCGCGGCGTCCGACGAAACGGTTGACCAGCGTCGACTTCCCGACGTTCGGTCGTCCGACGATCGCGACCACGGGCAGCTTCATGCGAGGGCGGCGACCAGCGAACGGCCGTCGGTGGGCACCACCTCGACCACGCGGCGGAAGCACGCTCGGTTCGCATCCATCGAGGAACCGTCCGTTCGACAACATCACGTCGGGCAGCAGGTAGCGATCCTCGTGCGCCTCGTGCTCGAGCACGGTCGCGAGATCGGTGGACGTCAGCAATCCCGTCACTCCGATGTTGCCCCCGAAGAATCGATTCGGCACCGCGATGATGCGGACCGGGACGCGCGCCGCTTCCGCCAGCGCGGGAACGAGCGGTGCGAGCACTGCCGCGCCGTACTCGCCGGTGAGGATGCCGACGGCTCGAGCGTCGCAATCCGCAGACCGGCCGATCTGCCTGGCGAGCGGGATGCGGCGCGCGCGGTAGCCCTCGGGGGGTGCGCCGTCGACCCAGGCGAAGAACCCTGCCCGCGGCCGAATCGCGTCACCCGATTGGCCTGCCAGTGCGCTGCGCACCTCGTCGACGAAGCGCGCGGCCATGCCGACACCGTTTTCGTGCTGCGCGAAACCGTCGTACGTCTTCGACTCCGGAAAGGCACGGCCCGCGAGGAGGAAATACTCGTCGCTCGCGTACACGAGCCGCCGACCCAGCGCACGGGAGTAGCGCTCCTGCCACTCCTCGACGAGGGCGAGCACCGCTTCGGCCTCGCCGCGGGTGTGGGCGCGCATCTCAGGCTCGCGGTTGTGCGCGCTGACGCCCAGCGGCACCGCGCCGATCGTCGCGAGCTGCGGGAAGCGGTCGAGCACGCCCAGCAACGTGTCGTCGAGCGCGTCGCCGTCGTTGATGCCGGGGCAGACGACGATCTGGCCGTGCACCTCGATCCCGGCTTCGAGCAGTTGCCCGAGCCACCGCAGGCTCGTCGCCCCGCGACGGTTCCGCAGCAGGCGAGCGCGCAACTCGGGGTCGGTGCTGTGGATGCTCACGTAGAGCGGGCCCAGCTGCTCGGTGATCACCCGTTCGAGGTCGGCTTCGGTGAAGCGGGTCAGCGTGGTGAAGTTCCCGTACAAGAACGACAGGCGGTAGTCGTCGTCCTTGAGGTAGAGGCTACGGCGCATCCCCTCGGGCAGTTGGTAGATGAAGCAGAACGGGCAGTGGTTGTCGCAGGTGCGGACTCGGTCGAACACGGCGCTCTGGAGCTCCAGCCCGAGGGGTACCCCGGCCGCCTTCTCCACCACCACGGAGCGCTCGATCCCCCCGCGCCGGAGCTCGAGCTCGACCAGGGCCTCGTCGGCCTGTATCTGGTAGCGGATGACGTCGCGCACGACCTCACCGTTGAGCGAGAGGAGCTCGTCACCGGGGAGCAGGCCCGCGGACTCCGCCGCTGAACCGGGCGCGATCGCCACGATCCGGGCCGTCGGCATCCCAGCATCGTAGGTGGAGCCGAGCCTCGATCACTCACGCCGCCGCGCCTCAGCTCCGATGGGGTGTTCGTCGACAACGCCTCGAGCGGCACGCGAGGCCCGGATGCCGCGACGTCGAGGCGAGAGAAGTCGATCGCAGCCTGCGCCATGACGCCGTCCCCTTGCAACCTCCTATCGTGGACACATGCCCGTCGAGCGCGTCCTCCTCGCCCAACCGCGTGGCTTCTGCGCCGGCGTGGACATGGCGATCAAGGCGCTCACGTGGATGGTGCGGATCTTTGCACCACCCGTGTACTGCTACCACGAGATCGTGCACAACCGCCTGGTCGTCGACCGGTTCCGGGAGCTCGGTGTGGTGTTCGTCGACAACGTCGACGACGCGCCGGCCGGCGCCCCCCTGATGCTGTCGGCGCACGGCTCGGCGCCCGAGGTCGTCGAGGCCGCTCGGCGGCACGGCCGCTTCGTGGTCGATGCGGTGTGCCCCCTCGTCACGAAGGTGCACCACGAAGCGCGCGTGCGCGCCAACAAGGGCTACACGGTGCTCTACGTCGGTCACCAGGGCCACGACGAGGCTGTCGGGACCATGGCCGTCGCCCCTGATGCACTCCGCCTCGTGGAGTCCGAGGCCGACCTCGACGTCCTGCTGCCCGAGATCGAGGACCGCAGCCGGGTGGCGCTCCTTGCGCAGACGACGCTGTCGCTCTTCGAGTGGGAGGGCATCATGCGCCACGCGCGTGAGGAGCTCCCCGACCTCTGGACCGCGACGCGCAACGACCTCTGCTTCGCGACCACGAACCGCCAGTCGGCGTTGTCGATGATCGCGGCGCGACGCCGACGCGGTCGTCGTCGTCGGGAGCGTCAACTCGTCCAACACCATCGCGCTCACGAAGGTCGCCGCTTCGACGTGCCCGGTGGTCGTGCGCGTCGACGGACCCGACGACCTCGAGCTCGCGTTGCTGGGCGACGCGCGCGTCGTCGGTGTCACCGCAGGTGCGAGCGCGCCGGAGGAGCTGGTGCAAGCCGTGATCGCGAAGCTCGCGCCCCGGGGCGGGGTCGAGGCCGTCCACGCGACGCTCGAGGACGAGTACTTCCCCCCTCCACGCGAGCTCCGAGAGGTCCTCCCCGCGCTCGTGCGCACCGTGCTCTGCGCCGCCGGCGTCGACCCGGGACTCGCCGACGGCCGCACGGTGTTCGGCGACGACCGTTCGCTCGACGCCGCCGCGGTGCTCGTGAGCGGTACGAGCCCAGCGACCTAGCGAGGCCACCATGCGTCGGCGTCCAGCCAGCCGCACCGCAGTGCTCGTGTGCCAGCGCCGCGCCGTCGCGCACGGACACCTCGCTCGCGGCCGGTTTAGCGATCCGACCGCATTTGACCTCCTTCGAGCGGACGAGCGGGCGCCGGTGGAACGGGCGCGCAGCGAGATCGTCCCGCGATCGTGGGCGGAGCGGATCGACCTCGAGATGCTCCAGGCCGGCGCCGAATTGATGGCCGCCCGGACGGTCGTCATCGACGACGCGGTGCGCTCGGTTGTGCTCCCACAGGTCGTCGACCTCGGTGCAGGTCTCGATGGCCGAGCGTGGCGTGTGCCGGATTTGGCACAGGCGACGTTCTCCGAGGTCGACCATCCCGCATCGCAACAGGACAAGCGGGCGCGCGAGCTGTCCGTTCCGATCCGCCACCCCCGATCGCTGCGCAACGGCCGCGTGACGGTCGCCGAGCTCGACCACGGGCGCCCGGGCAGAGGGTCCGGGACGTGAGCGAGCCGCGCGCTGACCGGCCGATGATGCGGGACTACGGCGTCGACACTCCGGAGTGGCGCGCCCTTCCCTGGGCCTGGGCCGCCAGGCGGCTCGTCGGGAATCGCAACTACTGGGTGGTCACCGTCTCGGCTGGCGGACGGCCTCACGCACTTCCCGTCTGGGGCGTGTGGGATGACGACGACCAGCGGTTCGCGTTCTCGTGCTCACCGAATGCCCGCAAGGCGCGCAACCTCGCCGAGAACCCACGCGCGGTCGTCATGACCGACGACACGGTCGAGTGCGTTTCGGTCGAGGGCCGCGCCGCGCCCATCGACGACGCCTTGCGCAAGGAACGCTGGATCGCTCGCTACCTCGCGAAGTACCAGCCGATCTCCCCTGAGCTGCAGGGCGGCTTCCTCCGCGCGCACCTCTTCGTGGAGTTCGTGCCTGAGCGTGCGTTCGCGGTGATCGAACGGGAGCGGGAGTTCGCGACACGAGCGACTCGCTGGACGTTCGCGGACTGAGCGATCGGCCCGGTCTCAGCTCAGGAGGCCCACCCTCGCACGAGCTTCGTCGAACGCCGCCTGCAAGCCGACGCGGAGCTCGTCGCTCAGGCGGCCCGCTTCCGCCCGCTTCGAGCGCGACTCGGTCACCTTCGGCACGATCGGCTCACCGACGACGACCGCCACACGGTCGAGAGCGCGGAAGCTTGCGCCCCTTCGCCAGGATCTCCTCGCTACCGCCGATGCCGATGGGGATGATGGGAACGCCCACCTTCGCGGCAAGGTACGCCGCGCCGTCGAAGATCTCGGCGATCTTCGGTCCGCGCTGGCGCGTGCCTTCGGGAAACACGGCCACCGGGTTGCCCGCCTCGAGGGACTCCTGGAGCGCGCGCAGGGCGCTGCGATCAGCCGTGCCACGCTCCACGCGGATGGCTCCGAGCGCGGGAAACAACCAGGCGCCGAAGCGACTGCGGAACAGCTCGTCCTTCGCGAGGAAGCTGATGCGCCGTCGAGTGACGAAGGCGGCAAAGGGGATGTCGAGTGCCGAACGATGCGTCGGCGCCACGATGTACGCGCCCGTCGGCGGCACGTGCTCCATGCCCTGGACCTGCACACGGAAGAGCACGCGTGACGAACCGACCAACAGGTTGCGACACACCGCGTAGAGCGTCACCTCAACGCCTCGCGTGCCCACTCGACGATCTCGGCGATGACGGTCTCCGCGCCGACGTCGGTCGTGTCGATCACGCGAGCGTCGGGCGCGGCCTGGTCGGGTCGAGTCGCACGCCCGAGCGTGCCATCGCGACGGTCACGCGCTTCGAGCGAGTCCTGCACCTCATCGACGTCGACATCGCGTGCGGCGAGCGCCTCGTCGCGCTGACGGCGACGGGCCCGTTCCTCGTCGTTTGCCGTCACGAACACCTTCACCGGCGCATTCGGGAACACGACGGTCCCGATGTCGCGGCCCTCGACCACTCCCCCGCCGTGTTCGGCGACCCACGCGCGTTGGCGCTCGACGAGCACCGGCGCGCACCTCCGGCCAGGCGGACACCTGCGAGACGGCCAGGGTCACGTCGGGACCCCGGATGTCGTCGGTGGCGTCGCAGCCGTCGATGACCACCCGTGCATCGACCAGGTCCAGCCGGGTCGCGCCGCGAGGTCACGCAGCGCCGCTTCGTCGTCGAGGCGCAGGTTGCGTTGCAGCGCGGCGAGCGTGAGGGCCCGGTACATCGCGCCCGTGTCGAGCACCGGCAGGTCGAGCGCGGCACCCACCCCGCCGCGCGACGGTCGACTTGCCGGACCCGGCCGGGCCGTCGATCGCGATCACCCGCCCGGTCACGAGGCGCCCGCCGCCGTCAGCTGCTCGAGATGCGGACCGAACTCGGGGTACGAGCTCGCGATGACCGACCAGCCCGAGACCACCGACTCGCCGTCGACGCGATCGACGCGATCGCGGCCGCCATGGCGATGCGGTGGTCGCCATGACTGTCGACGTCACCGGGACGGGGTTTCCCGCCGGCGACGGCGAGGGAGTCGGGTCCGGTCTCGATTCCGGCGCCGAAGCCCCGGAGCATTGCCGCGATGCTGTCGATTCGATCGCTCTCCTTGAGGCGCAGCTCCGCCGCGTCGCGGATCTCCGTCGTGCCGTCGGCGAACGCCGCAGCGATCGCCAGGATCGGGAAGCTCGTCGATGACTGCCGGGACTTCGGCACCCTCGATCACGGTTCCCCGCAGCGGCGCAGCGACGACCGTGAGGTCGCCGACTGGCTCCCCCACACGCTCGCCCCGTGGCTCCACCGTGATCTGCGCGCCCATGCGGCGCAGCACGTCCACGAATGCGATGCGCGACGGGTTGAGGAGCACCCCTTCGACGACGATCTCCGAGCCGGCAACGATGGTCGCGCCCACCACCCAGAACGCAGCCGACGAGGGATCACCGGGTACTTCACCATCGAAGGGTCTGACGGCGCCGGAACGGATCCGTACTCGGCGCCTGTCGATGCGCTCGATCGGCGCTCCCAACGCGGCGAGCATCCGCTCGGTGTGATCGCGACTGGCAGCCGGCTCCGCAACCTCGGTGATGCCCTCGGCATGGAGGCCCGCGAGCAGCAATGCCGTCTTCACCTGCGCGCTGGCCACGGGAAGCTCGTCCGCGTGCCCAACGAGGTTGCCGCCGCGCACGGCCAGCGGAGCGAACGCACCACCTTCGCGGCCGTCGATGCGCGCGCCCATCCGGCGGAGCGGATCGATCCACGCGTCGCATCGGGCGCCGGCTCAGCGATGCGTCACCGGTCAGCACGGCGAACAGGGGCAGCGAGGAGAGGAGCCCGGCGAGCAGCCGCATGCCCGTCCCCGAGTTCCCGCAGTCGATGACGCTGATCGGCTCACGCAACGACTCGGGACCGCTCGACGTCACCTGGAGCGCTGGCCCGTCGTCCATGACCGTCACACCCAGCGCCTCGATCGCGAGCCGGGTGCGCCACACGTCGTCACCACCCGCCAGCCCACCGATCCGCGACGTGCCGTCCGCGAGGGCTGCGCAAAGGAGCGCGCGGTGCGAGATGCTCTTGTCACCCGGCATACGCACCGCGCCCCGCAACGCACGGCCGCCGCGCAGGGTCAGCGCCTCCGCGAGCATCAGGCGACGACCGTCACTGCACCGGGGTCCGGGCCGTGTGGTAGCCCTCCGCCCCGAGCGCGGCCTCGAAGTCGCTCAGGCCCTTCTCGGGCACGACGAGGACCAGGACACCGGCACGACCCTCGAGCGAGTGGGCGATCTCCACGTCGACGATGTTGACTCCGAGGTGGCTCGCCAACGTCGTGACCTGCGCAATGACTCCGGTGCGGTCGGGCACCGGGATCCGCAGCTCGACCAGGTGCTCCTCTGCGGGAATGCCGACCGGGAGGTTCCGGCGCGCCGCGCGGGCGTGCTCGAGACGATCGAGAAGGTCGCCACGCGCCCCCGACACGACCATCTCCCGGACGTCGCCGAGCGCGGCGACGTAGTCGTCGAGGGCGGACACGATCGCGTCCCGGTTCGCGAGGCAGATGTCGGGCCAGATCCCCGGATGGCCCGACGCGATCCGCGTCATGTCACGGAACCCACCGGCGGCGAGCCGCAGCAGCACCGCCGACTCTCCACCGCGGCTCGCGGCCACGTTCATCAACGTCGACGCCGCGAGCTGCGGCACATGACTCACCACCGCGACGAGCGCGTCGTGCAATGCGGGCGCGACCGCCAGGGCCTCCGCCCCCAGCTGTGCCGCAAACGCGCGCACGGCGGCGAACGCCGCCGGGTCGGTGTGTGCGGTCGGGGTGAGCACCCAGGTGGCACCGACGAACAGGTCCCCACTCGCGCCGTCGAGCCCTTCCTGCTCGGAGCCGGCCATTGGATGCCCGCCGACGTAACGCGACGCGTCGTCGGGACGTGCGGCCTCGACCGCGGCGACGATCGGACCCTTCACGGACCCGACGTCGGTGACGAGCGGCGCGCCGGCGTCGAGGGCGTCGAGCACGACGACTTCGCACCGACCGACGGGCACCGCGACCACCACGAGGTCGACCTCGCCGGCGACGTCACGAATCGACGTGACGACGTCGTCGACTGCGCCGAGGAGGAGCGCGCGCTGCCGCGCGCTCCCGGTCTTCGTCGATCCCGAGGACGGTGATGCCCGCGCCTCGCGCCGCGAGGCCTACTGACCCACCGATGAGCCCGGTCCCCACCAGCGCGAGGCGCACGATCTCCGCCACGACGATCTGCCGGGCGCGTCAGTCGCCGGATTCGGCCGACGAGAGGTCGCCGCGCAGCGTGGCCGCACCACCCAGGAACACGTCGCGCGAGCTCGCCGCGCGAGCGGTTCGAGTAGCAGTGCACCAGCACCCGGATCGTGCGGGGAGTCCCGTGCGCGACCGCGATCTCCTGGGCACCGAGCAGCGGCAGGTCGTCGAGACCCAGGGCCAGGCGCGCGCCCGTGGCCGGGAATTGCGCCGTCAGGTCGGGAGTGGTTGTGAAGATGATGCTCACGACGTCGTCGTTGGTGAGCCCATTGCGCGCGAAGAGCTCCTTGACGAGCTCGGCTGACTTGTCTTCGATCTCGGCCGCAGAGTCCTCGTCACACGTCGTCGCGCCACGGAGTGCACACAACCTCACGTGAACGGAGGTTAGCCGGGCCGCGGCGACGGACCCGGCCCTCTTCCCGACATCACTGCGGGAGATCCCGCATCGCTCATGGCTGACACGTACAACGCGCGGACCTCTTCGCGATCCAGCACACGCCAGTGCCCGGCTTCGAGGCGCGTGTCGACCAGTGGGCCGATGCGCGTGCGGACGAGCCGGCGCACGGGATGCCCGACCGCGTCACCCATGCGGCGGACCTGACGGTTCCGCCCCTCGTGAATTGTGATCTCGACCGCGCTCCGCCCAGGACCCCGCTGGACCAGCCGCACCCGTGCCGGCGCGGTCGGCCCGTCCTCGAGCTCGACCCCATTGCGGAGCGCGTGGAGCGCCTGATCGGTGATCGACCCTGCGAGCTCGGCCAGGTACGTCTTCGAGACGCCGTGTCTCGGGTGGGTCAGCAGCTGTGCGAGCTCGCCGTCGTTCGTCAACACCAGCAGTCCCTCGGTGTCGAGATCCAGGCGACCGACCGGGAACACGCGGGGCTCCGAGGGCACCAACGCGACGACCGTCGGTCGTCCCTGCGGGTCGTGGGCGGTGGTGACGCACCCGCGAGGCTTGTGCAACAGGTAGTAGACGAGGTCGGTGCGCGCCACGACAGGGACGCCGTCGACGGTGATGCGGTCCGTGTCCGGGTCGACGCGCCGCCCGAGCTGCGCTCGGACCCCGTCGACCGCGACCCGGCCCGCACCGATGAGCTCGTCGCAGACGCGTCGCGATCCGAGCCCCGCGCGGCGAGGACCTTCTGCAACCGTTCGCCGCGCGGCAGGTCCCGAGCCGGATCGAGGTCGGGCAAATCGACCGGCGTCGTCACGCGCCTGCTTCGGGAAGCGCGTCGGCGCGCGGCTCGGACCCGTCGTCCTCGCCGTCAGACGCCTCCGGCGTAGGGTCGGTCGACAGCCGCAGGCCGCGCTCGAGCGCCTCGACGATCGATGCGTCGGGGACGAAGTCGGCGAGCGTCGGAAGGTCGTCGGTCGAGTCGAGACCGAGCCGTTCGAGAAACGCGCGGGTCGTTCCGTACAGCACGGCCGCGCCGGGACCGGGATCGCGGCCGACTTCGTGCACGTACCCGCGCTGCAGCAGGGTATGAAGGGTCGCGTCGACGTTCACGCCACGGATCGCCGACACTTGCCCGCGGGAGATCGGCTGTTTGTACGCGACGATCGCGAGCGTCTCGAGCGCCGGGCTGGACAGTCGGGCGTGCTGGCCGTCGAGGACGAAGCGCTCCACGTACGCCACGAGCTCTGGGTGGGTCTGGTAGCGGTACCCGCCCGCCACACGTGCGAGCACGAACCCGCGACCGTCTCGCTCGTACTCGGCGATCAGCTCGTCGCAGAACGCCTCCACTCGCGCCACCGGCAACTCGACGAGCTGCGCGAGCAGCCGCGCCTCCACCGGTTCCGTGGCGGCCATCACCACCGCTTCGATCGCGCGCCGGGCCTCCGGGTCGCCGGGAACGGCCATCTCCTGACCTGGCCCCTCGTAATCCCCCGTGGTCATCGCGTGGACTCCTCACGGACGTCGAGGACGACCTCGTCGGGACCGACGCCCGGGACGACGACGGGCTCGGGATCGTCCCAGTCGTCCCAGCCGCCGAGCTCGGCCGCCCGCTCGTCGGGGGCGAGACGCCGGACGAGGAGCTCCTCGAAGCTCCGGAACTGCACGAGATCCACGTGCCCCTGTTTGTAGAGCTCGAGGACCGCGAGGAAGCGCACCACGAGCTCGAGACGCGTCTCGACCGCGGCGACGAGGGCCCGGAAGCTCATCGGCTCCCCCTCGGGGAGGAGACGGAGCACGTCGATGGCCGCCTCGCGGACGCTCGCCCGCACCGGCGCGAGATGGTCCGTATTGACGATGGGCTCGGCCCTCGGCGCGAGCGCACGGAGTGCCGCGGCCGTGAACGCCCTGAGACCGGTGCGCTCGAGCGGGTCGGGCGCGAGGAAGCAGTACGGGGCCTCGGGCCCCGCGCCGCGAGCCACGCTGCGGTCCGCCCGTCGCATCCGGGCTTCGAGCGCACGAGCGGCGTCCTGGAACGTCTTGCACTCCAAGAGCCGAGCGAGCAGCAGGTCGCGCTCCTCGAACCGTGCGAGCTCCTCGTCGAGGTCGATCTCCTCGGGGCTCGGGAGCAACCGCCGCGCCTTCAACTCCACGAGCGTCGCCGCAATGAGCAGGAACTCGGTCGCGACCTCGAGGTCGAGCTGCTCCATCCGCTCGAGCTCGGCGAGATAGCTGTCGACGATCGCGGCGAGCGGCACGTCCCACAGCTCGACTTCCTCGCGCAGGATCAAGTGCAAGAGGAGATCGAATGGCCCGGCGAACACAGGGGTGCTGACCTCGTAGGGCATCGGCGTTCCAGCGTACCGGAGGCCCTCGGGTGACTCAGGGCAACGACAACGCGCCGTCGACACGAGGGAGGGCACCGATAGTCTCCGAGCCCATGCCTCGCGTCCTCTCCGGCATCCAGCCCACCGGCGATATGCACCTCGGGAACTACCTCGGGGCAGTCCGCCACTGGGTCGACGCGCAAGGAACCGTCGAACACCCGGACGACTCCCTCTACTGCGTCGTCGACCTGCACGCGATCACGATGCCGTATGACCCGGCTGCATTCCGCGACCGCACGCGGCGCACGCTCAACCTGCTGCTCGCCGCCGGGCTCGACCCGCAGCGATGCACGCTGTTCGTGCAGAGCCACGTCCCCGAGCACACCGAGCTCACGTGGATCCTCAATTGCGTCGCGACGTTCGGCGAGCTGCGCCGCATGACCCAGTTCAAGGAGAAATCCGACGGGCAGGAGTCGGTGAGCGTCGGCGTCTTCGACTACCCGGTCCTCATGGCGGCCGACATCCTGCTCTACGACACCGCGCGTGTGCCGGTCGGCGACGACCAGCGCCAGCACCTGGAGCTCGCGCGCGACGTGGCCGAGCGGTTCAACCATCGCTTCGGCCCGACACTCGTCGTCCCGGAGGGCAGCATCCCACCGGTCGCTGCGCGGATCATGGACCTCCAGAACCCGACCGCGAAGATGTCGAAATCGTCGGACTCGCCGCAGGGCACACTGGCGTTGCTCGACGATCCCGCGGTGCTCGCGAAGCGCATCAAGAGCGCGGTCACCGACTCCGACACCTCCATCCGGTTCGACCCGGCGAGCAAGCCCGGGGTGTCGAACCTCCTGCAGATCCTGGCGGCGACGACCGGCCGTTCGGTCG
This sequence comes from uncultured Actinomycetes bacterium, assembly GCA_963815405.1. GTDB lineage: Bacteria > Actinomycetota > Acidimicrobiia > IMCC26256 > DASPTH01 > CAWFGR01. Next base: position 118,012 of record CAWFGR010000004.1, read on the forward strand.
AGACCGTGACCGAGGAGCGCCGCGGGCTCCGGCTACGGGGCCTTGAAGACCGCCGTTGCCGACGCCGTGGTCGAGTTCGTGCGCCCGCTCCAGGGCCGCTACGAGGAGCTTGCTCGGGACCCGGCGGAGGTGGATCGCATCGCGGCGGAGGGCGCAGGACGCGCCGGCGCTATCGCGTCCGGTGTGCTGCGTCGAGTGCGCGACGCGATCGGCCTGATGCCGCGCTGAGCGCGCCCAGCGATCCGCATCCGGCCGATCAGTCGTCGTCTGCGGCCAGGAGGGCGGCGGTCACGAGCTCCGGAAAGTCGAGCTGCGCGCGCAACACCGGATCGTGGTGCGCGGCGGCCCACGCGGCAGCCTCAGGTGGTCCATCGATGATGCGGATGCGATCGCGGCCGAGCTCCGGATGGCGCAGGTAGAGACCGACCTTGCGAGTGAAGCCGCGCTTCGTCGACCAGCTCGAGGCCATCTCGCGGCCGGCCACTGCGCCGCACACGGTGGCGACGACGCGGCCGTAGATGCCCAGACGCGCGTCGAGCTTGCCCACGTCGTGGAGCAACGCGGCTCCGCACCACCGAGGGTCGCCCCCGTGCTCGGTGCCCGCGAGCATGTGCTCGACCCGACGAGCCACGCCGATCGCATGCCGGCGGTCGTGGTTCGCCATGCGTTGCCACAGCTCGAACGCGTTCGGCGCCAGCACCTCGGCCGCCCACTCCGCCTGCGCCCGTCGCGGCGGGCCGGGCCAGAGCGCGCGCCCGAAGCGACGCGCCAGGTGCGCGAGCTTCATCCGACGACGAAGTCGGCGAGGTGGCGCTCGAACGGGCGCAGCGCGGAGTTGACCAGGCCAGTCGAGAACACGAGCAGGAACAGCACGAGGAAGCCGTAGGGACGGATCCGGTGCCACGTCGGCAGCCACTGCTGCGGGAGCAGCCGCTCGATCAACGAGGAGCCGTCGAGCGGGGGAATCGGCAGCAGGTTGAACAGGCCGAGGAAGAGGTTCACCAGCGCGAACGAGAACAGCACCTGGAACACGAGCGGAAGATCCGACAGGAAGTAGTTGCCGGTCGGAAGCGCGATGTTCCGATACTCGGCACGCGCCACGAACGCGGCGACGACCGCGAGCAGGAAGTTGATCGTGGGCCCCGCCAGGCTCACGAAGACCATGTCGCGCCGGGGGTTGCGCAGCTTCGACGCGTCGACGGGCACCGGCTTGGCCCACGCGAGGACGGGCAGCTGCAGCAACGCGCCGAGCGCCGGGAGGATCACCGATCCGAACGGGTCGATGTGCGGGATCGGGTTCAGCGTGATCCGACCGGCACGCTTCGCGGTGTCGTCGCCGAACCAGAGCGCCACGACCCCGTGGCTCGTCTCGTGCAGGATCACGGCGGTGACGAGGCAGATGAAGAAGACGACCGCCTCTTCGAGGCTCGGGCTCATGGCGGGCCTTCAGCGCAGCTGGGAGATGCTCAGCGCCGCCGAGACGCGCAGGTCATGCAGAGATGCGCAGTAGGCATCGCCTCGAGCCGCGCCGGGGGGATCGCGGCGCCGCAGCTCTCGCAGCGACCGTAGGTGCCCTCCTCGAACTTCTCCAGTGCCGTGTCGATGTCGGCGAGCGTCTCCCGGAGCTGACCGGCCAGCGCCTCCACTTCGCCCCGTTCCGCGGTGACCTGACCCGAATCGGCGAAATTCTCGTCGAAGTCGGCGCCGCCGAGCTCGCGGAGCTGCAGCTCGACCCGCTCGCGTTCGGCGTGGAGCTGGTCGCGCAACACCGAGAGGGCCGCGTCCGCCATGAACGTCAGTCTACCGCCGGGGACGATTCCCGGCGGACGCCTTCGCACGGGGGTGGGCGGCGTCGTACACGGCACGGAGCCGCTCGGGCGACACCTTGGTGTAGACCTGCGTCGTCGAGAGGCTCGCGTGCCCGAGGAGCTCCTGGACGACGCGGATGTCGGCGCCTCGGTCGAGCATGTGCGTCGCACACGAGTGACGCAGCACATGGGGAAAGAGCCGCTCGCCCAAACCGGCACGGTCACCGGCCGCTCGCACGATGAGCCACGCGCCCTGGCGGGTCAGCCGGGTGCCGCGGGCATTCAGGAACAACGCCTCCGGCGCCCCGCGGCGGCTCGCCGCGGCGAGCGTGGGCCGTCCCATCTCGAGGTACTCGACGAGCGCGTCGCGCGCACCCCGACCGATCGGCACCACGCGCTCCTTGCGGCCCTTCCCGAAGACGCGCAGCAGCCCGTCGTCGAGGTCGAGATCGCGTCGGTCGAGGCCGACGAGCTCGCTGATCCGCGCTCCGGAGCCGTAGAGGCTCTCGAGCATCGCGCGATCACGGCGCGCGCGCGGGTCGTCGCCCGCGACCGCGCCGAGCAGCGCCAGCACGTCCGCCTCACTGAGGGCCTTCGGGATCCCCTGCGGCACGCGTGGGGCACCGACGTCCTCCGCGGGGTCGCGCGCCGCGAAGCCCTCCTCGAGGCAGAAGCGATGGAACGATCGCACGGCCGCGAGCGCGCGGGCAATCGACGCCGGCGCGAACTTGCGCGCCCCCTCGTCGTCGCGTTCGCGCTCCAGGGTGCGCACGTAGCTCGCGACCATCGCCTCGTCGACCTGTTCCAGGTCCGCGGCGCCGCGCCCGCGGAGGAACCGCGCGTAGCGGCGGAGGTCGCGGCGGTACGCGGCGAGCGAATTGCTGGCAAGACCGCGTTCCACCCGAAGCCACGTGTCGTACTCGGCGAGCAGCGCGCCCAGCCGGTCGGGCTCAGGGGCAGCCGAGGAGCCCATGCGGCGCAGCTCAGTCCGACGTCTCGCCGGCCAACCGACCCCGCGCCAACAGGATGCCGATGATGCTCTTCGCGTCGATCAACTCCCGCGACGCGACCAGCTCGTTGACTGCAGCGAGCGGGACGCGCTCGATGGTCATCGCGTCCTCCTCCGCGCTCGCCGCACGTCGCGGCACCGGCTCGAGGTCGCGGGCGAGGAACAGGTACGTGTGCTCGTCGCTGAAGCCCGGCGAGTTGTAGAACTCGCACAGCAGCTCGAGAACACCGGCACGACATCCGATCTCCTCTTCCAGCTCGCGCGCCGCGGTGACGATGGGCTCCTCCCCTTCCACGTCGCGCTTGCCGGCCGGCACCTCGAGGAGCTCACGACCGATGGCGACGCGGTACTGGCGCACCATGACGACGTGCTCGCCGTCGACAGGAACGACCACGACCGCACCGGGATGGTGCACCACGTGGCGATGGAAGACGGCGCCGTCGGCGTCGGACACCGCCAGTCGCTCCATCGAGAGGAAACCTGCTTCGCAGAGCACCTCGGCGCCGACCACGGAGAACCGCGCCGACGCGTCACCGACCTCACGCACGGTCGGCACCTACGCCGCGGGGCTCGGGCCTGCAACCTCGCTCACGATGGGCAGCCGCGGCGCGCGCCCGTCGGCTCGGTTCCGAGCGGCCCGCACGAAGGCGGCGAACAAGGGGTGCGGACGGTCGGGCCGGCTCTTGAACTCGGGGTGCGCCTGGGTCGCCACGAAGAACGGGTGACCGGGCAGCTCCACGAACTCGACGAGACGGTCGTCGGGCGAAGTACCCGAGCACACGAGCCCGGCCTCCTCGAGTCGGGCGCGGTACCGGTTGTTCACCTCGTAGCGATGACGGTGCCGCTCGTAGATCACCTCTTCGCCGTAGGCGGCGTGCACGACGCTCCCCGGCACGAGACGCGCCGGGTAGAGGCCGAGGCGCATGGTGCCGCCCTTGTCGACCACCGCGCGCTGCTCGTCCATGAGGTCGATCACCGGATGGGGCGAGTGCGGATCGAACTCGCTCGAGTTCGCCCCGTCGAGCCCACATGCGTCGCGTGCGAACTCGATGACCGCGCACTGCATGCCCAGGCACAGGCCGAGGAACGGGATGCCGTGCTCACGCGCATAGCCCGCCGCCGCGATCTTGCCCTCGATCCCTCGGAACCCGAAGCCCCCGGGGATCACGATGCCGTCGAGCTGGCGCAGGCGGCCCTCCGCGAGGAGGCCTTCCGCGTCGTCGGACGCGATCCAGTCGATCTCGACCTGCGCGCCGCATCCGTAGCCGCCGTGGCGCAATGCCTCCGCCACCGAGAGGTACGCGTCGGGCAGGTTGACGTACTTGCCGACCAGGCCGATGCGGACCGGGTCGGTCGCCGCCTCCACCCGCGTGACCAGCGCCTGCCAGTCGGCGAGATCGGGCTCGGTATCCCCCAGCTCGAGCATGCGGCACACGTAGTCGTCGAGACCCTCGTCGTGGAGCACGAGCGGGATCTCGTACAAGGACGGTGCGTCGACCGCGGATACGATGCCCTGCTCCGGGACATCACAGAGTTGTGAGATCTTCTCCTTGAGCCGGCTCGGGATCGGCCGATCCGACCGGCACACGATCGCGTCGGGCTGGATGCCACGACTCCGCAGCTCCGTCACCGAGTGCTGGGTGGGCTTGGTCTTCTGCTCCCCAGACGGGCCGATGAACGGCACCAGGGTGACGTGGATGTAGAACACGTTGTCGCGGCCGACGTCCTTGCGGAACTGCCGGATCGCCTCGAGGAACGGCAGGATCTCGATGTCGCCGACCGTACCGCCGATCTCGGTGATCACGACGTCGATGTCGTCGTCGTCGGCGAGGGCGAGGATGCGGCTCTTGATCTCGTCGGTGATGTGCGGGATGACCTGCACCGTCTGCCCCAAGTACGCGCCCCGACGCTCCTTCGCGAGCACCTCTTGGTAGATCGACCCGGTCGTCGCATTGGAACGGCGACTCAGCGGCACGTCGACGAAGCGTTCGTAGTGCCCGAGATCCAGGTCGGTCTCGCCACCGTCGTCGGTCACGAAGACCTCGCCGTGCTGGAACGGGTTCATCGTGCCGGGATCGACGTTGATGTACGGGTCGAGCTTCTGCATCGTGACCCGCAACCCCCGGCACTTCAGGAGCCGCCCCAGAGAGGAGGCGGTGAGCCCCTTTCCGAGGCTCGAGGCAACGCCTCCGGTCACGAAGATGTGCTTCGTCAACGCAATTTCCTCCCGGTCCCGCCCAAACTACTCGCTCGCTCACTGCGACCCGGGATACCCGGGGAGTGAGGGCGACCGAGGCGGTCGAAGGCACGCAGGGGTGGGATACGCTCGATCACCCGGCTGAACGAGACGAGCTCGGCGCCGACGTTCAACACCGCCAGGAAGATCAGCACGCCGAGCCGAGTGTCCTTGCCGGTCCCCAACACGAGGCCGAGTCCGAGCACGGCCCCGATGACGTTCGCGCCGGTGTCGCCGAGCATCAGCCGTTCGTGGAGGTCGTCGCCGAGCAGGCCGAGCGCGGCACCCATGACCGGTGCCAGCGCCACGCCCGTAGCGCTCCCCCCCAGCGCGACCGCGATCGGCACGTAGCCCACCAGGCCGTACTTGATCGTGCGCCCCGGGGCGCGGTCGAGCAGGTTGCCGAGGTTGGCCGCGAGCGCGATGAGGACCGCGTCGACCACGAGGCTGCGACCATTCGCGAAGCCCGGGGTCGCGACGAGCACCACCGCCACCGCCGCGCCACCGGCGAGCTTGACGACGCCGGTCGTGATCCGACCTCTGCCGAGCGCGCCCAGATGACCGCGGAAGCCTCGTTCCACCCCGACCGCGACGAGATCGTCGACGACGCCGAGGAAACCGAACGCCATCACCGCGAACAGCACCTCGCTGCGCGCGAGCGAGAGTCCGTTCGCCTCCCCCACTCCGAGCGCGCCGAGCACCGCACGTGTGGCTTCGATGCCCAGCACGGCGAGCACGACGAAGAGACCGCCGGCCGTCGGGATCAGATGGTCGCGGTAGTTGCGGCGGGTCAACGCCGGAGCGCTGAGCACCTCGGACCCCGCGAGTCGGAGGAATCGCACCGCGAGCACTCCGACGACGAACGCGACGACGACCGTCACGCGGGTTCCACCACCGCCACCACGACGAAGCTCTCGAGCACGACCAGCATCATGGCCGGGATCGCGACCCCGGAGTCGTTCAAGGCGAAGCCGAGCACGGCAGCGATCGCGAGCGTCAACGCCGCCGCCCGCGCCGTGGCCACCCGTTGGACCAACCGCCGCAACGGCGAGTCGGGAACCAGCCACCACCAGACGAGGAGCAGCACCACGATCGGCACCGCGAAGAGCAGGATCGAGCCGGTCACGGAGCCGAGACTCGACCCCGCCTTCCGCTGGACGACCTCGAGCGCGGCGCCGGGATCGTGGAAGAGCTTGTCGAAGAAGCGACCCACGTGCGTCCGTTCGTCGGCGGGACGCAGCATGTCGAGGACCCCGACCGCGACACCACTCGCCACGAGCACCGCGGCGAGCACGGCGACGTGACGCGGACGGATGCGACGCCCCGCCACCAGCCACAGCAGCATCGTGAACACCGGCGCGCCCACCAGCACGGCACCGAAGTCCTGACCCCACAACGGTGCGCCCATGATGACGAACACGACGAAGGTGAGCAGCCCCGCGGCGCTGATTCCTCGCCGACCCGGCCACCGCGCCACGAGGAGCGCAGAGACGACGATCGTCGCCGCGATGAGCTGACCGAAGGTCAGGTTCCCTTCGCCGGCGACGCGGATGCCCACCGTGGGCGAGTATCCGAACACGCTGTTGAGCTCGAGAGGCGCGCCCGTGAGCAGATCGAGCGCGTGCAACAACACGACGCTGGCTCCGGCAACCAGTACCTCCTCGATGCCAGTCCACGTCGCAACGCGCTCGATCGCCAACGCGACGAGCGCGCCGACGACCACGAGGAACGTCCAGTACGCCAGCCAGCCACCGTGCGCCGCGAAGTGGAGCGGCGCGGCGAGATAGGTCGCGGTGAGGAACCCGACGATCCACCGCGCGAGCCACACGACGCCGCGCCCGTACCGGCCGTGTGAGCGCCAGCATGCGAATGCTGCGACGGCGAGGACCAGCGCGGCCAACACCAGAACGCCTTGCGCGATCCCGACTTGCCCGTCACGGAAGCGACCGTCGTCACTCAGCCGCACGAACGACGCCTGTCGCGCCGCGAGCGAGCTCCCGCCGTCGGCGCGCTCCATGGCGTTCCCCTCGATCGATCGAGGAGACAGGATGCCGAAGCGGTCGAGGACGGTGGGCGCGACATCGACGATGTTCACGAGGCCGTCTCGGCGGGTCGTCGCCGAACGCAGCTCACCGGGCGCGACTCCCGGCGCGCGGAGGCCGACGAGGGTGAGACCCGGTGCGACCCGTGGCGGAGCGGGCGCGACCACGAGCACGCCGTCGCGCGTGGGATCGACATGTTGGAGGAGCACGCCCAAGAGGTCGTCCGTGGAACGCAGTGCCTCGACGCGCGCCGTGCGTTGCGCACCTGCGCTCCGGTTCGCGGTGGCGTTCTCGGCCCGCACGAGATCAGAACCCTCGACCAGCACCGCGGCGCGCCCGTGCCACGACGCGTCGAATGCGTCGACGACGGCGCGCGCGTCGAGGCTCGTGCCCGACGGGGTGCTCGCGTCGCCTTCGAGCAGCTCGGGCCCCACCGCCCCTGCCGGAACGACGCCGCGGCGGTTCATGAGCGCGGCGACCGCCGCGCGCTGGGCCGGGACCAGCGGCGCGGCAGCCACTGGCGACGCGTCACCGTTGGCGATGACGGCCGTGGCGACGCCCGCGTCGCGCAGCGTCTGCCCCAGGGTCCCGATGCGCCCGTCGTAGTGCAGGGTGGCGAAGCTCCGCTCCACGTTGACGACGGGCAGGTACACGAGCCCGCCGTCGAGTGCCCGCCCGGTCCGCAAGGCAAACGCATCGCCCGCCGTCGTAGTGCCATAGGGCTCGTCGACCTCGCGCCCGTCGCCGATCACGAGATCCTGCGGCTCGCCCGTGATCCGGGCCCCGGCCCCGAGGCTCAGGTAGGCATCACCCAACGTTGTCGGCCGGCGGATCCCCGGCGTGATCAGCCCACCCACCGCAGAACGCTCGAGGAGGCGCCACAGGTTCGGGGTCGTGCGGGGTGAGACGTCGTCCCACTCCACGTGGGGCACCGAGAAGATCAGCAGACGGCGCAGCGGCGCCGACGACGCGCCCGCGGGGCCCACCCCGACGGCGACACACACGCCGGCGCACGCGAGCAGGGCTACGGCGCGCCGCAGGATCACGGGCTGGTCGCCCGTTCGGGGACGAGCTTCGTCCCCGGGCCATAGCCGTAGTGGCCTACCGTGCCGCGGTCGAGGTCGGCGAGCGCGAGGACCACCACGGCCGGACCCTCAGGTCGGTCGAGGTTGTCGACCGTCGAGATGGAGAGCGCGAGGTCTGTGGAGCGAATCGGCTTCAGTGCGTCACCACGCTCCTTGGTGCTGTCGGACGCATGCATGTCGGCGACGAGGAGCGGCGACTTCGTCGCGACGAAGGCGTCTCCCGCGGCGGTGACGGTCTCCTTCTCGGGGACCTGGGCGCCGTCGCCGATGACCAGGATCGTGAGCAGACCCCGTACGCCGAAGCGGGACGGCAACGAGTCGGACGCGCCGAGCGCGTCGTACTGCGCGAACTTCGCGTCGGTCAGAGCGACGAGCAGGTCGTTGGCACGGTTCGCGGGCGCGCTCGAGCTCGCGCGCGCTGCGAGCTGACGCCACGCGGCATCCCGCAACGCAGCACCGCGCCGGGTGGGGTCCCCGATGAGCGTCCCGAGCGCCCGCGCGTCGGCATCGGAGCTCGCGTGCCACTTCGGCTCCAACCAGAGCACGCCGGTGAGCGTCGCACCCGCGGCCTTGGTCGCGTCGACCAGCGCATCGACGCGATGGTCGTCGACCCCGCGCACCGCGATGATCCCGACGCTGCGAGCCGTCAGGGCACCGTCGAGGGCGTAGGGCTCGAGTCCCAGCACGGCCTCACTCACGCGATCGAGATCGTCCTGCAGCTTCTTGTTCTCGGCACGGACCACGTGCGAGTTCCGCTCCACCGTGTCGATCCGGTGGTTGAGGTTGTCGACCACGGCGCGGTCGACAACCGTCGACCCGATGACGACGCCGAGCGCGAGCGCGAGGAACACGCCGATCAGCGACGCGAGATGGAAGCGGAAGTTGATCATGGCTCAGCCGGAGAACAAGTCCTGCAGCGTCAGCCAGATCCCGCGCAGGAAGACATGGATGGGTTCGGACACGATGGCGATCACGACCATCGCGACGACGGCGGATCCTACGAGCAGCAGCATGTCCCGCCGCCGCACGCGGCCTTCGTAGAGGCGGCTCACACCTTTCGCGTCGACCAGCACCGGACCGAGACGCAGCCGCGTGAGAAACGTCGACGCCATGCCCTTGCGACCCTTGTCGAGGAATTCGACCATCGTCGCATGCGTTCCCACCGCCACGATGAGTTGCGCTCCTGACTCGTACGCCAGGAGCATCGCGACGTCCTCGCTCGTTCCTTCGGCGACGAACTCCTCGTAGTCGACACCCCACTCGAGCAGCTCCTCACGACCGGGCGCGCGGCCGTCCGGATGCACGTGATGCACGAGCTCCGCGCCACACGCCACGGCGCGCGGCGACAACGAGTCGAAGTCGCCGATGATGATCTCGGGCCGGAGCCCGACTTCCATCAGCGCGTCGGCTCCACCGTCGACGCCGATCAACACGGGCTGGTACTCGCGGACGTACGGACGCAGTGCCGCGAGATCGCTGCGGTAGTCGTGCCCCCGCACCACCACGAGGGCATGACGACCACGGAACTGCGTATGGAGCGGCGGCAGCGCGACCGGCTCGAACGTGAGCCACGCCTCGCGCCGGATGTACTCCAGTGTGTTCTCGGCGAATCGCTCGAGCTCCGCACCGATCGTCGTGCGCGCCTCGTCCATCGCCGCTTCGATCTCGTCCTGCTCCAAGCGCTTCCCGGTGGTGAGCAGCTCTTCACCGCGCCAGATCTCACCCTCGACGACGCGGAGCTCGTCGCCTTCCTGCACGTTGTCGAGCAGCTCCGGGGCGTCCACGTCCACGAGTGGGATGCCGGCCGCCACGACCCGGATCGGACCGTGGTTTGGGTAGCGCCCCGAGATCGACGGTCCGGCATTGATGACTGCGGCCACGCCGGCTTCGATGAGGCCGTCGGCGGCGACGCGATCGAGGTCGGCATGGTCGATGAGCGCGATCTCACCGGGCTGCACGCGGCGCAGGAGCAACTTGGTGCGCCGGTCGACCCGGACGACACCGGCAACCTCGAGGGGTGCGTGGGCGGTGGCGCGGGCGCGCCGGCGACGCCTCACGATCCCTGCACGACGCGGGTGGTCTCGGAGCGCGAGCGGCGTGCCGTCGCCAAGAGCTCCTCCGCATGGCGCCGCGCGTGGGTCGAGGATCCCACGCCGGCCAGCATGCGCGACAGCTCGGCGATCCGGTCGCTGCCCTCGACGACCGCTGCACGCGCCACCGTCCGCCCCTCCTCCGCTCGCTTCTCCACCACGAGCTGGCGGTCGGCGAACGCCGCCACCTGTGGCAGGTGGGTCACGCACAGCACCTGGTGGCGCTGGCCCAGCATCGCGAGGAGCCGACCGACCGCGAGCCCCGCCTCGCCGCCGATCCCGGCGTCGACCTCGTCGAACACGAGGCTGGGCGGAGCCGCAGACAGCACCACGCGGAGGCCAAGCATCGCGCGTGCCAGCTCCCCGCCCGACGCGGCTCGGGCCACCGGCCGTGGTGGCTCCCCGGGATTGGGCGCGAGGAGGAAGATCACCCGGTCGGAGCCGTCCTCACCGTCGTCGTCGGGCGCCACGTCCACCTCGAGACGGGCGTACGGCATGGCGAGCTCCCGCAGGTGCATGGCGACCGCCTCGCCCAGCGGCGCCGCTGCAGTCCGCCGGGCACGGGTCAGGGCCTCGCTCGCGGCCCGGAGGTCAGCCGTCCGCGCCTCCAGCTCTTCCTCCAGCGCGGCGAGACGACCCTCGTGCCCTTCGAGCTCGTCGAGACGCGCCGACGCGGTCGCGACGTAGGCGCGCACCTCGCCCAGGTCGTCCCCGTACTTGCGGCACAGCTCGTGGAACAGCTGGCGGCGGCTCCGGACAGCGGCGGCCCGCTCGGGGTCGTCGACCAGACCGTCGCGTCCGAGGCGCAGCTCCCGTGCGACGTCGGCCGTGTCGGCCTGGAGATCCCGCGCGCGTGCGGCGAGGTCGGCGAACGCCCGTCGTCCCGTGAGCGCCTGCACGGCCGCTCCGAGCGCGTCGAGACCACGACCCTCGATCGCTTCGTAGGCCGTCGTGAGCGCGTCACGTGCCGCGGCCACGTCGCCGAGAAGGTCCTCCTCGGACGCCAGCCGAGTGTCCTCGCCGACATCGTCGAGTCCGGCCGCGGTGATCTCGTCGATCTGGAATCGCAGCAGGTCGATCTCCCGCCTGCGAGTGCGCGGATCGCCACCGAGCGATGCACGCTCGTGCTCCAAGCGGCGCAACTCGTGGCGCGCGTGCCGGTAGCTCGTGAGCGCCGAGATCGCGGCCTCCCCCGCGTACCGGTCCAAGGCGGCGCATTGCGTAGTGGGGCTGAGCAACGAACGGTGGTCGTGTTGCCCGTGCAGGTCGATGAGCTCCCGACCGCGCTCGGCAAGCTCGGCGACGGTCACCAGCCGGCCGTCGCAGTATGCCCTGCTGCGGCCCACGCGAGGCACGACCCGCGCCAGGACCGACTCCACGCCCTCGTCGTCGACGAAGCGTCCTTCGACGCGCGCCTCCTCGGCCTCCTCGCGCACGAGACCGGGATCCGCGCGACCGCCCACCAGGAGCTCCACCGCCTCCACGAGCAGCGTCTTGCCCGCGCCGGTCTCCCCGGTGATCGCGGTCAACCCCGGGCCCAGGACGACGTCGAGATCGGCGACGATGCCCAGGTCGACGACGTGGAGCTCGGTCAACACGGCGCGCTACCGATCGGACAGCCCGAACTTGGCCTTGAGGATCTGGTGAAAGTCGCGTGGCCCGAAGCTCACCATCCGCGCGGACCGGCTCGCGCCCGTGACGGTGACCGACGACCCTCGCGGGAGTGTTCCCAGATCTCGCCCGTCGATGGTGAGGGCGACACCCGAGTCGTCCAGCACCGAGAGGCGCAACGTCTCCGCGGCGTCGAGCACGAGCGATCGATCGAACAACATGTGCGGCGAGACCGGCGTCAGGAGCAAGCACCGGTGCCGGGGGGACACGATCGGGCCACGCGCGGAGAACGAATAGGCCGTCGAACCTGTGGGCGTCGCCACGATCACGCCGTCAGCTGCGTACGTCGTGAAGAACGCGCCGTTGATCTCCACCTCGAGGCGCGCGAGACGACCCGTGTGCAGCTTCTCGAGCACCGCCTCGTTGAGCGCGAAGCGGCATCGCGCCGGGAGACCGTCCGCCTCGATCACCACGTCGAGCATCATGCGCTCCTCGACGGAGTACCGACCCTGCACCAGACGTTCGAGCGCATCGGTGAGACCGGCCGGCTCCGCCTCCGTGAGGTAGCCCATCTGTCCGGCGTTGATCCCCAACACCGCGACGCCTGCCTCGGAGACAAGGTCGACGGTCCGCAGCATCGTCCCGTCGCCGCCCAACGAGATGGCCACGTCGAGCCCGACGGCAAATTCGGCATCGGGGACGGCCAGATCGTCGAGACCGGCGATGGACGCATCGCTCGCGGGTACCCGTACCTGCACCCCGCGTGCCTGCAACCACCGCGCGGCACTTCGGGCGAGCTCGACCGCGCGATCGCGACGTTGATGGGGCACGAGCCCAACCACGCGCGCCGTCATCGGCCCGTCTCCGACGAGGAGCTCGCGGGCACGGCCGCCGCCAGCACCGCGTCGTCCACTGCCCGCGCCCCTTTGCGTGCGAGCGCGAGGAACTCGACGTTCCCGTCCGCGCCGTGCAGCGGGGACGCGGTGACGCCGACGATGCCGAGGCCGTGCTCGAGGAGCCCGTCACGCACTGAGCGGAGCACGTCGACGTGCACAGCCGGGTCACGGACGACCCCACCCCGTCCGACGCGCGACCGGCCCGCCTCGAACTGCGGCTTGACGAGCAGCACCAGCGGGGCGTCCGGACCACTGCAACGCACCAGCGCGGCTGCGACGGTGAGCAGCGAGATGAAGGAGAGGTCGGCGACCACGACCTCGACGGAGCCTCCGATGACGTCCGGCTCGAGGGTGCGGACGTTCGTGCGCTCGAGGACTCTCACGCGTGTGTCGCCACGCAGCAGCCATGCCAGCTGCCCGCGTCCCACATCGACCGCGACCACCTCGCGCGCACCTCGCTGGAGCAGGCAGTCGGTGAACCCACCGGTCGACGCGCCGGCGTCGAGGGCGCGGAGGCCCCGCACGTCGAGCGCGAATGCGTCGAGGGCGGCATCGAGCTTCTCGCCGCCACGCGACACGAAGCGGGGCGGCGCACCGGTGAGGCCAATGGCTTCCTCGGCACTCACAAGCCGGGCCGCGACCCCGGCTGGGCTCCCCCCCACGGTGACGCGACCGGTCGCAATCGCTTCGGCCGCTTGCCCGCGGCTGCGGACCAGCCCGCGCCGGACCAGCTCGGCGTCGAGCCGACGGCGCACGGATCAGGCTTCGCGCCCGAACGGCACGACGACGACGTTGCGCTGAGGGTCCACGGCCCGACGAGACTATGCGGCGTGGTCCTCCCGCTGCATGACCAGAACCCGACGCCCACCTTTCCGTTCGTCGTGCTGCTGTTGGTGGTCATCAACGTCGTCGTGTTCGTGTTCGTCCAGCCCCACGACGGGGGGAATCGGGAGGCGCGCTTCACCTACCGCCGCGCCGCGATCCCGTGCGAGGTGCACCACCACGGGCCGCTGACCATCGATCAGATCAACACGGGCGAGTGTGCTCGGAGCACTGGCGTCGAGGTCTTCCCGCACAAGAACGTGTGGCTGGCCGTGGTCGTCTCGATGTTCCTCCACGCGAGCTTGCTCCACATCCTGGGGAACATGCTGTTCCTCTGGATCTTCGGCAACAACGTCGAGGAGTACCTGACGAAGCTCGGGTTCGCGCTGTTCTATCTGGCGGCAGGCGCATTCGCGTTCGCCACGTACTTGCTGTCCGACCCGAGCTCGGTGACGCCCATCATCGGCGCCTCCGGCGCGATCGCGGGCGTGATGGGCATGTATCTCGTGCTCTGGCCGCGGGCGCGCGTCATCACCGTCATCGCGCCGTTCATCTTCCTCGCCATCCCGTTGCCGGCTGCGTTCGTGCTCTTGGGCTGGCTCGGCATGCAGTTCTTCACCAGCCCGAGCTCCTCCGTCGCCTGGGTCGCACACGTCGGAGGCTTCGGGTTCGGCATGGTGATGGGCCTCATGCTCCGATCCGTCCACCGCCCGCGACCGGTGCCCCCCGCCGTGCGTCGCTGACCGCTCAGGCGCCGGCCAGGGCGGCGACGATGCGCTCGACCAGCACGCCGAGATCGTCGCCCACAAACGGAGGCTCCGGGTCCGGGACCGCCTCACCACCCGGTGGGGCGACCACACCGGTCACGCCGGAGAGCACGAGCGCGAACGGCCAGCCGAGCGCGGCGGCCAGGGCGCCGTCGGTCGACGGCCGATCCCCCACCATCACACCACGCGCGCCCAACCGCGCGCGCACGAGCTCGACGGTCGCGCGCTCCGGCTTGCCCGCGACCTCGGGCGCACGCCCGGCGGCGGTCGCGACCGCGGCAACCAGCGCACCCGCACCGGGGAGCAGGCCGCCGGCAATCGGATACGTCGCGTCGAGGTTCGTGGCGACGAACCGCGCGCCGGCGCGCACCGCGGCGGACGCCCGGTCGAGCCGCTCGAAGTCGAACTCACGATGGAATCCCACGACGACCGCGTCGGCGGGACCGTGGTCGACGGGCACGAGGCCCACGTGCTCGAGGGCCTCCCGGACGCCCGCGCCCGCACACACCAGCACCCGTGCGCCCGGCGAGAGCGACTCCTGGAGGAGCGCCGCGGCGGCGAGCGCGCTCGTCAGGACATCGTCGGGCGAGGCTTCGACGCCGAGGCGCCCGAGCTTGGCGACCACGTCAGCCACGGGTTGGCTCGAGTTGTTCGACAAGAACGCGACCCGCAACCCGTGCTCACGGAGCGTGGCGACGCCTCGGATGGCCCCGTCGATCGGGGACTCGCCACGCCAGATGACACCGTCGAGATCGCAGCAGACCACGGGGAGCGGCCCGATCACGCCGCTCCCCCGGCCGACTCCTCCGCGTCGTCGACGACCCGCGCGAGCGCGTCGCGGTAGTCGACGTGATCGGGCCGCATGGCGACCGCAAGCTTGAGATGACGTCGGGCACCCGCTCGATCACCCTGGCGCGCGAGCGCGAGGCCGAGCCCGAAGTGGGCGTAGTCGTTCACCGGGTCGAGCTCCAGGGCACGCTCGAACTCGCGCGATGCGGCCGGGAACCGACCGGTGCGGAAGTAGGCACGCCCGAGCGTCTCACGGATGGAGCCTTGGTCGGGCTCGAGATCCCGGGCCCGCTCCAGGACGACGACCGCCGCGTGCGCGTTCTCGGCCGCCAGCAACCTCGTTCCCTCCTGGAAGGCGTCGTACGCCGACTTCATCCGACCTCCTTTCTGGTCGCACTCGCTGCGGGCCGGGATACCCGGCCCACGAACGCTCGCCGCTCAGGCGAGCTCCTTCACTCGCTCCGCTTGTTCCGTCGCCACCGCACCGGACTCGCTGCTGTTCCCCGCCTCTCGGTCTTCCGCGGGCGTATGCGAGAATCACGGCCCCCCGCTGCACCCGACACGAGAACGCGCCTGTGCCCCCGTTCCTTCCCTTCCGTGCCGTTCGCTACGAACACTCGATGCCCGGCGTGTTCGACGCGTCCGCCGTCGCCGCTCCACCCTACGACGTCATCGACGCCGCCGAACGCGACGCGTTGCTCGCCGCGACGCGCACAACTCGGTGCGCCTCATCCTTCCGGACCGCGCCGAGGACGCGGCGGTCGCGTGGAAGTCGTGGCGCACGACCGGAGTCTTGGCCACGGACGCGGCACCCAGCTACGCGGTCTACCGAATGCACTTCCGACACGACGGTCAGCCGCGGACGACCACCGGCGTCATCGGTGCGCTCGGGCTCGGCGCGCCGGAGGGAGCGATCCTGCCGCACGAGCGCACGCTCCCGAAGGCCAAGCAGGACCGGCTCGAGCTGCTGCGCGCGACGCGCGCGAACTTCGACCCGATCTGGGGGCTCTCGCTCGCCAGCGGGCTCACCTCACTGCTCGAGTCGATCGACGAACCGGCTGCCGTCGCGGTCGACGAGGCGGGTGTACGTCACGAGCTGGTGCCGCTGACCGATCCCCAGCGGATCGCCGCGGTCGCCGCCGCGGTCGATGCCGCCCCGGTCGTGCTCGCCGACGGCCATCACCGCTACGAGACCGCCGGGAACTACCGGCGCGAGCGGCCCGCGTCCGACGCCGGAGCCGGCGCCGTCATGGCGCTCGTGGTGGAGCTGGCCGAAGAGCAGCTGTCGGTGCAGGCCATCCACCGCCTGGTCGATAGCGCCGAGTCGCTCGATCTGCGCCAGGCGGCGCGCACGTGCTTCGAGGTCCGCGACGCCGGACCCAACACGCCCGCAGGCGTGCAGGGACTCGAGCGCCGCATGCGCGACGAAGGTGGGCTGGGGCTCGTCGAACGTGGCGGGCTCGCGCTCTTGGTGCCGACGGCGGTGCTCGAACCGAAGCTCGCCGAGCTGCCCGCGGTGCTGCACGACGTCGACGCCGCCCGTTTCGACGCCGGACTTCGAAGCGAGCTCGGGCCCGCGTCGCTGCGCTACCGCAACGACGCCGCGGTGGTGGCGGCGATGGTGGGCTCCGGCGCAGCCGATGCGGCCGTGCTGCTCCGGCCAGTCACCGTCCCCCAGATCCGTGCCGCGGCGTTCGGCGGCACGCGCATGCCCGAGAAGACGACGTTCTTCGCTCCGAAGCCGAGAACCGGGATGGTGCTGCCGCGACCTCGACGGTTGACGCGCGGAGGTCAGTTGACCGTCCAGCTGGCACCCGAGCTGAGCAGCTTCGCGAGATCGCCCGGGCCTTGGCGCTCGACCGCCTCCACGAGTTGATGCTGCACCTCCACCTCGAACGGCGCGCGGTTCACGTCGCGGAACACGCCGACCGGCGTGGGCTGCGTCGGGCTCGACGCGAGACGTGACAGGGCGAACGCCAGCGTCGGGTCGGGGCGCGTCTCGTCGTGCACCACCAGGCGGTCCTCGCCGATGTCGGCAACGTTCACGATCTCGCACTCGCCGTGCGCGTTCAACGCGACGCCGCGCTCCATGTCGGCGCCGAAACGGATCGGTTCGCCGTGGTGGAGCTCGATGAGCATCTCGGCCCGCGCGTCCTTCGACGTGATCGTCTCGAACGCACCGTCGTTGAAGACGTTGCAGTTCTGGTAGATCTCGACGAAGGCCCCACCCTCGTGCTCGTACGCACGACGGAACGTGTCCGTCATGTGCTTGCGGTCCATGTCGTGGGTCCGGGCGACGAAGGTCGCCTCGGTCCCGATCGCCACCGACAATGGATTGAACGGGTAGTCGACCGAGCCGAACGGCGACGACTTCGTGATCTTGCCGACCTCGCTCGTGGGCGAGTACTGGCCCTTGGTGAGACCGTAGATCTGGTTGTTGAACAGCAGGATCTTGATCCCGACGTTGCGCCGGAGCGCGTGGATCAAGTGGTTGCCACCGATCGAGAGGCCGTCGCCGTCACCCGTGATCACCCAGACGTCGAGGTCCGGACGGGCGAGCGCCACGCCGGTCGCGACCGCGGGCGCGCGCCCGTGGATCGAGTGCACGCCGTACGTGTTCATGTAGTACGGGAACCGGGACGAGCAACCGATCCCCGAGATGAACACCTGGTTCTCGGGCTTGATCCCGAGCTCGGGCAGCAGCAGCTGCATGGCGGTGAGGATCGAGTAGTCCCCGCAGCCAGGACACCAGCGGACCTCCTGGTCCGACTGGAAGTCCTTGCGACCCAGCTTGACCGCTGCCCCGCCGTTCGTGGCCTCAGACATCCGTCATCTCCCGGATCTTGGTCTCGATCTCCGTCGCGGTGAACGGCAGACCCTGCACCTTGGTCAAGGACTGCGCGTCGACCAGGTATTCCGCCCGCACCAGCCGCGCGAGCTGGCCCAGGTTCATCTCGGGAACGAGCACCTTCGAGTAGCGGCGCAACACGTCGCCCAGATTCGAGGGGAACGGGTTCAGGTACATCAGGTGCGCCTGGGCAACCTTGCGGCCGGCGGAGCGGGAACGGCGAACCGCCTCGGTGATCGGGCCCCAGGTGCTCCCCCACCCGAGGAGGAGGAGCTCGGCGCCTTCGTCGTCGTCGACCTCGACCCCCGGGATGTCGTCGGTGATGCCGGCCACCTTCTGCTGGCGCACGTGGACCATGTACTCGTGGTTGAGCGGGTCGTAGTTGACGTTCCCCGTGCCGTCCTGCTTCTCGATGCCACCGATGCGATGCATCAAGCCGGGCGTGCCCGGGATCGCCCACGGCCGCGCCAGCGTGTCGGGATCGCGGAGGTACGGCCAGAACTCTCCGTCGTGGTTCGGCTGCGTGGCGAAGGGCACGGAGATGTCCGGCAACGTCTCGACGTCGGGGAGCAGCCACGGCTCGGACCCGTTGGCGATGTAGCCGTCGGTGAGCAGGATCACCGGGGTGCGGTACTTGATCGCGATCCGCACCGCCTCGAACGCGGCCTCGAAGCAGTGGCTCGGCGAGCGCGCCGCCACGATCGGGAGCGGGCACTCACCGTGCCGTCCGAACATGGCGAGGAGCAGGTCGGACTGCTCCGTCTTGGTCGGCAGACCCGTCGACGGACCGCCACGCTGCACGTCGATCAGCAACAGCGGGAGCTCGAGGCTCACCGCGAGACCCAACGCCTCCGACTTGAGGTCGAGGCCGGGACCACTCGTGCTCGTCACACCGAGTTGGCCGGCGAAGGCGCCCCCGATCGCGATCGCCGCCGCCGCGATCTCGTCCTCCGCCTGGACGGTGCGCACCCCGAAGTTCTTGTGCTTCGAGAGCTCGTGGAGGATGTCGGAGGCCGGCGTGATCGGGTACGACGCCAACAGGATCGGGAGGTGCGACCGCTGCGACGCGGCAACCAGGCCGTACGCGGTCGCGAGGTTGCCAGTGATGTTGCGGTAGATGCCCGGCTCCATGGGCGCTGGAGCGACCTCGTACGGGTGGTCGAACAGCTCGGCCGTCTCGCCGAAGTGCAGGCCGGCCTTGAAGGCAGCGACGTTCGCGTCGCGGACGAGCGGCCGCGACCCGAAGCGCTTCTCGATCCACTCCAGCGTGGGCTCGACCGGCCGGGTGTACATCCACGAGATGAGGCCGAGCGCAAAGAAGTTCTTCGACCGCTCCGCGTCACGGGGCTTGACGCCGAGGTCCTTGCACGCTTCGAGCGTCAGCGAGGTCATCGGGACCTGGATGACCCGGTAGGCGTCGAGTGTGTGGGTCCTCCAGCGGGTTCTGCTCGTAGCCCACCTTGGCGAGGTTGCGCTCGTCGAACGTGTCGGAGTTCACGATGAGCGTCGAACCCGGGGCGAGCTCGCCGAGATTGGCCTTCAGCGCAGCCGGGTTCATCGCCACCAAGACGTTCGGCATGTCTCCGGGCGTGACGATGTCGTGGTCGGAGATGGGCACCTGGAACGACGACACCCCGGCGATCGTGCCCGCCGGAGCCGCGGATCTCCGCTGGGTAGTTCGGCATCGTCGCGAGGTCGTTGCCGAAGAGGGCGCTCACGTCGGTGAACCGGTCACCCGTGAGCTGCATGCCGTCACCCGAGTCGCCTGCGAAGCGGATCACGACGCGATCCAGGCGCTCCTTCTCCAATGAGCCGGTGTCAGGTGTCACACATTCCTCGGTTCTCGAAGTCTCGTGTCGGTCGGCGGAGGCACCCGACCGTCCCGCGGGGCACACCCGACCCGAGTCCCGGGCGCGGCAGTCGTGCCCACCGAGATTCGAAGCGCATCGATCATAACGGCCCGCGCGGGTCGCTGGACCGGCGCGCCGGCTCAGCGCAACGCCGCGAGCGCGGCGTCGACCCGCCGGAGCGCGCGGTCGACGTCGGCGCCCCGGTTGCGCGCACCACGCGTGCGGCCGTCAGCTCCACCCGCGAACCGACGCCTCCGCCGCCGCGGAAGAACCGGCGCCGCAGGTCGCCGACCACGAGCACGGGGTCACCCGGGGCGAGCGCCTCGACCCAGCCAGGAGGGTCCCACCCGGCCACCGGCACCGACGTGGCCTGGGCTCCACCGGGCGCCCGCACCGACAGCATCGCGAGCCGGAGCCGGATCCAGCGACGCGCACCACCGCCGGGCCGGAGCACGACGCCCACGACGACCGACACGTTCAGGCCCTGGAGCGGTTGCCCGTCGGCGTCGCCACGCCGACCCGGCTCCGAGGGGCACGCTGACGCTCCGGCTCATGACTTCCTCCCGAGCGCCGCGGCACGTGCGGCGAGACGACGGCTCGAGGAAGCTGAGCCCCACGTTCGCGCGGGGCTCCGACATTCACAGCCAGCGCGAGGCGCTCGTTCCGCCGCGTCGGCAAATCCTGGATCGGCCCGGCGAATCCGGTCGAACAGCTCGCGTGCGACGGCGAGGTTGCCGGCGCGCTCCTCGAGGTCGGCGAGCGCGTACCACGAGCGGAGGTGATGCGGTCGCGGCGACCGCACGGCCTCGGCACGCTTGCGGAGCACCCGCATGGCGTCGTCGAGACGACCCTGGTCGGCGAGCGCACCGGCGTGGACGATGCGGCCCTCCGCCACGAGCTCGGGACCCGGCGAGACGGCCGCGAGCTCTTGCCAGGCCTCCTCGACCTTGCGCCAGCGGCGCTGGGCGCGGTAGCAGTCCATGAGCACCGGATGCTGCTCGACCGAATCGGTCAGCTCCACGAACGCCTCGAGCTCCTTGCTCGCCGCCGCGGTAGTTTCCGAGCCGGTACTGCGCGACGCCGGAGAGCTCTCGTACGCTGGGTGCCTGCGGGTAGCGATCACGTAGCGGCCGCAGAATGCGCAGCGCGTCGCGTCGCGGTCGTCCGCGAACGCGTCGGCGGCGTTCATGATCCGCTGGACTGCGGCGTCGGCGTCACGCCCCGCGACCCGCGCCATCTCGTCCTGCACGTTGCCGGGTCCCGTCCGCCGGCGCCGCCGGACGGCCGTCGGCGCCGGACGGGGCTTCGCGGCGTCGGGACTCGGCGCTCCCCGACCACCCGTACCCGGGGCCGGCCACCGGCCCGCGGCGCACGTTCCGCGGGATCGCCCCGTTCTCTCGGCGCCTCGCCCCCCGCACCCCGTCGGCTCTCCCCCGACGGACGCCGCCCCGCGAGACCGGATCGCCGCCCCGCGACGGCTGGGCCCGTCGCGGCATCGCGCCCGGGCCGGTCTCCCCGTCGCTCGGCGCTCCCCGCGGCAGCCGCGGGAGCCGGCCCACCGCGGGACGCTCGGCCGCCCGGAACGGACCGAAGCCCTGCTCGCCGGGCGCCGGCGCAGCACGTCGTCGCGCCCCGCGCCAGACCGGCCGGAAGCGCCGGTCTGTCCAGAGCGAGCACGCCGGTCCGGGGGTGGACCGCCTCGTCGGGCGCCGTCGCGGCCTCGCCGCGCGTCGTCAGCCATCACACCCTCTCCGTTGCCGGGACGCGAAAGCGCCCCCGCGGCAGCATGACATGCGCGCGTCGGGGGCGGCTGAGAAAATCCGGCGGCGACCTACTCTCCCAGGGGGCTTCCCCCCAAGTACCATCGGCGCTGGCGGGCTTCACTTCCGTGTTCGGAATGGGAACGGGTGTTTCCCCGCCGCAATTACCACCGGAAACCTGATTGTCAAATCGTCGATCGTGACCGTGTGCGTGGGCTGACCCACGAGCTCCAGAGCGAGCACGAGCACAGAATACAAGGAAGAGATCCCAAGCCCTCGGCCGATTAGTACCGGTCGGCTGAACACGTCA
Organism: uncultured Actinomycetes bacterium; assembly: GCA_963815405.1. Lineage (GTDB taxonomy): Bacteria > Actinomycetota > Acidimicrobiia > IMCC26256 > DASPTH01 > CAWFGR01. The sequence goes on from CAWFGR010000004.1 coordinate 139,935, forward strand.
CCGTGCGTACACCTCCGGCCTATCAACCTGGTCGTCTACCAGGGGCCTTACCCGGTTAACCCGGTGGGAGATCTCATCTCGAGGCGAGGCTTCGCGCTTAGATGCTTTCAGCGCTTATCCCTTCCGCAGGTCGCCAACCAGCCATGCCCTTGGCAGGACAACTGGCACACGAGAGCTGCGTCCGTCCCGGTCCTCTCGTACTAGGGACAGCTCCCCTCAAATCTCCTACGCCCACAGTCGGATAGGGACCGAACTGTCTCGCGACGTTCTAAACCCAGCTCGCGTACCGCTTTAATGGGCGAACAGCCCAACCCTTGGGACCTGCTTCAGCCCCAGGATGCGACGAGCCGACATCGAGGTGCCAAACCTTGCCGTCGATGTGGACTCTTGGGCAAGATAAGCCTGTTATCCCCGGGGTAGCTTTTATCCGTTGATCGACCGCGCTTCCACATGCCACGGCCGGGTCACTAAGCCCTGCTTTCGCACCTGCTCGACTTGTAGGTCTCGCAGTCAAGCTCCCTTGTGCCTTTGCACTCGACGCCTGATGGCCAACCAGGCTGAGGGAACCTTTGGGCGCCTCCGTTACTCTTTAGGAGGCGACCGCCCCAGTCAAACTACCCACCTGACGCTGTCCCCGACCCGGATCACGGGCCTGGGTTAGAGTCCCAATACAGACAGGGTGGTATTTCAACGTTGTCTCCACCGAAGCTGGCGCCCCGGCTTCCCAGACTCCCACCTATCCTACACAATACGTACCGAAACCCAACATCAAATTGCAGTAAAGGTCCACGGGGTCTTTCCGTCCTGACGCGGGAAACGAGCATCTTTACTCGTACTGCAATTTCGCCGAGTCTCTGGTTGAGACAGTAGCCAAGTCGTTACGCCATTCGTGCAGGTCGGAACTTACCCGACAAGGAATTTCGCTACCTTAGGACCGTTATAGTTACGGCCGCCGTTTACCGGGGCTTAGGTTCAGAGCTTCGCCTTGCGGCTTACCCCTCCCCTTAACCTTCCGGCACCGGGCAGGCGTCAGTGCGTATACATCGTCTTACGACTTCGCACGCACCTGTGTTTTTAGTAAACAGTCGCTTGGCCCTGGTCTCTGCGGCCTCCTCGAGCTCAGGACGCAAGGTCCTTCACCCTACTGAGGCCCCCCTTCTCCCGAAGTTACGGGGGTATTTTGCCGAGTTCCTTAACCAGAGTTCTCTCGATCGCCTTCGTATTCTCTACGTGCCCACCTGAGTCGGTTTGGGGTACGGGCACCATGTCAGCTCGCTAGAGGCTTTTCTCGGCAGCATGGGATCAGTCACTTCGCCTGAATCGGCTCGGCATCGCATCTCGGAGTTGTGCCCGACGGATTTGCCTATCGGACCTCCTACCGCTTACCCCGGGTACAACCAGCGCCCGGTAGACCTATCCTCCTGCGTCCCCCCATCGCTACCCGGCACCAGGTCGGGTCGGTTCGGCCCGAAGCCAGCCCCTGAGCAACCCGGATTGGGTTGGGCGCGGACACGGTGGTACAGGAATATCAACCTGTTGTGCATCGACTACGCCTTTCGGCCTCGCCTTAGCTCCCGACTAACCCTGGGCGGATGAGCCTTCCCCAGGAACCCTTGGGCATTCGGCGGAGGGGTTCCTCCCCCCTCTTTCGCTACTCATACCGGCATTCGCACTCGACCACGCTCCACGTCTGCTCACGCAGCCGCTTCACAGCAGAGATCGACGCTCCCCTACCCATCTCATTACGAGATGACGCAGCTTCGGCTCTGTGCTTGAGCCCCGTTACATTGTCGGCGCAGGACCACTCGACCAGTGAGCTATTACGCACTCTTTCAAGGGTGGCTGCTTCTAAGCCAACCTCCTGGCTGTCTGGGCAATCCCACATCCTTTACCACTGAGCACAGAATTGGGGGCCTTAGCTGGCGTTCTGGGCTGTTTCCCTCTCGACCATGAAGCTTATCCCCCATGGTCTCACTGCCGTGCTCTGGAGTACCGGCATTCGGAGTTTGGCTGATTTCGGTAAGCTTGTGGGCCCCCTAGACCATCCAGTGCTCTACCTCCGGTACTGAACGCACGACGCTGCACCTAAATGCATTTCGGGGAGAACCAGCTATCACCGAGTTTGCTTGGCCTTTCACCCCTAACCACAGGTCATCCCCCATGTTTTCAACCATGGTGGGTTCGGCCCTCCACGAGGTCTTACCCTCGCTTCAGCCTGCCCATGGATAGATCACTCGGCTTCGGGTCTACCGCCCGCGACTGAACGCCCTGTTCAGACTCGCTTTCGCTCCGGCTCCCCCTCTCGGGTTAACCTTGCCACGAACGGTAACTCGCCGGCTCATTCTTCAAAAGGCACGCCATCACGGCTGCCGGCGGACCGGCAACGACGCTCTGACTGCTTGTAAGCCAACGGTTTCAGGTTCTATTTCACTCCCCTCCCGGGGTACTTTTCACCCTTCCCTCACGGTACTCGTGCGCTATCGGTCGCCAGATTGTACTTAGCCTTACGAGGTGGTCCTCGCAGATTCACACGGACTTTCCCGGATTCCGTGCTACTCGGGAACACCACCAGGAGATCGATGACTTTCGCATACGGGGCTCTTACCCTCTACGGCGCGAGGTTCCACAACGCTTCTGCTAGGCATCGATTTTGTAACTCCTTGGAAGGTGCTGCCGCCCTTCCAGGTGGGTCCCACGACCCCGCTGCAGCATCGCCGGCAGGCTGTGCCACTACAGCGGTTTAGGCTGATCCCGTTTCGCTCGCCGCTACTCAGGGAATCGCGGTTGCTTTCCTTTCCTCGAGGTACTGAGATGTTTCAGTTCCCCCGGTTCCCTCCCGCAGCCCTATGTGTTCAGGCTGGGGTGACAGGGCATGACCCCTGCCGGGTTTCCCCATTCGGAGATCCACGGATCAAAGCTTGGTAGACAGCTCCCCGTGGCTTTTCGCAGCCACCCACGTCCTTCATCGGCATCTGGCGCCAAGGCATCCACCGTTGGCTCTTTGTAGCTTGGGATGTTTCCTTCTTCGTAGATTTCTTGCTAGATGCTCGTGCTCGCTCTGCAGTTCTCAAAGGGCCGCGACGGAACCGCGCTCTGGATGGCGATGTGGTTCCTGGGCGACAATCCAGCACACCGAGAGTGGCCGGACCGCGCTGCCCGGAGAGGCACGGACGCCTGACGGCGGGCATGCTCCCTCAAAACGAAACAGTTGACGTCAGGCTCGCACGGGATCCGGTGGAGCCCACACCTCGAGGGTGCGGGGGTCGGACCGATCCGCGCTGCCAACTAACCAGTGCTCGACGTGGGAGCTCCTCGAGCACTCGGAGACGATCCCGAGCTCGAGCAGTGTGCTCCTTAGAAAGGAGGTGATCCAGCCGCACCTTCCGGTACGGCTACCTTGTTACGACTTCACCCCAATCGCTGATCCCACCTTCGACGGCTCCCTCCCGAGGGTTAGGCCACCGGCTTCGGGTGTTACCAACTTTCGTGGTGTGACGGGCGGTGTGTACAAGGCCCGGGAACGTATTCACCGCAGCAATGCTGATCTGCGATTACTAGCGACTCCGGCTTCACGCAGTCGAGTTGCAGACTGCGATCCGAACTGAGACCGGCTTTGTGGGATTGGCATCTTCTCGCGAAGTAGCAGCCCATTGTACCGGCCATTGTAGCATGTGTGCAGCCCTGGACGTAAGGGGCATGATGACTTGACGTCGTCCCCACCTTCCTCCGGTTTGGCACCGGCAGTCTCCCACGAGTCCCCGGCATAACCCGCTGGCAACATGGGATAAGGGTTGCGCTCGTTGCGGGACTTAACCCAACATCTCACGACACGAGCTGACGACAGCCATGCACCACCTATCACAGGCCCCGAAGGACACCGTATCTCTACGGCTTTTCCTGCATAGTTCAACCCAGGTAAGGTTCTTCGCGTTGCATCGAATTAAGCCACATGCTCCGCCGCTTGTGCGGGCCCCCGTCAATTCCTTTGAGTTTTAGCCTTGCGGCCGTACTCCCCAGGCGGGGCACTTAATGCGTTAGCTACGGCACGGAACCCGTCGATAGAGTCCCACACCTAGTGCCCAACGTTTACGGCGTGGACTACCAGGGTATCTAATCCTGTTTGCTCCCCACGCTTTCGCTCCTCAGCGTCAGTACCGGCCCAGAGTGCCGCCTTCGCTACGGGTGTTCCTCCTGATATCTGCGCATTTCACCGCTCCACCAGGAATTCCACACTCCCCTACCGGACTCTAGTCATGGCAGTCTCGGGTGACCTCTCCAGGTTGAGCCTGGAGATTTCACACCCGACTTACCAAACCGCCTACGAGCTCTTTACGCCCAATAAATCCGGACAACGCTCGCCCCCTACGTATTACCGCGGCTGCTGGCACGTAGTTGGCCGGGGCTTCTTCTGCAGGTACCGTCAATTTCGTCCCTGCTGAAAGCGGTTTACAACCCGAAGGCCTTCATCCCGCACGCGGCATCGCTGCGTCAGGCTTTCGCCCATTGCGCAAGATTCCCCACTGCTGCCTCCCGTAGGAGTCTGGGCCGTGTCTCAGTCCCAGTGTGGCTGGACATCCTCTCAGACCAGCTACCCGTCGTCGCCTTGGTGAGCCGTTACCTCACCAACAAGCTGATAGGCCGCGAGGCCATCCCGAAGCGGAATCCATTTCCTCACCAGACCATGCGATCCGGCGAGGGCATCCGGTATTAGCACCGGTTTCCCGGTGTTATCCCGGTCTTCGGGGCAGGTTCCTCACGTGTTACTCACCCGTTCGCCACTTTCCACCCGAGCAAGCCCGGGCTTCACGTTCGACTTGCATGTGTTAAGCGTGCCGCCAGCGTTCGTCCTGAGCCAGGATCAAACTCTCCATCGAGATCTCGACCGTTCCGGCAAGCCGGCCCGGCCTTCGATCATTGAAGAGCTGCCGACCGGGTCACTGTGACCGGTCGGCAACTATGCGTCACGGCTTCCGCGCGGGGCGAGCCCCGAGCGTCAGTCTCGCGACGCGGAATTGCGGTAGACGCCGACGCTTGCGACCCCGAAGGGCCGTTCGCCGACGCCCGCACTGGCTTTTGGCGTCAACTGTTCCGTTTTCAAGGAGCTGCGTGCCCGACAGCGTGCCGAGCGGACACCCGTACTCTCCGAAACCCTGCAGAACACTCGCTCCGCGGCGTGAAGCCGAGGAGCTTCGGCTGCCCGAAGGCGCGCCAGCAGCGGAGAGACGGTCCGTGTCAATGGCCCGCGGACGCCGAACATGTCCTGCGAGCGGAAGAGTCAGTATAGGGACCGCACGCAGCGAGCCGCAACCCGAACGGCGAAAACTTTGCCGGTTTCTGGATTTCAGCGGCGCAGCCGCGCCCAGCGCCGGCGCCCGACCTGCAGCAGGCGTCCGTCGACCGCGGCCGCGTCGAGCGTCCGGTCCGGGTCGTCGACGACCTCGCCGTCGACCCGGACGCCCCCTTGCTGGATGAGCCGGCGGCCCTCACGAGTCGAGGGAGCCAGGCCGGCCTCGGCGAGAAGCTTCGCCAGCAACGCCCGCCCGTCGTGGAAGACGTCGGCGCCCGACGTGGACCTCGGCGCACATCGGTCGGCACGTCGTGCGCCTTGAAGACCCGGTCGAACTCGGCTTCGGCGGCCGCTCCCGCGCCATCGCCGTGGTACAGGTCGACGACGGTCCGGGCGAGCAGCCGCTTCGCCATCGACGGCCGGCAGCGCTCCGATCGCCAGGTCCCCGACCACCTCGTCGACGCGGTCAGGGTGCCAGCCGGTGGTCAGCGCGAAGTAGCGCGGCATGAGGTCGTCGGGGATCTTCATCAGCTTCCCGAACTGCTCGCCCGGCGGCTCGGCGATCCCCACGGAGTTGCCGAGCGACTTCGACATCTTGTTGACGCCGTCGAGGCCTTCGAGCAGCGGGGTCGTGAGCACGCACTGGCCGTCTTGGCCCGTCTGCTCCTGGAGTGCGCGCGCCCACGAGATTGTTGAAGAGCTGGTCGGTGCCGCCGAGCTCGACGTCGGCCCGCACCATCACCGAATCCCAGCCCTGGAGCAGCGGGTAGAGCAGCTCCATCACCGAGATCGGCCACGCCGTCGCGGTAGCGACGGGCGAAGTCGTCCCGCGAGAGCATCTGGGCGACCGTCGCGCGGGACGTGAGGCGCAGCACGTCCTCCATCCCCATCGACCCCAGCCACTCGGAGTTGCGGCGGACCTCGAGCCGATCCGGGCACCAGGATCGCCCGGACCTGCTCGACGTAGGTGGCGGCGAAGGCGTCGACCTCGTCCTTCGAGAGACGCGGGCCGCGTCGCCGACCGCCCCGACGGATCGCCGACCTGTGCGGTGAAGTCGCCGAGGATCAGCACCGCCACGTGCCCGAGCTCCTGGAACTGGCGGAGCTTGCGCAGGACCACCGCGAAGCCGAGGTGGATGTCGGACGCGGTGGGATCGATCCCGAGCTTGACGCGCAGCGGTCGCCCGCTCGCGAGCTTGCGGCGTGAGCTCGGCCTCGGTGATGCAGTCGACCGTGCCGGCACGCGAGGACCCGCAACTGCTCGTCGACGGGCATCGCCACGGGCCGGAACGCTACCCGGTCGCCGTGTCGTCTGTGCCGGGACATGCGGCTCACGTGCACATCACCGGGAACGGTGAAACGCCACGGCAGCTCGTCGCCCCGTCCCGCCGCCAGCCCGACACGCGTCGTGATGCCGGGCGCGGCCGGGGACGGCGTGCCGTCGTCGACGATCCTGACCGCGCCGCGGCAGAGGTCGAGGCCATCGGCGCTCGCGGCGCAGACCAAGGGCCTGGCAGAGCTTCGCGGGCCCGGAGCACAGGTCACGATCGCTTCGTGCCGCGGGCCGACGCGAGCGCATCAGCTCCTGACCCACGATGGTTCGGCCGCGCGCAACAGCACTGCGGTCGGTTCGCCCGGGCGACCGGCAACGACGTTCGCGCACCAGTGCATGCCGTAGGTGAAGTACACGTAGAGATGACCCGCGGGGCCGAACATCGTCGCGTTGCGCGCCGTCCGGCCTCGGAACGCGTGACTGCCGGGGTCGTCCGCCCCGCAATAGGCCTCGACCTCGACCAGCCGGACCGCGACCGTGTCCTCCTCGTTCCCGACCACGAGGACCTTGTTGAGGAGCTCGGGAGCGAGCGTGAGGGCATCACCGCGAAGAACGACCGGGAAGCCGGCGACCCCGGATGCGTCGGCGCGGTGGTGCTCAGGCGTGTTCCCCGCCGGCGAGCCAGTGCGCCTGAGCCCCCAGGCACGTGTGCGGCGGCGGCGAGCTGCGCCGCAAGAACGGCCGGCCCTGCGCCGCCTGGCGTCGTCCGGCGCCGCACTGCGGCCCCTGGCTCGAGGAGCGCGAGCGCGTCGGGACCCAGTTGCGGTTCGGTGCAGCACGAGCTCCTCCAGCGGCACCCCGCGCTCGGCAGCGTCCCGGACCAGGGCACCGACCCGGCGATGCGCGTCGCGGAACGGAACCCCCTGGTGGACGAGCCATTCCGCGAGGTCGACGGCGCTCGACGTCGGGGCGTCCGCCGCGAGCTGCATGCGCTCGGGGACAAAGGTCGCGGTGGCGATAAGGCCGGTGAGCGCGTGCGCAGCGCGGCGGCACTGGTCGAGCGCGTCGAACAACGGCTCCTTGTCCTCTTGGAGATCGCGGTTGTACGCCAACGGGAGGCCCTTGAGCGTGGCGAGAAAGCCGGCGAGGTTCCCGATCAGCCGTCCCGCCTTGCCACCGCGAGCTCGGCGATGTCGGGGTTCTTCTTCTGGGGGAGCATCGACGAGCCGGTGCTGTACGCGTCGGCGAGCCGGAGGAACCCGAACTCGTCGCTCGTCCAGAGCACGATCTCCTCACCGAGACGCGAGAGGTGCACCTGCGTGAGCGCAGCGACGAAGAGCGCCTCGGCGACGAAGTCGCGGTCGGAGACGGCGTCGAGCGAGTTGTCGAAACGCCGCGCGAAGCCGAGCTCGGCAGCGACGCTGTCAGGATCGAGCGGGAGGCTCGACCCAGCCAGTGCCCCTGCACCCAGCGGCGACACGTCGGCGCGAGCGAGCGCGTCGCGCCAGCGCTCGACGTCTCGTGCGAGGGCCCAGAAGTGGGCGAGCAGCTGGTGCGCGAGCAGCACCGGTTGGGCGCGCTGGAGATGGGTGTAGCCGGGAAGGTACGAGTCACCCGCGGCCTCCGCCCCGTCGAGCAGCGTCTGTTGGAGCGCCTGGACCGCCGTGGCGACCTCGCGGCCCTCGCGCCGGAGGAACAGCCGCAGGTCGGTCGCGACTTGGTCGTTGCGGCTCCGCCCGGTGTGCAGCCGGGCGCCCGCCGGGCCCGCGAGCTCGGTGACACGCCGCTCGATCGCCGTGTGGATGTCCTCATCGGCGGGGCCGAACTCGAACAGCTCCTCGGCAAGCTCGTGCCCGACCCGCTCCAGCGCAGCAAGCACGAGTGCCACGTCTTGCGCCGACATCAGTCCGACCCGTCCGAGCATCGCCACGTGCGCACGCGAACCTGCGATGTCGTCCGCCGCGAGTCTGCAGTCGAACGAGAGGCTCTCGGTGAACGCCAGCAGCTCGTCGGCGGGCGCGTCGCCGAAGCGCCCGTCCCAGAGGTGCCGGCCCTCCTGGGCGCGGCTCATGCGGTGGTCCGGCTCATGCTTGCCCGCTCTCGTCGCTTCGCTCCGGCCGCTCGGGCCCCGCTCCGCTGCGAGCCGGGATCGCCGGCTCGCCTGACGCTCCGCTCATCGAGGCCCCGGCTCCGACGGCCCGCCCTGCACGCGCGACCAGGTCTCGACCGAGAGGCCCCACAACCGGACGAAGCCGGCGGCGTCCTCGTGACGGAAGGTGTCCGCGGCGTCGTAGGTCGCGAGGTGATAGTCGTAGAGGCTCTCGTCGGCGCGACGACCTGCGACGAAGCAGCGGCCCGGCTCCAGCCGGAGCCGCACCTCCCCCGTCACATGGTCCTGCGTGCGCGCCATGAACGCGTCGAGGGCTTCGCGCAGCGGCGAGAACCACAGACCGTCGTAGATCAGCTCCGCGTACCTCGGCTCGAGGCGCGCCTTCTCGCGCATCACGTCGCGCTCGAGCGTGATGGACTCCAGGTCGGCGTGGGCGAGGATCAACGCGAGCGAGCCGGGGCACTCGTAGGTCTCCCGGCTCTTGATGCCCACCCGCCGGTTCTCGACCATGTCGAGGCGACCCCACCCGTACTCACCGACCGCCGCGCTCACCGCCGGGATCAGCTCGTGGAAGGGGATCTCGAGGCCGTCGAGCGCGACCGGAACCCCGCGCTCGAAGCGCACGACGAGCTCACACGCCTCGCGCGGCGCGGTCGCCGGGATCGTGGGTCAGCTCGTAGACGTCGGCCGGTGGTGACACCCACGGGTCTTCGAGGATGCCGCACTCGATCGCACGGCCCCAGAGGTTCTCGTCGATCGAGTACGGGCTCTTCCTGGTCACGTTGATCGGGATGCCATGCGCGCGCGGCGTACTCGATCGAGTCATCGCGCGTGAAGCCCCACACGCGCACCGGTGCGAGGACCTCGAGGTCGGGAGCGAGCGCACGCACCGAGACCTCGAAGCGCACCTGGTCGTTGCCCTTGCCCGTGCACCCATGCGCAACCGCGTCGGCGCCGAACTCGCGTGCCGCGCGCACGAGGTGACGCGCGATCACCGGCCGCGAGAGCGCAGACACGAGCGGGTACTTGCCCTCGTACAGGGAGTTCGCCGCCAAGGCGCGGCGCGAGGTACTCGGCCGCGAACTCGGCGCGCGCGTCGACCACCCGCGCCTCGATCGCGCCCGCCGCGAGGGCGCGGGCACGGATCGCGTCCCAGTCGCCGTCGCCGCTCTGACCGACGTCGATCGACGAGCGCGACGACCTCCGCGCCCCATTGCTCCCGGATCCACCGCACCGCGACCGAGGTGTCGAGCCCCCCGAGTATGCCAGGACCACTCGCTTCGCCGTCACCATCGCGCGCCTCGCACGGTCGTCTCCTTCCTTGCTGTCTGATCGCGGCATCGCCGTCCCATTGCCGTCCGCACCGTCACAGGCCCGCCAGCGTCGCCAGGTCCGCGGCCACCGCGACGCCGCCGGCCTGCTCCGAGCAGACGACCAGGATGGTGTCGTCGCCCGCGACGGTGCCCAACACGTCGGGCAGTCCGGCCCGATCCAGCGCCGACGCCACCACGTGCGCCGAGCCCGGCGGAGTGCGCAGCACCACCAGGTTCGCGCTGTGGGCGACCTCGACGACGAACTCGCCCATCACACGGCGGAGGTGGTCGTCGGGCGCGGCACGTTCCTTCGCGTGCTCCGGGACCGCGTACGCGGTGGCGCCGCCTGGGATGCGCACCTTCACCGCACCCAGCTCCTCGAGGTCACGGCTCACCGTCGCCTGCGTCGCCACGACGCCGTCGGCCGACAGCAGCTCGACGAGCTGCGCCTGGCTCGAGATCGCCTGCTCTTCGAGGAGCCGCGCGATGCGGTGCTGCCGTTGCGGCTTGCCCAGGGTTGCCATTCAGACCTCCTCGCCATGATTCAGCTCGCACGTGCCCGGCTCGCCGTCCCTCGGATGGACGAGCTCCGCGAGCACAGCACGGGCCGCGTGCATGCGGTTCGCGGCCTGGTGCCACACCGCGGAGCGCGGGCCGTCGATCACCGAGCTGGTGACCTCCTCCCCGCGATGGGCGGGGAGGCAGTGCAAGAACCACGCGTGCGGGCCCGCCGCGTTCATCATGGCGTCGTCGACGGTGAATCCGGCGAAGGCGATGCGCCGCGCGGTCGTCTCGGCCTCCTGCCCCATCGACGTCCACACGTCGGTGTACACGGCGTCGGTGCCTCGCACCGCCTCGTGCGCATCGTTGGTGACCTCGACCGCACCGCCCGAAATTGCGCGCCGCCGCGACCGTGTCGTCGTCGAGCTCGTATCCGGGCGGCGACGCCACCGTGAGCTCGACACCTGACAGCGCCGCGCCGAACGCGAGCGATGCGGCGACGTTGTTGCCGTCGCCGACGAACACGAGCCGGCGACCCTCGAGGTCGCCGCAGAGCTCGCGCAACGTCAGGAGATCGGCGAGCGCCTGGCATGGGTGCCGCGCGGTCAGAGAGCAGGTTCACGACGGGGGTGTCGACCGCGGCCGCCATCTCCACCAGCGTCCCATGATCGAAGACGCGAGCCGCGATGACCGCGCAGTAGCCCGCGAGCGTCCGCGCGACGTCGGCGACGCTCTCGCGCACCCCGAGGCCGACCTCCTCCCCGCGCACGTACATCGGGTGCCCGCCCAGCGTGACCACGGCCATCTCGGACGAGATGCGGGTGCGGGCCGACGGCTTCTCGAAGACCAGCGCGGCACCGGACCCCGCGAGCACCTGGGGCACCTCGGCCGGCGTCGCCTTCCAGCGCGCCGCGGCGTCGAGTATCGACGCGAACTGCGCCGGTGTGAGTTCGTCGAGCTCGAGGAGATCGGTCACGCCGCCACCACCGGCTCCCTCGGTTGCGCCGCGAGCACCGCCGCCAGGATCCCTCCCGCCTCCTCGATCTCGTCGTTCGTGACGAGCAACGATGGCGCAAGCCGCAGCGCTCGCATGGTCACCCCGTTCACGACGAGTCCCGCGTCGAGGCACGCCCGGGCCACGGCCGCGGCATCGAGTGGCGCGACCAGCTCGGCGGCGACGAGCAGACCGACGCCGCGCACCGCTTCGACCTCGGGAATCGCCTCGAGGGCGCGCACGAGGCGAGCGCCTGCGGCCGCGGCGCGCTCCGGGACCCGCTCGCGCTCCATCACCTCGAGCACCGTGAGCGCGGCCTTCGCCGCGAGCGGTTGGCCGCCGAAGGTCGTCGCGTGGTCGCCGGGCCTGAACGCCGCCGCGACCTCCGCCCGCGCCCAGCAGGCGCCGATCGGCATGCCGTTGCCCAACGCCTTCGCCATGGTGACCACGTCGGGCGCGATGCCCGAGTGCTGGAATCCGAACCACTTCCCGGTGCGACCGAGACCGGTCTGGACCTCGTCGACCATCAGGAGCGCTTCACGCTCGTCGCACGCGCGGCGTACCGCTTCGAGGTAGCCCGCCGGTGCGGGGATGACGCCTCCCTCGCCCTGGATCGGCTCGAGCAGCACCGCACACACCCGCTCGTCCATCGCGGCGATGAGCGCGTCGGCATCGCCAAAGGCGACCTGGCGGAAGCCGTCGGGGAGGGGGGCGAACACCTCCTGCTTCTGCGGCTGGCCGGTGGCAGCGAGGGTGCTCAACGTCCGCCCGTGGAACGAGCCGAGCGCCGACAGCACGTGAAAGCGCGCTGGCCCTCCGTTTGCCTGCCCGTAACGCCGCGCCAGCTTGATCGCGCACTCGTTCGCCTCGGCACCCGAGTTGGCGAAGAACACCCGGCCGCCGCCGCCGAGCAGCGCGTCGAGACGTGCCGCCACCTGCGGCTGCAGCTCGTTGTAGTAGAGGTTCGAGACGTGCAGGAGCTTCGCCGCCTGCTCGCCGATCGCCGCCGCGACCTCAGGGTGGGCATGACCGAGGCCGGTGACCGCGAGCCCCGACAGGAAGTCCAGGTAGCGCCGGCCCTCGCTGTCCCACAGCTGCGTGCCCTCGCCGCGCACGAACGCAACCGGTGCGCGGCCGTACGTCTGCATCACGTGCTCGGCGTCGAGCGCGGCGAGGTCGGCGAACGAGATCATGGTGCGCCCTCCAGGTCGATCATCGTGCCGATGCCTTCGCGGGTGAAGAACTCGAGGAGGAGCGCGTGCGGGATGCGTCCGTCGAGGATGTGGACGCGGCGCACGCCGGCCCGGATGGCCGCGGTGCAGGACCGGATCTTGGGGATCATCCCCTCGCTGAGCGCGCCGCTCGACTCCAGCTCCTCGAGGCCGGCGACGTCGATCTCCGAGATCAGGGACGACTCGTCGCCGAAGTTCCGGTACAGGCCGGCGACGTTCGTGAGGTAGACGAGCTTCTCGGCCTGCACCGCAGCGGCGATCGCCGCGGCGACCGCGTCGGCGTTGACGTTGTAGGCCTGCCCCGCCTCGTCGACACCGATCGTCGCGATCACGGGGATCAGCTCCTCGCGCACGAGGCGTTCGACGATCGCAGGATCGATGCGCTCGACGTCGCCGACGAACCCGAGGCGCTCGTCGCGCATCGAGGCGATGATGAGCCCGGCGTCCTCCCCGGACAGCCCGACAGCATACGAACCGTGGCGGTTGAAGGCGGCGACGATCTCGCGGTTGACCTTCCCCACGAGCGCCATGCGCACGATGTCGACCGTCTCGGCGTCGGTGACGCGCAACCCGTCGACGAACTTCGGCTCCTTCCCCAAGCGGCGCATCAGCTCGCTGATCTGTGGGCCGCCGCCGTGCACGACGACCGGGTTCATGCCCACCAGCCGCATCAGAACGACGTCCTGCGCGAACAGCTCGGCGAGCTCGGGGTCCTCCATGGCGTTGCCGCCGTACTTGATGACGACGGTGCGACCCGCGAACTCGCGGATGTACGGCAAGGCCTCGGCGAGAATGCCGGCCTTCGCCAGCGCGTCTGCAGTGGTGGTCACGACGTCCCCATGTTCTCGTCGACGTACGCGTGGGTGAGGTCGGTGAACAAGATGGTGGCCTCGGCGGTCCCGGCGTGCAGGTCGGCGACGATATCGATCTCGCGACGTGCCATCGCGGCGGCGAGCGCACCGTCGTCGTGCGCGGCCACGACGCCGTTGCGGCAGACCGTCGTGCCCTGGTACGAGATCTCGACCCGCTCGGGGTCGAACATCGCGCCGCTCGCGCCCAGCTCGGAGAGAACACGACCCCAGTAGGGGTCGGCGCCATAGAGCGAGCACTGCACGAGCTGGCTCTGCGCAACGCCCCGCGCCGCTCGACGGGCGTCCGCGGTCGAGCGAGCGCCCCGCACCGTCAAGGTCGCGAGCTTCGTGGCGCCCTCGGCGTCGGCCGCCATCTGGCGCGCGAGCGAGCTGCACGCATCCGTGAGCGCATCGGAAAACGCGGTCGTCGCTGCGCTCGACGGCGTGAGGGGTCGGTTGCGCGCCCGCCCGTTGGCCAGGAGCAGCACGGTGTCGTTCGTGCTGGTGCACCCGTCGACGGACAGGGCGTTGAAGCTCTCGTCGACCGCGCGCGCCAGCAACCGGCGGAGGAGCACGTGGTCGATCACGACATCGGTCGTCAGCACCGCCAGCATCGTCGCCATGGCGGGCGAGAGCATGGCGGCGCCCTTGGCCATTCCCCCGATCGTCACCTCGGGACCGCGCGTGGAGCGCGGCGCGAACCCGAGTCTCCTTGCGCACGGTGTCGGTCGTCATGATCGCAGTGGCCGCAGCGGCGCCGGCCCCGTCCCCCGGCGCGAGCTTCGCGGCCAGGTCGGGAATGCCGCGTTCGATGCAGTCGATCTGCCTCGGTGCGCCGGTCCGCAACGGGATGCCGATGAGCCCGGTCGAGCACACGAGCACCTCGGTCGCGACACATCCGAGTGCCTGCGCGGTGAGCTCACACATCCCGAGCGCGTCGGCTCGGCCTGCGGCACCCGTGGCGGCGTTGGCGTTGCCCGAATTCAAGATGACGGCCGCCGCGCGACCGTCCAACAGGTGACGCTTGCTGACCTGCACCGGCGCGGCCACGACGCGATTCGTGGTGAAGACGCCCGCGGCAGCGACCGAGTGCCGGTCAGCCGTCGCGACCAGCGCAAGGTCGGGCGCGCCGGAGGGCTTGATCCCGCACGCGATGCCGGCGGCCTCGAAGCCGCCGGCTGCGGTCACGCTCACGGCATCATCCCTACCGCCGGCAACCCTGTCGTCTCGGGCAGGCCCAGCAGCAGGTTCGCGCACTGGAGCGCCTGACCCGACGCGCCCTTCACCAGATTGTCGAGCGCGCCCAAGGCCACCACAGTGTCGGTGCGCGGGTCGTGGCGGACGGTCACGAACGCGCGGTTCGAACCCAGCGCCGCCTTCGTGGGCGCCGGCGCGTCGGTCACGGTCACGAACGGCTCGTCACGGTAGAACTCGCGGTAGCGCTCGAGCAGGGCTGCGGTCGTCAGGCCGTCGACCCGTGGACGGGCGTAACACGTCGCGAGGATGCCGCGGGTCATGGGCGCGAGGTGCGGCGTGAACAGGACCTGCACCGGCGTGTCGGCGACGTGTCCGAGCACCATCTCCATCTCGGCGGTGTGGCGGTGGGTGAGCAAGCCGTAGGCGCTCACCCCGCCGTCAGCTTCCGAGAACAGGCTCGTGGTCTTCAGGCCGCGTCCCGCACCCGAGACTCCCGAGACGGCGTCGACCACGATCCCCGCCGGCTCGACGAGGCCGGCCGCGAGGAGTGGCGCCAGCGCCAGCGACGCGGTGGTCGGGTAGCACCCGGGAGCGGCGACGTGGTCGGCCGCGAGAATCTCCTTGCGGTACAGCTCCGGGAGACCGAACGCAAAGTCGCCGAGGAGCTCGGGGGCCTGGTGCTCCTCCCCGTACCACTGCCGGTAGGCGGCCTCCGGCAGACGGAAGTCGGCGCCCAGGTCGACGACGTGGCGCGCGACGCCGAGGAGCGACCCCGCGATCTCCTGCGACGCTCCGTGCGGAAGGGCGCAGAACACCACGTCGGCGCTCGCGAGCGCCGGCGCCGCAAGGTCCAGCTCGGCGTAGACCAGCTCGCCGTAGCTCGGCACGAGCGATGGGTACAGATCGCCGATCCGCGCGCCGGCGTTCGTCTCCGCGGTGACGGAGCCCAGCTCGAGCTCGGGATGCCCCGCGATCAGGCGCAACAGCTCGGCTCCCGTATAGCCGGAGCCGCCGATCACGGCTACTTGATGCGTCATGCTGCATACTATACATCATGGCGCATGACATGGTCAGGCCAGGACCTCGACTAGCCCCGGAGCTCGCCCCCATGGCGCGACGCGACCTCCGCCTCGGCCCGCTCCCGGTACTCGGCGATGTCGCGGTCGGTCAGCGTGCGCTCGTGCGAGCGCAGCCGCACCGTGAAGGCCAGGCTGCGCCGGCCCTCACCGATCGCCACACCCTCGAACACGTCGAAGAGCGCGACGTCGTCGAGCAGCGGACCGGCCGCGGCGCGGAGCGCCGCCGCGACCTTGCCGGCCCGGACGCTGTCCGCGACGACGAAGGCGAGATCGATGCTCGACGACGGGAAGCGTGAGAGCGCGGCGGAAGGTGCGATCGCGCCGCGGCGCGGCGAGCAACGCCTCGATCGACAGCTCAGCGGTCGCGACGGGCGCCACGAGCCCCAGCGCTTCGAGCGGACCGGGCGCGACCTCACCGAGCACGCCGAGCTCGGTGCCGTCAGGGGCCAGGAGGCGCCCCGCAGTCCCGGCGCGCAACGCGGGGGGCCTGATCGGCTCGACCACCGGTCGTTCAATTCCCAGCGCGTCGGTGACCGCGCACGCGGCATCGAGCGCGTCGTAGACGTCGATCGCGCGGTCGGGCTCCACCGGCCGGCGCCGCCGGGTGCCCGCAACCGCCAGCGCGACATGCTCGGGCTCGTCGGGGAGCAGGCCGGCGGCGGTGAGGAACACGCGGCCGATCTCGAACAGCGCCACATCAGGCTCGCCCTGCGCACGATTGCCGGCGACCGCTCGCAGGAGCCCGGGGAGAATGCGCGTGCGCAGCACCGACTCCTCCGCCCGCAGCGGGTTCGCCGCGCGCACGACACGCTCGAGTGGGGCTCCCGCGCGCTCGAGATCGAGCGGCGACACGAGCGACAGCGTGATCGCCTCGGCGAACCCAGCACCGACCAGCGCGTCCGCGATGCGGCGACAATCCCGTTGGCGGGTGGTGAGGCGGCCGGGCTCCGGAGGCCGCGGCAACGTGCGGCCGATGTGCTGGAACCCGATCCGCCGCGCGATCTCCTCGACGAGGTCGATCTCGCGCTCGAGGTCGGGGCGCCACGCCGGCGCCACCGCGACGAGGGCACCACTCCCCTGCTCGACGGCGATGCCGAGTGGCGTCAGCGCGTCCACGACCTCGTCGTCGCGGAGCGCCGTCCCGAGCACCGCGTTGACCCGCGGCGTCCGGACGATGATGCGCGGACGTTGGCGTGCCCCCGGGTACTCGTCGACCACCTTGGGGGAGACGCGAGCACCGGCTACTTCGGCGAGCAGCTCCATCGCCCGAGCCGCGTTCGACGCGACCGCGTCGGGGTCGAGGCCGCGCTCGAAGCGTGCACTCGACTCCGAGCGGAGCTTGAGCCGCTTCGAGGTCCGCGCGATGCCCATGCGCTCGAACGCCGCCGATTCGACCAGGATCGACGACGTGGCCGCGTCGACCTCCGACGTTGCGCCGCCCATGACACCCGCAATGGCCTGGGGCACATTGTCGGCGTCACAGATGAGGAGGTCGCGGGGCTCGAGCGGGCGCTCGACGCCGTCGAGCGTGGTGATCCGCTCCCCCGGGACGGCACGCCGCACCACGATGCCCGACCCCCCGAGACGGTCGAGGTCGAACGCGTGGAGCGGCTGGTTGCGCTCGAGCAGGACGTAGTTGGTCACGTCGACGACGTTGCTGATCGGTCGCATTCCCGCCTTGACCAGCCGTTGCGCGAGCCATGCGGGTGACTCCCCCACCGTCACGGTCGCCACCGCGCGCCACGTACCTCGGGCATCCGTCGGGCGCCTCGATCCTCACGAAGACCTCGCCGGCCACGCCGGGGTCCTCGCTCGGCGCAGGGTCGGGCAGCTCGAGCGGAAGCCCGAAGGAGGCCGCGAGCTCCCGTGCGACCCCCACGATGCACATGGCATCTGGGCGATTGGGAGTGATGGCGAGCTCGAAGATCACGTCGTCGAGACCGAGGGCGACGCGGACGTCGTCCCCGAGCGCGAGCGCGGCGTCGAGCGCCAGGATGCCACTGTGGTCGGCGCCGAGCCCGAGCTCACGAGCCGAGCACAGCATGCCGTCCGATACGACGCCGCGGATCTTGCGCCGCTCGAGCGTGAAGCCGCCTGGAAGGGTCGAGCCCGCGGGGGCGTACGGCACGACCATGCCCGGCACGACGTTGGGAGCGCCGCACACCACCCGGGTGGTGCCGCCGCCGAAGTCGACGTCGACCAGCGACAGCTTGTCGGCGTCCGGATGAGGCGCGACGTCGAGCACCCGGCCGACGACGACACCGCCGATCTCGCGCCCGGGCTCCTCGACTGCCTCGACCTCGAGCCCGAGCTGGTTCAGCGCCGCGACGATCTCGTCGGTCGGCGCCGCGACCGGCGTGAACTCCCGGATCCACGAAAGGGGCGCACGCATCAGTACTGGGCGAGGAACCGCACGTCGCCCTCGAAGAACGTCTTGATCTCGTCGATGTCGTAGCGGACCATCGCGATCCGCTCGAGCCCGAAGCCGAAGGCGAAGCCGGTGTACTCCTCGGCGTCGATGCCGACGGACTCGAACACCTTCGGGTCGACCATGCCGCACCCGCCCAGCTCGATCCAGCCGGTGTGCGAGCACACACGACACCCACCACCGTCGCAGAAGATGCAGCTCACCGCGAGCTCCGCCGACGGCTCCGTGTAGGGGAAGAAGTCCGGGCGAAAGCGCGTGCGGATGCGCTCGTCGTCGAAGAGCACGCGCAGGAACGCCTCGATGGTCCCGAACAGGTCGGCCATGGTGAGCCCACGATCGACGGCGAGACCCTCGATCTGGTGGAACACCGGCGAGTGCCGCGCGTCGAGGGTCTCGTTGCGGTACGTGCGCCCGGGCGCCACGACGTAGATCGGCGGACGGGTCTGCTCCATCGTGCGGATCTGGACCGGTGACGTGTGAGTCCGCAACATCACCTGCTCGGGTGCGCCGAGCTCGACGTAGAGGGTGTCCTGCATCGATCGCGCAGGGTGCGCGGGTGGGATGTTGAGCGCCTCGAAATTGTGCCAGTCGTCCTCGACCTCCGGCCCGTCGACGACGCGGTATCCCATGCCCACGAAGATGTCCTCGAGCTCACGCTCAATCTGCGTCACGAGGTGCAGGTGACCGCGCGCCAGACCGTGACCACCGATGGTCAGGTCGAGCGCCGGTGCGTGCTCGTCGACCGCGGCGACCAGCTCGCCACGCCGCGCCTCGACGAGGCCGGTGATCATCGCCCGGTAACGGCCCACGGCCTGACCGGCGGGTGGCCGGTCCGGTGGTGCCAGCGACTTGATCGACTCGTTCGCGGCGACTGCCGGTGACCGCTTCCCGACGAATTGCCGCTCGAGCGCGTCGAGCGCGTCGAGCGACTCCGCCTCCGGGATCGCGACTGCGGCATCCTCCGCGGCGGCGGCGAGCGACGACACCACGTCCGCGAGGTCTGTCATGGGGTACCCGCGCGTTGGCGAGCCGCCTCGAAACAGATCACCGTGGCCGCCATCGCGACGTTGAGCGACTCCGCGGGTGACTGCATCGGAATCGAGAGCGCACCGTCGAGGTGCGCCTGCGTCGCCGCGTCCAGGCCGCGTGCTTCATTGCCCAGCACGACGGCGACCGGCCGGCGATAGTCGACGGCGTGGTACGGCGTGGCACCCGAGGCCAGCGCGCCGAGGCGTACGCGCCCCAGCTCTGCCAGCGCCTCGAGCGCGTCCACAGTGGACCATCCCTCCGACTCGGCCGGCAGCACCGGGATCCCGAAGATCGCGCCTGCTGAGGCGCGCACGACCTTGGGATTGTACGCATCGACGGATCCCGGCCCGAGGACGATCGCGGCGGCGCCCGAGGCCTCCGCGCTGCGCGACGATGGTGCCGAGGTTGCCCGGATCGGACAGCTCGATGCCGACCAGCACGATGCCGTCACGCTCCAACGCGGCACGGTCGGTCACGGGCATGGCCGCGACACCGAGCACGGGCTGCGGGGTGACGGTCGAACCGATGCGCTCGAGGACGCCGTCCTTCAGCTCGAAGACAGGCACGCCATCACGCGCGAACTGCTCCACCAACCCACCGAACGCGCGTGGCTGCACCGGGCGCGCAGTAGAGCCCCTCGTACCGAGCGCCGCGTGCCGAGCGCGGCCGTCAACGACGCGCGGGCCTTCGACGACGACGGCACGTTCGTCGCGGCGGACCCGCGCGTCCCGGAGCAGTGCTCGAAGGCGGCGCACACCGGGGTGGTGCGCACCGAGGGCGGCGTTGTCAGGCAGCAGCGAGCGCCTCGCGCGCCGCGGTGACCGAGCGCGCCGAAGGAGTCCGAGTCGCGCACGGCGAGATCGGCAAGGATCTTGCGGTCCACCTCGATCTCGGCGGCCTTGAGCCCGGCGACGAACCGCGAATACGAGATGTCGTGCTCGCGGCAGGCCGCGTTGATGCGCACGATCCAGAGACGGCGGAACTCCCCCTTGCGCGCCCGCCGGTCGCGGAACGCGTAGTTCCCCGAGTGCATGACCTGCTCGGTTGCCTTGCGCAGGCTCCGGCTCCGCGAACCGCGATAGCCCTCAGCCCGCTCGAGCACCTTCCGGCGGCGCTTCTGGCTGTGGACGGATCGCTTGACTCTTGCCATCGTTGCTCCCTTGACCGGTGGTGTCGCCTAGCGACCGAGCATGCGCTGGACGCGCGCGCGGTCCCCGCCTGTGACCTCGGCGCCCCGCGCGAGCCGGCGCGTTCGCTTCGAAGCCTTCTTCTCGAGCAAGTGCGCCCGGAACGCCTTCCGGCGGCGGATCTTGCCTCCGCCGGTGGTCTGGAAGCGCTTCGCCGCGCCCCGGTGCGTCTTCACTTTCGGCATCACGCAGCTCCGCTCTGCTCGTCGGGCGCCATCTCGACCGCCCCATCACCCGCAGCCTTCGGCTTGCGACTGTCCTTCTTCGTGGGGTGCAGCACCATCGTCATGTTCCGCCCGTCCTGGCGAGGCTCCGACTCGACGATCGCGATCTCTCGGACATCGTCGGCGATCTGGTGCAGGATCCTCGTGCCGAGCTCCGGGTGGGCCATCTCACGCCCTCGGAACATGATCGTGAGCTTCACCTTGTTGCCCTCGCCGAGGAACCGCAGGACGTGCTTCATCTTCGTCTCGTAGTCGTGACCGTCGATCTTCGGACGGAACTTCATCTCCTTGATCACGACGTTCGTGGCCTTGCGCCGTGACTGCCGGCGCCGCTGCTCCTGCTCGTACACGTAGCGCCCGTAGTCCATGATCCGGCACACCGGCGGATTGGCGTTCGGCGCGACCTCGACCAGGTCGAGCTCGAGGGTTCGCGCCATGGTGAGCGCCTCGGGCAGGGGCTTCACGCCGAGCTGCTCGCCGGCCTCTCCGACGAGGAGCACCTCGCGGGCCCGGATACGGTCGTTGATCCTGACTTCGTGTGTGGCTATCAGATCACCTCGTCGATCGATGAGCGCTGTCCAGGCGCGAAACTGGCGGACACGGGAAGCGTCCGCCAGGAGACGACCCATCCGCTCGGCACGCCGAGTGGATGAAGCAGCGGACCCAGGCTCGTCGCGGTGTCACCGCCACGGCCGGGCGGGGCGCAGCCGCATCATCAGACCCGGAGTCCCACTTCCCAGATGAAGTTGCAGGGCAGAATACCAGCATGAGCACCCTCTGGACACCTTCCGGCGAGCATCAGCCCAGCAACGCCCAGGGCACGGGCGCGGCCACGACGGGCGAAGGGCCGACATCCGGGGCCGAGGAGGCCCTCACCCCCGAGGAAGACGCCGCCCTGATCGCCGAGCTCCACCGCCGGCGAGAGGAACTCGCGGCGACCCCCGTGGTCGACATCGTCGCGAACCATGCGATCGGCCTCTGGCAGCTCGCGGTCTTGCACCTGACGCCCGAGCCCAGCGCCGATGGGAGCCCGGCCGAGGCCCGACTCGACGAGGCGCGGCTGGCAGTCGACGCCTTCGCCGCGATCGTCGAAGGCCTCGGGAATCGTCTCGCACCACACGAGGACGCGCTGCGAGACGCGCTCACGCAGCTGCGTCTCGCGTACGTCGAGGTCAGCGGCAGCGTCGACTGAGGTCCGCGCGCTGAGCCGTCACGATCGTCGGCGGAGGTCCGCCGCCTCGTAGCGCCCGAGGGCACCCGCAGCGACCTCGAAGTCGACCGACGTCCCCACCGCGATGGTGCGGGTCCCGTCGGTGATCGCCGTGCAATGGAACGCGTACCGGCGACCGTCCTCGACCTCGACCTCACCGAGCCCGCGATGCTCGTCGAAGCACACCACCCGACCGTGTTCGGTCACGGCGCGCTCACCGCTCGCTCACCTCAGGAGACGATCTTCGAGATCGGGAGCTCGATGATGCCGGTCGCCCCATGCGCCTTCAGCGCAGGGATCAGCAGGTTGATCTCCCGCTTGGCGACGACGGTCTCGACCGCGAAGGCGTCCGCGTCCGCTAGTTGCGAGACCGTGGGGGCCTTCAAGGCGGGGAGGAGCGCCACCACGTCGTCGAGTCGTGCGGCGTCGACGTTGAGCTTGATGAGCGCGCGGCCACGAGCTTCGAGCGTGCCGGTGAGCAACGTCTGCAGCTCCCCCATCGCGGTGCGCTTGGCCGGATCGGCGAAGGCCTGAGGGCTGGCGATCAGCTCCGTGTAGGAGACGAGGATGGTGTCGAGGATGCGGAGCCCCGCGGCGCGCAGCGCTCGACCGGTCTCGGTGATCTCCACGACGGCGTCCGCGATGTCGGGCACCTTCGCTTCCGTCGCACCGTACGAGAGCTCCACGCGCGCGTCGATGCCGTGCCGGGCGAAGTAGCGGCGGGTCAGGCTCGTGTACTCGGTGTGCACCACCAGGCCGGGCGGCAGATCGCGGACGTCATTCGCCTCCGAGTCGGCCGCGACAGCAAGCACGACACGAATGGGTCGAGCGGTCGCCTTCGAGTAGTGGAGCTCTGTCAAGGTCTCGACGACCGCTTCGGTCTCTTCGATCCAGTCGCGCCCCGTGATCCCCAGGTCGAAGCGGCCCTCCGCGACATACCGCGGGATCTCCTGCGGTCGCAGGATGCGGACCTCGGCGACGCGCGGGTCATCGATGGTGCCACGGTAGTCGACGTCGGAGGATCGCGAGACGCCGAGATCTGCCTCCTCGAACAGCTCGAGCGTGGCCCGCTCGAGCGAGCCCTTCGGCAACACGAGTCGCAGCATCACGAGTCCCTTCGGTCGTCGGGCCGCGCCCGCGGCAAGCGCCGGAGGAGGTCGACCATCTCCACGGCCGTACGCGCCGCCTCGGCACCCTTGTTCCCAACGCTTCCGCCCGCGCGGGCCATCGCCTGCTCGAGATCGTCCGTGGTGAGCACCCCGAACACGATCGGGAGACCCGTTTCGAGCGCGACGCGCTGGATCCCCGCCGCGCACTCCCCCGCCACGTAGTCGAAGTGGGGGGTGTCGCCGCGGATCACGGCACCGAGGCATACGACTGCGTCGTACTGACCTGACTCCGCGAGCCGGCGCGCCACGAGGGGGATCTCGAACGCGCCCGGCACCCAGACGACCGGCACATCGGTGAGGCCGAGCTCGGCCAGCACCCCCGCCGCACCGGCGAGCAGCGGTGCGGTCACATCATCGTTGAACCGACCTGCGACGATCGCAAGGCGCATGTCGCGCGCGTCGAGCGTGCCCTCGAACTCCACGGAGCGGCCCACGGTCAGCTCCCGCCGAGTTCCTCGTCGATGTCGAGGAGGTGGCCCAGCTTCTCCTGCTTGGCGCGGAGATACCGGATGTTCTCGTCGGTGGGGCGCACGCGGAGCGGCACCCGCTCGACGATCTCGAGGCCGTAACCCTCGAGGCCGCCGTACTTCGCCGGGTTGTTCGTCATCAGGCGCATCGTGGTCACGCCAAGGTCGACGAGGATCTGCGAACCGATGCCGTACTCACGGGAGTCGACCGGGAACCCGAGCTCGACGTTCGCCTCCACGGTGTCGCGTCCCGCGTCCTGCAGGGTGTACGCGCGGAGCTTGTGGCCGAGTCCGATGCCCCGCCCCTCGTGCCCGCGGAGGTACACGACGACTCCCCGCCCCTCTGCGGCGATCGCCGCGAGCGCAGCTTCGAGCTGCACCCCGCAATCGCAGCGCATCGAGCCGAAGACGTCACCGGTGAGGCACTCCGAGTGCACGCGCACGAGCACGTTGCTCGCGCCCGCGACCTCGCCCATCACGAAGGCCATGTGCTCCACGCCGTCGAGCATCGAAGCGAAGACATACGCGTCGAAGGTCCCGTGCTCCGTGGGGATGCGCGCGTCGGAGACGCGCCGCACGAGCTTCTCCCGGCGGTGGCGGAACCGGATGAGGTCGGCGATCGTGATCAGCTCGAGGTGGTGCTCGGCCGCGAAGGCCTCGAGCGCCTCCATCCGCTTCATGGTCCCGTCGTCGTTCACGATCTCGGCGAGCACACCCGCGGGCGCGAACCCCGCGAGCCGCGCGAGGTCGACGGCCGCCTCGGTGTGCCCGGCCCGCTTCAGCACCCCGCCCGGTCGGTACCGGAGCGGGAAGACGTGCCCGGGACGAGCCAGATCCTCGGCACGCGTGGCGGGGTCGAGCGCGGCTCGCACCGTCGCGGCGCGATCCGCCGCGGAGATGCCGGTGGAGACACCGTGTCGCGGCGTCGACCGACACCGTGAAGGCGGTGCGCTGCGATTCGGTGTTGTCCGACACCATCAGTGGCAGCTGCAGCTCGTCGAGGCGCGCGCCCTCGACGGGCATGCAGATCACCCCGCTCGTGTGCCGGATCATGAACGCCATGGCCTCGGGCGTGACCCGCTCCGCGGCCATGATGAGATCGCCTTCGTTCTCGCGGTCCTCGTCGTCGACGACCACGACGAGCTCGCCGCGGCGGATCGCTTCGATCGCTCGCTCGATCTTGGTGAAGGGCACGATGTCTCCTGTCGCTACTGCGCGCCCTCGGGGGCGAGCAGGCGCTCGACGTACTTCGCCAGCACGTCGACCTCGACGTTGACGGCGTCGCCCGGGCAGCGTGTCCCGAGCGTCGTCACCGACAGAGTGTGCGGGATGACGGCCACGCCGAACCCATCGGGGGTCACCTGGGCGACCGTGAGGCTGATCCCGTCCACGGCGATCGAGCCCTTCTCGACGACGTAGCGGAGCAGCGCCGCCGGCAGTGAGAACCGCACCAGCGTGGAGCCGTCGGCGCCGGGGGTCCGCTCCTCGAGGCGACCGACGCCGTCGACGTGGCCCTGCACCAGATGGCCGCCGAGGCGGTCCTCGAGGCGCACCGGGCGCTCCAGGTTGACGCGGTCGCCGGGCGCCAAGACGCCGAGCGACGTCCGCTCCAGCGTCTCGGGCACCGCGGCAGCTTCCCACCACCCGTCGCCCAGGTCGACGACCGTGAGACAGCATCCGTTCACCGCGATCGACGCACCCACCGTCGCGTCGGCGGTGACCACGGTGGACGCGATGCGCAGGCGCGCCCCGCCGTCGGCATGCTGGACCGACCGGATCGTGCCCAGGTCCTCGACGATGCCGGTGAACATCAGGCCGTACCCCCGCCGTGGCGTTCAACGGGGCGCTCGACGGGCGGCGCGCCGCGCACCGGCTCGTAGTCGAGACGCACGTCGTCGTCGAGGGGCGTCACGCCCTCGAGGCGCCACCTGGTCGCGTCGGCGATCGTCGCCGGGCCCGGCCACGCGGAACGCGGCACGGCCGTGGTCGCCGAGGACGGTTGCGCCGACGTACACGCACAGGGCATCCGCCAGTCCTTCGTCGACGAGCGCACCATGCAGGGTCGGACCACCCTCGACCATCGCCTGCAACACGCCGTGACGACTGAGGACCTCCAGCGTCGCGGCGAGCCCGACGCCCGTCTCCGCAGCTTCGACGACCTCGACCTTGGCGCCCGCGGCGCGCCACCCGTCGACGGCCGCCGGCGCCGCGGCACGTGTGGTCACGACCATGGTCGGAGCGAGCGCAGGATCGAACAACGGCCCCCTCGCGGGAACGCGTCCCGCGCGCGTCGAGCACGACCCGGAGCGGCGCGGGTCCGTCCTGGGGCACCTCCCGGACCGTGAGCGCCGGCTGGTCGGCCAGCGCGGTGCCTGCACCCACGACGACGGCCTGCGACTCGGCGCGGATTCGATGGCTGTCGGCGCGCGCCGCCGCACCCGTGATCCACTGCGACGAGCCGTCAGCAGCGGCGACACGGCCGTCGATGCTCGCCGCGGTCTTCACGAGGCAGAACGCGCGTCCTGTGCTGCGCTGATGCAGATACGGGCGGAGTTGGCGTGCCGCGGCCGCCGCCTCGACCCCCTGGTCGACCGCGATGCCACGCGCTCGCAGCGTCGCCACTCCCACGCCGCGGACCTGCTGGTCCGGATCTTCGAGCGCAACGACCACCCGCGCCACCCCGGCATCGACCAGCGCATCGGTGCAGGCGGGGGTGCGGCCCTGATGGTCGCAGGGCTCGAGCGTGACGTATGCGGTGGCGCCGCACGCTTGGGGCCCGGCGTCACGCAGCGCGACCACCTCCGCGTGGGGCCCGCCCGGCGGCTGGGTGGCGCCGCGGCCGACGACCTCGCCGTTGCGCACCAGGACACACCCCACCCAGGGGTTCGGGGCAGTCCACCGGCGGGCGCTCGCCGCCTGCGCCATCGCGAGGCGCATCAGCTCACCGTCAGCGTCCACCGCTTCCCTTCTGCACGGCTGAGCAATGCTACTGCCGTCAGTGGGGCCGGTCGCCCGCCAAGAGGTCCAGCGCGTGCGGCACGGCGGGCAGGATCGCCTCGAGGCACTCCACCGCGCCTCCCGCGGATCCCGGCAGGTTGCAGACAAGGGCGAGACCGGCGACCCCGCAGACGGATCGCGACAGCATGCCGAACGGCCTGCCGCCGGCGTCGCTCGCGCGACGCATCGACTCCGCCAAGCCGGGCGCCTCTCGCTCGATGACCAGGCGGGTGCCTTCGGGCGTGAGGTCACGCGGGCCGAACCCGGTCCCGCCCGTGGTGACGACCAGGCCGGCGAAGCCGCGTGTCATCGCACGCAGCGCATGCGCGACCGCGTCGACGCCGTCGGCGCTCACCCGGCGTTCCACGACCCGGAATGCGGCCTGCTCGAGACGCTCCGTCAGCGCAGCGCCCGAAGCGTCGATCCGGACGCCTTGCGCGACCCCGTCGGAGACCGTGAGGATCTTGGCGACGAGCTCGGACGCGTCGCTCACCCTTTCCCGCTCTCGTCGCGTCGCTCGCTCGGCCATGCCGCGGCACGGATCGCCCGCGCCGCGACGACAGGATCAGGGGCATGGAAGACCGCGCTCCCCGCGACCAGGATGTCGGCGCCGGCCGCGGCTGCGAGCGGCGCGGTCTCCAGGTTGATCCCCCCGTCGATCTCGATCTCCACCCCGAGCCCGCGCGCGTCGATCTCGGCTCGCGCGGTACGGAGCTTGTCGAGCACGCTCGGAATGAATGCCTGGCCGCCCCAACCGGGGTGGACGCTCATGAACAGCAGCAGGTCGATCGCCTCGAGATAGGGAAGGACCGCGTCGACCGGCGTCTCGGGATTGAGGACGAGTCCCACGCCGACGCCGAGGTCGCGCAGGCGGGCGAAGAGCGCACGCGGGTCACCGAGCTCGACGTGCACGATGCACCGGTCGGCTCCGGCGCTCGCGAAGTCGTCGAGAAGCACCTCAGGGTTGTCGACCATGAGGTGGCAGTCGAGGAAGAGCTCGGTGCGCTTGCGGACCGCCGCGACGACGGGCGGGCCGATCGTGAGGTTCGGGACGAAGTGTCCGTCCATCACGTCGACGTGCAGGAGGTCGGCCACCTCGGCCACGCGATCGATCTCCGCGCCGAGCTCGGCGAAGTCCGCCGACAGGATCGAAGGCGCCAGCTTCCGGCTCACGGACCGACGCTACCGTTCGCGCCGGAGCCGGACCGCGAACATCCCGTCGGTGCCCGCGGTCTGGGGCAACAGCAGGGCGCCGCGCCCGAGCGGGCGCCACGGTTCGGGGGGCCGCTCGTCCTCGACGAGCTGCGGGAGCTCGGCGGCGGCCCAGGAGTCGATGTCGTGCGTCTCGGCACGCGAGAGCGTGCACACCGAGTACACGACGACCCCACCCGGCTTCACGGCGACGGCCGCGGCGCGGAGCAACGCTCGTTGGACATCGGCGAGCGCGTCGATGTCGTCGGGGGTGATGCGCCAGCGCGCCTCGGCGCGTCGTCGCAGCACCCCCAAGCCGCTGCACGGCGCATCGACGAGGACGCGGTCGAACGTGTCGGCGCGGAACGGGAGATCCCGGCCGTCCGCCGCGACCGCACGGATCTCCGGAAGGCGGAGACGCCGTTGTGCGCGCCGGACGAGCCCGAGGCGCCCACGGTCGGCATCGACCGCCACGACGACCGCGCCGAGCGCCCGCTCGGCGATTGCCGTCGTCTTGCCTCCCGGTGCAGCCGCGAGGTCGAGGATCCGCTCTCCGGGCTGAGGATCGAGCAGCGCCACCACAGCCTGGCTCGCCTGGTCCTGGGGGGTGGCGAGTCCCTTGCGCACGGCGTCCAGCCGGGCGGGGTCGCCCAGACCCACCGCAGTGAGCGCGTCACGCACCAGCGCTCCCCGCGCGACGCGCACCCTGAGGCGCCGCAGGTCGCGCGCGAGCTCGGACGCGGTGGTCCGGCGCGGATTCGGTCGCAGCGTCACCACTGCGGGCTCGTTCATCGCCACCAGCGCGTCGTGGGCGTCGGCCGCGCCGAGGTCAGCCGTCAGGCGCTCGACGATCCAATCGGGATACGAGAGCGCGGCGGCAGCGTCCTGCGGCTCCGGCCAGGGGGGTCCGAGCGTGTCGAGTGTCCGGAGCACCGCGTTCGCGTAGCCCTGCGCGCGCGGAGAGCGGCGACCGAGCGCGCCGACGGTCTCACCGACCGCCGCATGCGCGGGAATGCCATCGAGCAGCTGCTTCGCGCCCAGTCGCAACGCCGCCCGGACCGGAGCATCGAGGCGCGCGACGGGCCGGTCGACCACGCGCGCCACGAGATCGTCGAGGCGACGCTGGCGCCGCAGCGTGTCGTACACCAGGTCGGTCACGAAGGCGCGATCGCGCGGCGAGAGTTGTGTGGGGCGCAGCATCGACGGGACGACGATGTGCGCGTACGCCCCTTGCTCGACGCGCACCAACGCATCGATCGCGAGAGCAGCGTGCGTTCGTCACCGGAGCCCCAGCCGGTGGTCGGTACGACGGCCCGCGAGCCAAGCCTGCCCCGACATCCGCGACCGGCCCTCCGGCTGTAC
Source organism: uncultured Actinomycetes bacterium (assembly GCA_963815405.1). Lineage (GTDB taxonomy): Bacteria > Actinomycetota > Acidimicrobiia > IMCC26256 > DASPTH01 > CAWFGR01. Next base: position 169,036 of record CAWFGR010000004.1, read on the forward strand.
CTCCACGAGCTCGACGAGGCCATCGCCGCTCACGACCCGGGCGCCTGCGAGCACGGCGCCGACCGCCGCGCCGTGCCGGGTCGGGGATGGCGCGTCCGCGTGCGCGCCACACCTTGAGCCGGGCGCCGTCGTCGACGGTCCACGCGCCAGGCTTCGGGTTGCCCGCGCGCACCATCGTGGCGAGCACGCGGGCGGACTGCGCCCAGTCGAGCTCGAACTCCTCGACCGTGAGCTTCGCCGCGTGGGTCGTGTCGCCGAGCTGCGGCTCGGGCGCGAGATCGGCGACCCGAGGCAGCGTCGCCACCAGGAGGTCGGTCCCGCACTCGACGAGACGCGCCCGCAGCTCCCCCGCCGTCTCTTCGGGGTCGATCGCGACGGGCTGCGCGGCGAAGACAGGACCGGTGTCGAGCCCGGCTTCGATGCGCATGATGCTGACGCCGGTCGTCTCGTCGCCCGCGAGCATGGCGCGTTCGACCGGCGCAGCACCCCGCCAGCGTGGGAGGAGCGAGAAGTGCACGTTGACGAGACCGAGCGGGAAGGCGTCGAGCACCGGAACCGGGAGAAGTTGCCCGAAGGCGACGACGACGCCGACCTCCGCACCGGTCGCGCGCAGCTCCTCGGCGATGGCGCCGGCGCGTGAGGGCGTCGACACCGCGAGCCCGAGCTGCTGCGCGGCCGTCTTGACTGGGCTCGGTGTCACACCACCACCGCGTCCGCGACGACGGTCCGGTTGCGTGACCACCAACGCGACATCGTGGCCCGCGCCGACGAGCGCTCGCATCGGTGGGACTGCGTCCGCGGGTGTTCCGAAGAAGACCAGGCGCATGATGCGCCGTGACTCACAGTCTCGGACCGGCGGCAGCCGACGTGGGAAGCTCGCGCGTGCGCAGCTCGCGGAGCGCCTCGCGTCGCGTCTCCGGGTCGAGCCGGTCGAGCAGGAGCACGCCGTCGAGGTGGTCGACCTCGTGCTGCACCAGCCGCCCCATGATGTCGTCGACCTCGAGCACGACCTCGGTGCCGTCGAGGTCCAGCCCGCGCACGGTGACGCGGGCGGGCCGCACGATCGGGAAGTGCAGGCCGGGAACCGAGAGGCATCCCTCGTCGTAGGTGAACGAGCCGGACGACGCGACGATCTCCGGGTTCACCAGCGCGTTCGGGCCATCGCCGACGTCGTAGGTGAACACCCGTCTCCGGACGCCCACCTGGGGCGCCGCGAGTCCGAGGCCCGCCTCGGCGTACATCGTCTCGTACATCGCATCGACGAGCTTCGCGAGCGTTCCACCGAGCTCCTCCACCTCACGAGCCCGTTGTCGCAGGACGGGGTCGCCAAAGAGGCGCAGGGTGTAGCTGGTCATCACTCGCAGGGTACCAGTCCGAAAATCGGCCGTTCGCCCGTCAGGTGCTCCGTCAGACGCGTCGGGGATCGACGTCGATGCGCAGCCGTCCGCGTTGCTGAGGCACCGACTCGCGCAGCCCTGCGAGCGCATCGCAGAGCGTGGGCCAGTCGGGCGACCGCACCAGGGCGCGCGCCGCGTCGTTCGCCTCCCGCGTCGGTCCGAGCACCGTCACGCGCGGCCGCGATCGGAGCACGACGCAAGCTTCCTCCACAGCTGCCGCGGCCCCGCTGAGCTCGGCGAGACCACCATACGGGGGGAACGCGGGCTCGGCGCGTCGCGCTGCTTCGCTCGTACGGAGCGGCGCGAGACGCGGCCGCCGCGGCCTCGATCACCTCGTGGCCGGGGAGCCGCGTCTGCAGCACGATCACACCGCCCTGCTCGCGTGGGCCGAGCAGCCGAGCCGCACGCACGAGCAGCCACAGTGCCTGTTCGGTGGCACGCACCGCGGCGCCAGCAATTCCTGGTCGAACTCGAGGAACACCACGGAGCCGCAGCTCCGGGGCTCCGAGCGGGCTCGCTCGCGTGCGGCGGCGCGGTGCAACACCGCCTCCGTGCCGACACCGATGTCGGCCTCGTCGCCAACGCCGACATCGGTGTCCGCATCGACGCGCGACACGGTGACCCCACGGCCCATGATCCCCTCGATCTCCTCTGCCACCCGACCGATCCCGGGCCGGAGGGCGCGGAGCCGCGTGCCGTGACAGGACTGGCACACGCGGGTCGCGTCGAGAGGCATCGAGGACATTGGAGCGCGTCGTCGCCGGCCGAGTGCGCGCGCTCGACGACCGCGGCGTCGCAGCGCTCGCAGCGCGTCAGCTCGCGACACGTGGTGCACGCAAGCAGCCGCGCCCGGCCGCGGCGATTCAGCACGCACACCGCGCGCCGCTGCTGGCCAACCGTCCGTCGAAGCCATCCGACGATCGGCTCGGTCACCAGTCCGACGCCGCGCGGCTCGTCGCGCGGGTCGACGATCTCGACACGCGGCCAGCCCGCGCGCAGCGACGCGCCGATGGCGCGGCGACCACCGGACCGACGAGATGCACCGCATCGACGGTCGGGGCGGGACTCACCACGGTGAACCTGGCTCCGCCCCGGGCGGCACGTTCCGCGGCGACGTCGCGAGCATTCCAGGTCGGCGCGCGTTCCTCCTCCAGCGCTTCGTCCGCCTCGTCGACCACCACCATCCCGGTGAGGTCGGGGACCGGGGCCCAGACCGCGCTGCGCCCTCCGATCACCACGCAGGCACCGGCGCGGGCACGGCCCCACGCCACGGTCCGGGCCGCGTCCCCGTGCTCCACGCGGAGGGCCACCACCTCGCGACCGTGTGCTTCGAGCGCAGCCGCCAGGCGCGACGCCCGTGTCCCGCTCGGATCGAGCACGATCGTCGATCCCTCGCGCTCCACGAGCGCGAGGAGGAGGTGCTCCGCCGGGATCGCAGGGGGCCATTCAAGCGCCGAACGACGCGACTGCCAGGCCACGCCGACGAGTGTCGCGATCTGCGCCTCGACGGCGGGCTCGGGGTACACGCCCACCGCGAGCTCCGGTGGGGCGCCGTGCACCGTGTTCGGAGCCGAGGCGGCGCGCAGGAACCGGACGAAGGGGCCCGCCCAACGCCACGCGGCCCACCGGCACAGCTCGACCACCGGTGCCGGCGGCCCGGCGGACACCACCGCGGCGACGGAGGCCAGCGCGCCGGCACCCGCCTCGGGTTCGACATCCAGCGCGACCACCCACCCGCGCACCCGGCGCCCGTGGAGCGGCACGCGGACGATCGTGCCCACGTCGACCGCCGGAGCGAGCACGTCGGGGAGCAGATAGTCGAACTGCCGCGAGATCGCCGGGACGTCCGGCTGGACACGCGGCAGACTCGCCTCGTCAGCTCAGACGCTCCGCCGCGGCCCGCAGCTCGTCGGCCTGATCGGTGCGCTCCCAGGTGAAGTCGGGCTCGGGGCGACCGAAGTGCCCGTACGCGGCAGTGCGGCGATAGATCGGGCGTCGCAGATCGAGCCGCTCGATGATCGCGGCCGGGCGGAGGTCGAACAGCTCCTGCACGAGCGCGGGGAGCTTCTGCGGATCGATCTCCGCAGTGCCGAACGTCTCGACCATCACCGAGACAGGCCGCGCCACGCCGATCGCGTACGCCACCTGCACCTCGCAACGCCGAGCGATGCCCGCCGCCACGACGTTCTTCGCGACGTGACGCACCGCGTATGCCGCGGAGCGGTCGACCTTCGTCGGGTCCTTGCCGCTGAACGCGCCGCCACCGTGGCGAGCCATCCCGCCGTAGGTGTCGACGATGATCTTGCGCCCCGTCAGCCCGCAGTCGGCGTGCGGCCCACCGAGCTCGAAGCTCCCCGTCGGGTTGCAGAGCACCTCGAAGTCGTCGTCGGCGAACTGCGCCGGGAGCAGCGGTCGGATCACGTGCTCCACGAGGTCGCCGCGCATCCGGCCGTCGATATCGATGCCCGGCGCGTGCTGGCTCGAGATGAGCACGGTGCTCAGCCGCGTGGGTCGGCCCTCGACGTACTCGATGCTCACCTGCGTCTTGCCGTCCGGCCGGAGGTACTCGAGCGTCCCTTCGCGCCGCACCTGCGCAAGGCGCTCGGCGAGGCGGTGCGCGAGCCAGATCGGCATCGGCATGAGATCGGGCGTCTCGTCGCACGCGTACCCGAACATCATGCCCTGGTCGCCGGCGCCCACCTCGTCGAAGCGGTCGCCGCCACCGCCGCGCAGCTCCCGTGCCTTGTCGACACCCATCGCGATGTCGGGCGACTGCTCGTCGATGGAGGTGATGACGGCGCACGTGTTGCCGTCGAACCCGTAGGCCGCGCTGGTGTACCCGATGCTTCGGACCGTGTCGCGCACCACGCGCGGGATGTCGACGTACGCGTTCGTGCTGATCTCACCGGCGACGACGACGAGGCCGGTGGTGCAGAGCGTCTCGCACGCCACCCGACTCTGCGGGTCCTGCTCCAGGATCGCGTCGAGGACCGCGTCGCTGACCTGGTCGGACATCTTGTCGGGATGGCCCTCCGTCACCGACTCGGACGTGAAGGTGAATGCGTCGTTCACTCAGGCTCCTTGGGAGTGCGCTCGGACGAGCGCAGCGATGCGATCGAGGATGTGATCGGCGAGCTCGGTCTTGCGGAGGAGCGGCAGCTCCTCGACGCCGCCGTCGTGGTCGAGCAGCACGGCACGGTTGGTGTCGACCTCGAAGCCGGAGTCGGGCGCGCTCACGTCGTTCGCAACGACGAGATCCGCGCGCTTCGCGGCGAGCTTGGCCGCCGCATGCTCGCGCACCCGCTCCGTCTCGGCCGCGAAGCCTACGAGCACCGGCCCGCCTGCGCTCGGCCCACCGGCGCGCGCCCCGAGCAACCCGAGGATGTCGGGGGTGGGCTCCAGCACGAGCTCAGGGATCCCGTCGCCCTTCTTGAGCTTCGTGGGAGCGGCGGCCTTGGGCCGGAAGTCGGCGACCGCAGCGGCCATGACGACGGCGTCGACGGCGTCGGCGCGACCGAGGACCTCGGCCGCCATCTCCTCGGCCGTGTCGACCTCGACCAGCTCGATCGCGTGGTGCCCGAGGTGACGGCGGGCGGCGCTCACGAGCGTGACCGCAGCGCCGCGCACCGCGGCAGCCCGCGCGACCGCGTAGCCCATCTTCCCCGACGACCGGTTCCCGATGAACCGCACCGGGTCGATGGGTTCGCGGGTGCCCCCCGCGGTGACCAGGATGCGGAATCCTGCGAGGTCGGCGCGACCGTTCGCCGCCAGCGTCGTGGCGACGGCCTGCACGATCGTCGTTGGCTCGGCGAGCCGCCCGGCCCCTTGGTCACCACCCGCGAGGCGACCGGTTTCGGGATCCACGACGACGACACCCCGCGCCCGCAACGTCGCGATGTTCGCGACGACCGCCGGGTGCTCCCACATCTCCGTGTGCATGGCCGGCGCGACGACGACCGGCGCCCGCGTGGCGAGCAGCGTCGCGCCGAGCAGGTCGTCGGCGATGCCCACGGCGTAACGCCCGAGCACGCTCGCGGTGGCGGGGGCGACGACGATCACATCGGCACGCTGCCCGAGCTGCGTGTGCGGGATGGGCTCCGGGCCTGCGAACAGCTCCGTCCGGGCCGGCTCGGACGCGAGCGCGGAGAACGTCAACGCGCCGACGAATCGCTGCGAGGCCTCCGTGAGCACCGGCATGACGTGAGCGCCGGCGTCGACGAGACGCCGGCAGAGCTCGACGGCCTTGTACGCCGCGATGCCTCCACCCACGCCGAGGACCACTCGACGACCCCGCAGGGCCGCCAGCGCGACCGGCGGCTCCGAAGCCGACATGTCGAGCGTGCCCGTGGCCGGGCTCAGGCCTCGGTCGGGTCAGCGGGCGCGTCGGCCTCGCCCGATGGCACGTCAGCCACGATGCCCTCGGCGACGGGCTCCTCCGCGGCGGTCTCGTCGGGCAACGGGACGCCTTCGATCTTGCCGGCCTCGATCTCCTCGAGCGCGATCGACAAGGGCTTCCGCGACACCGACGTCACCTGCGGCGGGACGATCTTGCCGAGACCTTCGCCCAGCTGGTTGTAGTAGTCGTTGATCTCCCGAGCGCGCATGGCGGCGAGCGTGACCAACGTGAACTTCGTGTCCACGCGCTCCAGCAGGCTCTCCATGCGCGGGCTCATCAGCGACGCGCGGCGCTCGGCCATGAGGTGCTCCTCGAACGTGCGAAAGCGCGACGGCGGCTCATCCGCGTCTGCGGGCATCGAGGATAGCAGCGATGCGCTCGATCGCCGTGTTCAGGTCGGCGTTCACGACCTCGACGTCGAACGCCGGCGCCGCCAGCTCCTCGGCGGCGGCGGTGTCGAGCCGGGCCCGGATGACCTCCTGCGCATCGCGGCCGCGGGCGATCAGGCGCCGCTCCTGCTCGTCACGCGAGGGCGGGCGGACGAACACCAGGAGCGCGTCGGGGAACGTGTCCCGCACCGCGCGTGCGCCCTGGACGTCGACCTCGAGCACCACGTCGGCTCCGGCCGCGAGGTGCCGCTCGACGGGCTCTCGTGGCGTCCCGTACCAGTTGCCGAACACCTCGAAGCATTCGAGGAACCCACCGGTCGCGCGTTCGACGTCGAATTCGTCCTGGCTCAAGAAGCGGTAATCCACCCCGTCGCGCTCGCCGTCCCGGGGCGGACGGGTCGTCGCCGACACCGAGACCCAGAGTCGTGGATCACGCGCCTGGAGACCTTTGACGATGGTGCCCTTGCCGACACCCGAGGGACCGGCGAGGACCAGGAGGACGCCCAGATCAGGCTCCGCGCACGATCTTCGGATGCGCGAGCAAGCCTTCCCGCTGGTTGCGACCGAGGCCCCGCACGCGCCGGCTGTCGCTGATCTCCAGCTCTTCCATGATCCGCCGCGCCTGCACCTTGCCGACGCCCGGGAGCGACTCGAGCACGCTCACGACCTTCAGCTTCGCGATCGCGTCGTCGCGCGTTCCTTGCTCCAGCAGGTCGGCGATCCCGAGAGAACCTTGCTTCAGCTTCGCCTTGACCTCCGCTCGTTGCCGGCGCGCCTCGGCAGCCTTGTCGAGCGCGGCCTGACGCTGCTCCGCCGTGAGCGCAGGGGGAAGGGGCATCCGGGGACCTCCGGGACGACAGCGGCCGTCAGTATAGGCAGGAGGCTTCCCTGTTCAACTGGGCGCGGAGCGGTGCTGCTCGAGGGCCGCGAGCACCATCTCGGTGACCTCCTCGGCCGCTACCTCGGGCATCGCAGCGCCGGTCACCGCTCGACCGACGACGAGCCAGTCCGCACCCGCCGCAATCGCGTCGGCGGGCGAGAACACGCGCGCCTGGTCGTGTGTCGCACCGCCCGCGACGCGGATCCCCGGGACCATCGTGCGCAATCCGAGCGCCCGCGCGGCCGCGATCTCGAAACCCGAACACACGACACCGTCACATCCCGCGTCACTCGCGGTGACTGCACGCGACGCGAATGCCGATGCGTCGGATTCACTCGTCAACACGGTGACCCCCAGTGCGATCGGTTGCGCGAAGCCTGCGGCGCGCGCGCCGCTCCGCAGACCTTCGACGCCCGCACGCAGCATCTCCTCTCCACCTGCCGCGTGGAAGTTGAGGATGTCGACGCCCAACCCTCCGAGCGCGGCGGCAGCGCGCCCCACCGTGGTGGGGATGTCGTGGAGCTTCAGATCCGCAAACACCCGCAAACCTTTGCCCCGTAAGGCTTTCAGGGCATACGGGCCGGCGTGAGCATAGAGCTCGAGGCCGACCTTGGCCGTGGCGAACCAGGGTGCGAGGCGCTCGGCACAACGGAGCCCTGCCTCGAGGTCCCCGACGTCGAGGGCCAGCACGAGGCGATCACGCGCGGCGCGCGGATCAGCCATCGTGATCCTCCATCGCCTCGCTCATCGCACCCGTGAGGTCCGCGACGCGCGCGATGTCGTGTTCGCGACACCAGGCAATCATCTCGTCGAGGATGCGGAACGGTGCCCGCGGATCTGCGAACGTCGCCGTCCCCACACCGACCGCCGACGCGCCGGCCAACATCATCGCGACGGCATCGACGCCGTGCTGCACACCTCCCGTGCCGATCACCGCCACCCCCGGCATCGCGCGCGTCACGTCGTGCACTGCCCGCAACGCGACCGGATGGATCGCGGGCCCGGAGAGCCCGCCGCCCCCACCCCCCAGGCGAGGCCGGCGGGACTCGGGATCGATCAAGAGGCCCAGGACGGTGTTCACGAGCGTGAGGCCGTCGGCGCCCGCGCCCATCGCAGCCTCCGCGATCGGGACCAGGTCGGTGACGTTCGGCGACAACTTCGCGAACAGCGGCAGCTGCGGCCCACGTTCGCGCACCACGCCCACGACGGCAGCGGTGGCCCGCGCGTCGTGCGCAAACATCTCCGCCCGCGCGTGCAGGTTCGGACATGACGCGTTGATCTCGATCGCGACGAGCTGCTCCGACGCGGGTTCGAGCAACGCGGCCGCTTCGCCGAACTCGTCGACGGTGCGACCCCAGATGGACGCGATCACGCCGCGCGCCGCGTGCGCGCAGGAGCGGCAGGTCACGTTCGACCCACGCGCGCACGCCGGGGCCCTGGAGGCCGACGGCGTTGAGCATCCCCGAGGCGGCGAGGTGCAGCCGGGGGGCCGGCTTGCCCTCCCACGCCGATGCCGCGAGCGACTTGGCCGTCACCGCGCCCAGACGTTCCACCGGGCCGTAGCGGGCGACTTCGTCGGCGTGGCCGTACGTGCCCGACGCGGTGACGATGGGAGCCGGCAAGGTGATCGGGCCGAGACGGACCTCGAGGTCGATCAGCTGCGGGACGGCGCGCTCGCCGGGCCGCCGGCTCTGGCGCCGGCCCTTGCGCCGCGGTGCCGCGCTCACCTGAGGTCCAGGCGCAGCTGGGCGTCCCGGTGGTGTTCCTGGAGCGAGCGCACGACCGGGACCCGCGCCAGCGCGATCGGCGATCCCGCCGGCGGCCGCGCAGCGCGGCCGCGACGGTGGTCAGGCACGCGATCTTCTGCACGGTGGCCGTCCGCCGGATGTGAGCACCGTCGGCCCGCGACCCCCGGCCCCGCGGCGTGTTCACCACCAGGTCGACCCGTCCCGACATGAGGAGCTCCACCGCGTCGAGCTGGGGGCTCCCGCCGACGTCGTCTCCGAGCTTGCCGACGACCGCTTCGACGGGAATCCCGTCGGCGACGAACGCGGCCGCGGTTCCCGACGTCGCAACGATCGAGAACCCGAGCTCGGCGAGCTTGCGCGCGGCGAGCATCCCGATCGGCTTGTCACGGTCGGCGAGAGAGAACATCACCGTCCCGCGCGTGGGCAGGTGGTTCCCCGCGCCGGCTTGGCTCTTCGCGAACGCCAGCCCGAACGAGTGATCGATGCCCATGACCTCGCCCGTCGAGCGCATCTCGGGCCCCAACACGGTGTCGACGTCGGGGAAGCGCCCGAATGGCAGGACCGCCTCCTTCACCGCCACGTGCGCGCCGGTCGTGCCCTCGCCGAGGACGCCTTCCTCGCGCAGGGATTCGAGCGTGGAGCCGAGCATCACCCTCGCCGCGACCTTCGCGAGTTGCACGCCGGTGGCCTTGCTCACGAACGGCACGGTGCGACTGGCCCGCGGGTTCGCCTCCAGGATGAAGACCTCGTCGTCCTTCACCGCGTACTGCACGTTGAGCAAGCCGCGCACGTCGAGCGCGTCGGCAAGGGAGCGGGTGTGCGCCACGATTCGGGCCACGACGTCGCCACGGAGGGTCTGGGGCGGGATCGCGCAGGCCGAGTCGCCGGAGTGCACCCCCGCCTGCTCGATGTGCTCCATCACCCCGCCGAGGAGGAACTCGCCCGTCGCGTCGCGTATCGCGTCGACGTCGACCTCGACGGCGTCCTCCAGGAAACGGTCCACGAGGACGGGCCTCTCGGCGGACAGACCCCCTTCGCGGCCGAGCGAGCCGGCGAAGGCGAGCTCCGCCATCGCCTGGTCGAGGGCGTCGATGTCGTAGACGATCTGCATCGCCCGCCCACCGAGCACGTACGACGGCCGGACGAGCACGGGGAAGCCGATCTCCCCGGCCGCGGCGCGAGCTTCCTCGGCCGTGGTGACCGTCGCGCCGAGCGGCTGGAGGATGCCGAGGCCGGCGCAGAGCGAGCGGAAGCGCTCGCGGTCCTCGGCGAGGTCGATCGACGCGGGGCTCGTGCCCAGGACGGGGACGCCGGCCGCTTCGAGCGAGTGCGCGAGCTTCAGTGGCGTCTGCCCTCCGAGGGCCACGACGACACCGGCCAGCGTGCCGCGCGCCTGGAGCCGCCGGGCGATCGCGAGCACGTCCTCACCGGTGAGCGGCTCGAAGAACAGCCGGTCGCTGGTGTCGTAGTCAGTCGACACCGTCTCGGGATTGCAGTTGACCATGACCGTCTCGTATCCCGCGGCCGACAGCGCGAACGCGGCGTGGACACAGCAGTAGTCGAACTCGACACCCTGGCCGATCCGGTTGGGCCCGCTGCCCAGGATCATCACCGCGGGACGTTCCAAGGGCGCAACCTCGTCCTCGTCTTCCCAGGTCCCGTAGTGATACGGGGTGCTCGCCGCGAACTCCGCCGCGCAGGTGTCGACGGTCTTGTAGGTCACATCGACCCCCGCGGTCGTGCGTTCGCGTCGGACGAGGAACTCGGGAACGTCCCACAGGTGCGCGAGTTGACCGTCGGAGAAGCCGAGCCGCTTCACCCGGCGCCAGTCGGCGCGATCGAGCGCCGCGGGTCGGCGCGCTTCGAGCCAGCCGCGCTCCTCGGTGATCGCGCGCGATCTGGTCGAGGAACCACGGGTCGATGCTCGTCGCCTCGTGCAGACGTTCCGGGCTCACTCCGCTGCGCAGGGCGGCCTCGACGAGGAAGATGCGATCGGGGCTCGGACGCGCGACCGCACGCAGCAGCTCCTCCGGTTCGGCCGGCTGGGTGGCCTCGGCGGGGTCGCCGTTGAGGCCGAGACGGCCGGTCTCGAGGGACCGCAGCGCCTTCTGGAGCGACTCGGGGAAGGTGCGGCCGATGGCCATCGCCTCGCCGACCGACTGCATCATGGTCCCGAGCACAGGTGTCGCGCCCGGGAGCTTCTCGAACGCCCACCGCGGGACCTTGGTGACCACGTAGTCGATCGTGGGCTCGAACGACGCGGGGGTCTCCCCCGTGATGTCGTTCAGGATCTCGTCGAGGCGGTACCCGACGGCAAGCCGCGCCGCGATCTTGGCGATCGGGAATCCCGTCGCCTTGCTCGCGAGCGCGCTCGAGCGAGACACCCTCGGGTTCATCTCGATGATCACCATCTCGCCGTCGGCCGGGTTGAGCGCGAACTGCACGTTCGACCCGCCGGTGTCGACGCCGATGCGCCGGATGCACGCGAACGCCGCGTCGCGCATCCGCTGGTACTCCACATCGGTCAGCGTCTGCGCCGGCGCGACCGTGATCGAGTCGCCGGTGTGGACGCCCATTGCGTCGACGTTTTCGATCGAGCACACGATCACAACGTTGTCCGCGTGATCGCGCATCACCTCGAGCTCGTACTCCTTCCAGCCCAGCACGGAGCGCTCGATCAAGATCTCGGAGACGGGGCTCGCGGCCAGCCCGCGGACCGCCGCGGCGCGCATCTCGTCGGGGTCATGCGCGAACCCGGTGCCCCCACCGCCGAGGATGAACGACGGTCGGATGATCACCGGGTACCCGACGTCGGCGGCGACGTCGACGGCCTCGTCGACCGAGTACGCAAACCCGGACCTCGGGACCGCGAGGCCGATCTCCTCCATCGCGGCCTTGAACTCGTGCCGGTTCTCCGCAGTGCGGATCGCGCCGACATCCGCGCCGATCAGCTCCACCCCGAAGCGGTCGAGCACCCCCGCCTCGTGCAGCTCCATCGCCAGGTTCAGCGCGGTCTGTCCGCCGAGCGTCGGGAGGAGCGCATCGGGGCGTTCCTGCTCGATCACCCGCGCGACCGTCTCCAGATCGAGGGGCTCGACGTACGTGGCGTCGGCGAACTCCGGGTCGGTCATGATCGTGGCCGGGTTCGAGTTCACGAGCACGATGCGGTAGCCCTCGGCGCGCAGGACGCGGCACGCCTGGGTTCCGGAGTAGTCGAACTCGCAAGCCTGCCCGATCACGATCGGCCCGCTGCCGAGGATCAAGATCGAGGAGAGGTCGGTGCGCTTGGGCACGGCTACCAGCCCCGCGTCGACGTCATCAGCGTGACGAAGTCGTCGAACAGGTAGCGCGCGTCGTGGGGGCCGGGACCGGCCTCGGGGTGGTACTGCACGCTGAACGCAGGACGGTCGCGCACGCGCATGCCCTCGACGACACCGTCGTTGAGATTCACGTGCGTGAGCTCGACGTCGGGGAGCGAATCGGCCGCGACCGCGTAGTTGTGGTTCTGGCTGGTGATCTCGACGCGGCCCGTCGACTCGTGACGGACCGGGTGGTTGCCACCGTGGTGCCCGAACGGGAGCTTGTAGGTGTGGCCGCCGAGGGCGAGGCCGAGAATCTGGTGCCCGAGGCAGATGCCGAACACCGGGACCGTTCCGAGCAGACCCTGCACCGCGCTCGCTGCACCCGCGACGGCCGCGGGATCCCCCGGACCGTTCGACAGGAAGACCCCGTCGGGCCGCCGCGCCAAGACCTCATCGGCACGGGTCGATGCAGGCACCACCTCCACGCGGCATCCCGCACCCACCAGGTGACGCAGGATCATGCGCTTGATCCCGAAGTCGTACGCGACGACCGAGAACGGCGCGCCGTCATCGCCCACGACGTAGGGAACGTCGGTCGTGACGGTCGCGACCAGGTCGATGCCATCGGTCGGTGCAGCCGCCGCCGCGGCCGCGCGCACCACACGCTCGTCGGTTCCGAAGGCACCCGGGATCGCACCGGCCCCGCGCAGATGCCGGGTCAGGCGGCGGGTGTCGATACCGGCGATGCCGGCGACGCCATGGCGACGGAGGAGCCCAGAGAGCTCACCGGTCGCGCGCCAGTTGCTCGCACGGCGAGAGAGCTCGCGGACGACGACGCCCGCACAGTGCGGACGCGCGCTCTCGTCGTCGTCGGGGTTCACGCCGTAGTTGCCGATGTGCGGGTACGTGAAGGTGATGATCTGCCCCGCGTACGAGGGATCGGTGATGATCTCCTGGTAGCCGCTGAGCGCGGTGTTGAACACGACTTCGCCGGTGGTCACCGCGCCCGGCACCGTCGCGCCTACGGCCTCGCCCTCGAACGTCGCGCCGTCGGCAAGCACCAGCACCGCGCCGCTCACGCTCTCCCTCTCATCGTGTCGCCTCGCCGTCGACCACGACCAGCTCGCCGCGGTGGATCGTGTGTCGCACACGCCCGCGGAGGGTCCTCCCGGTGAACGGCGTGTTCCTCGCTCGGCTCGCCAATCGCGTCGGATCGACCTCCCATGCCACGTTCGGGTCGATCACGCAGAGGTTGGCGACCGCGCCGGCCACGACCGGACCACCCTGGTCGCCCAGACCGGCGATGGACGCCGGGCGCCACGACAACGCGGCGAGCGCCTGCGCGAACGTGAGGTGGCCGGGCTCGACGAGCTCGGTGAGCGCGAGGGCGAGGGCGGTCTCGAGGCCGAGCATGCCCGGCGGGGCTTCCTCGAACGGGCGCTCCTTCGCCTCCTGCGTGTGGGGTGCGTGATCGGTCGCGATCGCGTCGATGGTCCCGTCGGCCAGGCCGGCGATCACCGCGGCTACGTCGTCACCCGCGCGCAGGGGCGGATGCACCTTGAACACCGGGTCGAACGACGCGCACTCGGCGTCGGTCAATGTGAAGTGGTGCGGCGCGACCTCGGCCGTCACCCGGACGCCTCGCACCTTCGCGCGGCGTATGAGCTCGACGGCGCCGGCCGTCGACACGTGCAGCACGTGCAACGCCGTGCCCGTCAACGCGGCGAGCTCGAGGTCGCGGGCGACGATCACCGTCTCCGCCGCTGCCGGCCGTCCCGGGATGCCGAGGCGACTCGACCACCCCCCTTCGTGCATGTGCCCGCCCCCGGCGAGCGTGACCTCCTCCGCATGCTGGGCCACGATCGCGCCGGACAACGACCCCGCGTACTCGAGCGCGCGCCGCATCATCTCCGCCGACTCCACGCAGTTGCCGTCGTCGGTGAAGAGTCGCACGCCCAACGCGTACAACTCGCCCATGGGTGCGAGCTGCAAACCCTCGCGGCCCATGGTGATGCATCCTGCCGGCGCGACGGTGCAGAGGCCGTGGTCGAACGCAGTGTGCAGCACCGCGGCAACCGTCGTCGCGTCATCGTGCGGCGGGTTGGTGTTCGGCATCGCGACCACCGCGGTGAAGCCACCCCGGGCCGCGGCGCGCGTCCCGGTCTCGATCGTCTCGGCTTCCTCGTCGCCGGGCTCACGCAGGTGCACGTGCAGGTCGACCAGCCCCGGCGCGACGACACACCCCGCCGCGTCGACCACTCGGTCGCCCGACAGGTTCGACCCGACCTCGACCACACGATCGCCGTCGATGCGCACGTCTGCGATGCGTTCGCCCGTGGCGTCGACGACGCGTCCACCGGAGATGACCAGGTCAGGCAACGGGAGCCCCCGAGCCGAGGAGGGAGTAGAGAACGGCCATGCGAACCGACACGCCGTTCCCGACCTGTTCGAGGATCACCGACGGCGCGCCGTCGGCCACCTCGGCGGCGATCTCGACTCCTCGGTTCATCGGTCCCGGGTGCATGACGAGCGCATCCGGCTTCAGCTGCTTGGCGCGCCCGACGGTCAGGCCGTAGCGCGCGGTGTACTCGCGCAGTGAGGGGAACAGGCCCTGCGCCTGTCGCTCGAGCTGGATGCGGAGGAGCGACACGACGTCGACCTCCGAGAGCACCGCGTCGAGGTCATGGGTGACCGCGACGCCCCATCGGTCGACCGCTTCGGGCAGCAGCGTCGGCGGCGCAACCAGGGTGACCTCAGCGCCCATCAGCTGCAACGCACGCACGTTGCTGCGCGCGACCCGCGAGTGCCGGACATCGCCCACGATCGCGACGCGGAGCCCCTCGAGATTCGGGCCGCGGTGGAGCCGGAGGGTCAGCAGGTCGAGGAGCGCCTGCGTCGGGTGCTCATGCCGACCGTCGCCGGCGTTGACGATGCTCGCGTCGATCCAGCTCGCGATGCGGACCGGCGCCCCCGCCGCCGGGTGGCGCACGACGACCGCGTCGACACCCATCGCCGCGATGGTCTGGACGGTGTCGCGAAGGCTCTCCCCCTTCTTCACCGACGACCCCGCGACGCTGAACGTCATGACGTCGGCCGAGAGGCGCTTGGCGGCCGTCTCGAACGACAGGCGGGTCCGGGTCGAGTCCTCGTAGAACAGCGACGCGACGACCTTGCCGCGGAGCGCGGGCACCTTCGGGATCTCGCGCTGATTGACGCTGCGGAACTGCTCGGCGAGCGAGAGCAGCGCGTCGATGCCGTCACGGTCGAGATCGTCGATGGTCAGCAGGTGCTTCATGCCCGGTTCCCGCTCGCGGCGCTCATGCCGGCCCCCAGAGCTCGACCCCGTCGGGATCGCCGTCGACCTCCTGCAGGCGCACCCGCACGTCCTCGGCGAGGCGGGTGGGCAGGTTCTTGCCGACGTAGTCGGCGCGGATCGGCAGCTCCCGGTGTCCGCGGTCGACGAGCACGGCGAGCTGGATGGCACGGGGGCGGCCGAGCTCGGTGATCGCGTCGAGCGCCGCGCGTGGTGCGGCCGGTGAAGAGCACGTCGTCGACGAGGACCACGATGCGATCCGTGACGTCGACGGGAACCTCGGTGGGGCCGAGCGGCTGCACCGGCCGCAGCTGGATGTCGTCGCGGTAGAAGGCGACGTCGAGCGCACCGACGGGGATCTCGGTGCCTTCGAACTCACGGACCGCGTCTGCCAGGCGGCGAGCGATGGCGACGCCACGGGTGTACAGGCCGACGAGCACGATGCCGGCACCGCCCTGGTTGCGTTCCACGACCTCGTGGGCGATGCGCACGTGGGCCCTGCGAAGGGCTTCCGCGTCGAACACGCGGGTGCGCAGGACTGGGCTCGCAGTCATCGATTCCTTCCGTGGGAGCCTCACAGGACTCCCTTCACGGTGCTGACGACTCTAGCCGGTCAGGGTTTCGCCAGCGCGTCGATCAGCTCGCTCTGGAGCCAGGTGAGCCAGTCGTAGACGGCGAAGCCCAGCGCGTCGGGGCTGTCGGGCGACCGGCGTCGGGGGTCGAGATCCTCGGTCACGCCGAGACGGACGCCCAGCGTCAGGCGGGCGTCGTTGAGCACCCGCATCCACGTGAGCCCGGCCTCGCCGTCGAGCGCGACCTCGACCTCACCATTCCCCCCTCGGCCCTCGTCGATCGCCTGGGTGACGGCCGCGAGCGCGTCGAGACGCTCCCGCACCAGACCCGGATGCACGAGCGCTGCGCCACTCCTCCTCCGCCTGCTCCTCCGTGGGGTCGAGGTACGCGCGTGGGAACAGCCGTTCCAGCGCGGGATCGCCCGAGGGCTCGCCGAGGAGTCCCGCAAGCTCCGCCGCCAGCTGTTCGAGGACGTCGGCTTCCTGCACGGAGAACCGCAGCTGCAGCAGCCCGTTCCGGCGGCGGAGCCGCTTCACGACGGATGCTCCATCGTCGCCCACAGACCGTGCGCGTGGAGGCGCGCGACGTCGTGCTCGGCCTCGTCGCGCGTCCCGCTGGAGACCGCCGCCTTGCCCTCGTGGTGGACCTGCAGCATCAGCCGCGTCGCGTGCTCGCGCGAGTAGCCGAAGAGCTTCTGGAACACGAACGTCACGTAGTTCATGAGGTTCACGGGGTCGTTCCACACGACGACGATCCACGGATGGTCGGTGTCCTGCACCTCCTCGACGTCGGGATCGACGACGTGCTGGGTCATGACGCCAGCGGGCGAAGCTCCTCGGCGAGCCGGCTGAGCAGCCCGTTGACGAAGCGCCCCGAGTCCTTGGTGGAGAACTGTTTCGCGAGCTCCACCGCCTCGTTGATCACGACCGCGGTCGGCATCGCCGGCTCCCAGCCCAGCTCGTAGCCGGCGACGCGCACGAGGGCGCGGTCGACCGCCGGCATCCGTTCCAGGGCCCAGTGCTCCGAGTAGCGGCGGATCAACGCGTCGAGCTCCACACGGTGCGTCTCGACGCCGCGTGCCAGGTGCACCGCGTACTCGTCGGGAGCGACCGGCAGCTGACCGAGGACCTCGTCGAGGGTGAGCTCGCGGATCTCCAGCTCGTAGCACAGCCCCAGGGCCCGCTCGCGCGCGTCTCGGCGGCTGGTGGCGGAGGTCATGGTCAGGCTCGCGCCAGGTACTCCCCGGTGCGGGTGTCGACCTTGATCCGCTCTCCGGCCTCGACGAACAGCGGCACGTGCACCACGAGCCCGGTCTCGAGGGTCGCGGGCTTGCGCGCGCCCGAGACGCGGTCGCCCTGCACACCCGGCTCGCAATCCGTGATCACGAGCTCGACGGCGGCGGGCAGGTCGACGCCGACGATACGCCCCTGGTACATCGGAAGGATCGCAGTGTCGCCTTCTTTGAGGTAGCTCACCGCGTTCCCGAGATCGTCGGCCGCGACGGTGAGCTGCTCGTAGCTCTCGTTGTCCATGAACACGTAGCCGTCGCCCTCACGGTAGAGGTACTGCATCTCGCGCTTGTCGATCATCGCGAGCGGCACCTTCTCGTCGGCCCGGAAGGTCCGGTCGAGAACCGCGCCGCCCTTGAGCCGCTTGAGCTTGGTGCGGACGAAGGCGCCGCCCTTGCCCGGCTTCACGTGCTGGAACTCGACGACCGTCACCAGGCCCTCGGAGGGGAGGTCGAGCGCCATGCCGTTCTTCAGGTCGTTGGTGGAGATGCTCACAGGACGAGTTCCTTCGGAAAGCTGGTGAGGGGATCCGAGCCGTTCGCGGTGACGACGACGGTGTCCTCGATGCGCACGCCGCCCCGACCGGGCAGGTACACGCCGGGCTCGACCGTGACCACGAAGCCGTTGGCCAAGGTATCACGGGCGCTCGCGGCGACTCGCGGGGCCTCGTGGATCTCGAGCCCGACGCCGTGCCCCGTGGAGTGGACGAACACGTCGCCCCAACCGGCATCCTCGATCACCGCGCGACAGGCATGGTCGACGTCGGCGCAGTCGACTCCGGCGCTGACCGCGTCCCGACCCGCCTGCTGGCTCGCGGCACGACGTCGAACATGCGGCGCGCGTCCGCACCGGGATCGCCCACGCTGACCGTCCGGGTCATGTCGGAGCAATACCCGTCGACGACACACCCGAAATCGATCACGACGAGCTCGCCGCGCTCCACTTGCCGCGAGCTGGGCGCGCGTGGGGCATCGCACCGTTCGGGCCCGATGCCACGATGGTCTCGAAGCTGTTCCCGGCTGCACCCGCTCGCGCATGGCCAGGTCGAGCGCGAGCGCGAACTCGCGCTCCTCAGGCCGATCGCCCAGCATGCGCACGACCGCGCCGAGGGCGTCGTCGGCGATCGCGGCACGCGGCGCGGATGCGTGCGACCTCGCCCTCGTCCTTCACCGCGCGCAGCTCCTCGACGATGCCGGTCGTCGGCACGACCTCCGAAGGCGCGAGCACCGACGCGAGGTCGCGCTGCTGAGCCCACGTCACTGCGTGCGCCTCGAGGCCAACCCGGCCACCACTCGATACTCGGTTCGCGAGCGCGGCCCGCTGCCGGGTGACCGTGTCACCGATCTCGACGTGCGCAGCGACACCCGCCGTCGCGAGCTGCGCGCCGGCCTGCGTGCGGTACCGGCCGTCGGTGAACAGCGCGAAATCGTCGCCGGTGACGAGCACGAAGCCCGCGGACCCGGTGAAGCCGGTCAGATAACGGACGTTCGGGAGGTGCGTGACGACGAGCGCGTCGAGCTCCGCGCCGTGAGGCAGGCCCGCACACGCTCGACGCGTGCCGCAACGCCGAGGGGCGTCAGTGGGGCGGTCATGACGACGTCATCCGCTCGCGAGCACGGCGACCGCGGCATCGACCGCAAGCCGGTAGCCGGCACGGCCGAAACCGGCCACGACGCCGGTCACGGCTGGCGCGAGGACGGAGATCTGACGGAAGTCCTCGCGTGCCGCGGGGTTCGACACGTGGAGCTCGATCTTGACACCATCGAACGCGCGCAACGCGTCGGCGAGGGAGAGGCCGTAGTGCGTCGAGCGCGCCGGCGTTGACCACGATCGCGGCGACCCGTTGCCGGGCGCCGTGCACGGCTTCGACCAGCGCGCCTTCGTGGTTCGACTGGAGGTGCTCGACGTCGTAGCCGTGCGCCGTGGCCGCCGCCGCGCGTCGGACACCATTTCGTCGAGCGTGTCGCTGCCATACACGTCCGGCTCGCGCTCGCCGAACAAGTTCAGGTTGGGCCCGGAGAGCAACAGGATGGTCGGCATCGCCTCAGTCTCCCACCTTCGCCTCGACGCCGACGGCGTGAAAGGCGCTCCGGAGGGCGCTCGGCGCGGGGTCGTCGACTCGCTCCAGGCCGTGGTCGCCGGGCAACACGAACGTCAACCCGCCGGACGCCTTCTTGTCGCGACGCATGACGTCCAGGAGCTGTGTGGAAGTCACGGGTGCGGGCGCAGCCGTCGGGAGCTCCAACGACTCGAGGAGGCTGCGGTGTGCATCCGCCACCGACGGGTCGAGCCGACCGAGCGCGACCGCAAGCGCGTCGGCGAACACGAGACCGACAGCAACTGCTTCCCCGTGGAGGAGGTCATAGGCACCTGCCGTCTCGAGCGCGTGTGCGAACGTGTGGCCGTAGTTCAGCGTCGCGCGGATCCCGGTGCGCTCCTCCGGGTCACCGGCGACGACTGCAGCCTTGAGCGCCGCGCACTCGGCAACGAGATCCGTGAGCACCTCGGGATCGCGCGAGCGCACGGCATCGGCGTGTGCAGCGAGCACGTGGGCGACCGCGCCGCCTTGAGGCATCGCCGCGTACTTGGCGACCTCGCCCAGGCCGGCGATGTACTCGCGCTCCGGCAGGCTCGCCAGCGTCGCGACGTCGGCCAGGACCACCCGAGGCTGATGGAAGACGCCGACGAGGTTCTTGCCTTCGGGGAGATTGACGGCCGTCTTGCCTCCGATCGCCGCGTCGACCATCGCGAGCAGCGTCGTCGGTGCCTGCACCACCGCAACGCCGCGGTAGTAGACGGACGCGACGAAACCCGCGGTGTCGCCGACGACGCCGCCTCCCAGGGCGACGATTGCGTCGTCGCGGAGCAGTCCCCAGGCCGCCAGGCTGCGGCACAGCGACTCGACCGACGCCAGCGTCTTGGCATCCTCACCGTCGTCCATCACGAAGAGCCGCGCCTCGGTCGTACGGTTGGGCTCCGCACCCCCGGCGACGCCCAGCACGCGAGCACCGTGCGCCGCCGCGATGGCGCTTTGCGTGACGACGGCCACGCGCCGGTACGGCACCACTGCATCCGCGAGGAGGTCGAGCACCCCCGCGCCGACCACGATGTCGTACGGCGGGTCGACCGCGACCGTCAGTCGTCGCATCGGGCAAAGGCCTCGAGCGTCTGATCGACCACAGCAGCCACGTCGAGCGTGGTGGTGTCGAGCCGGCGGTGCGCGGCCGCTTGGTACGCGGGCGCGCGGGTCGCGGCCAGCCGGTCCAGGCGCGTGGCGACCGCGCGTCCGGTCAGCAGCGGCCGCGAGGCCGCGTCGCCCACACGCACCGCGAGCGTCTCCGACGCCGCCTCGAGCCAGACCACGCATCCCGAGGCGCGCAGGCAGCGCCGGCTGTCGGCGTCGAGGACCGCGCCGCCTCCGCACGCGATGACCAACGGCTCCGGCGACGCGCAGGCGTCGGCGACCGCGCGCCGTTCCAACCCGCGGAACATTGCCTCGCCGTCGCGGCGGAAGATCTCGTCGATCGTCGCGCCGGCGGTCGCCTCGACGAGCGCGTCCGTGTCGACGAAGGGTCGGGACAACCGCGCCGCGCAGTGGCGACCGATGGTGCTCTTACCGACCCCCATCATCCCGATCAGCACCAGATGACGGGTCATTGCAACGAGGCGATGAACGAGGCGTGGTTCCGCGTGAGCTCGGCGACCGAGTCGCCACCGAACTTGCGCAGCGCCTCCGACGCGAGGACCAGCGCGACCATCGTCTCGGCCACGACGCCGGCGGCAGGCACTGCCGTGACGTCGGTACGCTCCTTGAACGAGACCGTCGCTTCCTTGGTCTGCACGTCGACCGTCTTGAGCACCGGGCGGTTGAGCGTCGCCAGCGGCTTCATCGCGACGCGCGCGACGAGCAGCCCGCCCGTCGTCATCCCACCTTCGGTACCGCCCGCGCGCGTCGTCTCGCGCGTGTAGGAGCTCGTCTGCGCGTCCCACTGGATCTCGTCGTGTGCCTCGCTCCCCCGCACGCCGGCAACCTCGAACGCGTCGCCGATCTCGACGCCCTTCATCGCCTGGATGCTGATGAGCGCTTGCGCGAGCAGCCCGTCGATCTTGCGGTCCCAGTGCACATGACTGCCGAGACCGACCGGCACGCCGTACCCGAGCACCTCCACCACACCCCCGAGGGAGTCGCCGACTTTCGCGGCCTCCTGGACCGCGGCCACCATGGCGTCAGCCGTGTCGGCGTCGAAGCAACGCACCGGCGACTGGTCGATCGTCTCGAGGTCGCCGGGCACCGGACGCGCGCCGGCGCGGTGCCCGCACGCCGCCGAGCTGGACGACGTGACTGACGATCTCGGTACCGAGCTCGCGCAGCAGCAGCTTCGCGAGCGCCCCTGCCGCGACACGCGCGGCGGTCTCACGAGCACTGGCGCGCTCGAGGACATTGCGCGCGTCGTCGAAGCCGTACTTCTGCATGCCGGCGAGGTCCGCGTGGCCGGGTCGAGGCTGGTGCAACGCCTTGGCCGTCGTCCCCGGAGCCACCGACATCTCGTCCTGCCACTTCGGCCACTCGGTGTTGTGGATGATCACCGACACCGGCGAGCCCAGCGTGACTCCGTGGCGGACGCCGCCCGTGATCTCGAGGTCGTCGCGCTCGAAGCGCATGCGCGGGCCCCGGCCAAAACCCAACCGCCGGCGCGCCAGCTCGTCACCGATCTGCTCGACGGTCACGGGAAGACCCGAAGGAAGCCCTTCGACCACCACGGTGAGCGCGGGGCCGTGCGACTCCCCCGCGGTCAGGTAGCGCAGCACGCGGACCCTCCGGGGAGAAAACGCCAGGATACCGGGCCCGGCTCGCTCAGCCGCGGTACCAGTGCACGAGCGCGGGGCCCAGGAAGAGCATGGTGAGCGCGCCCGCGGCAAGGAACGGCCCGAAGGGCACCGCGTCCTTGCGCGACCGTACGCCGGTTGCGATCAGCCCGACGCCGACGACCGAGCCGTAGATGAAGCCGCACAGGAGCCCGAAGAACAGCACTCCCCATCCCAGCCAGCCGAGCACCAGACCGAGGGTGAAGGCGAGCTTGACGTCGCCGAACCCCATCCCGGTCGGCACCGCGAGGTGCACCACGAGGAAACCACCGAACGCAACGACACCACACAGCAGCGCCGCGAACGAACGCGTGCCCGTCGCCGTCTCCGAGCGCCGCGAGCGCGAGCAGCGCGACGGTCGCCGCGGTGAGCGGATAGACGATGCGGTTGGGCAGGATGTAGTGCTCCAAGTCGATGACCGCGAGCACCACGAGCGTGATGCCGACCACGAGATAGGCGGGCAACACCCACGAGTCGTGGTGACGGGCGCCAAGACCACCCGCGAGGAGCGCACACCCGAGGCTCACCAGCACGCGCACTGCCGGCGCGGTCTCCGGAACGTCGGCCGCGGGTCCACCGAGAGGAACCTTCCGCGGCACCCGCACGATGACGGGGTCGAGCATCCATCCCGCGATCCCACCGGCGATCACACACGCAACGACGAGGAGCGCGGTCACGCGGGCACTCGCAGCGCCGCCGCGCGCATCGCGTCGAGCGGTGCTTGCGTCTTCGTCCAGAGCTCGAAGCTCGCGGCCGCCTGGCGCACGAGCATGCCGATGCCGTTCACGGCGCGGAGGCCGCGAGCTCGGGAGCGGGCGATCAGAGGCGTCTCCATGGGGTGATAGATCGTGTCGACCACGACCGCGGCGTGATTGAGCGATTCCACCGCGAGGGGCGGGTCCTCGCCACGCATCCCGACCGGCGTGGCGTTGACCACCAGGAGAGCGGCGCCGGGGTCGGCCTCACGGAGCGTGGTCGCGCTCGCCCCGGGCGCGAGGGCGGCGGTGGCCGCGGCCGCGTCGTAACGGCGTGCCGCCACGGTCACCATGGCGCCGGCCCGGCCGAGCGCCAAGACGATGGCCCGGGCGGCGCCACCGGCGCCGATCACCAGCGTCGGAACACCGCGCGGATCGATCTCCTCGTCGCCGAGCGCGGCCACGAAACCCTCACCGTCGGTCGACACGCCCAGCAGGCCTTCTCCCCGCGGCACCACCGTGTTCACTGCGCCGAGCTGGCGGGCGTCGTCGGTCAGCTCCGAGCAGGCGCCCGCGGCATCGGCCTTGTGCGGCATGGTGACGTTGAGCCCCGCGAGCCCAAGGCTGCGCACGGCAGCCACGGCTGCGGCACCGCGACCCGCGGCCACGGGAAACGCGACGTAGATCCAGTCGAGACCCGCGGCCTCGAACGCGGCGTTGTGCATCGCGGGTGATCGTGAGTGCGTGACCGGATCACCGATCACTCCCACGACGCGAGTGCCGCCGCGCACCGCGTCGCGCGTCACCCGCCGGCCCGCACCTTTGCGACGTTACGTTCGTGCTCGGCCAGCGTCGTCGCGAACAGGCTCTTCCCGTCCTTGCCGGCCACGTAGTAGAGGTAGCCCACGTCGGCCGGTGCGAGCGCGGCGCGCACCGAGGCCTCGGTGATCCCCGCGATGGGCGTGGGTGGCAGGCCCGTCACCTTGTACGTGTTGTACGGAGAGTCGATCTTCTTGTCGGCGTCCATCGGCAGCGGCGGACACCCACCCTTCGCGAAACAGAGTGTCGCGTCGATCTGGAGCGGCATCTGCTGACGGAGCCGGTTGACGATGACCGCCGCGATGAGCGGGTCGTCGTCGACCGATCCGGACTCCTTCTCGATCAAGGACGCGACGGTCAAGGTCTGGTACGGGGTGAGACCGGTCGGCGACGCCGCCGCGAGGTCGAGCCGGTCCATACGGCTGTCGAACTCGGTCATCAGGCGCCGCAGGATCGAGAGCTCGGTCTCCTTCGCGCCGACGAAATAGGTGTCGGGCCAGAGCAGGCCTTCGAGCGAGTTGACCTCGGCCGGCTCGTACTTGGAGCGCACCTGGCCCGAGGCTGCGGCAGTGAGGAACGCGTTCGCGCTCTTCCCGTGCAGCTGACCGACGCGCACCGCGATCGACTGGAGCGTGAGGCCGGGCGGGATCAACAACTTGACGTCGGGGCCCACCTCGGCCGGGCCGACGACCGGCGCGGTGTCCGAGGTCTGCACCTTCGACACGAGGATCGCGGCACCCACGATGAGCGGAACGAGCAGCACGGCGACGATGGCGAGCGCGGCCAGGTTGCGGCGACGATCTCGCACCCGGCGAGACGGCGGGCGCCTCGGCGGCGCGGGGCCGTCCTGCGTGAGCCGCGGCCGAGGCGGCCAGGGTTCGGGCTCTTCGGAGTCAACATCGACCTCGACGTCGTCCCCCATGCGGCGCGTCACCCGGACGCGTCCAACCACGACTGCAGCATCACCGCCGCTGCCGCCGCGTCGATCCGTGCCCTTCGTTCGGGCGCGCCGAGACGCGCGTGTGCAGCCATCAACCCCCGCTCCGCGATCACCGTCGTCAGCCGTTCATCGTAGGCGTCGACGGGGAGCTCGACACCGGCAAGCGCTTGTAGGGCATCGATCTCGCGTCGAGCAGCCTGTGCCGCGGGGCCTTCCCGCCCCGACAACGAGCGGGGAAGCCCCACGACGACGCGGGTCGCACCGACCTCGCGCGCCACCGCGACGATCCGCTCCCGGTCGGCCGCGGCGTCGCCGCTACGCTGGAGCACCCGAAGCGGCGACGCGAGCGTGTCGGATCGGTCGGAGGTCGCGAGACCGATCCGCTTCGCGCCGAGATCGACGCCGAGGACCGTCATCGCTCCCGGGCTGCCGGCGTCACGCCGTAGCGTCGCGCGCGGCGACACCCACGAGTCGCAGCGCCTCGTCGACGCCTTCGACCTTCGGCCCGCCCCCGACGACGACATCCGCGTTCTTCGCGGTCCCTCCACCCAGCGTGCGCGCCGCCTCGGCGGCGAGCACCGCGGCGGACACGCCCGCAGCGACCAGATCGCTCGTCACCGCGACGGCGAGCCCCGCCTTCGTCCCGTCCGGGTTCACGCCCGCAAGAGCGACGACACCCCGACCGAGCGCGTCGCGCGTCGCCAGCGCGAGGCGGCGGAGGTCGTCGGGCGTGCGGCCGTCGATCCGTTCGACCACCGTGCCGTCCTGCGCCGCGGCCGCGAGACGTTGCGCGTCTCCCTGCGACTGGCGCGCCTTCTCGGCCGCGAGCTGCTGCTCGAGGAGCCGCACGTGGGCCTGGAGACGCTCGACGCGCTCGGGAACCTCGCCTGCGCCCACCTTGAGCAGCTCGGCCGCCCGACGGAGTTGCTGCTCCTCGCTGCGGATGTACGCGAAGGCGCCGTCGCCGGTCACCGCCTCGATGCGCCGAAGGTTCGCCCCGATCGACCCCTCGCTCACGATCTTCACCGGGCCGATGAAGCCGAGCGCGTGCACGTGCGTGCCGCCACAGAGCTCGACCGAGTGCGAGCCCGCCTCGAGCACCCGCACGATGTCGCCGTACTTGTCGCCGAAGAAGGCGATCGCGCCGAGTCGCTCGGCTTCGTCCTTCGTCGTCTCGTAGTGGCGAACCCGCGCATCGGTGATGATCTCGCGATTCGCGAGCTCTTCGACGCGCGCGAGCTCGTCGGGTGTGACTGCTTCGAAGTGGCTGAAGTCGAAGCGCAGTCGATCGGGCGCGACGAGCGAGCCGGCCTGCTTCACGTGCGGCCCGAGCACCTCGCGGAGCGCCCAGTGCAAGACGTGGGTCGCGGTGTGGTTCCGGCGGATGCGATCGCGACGTTCACCGTCGATGCGGGCGGTGACTTCGTCGCTTTCACGGATCGTGCCCGACTCGACCTCGGCGTCGTGCACGGTGAGCGCGCCGCCGAGCACTCCTTGGGTGTCGAGGACCCGGACGACGGCCTCCGGCGTCTCGATCGTCCCGGTGTCGCCGACCTGACCCCCGGACTCGGCGTAGAACGGCGTGCGGTCGAGGACGACCTGCGCCCGGCTGCCCGCCTCCGCGGCACCTGCGCGCTCGCCTCCGACGACGAGCCCGCGGACCTTTGCGCCGAACGTCTCGTACTCCTCACGTCCGGTGAACTCGGTGGGACCGATCTCCTCCAGGAGGACGCGGTACGCCTCGTCCGACGCGTCGGATCTGCGGGCTGCGCCGCGCTGCGCCGCCTGCGCGCGACCACGCTGCGCCGCCATCTGGGCGTGGAACCCGTCAAGGTCCACGTGACGGCCCCGCTCCTCCGCGATCTCGCGCGTGAGGTCGATCGGAAACCCGAGGGTGTCGTGGAGGAAGAACGCCTGCTCGCCCGCGACGTCATCACCGGCGAGCAGCTCGTCGAGCAGTTCGAGCCCGCGCGCCAGGGTCTGGCGGAACCTCGCCTCCTCCCGACTCACGACCCCCGTGACGACGTCGTGCGCCTTCACCACCTCGGGATACGCCTCGCCCATCGCCGCGACCGTCGCGTCGACGAGAGCGGGCGTCACCTCACGCTCAGCGCCGAGCAGGAATGCGTGACGCACGGCCCGCCGGATGATGCGCCGCAGCACGTAGCCGCGGTCCTCGTTCGACGGCACCACGCCGTCGGCGACGAGGAAGGTCATCGTGCGGCCGTGCTCCGCAAGAATGCGCAGCGAGACGTCGCGGGCAGTGCCTGGGAACCCGCCGTAGGAGACCCCGGTGACCTTCTCCGCGGCACCGATCAACCCCCGCCACAGGTCGGTGTCCCACGCCGTGGGCGCTCCTTGGAGCACGGCGAGGATCCGCTCGAGGCCGGCGCCGGTGTCGATGCTCGGCTTCGGGAGCGGCACCTGGGTGCCGTCGGGGCGCTGGTCGTACTGCATGAACACGAGATTCCACAGCTCGACATAACGATGTTCATCCACCGCGGGACCGCCATCGCGGCCGAACTCGGGCCCGAGGTCCCAGAAGATCTCCGAGCTCGGACCGCACGGGCCGGTCTCGGCCATGCGCCAGAAGTTGTCGGCGTCGAGACGCTGGACGCGTTCCGCGGGCAAGCCCACGGCGTCACGCCAGATGTGTTCGGCTTCGTCGTCGGTGACGTGCACCGTGACCCACAGCCGCGCCGGGTCGAGCGCGAGGTCGCGGGTCATGAACTCCCACGCCCAGGGGATGACCTCCGCTTTGAAGTAGTCACCGAAGCTGAAGTTCCCGAGCATCTCGAAGAACGTGAAGTGGCGATTCGTACGACCGACGTCTTCGAGATCGTTGTGCTTGCCCCCCGCACGCACACACTTCTGCACCGACACGGCGCGCGCCACGAGCGGCGATTCGTCGCCCGTGAAGTACGGCTTGAACGGCACCATGCCCGAGTTCGTGAACAGCAACGTGTCGTCGTGCGGGATCAGACTCGCCGACGGGATGATGACGTGCTGGCGCGAGCCGAAGAACTCGAGGAAGGCGGCGCGGAGCTCGTCGGCGGTGCGGGGAGCCACGGGCCAGAGGGTACTCGCAGGGTGTTCGAGCGAGCCCGCCGTGAGGCGGGCGGAAGCGTGGCCCAGCGGCCCGGCGCCGAGGGAGTGAGCGCGAGCGGATCGGGTATCCCGATCCGCAGCGAACGACCCGAGGATCGGCGCCAAGAGCGGGATTTGGTTCAGCCAGGCAGGCGGTTCCTGAGCTCCTCTTCACGCGTCGCCGCCGCGTCACGACCCTCCGCGACGGCTGCCGCCAGCTGGTCCCGCCAACTCACGGCGGTCGCCGTGATCCGTTCCGTGACGGCGGCAGGCTGGTACCGGTCGAGACGGCGCCGGACCTTGCGGGCGGCGAGCACCGTCGTGCCGACGCCGAGGCCGAATCCCATCCCCATCCACGTGACCCGCTTGAACATCAGGCGAGGCTATCCCCATCGCCGGGGCGACGGTCCCGGTCTCGCCGGTCGCCATCTCGACGGCGGAGGCGCGCCAGCACGCGGCGCGTCCCCGTGCCCACGGCGACGACCTTCACCACCGGGTTCGCCAACGTTCGGTAGGCCGCGCGCGACGCCGAGTCCGCGCGGTCGGTGACGAGCTCGGCGCTGGTGACGATCGCGTCGATGCGGTCGAGCTCGTAGTCGGCCGCGCGGACCGCGTGGCGGAGCGCGTCGAGCGCGGGGATGGCTTCGGTTCGGAACTCACGGGCGGTGCGGCGCAACTCGGCAGTCGCGCGCGCGAGCCGGATCGCAGCGACGAGGAGGGCGACGGTCGCGACGGATGCCGCCGCCGCGGCGACGAGCGCAGCCCACTCACTCGCGCTCACCGGCGCTCCTCCTCCCGTGCTTCAGAGCTTCCTTCAGAGCTTCCTTCAGGGCGCCCTTCGGGCGGCGCGGGAAGCCGCACCACGTCACGGCCCCTTCCGGTGGGCCGGTAGTAGACCGACTCCACCGTGTCGGGACGGTACTGCTGGTCGACCCAGCCGCCGGGCGCGTCGTGGGGATAGTGGTACCCGGTCCCGTGGCCCAGCACTGCGGCGCCGGGGTAATGGGAGTCCCGCAGGTGCGCTGGGACGTCGCCGGCCGGGTGATCACGCACGTCGGTCATCGCCGCGCCCAGCGCGGTCGTGACCGAGTTGGACTTCGGCGCCCGGGCGAGGTGGATCACGGCATGGGCCAGGTTGAGCTGCGCCTCCGGCATGCCCACGAACTCCACCGCCCGCGCGGCGGCGTCGGCGACGAGCAGCCCCGTCGGGTCGGCGAGCCCCACGTCCTTCGATGCCAGGATCACGAGGCGACGCGCGAGGAGCCGCGGGTCCTCCCCCGCCGTGAGCATCCGCGCGAGCCAGTACAAGCCTGCGTCGACATCGGATCCGCGAATGCTCTTGATGAACGCCGAGAGCACGTCGTAGTGCTCGTCATCGCCGTAGCGCAACGCGCGGAGCGCGAGCGCAGCCTCCGCGTCGGCGAGCGTGACCACCCGGCGGGAGCCCTCCAGCGCGAGCGCCGCGGCGACGTCCAGCGAGGTCAACGCGTGCCGGGCGTCGCCCTCGGCACGGTCCACGAGATGCGCCAT
The DNA here is from genome assembly GCA_963815405.1 of uncultured Actinomycetes bacterium. Classification (GTDB taxonomy): domain Bacteria; phylum Actinomycetota; class Acidimicrobiia; order IMCC26256; family DASPTH01; genus CAWFGR01. The sequence continues at coordinate 198,260 of CAWFGR010000004.1, forward strand.
CGCGTCGGTCTCGACGGTGACGTCGTCGTCACCGAGGCCACGCGGATCGCGGAGCGCACGCTCGAGCAGCTCTCTGAGGTCGTCATGGGTGAGCGGCTCCAGCCGGAACAAGGTGGAACGCGAGAGCAACGGGCGGGTGAGCGAGAAGTACGGGTTCTCCGTCGTCGCGCCGACGAGGACCACGAGCCCCTCCTCGACGTGCGGGAGGAGCGCGTCCTGCTGGGTTCGGCTGAAGCGGTGGACCTCGTCGAGGAACAGGATCGTTCCTCTCCCCTGCTCCCCCAGCCGGCTCCTGGCCCGCTCGGCAACGTCCCGAACGTCCTTCACGCCCGCGGTGACGGCCGACAGCGGTTCGAAGGCCTTCTCGGTCGCGCCCGCCACGAGGCGCGCGATCGTCGTCTTCCCCGTGCCCGGCGGTCCCCAGAGGATCACCGAGGACAGTCGGTCGGACTCGATGAGGACCCGCAAGGGCTTGCCCGGCCCGAGCAGGTGTTGCTGGCCCACGACCTCGTCGAGCGAAGCAGGCCGCAGACGCGCCGCGAGTGGCGCTCGCGCGCGCAGCCGGTCGCCGACGGGTGTGCTGAAGAGGTCGTTCGCCACCGTCGCCGGGTCCTCAGCGCTTCGCTGGTGCGACGGTGAGGCCCAGCTCGCGCAGCTGCAGGGGATCGAGCGATGTCGGGGCGCCCGTGAGCGGATCCGCGCCCGACTGCGTCTTCGGGAACGCGATGACCTCCCGGATGTTCTCCTCGCCGACGAGCAACGCCACGAGGCGGTCGATCCCGAACGCGAACCCGGCGTGCGGCGGCGCGCCGTAGCGGAACGCGTCGAGCAGGAAGCCGAAGCGCGACTGCGCTTCCTCGGGCGAGATGCCGAGCAAGGTGAAGATCTCCTGTTGCAGGTCGCGGCGATGGATCCGGACGCTGCCGGAGCCGAGCTCCCAACCGTTGAGCACGAGGTCATACGCCAGCGACCGGACCGCGAGGAGCTCCTCGCCGGACCCGTGCACGAGCAGCTCGAGGTCGTCCGGATGCGGCGTCGTGAACGGGTGGTGCGCGGGGATCGGCCGTCCGTCGTCGTCCATCCCCTCGAAGAGCGGGAAGTCGACCACCCAGAGGAACTGGAGGCGGCCGTCGTTCACGGGTGGGCGGCCGAGATCGAGTCGGATGGTGCCCAGGACGTGATGGACGAGCCGGGGCGTCGCCGCTTCGAGGAGCAACAGGTCGCCGTCGCCGGCTCCCATGGCCTCGACCAGCGCCGCACGCTCGCTGTCGCTCAGGAATTTTGCCACCGGGGCGTCGAGCTCACGACCAGGACCAACCCGCATCCACACCAACCCCGGTGCGCCCAGCCCCTGCGCCCGCTCGATGAGCCGGTCGAGCTGCGCGCGCGTGGCATCGCTCCCTGTCCCGGCACGCGGATGCCCTTCACCGCCTCGGCTTGGAAGGCGCGGAACTCCGACGTGGCAAACACGCCGCTGAGGTCGACGATCTCGCATCCGAAGCGCGTGTCGGGCTTGTCGGAGCCGAACCGTGCCATGGCCTCGTGCCACGTCAACCGATCGACGGGGCCGGGCGTCGAACCGGTGACCGCGGTCACGGCCGCGACGACGGCTTCGCTCACCACCCCCATGACGTCGTCGGCGCCCGCGAAGCTCATCTCGAGATCGAGCTGCATGAATTCGAACTGCCGGTCCGCGCGGAGGTCTTCGTCGCGCAGGCAGCGGGCGATCTGGTAGTAGCGATCGAGGCCACCCACCATGAGCAGCTGCTTGAACAGCTGCGGGCTCTGGGGCAGCGCGTAGAAGCGACCCTGGTGCAGCCGAGAAGGAACGACGAAGTCCCGCGCGCCTTCAGGCGTCGACGCGATGAGCATCGGCGTCTCGACCTCGACGAACCCGCGCGCGCCGAATGCGTTGCGGAGCGCGGCGTTCACGTCGGCGCGCACGCGCAGGTTGCGATGCAAGCGCGGACGTCGCAGGTCGACGTAACGGTGACGCAGCCGGAGGACCTCGTCGGCGTCGACCCGGTCGTCGACGGGGAACGGCGGCGGTTCGGCCTCGTTGAGCACCGTGACCGATTCGGCTGCGATCTCGATCGCCCCGGTGGTGAGCCCGTCGTTGCGGGTGCCCTCCGGACGTTCACGCACCGTGCCCGTGACCTGCACGACGAACTCGGAGCGTGCGCGCCGCGCCTCGGCGACCTCGGCGACCTCGGGATCCGCGACCACCTGCAGCACACCCGCGGCGTCGCGCACGTCGAGGAAGATGACGCCGCCGTGGTCGCGCCGACTGTCGACCCATCCGCAGACCGTCACCTGCCGACCCACGTCGGTCGGGCGCAGGTCGCCCGCCGGTCGGTCCGCATCATCGCATCGCCTCGGCTTCCTCTCGTCGTTGCCGGATCCATCCCGCGAGCTGTTCCCGCGGCACCTCCACCTGCACGCCGCTGGCCATGTCCTTGACCGCGACCGCGTCACGCTCGAGCTCGGTCCGCCCGACCATCACCCCGAACGCGGCGCCGCTCTTGTCGGCCGTCTTCCACTGCGCCTTCACCGTGCGGTCGCCGTACGCGCGCTCCGTCCGTAGTCCGGCCTCCCGCAACGCGATGGTCAGCGCCGTGATCGTCGTCGCGCCGGCCCCGCCGAGTCCGTTGACGACGAACGCGTCGGCACGCGGCGGAGGTGCCGGGAGCACGGCTTCGGCGTCGCACACGATCAACACGCGCTCGATGCCAATACCGAACCCGATCCCCGCGGTCGCCGGTCCGCCCATCGACTCCGCGAGACCGTCGTAGCGGCCGCCACCGCCGACGGCGTTCTGCGCGGCGTCGAGCGCGTCGCTCACGAACTCGAACGTGGTGCTCGTGTAGTAGTCGAATCCCCGGACGAGGCGGGGCTGCAGCACGAAGGGGATTCCCAACGTCTCGAGGCCAACCTGTACCGCCTCGAAGTGCGCGCGGGACTCGTCGCTCAGGAGCTCAGGCAGCTGGGGCGCGCGCGTGATGACGTCGCTCCAGTCCTCCCGCTTCGCATCGAGCACTCGGAGCGCGTTCGCTTCAACCCGTTCGCGGAACGCGTCGCCGAGCGCGGCAGCGTGATCGAGGAAGTACTCGCGGAGGCGCTCGACGTACACCGCGCGGCTCGCAGGGTCGCCCATCGAGTTGACCTGCAGCGTGACCTGCCGCAGCCCCAGGTCCCGGTAGAAGCCGTGCGCCAGCGCGATGACCTCGACGTCGACGTCCGGGTCGTCGACACCCAGGACCTCGGCCCCGACCTGCCAGTGCTGGCGGTACCGACCCTTCTGTGGGCGTTCGTAGCGGAAGTGCGGCGCCGCGTACCAGACCTTCCAGGGCACGGGAGGCCGATGCTCCACGAACGCCCGGACGACGGGCGCGGTGCCCTCGGGACGCAGCGCGATCCGTCGACCACCCTTGTCCTCGAAGTCGTACATCTCCTTGCGCACGACGTCGGTCGACTCGCCGACGCGCTGGAAGACCTCGCGATGCTCGAAGATCGGGGTGAGCACGAGACCGAAGCCGAAGCGGGCGGCACGGTCCGCGAACGTGGTGACCAGGCGTGTCCAGCGCTCCGACTCCGGCGGCAGCACGTCGTGGGTGCCGATCGGAGCCCGGTACTTGGCACGGAGGTCGTCGGACACGCGGTGATGCTAGCCAGGGCGTCGCGCGCCGCCCGGAGCGTTCCGACGGCCCTCGACGTCAGGTGTTGAGCTTCGCGTGACCCGGGAGCACGCGGGATGCCGCGAAGACCGAGTCGGTGCGCTTGACCGCGCCGAGCAGCGAGTCGAGGTGACCCGGGTCGGCCAGCTCGAAGTCGAAGCGGAACTTGGCGATGCGGTCGCTCGACGTCTGCGACGTGCACGCGAGGATGTTCACATGGTGCTCCGAGAGCACCTGCGCGACCTCCCACAGCAGCTGCGAGCGGTCGAGCGCCTCCACCTCGATCGAGACGACGTACGTCGACGGCTGGTCGTGGTCCCACTCGACATCGATCATGCGCTCGGCCTGCGTGGCGAGACCCGTGGCGTTGGCGCAGTCCGCTCGGTGTACCGAGACCCCACGCCCGCGGGTGACGAAGCCGATGATCTCGTCGCCGGGGACCGGCGTGCAGCACCGCGACAGGCGCACCATGACGTCGTCGAGACCCTCGACATGGACGCCCGCCGTCCGCCGCCGATTGCGCTGCGGCGGGCGGGGCGGACGTTGCGCGGTGACCGGCAGCTGCTCCTCGCCGCCACGGAGCTCGCGTTGGAGCCGTTGTACGACCGCCTTGGCCGACACGTGGCTCTCGCCGATCGCGGCGTGCAGGGCGTCGAGGTCCTGGTAGTGGAGCGCCACCGCGACGTCGAGGAGCGCCTTCGAGCCGGTGAGCTTCTGGACCGGAAGGCTTTCCTTGCGCATCGCCTTCGCGAGCTCCTCACGCCCGGTGTCGATCGCGTCCACGCGTCGCTCACGTGAGAACCACTGGCGGATCTTCGTGCGCGCACGCGGCGTGCGCACGAACTGCAACCAGTCGCGGGACGGCCCGGCACCTTCGACCTTGCTCGTGAAGATCTCGACGGTGTCGCCGGAGGCAAGGGCAGAGTCGAGCGGCACCAGACGACCGTTGACGCGCGCGCCGATGCACCGGTGGCCCACCTCGGTGTGGATCGCGTACGCGAAGTCGACCGGGGTCGCGCCGATGGCGAGCGTGACCACCTTGCCCTTCGGCGTGAAGACGAACACCTCGTCGTACTCGAGGTCGATCTTCAGCGACTCCATGAACTCGCCCGGATCCGACGTCTCCTGCTGCCAGTCGACCATGCGCTGCAGCCACGCGAGGTCCTGTGCGGGTTCCCGTTCCTTGTAGCCCCAGTGCGCGGCGATGCCGTATTCGGCTCGACGGTGCATCTCCTGGGTACGGATCTGCACCTCGACGGCCTTGCCCTGCGGGCCGACGACGGTGGTGTGCAGCGACTGGTACAGGTTGAACTTGGGCATCGCGATGTAGTCCTTGAACCGACCCTGCACCGGCTTCCACATCGCGTGGATCGAGCCCAATGCGGCGTAGCAGTCCTTGACCGACTCGACGACGACGCGCACCCCGACGAGGTCCTGGACGTCGTCGAACTGCTTCTGGCGCGTGACCATCTTCTCGTAGATCGACCAGTAGTGCTTGCGCCGACCGCGGACGTCAGCTTCGATGCGGAGCTCCGCGAGGCGCTCGCGCAGGTCCGCGAGGACGAGCTCCAACAACTCGTCGCGTTGCGGCGCCCGCGTGAAGACCATCTGCTCGATCTCGGCGTAGCGCTTCGGGTGCAGGACCGCGAACGCGATGTCCTCGAGCTGCCACTTCATGTCGGCGATGCCGAGACGGTGCGCCAGCGGTGCGTAGATGTCGAGCGTCTCCTGCGCGATCCGCCGCTGCTTGAACTCCGGCAACGAGGCGAGCGTGCGCATGTTGTGCAGCCGGTCCGCGAGCTTGATGAGCAGCACGCGGATGTCCTTCGCCATTGCAACCAGCATCTTGCGGAGCGTCGCGGCCTGCTGAGCCTCCTTCGAGTCGAACTGCAGCCGGTCGAGCTTGGTGACCCCGTCGACGATGACGGCGACCTCGGGCCCCAGCTCCCGGGTGAGGTCCTCCGAGGTGACGGTTGTGTCCTCGACGGCGTCGTGAAGCAGCGCTGCGACGATCGTCACCTCGTCGAGACCGAGCTCGGCCAGGATCATCGCCACGCCGAGCGGATGGGTGATGTACGGCTCGCCCGAGCGGCGGACCTGCTGGGCGTGCGCGTCACGGGCCATCGCGTAGGCCCGCTCGATGAGGGCGCTGTCGGTGCGGCGGTGACGCTCGCGGTACGCGCGCGACGAGCGGTGCAACTTCGAGGGCGACGGTGTGGCGACGCCACGGCAGCACGGAACGCCGGTCGGTGCGGACCTCGACGCGGGGCTCCGTCGTGCTCATCCTGACCCGCTCTCGGCGCGAGGTGCCGGGCCGCTCAGGCCCCGCTCCGCAGCGAGCCGGGATACCCGGCTCGCCCAAGCTGCGCTCATGTGACCCCCAGTCTACGTCAGCGCCGCTTGCGCCCCCGTTGTTGGCGCCCTCGGGGAGCCGTCGGGCGGGCTTGCGGGCGCGGGGCAACAGGACGGCTGCTCGCCGCGACGCCGGCCGTGGGGGTCGGCCCCAGCGCCTCGGGGACCTCGGCGCGGGGCTCAGTCGCAGTGTGGCCCCACGGCCCGCGTGCCAGATCGGCCGCCGCGCGCTCACGGAGGTTGCGATGCCGCGGCTCGCGCTCCTTCATCCACGCGAGGAGTGGCGTCGCGACGAAGATCGACGAGTACGCACCGGTGACCAGACCAACGAACAGCGCGAGTGCGAAGTCGCGCAGCGTCAAGCCTCCGAAGAGGGTGGTCCCGATCACCAGCAACGATGTGACCGGCAGGAGCGCGACGATCGAGGTGTTGATCGAGCGCATCAGCACCTGGTTCAGCGAGCGGTTCACCATCGCGGAGTACGTGTCGCCGCGCACCGTTCCGAGCCGCGTGGCGTTCTCCCGCACCTTGTCGAACACCACGACCGTGTCGTAGAGCGAGAAACCCAGGATGGTGAGAAACGCCACCACGGTCGCGGGCGTGACCTCGAACCCCGTGATCGCGTAGACGCCGACCGTGACGAGGATGTCGTGGATCACCGCGGCGATGGCCGCCAATGCCATCTTGAGCTCGAAGCGCAGCGTCAAGTAGAACGTGATCACCACGAAGAAGACCAGCAACGCGACGAGCGCCTTGCGGCTGACCTTGTCGCCCCAGGTGGGACCCACCTCGGTCAGACTCACCTGGTCGGTGGAGATGCCTGCGTACTTGGCGAGGGCCGTCGTGACCTCTGTCTGACGCGCCGCCTTCAAGTCCTCGAACTGCACGCGCACCGCGTTGTTGCCGATGATCAGCAGCTTGGCGTCGCTCAGGCCCACCGTCGACAGGACGCTGCGCACGTCGTCGATCGAGGCCGAGCCCTTCGCCTTGGTGAACTGCCATTGCGTGCCGCCCTGGAAGTCGATACCCAGGTTCAGGCCGCTGACCGCGAATGCGATCGCCGAGATCAACAGGACGCTCCCCGACAACACCGCCCAACGCCACGCGCGCTGCGTGAACTGGAAGTGGGTGCGCTCGTGGTAGAGGTCCCGCCAGGTGTGCCGGACCTTGCGGCCGGGGACCACGAGGTCCTCCACGTCGATGCTCACGCCGTCACCTCAGGCGCGTCGAGTCCCGCACCGATGCCGAAGCGTCGCATGCGCACCAGGCCCGTGCGGCGTGCGAGCATCGAGACGAGCGGGTGCATGAAGAACCAGGAGATCAGCAAGTCGAGCACGGTCGACAGCCCGAGGAAGAACGCGAAGCCGCGGACGGAGCCGATCGCGATCAGGTAGAGGACGACCGCGCCGAGCAGCGACACGAGGTCGGCCGCGAGGATGGTCCGGAACGAGCTCTGGAAGCCGCGATCGACCGACGAGCGGATCGTGCGCCCCGCACGCGCTTCGTCTTTCAACCGTTCGAAGTAGACGATGTACGAGTCGATCGTGACGCCGAGCGACACGATGATGCCCACCACGCCGGCGAGCGTGAGGGCGAGCCCGATCGCCGATCCGAGGAAGGCCACGATCGCGTACATCAACAATCCGCTGAGCACGATCCCCGAGATCGCGACGAGTCCGAGCAGCCGGTAGTACGCGAGCATGTACAGCGCGACGAGGGCGAGCCCGAGCAGGCCGGCCGCGATGCCGGCATTGAGCTGGTCCTGGCCCAACGTCGGTGACACGTTCTCGACGTTCACCTTCGCGAGCTGCACCGGGAGCGCGCCGTAGTCGATGAGCTTGGCGATGTCGGACGCCTCGGTCGCCGAGAAGCTGCCGGTGATCTGGGCCTTGCCGTTGTAGCTCGTCTCCTGGATGACCGGCGCCGAGAGCACCTTCCCGTCCAGCGTGATGGCGACCCGCTGCTGGTAGTTGTCGGACGCGACCTGGTCCCACTGCGGCGACCCGGTGCTGGTGAACGTCATGTCGATGACGTAGCCGGTGCCCGCGACGAAGCGCCGCGACGCGGAGGCAACCGCCTTGCCGGTCAGGGACGCCGGGCCCAGCAGGTAGCGCGGCGTCACGCCGTTCACCGGTTGCCCTTTCAACACGACGCACTTGCCTCCCTCGTCGCGTTCCCGGCTCGTCGTCGGGATCTTCGGGAGCGCCAGTACGGTGCTCGCGTCGCATGACACGATCGCGTCTCGCGCAGCCTGCTGCTCCGGGGTCAGCGGTCGCGTCGTCGTGGTGGTCGCCCCACCCACGAGCGTGCTTGCAGGTGCGGCGGTCGTGGTGGTGGAGCTCGTCGTCGCGCCCGTGGTCGTGGTCGTGGACTTGATACCGACGGGCGGCACGTCGCCGACGACCGGCCGGAACCGCAGCTCCGCGGTCTGGCCGACGAGGCGCTCGGCCTTGGCCCGGTCCTTCACGCCGGGGAGATCGACGACGATCTCCTTGCCCTGGCGGCTGATCTCGGGCTCGGCGACACCCAGGCTGTCGACCCGGTTGCGGATGACGTCGACCGCGACGTCGAGGTTGCGCGGCCGGTAGTGCCCGACCGGAGAGAGGACGACCGAGACGCCGCCTTGGAGGTCGAGACCGAGGACGGGCTTCGTCGAGGTCGCCAACGTGGCGGCAAGCGCACCCAGCGCGATCACGATCGTGCCCACGAGATACAGGACCCGGCGCGGCATCAGCTCTCGGCTGCTTCGCCAGCTTCGGGATGCGACTCGACCACTCGCCCGATCGCGCCACGCGCGATCGTCGCCACGATGTCGGGTGCGATCTCGACACCCAGCGTGTCGTCGCCAACGGTCCGGATCGTGCCGTACATCCCACCCGTGGTCACGACGCGGTCACCGACCTGCAGCGAGCTCACGAGGTTGCGATGCGCCGCCATTCGTTGCCGCTGCGGGCGAACGAGCAGAAAGAAGAACGCGACGACGATAAGTGCGAAGTAGGCGACGATGACCATGGGTTCCCTCGGCGTGATGGCGGGCGAGATGCTAGCGCCGGCTCACTCCGCCACGGCATCGCTGCCAAAGAGGGTCGGACCGACGTCGGCACCAGCGGGAACCGCCATTCCGAGGTGTTCGAACGCGGCTCGCGTGGCAATGCGGCCACGTGGGGTGCGCACGAGGAGACCCTCCTTGAGGAGGAACGGCTCGTAGACCTCCTCCACCGTCTCGGGCTCTTCGGACACCGCGACGGCGAGGGTGTGGAGCCCGACCGGCCGACCGGCGAAGGTGCGGCACAGCGCGTGCAGCAGCGATCGGTCCACCTTGTCGAGACCGCGCGTGTCGACCTCGAACACGGCCAACGCGCCGCGCGCAACCGCTTCGGTGACCCGGCCTTCGGCCCGTACCTCGGCGAAGTCGCGGACTCGCCTGAGGAGCCGGTTCCCGATGCGAGGGGTCCCACGCGAGCGGCGGGCGATCTCCACCGCTCCCGCAGGGTCGAGCACGACCTGGAGGATCCGCGCGGCCCGCTCGAGGATCGCCACGAGGTCGTCGGTCTCGTAGAAGTCGAGCCGGGCGATGAAGCCGAAGCGGTCGCGCAACGGTCCCGTGAGCAGACCCGTACGAGTCGTCGCACCCACCAGGGTGAAGCGAGGCAGCTCGAGCCGGATGGAGCGTGCCGACGGGCCCTTGCCGATCACGATGTCGAGCTGGAAGTCCTCCATCGCCGGATAGAGAACCTCTTCGACGGGCCGCGGGAGGCGGTGGATCTCGTCGATGAAGAGCACGTCGCCGTCGTCGAGGTTGGTGAGGATCGCAGCGAGGTCGCCGGCGCGGTCGAGCGCGGGACCGCTCGTCATGCGGAGCCCCACTCCGAGCTCGGCCGCGACGATGCCCGAGAGCGTGGTCTTGCCCAGCCCCGGCGGCCCTGCGAACAGCACGTGATCGACGGCCTGACCGCGCACGCGGGCCGCGGTCAACATGATCTCGAGGTGTTCCTTCAGGCGTGGCTGACCCACGAACTCCTCGAGGCGCCGCGGCCGCAGCGTCGTCTCCTCGACGACCTCCACCGGGTCCGCCATCGGCCGCAGCAGCTCTTCGCGCATGGCCGCGTCAGCCACCGCTCACGGCGAGGAGCCGCAGCGCGTCGCGCAGCAGCGTCTCGACGGTGGAGTCGGTGACGCCGTCGTCGAGTTGACCCAGGGCGTCACGGACCTCGTCGGTGCCGTACCCGAGCCCGACGAGCGCAGCCCTGACCTCCACGCGTACCGAAGGCCCTCCGTCCGAGTCGGGCGCGTCGAACTCCGGGAGGTCGAGGCGGGCCTTGAGCTCCATGAGCAGGCGCTGTGCGGTGCGCTTACCCACGCCCGGCACCTCGGTGAGCGCGGCGAGGTCGTCCTCGACGAGCGCACGCCGCAACGCGGGCGGTGCGTGCACGGACAAGATCGCGAGGGCGAGCTTGGGCCCGACACCGGTTGCTCCAATCAACGCCTCGAAGGTGTCGCGCTCGTCACAGCGTCGCGAACGCATAGAGCGCGAGGGCGTCCTCGCGCACGTGCAAGTGAGTGTGCAGGAGCACGTCGGCCCCGGGGTCGAGCTTCGGCACCGTCCCCAGCGGGACGAACGCCCGGTACCCCACCCCACCGACTTCGACGACGACCTCGCCGCTCGCCCTCCGCTCGAGCAAGGTCCCGCGCAGCGATCCGATCACCGTCCGCTCCTCACCGCAGCGGCGAGCGGTGCGCGCCAGAGGTGGCACAACGCGAGGGCGAGCGCGTCGGCCGCGTCGGGCGGACCGGGGACCTCGTCGATCCGCAGCAGACGGGCGACCATGGCCCGCACCTGCTCCTTGTCGGCAGCACCCGAGCCCGTCACCGCCAGCTTCACCTCGTTGGGGCTGTAGTGCGTCACCGGAATCCCCCGCCGGCCCACGATCGCGAGCGCGAGCCCGCTCGCCTGGCCCACCGACATCGCGGTCCGCGTGTTCACCTGGAACAGCACCCGTTCCACCGCGATCGCCGCAGGCTCCAGCTCACCGATCAGGTCCTCGAGCTCGTGGGCGAGCATCGCGAGGCGGTCCGGCAACGGGGCCTCGGGCGGCGTGCGAATGACCCCGCAGCACACCGCCACTGCGTGCGCTCCATCTCGATGAACCGCCCCGTACCCACACCGGGACAGACCGGGATCGACCCCCAGCACCACCAGCTCCGGACCGAACACGAGTTCGATCCTAGGAGGGTTTGGCGAAACGTGAGCGGATGCTGGAGCAACGGTTCTGGGGCGGGTCCTCATCGGGGTACCTCACATCGCGAGGGTTTCTACCCCACCGCGGGCGGTGCCGGGTGACCGGGCGGTCAGTCGCGCAGGAAGGGCGCGAGCAGGTCGATGACCTCGTTCGTCAGGCTGAAGAACTGACGGAGCGTTGGAACAAGAAGCTCGCCCTCCAGAACCTCCCCCTCACCGAACGCTACGTCGAGGGCGATCTGCGGCTTCATATCCACTTTCGAGTCCTTGGGTTCAGCAAAGACCACTGTGCCTTCTTCTACGCGGAACCGCTGGCCGGGTTTGATGCCGATTCGATGTTCGGGAACTTCTTCCGGCTTCGCGTAGGGCTCAGCCATTTCCGAGAGCCCGTGTCGGGTCGGCGCGGCAATGTCGATGGAGACGTGTTGGTATTGCTCCCAGGCGGGGATCAACAGGCGATGTTTGTCTTCGATGTCGAGCTTGTGGATGCGCCACAGCGCGTCGTTTCCACCCTTGTACGGGTGCAACCCTTTGATCGCGCGGACTGCGTCTTGCGTCATTCCTCGGAGTCGAGCGGCGTGGCCAGAATCAAACTCGTCGCGAGTGTCACAGATCGGGAACGCGTTGCTGCGCCGCGGTCCGTGATGGTTGGAGAGAACCATTTGGTAGACGAGATGGTCGAGTGCGCTTCTGAGGTTGTGGATCACATCACCGACGATCAGGCTCAGCCCGATAGGGACTTCCTCCCGTATGTGCAAGCGGTAGAGGCGCTGCGTCGGGCTCGTCTGATCATCAATGCGGATTTCGTACGGCTGCTTCTCCCTGAAGGCGCGGAGCGCCTGATGGAGTTCATCGAGATGTCGCTCTGCTCGTCCGACTTTCAGCCGGACCAGTTCTTCTCGGCTGCTGGCCACGTCCTACCCCATACGGATCATGCTGCGGACGGCAAGCCGTGAGTCTCTTGTCCACTCCGGACCTTGTCCAATGCGGCCGTCAGCTGTCCGAGAATCGACAGCTCGGCGTGAAGCCGAACGCGAGCGATCCCACGGACCCGAAGCGGCAGCAGCGACCATTCGTGCTTCAATCGTCCGAACTCGCGCTCGACGGCACCACGCTCGCGGTACAGCGCACGGAACCGCTTGGAGCCACGCGGCACGAGCGGGTGCAGCCGGTCAGCCTTGACCCACACGGAAGCGGGCTGGCATCCGCCGGTCGGGCAACGCCACTTGGTCGCGTTGCGCTTGTCGTCGGCTCCGGCAAACGTCCAGGTGCCGTGCTCGCAGGTCGGCGCCGTGTTGCCGTACCTCTCGGCGTTGCGGAGCGGGATGATCGGACGGATGCCGCGCTTCTCGCATGCCTCGTACATGAAGCGGCCGTCGTAGCCCTTGTCGAGCATCGCGTACTCAGGGTCGAACCCGCGCAGCTTCGTCACGTCGAGCAGACGGTTGACGAACTCGTGCTCGGAGTCACGCGCCGTCTGGACCGTCCATGCGATCGGCAGGCCAGTTGTCGTGCACACCGCGGCGTGGAGCTTGTAGCCGTAGTACCCGCCACCCTTGCGAGTCGAGATCGCGGAGCGGTGCCCCCACGACGCGTCGGGGTCGGAGTACCGCTTGCGCTCGGGGCCGTTCTTGCGGAGGAAGCGTTGCCCATTGGCGTATGCGGGCAGGTCGGACCCGTCGATCGCGATGTGCTTGCCCATCTCAGGCAGCGCGTCGCGCAGCGAGTCGAGTACCGCGCCCATGCAGTTGGCGAGAGCTTCGGAGTGTTCGCGCAGCTTCGTGGTGAATCGGTAGCAAGCCCATTGGCTCGGAGCGCAACCCAGAACCGCCTGCAAGCCCGCGTGGTCGTTCACGAGTCGGGCGACGCGGCTCCACGTTGGGAGCGCGTACAGGGACTTCACGAGGGCCATGCCGATCATCGCCCGTATCGGGTAGCCGGGTCGGCCCGTCCAACGGGTCGCTTCAAGATCGGAGATCAGTCGCGTGATCTCGGGGCTGTCGAGCAACGCTGCGAGGCTGTTGCTGTCACGGGACACGTGTACGGTCGCACTGTCCATGGAGTGCTAGCTCCTTGGGCCAGCCCCCCGGCAGTTAGCGCTGTGAACCGCCCCGGGAAAGTTGCAGGCTTCATTCCTTGAGAGGATGGAGTCATGTCAGAGAGGTCGAGGCGTTACCCGCTGGAGTTGCGTGAGCGGGCGGTGCGGATGGTGTTCGAGCATGCCAGCGAGTATCCGTCGCAGTGGCGGGCGATCCGCGCGATTGGCGAGAAGCTCGGGGTGCATCACGAGAGCTTGCGGATCTGGGTGCGTCGAGCGGAGGTTGATGATGGGCGCCGGCCGGGGCTCACGACCGACGAACGGGCGCGGCTCAAGGAGCTCGAGCGTGAGGTGCGGGAGTTGCGCCGCGCGAACGAGATCCTGAAGTCGGCGTCGGTTTTCTTCGCGACCGAGCTCGACGGTCGAACCAGGAAGTGATCGCCTACATCGACGCGCACCGTGGGAAGTTCGGGGTCGAGCCGATCTGCACAGCGTTGCAGTTCGCCCCGCGCACGTACTGGGCGGCGAAGGCACGGCCGTCGTCGGCGCGTGCCCGACGCGATGAGGCACTCCGCCCCGAGATTGTGCGGGTCTACACCGAGAACTTCGGCGTCTACGGCGCGGACAAGGTGTGGGCCCAGCTCAACCGGGAAGGCGAGCGGGTCGCGCGTTGCACGGTCGAGCGGTTGATGCGAGACCTCGGCCTCCAGGGCGCGGTGCGCGGCAAGAAGCACCGCACCACGATCGCTGACGATGCCTCCACGCGGCCGCGTGATCTCGTCGACCGGAACTTCAGAGCATCTGCGCCGAACCGGCTGTGGGTCGCGGACCTCACCTACGTGCGGACCTGGTCGGGGTTCGTCTACGTCGCGTTCGTCACCGACGTCTACTCGCGCATGATCGTCGGTTGGCAAGCATCTCGGTCGTTGCGCACCGACCTCGCGCTCGACGCGCTTGAGCAAGCGATCTGGAGTCGTCAACGCGCCGGCCGAGATCTCACTGACCTCGTCCATCACAGCGACAGGGGCGTGCAATATCTCGCGGTTCGCTACACCGAACGCCTCGCCGCCAACGGCGTTGTGAACTCGGTCGGCTCTCGCGGCGACAGCTACGACAACACGCTCGCCGAGAGCATCAACGGGCTCTACAAGACCGAGCTCGTCCGCAACAAGGGCCCGTGGCGCGGTCTCGACGACCTCGAGCTCGCCACCCTCGAGTGGGTCGACTGGTTCAACCATCGACGCCTCTTCGAAGACCACGGCCGCATCCCACCCGCCGAGTTCGAAGCGATGTTCTACCGTCAAACAAGCTCACGCCGCGAGGCTGAGACTCAAACCCGCGAGCCTGCATGAAACCCGGGGCGGTTCACTGCGCGGGGGGCATTTCTCGGTTGTCTACGGACAATCAAACCATCCGCCTGTGACAGTTATCCGGGCAGTTGCGGGGGTGGCCGTGGCTCGCGATGACCGCGCCGAAGCCGCTCGGCGCATCTGTCCCGGACAACCACTCGACTTGGGCATCGCACGAGCCGTCGCGATCCTCAGCGACGCGGGCGTTGCCACCTTCGAGTCATGCGAGGGTGGCCGAGGGCACGCGTTTGAGCGGCCCACGATCCGATTTCACGGCACTCCCGCGGCAGGCTGGCGCACGCGTTGGCCATCTGTCAGGACCACGGCCTCCCCGTGGCATCCCTCGACCGATCCTGGCCGATCGACCACGGGGAGCCCGCTGGTCCCTACTGGGTACTGACCCTCACAAAGAGGGACTCAGTCGAGCCGTTGACAACTCCCGCACCGCGGCAGATTCCCCGTTCCTTGCCGAAGGTTGGAAGGCTTGATCTGCTGCCCGTTCGGACAGTCGGAATAGTCGTGGTACACGCGGGGATCCGTTGGATCCGCCGAGTAGTACGGCGGGCACTTCGTCGCCATGAGGCGTCTCCCTGCCTAAGACCCGAACCCTGCGCCGGGCGTTGCCGGGACGGTAATCCGACGAACGGAGCGCCGCTAGCGGGCGACTTTCGCCAATCGAATCGCCAAACCCTCCTAGTGGTGCGTCGCGGATTTGATCTGGTGGGTCAGGGCGGCGCGACCTCGACGGACCTTGGCGATGATCTTCTTCGCCGGGGTATGCCAGACGAAGGGTTTGGGGCTGTCGTTCCAGTGCGATGCCCACAGGTCGATGGCCTCTTCGAGGGCGGCGACGCTATCGAACGTTGCCTGCTTGAGGCGCCGGTTCGTGAGCTGCGCGAACCAGCCTTCGACGAGGTTCAGCCACGACGCGGACGTCGGGGTGAAGTGCAGGTGCCATCGGTCGCGTCGCGGGTGCGCGAGCCACTCGACGACGGGCGGGGCGCTGTGCGCCGAGAGGTTGTCCAACACGACGTGCACGTCGAGGTCGGCCGGCACGTGCAGGTCGATCCATTTGAAGAACGCCAACACATCGTTGGCCGTGTGCTTCTTGCGGGTCTGGTGCAGGACCTCACCGGTCCCGATGTTCAACGCGGCGAACAGATCGACGGTGCCGTTGCGTTTGTAGTCATGGGTCATGGTCTTGGCCCGCCCGGGTTTCAACGGCAGCGACGGCTGGGTGCGATCCAACGCCTGGCATTGGGTCTTCTCGTCGAAGCTGAACACCGCCGCTCGTTCCGGCGGATCGAGATACAGGCCGACGACATCAACGAGTTTCTCCTCAAAGCGCGGATCGTTCGACAACTTGAACGTCTCGACCCGCCACGGCCGCAGGTTCCTGGCCCGCCAGATCCGAGCCACGGTGTCCTTGCCCACACCGTGACGCTCACCCATCGTGCGCGTCGACCATGCGGTCGATTCGTCGTCCGGAATCGTGTGCAACGTGTCCTCCACGATCGCGTCTATCACCGGCTGTGGAATCTCGGGCTTGCGACCCCGTCCCGGCGCGATCGACCCGACCGCGTCGATCCCACCCGCTTCGAACTTCGCCCGCCACCGTCGCACCGCGTCCGCGGTCGTGTCGCACTCCCGAGCGATCTGATTGTTCGCGACACCGCGCGCCGCGAGCAACAGACCACGCGCTTGCACCACCATCCGATGCGGCAACGTGTGCGAGCGAGCGATGCTCTCGAGCTCGCCACGCTGCTTGCGAGTGACCTTCAACGGGGCAGCAACCATCACCGGCATGCTGCCACCCTAACCACACTTGCTATTTCAGCGACGGACCACTAGGTGTGAGGGCGACGGCAGGCGCGGACCACCTCCGCGCGGTCAGCGCTTCTTGCGGCGGAAGAGGGTCCAGAGGAGCAAGAGGAAGATGGCGCCGCCGGCGAGCGGGAAGATCCGCTTCGCGACGGCTCCGCCAGCGGCATCGAACAGGTCGACGGGCTGAGCTTCGGGCGAGTCGATCTTGCGCACACCGCTCGTCGGGGCCGTTGTCGACGTCGTCGAGGCACTGACGCTCGGCGAGCCCGACGAGGCCGCCGGTGCGGTCGTCGGGGCCGCTGCGGCTCCCCCGCTCGCGCTCCCGTCGCTCGTGCCGGGAGATGCCGGCGACGCGCCGTGCAGGACGTCGCGCTCGAGGTTCTGCACGAACTGGCCCAGCAGCTTCGCCGACACGTCGGCCATCACACCGCGCCCGAACTGCGCGACCTTGCCAGTGACGTTGAGGTCGGTGTCGATGTTCACGCGGGTGCCATCACCATCGGCGGCGAGAATCGCCGTCACGGTCGCCGACGCGTTCCCCTGACCGCGCGTGTCGCGACCCTGCGCCTTCAGCACGACGGTGCGGGTCGCCTCGTCGGCCTCGATGATCGTCGCGGCGCCCTTGTACTGCGCGGTGATCGGGCCCACCTTGACCTTCACCGAGCCGCGGTACTCGTCGCCCTCGATCTCCTCGAGCTGGGCGCCCGGCATGCACGGCGCGATGCGCTCGACGTCCAGCAGCACCTTCCATGCCTCCTCGAGGGGCACCTCGACTCGGAACTGGTCCTCGATCTTCATCGTTCCTCCTGTACCTGCCCCGGCGATCTCGGCGGGAGCTGCTCCAGACGGGTCACGTCGTCCCACGTGTCGACGTCGGTCGGATCACCAGTGTCGCCGCATTCGACCTCGACGACCGAATGCAGACGCATCAGCGCCCGTGCTCCCTCGTCGCCCGACAGCGCCATCGCTTCGGGCCAGAGGCTACGCGCCAGCAGCACCGGATTGGCCCGCCGCCCTTCGTACGTCGCGACCGCGAACTGCGCGCCGTCCGTCCACGCCGCGGCGAGTCGCTGGTACACGTCGGGGCCTACGAGCGGCTGATCGGCCAAGCCGATGCACACGGCACCCACCGTGTGGCGATGCTCGAGCGCCGCGCAATGCCGCGCGGAGACTCGCCGCGATACCTTCCTCCCAGTCGGCGTTGTGCACCACATCGACCCCGGTGGCGTCGAGCCCCGCGACGGCCTCGGCGCCGTAGCCCGTGACGAGGAGCACGGGTCGAAGTGCGGAAGCGAGCGCGGCGTCGAGCGCCCACGCGGCCAACGGCCGGCCGCGCCACACGAGGAGTGGCTTGGGATCGACGGTACCGAGCCGGGATCCTCGACCACCGGCAAGGATCGTCGCCGCGACCGCGTCGCTCAGCTCGATGCCTCGAGCGCGCGGCGCACGAGCACGCGGGCCAGGTGCTGGCGGAACTCGGGCGTCGCGTTCAGGTCGGTCGGAGCGTCGGTGTCGTCGGCTGCGTGCTGAGCGGCGTCGGCGACACTTGCGCCCTGCGCGAGCGCCGCCTCGACGGCCTTCGCCCGCACCGGCGTGGAGCCCATGTTGACGAGCGCGACCCGCGGCCCGTCGGCACCGCGCACTGCGAGTGCGCCCACGATCGCCCAGTCCTGCGCGCGACGGTTGAGCTTCTGGTAGTCGAAGTGATCGGGACCCGTCTTCGGGACGCGGATCTCGGTGAGCAACTCGTCGGGCTCCAGCGCGGTGTCGAGAAAGCCGCGGAAGAAGTCCTGTGACGCGATCGTCCGCTCACCACTCGGACCTTGGGCGACGATCGTCGCGTCGAGCGCAACGAGCACCGCCGGAAGGTCGGATGCGGGGTCGCCGTGCGCGGTCGTCCCGCCGATGGTCCCCCGGTGGCGGACCTGGCGATCGCCGACCTCGGACGACACCGCCGCCACGACGCCGCACTCGGCGCGAAGGAGCGGGTTGGTCTCGAGGTCGCGGTAGCGCGTCAGCGCACCGATCGCCAGGTGGTCGCCACCGTCGCGCACATACGAGAGGTCGGGCAGGCGGCCCACGTCGACGAGCACCGCCGGGGTGGCGAGACGCAACTTCATCAGCGGGATGAGCGACATGCCCCCCGCGAGCAGCTTGGCCTCGTCGCCGTGCTCCTTCAGCGCCGTGAGCGCCGCGTCGATCGAGTCGGCGCGGACGTACTCGAAGTTTGCCGGGATCATGACGCGTCCTGGGCTGCCGCGAGCACGGCGGCGACGATGTTGTGGTAGCCGGTGCAGCGACAGAGGTTCCCCTCGAGACCGAGGCGCACGTCCGCTTCGGTGGGGTTCGGCACCTCGTCGATGAGCGAGACCGACGCCATCACCATGCCCGCGGTGCAGAACCCGCACTGCAGCGCGTGGTGCTCCTGGAACGCCTTCTGGACCGGATGCATCTCGTCGCCGGTCGCCAGGCCTTCGATCGTCGTGACAGAGGCCCCATCGGCCTGAGCCGCGAACATGGTGCAGGACTTCACCGACTCCCCGGCGATGAGGACCGTGCACGCCCCGCACGACGACGTGTCACACCCCACCTTGGTACCCGGTAGCTCGCACGCTTCGCGCAGGTACTGCACCAGCAGCATGCGCGGCTCGACGTCGTGCGTCTGCGTGGCGCCGTTCACTTGCATCGAGACCCTCACGGGCGCTCCTCCCCCAGCGTTCTCAGCATTCCACAACGGTTGGAGCCCGCCGCCCTCATCAGCGAGCCGCCCGACATTAGTCACCGCTAGCCGGCAACCGCCTGGAGCACGTCGTCGGGCACGTCGAAGTTCGCGTACACATTCTGGACGTCGTCGTGGTCCTCGAGGGCGTCGATCACGCGCAGGACCGACTTGGCCGCAGCCGCATCCCCAAGGGCGATCGTCGTGGTCGGCAGCATGGTGAGATCCGCGCTCGCCACCGCGATGCCCGCCGCGTCGAGGGCATTGCGGACGGTATGGAGCTCCGACGGCGGCGTCGTGACCTGCCAGGTGTCGCCCTGGTCGGCGATGTCCTCGGCGCCGGCGTCGAGCGCGGCCAGCATCAGGTCGTCTTCGGAGGCCGCGCTCTTCGCCACCTCGATGACGCCCTTGCGCTCGAACTGCCATGCGACGGCACCCGGCTCGGCCAGCGAACCGCCGTTGCGGGTGAAGATGTTCTTGATCTCCGCGCCGGTCCGGTTGCGGTTGTCGGTGAGGCTCTCGACGTAGACGGCCACGCCGTTCGTCGCATACCCCTCGTAGCTGATGCTCTCGTACGTGACGCCCTCGAGCTCGCCGGTGCCACGCTTGACGGCTCGCTCGATGTTGTCCTTCGGCATCGAGGCGTCGCGAGCCTTCTGGACCATGGTCCGCAACGTCGGGTTGCCTTCGAGGTCGCCGCCGCCGTCGCGCGTGGCCACCTCGATCTGGCGGGCAAGCCGCGCGAAGAGGCGGCCCCTCGCCGCGTCGGCGGCACCCTTGGCGTGCTTGATGGAATGCCACTTGGAGTGACCGGACATCTACGCAGCCTCCTCGCGGAGCGACCGGAGGAACCACTCGTGGATCCTGAGGTCGCCCGACAGCTCGGGATGGAAGCTCGCGGCCCACACCGGACCGGAGCGAACAAGGACGGGAAGGCCGTCGTGGCTGGCGAGCACCGCCACGTCGGCGCCGACGCGCTCGATGACCGGCGCGCGGATGAACACGCCCGGGAACGCGCCGCCGGGGCACCCGTCGAGGCCGAGCGGCGCCTCGAAGGAGTCGCGCTGGCGCCCGTAGCCGTTGCGCCGGACCGACACGTCGAGCATCTCGAAGCCGTGCTGATCGGGCCGCGCGTCGAGTACGTCCCGCGCGAGGAGGATCAGTCCCGCGCAGGTTCCCAGGACGGGAAGGCCGTCGCGCAGTCGATCGGCGAGTGGGTCACGCAGACCCGAGCTGTCGAGCAGTTTCGACATCGCCGTCGACTCTCCGCCAGGGAGGACGACGGCATCGACCGCGTCCAGCTGATTGGGGCCCCGCACTTCGACGACGTCGGCGCTCAGTGCCGACAAGGCCTCACGATGCTCGCGGAACGATCCCTGCAGCGCGAGGACTCCGAGCTTTCCGGCCATGCGACGCTCCCGCACCTGGAGGGCGAGCCACGACGGTCACCATCCCCGCTCGGAGAGCTTCACGTCAACGGACCCGCTCTCCTCGCCACGCATTGCTTCGCCCAGCCCCCGTGACACCTTCGCGATGATCGTCGGGTCCGCGAAGTGGGTGGTGGCCTCCACGATCGCCTTGGCTCGCGTGGGCGGATCCGAGCTCTTGAAGATGCCGCTGCCGACGAACACCGCCTGAGCCCCGAGCTGCATCACGAGCGCGGCGTCGGCCGGCGAGGCGATGCCTCCGGCGCAGAACAGGGGGACGGGCAGCTCGCCGCGCTCGGCTACCTCGGCGACGAGCTCGACCGGTGCGCGAAGCTCCTTCGCCCACCCGAAGATCTCCGCCGCGTCGGCGGTCGTGAGCTTGCGGACGTCGCCCAGGATCGACCGCAGGTGGGTCACCGCCTGCGAGACGTCGCCGGTTCCGGCTTCGCCCTTCGAACGGATCATGCAGGCGCCCTCCGAGATGCGGCGCAGCGCCTCCCCCAGGTTGGTGGCGCCGCAGACGAAGGGGACGGTGAATGCCCACTTGTCGACGTGGTACGCATGGTCGGCCGGGGTGAGCACCTCGCTCTCGTCGATGTAGTCGACCCCGAGCGCCTCCAGCACCTGCGCTTCGGCGAAATGGCCGATCCGGCACTTCGCCATCACGGGGATGGTGACGGCGGCCTGGATGCCATCGATCATGGCGGGATCGCTCATACGGGCGACGCCGCCATCGCGCCGGATGTCGGACGGCACTCGCTCGAGGGCCATCACCGCGACCGCACCGGCGTCCTCCGCGATGCGCGCTTGCTCGGCGTCGACGACGTCCATGATCACGCCGCCCCGCAGCATCTCCGCGAGGCCCCGCTTCACGCGGGCGGTTCCAGTCGTGCGGGGCTGCGTCATCGGCCGTCCATGCTACCGGGCCGGCGCGATCGCCTACTTCCCCGCCTTCTTCTTGGTCGTCGTGGGCGCAAGCGTCGTCGTGGGAGCGACGGTCGGTGGAGGCGTCGGGGCGGCGACGACGTCGACGGAGCCTGCGGTCGGCAACAGCTCGACCCAGGTCGTCCCCGGTCGCAGCCGGATCGCCGCGCCAGTTGCGTCGACGTAGCGGGTCGGGACGTCTCGCGTCGGTCGGATCCAGCGGCCCTTGCGCAGCACGCCGTCCGAGAAGATCCACGCGTCGCCCTCGCCCACGGTCTGGCCCTCGCCGTCGCCCGTGTAGGACGTGAACTGCACGATCACGTTGGTCGGCGCGACCTGCGCCCCGGAGTCGGCGACGAAGGGCGCCGACGCGATGGAGCGCAGCCACGTCTTCGACGCCGCGTCCCACGTGTAGGTCGGGTCGTAGCGAGCGGAGAAGCCGACGTGGAAGCTCTCCAGCGCGTCACCGACCGCGGTCTCGTTCGCGCTCGAGGTACTGGAACAACGGGGACGGAGGAACCGGCTTGCCCCCCAGCGCGAACAGCTGCGCGGTCTTCCCGTAGAGGTTGTGTGGGGCAGGTCGGGAGTTGCGGAACATCGCGCCACCGGCTGCGGTCTCGTCGATCGCGGCGACCGGCGCGGCCTTGATCGCGGTCACGTTCACGTCGGCGCCGCCCGAGTAGGCAAAGATGCCGCCGACCGGCCACACGATGTTCGGATCCATCGCGCGGGTCGAGCGGATCGGACCGATGCTGTCGGGGACCTTCGAGTTGAAGATCGCCGCGAAGCGCGTGATGCCGCCTTCTACGACCTCCTCGTAGACCACGTCGGCACCGTCGAGGCCGGACTGCGGGCGCGCCTCGGGCGTGTTCTCGATCTTCACCGTCAGGGCCGGGCGGGTGATGCTCTCCTTCGAGGAGTCGGAAAGCCCGGTGAGCGGCGCGATCGGCGGCGCCACGGTGGTGGTGGTCGTCGTCGTGGTCGACGAACCCTGGGCCCGGTGCGAGCCGGAGTCCTTCGAGCCCGTCGCCACCGCCACGACGATGGCGGCGGCGACGATGACCATGACCGCGCTCGCCGCGACGATCGCCTTTGTGCGTCTGCGGCGCGACCTGCGGGCACGCCGGGGCGGCGCGGGCGTCGCCACGCCCTACATCTCCCCCAGGCGCTTGATCCGATCCTCGAGCGGCGGATGCGTATCGAACAGGCGATTGAGCCGCATCCCGTGCGCGTCGTCCTGACGATCGAGTGGTGACTCGATGAAGAGCTGGGCGGTCGCGCGCGTCGCGTGGTGCACGACTGCCTGGTTGTCGAGCAGCTTCTGCAACGCGGATCGGAGACCCGGCGGATAGCGCGTGAGCTGGACGCCACTCGCGTCGGCGAGGTATTCGCGGTTGCGGCTCATCGCGAACTGCATGAGGTATCCGGCGAAGGGCGCGAGGACGAGCAGGGCCAGGGCAGCAACTGCGAGTGCCGCGCCGAGCGGGTTGTTGTTGTTGTCGGAACGGTCGCGGCGTCCGCGCCCGCCACCCCAGAACATCCACCGCACCCCGATGTCGGAGAGCAGCGCGACCGCGCCCACCGCGGTGACAGCAACGGTCGTCACCAGGATGTCGTAGTTCTTCACGTGGGAGAGCTCGTGGGCGAGCACGCCCTCGAGCTCGACGCGGTTCATGGTCTCGAGGAGTCCCGTCGTGACCGCGACCGCTGCGTGCTTGGGGTTGCGGCCGGTGGCGAACGCGTTCGGCGCCGGGTCGTCGATCACGTAGAGGCGCGGCTTGGGCAGACCGGCAGCGATGCACAAGCCCTCGACGAGGTTGTGGTAACGCCGGTACTCGGTCTCGTCGGCGGGCTTCGCATGGCTGGCGCGCAGCGCGATCACATCCGACTTGAAGTACGACGTCCACGCCATCACCACCGCGATCACGACGGCGATGACGAGCCCGGCCGTCCCGTAGCCGAGGAGGATGTCGAAGGCGACCGCGACCGCGGCAACGAGCGCGACGAAGGCGAGCAGGATGACGAACGTGTGGCGCTTGTTGCGCGCGATCTGCTCGTACACGAGGTCTAGAACTGCACCGCGACCGGGCCGGTCTCCTCGGGTGCGACGTCGAAGAACTCGCGGCGTTGGAAGTTGAACATGCGGGCGAGGATCACGGTGGGCACCGACTGGATCTTGTTGTTGTAGCCCAGCACGGCGTCGTTGTAGAACTGCCGCGCGTAGGCGATCCGATCCTCGGTCGAGGTCAGCTCTTCCTGCAGGTTCAAGAAGTTCTGGTTCGCCTTGAGGTCGGGGTAGGCCTCGGCGACCGCGAACAAGCTCTTCAGCGCGCCGGTCAGCACGTTCTCGGCCTGCGCCTGCGCGCCGGGCCCGGCGTTCCCGGCCTGGATCGCGTGGGCACGCGCGTTCGTGACGGCCTCGAACGTACCGCGCTCGTGCGCCGCGTATCCCTTCACGGTCTCGACGAGATTCGGGATCAGGTCGTGTCGACGCTTCAGCTGGACGTCGATCTGCGACCACGCGTTGTCGATCCGGTTTCGCGTGCGGACCAGACCGTTGTACGCGAGCATCGCCCACAGCAGGAGGACGACCACGACACCGATGACGATCAGCACGGCGACCACGGACGATCACTCTACTGGTCGGTCGATCGCCCACCGGTAGACACCGACAAACCTTTGTGCCAGCTGTGACATCGAGTGCTCGGCCGCACGTGCGCGTCCCGCGGCCTGCAACCGGGCGCGGCGCGTCTCGTCGTCGAGGGTTCTGCGCAGCGCGTCGCGGAGCGCGCCCGCATCCCCCGGCGGGACCAGCACCGCCTCGCGGTCGGAGCGTGCCACGCCTCGGTAGCCCGTGATGTCGGATGCGACGACGGTGGCGCCGGCCGCCATGGCTTCGAGCAGCACGACACCGAAGGATTCACCGTCGATCGCCGGGAAGCACGCGATGGTCGCGGCGCGAAGCCGCGCCCGCTTCTCGGCGTCCGAGACGACGCCGAGCCACTCGATTCCGTTGCGATGACGGTTCCGCAGCGCGGCGGTCTGGGGTCCGTCGCCCGCTACCCACAACACCGCGTCACGTTCGATGCCCCCGAACGCGTCGAGCAGGACGCCGAGTCCCTTCCGTGGCTCGTGGCGCCCGATGAAGAGGATCGCCGGCTGCGTCGTCGGCCAGGGCTCGGCGTTCGCATACGCCTCGACCTCCACCCCGTTCGGAAGGATCTCGCAGCTCCCCCCGAATGTGAGCACCACCTGCCGCTCCGCCTCTTCGGACACCGCGGTCCGAACGGTCAGTCGTCGTACCATGGGCCGGAGCGGCGAGCGAAGGGTCTCGTACCATCCGTTGCGCCCTGCGCGCGCGGAGTGGAAGGTCCCGACGGCGGGGATCCGCGTCCCGACCAGCGCTGCATGGTTGGCGCCGGGCGCGAGCGGTTCGTGCAGGTGTACGAGGTCGGGCGCGAAGGTGCGCAACGCCTCGAGCGTGCGGCGCGCGACGGCGCGTCCCGATGCGACCGGCGCGACCGAACCGTTGCTGGGCAGCCGGGTGCTCGGGCCGACCGTCACCACACCCACCTCGGGTGGAGGCCCGTCACAGGGCGCGAGGACACGAGCGTCGACGCCCTGCGCGCGCAACGCGCGTGCGAGCCCGAGCACCTGTGCCTGCACCCCGCCGAACACGCTGACGGAGTACGGGCACGACAGCATGACCTTCATCACGGCCGCCTCGCCGCCCGGTCGCTCGGCCAGTTGGGCTGCATGAGATGCCAGTGCTCGGGCGCAGCGCGGATCAGCTCCTCGAAGCGCACGGCGAGCAGACCGGTGACTCGCACGACGTCGTCGCGCAGACGACCGGTTCGTTCGGTCGGGACGGGAGCCTGTACCCGCGCGACGTGACGACCGCGGCGGAGGAAGTAGCAGCCCGCAGGCACGAGGGGCGCGCCCGAGCGCAACGCGAGCAATGCCGGTCCGCCGGGAAGGGTCGTCTCCTCGCCGAAGAACTCGACCGGGACACCGTCACCGGAGAGGTCGCGGTCGGCGAGCAGACACACGACGTGATTGCGACTCAGCGCGCCCAGGAGGCGCGCGGGGGCTTCGGGTGACAGCGGGATGACCTCGATGCCCAGCCGGCGGCGCGTCTCCACGAACCATTCGAACAGCTCGGGCGGCTGCAGCGGCTCGGCAACGACGGTGCAGCGGTATCCCTGGCCTGCAAGCCACGCGCCAGCGAAATCCCAGTTGCCGAGATGCGGCAACGCCACCACCACTCCGTTGCCCGCGGCCACACCCGCGCGGATGTGCTCCATGCCCGTCGCGTGGAAGCGCGCGTCGATCCACGCGCGTGTCGCCGCCGGGAGCCGGAAGAGCTCGTAGAAGTAGCGACCGTACGAATCGAAGGTCGCCGCAACCGCCTGGTGGAGCTTCGCGCCGCGGAGGTCCTCTCCATGGATGCGGCGGAGGTTCCGCTCGACCTGGCGCATCCGCTCGCGCATCACGGTCGCGCCCGCGGCCTGGGCCAGGGCCCGCGCCGCGGGGCGCCCGAGCGGGCCGGGAACCACGCGTGCGAGCTCGGCGCCCGCGCGGTACGTCAGATAGGCGCTACGACCACCAGTTGCGGGCAAGGGCTCAGAGACGCGACGACGGGCGCGTCGCGCCTGGGACCTCCTCGGCGCGCGGACGCCGTGCTGCCCACCACTGCGCGAGTGCGCCTTGGCGCCGTTCGCTCGGGGTCCGACGGTGCCGCCCGCGCCGCGGCGGAGGCGAGGCCTGCCGCCAGACCATCACGAAGCGGTGGACGGCCGTGAGCAGGGTGAGCGCGAGCATGATCCAGAGCACCGGCACGAGGATGTCGAACGCGAGCGCGACGCCAATGAGCACGAGGCGTTCGGCCCGCTCCATCAGGCCTCCGCGTGCCGAGAAGCCCAAGGCTTCGGCCTTGGCGCGCTCGTAGGTGATGAGCATCGAGAGTCCGAGCACCGCGAGCACGAGGACGGGCAGGCGCGGGTCCCTGTACGACAGGTGCCATGCGATGCCAGCGAGGATCGCGGCGTCCGCGACGCGGTCGCAGACCGAGTCGAAGAACGCGCCGCGCGGCCCTGCACGACCGCTCGATCGGGCCACCGTGCCGTCGAGGATGTCCGGGAGACCGCTCAGGATCACACCGACGAGCCCGAGCACGAGCCGGCCGTCGGCGATGACGACACCCGTCGCCAACGACACGACCAGACCGATGATCGTGAGGACGTCGGGCGACACCCCGAGGCGGTGCAGACCACGACCGACCGGTTCGAGACCGCGCTCGACTGATGCGCGCCAGCGTCCGTCGAGCATGGAGCGAGGGTACCACCGACCCTCCGGGCCCTCCCTGGACCCCGGGCGAGACACTGGACGCCTCTCGTAGACTCCGCACACGTTCGCAAGGAAGTCGCATCCTCGGGGGAGGTGCCGGTGACTGCGAAGACGTATCCGACGGAGCGGATCCGCAACGTCGCCCTGGTGGGGCACGGTGGCGCGGGGAAGACCTCGCTCGCCGAGGCGCTGCTGTTCACCGCGGGAGTCATCCCACGTCTCGGTCGTGTCGAAGACGGCACGACGGTGACGGACTTCGATCCCGAAGAGGCGCGGCGTCACATCTCCGTATCGCTTGCGCTCGCGCCGTTCGAGCTCGACGGGCACAAGGTGAACGTCATCGACGCGCCCGGGTACGCCGACTTCGTCGGCGACGTCGCGGCCGCGTTGCGCGCGGCCGACCTGGCGATCTTCGTCGTCTCCGCCGTGGAAGGCGTCGAGGTGCAAACCGAGATCGCGTGGCGCATGGCCGACGCCGCAGGACTTCCACGAGCCATCTTCGTCAACAAGCTCGACCGCGAGCGCGCGTCGTTCGCACGCACGCTCGACGACCTCAAGGCACGCTTCGGTGCGGGTGTCGCTCCCCTCCAGCTTCCGATCGGCGAGGAAGCAGCCCTGCGGGGCGTGATCGACCTGCTCGACGACCACGCCGTCGCCTATGGGGACAACGGCACGGCGAGCGACATCCCGGTACCCGACGACATGGAGCTCGAAGAGCACACCGTGCACGACGCGCTGGTCGAAGGCATCGTCGTGGGTGACGACGCGCTCATGGAGCGCTACCTCGCCGACGATGCGATCGATCGCGGCGAGCTGGCACGCGCGCTCGCCGGCGGCATCGCGAGCGGCTCGGTGTACCCCGTGCTCTGCGGGAGCGCGACGCGTCTCATCGGGATCGACCGGCTCGCGCGGTTCATCCTCGACGAGGCGCCCGCACCGTCCGCGCACGACGGCTCGCCGGCTGCATTCGTGTTCAAGACGATCGTCGACCCCTATGTCGGGCACGTGAACGTCTTCAAGGTCCTGCAGGGAACGGTGAAGTCGGATGTGGTGCTCGTCAACGGCCGCACCCTGACCGACCAACGACTCCACCAACTCGCGGTGCTCCGCGGCAAGGAGCAGGAGCCGGTCATGGAGGTGCCGCCGGGCGACATCGCGGCGGTGGCGAAGTTGACCGACACGACGACGGGCGACGTGCTCGGGGGCCGCGGCGCCGACGTCGACGTCGCGCCGTTCACCGCGCCCGCACCGGTGCTCGCCGTGGCGATCCACGCGAAGGCGAAGAGCGACGAGGACAAGCTCGCGAACGCGTTGCACCGCCTGCTCGATGAGGATCCCGCGCTGCGACTCGAACGCAACGCCGAGACGCATCAGACCTTGCTGTGGGGCATGGGTGAGACGCACCTCGGCATCGCGCTCGAGCGCCTCTCACGCAAGCTCGGCGTCGCGGTCGAGACCGAGGAGGTGAAGGTCCCGTACCGCGAGACGGTCACCGCGAACGCCGACGCCGAGGGCCGCTACAAGAAGCAGACCGGCGGTCACGGCCAGTTCGGCGTCGCGAACGTGCGCATCGAGCCCACTCCGCGCGGTTCCGGATTCGAGTTCGTCGACGCGATCGTGGGCGGCGCGATCCCCCGGCAATTCATCCCTGCGGTCGAGAAGGGCGTCCTGGAGACGATGGAGCACGGCGGAGTCCACGGCTACCCCGTCGTCGACGTGAAGGTCACCTGTTACGACGGCAAGTTCCACTCCGTCGACTCGTCCGAGATGAGCTTCAAGATGGCCGGGTCGCTCGCGTTCAAGGAGGCGATGGCGAAGGCCGGGCCCATCCTGCTCGAGCCGATCAGCGAGCTCGTCGTCACGGCGCCCGAGTCGTTCCAGGGCGACCTCATGGGCGACTTGAACGCGAAGCGCGGACGCATCCAGGGGTCGAGCTCGGTGGGCGGCGGCGAAGTCGAGGTGGTGGCGGCCGTCCCCACCTCGGAGATCCTCCGCTACGCCATCGACCTGCGGTCGATCACCGGCGGACGTGGGCGCTTCACGGTGACGCATTCGCACTACGACCCGGTGCCCGCGCACCTCGTCGACAAGCTGCGCGCACCCGCGCACTGACAACTGGCTACCGTGTGACCGCAGACACAATTTGGGGACACACGACCCAAGGGGGAAGGGCATGAGCATCGACCAGGCGCTCGGGGCACCACAGGCGTCCGACGTGGCGACGTTCGAGGAATGGACGAAGGGCTTCCATCTCCACCTTCCCGAGCTGTCGCAGGACCCCTACCCCACCTACGAGCGCCTGCGCGGCGAGTGCCCGATCTTCCACAGCGAGGCGCACGGCGGCTTCTGGGTGCTGTCGCGCTACGAGGACGTGAAGTTCGTCCATCAGCACACGGAGATCTTCTCGACGCAGCACATCGGTGTGCCGCGCGTCGACTACCCGCTCGGCCCGGAGATCCCGCTCCACATCGACCCGCCGGAACACATGAAGTACCGACGCCCGATGCTCGAGCTGTTCTCACCCGCGGAGGCCAACGCAACCGAACCCCTCGCGCGCAAGACGGCGATCGACCTTCTCGACGCGATCGCGGCCAAAGGCGGCTCCTGCGACTTCCTCGCCGAGTTCGCGGTGCCATTCCCCTGCATCATCTTCTGCGACGTGATGGGCCTCCCCGTCGAGGAGCTCGACCGCTTCTTGCAGTGGAAGGACGACTATCTGCGCGCCGACAGCGCGCACAAGGCGCAGGCGATGGCCACGGTCTACGCCGACGTCATGCAGCTCTTCGGCAACATCTGGGACGAGCGCGTCGAGCGCGGTGAGCCGGGCGATGACCTTCTCGGCAAGTACATGACGATGCTGTACGGCGGCGAGCGCCCGCTCAGCAAGGACGAGTTCATCCACGCGTGTCGCGTTTCATCTTCTTCGCCGGCCTTGACACCATGACCGCGCAACTCTCGCTGTTCGCGTACCACCTCGGCCGTCGGCTGGATCTGAGGGATCGCCTCACCGCCGACCCGTCGTTGATCCCCGCGGCCATCGAGGAGCTCATGCGCTACGACACCCTCGTCGGTGTCTGCCGTGAGGTGCTTCAAGACGTGGAGATCGGCGGGCAGCAGATCCGCGCCGGCGAGATGGTGATGTCGCTCCTCAACTCGGCGAACCGCGACGACTCGGTGTTCGAGGACCCCGACGAGATCCGCCTCGACCGGCACCAGGCCAACCTCCAGCTCGGCTTCGGCGTGGGCCCGCACCGCTGCATCGGGTCGCACCTCGCTCGGATGGAGATGCGAGTCGCCCTCGAGGAGATGCACCGGATCATCCCGAACTACCGCGTCGACGAGCGCGTACCTGTCCGCATGCATCTCGGATCGGTGCGCGGGGTCGATTCGCTCCACCTCCTCGTCGACTGAGCGGCCTCGTACGGCGTGCCGCGGGCGCAGATTGCCGTACAGGCAGGTCCTCGGCGTGCCGATGCTCCTTTTGGAGCACATTCGGGTGCTCTCCCGCCACCGTGGGCGCCGGAAGGGCACGACATGCGAGGCAAGGCGATCGGGCGCATCAAGCGCCGGGCACCCCGCCAACCCGTCGGTTGGGACGCGCGCGCTACCGCGTGGAGGGAGCCACGGTCGGCACCTGGCAGGCGTGCCGGGTGATCGATCTCTCGATCGGCGGCGCCGGACTCGAGCTGTTCGGGGCACCGACGACAACGACCGGCGACCGGCTCGTCCTCGACCTCGATCGCCCCGGGCGCGCCGTCGGTGTCCAGCTCGTCGGCGAGATCACCGATATCAGCGATCTGCGTGCGACAGGTGACGTGCGCCACGCTCACCCCGGCGACCAGGGCCTGCGGGTGGGCATCGAGTTCGTCCAGGTGACCGCCGCGGTGCAGGACATCATCACAACGCTGCTCGCCAACCGCCAGCTCGTGTAGTCACCGACGCGCGTCGCGGCCGTTGGAAGCCTCCGCGGAGCCCGCGTGGATCACACCCACATCGGTACGAGCCCGGATAAGTCCGACGACGAAACGACAACCACGGAAACACGTCGTGAGTTTCTCGTCGGCGCGGCGTCGAGAGCGGACCTCGTGTGCGCGTGGAACTCGGGAGCGCCGCCAGGACGAAGGTCCAGACTCCCTCTGGCAAGATCCCAGCTCGACCGCATCGCATTGACTGGCGGACTCAGGCGAGCCCAATCACTGCCGTCGACACGGCCTGCAGGTGGATGCAAGGCTCCGATGACGTTCGGCACCAAGCACGCCAACGGCGGTGAGACGCGCTCGCCCTCTTCACGGAGAACCCGCCCTTAGCATCGGCTGAGGTCCTTCGAATCAGTTGTCGAGGTACACAACGATGTATGCGACATTGATCCTCTGCGATCACGCGCAGGCTTTCGACGGCAAGTTGGTCATGGTCGGCGCAGGGTGGACGATCACCGGGCCCGACCCCTGCCCGAGCGCACTCGGGCTGATGATCGACGTACCGTGGGATGCCTCGAACGCTCCGCACACCTTTCGGCTTCGACTCCTCGACACCGAAGGCAACGATGCCGTCCACGGAGAGGACGGGGCGCCCTTCGCGATCGAAGGACAGTTCGAGGTATCGCAGGCCGGCGGATCACCGCCGGGAGCGGACCTTCGCTTCGTCGCTGGCATCAACCTTCCCCCACTCCAGCTGCCGCCGGGTCGGCGGTACATCTGGGAGCTCGTCGTGGACGACAGGGAGCAGTACACGACCCGCGTCGGATTCAACACACGTCCGCCACAATTTCGAGAAGCCTGAGAGCGAAGAGCGCGGTCGTGTCACACAGTCGTGTTGGTGCCTGCGCTCTCACCCAGTCCGTACTGCGACCAGTCTTCGGGGTTCGGCTCCGTGTACTCGCCGAGCACGTGGCCGTCGACGGCGTCGAGCTCGACGAGTCCGCGGATGGTCGGCGGCTCGTCGGCTGAGTACAGGAGGATGCGCCAGGCGGGACGCGCACGCAGGCCTCGCCATGCGATCTGCGCGCTCGAGTGGCCCACGGCGAAGCCGACGGTCCGACTCGCGATCAGGAGGGCTTCGGTCTGGTCGACGACGAGCGGCCACGCGGACGCGAAGTGGTACGCGCCGACGAGGACCAATCCGATGCCGGCAACGGCGAGGCCGCCGTTGCCGGTACCCAGCCATCCGAGCAGGACCAGTGCAGCGATCCCGAGGTAGAGCCAACCCGCGATCCGTCGGCGGCGCATCGTCGGAAAGAGATACGGGCCGACGTACGCGGTGACGTCGAGATCCGCGGGGAGCTCATCCCGATGCTCCTCGGGCGTGTCCTCAGGCATGCAGACGAACCTACTGGCCCGGCCACGCGTCGCGAAGCTTGGCCCAGCTCGCGGTCAACGCTTCGGGCAGGACTCGAGCTTCGGCCACGGTCGTCATGAAATTGGTGTCGCCGTTCCAGCGTGGAACGACATGCACGTGGACGTGCCCCGGCACTCCCGCACCCGCGGCGCGGCCGACGTTCGCTCCCACGTTGATGCCGCCCGGCGTGTACGCCGCTTCGATCGCGGTGTCGCGTCCTGCGTCATCGCCATGAGCGCGGTGGCTTCGGCCTCGTCGAGACCTGCGAGCGTCGCCTCGTGGCGGAGCGGCGCCACCATGAGGTGCCCCGACGTGTACGGGTAGGCATTCATCACCGCGAACACCCGCTCGTCGCGGGCGAGGATGAGCGCGTCCTCGGCCTTCGCCGCCGCCAACCGACAAAACAGGCAGTCATCCGCGCCGACAGGCTCGGGCGCTGCGGTGACCCCGGAGATGTACTCCGAGCGCCAGCCCGCCCAGAGTCGCTCGAGCGTCATCCGCCGCTGCTGCCCGCGCCCGCCGCACCATGCGCCGCAACCTCGTGCGCGATCGCGCCAGCAAGCTCGTCGACGGGAACCCCGCGCTCGGGCTCGTCGCTTCCCCGCCGATTCACGCCGACCGTCCGGTGCATCGCGTCGTCGTCGCCCACGACGAGCACATAGGGCACCTTGGCCAGCTTCGCGTTGCGGACGCGCGCACCCAAGCTGTCGGCGTGCGCGTCGACGACCTCGACTCGGAGGGTTGCCGCGCGTAGACGCGAGGCAACCTCGGCTGCGTAGTCGTCGTGGCGATCGGCGACGGGCAGCACGACGACCTGCACCGGTGCGAGCCACGTCGGGAACGCGCCCGCGTAGTGCTCGAGCAAGATGGCAAAGAAGCGCTCGATCGCTCCGAACAGCGCGCGGTGAATCATGATCGGGCGATGGCGTTCGTTGTCGGCGCCGATGTACTCCAGTTCGAAGCGCTGCGGGAGCTGGAAGTCGACTTGGATCGTCGACAGCTGCCACGTGCGACCAATCGCATCGCGCGCTTGTACCGAGATCTTGGGTCCGTAGAACGCGCCGCCACCTTCGTCCATCACGAGCTCGAGGTTCATCGCCTGTGCCGCCTCGCGCAGTGTCTCCGTCGCCTCGTCCCACTCGGCTTGCGTCCCAACCGCCTTGCCCTCAGGTCGGGTCGACAGCTCGAGGTAGAACTCATCGAGCCCGTGCTCGCGGAGGACGTCGAGCACGAACGTGAGGACGGATTCGAGCTCAGCTCGCATCTGGTCCTTCGCGCAGAAGATGTGCGCGTCGTCCTGCGTCATCCCCCGCACACGAGTAAGGCCGTGAACCACTCCCGACTTTTCGTAGCGGTACACCGTTCCGAGCTCGAAGAAGCGGAGTGGCAGCTCGCGGTACGACCGCATCCGGCTCATGAAGATCAGGATGTGGAACGGGCAGTTCATTGGCTTGAGGTAGTACCGAGTGCCCTCGCCTGAGCCTTCGTCGAGCTGCATCGGGGGGAACATTCCCTCGGCGAACCAATCCAGATGCCCTGAGATCTCGAACAGGTTCGCCTTCGTGATGTGCGGCGAATTCACGAAGGAATAGCCAGCCGCCTCGTGCCGCTCGCGGGAGTAGTCCTCCATGATCTTGCGGACGAGTGCACCCTTCGGATGCCAGACGGCGAGGCCGGAGCCGATCTCCTCGGGGAACGAGAACAGGTCGAGCTCTGCGCCGAGGCGCCGGTGGTCACGGCGCTCGGCCTCCTCGAGACGGTGCAGGTGCTCTTCGAGCGCGGCCTTTGACTCCCACGCGGTTCCGTAGATCCGCTGGAGCATCGGCCGCTTCTCGTCACCACGCCAATACGCACCCGCGACCTTCATGAGTTTGAACGCGCCGAGCCGCTTCGTCGACGGCACGTGCGGGCCGCGGCAGAGATCGACGAACTCGCTCCCGTCGGCGCGAGGGTTGCGATACACGGAGATCGTCGTGCCGGGCCCGATCTCCGATGCGTCGCCCGCGTCGACCCGTTCGATGATCTCGCGCTTGTACGGCTGCTCGGCGAACAATGCGAGCCCTTCCTCGCGACCGACTTCGGCGCGGACGAACGGCTCATCGGCCGCCACGATCTCTCGCATCCGAGCCTCGATCCGCTCGAGGTCGTGGTCGCTGAAGTGAGCACCGCCGGGCAGCTCGAAGTCGTAGTAGAAGCCGTCGGCGATCGCCGGGCCGATCGCGTACTTCGCTCCAGGGAAGAGGTCGGTCACCGCTTGCGCCATCAGGTGCGCGGTCGAGTGGCGCAGCACTTCCCGGCCTTCCAGCGTCGCCGGCGTCACGATCGCAAGCTTCACGTCCTGTTCCAAGGGCCGGCTGAGGTCGAGCCACTCCCCCTGGCCGTTGCCGTCAGCCCCGCCCCAGACCCGCGCCGCGAGCGCCGCTTTCGCCAACCCGCTCCCGATGCTCGCCGCAACCTCGGCCGGCGTCACCCCGACGGCGTACGTGCGGGACGAGCCGTCGGGCAAGGTGACGGTGATCTGGTCGGGCACACGGCGGAGGCTACCAGCGGCCCCGCGGAGCCTCTCATGCCATTGGGGCTCGTCGATCCCGGAAGAACGCGGTGACGTCGTCGAGGAACAACGCGGGTTCCTCGTACGCCGCGAAGTGGCCGCCGCGTGGCATCTCCGTCCAGTGGACCACGTTGAAGCTGAGGTCCGCCCAGGCGCGGATCATCGCGATGATCTCGGCCGGGAACACGGCGATGCCCGTGGGTACCACGATCCGCCGATCGGGAACCCGCGCGGGTCAACCGGTTCTCGAAGTAGATGCGCGCCGCCGATGTCGCGGTCTTCGTCACCCAGTAGACCATCAGGTTGTCGATCAACTGGTCCTTCGAGAACTTCGATTCGAGGTCGTCGTCGCAGTCGCTCCAGGTCCGGAACTTCTCGAGGATCCAGGCCGCGAGCCCGGCGGGCGAGTCGTCGAGCGCGGCACCGACCGTGTGGGGCTTCGTGCCCTGCTCGAGCGGGTACCGCGCTCTCCTCGTCGCGAAAGCGTTGCGAACGCTCGACACCGCGTCGCTCCTCCTCGCTGAGCGTCGAGAGGTCGAAACCAGGCGGTGGGAACGACGCGAACAGGTTGACGTGGAGCCCGATCATGTGCGCCTCGTCGATCAGCGCGAGCTGGATGGAGATGAACGAGCCCCAGTCGCCGCCCTGCGCTCCGTAGCTCGTGTAACCGAGCTGGGCCATGAGCTCCGCCCAGGCGCGGGCGATGCGCCGTGGGTCCCAGCCGCGATCGTGGGTCGGGCCCGAGAAGCCGTAGCCCGGGATCGACGGACAGACGACGTGGAACGCGTCGCGTGGATCGCGCCCGTGGGCGCGCGGGTCGGTCAAGGGACCGAGCACGTCGAGGAACTCGACAAACGAGCCCGGCCAGCCGTGGGTCAGGACCAGCGGCACTGCATCGGGCTCGGGCGACTGCACGTGCAAGAAGTGCGACGACGCGTTCCGTCGATCTCGGTGACGAACTGCGGGAACACGTTCATCCGCGCTTCGCGTGCCCGCCACTCGTAGCCGTCGAGCCAGTAGTCGATCATGCTGCGCAGGAACGCCTGGTCGGTGCCATAGTCCCAGCCGGCGCCCGGCAGCTCGTCGGCGTAGCGCGTCCGTGCCAACCGCTCGTGGAGGTCGCCGAGCACCGCGTCCGGCACGTCGATCACGAACGGCTCGATCGCGCTCATCGACCCCTCCCTCTTCGTCGCCGCGTCACCGACGAGCGAGGCTATTCCCGAGCCGGAGGGCGCGAGACGAGCGCGGTCACGGCCAGGTCGAGGTCGAGGCCCTCACCTGCCGCCACCGAGATTCGTCGCGTCGTCGATGCCGATACCACCTCGATCGCGAGTTCTCGCCATCTCGCGATCGCCGAGCACCCCGTCTGGCTCGCCCACGCGGAGCAGCCGTCCGTCCGGTCGGTGGACGCGGACACCACCGTCATCGTCCACGCTGAGGCGAAAGCCACCTTCGTGGACGAGTCGGTGATGGTGCCGGCAGAGCTCGACGAGGTTCGCAAGCTTGGTGGCCTCGTGCCCAGTGCTGCACGTGGTGGCCGTCGACCCATCGTTGCTCGGCACAGCCGGGAAAGCGACACCCTCGGTCGCGGGCACGAAGCGCGCGCCGGAGCGCAGCAGGGATCGATCTCCGGCTCCGACCCACGTCGAGTGGCGTTCCGTCAGCGGCGACGACGGCCTGCACGACCGCGCTGTCGCAGGCGACGCGGCGGGCCGTCTCCGGCGCAAGCGCCGGACCGTCGTCGAGGTGGCACTCGCCCGCGGCATCATGGGCGAGGACCGGCGCATCGACTCGCACCACGACCTCGTAGCGCCCGAACCGGTGACAGCAGGCGTGCGCGCTCCGGGCTGCGTCGCGATCGACACCAGGGCATCGGCGCACCGCGCTGGAAACGGCGCGTCGGCCACGGAATGTTCCGCGGAACACTCGGCTCCGACCGCCGCGGCCACACGTTCCAGTGCGCGCACGACGAGCGCGCCGTCCTCCGGCGAGAGACGCGCAGGGAGAACCAGCGAGCCGTCGGCGTCCCACCACCAGTGCAACGCACGCCGCTCATGACGCCCGTTGGCTTCCTCGCGCTCGGTCTCCGCATCCACCACCCCTCGGTAGGCACGAACCATCCGTTCCACGTCCGAGGCCGTCGCGTGCGTGGCAAGCTGCACGAGATCC
Source organism: uncultured Actinomycetes bacterium (assembly GCA_963815405.1). Classification (GTDB taxonomy): domain Bacteria; phylum Actinomycetota; class Acidimicrobiia; order IMCC26256; family DASPTH01; genus CAWFGR01. The sequence continues at coordinate 235,206 of CAWFGR010000004.1, forward strand.
TCCTCGGTTGCTGACGTCGCGACTCTCGTGAGCGCTCGGACCTTCGAGGAGCGCAACCGCGCCTCGCCGAACGCGGCATGGATGCGCGGCAGGCCTGTGACGCACGCCACGCGCACCCGTTCGTACGCCCGCGCAGGTCGAGGCCGCAGTGCCAACTGAGCCAGTGCGCACACGAGCGCGCGCCCCATGCCCTCCACGCCCCGCGGCGGTCGAGCTCGCCGATCAGCTCGAGCCACCGACACTCGGCCGCCGCCAGACGGCCGGCAAGGTCGCGGATCTCGGCCTCGAGCCGCTCCGTCGGGATGCCCGCGACCTCGTCGAGCACCGAACCCACCTCGACTGCCATTGCGACTCCTCCCCATTCCGGCCCGTCCCACCGGCCCATCCGGCCTCATCTGTCGGGGAAGCTCGCAAGGATGAGTGTCGCACCCCGGTGTGACACTCATCCCATGTCCCGCCCGACCAACCCTGTGTCCCGCGGAACACTCCCGCCGCGGCGGACGCGCGCCGATTCAGGACACGACGCGACGGCCGAGGATCACCAGGTCTCGTTCGGCGGCGTCGAGCAACGCGACGCGCGGCAGGTGTGCCCGACGCTGGAAGCCGCGCGACTCGAAGAGGCCCAGGCTTGCGTCGTTGTGAGCGAACACGAACCCCAGCAGTGTGATGAGACCTAGACGTGGGCTTACGCCAATGCCCGATCGAGCAGCAGACTGCCGACTCCGGAACCCCGAAGCGACTCGCGCACGTAGACGCTGAGCTCTGCCGTGCCCACGTACGCGGGACGGCCGGAGAAGTCCTGGAGGCTCAGCCACCCCACGACACGTTCGTCGTAATCGACGAGCACCCACAACGGGCGGCGGTCGCGCGAATGCTGTTCGAACCACGCCCTGCGGTCCTTCACCGCGACCGGATCCGTATCGGCGGTCGCCGTCCTTCCCACGATGGTCGAGTTGTAGATCTCGACGATCGACGCGAGGTCCGACGGCCACGCGTCGCGGAGGCAATGGCCGTTGGGAAACTCGTGCTGCATCGACCAATGATCGCGGGCCGCGCGCGCCGCGGGACCAGCGAGTTGACTCAGGGCGTGAGGGGAGCCTCGAGGTCCAAGCCGAGCAGCGCGCCGAGTCGCACGAGCTCACGTGGCGCTTCGGGATCCGAGCCGCCCGACAGCACCGCGCTGGCGAGGTCGTCGAGCGCCTCCAGCGCGCGCGGCGAATCGAGATCGTCGTCGAGCGCGGCGCGGACCCGGGCCGCGAACGGGGCGGGATCGGCGCCGTCGGGACACGCGGCAGCCGCCAGCAAACGGTGGAGCAACGCCGTCCCCTCGTCGAGGTCGGTGTCGTGCCATTCGAACCCGGCCCGGTAGTGGTGGCGCATCAGCGCGAGTCGTACCGCGCGCGGGTCGGCGGATCGCAGCAGGTCGCTGACGAACACGAGGTTGCCGAGCGACTTCGACATCTTCTCGCCCTCGTAGCTGACCATCGCCGAGTGCATCCAGTGCGAAGAGAACGGAACGCCGCTCGCGCTCTCGCTTTGCGCCACCTCGCACTCGTGGTGCGGGAAGATCAGGTCGGTGCCGCCGCCGTGCAGGTCGATCGTGGGCCCGAGATCCGCCATCGCCATCACCGAGCATTCGATGTGCCAGCCCGGTCTCCCGATCCCGAACGGAGCGCTCCACGACGGCTCGTCGGGCAACGAGGGTTGCCAGAGCACGAAGTCGAGCGGGTCGCGACGGTGCGGGTCGTCGGGGTTGCCTCCGCGGGCGCGGGCGAGCCGCACCATGTGCTCCGCGAGTAGTGCGAGAGCTCGCCGAAGGCCGGAAACGTCGACACGGCGAAGTACGTCGTCTCGTGCGCGACGTAGGCATGGCCGGTGTCGAGCAGTCGCTGAATCATGTCGATCATCCCGGGGACGGCTTCGGTCGCACGCGGCTCGCTCGTCGGCGCCAGCATGCCGAGCGCGAGCATGTCCTCGCGGAAGCGCTTGAGCTCCGACTCCGCGAGCTCGAGAAACGAAACGCCCAGCTCCCGCGCCTTCGGCAGGATGGAGTCGTCGACGTCGGTCACGTTGCGGACCATCCGCACCTCGTGACCACGCTCCTGCAGCCGGCGGATCAAGAGGTCGTACGTGAGGTATGTGGCGGCGTGCCCGAGATGCGTCGAGTCGTACGGCGTGATGCCGCACACGTACATCCGCACCGTCGACGGCGGCTCGAACGGCACGACCGCCCGCCCGCGGTGTCATAGAGACGCATCCTCACCGTGAGGCGCCTCCGCGAGCCTCCACGCCGCCGAGATGGACGCTCGCGGCGCCCTTGTGGCGGATGTTGATGGTGACGAGTGCTGCGGTGAGCGCTTCGATTCCGACCGCGTTCGCGAGGGAACCAGCGTCGAAGGCTCGCAGCCCCGGCAGGTCGTCGATGAGGTCCATCACCTCCCCACGAGCGTCGTCGTGGTCGGAGGCCACCATCACGTCACAGTCGAGCTCATGGTCGAGGTCGCCCAGCTCCGCCGCCGGGATGTGCTGGAACGCGGTGACGACCTTCGCGTCGGGAGCTGCGAGCTGGACTGCGGCGCTCACCGACCCTTCGGGCAGCAGGATCGGGCGGAGCTCACGGCGACCCTTCTCCATCCCGTTCGCCACGCAGACGACGACGCGGCCGGCGAAGAGTTCGGCGTACTGCGCTGCGCTGGGAACGGCGGCGTCCCAGACCGTCGCGAGGACGGCGAGGTCGGCGCCGGCCGCGGCGCTGTTGTCACCAGCCCGGAGGTTCGAAGCCCGGTCGCCCCACTTCGCCACCAGCTGCTCGACGATGGAGGCGGCGCGGGACGCATCGCGCGAGCCCAAGATCACGTCGTGACCGCGTGCGGCGAGCCGCAGTGCCAGCCCCTGCCCGGCAGGTCCGGTGCCACCCAAGACTCCGATCGACATCGCGGAAGCTTGGCACACGCCTATTCGCGACGCCCATACAGGACGTTCTGAGCCAACTCACAGGGAGCGGGGGTACTACCAAGCTGTGAGCGACCACGAGCCCGAAGAAGCACCCGAGCCCAGTCGGCTCGAACACGCGGCGTCCGTCGAGCCGGCAGCGACCGTCGAGTCGACGCCACCGGCAGACCCGGAGGTCGTCGAGCCGGGACCCCCCGTTGATGCGCCGGCACCCGCCCCGGCCGCGGACCTTCCCCACGAGGTCGCGCCCACGGAAGCTGCAGCAGTCCCGACCGCGCCTGTCTGGCCGTCGAGCGGACCCGAGTACGGCGTACCGCCAGGTCTCGTCGCTCCTGTCGCAGCGACGACCAACGTGCCGCCCGCGGCGTCGGACCCTGCCCCCGGCGCCGCGTGGCGGCGCGGTATCACGGTCCCGCTGTGGATCTTCCTCCTGATCGGCGCGGTCGTGGTGCTCGGCGGCGCGTTCCTCCTCGGACGCGCCACCGCGGACGACCACACGGACGCGGCGTCCGCGCCGGTCGTCAAGCTGCCGAACTCGCCGACGACACCACCGATCACAACACCCGCCACCGGCCGCCCGCTGCTCGGCGTGGTCGTCCGCGATGCCGACAACCAGGGCGGCGCCTACGTCCTCCGCATCACGGGCGGGCGCGCGGCCGACAACGCCGGCATCCAGATCGGTGACGTCATCGTGAGCTTCGACGGCAAGAACATCACCGGAGCCAACGACTTGGTGAACGCGGTCAGCAGCCAGCGCTCGGGCGACGACGTCGCCGTGGCCTACCAGCGCAACGGCGACCGGCACACCGTCACCGTCCGGCTCGGAAGCTGAGGCTCCCAAGTCCGCCGCCCGCCTGCTGAGCGCGACACTGGACGGGTGCCGTCGCCGCCGGTCACGGGAGCGCTCGAACGGCTCGATCCCGCCGCGCTGCGCCGCGCCCAAGCCGAGACGCTGGCCAGCACCCCGCGCCGCGCGTGTCTCGCCGCGCGGATCCTGTTCGCCATGCTCGACCGCGTCTATGGCAAGCCGCGCACGCTGTCGAAGTTCAAGGTGCTCGAGCTGATCGCCGCGCGTGCCCTACCAGGCGTGGGAACAGGTCTCGTACGTCGCGATCACGCACGTGGAGGAGCACGCCGAGCACGAGTACATGCAGTTCGTCGCCGAGCATCCCGAGCTCGAGCACGAGCCGTTCACGAGCGCGGTTGCTCACGACTATGCGGACGTCGTCACGATGGCCGATCTGTTCCGTCAGATCGCACACGATGAACGCACGCACAAGGAGCTGAGCCTGCAGCGCATGCAGTCACCGAGTTTTCGCTGACGCAGCGCGTGTTCAGGTGATGCAGTCGGCACCGAGCAGGATGCGCAGCTCCGCGAACAGACCATTCCACACGTCGACGAGGTGATCGTCGCCGAGCCGGAGCACCGTGGTTTTCTCGGGACTCTCGAGGTGCACGAACACCGGGCTCTCCCCGGGATGCGCGACCAGGATCTCCTTCAGCCGCCCGACCTTGTGGTCCGTGAGCCCGTTGACACGGACTCGCACCCGCACGGGCGGTCCGCCGTCGAGCACCAGCTCGGGGCGGGTGATCTCCATTGCCATGATCTTGGCAACGTCGTCGCGGAGGTCGAGGCGACCCTTCACGCAGACGATCGCGTCGTCTTCGAGCAGGTGTCCGAACTGCGCCATCGTCTTCGGGAACACCATCACTTCGAGCGCCGCGGCGAGGTCTTCGAGCACGAAGGTCGCCATCGCATCGCCGCGCTTCGTGTAGCGACGGTTCAACGCAGTGACCACACCGCCCACCGTGCGGAGATCGCCTTCACGCGCGCCATCGCGAAGCTCCGCCAGCGTGCAGTCGACGTGGCGGCGCAGCGCGCGTTGGGCGCCCAACATGGGGTGCTCGCTCACATACAGCCCGAGCATCTCCTTTTCGAGGGCGAGCCGGGTGGCCTTCGGGTACTCGGTAGCAGGGATGTCGAGCCGATCGTCGAACACGCTCGGCGCCGCGTCGGTGCTCGGCTCGCCGAACAGGCTCATGATCCCGGCATCGCGCTCGCGCCGGCGGGCCACGATCCGCTCGACGATCGCCTCGTTGGACTCGGCCAGGCCCTGCCGGGCGTGGCCCAACGAGTCGAAGCCCCCCGCCTTGATCAGCGAGTCGAGCGTGCGCTTGTTGAGCGCGACCGGGTCGACGCGCTCGCAGAAGTCGTAGAAGTCGGTGAACGGGCCACCCACGTCACGCGCGGCGACCAGGTGCGCGACGACGCCTTCGCCGACGTTGCGCACCGCCGACAAGCCGAAGCGGATCGCGCCCGCCTCGCCGGGCTCGGTCGGTTGGCGCACGGAGAAGTCGGATTCGCTCTCGTTGACATCGGGCACGAGCACCGCGATCCCGAGCTGACGGCACTCGTTGAGGAAGACAGCCGTTTGGTCCTTGTTGGTGCGGACGCTCGTGAGCAGTGCGGCGAGGTACTCGACGGGATGGTGCGCCTTGAGGTACGCGGTCTGGTATGCGAGGTAGCCGTAGCCCACCGAATGCGACTTGTTGAAGGAGTAGTCGGCGAACGGCTCGACGGTGTCGAAGATCTTCTCGCCGAAATCGCGCGAGTGGCCCTGTGCGACGCACCCGTCGACGAACTTCGAGCGCTCCTTGGTGATCAGCGACCGGATCTTCTTGCCCGTGGCCTTGCGGAGATTGTCAGCCTCCTCGAGCGTGTATCCCGCGAGCTGCTGCGCGACGCGCATCAGCTGCTCCTGGTAGATCATGAGCCCGTACGTCGGCGCCAGGACGTCCTTCAAGTCGTCGTGCGGAAACGTGACCGGTCGTCGCTGGTTCTTGCGGTCGGCGTATTCGTTGTGCCAGTTCTGGGCCATCGGACCCGGCCGGTAGAGCGCAACGAGCGCCGCGACGTCCTCGAAGCTCGTCGGCTGCAGCGAACGGAGCAGGGCTCGGACCGGCCCGCCTTCGAGCTGGAACACGCCGACCGTGTCGCCCCGGCAGAGCATCTCGAAGGTCTTCGGATCGTCGAGCGGCACGCGGTCGATGTCGGGCCGCTGCCCGGTCGAGCGCTCCACGAGCTCGAGCGTGATCTCGAGCACGTCGAGGTTGCGGAGACCGAGGAAGTCCATCTTGAGCAGGCCGAGATCCTCGACGCCGTGCATCTCGTACTGCGTGACGATCGGCGCGTCCTCGATCGGCGTACCCGGCTCCGGCTTGCGCTGGATCGGCAGGTACTCCGTGAGCGGCTCGCGCGTGATCACCACTGCGGCCGCGTGGATGCCGTCCTGTCGACGGAGGCCTTCGAGCCCACGTGCGACCTCGATCACCCGCCGCGCGTCGGGATCGTTGTCGTGGAGGGTGCGGAGCTCGGCGGCCATCTTGTAGCCGTCCTCCTGCCCCGGGACCGGTTCGAGGCAGGCGCGCAGTGGCGTGTCGCGGCCCATGATCAGCGGGGGCATGAGCTTGGCGATCTTGTCGCCGACCGCGTACGGGTACCCGAGCACACGCGCCGCGTCGCGCACCGCGGCCCGCGCCTTGATCGTGCTGAAGGTGACGATCTGCGCCACGTGGTCCCAGCCGTAGCGCTCGGCGGCGTACTTGATCATGTCGCCGCGACGGCGCGAGTCGAAGTCCATGTCGATGTCGGGCATCTGCTTGCGCCCGGGGTTCAGGAACCGCTCGAAGAGGAGGTCGTAGCGGATCGGGTCGATGTCGACGATCCGCAGGCAGTACGCCACGCACGAGCCGGCCGCGCTCCCCCGCCCCGGACCGACCCGGATGCCCTGGCTGCGGGCGTAGCGCACGAGGTCCCACACGACGAGGAAGTATCCCGAGAAGCCCATCGTCTTGATGACGCCGAGCTCGTATTCGATGCGCGCAAGCACTTCAGGGCCGGGCGACACGCCGTAACGGTCCTTGGCGCCCTCGACGGTCAGCTCGTGCAGGTACGAGTCCTCGTCGTATCCGGGAGGAACGGTGAACGACGGCAGCACCGCGTTCGCGAACTCGAGCTGGACGTCGGCACGCTCCACGATCAGCAGCGTGTTGTCGCAGGCCTCTTCGTAATCGCGGAAGAGATGGCGCATCTCCGCCGCGCTCTTCAAGTAGAACTCCTCGGCGTCGAACTTGAAGCGCTTCGGGTCGTCACGCGTGGCGCCCGTCTGCACACACAGCAGCGCGTCGTGAGCCTCGGCGTCTTCCTTGTGCGTGTAGTGACTGTCGTTCGTCGCGAGCAGCGGTGCCCGCAGCTCGCGTGCGAGCCGCACGAGCTGCGCGTTGACCCGGTGCTGCTCGGGAAGTCCGTGATCCTGCAGCTCGACGAAGAACGAGTCGCGGCCGAAGATCGACTGGAAGCGCCCCATGAGCTCGCGCGCTTCCGAGAGGTCGTCGCGCAGCAAGGCCTGGCAGACCGCGCCGCCGAGACAGCCGGTCGTGCCGATCAGCCCGTCGTGATGGCGCTCGAGCAGCTCGAAGTCGACCCGTGGCTTCTGGAAGTATCCCTCGAGGTACGCGTACGACGACGCCTTGATGAGGTTGCGGTACCCGACGTTCGACTCGGCGAGCAAGGTGAGGTGGTACCGCGTGTTCTCCTCGCGCCGCGGCCGGTCGTGACGGCTCGACGTGACGAAGTACGCCTCCATCCCGATGACGGGCGTGAGATCGGCGTCGCGCGCGGCCCGATAGAAGTCGAGGACGCCGTACATGTTCCCGTGGTCGGTGATCCCGACTGCAGGTTGGCCGTCTCCGGCGGCTTCGGCGACGACGTCGACGATCCGGGCCGCGCCATCGAGCATCGAGAACTCGGTGTGCAGGTGGAGGTGGACGAAGGACTTGCCCACAGCGTTGTGGAGGCTCCTGTGGAGAAACTACAGGCGTGTGATTCTGACTCTGCGACCATACATGCGGGAGCGCCCCCGTGCACGGGCTCGCGCACGGCCGGCCACCGTCATCAGGCCCTACCTCGGGCGGCGACGCACGGGACCCACATCTCAGCGGCCGTGAGCGACCCGTGGGCCGAGACCAACCCGGTTTCCCGGGGCAGGGTCGGGTCGACGAACGCGAACCGGTCCTTGGCCGCGAGGACCACGTCGCCGACGCGGCCGCGGACCGCGGACAACGGATCCGGCCCGAGCCAACCGTCGTCGAGCAGCTCCTCACGGGTGAACACCCAGGCCTCTGCACGGTGATGGTCGAGCGCGGCCTTGAAGAGGTCGTCGGCGCGGCCGGGCTGCGCATGGAGCGAGCGGAACCGCGCGTCGCCGGCGTACGCCGCGACCATCGCGTCGAGGCGGCCCAAGCCGATCCAGCCGTCGGCACCGACGTGCACCTGCCCGTGGTCGGCGGTGACCACGAGTGCAGTGTCGTCCGGGAACGCCTCGAGCAACGCGCCAACGAGGCGATCGACCGCCGCGAGCTCGGCTGGGTAGAAGGCGTCGTGCAACCCGAAGTGGTGCGCGATCTCGTCGACCCCGGCGTAGTACACGTAGAGGAACCGCTCGCCCCGCTCGACGGCAGCGCGGCAGCGCTCGACTAGCGCGGAGGGCGTCGGCCATCCGAGGAAGTCGCCACCACGGAGATGCGCCGCCGTGAAGCCGCTGGTGCGGAACTCCGACTTCGTGATCACGGGGACCACTCGCCCGAGGAAAGGGTCGCTGCGTTGCACCGCAACCGGCTCCGGGGGACGTTTGCCGTTTTCGAGCTGCCAGCGAAGCACGTTGAGCACCGCACCGTCGACGCGCATCCGGAACCCGGTGATGCCGTGACGTGCGGGTGCGAGCCCGGTCGTGATCGATGTGAGCGCCGCGGCCGTCGTCGACGGTGCGACGGTCGTGATGGGGCCTCCCGTGCATGCGCTGAGCGTCGGCATCACCGCCGCGTGGCTCTGGAGCGCGTCCCACCCGAGGCCGTCGGCCACGAACAGGACCACCGACCGCGCGCCCCGAACTGGTGGCGGCATCCACGCTGTCTCGCGACCCCCGAGCAACGCCGGCACGAGCCCGGTGACACATCCCCCGGAGTAGTCGGGGCGGACGGGCTCCATCACCGCAGGTTACGGCGGGCCCCGGCCGTCGGCCGCGCATCCGCGACGATGTGCACGTGAAAGTCTCCACCCGAGGTGACTACGCGGCGCGTGCCCTGCTGTCCTTGGCGCTGCACGGGCTCGACCGGCCTACGTCGGTGAAGGAGATCGCCGAGCGGACCGCACTCCCCCAGCCCTACCTCGAGCAGATCCTCCTCGCGGTCAAGGGCGCCGGCCTCGTCCGCTCCAAGCGCGGTGTGGGCGGGGGCTACGTGCTCGCACGGCCGCCCGCGGAGATCACCCTCGCCGACATCATCTCGGCGGTCGACGGCCCGCTCACCACCCTGCTCGGTGAGCACGACCATTGCGAGGGCCACTGCGTGCTGCAGGAGGTGTGGGTCGGCGTCTCCGACGAGACCCGTACGCTGCTCGAGGGCTACACGCTCGAAGAGCTCGTCGCGCGCACGCGCATCGGTCACCCGGAGGTCACGCCCGACAGCTGACGGAGCGCCGCTGCGGTCGCCGCCGCGGGCCGCAGACGCAGGATCACCTCGAGGCCGCCCCACTCGGATTCGGCGAGCGCGACCTCGCCGCCGTCACTCACCACGAGCTCGCGCACGATGGGCAGGCCCAGACCGAAGTGGCCCGACGCGCGACCCGACTTGCGCGCCTCGGGTGCCTGCCAGAACCGGTCGAACGCACGCGCACGACCGGCCGCGCTCATGCCGGGTCCGTGGTCCTCGACGCGAACCTCGACCCACGGCGAGACCCGGCGCGCGGTGAGGCGCACGAACGTTCCCGGCGGTGCGACCTCCAGCGCGTTGTTCAAGAGGTTGTCGATGACCTGCTCCAGCCGACCGGGCGTGGCGAGGACCGCGAGGTCCACGGGGATGTAGGTCTCGATCCCGACGTCGCGCTCGTCGGCGAACGCCACCCACGCGTCTCGTCGTGTCTCGAGCAGCTGGCTGATCCACAGTGGCGCCGGCGCGGCCTCCGCTTGCTCCGCTCGGGCGAGCGCGAGCAGTCCGTCCACCAACCGCGACAGCCGCGTCACCTCGTCGAGCGCGCCGGCCAGGTCGTCGGCAAGCGAGTCGCCCACCTCGGCCTCGATGTTCTCGAGCCGTAGCCGGAGTGCGGCGAGCGGCGTCCGGAGCTGGTGCGACGCGTCGGCCACGAACCCTCGCTGGCCGGCGACGAGTTGTTCGAGGCGCTCCGCGGTGCGGTTGAACGACTCGGCGAGCATGCGGAGCTCGGACGGACCGCGCGTGGTGGCCGCGCGCGCCGACAGCTTCCCGCCACCAAGTTCCCGCGCCGTTCGTTCGAGTGCGCCGAGCGGCCGGGTCACCGACTGCGCGAGCCAGAGGCTGACGAGGAACACGATGCCGAGCACGACGCCGCCCGTCGCGGCAAGAAGGAGCCAGACCCGCATCTGTCGCGAGGCGACGACGGATGCCGGGTACGACACGCGCACCGCACCGCGCAGGCCTTCTGCGGATCCCACGGGCAGGGCGACGTAGAGGAGGTCGGCATCAAGGGTCTGCGAGTGCCGACGCCCGCTCACCTCGGCGCCCCCCAGTGCCTGCGTAATCTCGGGCCGGCTCGAGAAGTCACGAAGGGGCCGCGTCGGATCCGAGTCCGCGACCTCCATGCCGGCGCCGTCGACCACCACGACCCGTGCGCCGGTGTCCAGGTGGTAGCGCTCGATGAGACTCTGCAAGCCGGAACGGACCGAGCTGCCCCCGTTCGCCTGCAGGGGTGCCTGGGCGCGGATCGCGAGCGCAAACGCATCGTGCTGGAGGTCGCTCACCAAGCGACCTTCGACCGAGTTCGTGTACGCGACGCCGAGCGGGATCTCGAGCACGATGAGGACGAACGCCGTGATCGAGAGGTAGCTCAGGAGGAGCCGCCGTTTCACGCCGACTCAGCCGTCGCCGTCACGCGAGCGGAGTCGGAAGCCCACGCCGCGCACCGTCTCGATCCATCGCGGGTCGCCGAGCTTCTTGCGCAGCGTCGCGACGTGCACGTCCAAGGTCTTCGTGGGGCCGTACCAGTGCGGGTCCCAGACCTCTTCGAGGACTTGTTGACGGCTGCGCACCGCGCCCGCGTCGTCAGCGAGGTATGCGAGGAGGTCGAACTCCTTCGGTGTGAGCGAGAGCTCGACCGAGTCAAGGATGACGCGCCGTGTGCGGCGGTCCACCAGGAGGCCGTCGAGCTCCGTCACGGCGCCATCGGCACGCGGCGCGCGGCGGCGCGTCACCGCACGGATGCGCGCGAGCAGCTCACGGAAGCCGAACGGCTTCGCCATGTAGTCGTCGGCGCCGAGCTCGAGGCCGACGACGCGATCGACCTCTTCAGAACGCGCGCTGACGACGATGATCGGCACGTCGGAGTGGGCGCGGATCTCCCGGCACACGTCGAAACCGTCCCGGTCGGGAAGCCCGAGGTCGAGGAGCACGACGTCGAAGAGCTCGGTGGTGCGGTCGAGTGCCTCCCGGCCCGTGGCGACGCGCTGAACCTCGAGACCTTCGCGCTCCAGGCCTCGGCCCAGCGGTTCAGCGATGGCCTCGTCGTCCTCGACGATCAGTACCCTCATGGCGGACCTCCCTGGCCACGAGGGTCGACATACGCAGGGCCTTCCTTGACCGCTTTCGACGGCCGGGAGGTGCCCTCCGGGGCGGGTCGAGGCGACAACCGCGCGCTCGGGACTCCACTCGAGGGCCCAACGTGTCGAGAAGTACGCCGTGGCGCGGGACCGGGCGTTCGCCATCGGAAGCCTCGTGGCAGTCGTCGCCGTCGCGAGCGCGGGCGGGTTGGGTGCGAATTTCGGATTTCTCCATCTCGCGCAGCCGCGATCGCCGCTGGGCCACCTGTTGCCCGTCACCGATCCGCGTGTCTCACCGGTGGTCGCCACTCCGAGCGCGGACGACGACTGAGAGCGCGCGCCGAGAGACGGGCTGGCTCAGGGCCTCGCGGCCGGGCGCCGTCGGCGCCGAGAGCGGAGTGGAGGAGAAGCTTTACCGACCCTTGGGTGCAGGACCACTGATCGCGCGCCGATATACGGGACGGAGGACGTGATGGGTCGACGAGCGTCCGTCATCGGGGTCATCTCTCTTGCTGTGGCGATGACGTGCGGCATCGCCGCGGTCGCGCAGGTCGACCTGCTCGGCGTCCGCCTGCTCCCCACCACCCTCGGCCACCTCGAGCCCTTCGACGATCGAACGTCGCCGCGCTTTCCCGTGCAGCTCGCGCCGCCCGGGATCCTCGAGCGACCCGTCACGACCGAGCCACCGGAAGCTCCGCGAGCGCGCATCACGCAAACGGCCCTCGGTGAAGGTGTGATCACGCCCGCGCCCGTGATCATGCGCGTCGCAGAGGCCGCGGTGCCGAACACCGCGGCGGCGCCGATTGCTCCCTCGGCCTTCCATGTCACGTCGCGGTCCGAGACCGCCAGCGCGCCCACCGCGTCGAGCGCCACGACGACGACGACCACGACGACGACGACGCCGAATCGGCGCGAGTCGGACGAGGACCACGCCCGCGACGACGAGCACGACCATCAGGGATCGAGCGGGAGCGCCTCCAGGAGTGATGCCAGCTCGGGAGGGAGGGGATCCTCCAGCCGCAGCGACTCGCCCGAGAACGGATGCTCGAACACGAGACGCGCGGAATGAAGGAACGGCCGCGGAAGGGGGAGCGCCGGGCGCGCACCGCGGTAGGTCGCGTCACCCACGACCGAGTGGCCGATGGCCGCAAGGTGCACCCGAATCTGGTGTGTTCTTCCCGTCTCGAGCGTGCACTCCAGCAAGCTGACGACGGGGCTGGAACACTCGCGGAGCACCTCGTAATTGGTGCGGGCCTCGCGTCCCCCTTCGCGCACCGCCATCCGGAAGGGGTCCCGCGCGGAACGACCGATGGGCGCGTCGATCATCCCGCGGCGGGCGCTGAGCCGACCCCACACCGAGCGCGAGGTACTGGCGTTGCACCTCGCGCGCCGCGAGCGACGCGGTGAGCTGCTCGTACGCGCGAGCCGTTCGCGCCACGAGCATGAGCCCGCTCGTGTCGCGGTCGAGTCGGTGCACGATGCCAGGGCGCGCCGGATCACCGACCACCGCGAGCTCGGGGTACCGGGCGAGGAGCCCGTGCACGAGGGTGCCGTCCTCGTGCCCCGGCCCGGGGTGGACCACGAGCCCTGCGGGTTTCGCGAGCACGACGAGATCCGGGTCTTCGAAGCGGACGTCGAGCACGACGCCCGGGTCAGCCACCGGTGGCGCGGGAACCGCCGGCGACGCCAGGAGCTCGATCTGCTCGCCCGCGGCGAGCCGGCGACTCTTCGCCGCCTGCCGTCCGTCGACGAGCACCGCGTGCGCGTCGATCAACCCCTGGACCTCGCTGCGCGACCACCCCGTCAGCAACGCCACCGCGCGGTCGAGTCGCTCGCCCGCGAGGCTCTCCGGGACGTGCAGCGCGTCAGGCACGGTGGTGGTTCCCTCGGCCCGGCGCGGCCGAACGGCTGGGACTGACCTCACCGCGGATGATCGCAACCGCAAGGAGCAGTGCACCCACGGTGATCGCGGCATCCGCCACGTTGAAGACGGGCCACGGCCCGATGTCGACGAAGTCGACCACCGCCCCCCGCAGGAAGCCCGGAGACCGCGCGACGCGATCCACCAGGTTCCCGAGCGAACCGCCGAGCACCAGCCCGAGTGCCACCAGGGTCACGCGGTCGGCAGTGGTCGGGACGGCGCGGAACAGCAGGAACACGACGACCACCGCGACCAACGCGAGCAGCGGGGTGAATCCCCGGAACAAGCTGAACGCGCTGCCGGTGTTCCGGGAGAGTCTGAGCTCGACCGTCGTCCCGACGATGGACCGCGGATGATGGGTGAGCGCCGATGCCGCCCAGACCTTGGTCAGTTGGTCGGCGACGACGACTCCGAGCGCGATGGCCGCGGCGACGGTGGCGCGCCGCAAGGAGTGATGCGCGTCCCTATCGACGGCGTTCGGCACGCGCCTTGCAGTCGACGCAGTACTCCGCGAAGGGCAGCGCTTCGAGCCGTTCGATGGGGATCCGACGCCCTGCGGGCACGCAACGACCGTAGGTGCCGTTTGCGATGCGCCCAAGGGCGCGATCGATCTCCTCGACGATCTGACGCGCCGACGCGGAGAGCAGCAGGTCGCGTTCACGCTCGATATTGACCGTGTCACCCTCGCCCGATTCCTCGTCGAACTGGGTGTCACCACCCTCGCGCTCGTTGGCGAGCGCCTCGGCCTCGGCCTGGAGCTCCTCGGCCTGGTGCACGTGCCGATCGCGCTCTTCGATGAGCTTGGCGCGCAGGCGCTCGACGGTCTTGGGCGCGAGGCTCGAGGGCTCGGGCTTCACCTCGAACCCTGACAGCGGACAGATCACCGTGCCCGGCTTTCGGCGAGGTGCGGCCATCAGCGACGACGCGGGCTTGGCGGGCGGGGGGGGCGGGCTGGAGCCGCTGCTGGCGGCGACCTTCGTCGATTTGGCGGGCACGGTGCTCTTCGTCGTCTCCTGCTTCGAGGGGCTCGCCGTCGCCCGCTTCGAGGGGGTCGTGGCCGGGCGCCGGGGGCGGCCTTGGCGGAACTGGCCTTGACGGAAGCGGTCTTGACGGCGGTGGTCTTGGCGCGGCTCCGAGCGGTCGGACTCGTCTTGGAAGGCGTCGGCTTGGCGTCCTTGCCCCGCGTTTTCGGCACCGGAGCCTTCGCCGGTGTCACCTTCGACGCCGACGCCTTCGCCGGCGCGACCTTCTGTGCCGGGTTGGGCTTGGCGGGCGCTTTCGCGGCGACGACCTTCGCCGCGACCTTCCTGGCCGGCGCCTTGGCCGCGGCTGCCCTGGGTGGCGCCTTGCGGGGGTTCGACTTGGCCGAGACGGTCTGTCGCGTCACCTTCGCCGTCACCTTCGTCGTCACCTTCGTCGCGGAGGCGCGCGGAGCCGCGGCCTTCTTCACCGCCGCTTTGACAGGTGCCGCCTTCGCGGGGACCCGCTTCGCCGCTGCCCGTGCCATGACCGCTCCCGACGTCGCTGAGAAGGGAAGGGCCGGGATTGTAGCGATCGGCGCGGAGAACACGCCCGATCCTGACGAATGGGACCAAGGCGCCGCAGGGACCGCTCGTAAAGTACCGGCGATGCCGTTCGAGCCCGTTGCCGCCGCGCTCGACTTGCCCGCCCTCGAAGCGGTCGTTCTCGAGCGCTGGGCGCGCGACGACGTGTTCGCGGAGAGCCTGCGCCGGCGGGAGGGAGCACCCGAGTGGGTGTTCTACGAGGGCCCGCCCACCGCGAACGGACGGCCCGGGATCCACCACGTGTGGGCCCGCTTGTTCAAAGACCTCTACCCCCGCTACCACACGATGCGCGGTCGCCACGTCGCCCGCAAAGCCGGTTGGGACTGCCACGGCCTGCCCGTGGAAGTCGAAGTCGAAAAGGAGCTCGGCTTCTCCGGCAAGCAACAGATCGAGGCGTTCGGCGTCGCCGCGTTCAACCAGCGCTGCAGAGAGTCGGTGCAGCGCTACGTCGGCGATTTCGAGCGGCTCACGACGCGGATCGGCATGTGGCTCGACACCGACGACGCGTACTGGACGCTCGACAACTCCTACATCGAGAGCGTGTGGTGGCAGTTCCGCCAGATGTGGGACACGGGCGCGATCTACGAAGGCGACAAGGTCGTCCCGTACTGCGGCCGCTGCGGCACGGCGCTTTCGAGCCACGAGCTCGCGCAACCCGGGGCGTACCAGGACGTCACCGAACCCTCGGTGTACGTCCGTTTCCCCGTCGCCGGCAAGGACTTCGACCTGCTCGTGTGGACCACGACACCCTGGACCTTGGTGTCGAACGTCGCCGCCGCTGTGGGACCCGACGTCGAGTACGTGCGCGTGAAGGGACGCGCAGGGACGCGCGACCTCGTGCTCGCCGCCAGCCGCCTCGACGCGGTGCTCGGCGACGACGTCGAGGTCGTCGGCGCGATCTCGGTCGGCGAGCTCGACGGGTTGCACTACGAGCGGCCCTTCGACGCGCTCGTCCTCGACGCCGCGCCGCGTGTCGTGGTTGCCGACTTCGTCACGGTCGACGACGGTTCGGGCATCGTGCACCTCGCGCCTGCGTTCGGCGAGATCGACCGCGAGGTCGCCGAGCGCGAGGGCTTGCCATCCCTCAACCCCGTGGGGCCCGACGCCACGTTCATCACGACACCCTGGGCGGGCCGCTTCGTCAAGAACGCCGACGCCGACATCATCGACGCGCTCGCGGCCGCGGGGCGCCTCGAGCGCGTCGTCGACTACACGCACTCCTACCCACACTGCTGGCGCTGCGGCACGCCGCTGATCTACTGGGCGAAGCCCACGTGGTTCGCGCGGACGTCGGCGCGCCGCGCCGATCTCCTGCCGCGAGAACGAAGCGATCCACTGGCACCCGGACCACATCCAGCACGGTCGGTTCGGCGACTGGCTCGAGCACAACGTCGACTGGGCGCTCTCGCGCGACCGCTTCTGGGGGACCCCGCTGCCCGTCTGGCGGTGCGCCTGTGGCACCGACACCTGCGTCGGGTCGGTCGACGAGCTCTCGCAGCTGGCCGGTCGCGCGCTCGACGATCTCGACCTCCACCGCCCCGCGGTCGACGATGTGGTGATCATCTGCCCGGCGTGCAGCGGGGAGGCCTGGCGCGTGGAGCCGGTGCTCGACGCGTGGTTCGATTCCGGCGCGATGCCGGCCGCCCAGTTCCATGCCCCGTTCGAGTCCGAGGCGCTGTTCGCCGACCGCTTCCCCGCCGACTTCATCTGCGAGGCGATCGACCAGACGCGGGGTTGGTTCTACTCGCTGCTCGCGGTGAACACGCTGGTGTTCGGCCGCGCGCCTTACCGCAACGTCGTGTGCCTCGCGCTGGTCGTCGACAAGGACGGTCAGAAGATGTCGAAGTCCAAGGGCAACGTGATCGATCCCTGGACGATCCTCGACGCTCGCGGCGCCGACGCGCTCCGGTGGAACTTCTTCTCCGCGGGCTCGCCGTGGACGCCCCGCCGCGTGTACCCGGAGGCGATCGACGAGTCGACACGCCGCTTCCTGCTCACGCTGTGGAACACGTACTCGTTCTTCGTGACGTACGCGAACGCCGAGGGGTGGAAGCCGACCGGTATCGGCGTGTCGTCGACGCACGTGCTGGACCGCTGGGTACGGTCGCGACTCCACGGCACCGTCGCCGAGGTCACGGCCGCGCTCGACGACTTCGACGCCTTGCGCGCCGCACAGGCGCTCGATTCGTTCGTCGACGACTTGTCGAACTGGTACGTGCGGAGGTCGCGGCCCCGGTTCTGGAACGCCGACGACAACAACGCCCACGCAACTCTGCACGAGTGCCTCACGGTGACAGCACGGCTGCTCGCGCCGTTCACGCCGTTCGTCGCCGACGAGATGTACCGCAACCTGAGTGGCGACGCCGGACTCCGTCCACCTCCAGGACTGGCCCGTCGCCGACGCGTCCGCGTGCGACGAGCAGCTCGAGCGTGAGAGGCCGCCGCGCGCGCTCGTGGTATCACTCGGTTTGAACGCACGCAACGACGCGCGTCTCAAGGTGCGCCAGCCGCTGCGCCGCGCGTTCGTCGTGCTCCCGGACGGTGTCGCGCTCTCGGATGCGTCGATCGCGGAAGTCGCCGACGCGCTCAACGTGAAGCACGTCGAGCTCGTCGCCGACCTCGAAGGTCTGCTCGACTACGTGGTCGTCCCGAACTTCCGGAGTCTCGGGCCGAAGGCGGGTCCCCGCGCCCCGCAGGTGAAGGATGCCCTGGGAGTTGCGCCGGCCTTCGAGGTGCGCCGCGCGATCGAGACCCAGGGTCACTACCCGCTCCGCCTCGCCGACGGATCGACCTTCGACCTGACCGCCGACGACGTCGAGATCCGCGCCGCGTCCCACGACGAGCTCACGCTCGCGCAGGAGGGCGGTTCCGCGACCGCGCTCGACACCACACTCGACGACGAGCTCCGCGAGGAAGGCCTCGCCGCGCGAGCTGATCCGCCTCCTCAACGAGGTGCGCAAGGAGGCCGGTTTCGAGATCTCCGACCGCATCGACGCCGTGCTGTGGTGCTCCGGCGCGCTCGCCGACGCCGCGACTCGGCACGCGACGTGGATCGCGTCAGAGGTGCTGGCGGTCGAGTTCGTGGTCCGTGGTGCGCTCGGCGAAGGAGGACCCGAACCGGCGCGTCGCCTGCAGGTCGACGGCGCGGAGCTCGGGGTGTCGGTGGCGAAGGTCTGACCTCAGCTGCGGCTCGGTCAGCGGCGGCGACGGAAGCGGCGGCGGTCGTCGGCCTCGTCGTCGTAGAGCACCGGCCGCTCGGACTCGTCGGCGTCATAGGTGGCGTCGTCACGCACGGCTTCCCGCAGCGACGCGAAGAACGCGTCGTCGTCGAGGGAATCGGTTTCCACCGGACGCGCCTCGAGCGGCGCATCGCGCGGCCAGCACGTCGGCGGCGAGCGCCTCGTACTGACCGGTCGACTGCTGCCACGACGACGGCGGTGCGTCCCACGCGCGGAGGTCGCCACTCGAAACGGTGTCGGCGCTCTCGACGGCACGCGCGCTCGCTGGCGGCGCCGGCGGTGGCCAGTCCGCCGTTGAGCCGGGAGCACCGGACTGTGGCGCGTGCGCCTCGGGTGCGCTCTCGGACGCGACGGACGGCGCGCCCGCCGACGGTGACTCCCACGGTGTCGACGCGGTCGGTGTGTCCCACGGCGCCGCCACCTCGGGCGCGGGGCCTCGGAGGTCGGGCGCGTCGTCGGAGATCAGCAGCTCGGGGCGCGGTCCCGGCGGCTCGATCGACGAGCTGAGGGCCGCGAGGTCGGCCTCGATGGTGGTACGCAGTCGCGCCCGGTACCCCGATGCGTACGCGTCGAGGGCGTCGGCGTCGGTTCGCAGTGCGTCCCGGCGCGTGGTCAGCGTCTCGATCTCGGATTCGATCCGGCGGCGCTCACCCTCGGCGAGCCGTCGCGCGGACGTCTCCGCGTCGCCGACCACGGCCTGGGCGCGACCCTCGGCTTCGTCGACGATCTGGCGTGCCCTCGCCTGCGCCTCGTTGACCGCCTCGTCGGCGGCCTTCTGCGCAAGGATCAGCGTGCGCTGCAACATCTCCTCGTGTTCGCGTGCCGTAGGCGTGACGACCGGGTCGGCGCTGCGACTCGGGGCCTCGTTCACTTGGCGCGTGAGCGCCTCGATCGTGGTGGCGGCGCGCTCGAGGAGGTCGTCGACCTCGTCGCGGTGATACCCGCGCCATGCTTCCTTGATCTCGCTACTGCGGAGCTCCGACGGCGTCACATCCATGGCGCGTCATGCTAGGCCCTCGCGAAGAATCCCTGAAGGATCAAGATGGCGAAGAACACGACGATGAACGACAAGTCGAACATGCCGGCCGGAGGCACCACACGGCGGACCGGGCGCAGCACGGGTTCCGTGAGATCCCACAGGACGCGGTTCACCTGTGCCAGGAACGTGCCCGACCGGACCGGGAACCACGAGAGGATCGCCCGGCCGACGAGGACGAGCAGATAGATCTGGAGGAGCACCGCGATGGCGTGCACGATCAGGACCGGTACAGGCCGCGCGCCTGCAGTCGCTCCTTCTCCTCCTGGGACACCTCGACATTGCTCGGGGTGAGCAGGAACACCTGCTCGGCCACGCGCGACATCGAGCCGCCGACCGCGTAGGCGAGACCACTCGAGAAGTCGATCAGCCGGCGTTGCAGCTCCTTCGAGATCCCCTGGAGGTTGAGGATCACGGGCTGGTTCGCCTTGAGACGGTCGCCGACCTCCTGCGCATCGTTGAAGCCGTGTGGCTCCACGACGTGCACCCGTGCCGCAGTCGTCGGGCCCACGGTCCGGACGACGGCTGGTCGCGTGACGGTCACCCCCGAGGGCTCTTCACGCACTCTCGCGAGAGGGTGCGGGCCCGAAGGCTCGGCCGGCGTGACGCGCACCGTCGACGGCTCCCGCCGCTGCGGGACCTCGTGCAGGACGCGCGCCTCGCGCGGCTCGTGAACGGGCGCGTCCTCGTCCTGCGGCTCGCCGTACTCGTACGGCTCGTAGTCGATCCCGTAGTCGAGCTCGTCGTCGTCCTGGAGTCCCAGGTACACCATTGCGCGCCGCCAGAGGGTTGCCATGCGCGGGTCAGCCTATCCCCGGGTCCTCCGGAGCGGCGACCACGTCGGGGCCCTTCGTTGCTTCCGGTTCAGGCCTCGCACCAAAGATCGCGCGGCCGACGCGCACGATCGTCGCCCCCTCCTCGACGGCGACCGTGTAGTCGTCGGTCATGCCCATCGAGAGCTCCGCGAGACCCACAGCATCTCGGAGCGTCCGCAACGCGGCGAACCACCGACGGGGATCGCCGTCGCGCGGCGGCACCGTCATCAATCCTCCGACCTCGAGGCCCGCGCGCCCTCGCGTGATCGACGAGCGCGGGCACGGCGGCGGGCGCGCACCCTCCTTTCTGGGGCTCGTCGCCCAGGTTCACCTCGACCAGCACCCGCGCTCCCGGGGCGCGCCGCGCGATCTCGTCGGCCAGCTCCGCGCGGTCGACCGTCTGCCAGCAGTGGACCCAGGGCGCGAGCGCGCGCACCTTGTTGCGCTGCAACACACCGACGAAGTGCCAGCGTGCGGGCGCGCGCCGCCAGCTCCGGCGCCTTCGCGAGCAGCTCCTGGGCACGGTTCTCACCGAGGTCGGCAACCCCGGCATCGAGCGCGGCGCGGATCCGCGCGACCGAGACGGTCTTCGTCGCCGCGACCACGGTGATCTCGGCTGGATCACGGCCGGCGACGCGCGCCGCCGTCACGATGCACGCGTGCACGGCTCCGAGCGCAGCCGCGACGTCGGGACTGTCCGCGTCGCTCACGCTCGGCGGACCACCACGAGTGCCTGGCGACCGGTGCGGCCGTCGCGGCGATACGAGAAGTGGTCGGGCGACGCCGAGGTGCAGATCCCGACGTCGTCGATCTCGTCGATACCCCCCGCGCGCAACTGTGCGGCAACACCCGCCGGAAGATCGAGCGCCGGCGCACCGTGGTCGGTGCGCCCGCGCACCTCGGGTCCCACGGCACCGACCAGTCGCTCGAGGTCGGCCGCGCCGAACTCGTAGCGCGCGGGTCGGATGCAGGGCCCGACGACCGCGTGGATCTCGCGTGGCGCCGAGGCGGCGGAGCGCGTCGAGCGCGTCGCCGATCACGCGTTGCTCCAGGCCCGCCCAGCCGACGTGCACGACGCCGACGGCCTCGCGGGCGACGAGCGCAACCGGCGCGCAGTCGGCGGTCAGCACGACCAGGGGCAACCCGACCGTTGACGTCACCGCGGCGTCCGCCTCGGGCGCGACACCCGAGCCCGGGCCGTCGTGCGACACCACCGTGTGCCCGTGCACCTGGCGCAGCCACCCCCAGGTCTCCGGCTCGCCGAGCCCCAGCTGCTCAGCCAGCACGCGCCGGTTCACGCCTACCCGCGCACGTCGTCGCCGACGTGGTCGGCGACGTTCGCCGTCGTCGAACGGCGGGTGCGACACTCCCCCGAGACGGTCGCTGCACGCGACCAGCGCCCCGGGGAGCTCGCGGACGATCAGCGCAGGAATTCGGGGACGTCGAACTCGTCGTCGCCGCCCTCGCCCCCGTCGTCACCGAGGTCGAGGTCCAGGTCGTCTCCGAGGCCGAGCGACACCGTCCGTGAGGAGGAGCCGCGCTCACCTTCGAAACGGTCGAAGCCCGCGGCGATCACGGTGATGCGCACTTCGTCGCCGAGCGCGTCGTCGATGACGGCACCGAAGATGATGTTGGCGTCCGGATGTGCCGCCTTGGCGATGATCTCGGCCGCCTCGTTCACCTCGAACAGGCCCAGGTCGGACGGTCCCGAGACGTTGAGGAGCATGCCGCGGGCACCCTCCACGCTGGCTTCGAGCATCGGGCTGGCGATCGCCGCCCGCGCCGCGTTGACGGCCCGGCCGTCGCCCGAGGCGTAGCCGATCCCCATGAGGGCGCTCCCCGCGTTGCTCATGATCATGCGGACGTCGGCGAAGTCGGTGTTGATGAGGCCCGGCGTCGTGATGAGGTCGGTGATGCCCTGGACCCCTTGGAGCAGAACCTCGTCGCACGTCTTGAACGCGTTCAGGATCGACGTCCGCTCGTCGGAGACCGTGAGCAGGCGGTCGTTCGGGATGATGATCAGCGTGTCGACCTTCTCCCGGAGCTTCTGGATGCCGCTCTCGGCCTGGACACCCCGGCGGCGACCTTCGAACGTGAAGGGGCGGGTGCAGATGGCGATCGTCAGCGCACCCGCGGCCTTCGCCACCTCGGCCACGATCGGGCCTCCGCCCGTCCCGGTGCCGCCGCCCTCGCCCAAGGTGATGAAGACCATGTCCGCGCCGCGGAGCACTTCTTCGATCTCGTCGCGGTGATCCTCCGCCGCCTGGCGGCCGACATCGGGGTCGGACCCGGCGCCGAGACCCCGGGTGAGCTGGCGACCGATGTCGAGCTTGACGTCGGCGTCGCTCATCAGCAGGGACTGGGCATCGGTGTTGACCGCGATGAACTCGACGCCCTTCAAGCCCGCGTCGATCATCCGGTTCACGGCGTTGCAACCACCGCCCCCGACGCCGACGACCTTGATCACGGCGAGGTAGTTCTGAGGCTCGCCCAGCATGTTCGCACGTCCTTTTCCCAAACCCTCGACCTCGACTGGAGGTAGAGTGTTATGTCAAGCTATGGTACGGGTTGACACTTTATTCCACATCAGCCACAGGGTCAACAATCGAAGCCGAGTCGCTCGCCGCGCCCTCAGCCGGCGACGGGGTTCGACGCAACGCTCACGTCGATGTAGTGCACCACCGTCTCCGACTCCGCGAGCTGCTGGAGGACGGCGTCGGCAGCAATCGCCTTGGCCACCACGTCGATCGGCTCCCCCATCCGGACTTCGACCCCGTTCGCGAGCCGCGACCGTCGCACGGCCGTCGACCAGATCGACGTGGGCAGTCTGCGCCACCAACGGGCCGAGGCCGGCGGCCACGGCGGCCGCTCCCGCAGGCCGGATCCGACCACCCGGATCGGGGACGGACGCGGCGCCCTGGAGCTCGACGACGCCTGCCGGCACGGTCTCGATTCCTTCCAGGACGCGGCCCGACCCGTCCACGAGCAGCGGCGCGCCCGCGGCGTCACGCACGAAGCCGACGGGCGTGCGCTCGGTGACGCGGATCCGCATGGTGTGCGGCCAGTCTCGGGTCACCCGCGCGTGCGAGATCCACGGCAGTGCTTCCACCCGGTGCGCCGCGGCCGTGCGGTCGGCCCACACCATGGAGGTCGTGCTCCGGAGTCCGGATGCCTCCACCACTGCGTCGGTGCCCGTGTGCTCGGCGCCCACGACGTCGACCGTCCGCACCTGGAGCAGCGGGGACCGGGTCACCGCGTACCGCTCGCCAGCACCGCGAGGACCCCGAGCACCGCGAGCAGGAGGTGGAGGCGCCGGCGACCTTCGGCGCGGCGCAGCGCGATCCAGCGCTCGCGGACCCGCGGGTCCACCGGCGCGCGCGCCGGCGGCGTCGGACGCGTGTTCGTGAGCGTCATGGATGTGTCCCCTCCTCGCCATGGAAACCCACCAGCGTGAGCTCGGGCACGAGGTCGACGCCGCTGGCCTCGGCGACGCGGCGCCGAACCTCGCCGACGAGCCGGGCGACGTCGTCGGCGGCCGCGCCCGGATCGGCCTGGAAGAAGTTCGCGTGCTTCTCGGAGACGGACGCGCCCCCGACGCGCAAGCCCTTCAGGCCAGCGGCATCGATCAGACGTCCGGCGGAGTCGCCCGGCGGGTTCCGAAACACCGAGCCCGCGTTCGAACCGCCCGGCTGGTGCTCCCGGCGCCAGCGGACGATCTCGTCGATGCGGGCAGCACAGTCGTCGGGGGGTGCCGGCGTTGCCGCCAGCTCCGCGGCGGAGCACGAGCTCCGAGGGCCGCAGCGCCGAGGTCCGGTACCCGAGCCCGAGCGACGGACCGGCCCGCCAGCAGGAGCCTGCGCCGGGAGTCGCCAGGTCGTGCACGAGCGCGCGGACGAGCACCTCCACCGTCTCACGACCGTGGCCACCCGCGTTCATCCGCACGGCGCCGCCCACCGTGCCCGGGATCCCGACGAAGAACTCCAGCCCGCCCGCGCCCACGGCCGCGCACCGCCGCGCGACGACCGGGAGCGGAGCGCCGCCTCCTGCGGTCACGCGGGGCGGTCGGCCGCGATGTCGACCTGCTCCAGCTCGCCGACGAGCAGGACCGCGATGCCGGCGAACCCGACGTCTGCCACGAGCAGGTTGGAGCCGCGGCCCGACGACGAGCACGGGGACCGACGTGCCCGTGAGGGCCGTGGCCAGGATCTCGGCGTCCTCCTCGTGCGCCAGCCGCACTGCCACCGCGGCGGGACCGCCGAGCCGGTACGTCGTGAGCGTGGCGAGCGGCACGTCGCGCTCCACCGCCCCCGGCGGGAGGTGTCGCTCGAGCTCGCGGCCGATCTCGGTGAGCTCGCTCGCGCCTGGGACGGTTGGTGGGGTTGCGGAGGTCACCGCCTGCCACCCAGCCAGTCGTCGGGGACGGTGGTCAGGTCGCCGGCGCCGAGCATCAGGAGCACGTCGCCCGCCTGCACCAGGGTCGGCACGACGGTCACGACGTCGTCGCGGCGTGGCAGGTACAGCACCCGTTGGGCGGGGTGGGCGTCGAGCACGGCTCGGACGACGAGCCGTCCGGTCACTCCGGGCACCGGGCGCTCCCCTGCCGAGTACACGTCGGTGATCACGACCACGTCGGCTCCGGTGAACGCGTCGGCGAAGTCACGCCACAACGACGCAGTCCGTGTGTAACGGTGCGGCTGGAAGACGACGAGCACGCGGGTCCATCCGCCCTCGCCGGCCGTGCGGATCGCCGCGGCGACTTCGCCCGGCAGGTGCGCGTAGTCGTCGACGACCGTCGCGCCGCGGAGCATCCCGCGGAACTGGAACCGCCGCGCCACACCGCCGAAGCCGACGAGCGCGCGGTGCACCGCCTCGAAGGGCACACCGACCTCGAGCGCCGCCGTCGCCGCGCCCGCGGCGTTCCACGCGTTGTGGCGGCCGGGGACCGGCAGCTCGACGGTGCCGAGCGGTTCGTCGCCGTGCACGAGCGTCCAGCGGGATCCGTCGCGACCACCCGAGTACCCGTCGATGCGGTAGTCCGCGCCCGGTGACTCTCCGTACGTCGTGCAGCGCGTCCGGAGCTGCGCCGCGAGTCGGGCCGCGACCGGATCGTCGGCGCAGACGATGCGGGGCCCGCGCACGCTCTCCAGCATCCGCTCGAACGCCGAGACCAGACCGCTGAAGCCTCCGTAGTGGTCGAGATGATCGGGCTCGACGTTGGTGACGACGACCGCGTAGGGGTCGAGCTGCAAGAAGGTGCCGTCGCTCTCGTCCGCTTCTACGACGAGCCACTCGCCGTCGTCCCACACGGCATTGGTCCCGACCTCGTTGACCTCGCCTCCGATGAGGAAGCTGGGATGCCAGCCCGCGGCGCGGAGGATCAGGGCGAGCATCGACGACGTCGTCGTCTTCCCGTGGCTTCCCGCCACCGCGATCGAACGACGGATCGCCACGACCGCGCGGAGCGCTTCGGCACGCGTCAGGACCGGGATCCCCCGGGCCGTGGCTGCGTCGACCTCGATGTTCCCGCCGCGGATCGCGGTCGACACGACGACCGCGTCGACGGCTCCGACGTTCGCGGCCGCATGGCCCACGTGCGCATCGACGCCGAGCAGGCGCAGCCGCTCGAGCGCCCGCGACTCCTTGAGATCCGACCCGCTCACGGTGTGACCCACGCCGGCGAGCACGGTCGCGATCGCGCTCATGCCCGCGCCGCCGATGCCCACGATGTGGATCCTCCGCGGGTGCGACAGATCGAGCTCGGCGCCGGGATCGCCGTCACGCATCGCGGCGCGCCACGCCTTCGACGAGGTTGGCCAACTCGTCGGCCGCGCCAGGTCGTGCTGCACCCCGCGCGGCCGCAGCCATCCGCTCCAGGCGGCGCCGGTCGACGAGGAGCATCGCGAGCTCCCGGTCCAAGCGCGCGGCGTCGAGCTCGTCGTCGCGCACCAACACGGCGGCGCCGACCGCGACCAGCCGCCCGCGCGTTCGCGGTCTGGTGGTCGCCGGGTGCGCCCGGCAAGGGGACGAGCACCGACGGCATGCCGACAACCGCGAGCTCGGCAACCGTGGTCGCGCCGGCACGCCCCACGAACAACGAAGCTTGGCTGTACAGCCGTTCCATGTGTTCCTCGTACTCGACGATTCGGTACTCGAGCGCGTCACTCGGCTCGCGGAGCGCCGTCAATCGCGCGCGGCACTCTTCGTAGTCCCGCCGGCCGGTCACATGGTGGATGACGACATCGGTCGCGCGCGCGCCAGCGCACGGCGAGCTCGAGCACCGCCACGTTGAGGTGTCGCGCGCCGAGGCTTCCGCCCACAACCGCGATGACGGGGGGCGAGACCGGCGTGCGTTCGACCGTCACCACGCGCCCTCGCACGGGATTGCCGGTCACGACGGCCCCGCGGAGCGCGGTCTCGGCGTGTGAGACCGCGGGCATGGCTCCGAGCCTGACGGCGATCCGATTCGCCGCTCCGGCGACCGCATTCTGTTCGTGCACGACGACGGGCACCCGGAGTGCTCGCGCCGCGAGCACCGTCGGCAACGACGCGTACCCGCCAACACCGACGACCACCGCGGGTCGCACCCGGCGGACGATCCCGAGCGCGCGCGGACGAACGCGACGCCGGTCGCCACGAGTGAACGGGCGTTCTCGAGCAGCGCTGCGGGCCCCATGCTTCGCCGCATGCCGCGGCCCGGCAACACGTCGATGGCGAATCCGGCCGCGGGCACGGCCCGGGCCTCGAGACCGCGCGCCGCGCCAACGAAGCGGATCGCATCGCGTTCGTGGCCACGCGCGACGAGCGCGTCGGCCAACGCCAATGCCGGCGAGACATGGCCGCCGGTCCCGCCGCCCGTGATCAGCGCGAAGACCGACGGCGTGCGCCGCGTGTCCCTTGCGGGAGTCACCGGGCCTGACGGGCGACGTTGGCGAGAATGCCCGTGGCGAACATGCACGTCACGAGGGCAGAGCCACCGAAGGAGACGAACGGCAGCGGGATGCCCGACACGGGGAGCAGGCCCACGACGGCGCCGATGTTGATGAGGGCTTGACCGACGACCCACGTCGTGATCCCGGCCGCGAGCAGCATTCCGAAGCGGTCGGGCGCGGACGTCGCGGAGCGTGTGCCGAGCGCGGCGAAGCCGACGAAGAGCCCCAGCACGACGAGGCAGCCGACCAGGCCGAGCTCCTCGCCAATGATGGCGAAGATGAAGTCGGTGTGGGCGTTGGGAAGGAAGTTCCATTTGGCGCGTCCGGCGCCGAGGCCCACGCCGGTCCACCCGCCGCTGCCCAGGGCGATGAAGGACTGCGAGATCTGGTAGCCGCTGTTCGTCGGGTCCTGCAACGGGTCGAGGAACGTGAAGAGACGCGCACGCCGGTACGGGGCCGACAGCGCCAGCATGCCGACGACGAACGTCGACGCGGACGCCACCGCCGCGAGGTGGCGCAGCCGCACCCCACCGGCCAGGACCAGTGCCCCCACGACGAGGCCGAGCACGAGCGTCGAACCGAGGTCGGGCTCCAGCATGACCAGCCCCGCGAAGGCGCCCAGCACCACGAGGATCGGGGTGAGCACCCGCCGGAAGTCGTGGATCTCGGCCTCTCGCGTGGTCAGGAGGTCGGCGGTGTAGAGCAGCAACGCGAGCTTGGCGAGCTCGCTCGGCTGGAACCGGAGCATCCCCGCGCCGAGCCACCGGCGCGAGCCCGCGACGTGAACGCCCATTCCCGGGACGAGGACGAGCAACAGGGTCACACCGCTCACCAGGAGCAGTGGTCGGACCAGCGCGCCGCCAATGGTGATAATCGACACGCGACGCGACGAAGAAGCCGGCACCGCCGATGCCGACCCAGAACACCTGGCGCATGAAGAAGTACCAGGCGTTGCCGTACATGGTCAGCGACGCGACCGACGATGCGGAGAGCACCATCACCGAGCCGACGACGTTCAGCACGATGACCACGGCGACGAGGAGCATCGCGGTCGACGATCCGGTCGTCCTTGCGGAAGCAGTGTGCTTGCGCCCGCGGTGATGCGCCCGGCTGGCGGTCACGGCCCTGATCGCGGCGGTCGTCGTCATGCCGTCACCTCGTTCGGGGTGGTCAGGGCACGTACCTCGCGGCTGAAGTCGTCGCCACGCGCGGCGTAGCCGTCGTACCAGTCGAACGACGCGCAGGCGGGCGACAGGAGTACGACATCCCCCGCGCGCGAGCGTGCGCGCCTCCCGGACCGCGGCATGCATGGAATCGGCTCGCACGACCACCGTCGCACCGGTGAACGCGGCCTCGACCTCGTCGGTGGCTTCGCCGATGGCGACGACACCGCGGAGCCGATCGGCCGCCGTTCTCAGGACTCGCAGGTCGAGACCCTTGTTGCGACCGCCGGCGAGCAGCACCACATCGGTGAAGCCTTGGAGCGCGCTCATCGTCGCGTGCGGGTTGGTGGCCTTCGAGTCGTCGAAGTAGCGCACGCCGTCGACCTCGGCGACGAGCTCGACGCGGTGATGCAGTCCCACGCCGTGTGCGAGCGTCGACCGGATGGCGTGCTCCGACGCGCCGACAAGGGCGGCCGCGGCCGCGGCCGCCAGCGCGTTCGTGAGGTCGTGAGGCGCGCGCATGACGGGCAGGGGGCCCAGCTCGACGCCGGGGCCGACCAGACGGCCGCCGCGCACGCCGAAGCCGTCGGGCGCCGGCTCACCGGCGGTGATCGGCACGACGCGGCTCGGCGCGCCCGCGGCCAGCGCCCACGCGCGCGGATCGTGTGCGCTCACCACGAGCGCATCCTCGGGACGCTGGTGAGCGAAGACGCGCGCCTTGGCGCGCGCGTAGGCATCCACCGAGCCGTGCCAGTCGAGGTGGTCCTCGGCCACGTTCAGCAGGACCGCGACCTCCGGACGGAACGCCCCGGTTGTGAACTCGAGCTGGAACGACGACACCTCGGCCACCACCACCGCGGCACCGTCGCCGATCGCATCGAGGAGCGGATAGCCGACGTTGCCGGCCTCGACCGCGTGTACTCCGCCGGCACGCACCATGGCTGCCACGAGAGTCGTCACCGTCGTCTTGCCGTTCGTCCCGGTGATCGCCACCAGGCGCGGTGGGCTCGCGAGCTCGCGCCGCGGCACCGGCCGCGACGTCGATCTCCGAGCGCACCGCGAGTCCACGCGCCCGTGCCTCGACGAGCAGTGGGTGGCGGGGTGCGACACCGGGGCTCGGCACCACGAGGTCGGTGTGATCCAGCACGGACGCCGGATCGACCGGCCGCTCGATCACGGTCGCGCCGAGAGCGTGCGCGCGGTCATGCCGCTCGACGGCGATCGGGCCGGAGCTCGGCCTCTCCTCGACGACGGTCACGTCGTCGCCACGACCGCGTGCCCATCGCACGACGGCGTCACCGGTCTGCGCGAGGCCGACCACGAGGACGCGCATCAGTCGATTGCTCCCGGGATGCGGATGAAGTCGGCATAGAAGAGTCCCAGCGCGAGCGCGACTGCGATGCCCGAGAAGAGCCAGAAGCGCACGATGACCGTGAATTCGGGCCACCCACCCACCTCGAAGTGGTGGTGAATGGGCGCCATGCGCAGGACTCTGCGCCCGAAGCCACGGAACGACACCACCTGCGCGATGACGCTGAGCGTCTCGACGACGTAGAGACCACCGAGGATCGGCAGGAGCAGGATCGTCTGGTCGATGAGCGCCAGGCCGGCCATCGCGCCGCCGAGGGCGAGTGATCCGGTGTCACCCATGAACACACGCGCCGGAGCCGCGTTCCACCACAGGAAGCCGGCACATGCACCCATCAACGCGGCCGAGACCACCGACACGTCGTTCGCGCCCGCTGGGAGCACGTGGTAGATCTCGGCGTGGCGGAACTGCCAGAACGAGATGATCGTGAACGCCGCGAACACGAACGTCGCGGATCCGGTGGCGAGCCCGTCCATGCCGTCGGTGAGGTTCACGCCGTTCGACGCGCCCGTGACGACGAGCACCGCAACCACGAACCACACCACCGAGCCGAGGTTGAGGTCCATCACCCGCGTGAACGACAAGTGAGTCGAGACGTCCACCCACCGGAGTGCGAGCAGCGCAAAGCCGCTCGCGACCAGCAGCTGGCCCGCGGACTTGCCCCGCTTGCGCAGCCCGAGGTTGCGTCCGCGCCGGACACCGAGGTAGTCGTCGACGAAGCCGACGATCGCCAGGCAGACGATGAGCCCGATCAGTGAGATGCCGGCGCGTGCGAACTTGATCTGCTCGGTCCGAACGTGTGCCACGCAGTAGCCAGCCACGACCGCGATGACGATGGCGATGCCGCCCATCGTCGGAGTGCCCGCCTTCTGCGCGTGCGGATGCTCGAACGGGCCGTCGTCACGGATGAGCTGACCGATGCCGCGCGCCCGCAGGACCCGGATGAGGAGGGGCGTTCCGAAGATGCACACTCCGAACCCGACCGCGGCGGCGATGAGGAGCGCAATCACGGCACGCGCTCCACACCCTGGCCCGCCGCGTCGTCGGCGACGAGGTCCTGGGCAAGCTGCTCCAATCCGACCGCACGGCTTCCCTTCACGAGCACCGCGGCGCGGGGTGTGATCAGGGTGGCGAGCGCGGCCCGGGCCGCGGTTGCGTCGGCGACCACGACGACGTCCGGCACGCCGTGCCGGGCAGCAGCGGCGAGCGGCGCGATCTCCCCGCCCACCGCGATGACGACGTCGATTCCCAGCTCGGCCGCCAGCGCGCCGATCCGCGCGTGCTCGGCCGCGCTGTGAGCCCCGAGCTCGCGCATGTCGCCGAGCACGGCAATCCGCCGCTGCACGTTCGGCAGGCGAGCGAGCGCATGCAACGCGGAGCTCGTCGATCCGGGGTTCGCGTTGTACGCGTCGTTCAGCACGACGATGTCGTCGGGCCCCTGCATGACCTGCATCCGCCAGGGCGCGGCCTCGACGCGGCCCAGCGCGGCGCTGACCGCGTCGAACGGGGCGCCGTGCGCGAGGGCGACGACCGCGGCGAGCGCTGCGTTCGCGACATGATGCGCGCCGCGCAGTTCGAGGCGGATCGTCCCGCCGCCCCAGGGCGTCTCCAGGCGGAAGGTGGGTCGCAGGCCGTCGTCAAGCATCACGCGGTCGGCCCGGACCGAGGCGCGGAACCAGGGGTCACTCGGCGCGCCCTCGTCGACCGCGACGAGCACCGGCGGTGCGGACGTGCGCGCGGCGAGGCCATATGCGAGGTCGTCCTCCGCACGCAGGACGGCGAGGCCGTCCGCGTCGAGCGCCTCGACGAGCTCGCCCTTCGCGCGCGCGACGCCAGCCGCGTCCCCGAAGCGTCCCACGTGGGCGAGACCGATGTTCGTGATCACCCCGACCGTCGGTCTCGCGATGTCGCACAGCGAGCGGATGTCGCCTTCGGCGCGCGCGCCCATCTCGAGCACGACGGCCTCGGCGTCTGTGGTCGCGCGCAACAACGTGAGCGGGACACCGGCTTCGTTGTTGAACGACCCCCGGCTCTCGACCGTGTTCTTCGTGGTCGCGAGTGCCGCGGCGGTGAGATCCTTGGTGGTCGTCTTCCCCGCCGAGCCGGTGATGCCGACGACGATCGGGGCACTGAGTCGCCTCCGCGTCTCGGCCGCGACCGCGCCGAGGGCCCGCAGGGGCGAGTCGACGACGACCGCGGCGCACCCCGAGGGGACGGAACCCACCACGCGGGCGACCATGACGACCGCGGCGCCCCGCGCCCACGCGTCATCCACGAATGCATGCCCGTCGCGCGCGGCGACGAGCGCACAGAAGCATCCGCCGGCCTCCAGGAGGCGCGTGTCGATCGCGAACGACGTCGCCCGGGCCGCCGGATCGCCCTCGACTCGTCCACCCGTCGCGCGAGCGAGCTCCGCCGCGGTCAGCTCCACCCGAGCTCCCGCAATTCCTCGCTGACGACGACGCGATCGTCGAACGGCACCGTCCGGCCGGCGGTCGTCTGTCCGGTCTCGTGCCCCTTGCCGGCGATCACGACGACGTCGTCGGCCGCGGCGGCCTCGAGCGCATGCCGGATCGCGCTCCGCCGGTCGAGCTCGACAACGACGTCGGCGTCCGGCACTCCCGCGGTGCCCGCAACGATCGCGTCGACGATCGCGGCCGGGTCTTCCGACCGCGGGTTGTCCGACGTCACGATCGCGAGCGACGCGCCTCGCGCGGCGGCGCGCCCCATCAACGGCCGCTTCTCGCGGTCCCGGTCGCCGCCGCAGCCGAACACCACCAGGACGCGACCGCTCCCCGCGACGGCGCGCGCCGCCTCGAGGATGCGCTCGAGCGCGTCGGGCGTGTGCGCGTAGTCGACGATCGCGGTGAACGGCTGACCCTGACGGATCGACTCGGCGCGTCCGGGGACGACCAGCGACACGTGCAGGCCGGCGACCACGTGATCGAAGCCCGTGCCGGCCGCAAGCATCGTCGTCGCGGCGGCGAGGGCGTTCGCGACGTTGTGTGCACCGATCAGATCGAGGGTGATCTCGGCCGCGTGGCCTCCGCGTTGATCTGCGAGCACGAAACACGTGCCCTGGCCATCGATCGTCACGCCGCGCGCAGTCACGTCCGCCGCGGTGTGGTCGTCCACGACGGCGTACGTCCAGACGTCGAGGCCACGTTCCCGCGCGATGGGCACCACACGCGCGCCGAACGCGTCGCCGACGTTCGTCGCGACGGTCGGGGTGCGTTCGGGCACGTAGAGACCGAGCTTTGCCGCGAAGTACGACTCGAGATCGCCGTGATAGTCGAGGTGCTCGTGCGTGAGGTTGGTGAAGCACGTCGCCGCGAAGGTCGTGCCGTCGATGCGGTGTTGCGCGAGCGCGTGCGAGGACACTTCCATCGCGACGGTCTGCACCCCAGCGGTCGCGAGGCGATCGAGGAGGCGCTGGAGGTCGTCGGCTTCAGGTGTGGTGTGCTCGGACGGCTGCATCGATCCGTCGACGCGCACCCCGGTCGTCCCGATCACGGCGACCGACGCGCCCGCGGCCCGGGCGATCGCTTCGAGGAGGTACGTCGTGGTCGTCTTGCCGTTGGTACCCGTGACGCCGAGGCACTGCAGCCGGGACGACGGCCGGCCGTGCAGCGCGGCGGCCGCCGGGCCGAGGACCGACCGAACGTCGGCGACCCTCGCCTGGGGGACGGGCAGCTCGAGGAGCCGCTCGACCAGCAGCGCGACGGCGCCGCGCTCCACCGCCTCGGGGGCGTGGAGGTGACCGTCCGTCTGGCTCCCGACGATGCATCCGAACGCCACACCCGCCTTGGCGTCCCGGCTGTCGTGCACGACGTCGACAACGTCGACGTCGGAGCCCGTGCGCTCCAGCACCGGGAGCGCTGCGAGCAACTCCGTCCACCGCACTCCGGGGAGGCTAGAGCGGAGCGGCCGCGACGCGGGGCCGGGTATCCCGGTCCGCAGCGAGGCGGGGCCGAGCGGCCCGGCGCTCCGCCGCTCATTTGCCCGTGGTGGGCACACGCTCGAGCCGCAGCGCGAACTGCATGATCTGAGAGAAGATGGGCGCCGCGACGTCGCCGCCGTAGTAGCTCACGCCCTGCGGCTCGTCGAGCACGACGATCGCCGCAAGCCGCGGCGCTGTCCGCGGGCGCGAACCCCGCGAACGACGCCATGTACTTGTAGGGCGGGTGCTCGTAGGGTGGCTTCCGGGCGGTGCCGGTCTTGCCCGCGACTTGATACCCCGTGAGCGCGGCCTTCCAGCCCGTGCCGTCGCTGACCACCAGCTTGAGCATGCCGCGCACCGAGTCGGCGGTCGCCGTCGACACCACCTGCTTCGCCGCAGCGCGAGGCACGTCGTGGCGCGTGCCCTTCGAGTCGATCGTCGCCTCGACGAGGCGGGGCGGCTGGCTGGCGCCGCCGTTCGCGATCGTCATGTAGACGTCCAGCATCTGCAACGCGCTCACGGCGATGCCGTTGCCGATCGGCATCGACGCCATGCTCGTCGCGTTGTAGTCCTTCAACGGCAGGAGGATCCCGTCGGCCTCACCGGGGAAATGCAGAGCGGTGCGCGTGCCGAAGCCGAACGCGTGGAGGTACTGGTCGAACCTCTCCTTGCCGAGCTGACCCGCGATCTGGATCGTGCCGACGTTCGACGACTCACGCAACACGTCGGCCACCGTCATGTCGACATCGTGCTCATCGACGTCCGAGAAGGTCTGGTTGTCGATGACGACCGACTGCGGGACCTTCATGGGTGTGGCCGGCGTGACGAGACCCTGCTCGATGGCCCCGGCCATCGTCACGACCTTGTTGGTGGAACCCGGTTCGTACACGTCGGTGACGGGACGGTTCTTCGCAGTGGAGGTCGCGGGCTTCGACGACGAGTCGGGCGCCACACCGGTGACGGTCGCCATCGCGAGGATGTCGCCGGTCTGGATGTCGGCGACGATCGCCATCCCACCACCCGTGGCCTTCGCCGCGTTCACGCCGTCCGCAAGCGCCGACTCCACCTCGTACTGCAGCGAGCGGTCGATGGTCAGGACCAGGTCGCTGCCACGACGGGCCGGCTGGATGCTCCGCTGCCCACCGGGGATCGGCTGGCCGTGCGGGTCGCGTTCGAGCTCCACCTTGCCGGCTCTGCCCTGGAGCGTGCGCTGGTACGCGGACTCGAGACCGCCGAGACCCTGATTGTCGGTGCCGACGAAGCCGAGCACCGGCGCTGCAAGCGTGCCCGACGGGTAGAAGCGTTTCGACTCCGGCACGTAGGAGATGCCGGGAAGCGCCAGCGCGCGGACTTTCGCGACGGTCTCGTCGTCGACCTGGCGGGCGACGTACGCGAACGCGCTGTCGTGGCGGCTGAGCCTCGCCGCGAGTGATGCTTCGTCGGCGCCCGTGACCACAGCCAGCTTGTGCGCGTAGCCGTCGGGGTCGTCGACCACGCGCGGATCAGCGGTGATCGTCGTCTGCGGTACCGACACCGCGAGGTCGTTGCCGTTGCGGTCGAAGATGCTCCCGCGTTCGGCCGCCAGCGGAACGGTCTGGATGCGCTGTTGCAACCCCAGCGCGCGAAGGCGTCCCTGCTCTCTGCCTTGGAGGTCGAAGAGCCGCAGGCTCACCGCCCCGAACGCGAGGCACAGTGCGCAGAGCAGCACGATGAGGCGCTTCGAGGTCGACGCTTCGCGCGCCGGCGCCACGCGAGGCGCGCGGCGTGTCGGCGACGGGACCGGTGCGAGCGCCCGCGCGCGGATGCGCCGGCCGTTGCGGTCGGCCGGCGTGCGGTCGGGTGGGAATTCGTGTAGTGCGCCGGACGCTCACCCCGGGTCGCTCACGGCTCGGTGGCAAGGCTTTGTTTCACCTTCTTCCATGCGCTCACGGGCTTCACGCCGTCCGCCGGTGCGGTCGCACCATCGGTGGGCGCGCCCGCCACTTGGAGATAGGTGGGCTGCTGCGCCGGCTGCACCAATCCGAGACGCTGCGCGGCGGCGACGATCCGGGACGGCGACGACTGCTCTGCGGTCTGGAGCCGGAGTTGCTCGTAGTCACGCTGGGCGCTCGAGATCTCCTGATCGAGACGATCGAGCCGGAGCTGACCCTGGGCGAGGAGAACGTGGAACGCGACTGCGCTGACCAGCGCGAACACGGTGAGCACGCTGGCCAGGACCCCGAGGCGGCGACGCCGGCCCCGGGTCGCGCCCGACGAAGCGGGACGCGGACGGACGCGTGCCGGCGGAGCGGGCCGGGGTGCCGGCCGCGACGGGGCGGGCCGCCGCGACGGTGCGAGGACTGCGGTCACCCGCCGAGCCGTTCGACAGCACGGAGCCGCGCGCTCTCGGCACGCGGGTTGTCGGCGATCTCCATCGCGCGCGGTCGCAGCGGACGGCGCGTGAGCAGGCGCGTCAGCGGCTGCCGCTCGACGCGGGGAAGTCCGGACGGCACGTACCCGGGCTCCTCGGTGCGAGACCAGTCGACGAAGTGCTCCTTGACCATGCGGTCCTCGAGCGAGTGGTACGCGAGCACGAGGGTGCGACCGCCCGGAGCGAGCAGGTGGACCGACTCGTCGAGCCCGGTCGCGAGGTTCGGAAGCTCACGGTTCACTTCCATGCGGATCGCCTGGAAGGTCCGGCGTGCGGGATGACCGCCCCGACGTCGCGCCGGAGCCGGAATCCCGCGCTTGATCGCTTCGACGAGCTCACCGACGTGTTCGAGCGGTCGTGCCGCGACGATCTCCGCGGCAACGCGACGCGCGAAGCGCTCTTCGCCGTGTTCAGCGATGAGTCGCGTGCGAGCGCGTCGACGTCGTAGTCGTTCACGACGTCGTGGGCGGTCAACGTCTGCGCGCTGTCCATGCGCATGTCGAGCGGTGCGTCCTCGGCCCAGAACGAGAAGCCGCGCGCACCGCGGTCGAGCTGCGGGCTACTGACACCGAGATCGAACAGGATCGCCACGATCGTCCCCTCGCTTCCCACGTTGTGCACTATCTCGGCGACTCGCTCGAAGCCGCCGTGCTCCAGGCGGACCCGGTCTCCGAACCGAGCGAGCGCCGCGCCCGCCGCGGCCACCGCGTCGGGGTCCCGGTCGATGCCGAGGAGACGGAGGTCGGGACGAGCCCGGAGGATCGCTCCGGCGTGCCCTCCCCCACCGACCGTCGCGTCCACCACGACGCCGGAGGGAACCGGGACGATCAGCTCCACTACTTCGCTGACCATCACCGGCAGGTGGTGAAACTCCTCCACGCTCCACTCGCCTCCGTGCCTCGGGTCGTCTCCTCGGGACCGCCACCAGCCCCCCGGACATCGACGAAAGCGAAGCGGGCGGAAGGGGCGCTCGCGCCGTGTGCCCGGGAGGCTGGTGGCGAGCCCATGGGCCGCCTGTCAAAGATCGCTCTGCTGTGTGCGCGCCCGGCTCCGCGGGCGGTGTGCCTAGATGCCGAGGTCCGCCAGACCGTCGGACGCCGCCAGTGTCTCTTCGCCTTCACGACCGATCTCAAGCCACCG
This sequence comes from uncultured Actinomycetes bacterium, assembly GCA_963815405.1. Taxonomy (GTDB): domain Bacteria; phylum Actinomycetota; class Acidimicrobiia; order IMCC26256; family DASPTH01; genus CAWFGR01. The sequence goes on from CAWFGR010000004.1 coordinate 272,312, forward strand.
GTCGCGGTCCCAGATCTCGATGCGCGAATACACGCCCACCAACGCGACCTGCTGCGTGAGACCCGCGTACTCGCGCAGGTTCTGCGGCAACGCGACTCGGCCCTGCCGATCGGGCATCACGTCGACGGCACCGCCGAAGAAGGCACGGGCAGCGGTGAGCTCCTCGCGACCCCGCTTCTGGCCCTCTCGCATCTGGGCTGCCACCATCTCGAACTCCTCGGGGGTGAACACCGAGAGGCAGCCGCCGCGACCCTTCGTGACGACGGCGCCGTGTGCGAGCTGGTCCCGGTACTTCGCCGGGAGGATCACCCTCCCCTTGGCGTCCAGGGAGTGCTGGAACTCCCCCAGGAACATCCGCCCTCGCTCCACGTCGTGTCGTTGCCGGTTCGCGGTGCCCTCTCAGACACCACTTTGCTCCACTGCGTGGCACCCTACACCCCCCTCCCCCACTCTTCAACCACAGAGCGCGGGTTTTCCATGGAATTCCGCCCACCGCGCGCACGGACGCTCCAGAAGGCGCGCAGAAGCCCGAAAGGTCGGTGAGGGACGACGCGACTACGGCGCGGCGGCGACCGGAGACGAGCGTCAGCGAGCGAAGGGAGCTCGCCGGAGCAACGAGCGCCCGCGGGCCGGGTATCCCGGCCCGCAGCGAGTGCGACCAGATATCGACCCCGACGCAGGACTAGGGCAGATACCTCGCCCACGCCGGGTCGAGGGTGCCGGCGGTCGCGACGACCCAAAGTCCGGCGTGGGGCTCCCGCGGAGGACGGCGGAGCCGGAGGCCGACCTCGGCGAGGGTGCGGTCCTCCTTGCGAGCGTTGCAGGAGCGGCAGGACGCGACGACGTTGTCCCAGCTGTGCGTGCCGCCCTTGGAGCGAGGGACGACGTGGTCGATGTTCTCGGCGGCGCGGTTGCAGTACTGGCAGCGGTGCCCGTCACGGGCGAAGACCCCACGGCGCGAGAGCGGAACGCGGCGCCGGTGCGGGACCCGGACGTACTGGTGGAGCCGGATGACCGTCGGGACGGGGAAGACCGCTCGCTCGGAGTGGAGCTCGGCGCAGTTGCGCTCGACGATCTCGGCCTTTTCCTTCAGCACGAGCACGACGGCTCGCCGGATGGGAACCACGCACAGCGCCTCGTTGCTGGCGTTGAGCAGCAGTGCTCTCCCCACGCGGGCGAGACCTCCTCGGACCCCGGGTCGGCTCCCGGTGTCGTCCCGTGCCATGGGCGGGCCGGGCTGACGGGAGTCTACCGGTGGGATCTACGGGCGAGCCGCGTGGGTTTCAGGCCTCTGCCGCCCGGCACCACTCGAGGTACTCGACGACGTCCTCGGGCCGCGGTGACCCGTGCGTCCCGTACTGGGTCTCGAAGCGGAACCGGAGGTACGCGGCGTCGGGAATCGGGAGGAAGGGTGGTCTGCGCCACCAGCGCGGGCGAGCCAGCCGGAGCGCCTGCCGGAGCGCGACACGCCAGAGCCGGGGACGCGAGAGCACCGCGATCGAGGCACTCCACCACCACCGAAGGCCGACGCGCAGGGGCGTCGTCGCGACCACGCGCGCGACCCTACCGTGACAAAGCGCCCAGACAGCCGGTGGTACCGTGACGGCTCGTCTCCTGGAGGTCCTCTGTGGTGCAGCCCGCCACTGCGCCGAGCCGTGACTCGTCGTTCGGCCGGCTGTTCTCGGCGTTGCTCTCCAATGTCGAGCGCGTGATCCACGGGAAGCGCGACCAGGCGCATCTCGCGCTCGGTGTGCCTTCTCGCCGAGGGTCATCTCCTCATCGAGGACGTGCCTGGTGTCGGCAAGACGATGCTCGCGAAGGCGATCGCACGTTCCGTGAGCGGAAGCTACCGGCGCATCCAGTTCACGCCCGACCTGCTGCCCTCCGACGTGACGGGTGTGTCGGTGTGGAACCGGGGAGCCGGTGAGTTCGAGTTCCGTCCTGGCGGCGTCTTCGCCAATGTCGTCCTCGCCGACGAGATCAACCGCGCGTCGCCGAAGACGCAATCGGCGTTGCTCGAGGCGATGGAGGAACGTCAGGTCACCGTCGACGCGCACACCTACCGTCTGCCGCGGCCGTTCATGGTGGTCGCGACCCAGAACCCGATCGAGCTCGAGGGCACCTATCCCCTCCCCGAGGCTCAGCTCGACCGCTTCCTGATGCGGATCCCGATGGGGTACCCCGACCGCGACGCCGAGATCTCCATCCTCGCGACGCACGACCAGGCGTTGGCTACGGTCGACGACCTTTCACCGGTCGCGACCGCCGACGACATCGCGCGTGCGTCCGATCTGGTCGGCACGGTGCACGTGAGCGCCGAGCTGCGCGCCTACATGGTCGAGCTCACGAGCTCGACGCGCCGGCATCCGGACTTGATGCTCGGAGCCAGCCCGCGGGGAACGCTCGCGTTGCAGCGCGCGGCGCGGGCACTCGCCGCGAGTCTCGGCCGGAGCTACGTGATCCCCGACGACGTGAAGCGCGTAGCGCCCGCGGTCCTCGAGCACCGCATGATGCCGTCGCCCGACGCCGCGCTCCGTGGCCTCGCGGTGACCGACGCCATCCGGGCAGTGCTCGCGTCGGTGCCCGTGCCGGGCTCGACCGGCGCGTAGCCGCCGTGGCGCGCAGCCGGGGCGCGGACATTGCGCTCTCGCGCCGGGGATGGTCGCTGGCGGGCGCGGCCGTGGGGTTGGTGTCCGGGAGCATCCTGCTCGGGTCGCGCGAGATGCGTCTGCTGGCGATCGCGTCGGTCCTGTTGCTGGGACTCTCGTTCGTGCGGGTCCTCCTCGCGCGCGTGCCCGAGGTCGAGGTCCGTCGGGAGATCCGGCCGGCTCGACTCCACGTCGGTGCGGAGGGGCGCATCGACATCGTCGTCGAGAACCGCGGCGTGTCGCCGAGCCCGCTGCTGTGGGCGACCGACGAGTTCGACGAAGGCCGGCGCGCCGCGCGCTTCCTCGTGCCATCACTACCACCGGGAGGTACCGCGCGCGCCGCGTACCGCGTCCCGACGCGGCGCCGGGGGCGGTACCACGTCGGGCCTCTCCACGTGGGCGCAAGCGAGGCGTTCGGGCTCGCGCGCCGAATCTGGGTCGCTACCGCCGACGCCGAGGTCATCGTGCGTCCTCGCGTGCACGACATCGTGGCTCCCGTCGCGGCCGGGAGCCGAGTCGCTGCGGTCGCCGAATCGCCCAACGCGCGGTCGATCGTCAGCGACCTCGGTGATGACTTCCTCACCTTGCGCGACTACGAGACCGGCGACGATCTCCGCCGCGTGCACTGGCGATCCACTGCACACCGCGGTGAGCTCATGATCCGCCAGGACGAGGCACGCTGGCGTTCCCGCGCCGCCGTCGTCCTCGACGTGTTCTCCGACGCGCACGACGCAGGCTCCTTCGAGACCGCAGTGGAAGCGACGGCATCGATCGTGGCGCGGCTGGTGCGCTTGCGACGCCACGTGGAGGTGGTCACCGGTTCGGGACAGCTGCTCGGTCGGGGCGGTGATCCGCGCCACGATGTGATCGACCGGCTGGCGACGATCGAACCCGACGCGCAGGATGGCCTCGCCGGCGTGCTCGCATCGTTGCGGAGCCGCCGTCGCGTCGACCTGGTCGTGGTCGTGCTGGGCTCGGCCGACGACGCTGCCGCGCAGGCCGTCGCGTTGCTGCGCGGGATCCGCACGGTCGTCGTAGCGACACGTGGGAGCACACTCGAAGGCCTTCCGTGGGCAACGTGCGTCGATGCCACCGTCACGGACTTCGCGACCGCATGGAACCGGACGTTTGCACGATGGTCCCCCGCGCACGCGTCCTAGCCCCGCTCGCGCTCGCGTGCCTGAGCGCAGTCGCCGCACTGTCGCTCGCGCGTGTCTTCGACTCCACGCGCTTCGTCGGGCCCGTGCTCGTCGCGGTGTTCGTCCCGCACGCGGTGGGCGCATTCACTCGCGCCCGGGGCTGGCCGGCGGTGACGACCGCGGTGATCACGGCGGTCCTGCTCCTGCTCTTCGTGACGTGGCGCTTCGGCTCGGACACGTTCCTCGGCGTGCTGCCTTCACCGAGCACGCTCTCCGCGCTCGGCCACGACCTGCACCTCGGTTGGCGGGCCCTGCGCGACTCGGGCGGGCATCGCATCGCCACAGACGACGGTCCGCTGCTGCTCGCAGTGATCGTGACCTGGTTCGTGGCCGCGGTCGGCGACGAGGTCGCGTTCCGTTCGCGTGCCACGCTCGGCGCGGCGACACCGGCGTTGGTGCTGCTCGTGTTCACTTCCGCGGTGGGTGTCCGCCGCTCGCGGACCGAGTTCGCACTGGCCTTCGGCGCCGCCGCCGCGGTGCTCCTGGTGCTCCAGAGCGCGGCGGTGCTCGACCGGCGCAGGAGTTGGCTGATCACGCGCACACCGGCGCGCCGGAGCGGTCTCACCGGCTCCGCCCTCGGACCACCGCTCCTGCTCGGGCTCGTGGCCCTCACGATGGCGCCCATCGTCGCGGCAGCGCTTCCCGGCAACGACGCGCGGGGGCTGATCACGGATCGAACAAGGTCGGCCTCGGGCGACACGAGTGGTCCGGCGGCGACGCCGTTCGTCGATCTGAGCCGCACGTTGCAGCGCGGGCACGACCGTGAGATCTTCACCGTCACGTCGAGCCGGCCCCTGTACTGGCGCGTGCAGGTGCTCGATCGGCTCGAGCCTGGCGGCAACGGGCAGTGGACCACGACGGGAGCGATCGTGAGCGACCCACCCGACGACGGCGGGGGCGCGTCGGTGGTCACCACGGTCCGCCAGGACTTCGTCATCGGCCGCTTGTCCGGCCGCGTGCTGCCCGCTGCCTACCGCGCGACGTCGGTCAGCGCGTCCGGTGTCTCACTCACGCCCGCGGCCACAGTCCAGACCGACGGTTCCAGCATCACCGGCATGCGCTATTCGGTGCTCTCGGCGGTCGGCCCGACCGAGAGCGAGATCACCAGCGCGCAGCGGAGCTCGACATTGCGCGCGGTACCGACGGAGCTCAGCCGCTACCTCGAGTTGCCCGTCGACGTCCCTGCGTCCGTCCGCGCGGAGGCGACCGTCGTCGTCGAAGCAGCGCACGCGCAGACGCCCTACGACGAAGCCGAGGCGCTGCGCGACTACTTCCGGAGCTCCCAGTTCACCTACGACGTGACGGTGCCGCCGCCGGTCGGGATGGACGCGATCGTCTCGTTCCTCCAGAGCAAGCGCGGCTACTGCCAACACTTCGCGAGCGCGTTCGCGGTGATGGCGCGCTCGTTGGGGATCCCCACCCGAATCGCCGTCGGGTACGTGCCGGGCGAACTGCGCGCCGGCGTCTACCACGTCAGCACGCTCGACACGCACGCGTGGCCCGAGGTCTGGCTCGGAGGTCTCGGCTGGACCGCGCTGTTCGACCCCACCCCGCCGTCCTCCGGCCCCGGCGGCAGCGCGTTGCCCGGGGAGACGGTGTCGTCACCACCCACCGTTCCCGCGACGACACCGACGACGGTTCCCGCGACGGCACCGGCGTCGGGCAGCGCGACCACGGCAGCGGCGCGCGGCGTCGAGACGGTGCACGCGTCGCACTGGTGGCTCATCCCGGCCGGCATCGCGCTCGCGCTCGTCGCCGTGCTCGCTGCGTACGTCGGCGTCGTGATGGGGCTCAAGGCGCGCCATCGCGCACGACGGCGCGCCGTGCGCGAGCCGTCGCTCGCAGTCGGATCCGCGTGGGCGAGCGCACTGGAGCAGCTCACCGAAGCACGTGTCCCGCTCGACCCCTCGTCGACACCGTTGGAGGTGGCTCGCCGGGTGCCTCCCGCGCAAGGGCCGGCGTTGGCGGCACCACTGCGGCGACTCGCGCGCACCTACACGGTCGTCCGGTACGGCGAGCGCGCGCCGGGCCCGGCGGACGTCGAGGCCGCGTGGTCCTCAGTCGACGAGATCCGAATCGTGCTGGCGCAGGACCTGCCCGCGCGCGAGCGCTGGCGGCGACGACTCGACCGCGAGATGCTGCGCCGAACGCGCGGGCGGTCAGGCCGCTGATCCCGATCAGCCGGGCGGATCTTCCCGACCCCAGCGCTCCCGCCAGCGGCGACCGGCGTTGCCGAACGCGTTCTTGAATGCGCCGCCGCGCAGCGAGCCGGCCAGGCTCTCGAGGCCCGCCTTGCCGAGCTTGCGGACGTTGCGCTCGATGACGAGCAGGCACGCCAGCATGATCAGGAATCCCAGGACACCGAGCACGAGCGTCGAAGCGAACGTGAAGATGAGGAGTGCGAGCCCCGCGAAGAAGCCGAGGATCGACAGCCGGATGACGCGGGCAGCGTGCCGGTAGAGCGTGGTGTCCGAGACCTGCTGCACGAGGCGCGGGTCGGTTGCCGAGAGGTTCTCCTCGATCTCGCGGAGGATCCGTTGCTCGTCCTCGGAGAGCGGCATCACATCATCTTCGCGCACGGCCGACGGAGCCTCAACGCGGGACGGCGTGCTCCTTGCGCTTCGAGCGCCGACCTCCGAGGCGGAGGAGCGCCTTCCACCGGTCCCGAAGTCCCCACCCGGTCACGAGCAGGAGCGCCTCGACGACGATACGTCCAGACATCTTCGAGCGCCCGAGCGTCCGGTCCCTGAACGCGATCGGCACCTCGATGATGCGACGGCCTGCCCGCTCGACCAGGTAGGTCATCTCCACCTGGAACCCGTAGCCATCGGCCCGGACCGTGTCGAGGTCGAGCGGTTCGAGCGCCCGGCGGTGGTAGGCGCGGAACCCGGCCGTCGCGTCGTGGACCCGGAGGCGCAACACCAAGCGCGCGTAGGCGCACCCGGTACGTGAGATCGCCTTGCGGCCCCACTTCCAATCCGGGATCGACCCGCCGGGCGCGTAGCGGGAGCCGATCGCGAGGTCGGCCCCGGCCTCGATGCCGGCGAGCAGCGCGGGCAGGCGCTCCGGGTCGTGCGAGAGGTCGGCGTCCATCTCGACCATCACGTCGTACCCGTGGTCGAGCCCGTAACGGAAGCCGGCGCGGTACGCGGCGCCGAGGCCCTCTTTCCCCGGGCGCCGCAGCACCTGGACCCGGCCCAACTGGCGCCCGGCAAACTCGGCGCGCGCCGCGGTGCCGTCGGGGCTGGCGTCGTCGAGGACGAGGATATCGGCGTCGGGAACCGCGGCCCGGGCCCGCCGGAGCACGGCGTCGATGTTCTCGATCTCGTTGTAGGTCGGCACCATGATGAGCACGCGCGACCGGGGCATCGGCGAGGACACTACGTGCGGCACTGCCCGGACCGGCTCCACGCTCATACCATCGGATCGTGCACCTCGAACCTGAACCCACGGTTGCGCCCGGGGACGGCGAGGGTCCCGACGACCTCCCGCCCATGCTGCCCGGCCGCGCCGCGTTCTTGCTCTCGTTTGCGGCCGTGGTCCTCGCCGGAGTGCTGGGTGGCATCATCGGCTTCGGGATCGCCGACCTCATGTTCACGAGCGACGTCGCGTCATTGGCCGGCGCGGTGGTCGGGGCGCTCGGTGCGGCAGGTGGCGTCGGTGTCGTCGCCGTGCTCGTGCTCCGTGCGATGTCGGAATGGCGACGCGCCGGTGCCGCCGTCGCTCAGGTCGAGAAGATCAACCGCCGGAACGCCTCGGCGTAGCGCACACCCGCCGCGGCGCCCGCGTCCTCCGCGCCTTGGCGCAGGAACTGGCGGAACCAGTCTCCAGCCTCGACGAGCTGGCTCTGATGGCAGTAGAGCGCGTCGATCTTGCGCTCGAGCGTCGCCTCGATGTCGACCCAGCAGTCGGGTTCGAGCGTCGCGGAGAGGTAGACCTCGCCGACGCGGTGGATGTCGAGGCCGTCGACGAGCTGGTCGGGGTAGTAGTGCGGGTTCGCGGCCGCGGGCGAGACTGCATCGAGCGTGGCCCATCCGGTGACTCGGTGGTCGCGATGGTTCACGTATCCGCTGCCGAAGAAGACCGCGGTCGGATCGGGGCACACGACGGCCTCCGGACGGAGCTCGCGGATGATCCGCACGAGTTCGCCGACGAGCACCCGATCGTCGGGGAGCGTGCCGTCGTCGTGCGCCAGGCTCCGGTGCCCGGCGGCCCCGAGGATCGCAGCCGCCTTGGCCGACTCCTCGGCACGCGCCTGTGCGAGCGCGTCGAGGTCAGCGCGGGGATCGGGGGTTCCCTTGTCGCCGCGGGTCGTCGTGAGGATCCACACGTCCGCCCCTTGGTCGGCCCAGCGGGCGAGCGTGCCCCCGGCGGAGATCTCCGCGTCGTCAGGATGTGCGTACACCGCCAGCACGCTCGGCGGGACGCGCTCGGTCACGGCCACGCGGCGAGCGTAGCGGCGCGCCCGCTCACCGACCGGCGAGGACGTCGAACGCCGCGATTGCCCGCGCGATGCCGGCGTCGTCGACGTCCTTGTGGGTGACGCAGCGGATCGTGTCGGGGTCGATGGTCCCGACAAGCACACCGAGGCCGCGGAGGCGCTCGATCGCGTCATCGGGCAGCGCGCGGCGGGCGACGGTGACGATGTTCGTGCGCACCGCGCTCGGGTCGACGCTGCCGTCGAACCGTTCGGCGAGGGCAAGGCCGAGACGCTGCGCGCGCTCGTGGTCGTCGGCAAGGCGCTCGACCATGGTCTCGAGACCGACGATCCCCGCGGCGGCGAGCACTCCCGCCTGGCGCATGCGACCACCCATGCGCCGGCGCTCATCACGCGCGGCTCCGATCACGTCGGCGCGGCCGCAGAGCAGCGATCCGACGGGTGCGGCAAGGCCCTTCGAGAGACAGAACATGGCCGTGTCGCACCCGGCGACAAGGTCGGCGGGTGAGCACCCGAGCGCGATCGCGGCGTTCCAGATGCGCGCGCCGTCGCAATGCACGAGGAGCCCGTGCTGCGCGGTGGCGGCGAGCACCCGCGCGCACTGGGCGGCACCCGATGGACGCCCACCCGATGCCATGTGCGTGTTCTCGACGAACACCGCGCTCACGGGCGGGAGGTGGTCGGCAACCGCCGCGGCATGCCATGCGACGTCGACCGGATCGAGCATGCCGGTGTGGTCGGGCAATGGGCGCAGCTGCACCGACGCGTTGACACCCGCCGCGCCGTGCTCGTAGCCGAACACGTGCGCCGTCGTTCCGCACAGCACCTGCGTGCCGGGGCGGCCGAGCACACGCAACGCGAGCTGGTTCGCCATCGTCCCCGACGGCGTGAGGAGCGCGGCCTCCATCCCGAGGAGCGCGGCAGCCAGCGACTCGAGCCGGTTGACGGTGGGATCCTCGCCGAATCCGTCGTCGCCAACCTCCGCGTCGGCCATCACGGCGCGCATCTCGGGCGTCGGCGACGTCACCGTGTCCGACCGCAGGTCGACGACCGCCGGCGACCGTGTCACGCGCGCGTCCTCAGGCCGGCGGCGCGCCAGGCGCCGGGACCGGCCGGAGCAAACCCTCTTGCGCCGTGCTCACGGCAAGCACGCCGTCACGCCGGAAGATCGACCCCTGGGTGAAGCCGCGCGCGCCGCCGCGCTCGGGCTGTGTTGCCGGTAGAGGAGCCACTCGTCGGCCCGGAACGGCCGGTGGAACCACATCGCGTGGTCGAGGCTCGCAAGTTGCCACTCCTGGCCCGGGTAGCTCGCCGCATGTGGCAGCACCGCGGTGTCGAGCAGCACGAGATCGGATGCGTACGCGACAACACACGCGTGCACGAGCGAATCGTCGGGGAGCGCGCCGTCGGTCTTGATCCACACGTCCTGCGCGGGTTCGCGCGGACCCGACGCGAGAAAGCGTGGCTCGTCGGCGGTGTGGACCTCGATGGCGCGTTGACGCTGCAACCAGCGGCTCACGTTCGGCTCGAGCTTCTCCAGCCGCGCCTCCAGCCACTCCTCCCACGTCGGAAGCGATGCCGGATCCGGCACGTCATGGAAGACGTCGCTGTGGTCCGGCCCATCCTCACGCACCTGGAATGACGCCGCGAGGTTGAAGATCGCGCGACCGTGTTGGATCGCGACGACACGCCGCGTCGTGAAGCTCCGGCCGTCACGGATTCGGTCGACCTCGTACACGATGGGGACCGACGGATCGCCGGGACGCAGGAAGTACGCGTGGATCGAATGCACGGGGCGGTCGGAGTCGACGGTGCGGCCCGCTGCGATCAGCGCCTGTGCGGCGACCTGACCACCGAAGACTCGCTGGACGTCCTCCGCGGGACTGACGCCGCGGAACAGGTTGACCTCCAGCCGCTCCACATCGAGCAGCGCGAGCAGCTCGTCGAGCGCGGATGCCATCATCCGAAGAATACGCTCGCCACCTCGAAGAGCTCCGGGTCCACCGTCTTGAGCTCGGCGACCGCCGCGTCGATCGGCACACGGTCGATCGCCTGTCCGCGCAACGCGACCATCGTGCCGAAGGCGCCTTCGTGCACGCCGTCGATCGCCGAGACGCCGAAGCGGGTCGCCAGGACGCGGTCGTACGCGGTCGGGGTACCGCCGCGCAGCACATGTCCGAGGATCGTCACGCGCGCCTCGAAGCCGGTCCGCCGCTCGATCTCGCCGGTGATGAGGTTGCCGACACCCCCGAGCCGCGCGTGCCCGAACTCGTCGACCTCGCCCGATTGCAGTACCAGCGTTCCTTCTCGCGGCTGCGCGCCTTCGGCGACGACGACGATCGAGAAGTTCGCGCCCCGCGAATGTCGGTGCTCGATCCTCGCACACACCTCCACGATGTCGAACGGCCGCTCGGGAACCAAGATGATGTCCGCGCCACCGGCGAGGCCCGAATACAACGCGATCCAGCCGGCGTGGCGCCCCATCACCTCGACGACCATCACGCGGTCGTGACTCTCGGCGGTCGTGTGCAAGCGGTCGATGGCGTCGGTCGCGATCTGCACCGCGGTGTGGAACCCGAAGGTCACGTCGGTCGCCGCGAGATCGTTGTCGATGGTCTTCGGCACGCCGACGACCGCGATGCCCTCACCGGCGAGCTTCGCCGCGACGCCGAGTGTGTCCTCGCCGCCGACCGCGATGAGGGCGTCGACGCGTTCGCGTGCCAAGGTCCCCAGCACCCGGTCGATGCCGTCGTCGGACTTGAAGGGATTCGTCCGCGACGTGCCGAGGATCGTGCCGCCGCGGTGCAGCAGACCACGCGTGGTCGCGATGCTCAACGGCATGGTCTCGTCCTCCATGACGCCGCGCCATCCGTGACGGAAGCCCACCAGCTCGTCGCGATAGACCGACTCGCCCTTGCGCACCACGGCGCGGATCACCGCGTTGAGACCGGGGCAGTCCCCGCCCCCCGTCAGCATCCCGACGCGCATCCAGACCCTCCTCGACGGCTCTCCGGCTCGACGGCACTCGACGGCACTCGACGCAGTTCAGCAGCTCCGCGAGCGGTCGCGGGACGCGGCCGGGTGGTCGCCGTCGTCGCGGGTAGCGTCGGGCGCCGTGGCCGCTGCCCTGGTTCCCATGACCGCGGAGACCTCCGGCAGCGCCTGGGTGGTTCCGGAGCGGCTCGACGAGCTCGCGGTGCACAGCGTTCGTCGGTGGCACGTCTTGGCGCAACTCCGCCTCCGCGACACCGACGGACATCGAGTCACGCTCGAATTCCGTCCCTCGCAGCGCTCGTTCGCACACGCCGTCGTCGTCGCGATCGGCCGCGCCGCGGCGCCGTGAGCTTGCGCCGCGGGAGCACGAGTGCGGCCACGCGCGACGACCTCGCGGTCCACGCGGCGCGTCTGCTTGCGACCGACGGGGTGAACGCACTCACCGCCACGGTCGTCTCCCGCGCCGCGGGATGCTCGGTCGCGCAGGTGCGCAAGGCATTCCCATCCTCGCAGCACCTCGTCGTCGCGGTGGTCCGGCACCTGCGCGAAGAACGTCATGCGGCGGTCGTCGGCCTCGCGGCCAAGGTGACGGATCCTGTCGCACGGTTCGGTGCGATCGCCGGGGCGCTCACCGCGTGGGCGATCGATCATCCCGTCGAGGCCACGGTCGTCGCGAGCAGGCAGGCCGGCGAAACCCGGCTGCGGCTGGGTCCGGATCCGGTGCGGCGAGAGCTCGCGCGGCTCGCCAAGGACGCCGCGGTCGCCGGCGAGGCGCCCGAGCAAGATCCGGAACTCTTGGGCATGGTCGTCGACGCGACCGCGCTCGCTCTGGCGCAGGGCTGCTCGGACACGCTGGCGTCGCGCGACGAGGTCGTCGCGACCGCGGAGCTGCTCGCGACGCGCGCGCTCGGCGCTAGCCCAGCTTGGCGAGACCGCGCTTGATGCCGCGGACCGCCTGCCCGATGCGCTGGTCGTTCTCCACGAGGGCGAACCGCACGAAACCCTCGCCACCCGGTCCGAAGCCCATGCCCGGAGACACTGCCACCTTGGCTTCACGCACGAGGAGCTTCGCGAACTCGAGGCTGCCCAGCTCCTCGTAGGGCTGCGGGATCGGTGCCCATACGAACATCGTCCCCTTCGGCTTCTCGATCTCCCATCCGATCCGCACCAAACCTTCGATCAACGCATCGCGCCGGCCGCGGTAGACCTCGTTCACCCGCGCGGGTAGTCGGGCGCCTCGTTCATCGCGACGATCGACGCGATCTGGATGGGCTGGAAGGTGCCGTAGTCGAGGTAGCTCTTGAGCTTCGCCAGCGCGGCGACCACCTCGGCGTTGCCGAGCAGGAAGCCCACGCGCCATCCGGCCATCGAGAACGACTTGGTCAGGGTGTAGAGCTCGACCGCGACGTCGGTTGCGCCGGGCACCTGGAGGATCGACGGTGGCTCGTAGCCGTCGAACGAGGTGTCGGAGTACGCGAAGTCGTGCACCAGGAGCACGTCGTGGCTGCGGGCGAACTCGACCATCCGCGTCATGAAGTCCAAGTCGACGCACGTCGTAGTGGGGTTGTGCGGGAACGACAGCACGATCACCCGCGGGCGCGGCCAGCACTGCTCCCAGCTGTCGACGAGGTTCGCGAAGAAGTCCTGCTCCGGGCCGAGGCGCACGTGACGGACGTCGGCACCGGCGAGGATCGGTCCCCAGATGTGGATCGGATACGACGGGCTGGGCACCAGGGCCGCGTCGCCGGGGCCGAGCAACGCCCACATCAGGTGCGAGAACCCCTCCTTGGCCCCGATCGTCGGTGCAGGCCTGGGTGTCGGGGTCGAGCTCCACGCCGAAGCGGCGACGGTACAGGTCGGTGATCGCCAACCGCAGCTTGGGGATCCCACGGCTCGCGGAGTACCGATGGTTCCGCGGGTTGCGCACCGCCTCGACGAGCTTGTCCACCGCGACCTGCGGCGACGGGATGTCGGGGTTCCCGAACCCGAGGTCGATGACATCGTCGCCGGCCCGACGCGCCTCCATCTTCAGGGCGTCGATCATCCCGAAGACGTACGGAGGCAGGGCGTTGATCCGGCGGAATTCCATCCGCGCACGGTATCAGTCGCTTCGCGCGGGCCCTCCGCCATTGCGGGCGGTACTCACACCGCGCACGAGGGGCAGCACCGACGCGCCGAGCAGCGCCGCGTTGTCGGGATCGCTGGAGTCGATCGGACCGAGGATCGCCCACTCGGCTCCTCGAGCCGCGAGATCGCGCAGCGCCGCAGCAATTCTCTCGGGCCCACCGACGAGCGTGCTGGGAGCCGCGCTCAGACATTCGGCCTTCGTGGCGGCCTCGCCGTCGCTCGCCGCGACGACGACGAGACCTCCCCAAGAGATCGTGAACGGCGTGCGGGCCGCGGCCACGCGCACCGCGCTCGCCTGCATCGCGAAGGCGGGAAGGTCCGATCCCCAGAAGTTCCAGCCGTCGGCCTCGGCCGCGGCGAGCGCGCGGACGCGGGTATGGGTGCCACCGACCCAGACGGGGAATCCGTGCGCCACGCGCGGCGCGCACCGCGGCCGCCAAGGCGTCGAGACGCTCGTCCAGCGTGCCCCACGGCAGGCCGAAGGCTTCGTTCTCCTCACGGCTCTCGGTGTCGCCTGCGCCGATGGCCGCCAGCAGGCGTTCACGTCCGGCGATGCGGGCGACGGTCTCCAGGCCCGCCGCGAGGCTCGCCGCAGGCCGCAGCGTCGCCCGCGCGACGAGCGAGCCCACGGCGATGCGTTCCGTCTCCACGGCCACCGCGCCGAGCATGGCGAGCAGCTCGAGCGCGGGACGGCGCTGGTGGTCGCGCCCGATCCGGAACAGGTGGTCGAACACGAACACGCCATCGAGCCCAGCCGCCTCCGCGGCGCGGGCAACCGTCAGCGCCGGCTCCGGATCGTCGCGAAACGACGGCAGCGTGAGACCGAGCTTCACCACCGCAGCTTCACCGGACGTCCAGGTCGCGCGCGAGCACGGCGGCGCCCACCACTCCTGCCTGCTCCCCCAGCTCCGCCGCGACCACCGCGATCGCCGGCCACGCGTCGCTCGCCTCGATCCGTGCCGCGAGCTCCGTCCGTACCGGGTCGAGCAAGACGTCGCCGAGCGCGACCAGACCGCCCGACACCACCACCATCTCGGGGTCGAGGATGTTGACCAGGCCCGCGAGCCCGGCGGCCACATTCCCGGCGTAGACGCCGAGCACCGCGGCGGCATCAACATCACCCGACAGCGCGGCGTCGCCAACGTGCTCTCCCGTCACGGCGCTCGCATCACCACCGGCGCGCGCGAGCACCCCGGGCACGCGGCCGGCTTCGGCCCATTCGCGCCCGAGTCTCCCGAGGGCGTTCCCGGATGCCACCGCTTCCCAGTGGCCACGCTGCCCGCACGCGCACAGCGGTCCCTTGGGATCCACTTGGAAGTGCCCGATCTCGGCCGCGAAGCCGTGCGCCCCGCGGAAGATCTTGCCGTCCGACAAGATGCCACCGCCGACGCCCGTCCCCAGCGTGACGACCAGCACGTCGCGGTGGCCACGCGCGGCGCCGTGCTCGAGCTCGGCGAGGGCCGCGACGTTCGCGTCGTTGTCGACGACCACCGGCTGGCCGAAGCCCTGCTCGACCTCGGCGCGCAACGGCACGCCGCGCAACCGCGGGAGGTTCGGGGCGTTGCGAACGACGCCGTCGCGGTCGACCATGCCTGCCGCGCCGATGCCGACTCCGTGCGCATCCGGCCGCTTCGCCCGCAGATCGTGCAGCAGCTCGACGATCGCAGCCGGCACCCCGGATCCGCCGGCCGGCGACGCGCGGTGGTCCTCCACGAGAATCTCGCCGTCGCGCGCGACCGACCGCGGCGCGGAGGTTGGTGCCGCCGAGGTCCACCCCGAACGTCGGGAATTGCGCGCTCACCCGCGGCGCTCGCGGTCGAGAAGCCGATCGGCGGCTTCGAGAAACGCGCGCGCCGCCGCGCCGAGCATCTCCTCGGCAGCGGCGATCACGTGGTCCCGGACCTCGGGGACCGCGCCGAGCAACTCGGAGACCAAGGCGTCGAACGCCGACGAGCTCCGAGGCTCATCGCTCATCGACTCGCCCAGAGAAGGCGCGGCGTCGCCACCTCACGGGTGGAACGCTCGAGTTCGGATCGTCCGCGGTGGAAACGTCCCATGACGCGCGGCCCACACGCCGGCGAGGCCCATCGGCAGCATCGGCACCAGCACTCCGAACGGCTCGGACGAGGCGGTGGCGCCCGCGATCGCGACGCAGGCGAGCCCCGCCGCGAGGAACTGGACCCGCACCCGCCGCGGCGCGGAGCCCTGGAGGAAGAAGAGGTTCATGACCGCGATGTTGTCGCCACGCGCGCTCCGGGCGATACCCACCGCGAACGCGTAGACGAAGGCACCGATGCCCGCGAGGAAGGCGAGGAGCGAGATCACGATCGCGGGATCGTCGAACGCGTCGACACCGAACACCACAGGAAGCGCGGTCACCGCAAACACGGCGTCGGCGACCCACGCCGCGACGACGAGCCGCCGGCCCGGACCGTCCGGGAGCAGTGCCATCGCGGGAGCGTACCGGTCACGTCGCGCCGAGCGGGCACAGCGCGTCGAGCTCCCCGCGCGCCAGCGGGGCGAGGTGCGCGACGAGCCGGTCGTACGACAGCGATTCCTCGGCGCGCCGGCGTGCGGCAACCCCCATCGCCACCCGGCGGGCTTCGTCGGCCAGGAGGTCCCGCAGCGCCGCTCCCACCGCGCCGACCGACCGGCCGTCGACGACCAGCCCGGTGACCCCGTCGACCACTGCTTCGGCCGACCCCCCGCTGCGTCCCGCAACCACGGGGACGCCCGCGGCCGCTGCCTCGACGAACACGATGCCGTAGCCCTCGGCCTCGAGGCCGCCCCATCGGTCGCGGCATGGCATGGCAAAGACATCGGCGGCCGCGTAGAGCGCGGGCAGGACTGCGTCGGGAACGCGACCCAGGAAGCGCACCCGGTCTCCGAGTCCGGCGGTTGCGGCACGCTGCTCGAGGCGGCGGCGGTCGCGGCCCGCGCCTGCGATGACGAGCATCACGTCACGTGATCCGAGCGCGACGGCGTCGACGAGCCGGTCGAACCCCTTGCGAGGGACGAGTCGAGACACACCGAGCACCACGGGGCGCGAGGCCTCGAGACCGAGCTGTCCCGCGCCGCGACACGCTCTGCAGGTCCGAGTGGAGCGAAGCGCCGGGGGTCGACACCGGGTGCGACGATCAGTCCGCGCAGCCCCGGCGACGCGAGTCGGACGGCCTGGTCGGCCACGTAGCGCCCGGCCGCCACCACGCCGGCTGCCGCGTCGAGCACCCGCACGCCGATCACACGAGACCCGGGAAGGTGCGCGGGCACGGTGACCTCGGCACCGTGCACCACGACGACGCACGGCGCGGCGCACAGTCGCGGGACGAGCGCGCCCAGCGGCAGCCACGGGTCGACGAAGATCACGTCGGCCCGCACCTCGCGCGCAAGCGCGTCCACGTGCGCCGCGAGCCCGGGCGTCGGCAACAGCACCGGTCCGGTCGTGCGCTCGATGCGGAAGGGTTGCTCGGCGTCCCACACCGCCGAACCCGGGTGACGGTGTGTGAGGACCGTCGTGTCGGCAGGCGGCAGTCGCCGCCAGAGCTCCCACAGGTACGACTGGATCCCACCGACCTTGGGTGGGAAGTCGTTGGTGACGAGCAGCGAGGGCAGGTCAGCCCACCTGACGGGCGTACGCACGGGCATCCTCGAAGGACCCGTGCGCCATGATCATCCGCAGGTACGCCATGACGTGCTTCGGCATCGAGAACCCGAGCGCGCCGACCAGCCGACCATCCCGGCCCGCGATCGCCGTGAACCTCCGCTCGTCGAGCGCGCCGAGCACGACCTCGATCTCGTCGTCGGCCGAGAAGTCCCCAACGGTCTGGATCTTGCGGTCGTACTGGTCCGACCACACATAGGGCACGGGCGCGTACGGCGCGGGCGACGCGCCATCGCCGTGGAGCAGCCGGCGCGCCGCCGCCGGACCCTGATCACCCGCATTCGTCCAGTGCTCGAGACGCATCAGGCGACCGCCGAACTCGCGGTTCGGCCACCGTGCGACATCCCCGGCCGCGACGATCCCCGGTGCAGCCAGACACGTCTCGTCGCACACCACGCCGTTGTCGAGTGTGAGCCCCGACCCTTCGAGCCATTCCGTCACGGGCGCGACACCGATGCCGACGACGACGACGTCCGCCGGGATCACGCTGCCGTCGACCAGATGGACCGCTTCGACGCCCGCGGCGCCAGTGATGCGCTCGACGCCGACCCCGAGCCTCAGATCGACGCCGTGATCGCGGTGCAGGCCGGCGCACGCCGCGCCCAGCACCGGGCCCAGGCCGCGGACGAGCGGAGCGGAGAGCGCCTCGACGACGGTGACGTCGAGGCCGCGGCCCCGGCAGGTGGCCGCAACCTCGGAGCCGATGAAGCCGGCTCCCACCACGACCACCTTCGGCTCCGCGTCGAGCTGCGCCCGGAGCGCGAGCGCGTCGTCGATCGTGCGCAGCACGTGGATGCCCGGAAGCTCGGGCGTGCCCGGCAACGTCCGCGGCGCCGAGCCGGTCGCGATCACGAGACCGTCGAACGCCAGGGCCGTCCCGTCGGCCAGCGTGACCTCCCCGGCCGCGACGTCGAGGCTGCCCGCGCGCACACCGAGGCGGAGCTCGACGTCGAGCTCCTCGTACGGCCCGCGGCGCAGCGCGATCTGCTCGGGTTCGAGCAGCCCCGCGAGCAGGCCCTTCGAGAGCGGTGGGCGATCGTAGGGAAGGTGCGGCTCGGCGCCCACCAGCACGAGACGTCCGTCGTAGCCCTCGGACCGCAACGCTTCAGTGGCGCGCAACCCGGCCAGCGACGCGCCGACCACGACGACGGTGTTCATGCGGCTCATGTTCGGATGCGCGTGGAGCGGGCGGCCCGCTCCCGCGGCTACGCCTTCAGGAAGAGGTAGAAGTTCAGGTAGAGGACGACGACGAGCACGGCGCTGGTGATGAGCGCGTTGGCGTGCTTCTCGTACATCCAGCGCAGCGGACCGGGACCGGTGCCCCCGAGAAGACCGAGCGCGTTGAGCTCGAGGAGGCCCCAGATCACGATCAGGACGATCCAGTAGCCGAGGCGGTCGCCACCCGACGGCAACAGCTTGAAGCCACTGCTGTTGAAGAGGTGACTCGTGCCGACCATGAAGACGAGCAGGGCGAACGAGAAGATCGTGTTCTGGCGAGAAGCCAGCGCCGCGCGGCGCGCGGCGGGTGCCGCGGTGGGGTCGGGCTCGACCACCGGCTTGCACGTTCCGCGCGTTGGCGATCACGATCTTCTGGCTGCGCCAGATCACCCCCCACACGTTCAGGAACATCGTGAGCCCAAGGAGGATGCCGGTCGCGATGCTGATGCCGGGCGCCGACTTGAAGTAGTCGGAGTCGAGGTTCCCCTTCTGGAGGATCAGGATGAGGATTCCCGTCACGACGGTCGCGGCGGCGGCCCAGCGGAACCACCACAGCGCCCGCCACGCCAGCTTGTCGACGGCGTTGTTGCGGGCCGCCGCCTCCATCTCGGCGAAGGCCGGCACCTGCACGAAGTTGAAGTAGTAGAGCAGGCCGATCCACGTGATCCCGACGACGACGTGCAACCAGCGCGCGACGAAGGCGCCACCCAGCCGGTCGAAGAGGTTCAGGAACGCTCCCAGTGCCATCGTGTGCTCCCCTCGAGTCCTTGCCGCGCGGGGAACGTACCACCATGTCGGGAATCGGGCACGGATCTCTTGACCCGCTCCGGACACCCGTCCTAGCCTGGGCACGAATGGGACGAATCAGACAGGCCCTCCGTGTTGCAGCGGT
Source organism: uncultured Actinomycetes bacterium (assembly GCA_963815405.1). Classification (GTDB taxonomy): domain Bacteria; phylum Actinomycetota; class Acidimicrobiia; order IMCC26256; family DASPTH01; genus CAWFGR01. The sequence continues at coordinate 291,489 of CAWFGR010000004.1, forward strand.
GGTCGTCGTCGAGGTCGCCGCCCTCGCCGGACTCCATGCCGCAGGTCACCGCCAGCCGTTCGACGTGCCGGTGCGGTCACTCCCCCGCTGGCTGCCGAGCGCCCCGCCGGTCGACGCGCTCGCCGTCACCGCGCGCCTCGTCGGGCTCGCGGTCAGCGTGGTGGCTCGTTGCCACAACCGTGGTCTACCTCGTCGGCCAGTGTCTGCGCCTCCCGCGGCTCGCCTCGGTCGCGTTGCGCGGCATGCCGCTCTTGGGCCCGCTCGTCGGGCGGGCGTGCGCGGCAACCGTGGTCGCGACGTTGATCGCCGGACACCCGCTGGCTGCATCCGCCGACGTGGTGCACGTGCGCGACGGCCGGGCGGGCACGGCATCGGTATCGGCCGCGGTGGTGGTGCCGGCACCGATGCCCGGGTCCGCGGGTCCTCCCGCCACGACCACCGCCGAGGTGCAGCACATCGTCGAGCCCGGAGAGCATCTGTGGGGCATCGCGGCGCGCGAGCTCGCCGGCCGCGCCGACACGGCTCCCACGACCGGTGACGTCGTCGCGTACTGGACCCGGCTGTGCGAACGCAACCGCGACCGGCTGGCCTCGGGCGATCCGAACGTCGTGTTCGCCGGCGAAGTGATCGTGCTCCCGCCCGTCGGCGACGAGGGCTGAAAGGCCGGCTGATAGACCGGAGCCATGCCCGACGAGCCGTTCGCCGACCTGCTGGACGCCAACCGCCGCTACCGTGCCGAGTTCCGCGACTCGGGCATGGCCGGCCGGGCCGCCCACGGGCTGGCCCTGCTGACCTGTATCGACTCCCGCATCGACCCGCTCGCGATGCTCGGCCTGCGTGCCGGCGACGCCAAGATCATTCGCAACGCAGGCGCCCGCGTGACCGATGACACGTTGCGCTCGCTCGTGCTCGCGGTGAACCTGCTCGGCGTCACCCGCTGTGCGTGGTGCAGCACACCGAGTGCGCCATGGCCGGCTCGACCAACGCGGAGCTACGCGGCGCGTGCCGCCGCGGTCCGGGGCCGACGCGAGCGGGTGGGACTTCCTGCCGATGGCCGACCAGCTCGCGACGCTGCACGCCGACCTCCTTCGGATCGACGAGTGTCCGCTGCTCCCGTCGGAGCTCGTCGTGGGTGCCTTCGTCTATGACGTCCACACCGGCGAGCTCGTCGCCGTCGACCGCTAGATGATCAATTCCAAGGGGTCAGTGGTCGTAGGCGATGAGTGATCGTGGGGCGGGTTGGCGGGCGCGTTCGTTGTGCCAGATCGCGGCGGTGAGGGCGAGGAGTCGTTGCAGCACGCGGGTCGCGACGCCGGTGTGGGTGCGTCCGCCGTGGCGTTCGAGGTCGAGTTGGCCTTTGAGGGTGTCGTTGACGGACTCGATGATCTGACGGAACGACTTCAAGAGACGGGCACCGGGTCGTGGTGTCCGGTTCTTGTACGCGGGTCGTAGCAGCGTGATGTCGTGACCGTTGAGGAACGTTTCGAACTCGTGACTGGCGTAGCCCTTGTCGGCGATGAGGGTCTGACCGGCCCGACGGGCGAGCAGGTGCGGTTCGGACTCGAGGAGATCGCGGGCAACGACGCGTTCGTCGGCTTTGGGGCTGGTCAACGCGAACGAGACCGGGAGTCCTGACACCGTGGTGATCAGATGCAGGCGCAGTCCCCAAAAGAATCGGGAGTGGCTCGCGCAATAGCCGTAGCCGGCCCAGCCGGCGAGGTCGGAACGCTTGACCGTCGGCCGTGATCGTGGACACTCGACCGGGGTGGAGTCGACCAGCCAGACGTCGTCGTTCCAGCTCGCGGTGTCGGCGGCGAGCACCCGAATCAACGTCTGGATCAGTCCGGCGGCGTGTCGGAGCCGTTTGTTGTAGCCCGACTGGCCCGGCAAGTACGGGAACAGCTCACCGAGATGCTTGCGGGCGTGACGCAGCCAGCGGGTCTCCGAGGTGAACCCCAACAAGGCTTGCATGACCGCGACGGTGACGAGCTCCGCGTCGCTGAGACGAGGTTCGATCCCCACCACCGGGCGCCACGGCGCCAAGCTCGGATCATCCTTCAACGCGTCATCGACACGCACGTACAGTGCAGTCGCGAGAGTGTCCAGGTCGGCGTCCATGAGACCTCCAAGGTCGATCGGATCAGCAACGCCGATCGTGGACGCTCTCGCCGCGTCAGACGCGGACCCTTGGAATCAATCGTCTAGGCCCGCAGCGCCGCGAGCACGTCCTCGTGGAGGAGGCCGTTCGTCGCGACCGCCGTGCCGGCGTCGGCTCGGGCGTTGCCGTCGAGATCGGTGAATCGGCCACCTGCTTCCTCGACGATGACCTGCAGGGGCGCGAGGTCCCACAGTTGCATGCCGCCCACTTCGACGGAGACGTCGAGCGACCCGTCGGCGACGAGCACATGACCCCAGAAGTCGCCGAGCCCGCGGGTGCGCGCACACCGGCGGGCCAACGCGAGGAACGGCTCGCCGAGCCCGACGGCCTCGAAGTCGGGCACGGAGTCGTAGGAGAGATGCGCGTCCTCGAGGCGCGCGACCCGCGAGACCCGCGCGGGAGCACCGTCGGCGAAGGCGCCGCGGCCACGCGCCGCCCACCAGCGACGACCCAACGCGGGAGCTGACACGACGCCGAGCACGAGCTGACCGTCGCGCTCGAGGGCGAAGAGGCTGGCCCACACGGGCAGACCGCGCACGAACCCCGACGTGCCGTCGATGGGGTCGATGATCCAGCGACGGTCTCCGCTCCCCTGCACGCCGAGCTCCTCGCCGAGCACGGCATCAGCGGGTCGCTCACGTTCGAGCGCGCGCCGCACGAGCTCCTCGACCGCTCGATCCGCCTCGGTCACCGGGGTGAGATCCGGCTTCGTCTCGACCACCAGGTCGCCGGCCCGGAAACGCGAACGCGTGACCCGGTCGGCCTCGTCGGCCAGCCGGAGCGCGAGCTCGAGGTCGGAAGCGAGATCGGTGTCGATGGGCGGAATCTACCGGCGCTCAGCTGGAGGAGACGCGGAACGCCTCGAGCCCGGGGAGGTCCTGGACCTCGCCGTCATCGTGGACGAGGAGGCCGGTCACACCGGCGTCGACGACGAGCCGCGCACCCTCGACCGGCCCCGCGATGAGCGCCGCCTTGGCCAGCACCTCCGCACGCCACGTCTCGCCGGCGACGACGGTCACCGAGGCGAGCCCGTGGTCGGCCGGCGCACCGGTCCGCGGGTCGATCAAGTGGTGCATGACCCGCCCGGCGCGCGTCCACGCACGGCGCACCCGCGTGCTCGTCGCAATCGCGCCGTCGACGACCGCGAGCATGCCCGCGCCTTGTCCGTCGAGCGGATGATCCACCTCGACGAGCCAGCCGCCCTGCTCGGGCGGGACGCCCGCCGCACGGAGGTCGCCCCCGAGGTCGACGAGCGCACCGGCGGCGCCGGCGGCCAGGAGCTCCGTCGCCACCAGATCGGCGGCGAATCCCTTGCCGATGCCACCGAGGTCGAGCGCGACGCCCGGGTCGAGCTGCACCGAGCCGACGACCGGGTCCATGTGCACCGCGGCGCACCCCGGTGCGGGGACTGCATCGGGCACCGGATCGGCTGTGTCGCGCGGCACGGCGGCGAAGTCCCGGTCGTACCCCGCGGCGCGCAGGGCGGGAAGGACGGTCGGGTCGAACCGTCCGCCCGTGAGCCGCCAGCTCTCGACGGCCAGCGAGACCAGTGCGAGCGTCTCGCTCGAGAGCACGACCGGTGCACCACCCGCGGCGTTCAAACGGCTCAGCTCGCTTTCAGGGCGGAACCGGCTCCAACGCGCCTCGAGCGCTTCGACGCGGGACGCCGCCCACACGTCGAGGTCGGTGGGCCCGCCGGCCGCGACGACGAGCACATCGGTGCCCATCGCGCGGAACCGCGCTTCACGGAACGCGTCGAGCGATTCGCTCATGCAGCAACGCTAAGGCGCGGCCGCGAGCACCTGGCGCGTACCCTCGCATCGTGCGTGTGGCCGCGATGGACCTCGGAACGAACTCGTTCCACCTGCTCGTCGCCGACGTCGACCCCGAAGGCCACCTCGACCCGCTGGTCCGCGAGAAGGAGATGCTGCGACTCGGCGATGTGGTCAGCCACTATGGGCACATCCCCGAGACCGCAGCCGACCAGGTGGTCGCGACCGTCCGCCGCTTCCGGTTGCTCGCCGAAGCAGCCGGCGCCATGGAGCTGCACGCGAAGGCGACGAGCGCGATCCGCCGCGCGGAGAACGGTGGTGCGCTCGCCGACCGGATCCGCGGCGAGACCGGGGTCTCGGTCGACGTCATCGGCGGGCTCGAGGAAGCGCGGCTGATCTTCGGCGCCATCCGCTCGTCCGTGCTCCTGCACCCCGCCCCGGCGCTGTGCTTCGACCTCGGCGGCGGCAGCCTCGAGGTCATGGTCGGCGACGCCGGTTCGATGCACTGGGCCACGAGCGTGCCGCTGGGTGTCGCGCGCCTCACTGCCGAGCTGGTGCGTTCCGACCCTCCGACAAAGGGTGAACGGCGCGCGCTCCGCGATCACATCGCCGAGGTGTTGGCCCCGGTTGCTGCAGAGGTCGTGACCTTCGAACCCAAGCTCGTCGTCGGCAGCAGCGGCACCCTCGAGAGCATCGCCACCATGGTGGCCGCGCGCCGGCCCGAGCAGAGCCCGACGTCCATGAATCAACTGCGGTTCACGCGCAAAGAGTTCCTTTCGCTCCACGAGGAGATCGTCCAGTCGAACGCAGCGCAGCGGCTGCGTATCCCCGGGATGGACGCGCGACGCGTCGACCTCATCGTCGCGGGCTCGACGGTCCTCGCGACGGCCATGGAGCTCTTCGAGTTCGACGAGCTGATCGTGAGCGAGTGGGCGCTCCGGGAAGGCATCGTGCTCGACGCGGTGCGCCACCACGAGCCCGCGGACTGGTCCGACGACCCGCACGCCATCCGTCGAGCCTCGGTGCTCGGCCTCGCCCGTCGGTGCAACTGGCAGGCCATGCACGCGCGGGCGGTCGCCGCGCATGCCCTCGCGCTCTTCGACCTCACCGCACCCCTCCACGGCCTCGACGCCACCGACCGCGAGCTGCTCGAGGACGCCGCGCTGCTCCACGACATCGGCGAGCATGTTGCGAGCAGCGCTCATCACAAGCACGGCGCCTACATCATCCGGAACGGCCAGCTGCGCGGGTTCTCACCCGACGAAGTCGAGCTCCTCGCGGCGATCGTGCGCTGGCATCGACGTGGCGAGCCGCGCGTCACCGACGAATTCCCGCTGCTCGACGCCGCGGCAATCGAACGTGTGCGCGTCATGACCGCGCTCCTCCGCGTCGCCGATGGCCTCGACCGCGGCCGGAGCCAGAGCGTCCAAGGCATCACGGGGACCGTCAACCCCACCCTCGTGCTGGTCCGCCTCGAGACGGACGGCGACCCGGAGCTCGAGGTCTGGGGCGCTCGACGCAAGCGCGAGCTCTTCGAGAAGGTCTTCGACCGTGAGCTGGAGTTCTCGACGCACCCGTCACTCGGGTTCGCCGGGAGCCGGTGGAACTGAGCGCGCGAGTGGACGACACCTCGGGGCGTTCCGAACACGATCGGCCCCCGCAGCCGCCACGCTCGCTGCTGGTGCACATCGCCGTCGACGCGGTGGTCTCGTTCCTCGCGATCGTCGTCCTCGGTCTCGTGTTGGGCGTCCCGATCGTCGTCATCGGTGTCATCGCCATCACCCTCGGCATCGGATTCGCGCCACTCACTCGCCGACGCGCAGGTCCGCGCGTTCAACACGCGTCCCTCGACGGAGGATCGCGGCTGAGCAGATAGCGCGTCACCGCGGCGTCGACGCACACACTGCTCCCCGAGCGATAGGACGTGTGCTGCCGACCCGGCGCGCGGAGAAGCACGCTGCCGCGAATGACGCGTGCGAGCGCTTTCGCCGACGCGAACGGCGTCGCCGGATCGTGGGCGGCACCGACGATCAGGATCGGCGGCACGCCTCGCACCACGTGTGGTCCCGACGCCGGGAGCCCGGCCACCGGCCACACCGCGCAGGCCGCGCCGTTGTTGGCGATGAACGCGCCGAGGCGGGGCGCAACGGCGCGCGCGCGGCAGCCTCGAGCGGCTGCACCGTGGTGGCGTCGCCAGACGGCGGCCCGTCGAGACAGCCGATCGCCCAGAACGACTCGAGCACGTTGTCGTCACGTCCACCGATCTGGCGGCCGGCGAACTCGTCGGCAAAGTCGAGCATCGGACGGATGTCACCTTGGGCCGCCGCCGCAAGCACCTGGGCGAGGGAAGACCAACCGGCGCGCCCGAGGTACAGCGCGTCGACAACGCCCGCGTCGAAACGCGTGTCCGTTGAGCACGCGGCCGTTGCCCACGATCGGCGCCACAGCCACCTGCGCGCGCAACCCGTCGTACCCCGATGCGGCGTGCCCGTCCGAGTGGAACTGGCACTCCTCGCGGCGTGAACAGTCGGCAAGGAACGCGCGGAGATCGCTCTCGAAGCCACGCGCCTGGCTCAACGCGACCGCGCCTTCGTCGGCGTTGGGATCGACGGGGCCGTCGAGGACGAGGGCACGGACGTGGGTCGGGAACATCGACGCGTAGAGCGTTCCGAGGTACGTCCCGTGCGAGAACCCGAGATAGGTCAGGCGCCGTACACCGAGTGCCTGACGCAGCCGGTCCATGTCCTGTGCGCTCTCGCGCGTCGAGACGTGTGCAAGCTCGTCGCCGTACCGGGCTGCGCAGGCGTTGGCGACCGCACGGAACGCGGCGATCATCGCGTCGCGCGCGCCCGCGTCAGCGGGACTGAAGCTCTGGTCGAACAACGGATCCAAGCTGTCGACGCAGTCGATCGCACCGCTGCGGCCCACACCCCTCGGGTCGAAAGCGACAAGGTCGAAGCGTCGCCGCACCTCGCGCGGCAGCGTCGCGGCGAAGTCGCGCAGGAAGTCGACCGCGCTCACGCCGGGACCTCCGGGGTTGACCAGCAGCGATCCGATGCGATGCCCGGGATCCAGGGCGCGCCGGCGGATCACCGCGAGGTCGAAGGTGCGCCCCGAGGGGTCTCCCGGCGCGATGGGCACGGCGAGGCTGCTGCACTCGAAGCCGTCGCCGCAGCCCGTCCATCCGAGGATCGGCGAACGTGAGGTCGCCGCGGCGATCGGCCGGAGCCCGACGAGCGAGGCGATCGTGACGAGCGCCGCGGCTGCGAGCGCCCAGCGGGCTCTCAATATCCGGCGCCCCGGTCGACGACGCCAACGAGTGGCTCCCCCGCGACGTATCGCCGCACGTTCGCAGCGATGCTCTCGACCTGCGGCTCGAGCCCGTCCGGGTTGTTCCAGCTGATGTGCGCGGAGACATGGACCCGGGGGTGCTCGTAGAGCCAATGGCCGGCGGGGAGCGGCTCCGGGTCGACGACATCGAGCGAGGCCAGAGACACACGTCCGTCGTCGAGCGCGACGCGCAGAGCGTCCTGGTCGACGAGGGCGCCGCGCGCGATGTTCACGAGATGCAGGCCCGGCTGCACGCGCGCGAACGCGCGGGCGTCGAGCAGATGACGCGTCTCACCCGTCGATGCCGCAGCGATCACAAGATGGTCCGCGACCGCCAGCACGTCGTCCAGGCCGGTGAGGACCTCGACGTACGGCAACGGCGACGGCGCGTCGGTGTGCCGGCACGCCACGATGTGCATCCCGAACGGCTCGGCACGGCGCGCGACTGCGGCTCCGATGCCACCGAGCCCGACGAGCCCGAGGGTCCGGCCCGAGAGGGTCCCCAAGCCGGCAAACGCCCAGCGTTCGGGCGGCCCGTCGAGCCAGGTCTCGGGTAGGCGCTTCTCGAACGCGAGCATCGCGGCCAACACCCATTCCGAGATCGCCTCGGCGCTCGCCCCACCGCGCACGCCAGCGTGCGATCGCCGAGCACCTCGAGGGGGAAGCGGTCGATGCCGGTGCCGAGCGTCTGCACGAACTTCACCCCGCGGTCGAGCGCGGGCCGCAGGTTCGCCGACGGTGTGCCGAGCACCACGAGCACCTCGCCGGCCAGCCCTGGCTCCAACGTGCCTTCCGGCGGGAGCTGGACCACGTCGAGTTCGGGCAACCGGGACGCCAAGCTCGCCGTGAGCTCGGCGTAGAGCAGCGAGAGGACGGTGCGGGACGGCTCGCTCACGACGGCCGGTCCGGGCGCGAGCCGACCGGGGACGCGATCAGCCCGGGTCGGGCGCTCCGCCCACCTGCCCGAGGAAGCCCGGCGGGACGTCGCCGAAGTCGCGCGCCGATCGTGCCGCGCCGAAGAGGTGGCCCTGGCCGAGCTCGCAGCCGGCCACGCGCAGGGCGTTGAGTTGCGGGAGTGTCTCCACTCCCTCGGCGACGACGCATAGGGCCAGTGAGTGTGCCAGCTCGACCACCGCTTGGCACGCCGCGTCCGCCGGGCCACCCATGCCCAGTCCGGCGACCACGCCGCGATCGATCTTCACCGCGTGGAGCGGCAGGTGGCCCATGCCGGCGAGCACCGGCTCGGTCCCGTCCAGATCGTCGAGCACGACACGGGCGCCCATCTCGTGCACACGGCGCAGCGAGGCGCGAGCATCCTCACCCCCACCGCGCACACCCTGCTCGTTGGCCTCGAACCACAGTGCTTCGGGCGGCAGCACGCCGTCGCGCACGATGCGCTCCACCTGGGCCACGAAGCGGGCGTCGACCAGTTGGCGCGCGGAGAGGTTCACCGACAACGAGAGGTTGGGCGCATGCGCGCGCCACGTCCCGAGCTGGCGGCACGCCTCTTCGATCAACCAGACCCCGATCGGCACGATCAGTCCGGTGCGCTCGGCATCGGTGAGGAAGGTCAGTGGGAACAGCAGGCCTCGCGTCGGGTGCTCCCAGCGCAGCAGAGCCTCGAAACCGACGACGCGTCCGGAGTCGATCTGCACCATCGGCAGGTAGTGCACCCGCAGCTCGTTGCGCGCCAGGGCCCCCGCGAGCTCGTCATCACGCGCCGGACGCTGGGACAGCACATCGACGATGGTGCCGACCTCGATCTGGCCGTTGCCCCGCGAGCGCGCTCGCGCGCAGGCAGCAACCGCGCGACGGACGATGGGCTCAGGACGCTCCTGCGGCGAGTTGCCGAGCGCTACACCGATGCTCGCCGTCACCTCCACCACGTCGGAATCGATCAGCGCCGGATGCGACACGACGAGGCCGATACGCTCCGCGAGCGCTTCGGCGCGCTCGGGTGTGCCCATCGCGCGGCAGACGATCACGAAGCGGCCGCGTTCCACGTCCGCGACCACATCACCCGGACGGACCACGGAACGAAGCCGTTGCTCGACGGTGTCGAGCACGAGATCGGTGTCGACGGGATCCGCGCGCTCCTGCATCGCCGCGAGATCGTCGAGATCGACGGAGAACACGGTGAGCGGCTCGTCGCTCGGTTCGAAGATGTCGAGCCAACGCCGCAGACCGACCGCGTCGATCACTGTCGGCTGCGTGGTGGCGGCCCACGGCTCGGGCACGCCGAGCGCGGCCTCGATGACCGGAGCTGGTCGGGCGAAGCGAACCTCTGATGACGTTGGCGTGCTCGCCCGCACACCGGAGTCCGGCACCGGCGGAATCGACGGGGTCGCGACACTCGGCGTGCTCGCGAGCCTGGACGTCTCCGTACCTCGGTGACCGGCCTCGAGGCGCGCCTTGTCGTCCTGGAGGAGCCTGCCGATGTCGCGCGCGGCCCGGGCCGACCGGATGCTGGCGACCCAGGCGCCGCCCGCGGCGACGACGGCCACCCCGGCGACGGCGAACCCGGCGAGTTCAGAGGTGTGCACGCTCATACGTCGGTCATCCCGCTTGTGCACCTGAGCCCGACTTGACCCGGGCCCGGCCGCGATACTCAGCCGGTGGACGGCGGCTTCGCTCCTCTCATCACCGCCATCGCCGATGTCCTGGGGGACGCAACGGCCGTGGTCGAGCCCGATCGGCGCCTCTCCTGGCGCCAGCTCGACGGTGCCGCGGCACGGCTTGCGGGCGCGCTGGCCTCGTGGGGGTGCGGCGCCGGGACACGGGTGCTCGTCGTGCTCGACAACCGAGCCGAGCATCTGGAGTGGGAGCTCGCGGCGGCCAAGGCCGGGGCGGTCCCCGCAACGGCCAACCCCCGCCTCGGAGCTCGCGAGCTTGCCGAGCTGATCAGGAGCTCGCGGGCCGCGGTCGTGGTATCGACGCGCTCCGCGCGCCGGCGAAGTCGCGGAGGCCTGCGCGATGGTCGACCGATCACCGCGCCGAGTCGAGGTCGACGACGGGGAGCCCGCGGACGGGGGCCCCGCGCGTCCGACGGTCGGCGGTGCCGTCGGGCACGCAGACCTCGTGCGCTCGCACGAGCCTCTCGCCGACGTGCCCCCAGACAGCGAGGAGCTCCTGCTCTGGTTCACGGGTGGCACGACCGGTCGACCGAAGGGCGTGCTCTGGCACCAGCGCACGTTGGTCGAATGGGCCCTCACCAACGCGGCGGCCTCGTACGGCCGGCGCGTGCCCGAGACCTTCGACGCCGTGGTGCGCGACGCGATCGAGGCACGTGTCACCGGTGCGGCACCGGTGTGGTTGCCGACCACGCCGATGGCGCACGCCAGCGGCTTGCACGCGGCGAACACCGCGCTGCTCCTGGGTGGCACGGTGGTGCTCCTCCCCCCCGGCCCGGTCGACGGTGATGCCGTCTGCCGCACGATCGACGCCGAGCGCGTCACGAATCTCACAATCGCCGGAGATCCCGTTGCACGCCGCATCCTCGCGGCGCTGGACCGCCGGGTACGCGACGGTCATCCTTACGACCTCAGCTCGTTGCGGCGCATCCACAGCTCGGGGGCAATGTGGAGCGCGCCGGTCAAAGACGCTCTCCTCGCGGACGGCCGGTTCGCCTGCGTCGACGCGTTGGGCGCGACCGAGGCCGTGGGGTTCGCGGCTTCGGTCGTCGACCGCCCCGGTCACGCGGCCACCGCGCGATTCGCGCTCGGCCGGTACGCGCGTGTCGTGGATCTCGCCGGGAAGCGGATCGAGCCCGGAGCACCGGAGCCCGGGCAGCTCGCGGCGTCGCGGTTCGTCGCCGTCGGTTACGACGGCGACGACGACGCCACCGCGCGCGGTCTTCAGGAGCTTCGACGGCGTCGTGCATGCCGTACCCGGAGACTGGGCGCTGCACCGCGCCGACGGCAGCATCACGCTCCTCGGACGCGGATCAGGGTGCATCAATTCGGGTGGCGAGAAGGTCTGGGCCGAAGAGATCGAAGAGGTGCTGAAGGAGCATCCGGAGGTCCGCGACGCGGTCGTGGTCGGCGTCCCCGACCCGGAGTGGGGCGAGGTCGTGGGCGCTGTCGTGGCCCTCGACCGGTCCGAACACGACACCTCGCCGACGCGAGACGACCTGCGCTCGTGGGTGGGGTCGCGGCTCGCGCCGTTCAAGCGACCGCGACGGATCGAGTTCGCGGTCGTCGAACGAGATCCGATGGGCAAGCCCGACCTCGGAGCGGCGCGCAGAGTGCTGGAGACGTAGCACCGGCACGCGGCGCGGCGAGCCTCGACGCGAGAGTCGGAGCTGGCCGGGGTTGGCGTCGACCGTGCCGGCGATGTCCGTCAACCGATCCGCGCGACCTCGCAACGTCCCGTCGAGGAAGTCGATCGTGGTGCGCACGACCAATTCGAAGCGCGCGGCGTCCTGGCCCGTGAAGGGGGTCGCGTGCGCGGCGTTCACCAGCGTGAGCGACCATCGCGGCGGATCCAGGTGGGCGTCATCCCACGCGATCGAGTCCTCGTAGGGGTCGTACTCGTCGCGTTCGCTCATGATGTGCAGGATCGGGATCCCCGAGTTCCTGCGGTGCGGGTTGTTGGCGTTGGAGAGATCGCCGGCCATCGCGATCACCGAGCGCACGCGCGGGTCGACGCAACAGTCGAGGAACCCGAGCGCGAACGCGATCACCTCACCGTCGGAATGACCCGTCATCGCGATGCGGGTCGGATCCACCGACCCCGCAAGCGGTGAGTCCGATGACAGCGCGAGCATCTGCGTGATCACGAAGGACGTGTCCGCGAACGTCTCGACGTAGTCGACATGGCTGGAGCCGCCCGGGCTACCGCTCAGGATCGGGTACACCGGGGCGACGACCACGTAGCCCGCAGCCGCCCAGCGCTCGAGCAGGGGTTCATAGAACGCCGGTGTCACCGCGTAGCCGTGCGCGAAGACCACCATCGGGTAGGGCCGTCCCGATCGGTCGAGTGCCGCGCCGTCGACGGCACCCTGCCCCGCGGCACCGACTGCCGGGTACCAGATCATGGTGGGCAGCGTGCGGTCGGGCGCTCCCCCGAACGAACCGTTGGGCGACGTGGGTCGCGACGAGTCGACGAAGGTCATCTCCGTGAACCCGACGGCGTGCGAGCTCCCGGTGCCATCCCCGGCCACGGTGGTCGTCGTCGGGGCCGCGGTGGCGGTGGTCGCGGGAGCTGCGGTGGCCGTCGTCGCAGGATCGGTGAACGCCACGGCGGTCGTTGCCGCACCCGCGGCGTTCGGGTGACGGACGTCCGAGCTTGCCGAGAGCGCGCCGCTCGCCCACGCCACGACGGCTGCCGCCACGGTGAGGGCCAGCGTCAGGACGATCACCGTCAGACGGCGACGAGCCGCACGGCGGCGTCGCGCCACGCGGCTCCGGGCAACCTCCGACGGCGGGGGGGATCGACGCACGACGGCCGGAACTCGGTCAGCTCGGCGACGTCGTCCAGCAACGGGACGATCGGGCGTAGCAACACCTCGATCTACGCGTGCGCATTCGACGAACACGGCGCGCGTCGGAGCCGGCCGGGTCGTCGACGTCCTCCACGCCGCGAGCGCGACCCGATCGAGCTGCAACACGGCGAGGCGCGCCCGCGAGGTCGCCGTCGAGACCTTCCGCGTCGCGCGCCAGCCGGCGCAGGGTGACGGTCCGGGCCGCCGCGTCCGGGTGGACAGCGCCGGACGTACTCGACGTGCTCTGCTGCCATCGCCAACACGAGATCCGCGTCCACGAGGTCGTCGGGGCCCAACTGATGGCTCCGGTGTCCGTCGGTGCCGAGGCCGAGCGCACGGATCGCGTCACACGTACGCCAGCTCATGGGGAGCCCGTCGATCGCATGCGTCCCACACGTGCTCCGCACGGATTCCGGGACAGCGCGGTGAGGATCGCACCGGCAATCACCGACCGCGCCACGTTGCCCGTACACAAGGTCACGACATGCCGCACGACGAGCCAGCCTAGGCAGGCGCCGTCTGTTCGCCGTCGATCACGTCGCCGAGGGCGACCGACAGCACGTGCGCACGCGCCGGTGAGAGGTGACGTGCGAAATGCTCCGCGACACCGCGCAGGTGGACGCCCGAAGCCTGGCGCAGTCGCCGCGCCCGGCGGCGGTGATCGATGCGAACGTCCCCCGCCGGTCGTCGTCGCAGCGCTCGCGGGTGACGAGGCCCTCGCTCACCATCCGGTCCACGAGGCGGGTGAGACCGCTCCGGCTGAACACGACCCGGTCGGCGAGGTCCTGCATGCGGAGCCGGCCGCCGTCCGCCTCGACCAGTTGCACGAGCACGTCGTACATCGAGGAGCACGAGCGAGCACGGCGTGTTCGAGCTCCGCCGCCAGCTCGCGGCTCACGAGCGCATGCGCCCGCACGAAGCGTTGCCATGCCTCGAGATGCTCGACCTCGACCCCACGGTGTCTGCACCCGACGACCCTCCGAATCGGCGGCCCGCTGCGTCGGACCTGGCCGGTCAGTTGTTCCCGCAACGATACGGGCTGCGGTGCACGTCGTAGCCTGCACGCGGTGCAACCCACGGCTCGGCCACGGACCGCGCAGCGACGACGCGTGTACCTCGCCGAGACGCCGTTGCCGGTGAGCCCGCTCCCGGGCCTGGACACGTCCGCGAACTTCGGCGCAAGCGTGGTCGGCACGCTGTGGTGGTGGGAGCGCTTCCCCGATCGACCGGTCACGGCGCTCCCCCGGATGCGCCCGGGCAACGGTCCGCGGCAGGCGTTTTATGGGAGGAGGGTGGGCCGAGCATCACGCTGCCGCGCCGGTACCGCACGAAGGGCGTCGTGCTGCACGAGCTCGTGCACTGGGCGCTCGGGCTCGACTCGGGCCTCCCTCACCACGGTCGGACCTTCGCGCGCATCCTGCTCGACGCGACCGTGGAGTTCCGCGGCGCCGACGCGGCCGCCGACCTTGCGGGCGTCGTACCGGGCGCACCAGGTGCACGTGGGGCGGCCACCGCGTCGCGGACCTGATGGTCACCTCCGGTACGGATGGGACGAACGGCTGCGCCTCCGACACGGCGCGCTGGGCAGCCGATCTCGTGCAGCGCCGACGGGGAACCGGTCGAGGTCGTGGCCCGCTTCGACGGCTTCGCCCGCCGTGGGTCGATCGTGCGGCTGACCGATCACACTGGTGCAAGGATCGAGCTCAGCACCGACAGCTACCAGCATCTGGGAGGTACGCGATGTCTGATCCCGGCCGACACGACGGCGCGTCGCACCCTCGCCGGCCGTCCGCGCTTCAACGAGGCGTTCAACCGTCACACGGTCGACGACGTGATGGCAGCGATGACACCCGACTGCGTGTTCGAGAGCACCTCGCCGCCCTTCGGTGATCGTCACGTCGGTGCCGGCGCGGTGCGAGCCGCGTGGGATCAGTTCTTAGCGTCGGATCCGGACAAACACGAACTGATCCCACGCGGCTCGCACCGCGCCCGCCGCGCACACGTGACGATCACCGAAGGGCGGCGAGATGCTGTCGAACACGCAGTCGGGTGTCATCGCTGCCATCACGTCGTCGACCGCGTGACGTTCCGAATTACCTCGTAAAGCGCACAACGGCCGCGAGGGTGCGACGCGCCGTACGCGTGGCGGGATCCGAGCATCGCGTACCTCCCAGATGCTGTCGGTGCTGAGCTCGATCCTTGCACCAGTGTGATCGGTCAGCCGCACGATGAGCAGCAGGGCGAAGCCGTCGAAGCGGGCCACGACCTCGACCGGTTCCCCGTCGGCGCTGCACGAGGATGGCCGCGTCGGAGGCGCAGCCCACTTCGTCCCATCCGTACCGGAGGTGGCCCATCAGGTCCACGACGCGGTGGCCGCCCCACGTGCACCTGGTGCGCCCGGTACAACGCCGCGAGGCGTGAGCGGCCGCGTCGGCGCCGCGGAACTCACGGGTCGCGTCGAGCAGGATGCGAAGGTCCGACCGTGGTGAGGGAGGCCCAAGTCGAGCCCCCGCCGTGCGCGAGCTCAGTGCAGCACGACGCCCTTCGTGTGCATCACTCGCAGGCGGCAGCGTGATGCTCGGCCCACCCTCCTCCCGATGAGACGCCTCCCCGCGCACCGTTCCCGGGCGCCATCCCCGGGGGAGAGGACCGGTCGATGGGGAAGCGCTCCACCACCAGCAGCGTGCCGACCACGCTTGCGCCCAAATTTCACGCACACGTCCAGGCCCGGAGGCGGCTAGCGGCGACGGCGGTCTCGGCGAGGTACACACGTCGTGCTTACGCGCATTCTCGCGGCCGAGCCTGCGCCGCGTGCAGGCTACGACGTGCACCGCAGCCCGTATCCTACGGGGAGCGAGCTTGACCGGCCTGCCGACGCAGCGGGCACCAATGCGGAGGTCGTCGGGTGCAGACACCATAACGAAGATCAAGGCATCTCGAAGCGGTGCAACGCTTCCGTGCGGGCGCATGTGCTCGTGAGGCCCGCGAGCTAGGCGGCGGAGCTCGACCACGCGTGCTCGCACCGCTCCCAATGTGGATCCCCATATGGTCGAGGCGGACGGCAGCCGCTCCGCATGCAGCCTGGCCGACCGGGTCGTGTTCAGCCGGAGCGGTCCACCCGCCTCGTGGACCGGGTGAGCGAGGCCTGCGTCACCCGCGAGCGCTGCGACGACGACGGCGGGGCGGTTCGCATCGATCACCGCCGCCCGCACAGCGCGCGACTGCGCCAGGCTCGCCGTGTGCGCGGAGCATTTCGCACGTCACTCTTAGCCGGCACGTGCGCGGCACGGCTGTCGGTCGCCCTCGGCGACGTGATCGACGGCGAACAGACGGCGCCTGCCTAGGCTGGCTCGTGGTGCGTCGTGACCTTGTGCTACAGGCAACACGGGCACGGTGGGTGATTGCCGGTGCAATCCGCCCACCGCAGCGTCCCCGGAATCCGCGTGAGCAGGCGTGGGACGCGGGCCCCGACCAACAGCTCCATGAGCTGGCGTACACGTGACAGCGAATGCGGCACTGCGCCTCGGCACCGACGGACACCGAGCAGCCATGAGTTAGGGGCCCCGACGACCCTCGTGGACAGCGAGGTGTCCCGTGTTCGGGCGATGGCAGCAGAGCGCGTCGAGTACGTCCGGCACGTCCACCCCCGGACAGCGGCGGCCGGAGACCGGCTGGCACACGACGCGGAAGGTCTCGACGAGCAAGCGCACGCCTCGCCGTGTTGCAGCTCGATGGGTCACGCTCCGCGGCGTGGGAGGACGTCGAGCGACCGGCCGGCTCCGACACGCCGTGCTCGTCGAATGCGCACACGAGATCGAGGTGTTGCTACGCCCGATCGTCCCGTTGCTGACGACACGCCGAGCTGACCGAGTTCCGGCCGTCGTGCGTGGATCCCCCCCGCCGTCGGAGGTTGCCCCCGGAGGCCACACCGGCGCGACGCCGCCGTGCGGCTCGTGGCCGGTGTGAGCGGTAGTGGCCTGAGCGCTCGCCCTCGCCGTGGCGGCAGCCCGTGGTGGCGTGGGCGACGACGCGCTCTCGGCAAGCTCGGACGTCCGTGGCCGTGTGTGGCGACGACCAGGTTGCTCCACCGATCCTGCGACGACGGCCACCGCAGCTCCCGCCGACCACCGCCACCGCGGCCCCGACAACAACCACCGCCGCCGGGGATGGCGCCGGGAGCTGGCACGCCGTCGAGTTAAGCAGAGAATGACCTTCGTCGACTTGCGTCCGCGGACCGAGGTCGCCCGACGGTTCGTTCGGGGGAGCGCCCGACCGCACGCTGCCCACCATGACTGGTACCCGGCAGTGGGTCCCGCGGGGCAGGGTGCCGTCAACGAGCCAGCAGGGGCCAATCAGGGACAGCCCTACCCGATGGTGGTCTTTCCGCGCACGGCTACACGGTGGGACACCGGCACTCTGCCTATGAACCCCTGCTCGAGCGCTGGGCGGCTGCGGGCTACGTCGGTGGTCCCAGCCCCAGGTGTACCCGATCCTGAGCGGTAGCCCGGGCGGCTCCAGCCATGTCGACTACGTCGAGAACGTTCGCGGACACGTCCTTCGTGATCACGCAGATGCTCACGCTGTCATCGGACTCACCGGTTGCGGGGTCGGTGGATCCGACCCGGTTCCGCGATGACGGGTCATTCCGACGGTGAGGTGATCGCGTTCGCGCTCGGGTTCCTCGACTGTTGCGTCGACCCACACGTGCGCTCGGTGGTACGCGATGGCCGGCGATCTCTCCAACGCCGACAACCGCACCGCAGGAACTCGGGGATCCCGATCCTGCACATCATGAGCGAACACAACGAGTACGACCCCTACCGAGGACTCGATCGCGTGGGATGACGCCCACCTGGATCCGCCGCGATGGTCGCTCACGCTCGGTGAAGCACCACGCACACGACTCCCTTAGCGGGCCAGGACGCCACAGCGAGCTTCAATTGGTCGTGCGCACCACGATCGACTTCCTCGGAGCGGGAGCGTACGAGGTCGCGCGGATCGGTTGACGGACATCGCCGGCACGGTCGACGCCAACCCCGGCAGGCTCCGACTCACGCTGAGGCTCGCCGCGCCACCGCGCCGGTGCTACGTCTCCAGCACTCTCCGCGCCGCTCCGAGGAGTGAGGGCTTGCCCATCGGATCTCGTTCAACGACCGCGAACTCGATCCGTCACGGTCGCTTGAACGGCGGCCGACCGCGACCCCACCCACGAGCGCAGGTCGTCTCGCGTCGGCGAGGTGTCGTGTTCGGACCAGTCGAGGGCCATGGACGGCGCCCCAGC